>NZ_DATFAI010000040.1:0-122946 GCF_035254685.1 Noviherbaspirillum sp. | reverse complement strand
AGCTTGCCGAGCTTCTCGTCGTACATGTGGCCGGTCCACTTCGGGATCCAGTAGTACGTGCCCGCGAACAGCGCGAAGAGCGAGCCGGCCACCAGCACGTAGTGGAAGTGCGCCACCACGTAGTACGTATCCTGCAGCTGGATGTCGATCGGCGCCATCGCGAGGATCAGGCCGGTGAAGCCGCCGATCGTGAACACGAAGATGAAGCCGATCGCGAACAGCATCGGGGTCTCGAAGGTCATCGAGCCCTTGAACATCGTCGCGATCCAGTTGAACACCTTCACGCCGGTCGGGATGGCGATCAGCATCGTCGCGTACATGAAGAAGAGCTGCCCGGTGACCGGCATGCCCGTCGTGAACATGTGGTGCGCCCACACGATGAACGACAGGATCGCGATCGAGGCCGTTGCATACACCATCGAGGCGTAGCCGAACAGCTGCTTGCGGGCGAAGGCCGGGATGATCTGCGAGATGATGCCGAAGGCCGGCAAAATCATGATGTAGACCTCGGGGTGACCGAAGAACCAGAAAATGTGCTGATACATCACCGGGTCGCCGCCGCCTGCCGCGTTGAAGAACGAGGTGCCGAAGTGGCGGTCGGTCAGCGTCATCGTGATGGCGCCGGCGAGCACCGGCATCACCGCGATCAGCAGGTAGGCGGTGATCAGCCAAGTCCAGCAGAACATCGGCATCTTCATCAGCGTCATGCCGGGCGCACGCATGTTGAGGATGGTGGTGATGATGTTGATGGAGCCCATGATCGACGAGGCGCCCATGATGTGGATCGCAAAGATGGCCATGTCCATGCCGACACCCATCTGCGTCGACAGCGGCGCATAGAGTGTCCAGCCGGCTGCGGTTGCGCCGCCGGGCACCAGGAAGGAGCTAACAAGCAGAATGGCAGCAGGTGGCAGCAGCCAGAACGAGAAGTTGTTCATGCGCGCGAATGCCATGTCGGACGCGCCGATTTGCAGCGGGACCATCCAGTTCGCGAAGCCGACGAAGGCCGGCATGATGGCGCCGAACACCATGATCAGGCCATGCATCGTGGTCAGCTGGTTGAAGAATTCCGGCTGTACCAATTGCAGCCCAGGCTTGAACAGTTCAGCGCGGATCAGCAGCGCCAGCACGCCACCGGACAACAGCATGATCATGGAGAACCACAGGTATAGGGTGCCAATGTCCTTGTGGTTGGTGGCAAACAACCAGCGCTGCCAGCCGTGCGGATGGTCATGCGCGTGGTCATGAGAGTGATCGTGTGCGTGATCAACTACAGTGGTGCTCATGTCAATCTCCTAATTCAATTACTTGCGCGCAGCCAGTACTTCAGCCGGTTGAACAATATTGTCCTGGGCCTTGTTGGACCAGTTGTTGCGTGTAAAGGTGATGACGGCAGCGATGTCAGTATCGGACAGCACTCCTTTCCACGGCGGCATTCCACCCTTGCCGTTCAGCACGCGATCGATCTGGACTGCTTTCGGGCCATTCACGACCTGCGAGCCATCGAGAGCGGGGAAGGATCCCGGCACGCCCTTGCCGTTCGGCTGGTGGCACACGACACAGTTGGAGGCATAAACTTTTTCGCCACGCTCCTTGAGTTCACCCACGGTCCAGGTCTTGTTCGGATCGTCAGCCTTTGCAGCCATTTCCTTCTTCTTGCCATCAACCCATTTCTTGTAGTCTTCATCGCTCACGACGTTGACGACGATCGGCATGAAGGCGTGTTCCTTGCCGCACAGCTCGGCGCACTGCCCGCGATAGACGCCTGTCTTTTCGGCGCGGAACCAAGTGTCGCGCACGAAACCGGGAATCGCGTCCTGCTTGACGCCGAACGCGGGGATCATCCAGGAGTGGATCACGTCGTTGGCGGTCAGCACCAGGCGGACCTTCTTGTTGACCGGAACAACTACCGGATTGTCTACTTCGATCAAGTAGTTGTCATTCTTGACTTTGGTGGGATCAACGACTTGCTCGCGCGGGGTGGACAGCGCAGAGAGGAAGGAAATCCCTTCGCCCTCGCCTTTCAGGTAGTCGTAGCCCCATTTCCACTGCATGCCGGTCACCTTGATGGTGAGGTCGGGGTTGGAGGTGTCTTTCATGGCAACCACGGTCTTGGTTGCCGGGAGTGCCATACCGATGACGATCAGGAAAGGAACGACGGTCCAGGCGATTTCAACTGCAGTGCTTTCGTGGAAGGTGGCCGGCCGGTGGCCGACGGAACGCCGGTGCTTGATGATGGAATAGAACATCACGCCGAAGACCGCGACGAAAATCACCAGGCAGATGATCAGCATCAGGTTGTGCAGTGAGTAGATTTCCTCGGCAATCCTTGTCACCGGCGGCTGAAAAGTCATTTCGCGGACAGCCGGGCCGCCGGGACTGTCAACGACGGCCCATGACGGAATGCCGGTGGCCAGGAGCGACACACCGAGCATCAAGGATTGAAGGCGCTTTGCAAGTTTCATAGTTTCCTCAAAAGCCTGAAATTGGAATTCTGTTATTTCTTCGACGCCAGCGCGCTTTTTCAGCCTCCGCGCAATCTCGCGTCCTTTTTATCCTGCCGATGCCAGTCGGCTATGGCCTCGATGCAATTACCCGAAGGTGGCCGGCTCAAGAGCCATGACAGGCAGTTCGATACATGCCTGACAAGGATCGGGGGTAAACGCCTGGTTTTTCTTGCACGTACTCCATCGACAGGTATTGCATATCGGTGCGAAGTGCTGGTGGCGGGCAGCAAAGCTTGCAAGCCCGGCCACCGGTTTCCTGGAAACTGCACGCGTGATTCCTGCCGGGGCCAAGGCCAGGAAAGAATCAGGCAAACAGCGAGGGGATCGCGCGCCGCACCAAAAACGCCAACGCTTTTGGCGCGGCGACTATGAACAATGACGCCTTACAGAAATTCTGCGCTTGACGTAAGTCAGTAACTATTCGTCATGCCGGAAAGAGTAGCGTCTATTGCAAGCTGGGGAAGTATATGCCGGAACAGGCATGAACATCAAGCATAAAAATTTCCGCGACACAATGATCCAGATCATTTTTTTCGAAAGTCGAGGCGGATAATTGACTCGCCGCTGGATGTTTTTGTGGGTGTGGGCCGGAAGGCGTGGCCGTAGACGATTTCAAAAGTCAGCGGAAGCTTGCCGTCGTCGCGACGCGTCTGCTCCAGCGCCTGCGTAACTTCAGCCCACGCACGGCGGCCAAAAAGGCTGCGCCTGCGGGTCGCCAGCGGATTGCCCCCCCATGCGCGGACGTCTGACAGAAGCTTGTTGACGGATTCGTATGTGACGGTGATGGTTTCCATGTCCATCACGGGCGTCGAGAATCCCGCATTGATAAGCATGTCGCCAAAGTCGTGCATGTCGACGAAGGAGAGTGCATGCGCCTGACGATCCGCGACGGAGAATGCGGACCGGATCTCCTTGAGCGTATCCGGACCGAAGCAGGAAAACATCAGCAGCCCATCCACGCGCAGCACGCGCCGCCATTCCGCAAACACCTTATCGGGGTGCGGATGCCAATGCAAAGCGAGATTGGACCAAACCACGTCCATGCTGCCGTTCTTGAAAGGCAATTGTCCGAAGTCGCCGCAAACAAGCCCGCCCGCAACATCCAGTCCGGCGCCGATGCGGCCGGGGAGCCACCTGGTCAGCAGGCGGTTCATGGATGACATCGCGGCGCGCTGGCGCTCGTACGCGGCCGACAACAGCGCGGGCGATGCATCCAGCCCCAGCACCTGCGCGTCGGGATAGTGCTCCTGCAGCAGCGGCAGATCATTGCCTGTTCCGCAACCAAGGTCGAGGACACGTTCCGGCTTGATCTTCACCAGCGGCAGTCGCTCGTGCATGCGACGCGCAATTTCCCGGCGCAGGAATTCCGAATCGGCGAGGCAGTCGGGCGATCCAAACAAGCGGCGCAGGTAATCGATATCGATCGGATTGATGGAATTGCTGTCGGACGAAGTCGGTTGCGAAGGCACGAGAAAATCCAGCCATGTCAATGAGATAATGGTCGCAGTTTACACGCTTGAAGGCCTGCCTGCTCCATGTTTTCCCGCCTGCTTAACTGGTCGCAACACCTGCGGGCACGCCTGCCCACCCTCCTCCCGTCTTCCTGCGCCTTTTGTGGGGGCGACAGCGTGGCGGCAGTGTGCAAGGGCTGCCATGCACAGTTTTTCTCGCGACGCGCGCATCGCTGCGGGAAATGCGCGATGCAGCTTGCGGATGCGTCGGCCAACGTGTGCGGTGAATGCATGAAGCAGCCGCCGGCATTCGATGCGACAATTGTTGCCACGGACTATGCGCCGCCAGCCGATCAGCTTGTGCTGGCGCTGAAGTTCGGAAGTCGCCTTGAACTTGGGCCATTGTTCGCCGGCATGCTGCGCGATGCGATGCTGGATGCGCCCGACGCAATGCTGCCGCAGCTCTTGACGGCTACGCCGCTCGGCCGACAAAGGTTGATGGAACGGGGCTTCAACCAGGCGGTGGAAATCGCGCGGCCGCTGTCGCGCGCGCTGGGGGTTGCGCTCGATGCGCGCCTGGTCATGCGCCAGCGGGATACGCAGGCACAATCGCTGCTGCATCCCGATGAGCGGCGCAAGAATGTGCGCAACGCATTCGGAGTCCGACCAGACGCGATCGACCGCCTGCGCGGCCTGCATGTCGGCGTGGTAGATGACGTCATCACCACGGGCGAGACGCTAAATGAACTGGCGGCGACATTGAAACGTTTTGGCGCGGCGCGCGTGACGAACTTCGTATTCGCGCGCACGCCGCAGAAGTAAGAGGGAGAAGTACTTGTTCCACGTCGTACTGGTTGAACCCGAGATCCCGCCGAATACGGGAAATGTGATCCGGTTGTGCGCGAACACCGGCGCGCAACTGCACCTCATCGAGCCGCTGGGCTTCCCGCTGGATGATGCGAAGATGCGCCGCGCCGGACTCGATTACCATGAGTATGCGAAGATGAAGGTGCATCGCAACTGGGAAGCTTTCCTTGCAAGCGAAACGCCGGATCCGCAACGGATGTTCGCGTTGACCACCCGAGGGTCGACGCCGTTTGCATCGGCGGCATTCCGGCCTGGCGACGTGTTTGTATTCGGCGCGGAGACGCGCGGCCTTGCGCCTGCGCTGCGCGAGTCGTTTCCCGCTTCGCAGCGGATCCGGCTGCCGATGCGGCCGAATAACCGGAGCCTGAATCTTTCGAATACCGTTGCCGTCGTGGTCTATGAAGCATGGCGGCAAAACGGCTTTGCTGGCGGAAGTTGAACCCCTACCATCTCATCAAGGAAACATCATGCAATTGCGCTCATTACTCTCCTTTGCCGTCATCGCACTCGCCTGCGGCTTCGCCAATGCCCAGGCATACAAGCTCAAGGAGCTGCGGCTCGACAACCCGTATGCAAGGGCGACCGTGCCGGGACAACCTTCCGGCGGCGCTTTCCTCACGATCGAAAACACGGGCAAGGAAGCGGACAAGCTGGTCGCGGCCAGCTCGCCTGTTGCGAAATCGGTGCAGATCCACACGATGGCGATGGAAGGCAATGTGATGAAAATGCGTGAAGTGTCGCAGATCGAATTGAAGCCTTCGGAAAAGCTGGTGATGAAGCCGGGTGAAGGCTATCACGTCATGCTGATCGGCTTGGCCCAGCCCCTGAAGGCCGGGGACAAGTTCCCGCTGACCCTGACCTTTGAAAAGGCAGGAAAGATCGAAGTGTCAGTGACGGTGCAGGACAGGAACAAACCCATGGGCGAACAAGGCATGCGTCACGGGCATTGATGCGGAACGCGCAGCCGGAGGGACCATTCCTCCGGCATGAGGCGTCTGCGATCGCGGGTAATCAGCCCGCGTAATGCCGGTAAAGCTTGTACCGGCCGTCCATCTGGATCAGCACGACGTCAAACGGGTCCTTGCGTGGGCCTTCCATGCCGGGCGATCCGGCAGGCATTCCGGGCGCTGCCAGCCCCCTGGCGCGCGGCCGTTCGGCCAGCAGGCGTTTTATGTCCTGCGCCGGCACGTGGCCTTCGATGGCATAGCCGCCGACCATCGCCGTGTGGCAGGAGCCGACTTCATCCGGCAGGCCGAACTTCTTCCGATGGATGGATGTATCGGGCACGTCGTGCGTGCTGACGACAAAGCCGTTGGCACGGAGATGATCGACCCAGAGGTGGCAGCAGCCGCAGGTCGGGGTCTTGTACACTTCCACCACGGGCGCTGCTGCATGCGCCACACCCATGGGCAGCACGATTGCCGCGAGTGCGGCTTGCAAGAGTGTTCGTCGTTGCATGATTGGCATCCTTCCTGTTCACGGGCCGCAGGCGCGGCTGATTGCAACCAAAGTAGCATGCCCGGAAGCAAAAGCTCTCTGCCTCAGATCAAATTTTTGCAAGGCGGACCGTGGCGCTGATTTTGCCGACAGGAAGTCTCCGCAGATTCCTGACTTCAGGATGGGCCCAGGAAGCAAGCGGCGTCGCATCGACCGCGCCGAGCAGGCCGATCTGCTGCAATACGGCGACGGCGGCAGGATACAGCGCTCGGGCATTGCCATCCGCCACCTTGATCGCGATACCGATGCCCGCGGATCGGATGCCGATCGCCTGCACGCCTTCCGCACCGCCCTTTGCGACCCAGTCGCCCGGCGCCGTCTGCATGAAAGCGAGGTCGGCGCGGCCATGGCCCGACACAAGCTCGGGATGGCTGGTCATCGCACCAAACAGGTCGCCGAAGACGCTGCCGAACACCGGCTCCTTGTCACCCTGCGCCAGCCGGGCATAGGCCAGCGCAAGGCGCGACAGCGGCATGGCATAGTTGGGCGCAGAGCATCCGTCGATGCCCGCCGCGAGATCGTGCTGCGATATGCCCGCAGCCTGGGCCACACTCTCGCGGATCGCCTGCTGGAGGGGATGGGCCGGATCGAGGTAGCTGTCAAGCGGATGACCGTGCTGCACACAGTACGCGAGAAAGCCGGCATGCTTGCCGCTGCAGTTGTTGTACAACTGGTTGAAGTGCTCTTCCGCCGTCGGCAGCCTGTTTTCAATGCCGTAATGGATCGGCACGTGGCAGCCGCAGCGAAGGTGATGCTCGTCGCAGCCCGCCTTGCCGAGCATCGATTGCACGGTCTCGATGTGGATCGCTTCGCCCGAGTGGCTGGCGCACATCAGTGCGATCTCGCGCGTGGTGAAACCGAAGCGGGCGGGACCGCCGCCGCGCATGAAGGGCAAGGCCTGGAACGGTTTGAGGGTGGAACGCGTGAAGGTGAGGAAATGCGGATCGCCGGCGCGATACAACAGGTTACCGTGCACATCGACCACCGCGACGGCCCCGTGGTGGATGGATTCAAGCTGCGCGCCGCGCGTGACTTCCGCCAACGGAGCGAAGTTCATGTCTTTATCCCTTGCGGACTTTCGATAACAGGCCGGTGGTCGATCGGTCGTGCCGGAAATCGATGGCGACGGCGCGGCCGCCGTAGGCGGTGACGGCACGCCCTTCCGGGATCGTGCTCATGTCGTAGTCGCCGCCTTTCACATAGATGTCCGGCCGCGCTTCCTGCACGACTTCGAGAGCCGTGTCTTCGTCAAACGGAACGACCATGCTGACCGACTCCAGCGCAGCGAGGATGGCCATGCGGTCCTCGCAGATGTTGATCGGGCGGTCGTCACCCTTGCCGAGGCGCTTGACCGAGGCATCGGTATTGACTGCGACCACCAGCGAGGCGCCGAGTTCGCGCGCCTGTGCAAGATAGGTGACATGACCACGGTGCAGGATGTCGAACACGCCGTTGGTCAGCACCACGGGCCGGGGCAGTTGGGCGACGCGTTGCCTGAGGTCGGCGCGCGAGCAGATTTTCTTTTCGAAATCGGACATGATGAAAGTAAAAGGGCCGCAAGCTTGTGCTTGCGGCCCCTAGCTTACCTCAGGCGATGCGCCGTTGGCGATCAGGCTGCCGATTTCAGCGCGCCCTGGCCGAGGCGCGCAGCGACTTCCTTGCGATAACGGTTCAGGTCCTGCACGGATTCGAAGGTGCGCTCCATCAACAAAGACATGTTGTGCAGGATGCGGTCAACGACCTTCTTTTCCCACGTGCTGTCGAACCTGATCTGTCCGTCGAGCCAACGCTCCAGCCAGTTCGGATCCGGCAGGCGGCTTTGCACGGTATCATTGGGGAAGAGTGCCTGGTTCACATGCAGGTTGGTCGGGTGCAGTGGCTTCTCGGTACGCCGCGCGGATGCCATCAGCACGCCGATCTTGGAAAACGCGGCGCGCGCGGAATCGCCAACCTCGTTCAGCGCTTTCTTCATGTAGCGCAGGTAGGCGCCGCCGTGGCGGGCTTCATCCTGGCTGATGATCTTGTAGATGGCTTTGATGACGGGCTCGGTGTGCCAGTCGGATGCGCAGCGGTACCAGTGGTTGAGGCGGATTTCGCCGCAGAAGTGCAGCATCAGGGTTTCCAGCGGCGGCGCGGGGTCGAATTCGAAGCGCACGTTGTGCAGTTCTTCTTCGGTCGGCACCAGCTCGGGGCGGAATCGGCGCAGGTATTCCATCAGAACCAGCGAATGCTTCTGCTCTTCGAAGAACCAGACGGACATGAACGCAGAAAAATCGCTGTCGCCGCGGTTATCGCGCAGGAACATTTCGGTCGCCGGCAGGGCGGACCACTCGGTGATGGCATTCATCCGGATGGTTTGCGCCTGTTCGTCCGTCAGTTTTGATCCGTCGAACTGGTCCCACGGAATGTCTTTTTCCATGTTCCACCGGACCTGTTCGAGTGACTTGAATAATTCTGGGTACAGCATTAGGCACCTTCTAAAGAGAGTTAAGTGCTTGATTCTACCAAGAAAAGCAGTTAACCCGGAAACAAGACTCAGGATCGGGCTCCAGGTTTAATGCATCCCAGCAACAGAAATTCATCAACAAGCCTCCATCCTCATGACTACTTCACTTGAACAATCGCCCCGCGTTCCCCGTACGGTCTGGGTGCTGGGCTTTGTCAGCCTGATGATGGATGTCTCGTCGGAAATCATCCATAGTCTGCTACCGGTGTTTATGACCATGGTTCTCGGCACGAGTGCGACAACGGTCGGCGTGATCGAAGGTATCGCGGAAGCAACAGCACTGATCACGAAAGTATTCTCCGGCGTACTCAGCGACTATGTGGGCAAGCGCAAATGGCTGGCGGTGATCGGTTATGGCATGGCCGGCGTGACCAAGCCGCTGTTCGCACTCGCAACCGGCCCGGCTTGGGTGCTGGGTGCGCGCTTTCTTGACCGCATCGGGAAAGGGATACGTGGCGCGCCGCGCGACGCACTGATCGCCGACGTCACCCCGGCGGAATTACGCGGAGCGGCGTTCGGTTTGCGCCAGTCGCTCGATACTGTCGGCGCGTTTATCGGCCCGCTGCTGGCGATGGGGCTGATGCTGTTGTGGTCCGACAATTTCCGGGCCGTGTTCTGGGTGGCCGTCATTCCTGCACTGATGGCGGTGCTGCTGCTTGCTGTCGGCGTGCGTGAGCCGGCACGGGCGCGCCGCGCAGGGAAAGTTGCCTTTCCGATCTCCAGGGCAGCGCTGAAACAATTGCCCGATTCCTACTGGTGGGTGGTCGCCGCGGGCGCGGTATTGACGCTGGCACGCTTTTCGGAGGCCTTCCTGGTGCTGCGCGCGCAGCAGAGCGGGCTCGCGGTAGCGCTGGTGCCGCTGGTGCTGGTCCTGATGAATGCGATCTATGCCGTTGGCGCGTATCCCTTCGGCATCCTGGCCGACAGAATGAGTCACTATTCCCTGCTCATCATGGGTATCGTGCCCCTGATCGTGGCCGACCTGCTGCTCGCCTACGATGGCGGGCTGGGATGGATCGCGGCGGGACTCGTGTTCTGGGGGCTGCACATGGCGGCGACCCAGGGCCTGCTGGCGGCCATGATTGCCGATACTGCGCCGACCGACCTGCGCGGCACGGCCTACGGCCTGTTCAATCTCGGTAGCGGCGTCGCGATGCTGCTGGCGAGCGTGGTGGCAGGTCTGCTTTGGGACATGCTTGGTCCCGCAGCGACTTTCGAGGCGGGTGCTGTGTTCGCTGCCGCGGCGCTGGTGTTGCTGGTGCTGCGCCGTCCGCAGGCGGCTGTGGAGCAGTGACGATCATGCGCCGGGCATGAACGAGATGGGCGCAAGCCTCAATTCCGAAGTTGAATCGGATGATGTTCCTGGCCCGCTCAACCGACCAGCAACAAGGACATGCCTATTTTGAAGTCTTGCGCTTGCGCGCCGTGCCGCTGGTACTTGCGCCGCCGGCTGTTGCCGCGGATGCCTTGGCCTTCGGCCTGGCCTTTGGTTTTTCCGCGGAAGCCGCTGTAGCCAGAGGCTCGGTTGTCATCGCGCTGTCGACCGCCTGCTTGAACTGCTCCTGCAACATGTTCCACCAGGCTGCTGCATTGACCAGCGGGGCCGTCAAGGCCGCGGCGTCCGTCTGATCCTTGCTGGTCGGCTCCGGGGCATGATGCAGTTTTTCGCTGCCGTGGCCTTCGGTCGCATGGCCATTGCCGCCGCCGTTCCCGTTGTGCACCGGCGCTGCGGCCGGCTGTCCATGTCCCTGTGTGGCAGAAGCCATGCTGGCCGTGAAGCTCTCACCCATGGTCTGCAGGGTCGACAAGGTGGCGGCCTGCACTTCTAGCGCCTGTATCGTGCTGCGCAACATGCCCATGTTGAGGTTCAGCCAGGACTCGACCGCCTTCAGGTCGGTGATCTTCTTCTGGATTTCCTCGACCGACAGGGTCGGCATGACCATGCCTGGGATGTTCATGCCCGGCATGCCTGGAATGCTCATGTTGCTCATGTTCATGCCAGGGATGCCCATGCTGCCCCAGAGGTTCTTGACGAAATCGATCGTGTCCGTCATTGCCCCGATGCCCGGGATGTTCGGCATAGTCGGCTTGGCCATGATTCTTCTCCGCGTCCAAAAAGACTGAGGGTAGCAGATTCAGTGGAGTGAACGAAATGATAAAGGTTCCGGTTTGCGGCCTGACAAAGGCAAGTCACCATCGATACATTACTACACAGTAACACTATATATTGCCGCAACGGATGGATGGGGAGCTTGCTACACTAGCAGGATGCCGCTGATCCACCCATCCACGACTGAACCGCCGCGCGCCAACGCGAGATCCCACCGATGGGTTGCGGTCCTGCTCGCCTCGCTCCTGCTGCACCTGGTGGCGTTCAATTGGGTGAACGGGCACATCGCCATGCCTTCATGGCACCAGGATCGCGAGGATATCGTGACGGCATCCCTACTGACTGCGCCGCCGAAGGTAGTGACGCCGCCTGCTCCGGTCATCGCCAGGCCCAAGCCAAGGCCAAGGCCAAGGCCGAAGCCACGCCGCCGTGCTGCGCCGCCTCCGCAACCCGTGGAGCAGAACACGACTGCCTTGACGCCGCCTCCGGCCGTACCGCAGGACACCGACCTTGCGAGCACAGAATCCGCGGGCGACACGACTGCCGATCCTGCCGCTGATGCAACCGCCGAAGAAACCGCCACTGCACCCACCACACCCGATGCGCCGCCCGCTCCTCGCTTCAAGTTCGACCCGCCGCCTTCGGCCGAGCTGACCTATGACGTATTCGCGCTGCGCGACCAGCAGAAATGGTATGGCAGCGGGGCTTTCCACTGGGAGTCGGCCGGGGGCAGCTATCGCATCGCCGGCGAAGCGAACGTCACGTTCATCTTCAAGATCACCGTGCTGAACTTCCAGAGCGAGGGCATGATCAATGCGCTTGGCATTGCGCCGGTGCTGTACAGCGAAAAACCGTGGCGCAAATCTCTGACCAATACCCACTTCCAGCACGACGCGCGCAAGATCACTTTCTCCGCCTCCGAGGCGACCTTTCCCTACACCGGCGGCGAGCAGGACCGCGCCAGCATCATCTGGCAGCTGGCCGGCATCGGGCGCGGCGATCCGTCCCAGTTCCAGCCCGGCACTGCCCTGGACGTGACGGTTGCCGGTGCGCGCGATGCTGATAGCTGGCACTTCCAGCTCCTCGGCGAAGAACAGGTCGACACGCCCTATGGCAAGCTGGCCGCATGGCACGTGGTGCGCGTGCCGCGTCCCGACTCGCATGACCAGAAGATCGACATCTGGCTGGCCTCACACCAGGACTGGTATCCGGTCAAGGTGCGTTATACGTATTCCAACGGCGACTACCTCGACATGGCGCTGTCATCGCTGACGCCGCAGGCGCAGCAGGCGCATTGACACTTTTTTGGCTGAACGATTCATGATCCTTTTCCTCCCGCGCATGACCCTCGGTGCGATCCTGGCACTTGGCATTTCACTCAACGCGCTGTCGGCCGAACACAACGGGGCGAAGTACCGCGTCAACGTTCCGCCATCCGCCGAGCTGAGCTACAAGATCAAGTCACGGCAGAAAGGCTTTCCCCTCGAAGGCGACGGCATCATCAAATGGTCGGTCGGCGACAGGAAGTTTTCCGTCTCGAATGAAGCGCGCGCGGTGCTCATCGGCAAGATCCTTGATGCGCGCAGCGAAGGCGTGATCGACGACTACGGCCTCGCCCCCGTCAGCTTCACCGAGAAGCGCTTTCGCAAGAGCCCGGCGACCACCACCTTCGATCGCGCGGCCGGCGTGGTCCGTTTCCCGGAGTCCGACCAGACCGCCCCGCTGAGCGGCGGCGAACAGGACCGCAGCAGCGCCGTCTGGCAGCTGGTCTCGATCGCGCGCGCGGCGCAGGGAAAGTTCAAGCCGGGCTCGGAATGGACGTTCACCGTGGCCGGCAGGCGCGATGCGGACGCGTGGACCTTCAAGGTGCTGAAACCGGAAAAGATCGACACAGCGCTGGGCAAACTCAACACCCTGCACATCACTCGCCTGAACGAACCCGGCTCGGGTGACCAGCAGATCGACATCTGGCTGGCGCCGCAGCAGGAGTGGTATCCGGCGCGCATCCGATATTCGGAAAGCGACGGCGACTTCATCGAACAGACGGTGGAAAACATTAACCGCAAGTCGTCGTAAATCGCCAGATTCCCACCCACGCATCCCCGGGCTACAATCCGCATTGATCCCCGGCACGGCTGTGCCGCAACCTTGATATCCGTTTCAACATGATTTTTCCCAACGGAGCACTTGTGCTCTTCAGCGGCGGCCAGGACTCCACCACCTGCCTCGCCTGGGCGCTGGCACGTTATGCGCGCGTAGAAACCATCGGCTTCGATTACGGCCAGCGGCATGCGGTCGAGCTCGCGGTGCGCCCCGCCCTGCTGCAGAAGATGCGCGCGCTATCGACCGACTGGAATGCCAGGCTGGGCGAGGACCACATGATCGACCTGTCGTTGCTGTCGCAGATCTCCGATACGGCGCTGACGCGCGATGTCGAGATCGCCATGCAGGACAACGGCTTGCCGAACACCTTCGTGCCCGGCCGCAACCTGCTGTTCATGATGGTGGCCGCCACGCTCGCCTATCGGCGCGGTCTCGACGTGCTGGTGGGCGGCATGTGCGAAACCGACTTCTCCGGCTATCCCGATTGCCGCGACGATACGATGAAAGCCCTACAGGTTGCACTCAATCTCGGCATGGCGACGCGGCTCAAAGTGGAGACGCCCTTGATGTGGATCGACAAGGCCGCCACCTGGCGGCTGGCCAGTCAGCTTGGCGGACAGGCGCTGGTCGACCTCATCCGCAGCGACACGCATACCTGCTACCTTGGCGAGCGCGGCGCACTGCATGACTGGGGCTATGGCTGCGGCACCTGCCCCGCCTGCGAACTGCGCGCGCGCGGCTATCGCGAATTCGTGGCGAAGCCGGCCTGACAACAGAACAAGGAAAGGGAGACATGTCCGTCCACTGCGCGCCCGAGACCTACCTGCTCCTGCTCAAGCTCGATCTGTTCCGTGGCCTTGAACAGAATGAACTCGAACGTCTGCTCTCCCGGGCGGAACTGGTCGAATGTCGCGCCGGTGAATACCCGATCCGCGAAGGCGAGCAGGACCGGCACCTGTTCGTCCTGCTCTCCGGAAAGGCTGGCATCTACAAGCGCTCCTCCGGCGTGCAGAAACTGCTGCAGGAACTCGGCCCCGGCGAATGTTTCGGCGAAATGTCGCTGATCGAATGCCGCAGCCGCTCCGCCTCGGTCAAGGCCATCCAGCATTGCCGTGTGCTGCGACTCGACGGCGACCAGATCGCCGTCCTGCCCGACATTTCATCCAAGCTGTATCGCAACATCGCGGTGCTGCTGTCCAAGCGTCTGCGCTACGCCAACGAGATCATGACGCTGGGTTAGTAGATCATTCAGGCGAATCTGTTTGCGGGTGCGTCCTGGCGCACGCCGCGGATGTGCCTGGAGCGTTATGGATGTCCACGGAAAACACGAAAAACACGGAAATCAGCATGGTTTTCCGTGTTTTTCGTGTTTTCCGTGGGCAAGGGGTTTGCAAGCCGCGGATCAGCACATTCGTACTCGCCAGCTATGCCCGGACGTTCTGCCCTGTGTAAGTTAAATCAAAGAATCAAGGAGTAGGATGGCAGTGGCTCGCAAGCGTCTTCAGTGTGCTTGCAAAAAAGACATTACACGACAATTACTTCCATGCTGATCGCCATCCTGACCGACATCCACGCCAACCGCGAGGCCCTCGCTGCCTGTCTCGCCCATGCCGAAGAGCGCAATGTGCAGCGCTTCGCCTTCCTGGGCGACCTGGTCGGCTACGGCGCCGATCCGGGCTGGGTGGTTGACACCGTGTCGGAATATGTCGAGCACGGCGCCTTCGCCGTGCTGGGCAACCACGACGCCGCCGTCACCCAGGCGCCGAGCAAGCACATGAATCCGCAGGCGCGCGAAGTGGTCGAATGGACGCGCGCGCAACTCAACGAGAAGCAACTGAAATTCCTCGAATGGCTGCCGCTTACGCATGAGTGGAACAACTGCCTGTTCGTGCATGCATCCGCCGCCGAACCGCGCAACTGGGAATACATCACCGGCACGCTGGAAGCCGTCAAGAGCATGTATGCGACGCGTTGCCGCATCACCTTCGTCGGCCACGTGCATGAACCGGCCCTCTACAACCTCTCGCCGACTGGCAAGGTCTCGTCCTTCGTGCCGACCGGCGACAGCAGCATTCCGCTCGGCACGCAGCGCCGCTGGCTGGTGATTCCCGGCTCGGTCGGTCAACCGCGCGACGGCAATCCGGCCGCCTGCTATGCGCTGTTCGACGACGTCACGCACGAGCTGATCTATTTCCGCGTGCCCTACGATTACGAAACCACGGCGGCGAAAATCCGCGGCGCGGGACTGCCGCAGAGCATCGGCAACCGGCTCGAGATCGGGCGCTGAACATGACGCCGCACCGTCTTGAAGCCGGCATGGTGATCGACGGCTTCCGCCTCGAGGAAAAGCTGCACAAGGGTGGCATGGCAACGTTGTGGCGGGTCGTGCGCGTCGATGCGGACCCGGGTGCGCCGCCCGAACCGCTGCTGATGAAAATTCCGATTCTCGGCGATCACAACGATCCCGCCGCGATAGTCGGCTTCGAAGTCGAGCAGATGATCATGCCCAAGCTCAAGGGCATCCATGTGCCACGTTACGTCTCCGCCGGCGACTTCACCGGCCAGCCGTATATCGTCATGGAACTGATCGGCGGAAAGTCCTTGCGCGCGCGCTTCGACGAAGCGCCGCTGCCGATCGAGGAAGTGGTGGACATCGGTATCAAGGTGGCGTACGCGCTGCACGACCTGCATCGGCAAAACGTGATCCACCTCGACGTCAAGCCGAGCAACATCATGTTCCGCGAAACCGGCGAGGCGATCCTGATCGACTACGGCCTGTCGCGCCATGACAAGCTGCCGGATCTGCTGGCCGAAGAATTCCGCCTGCCCATGGGCACCGGCCCATATATCTCGCCGGAGCAGGTGCTGCACATCCGCAACGACCCGCGCAGCGACCTGTTCGCGCTCGGCGTGCTGATGTATCACCTCGCAACCGGCGAGCGTCCGCACGGCAATCCGACCTCGGTGTCCGGCCTGCGGCGCCGCTTGTATCGCGACGCTGTTCCGCCGCGCGCGATCAACGACAAGATCCCGCTCTGGCTGCAGGAAATCATCCTGCGCTGCCTCGAAGTCGATCCCTCGGCGCGCCACGACACCGCGGCCCTGCTGGCGTTCGACTTGCAGAACCCTGAACAGGTGCAACTGACCGAGCGCGCCCGGAAGCGCGCGCGCGATGGTTTCCTCACTGTCACGCGGCGCTGGTTCCATGCCGTCGGGATGGAGCCGGTGCCACAGCAGTCGGCCTCGCAGCAGCTCATGCGTGCGCCCATCATCATGGTCGCGATCGACCTCAACTACAATTCAGACGCGCTGGCCGATGCCTTGCGCGTGGCCGCACGGCGCGTGCTGCAGACCGAGCCCGGCGCGCGCCTGGCCTGCGTGACGGTGCAGAAAACCAATCGCATCGGCATGGATGAAGTGGTCGACAGGCATGGGCACAACCTGCATGTGAAGCACTTGGTCGGCCTCAAGCACTGGGCGCGACCACTTGCCATTCCACCGGACAAGATCACCTTCCATGTGCTGGAAGCGCCCGACCCGGCCACTGCGCTCGTCGACTACGCCAAGGTCAATGATGTCGACCACATCGTGATCGGCTCGCGTGGCAGCTCGGCACTGCGGCGCTATCTCGGCAGCGTGTCATCGCAGGTCGTGGCGCAGGCGGACTGCACCGTGACGGTCGTCAAGAGCGCGGGCAGCGGCGCGAACGCCGGCAACGCCTGATTCGACCTCGCGCAAGCGTGCCAGCAGGCCCAGCGCGTTCGGTACCGCTGCGCCTTCGGCGGTGTTGTCGAAGATGCACCAGACATCCTTGCCCGCGAGCATATCCTGTTCGATACGTTCCGCCAGGCGATCCAGATCGCTCTCGGAATATGTCGAGTGATAGACATGCGGCGAACCGTGCAGACGGAGGTAAACACTTCGTGCAGCATGCACTGCCGCGGGCAACGGCGCCACGGGCGGATCGGCCTCGACATAGATCACTTCGGCATGCGCAAGCACGTTGGCTGCCGCGTCCGTGAACCACGATGGATGGCGCGGCTCGCAGGCCACGGTGACGGACGTCAGCTCGCGCAAGGCATGGAAAAATTGTGCGGCTGTTGATGCATCGAATTGCAGCCGCGGAGGGAGCTGCACCAGCAGGCAATCCAGCTTCTCGCCGAGATGGCTCGCTTCGGAGAAGAATTTCCGCAGTGCTGGAGCGGCATTGCGTAAGCGCATTTCATGCGTGATCTCCTTTGGTATTTTTGCTGCAAAGCGGAAGTCATCAGGCACGCTCGCACTCCAGCGCGCATACGTGACCGGCCGATGCGGGCGATAGAACGAGGTGTTGATCTCGACCGCAGGCAAGACCGCGGCATAACGCTCGAGGTGACTGCCCTCTTCCGGAAAGAATGCCTGCGCGGCGCTCGACAGGTTCCATCCCGCACAACCGATGAACGGCCCGCTCGCAGGCGCATCAGGCAAGGGCGACGCATCGCCTTCCGTCATGACGTCTCGATCCATGCACCCGCTCCCGTAGCGCAGTATGGCAATTCGCATTGCGCAGCGCATCAATTTCCCTTGCTTCAATTGGTCGTTAGACATTGTGCAGTGCGAATTGATCCCTGCCGAAGCCGGGTGCAGAATAGACTCCCCGCGTTTTCAATGCGGGGACTGAATCGCTGCAGACCGGGAGAGGATAGACGTTGTGACGTCCGAAAAAATGAACATTTTTTACAACCGGAACTTCGCTGTTACCAAATCATCAAACTAGCGCTCTGACGAAGCCATCACTGTGCATCTGATTCCTCGGACCTTGACCGAACCGATTTCAGACTTCGTTGGAGCGGACCGACAGATCCTTGTACAAGGTTCGAACAGGAGTCTTGAATGAACGTGCAAAGTGAAGATCTTCAACAGCGGCTCGGTTTCATCGAGCGCACCATCGGCCACGCCATGCGTGCCTGCCATTCCGACAGCAACGTGCCGGACGAATTGAAAGACTATGTGCACCAGCTCGGCCAGCGTTCCTGCCAGGCGCGGCGCGCACTGCAATCACGCGACGAACACGGCGTGCGCCAGAGCGTGGACGACCTCGCCCGCATCAGCGACCAGGCGCAGAACAAGATCCATCCTTCCGACGGCATGAATTACGAAGTCAAGAGCGCCGTCATCCTCACGCACATCGAACTGTCCGCCCTGCGCTATCAGCTGGAAGACGCCTGATGCGAGGCGCGATACATCACAATCCTGCACCACGCCATGCATGAGCATGGCGCGGTGCGTTCACACATCAATCTGTAGCTCCGGCCATATCCACAACCAGTTCTTTTTCGCCAACCGCTCCGAGAACGCGGCGGGCTTGTAGCGCTTCCGGTTGGGCGTGACCTTTTTCGCGAACAGGCTGTCGAGCCCGAACGGTGCAACGATCTCGATCTGCCCGCTTTCATCGAGCCGCACGCCGGTCGCCGTTTCGAGTTCGACCCAATACGTCATCGCATCCAGCGTGGACTGATAGGGCGCATCTTCATTGCGCAGATGCATGCGCGCCTGGTTGCGCACCGACCAGGGCAAGTCGTTGTCGACTGCGGCAAGCCTTGCCTCCAGTGCGAAATCATGCTCCGGATCGCTTCGCACAGGATCGAAATGGATGAGATCGATGTCGGTCAGCGGCGTTGGCGTGTCAAAACGGTGCAGCTTGTCCCAGGCGAGATTGCGCACGAAGCCGGCGGCGATGCACCAGTCGGGCAAGTCGAGTTCGCGCGCGATGTGCAGTGCGCGCATGCGCAGCGGATCAGCAGCGATCCATTCCCTTAGTCGTTGTTCCTGCATCTGATCGCCGTCAAAGAAAAAACGCCATCCCGGTCAACGCTGGGATGGCGTGAGGCTGACAAGAACCTTGTCAGGCTACCTGTTGCGAGGAAGTGGCTGGCGTGGCCGGCGTTGCCGAGGCTGCCGGCGCACCAAAGGCCTTCAGCAATGCTGCTTCCTTTTCCTTCGCCGCCTTCAGGTTCTTTTCCTTCACGTGGCCAAATCCACGGATCTCTTCCGGAATGCCGGCGATCTGCACTGCTTTCGCCAGGTTGCCTTCAGTGAGCTTCGGCAGCAGGCTGAGGATGGTTTCCCTGTACTGCCCGATCAGCGCACGCTCCGTCTTGCGTTCCGCCGTATGACCGAAAACGTCGAACGCTCCGCCACGCAGGAATTTGAATTTCGCCAGCAGACCGAATGCCTTCAGCATCCACGGACCATACTCCTTCTTGACCAGGTGCCCGTTCGCATCACGCTTGGCGAACAGCGGCGGCGCAAGATGGAACTTGAGCTTGTAGTCGCCCTCGAACATGCCCTCGATCTTGGCCTGGAAGGCCGTATCCGCATGCAGGCGTGCGACCTCGTACTCATCCTTGTAGGCCATCAGCTTGAACAGGTAGCGCGCCACCGCTTCGGTCAGGCGCAAGGCCTTCTGGCCGGCCACTTCGCGCTCGGCAGCGCGCACCTTTTCGACGAAATCCCGGTATTGCCGCGCATAAGCGGCATCCTGGTACTTCGTGAGGAAGGCGGCGCGCGTGTCGATGACTGCGTCGAGCGAAGTCGCACGCTTGAACTCGATCACCTGCGCGGCCGTATCGTTCTGCTTCGCCAGTCGTTCGACCGCGGCCAGGTCATGTGCCGCATTGCGGCCCCAGACGAACGCCTGCTTGTTGAACTCGACCGATACCCCATTCAGTTCGATCGCCTTCATCACGGCGGCCTCGGACAGCGGTACCCAGCCCTTCTGCCACACGTAGCCGAGCATGAACATGTTGGTCGCGATGCTGTCGCCCATCAATGCGGTAGCGATCTTCGCGGCGTCGATGAAGTCGGCGTTCCCATTGCCGCAGGCGCCGCGGATATCGTTCTCCGCCACCGCACCCGGATGCTTCCAGTCGGGATTCTTCACGAAGGCGGCCGTCGGCGTGCCGGTGGAATTCACTGCTGCATGTGTGCGTCCCTCGCCCATGCGCGACAGGGCATCGCGGCTGGCGGTGACGATCACGTCGCAGCCGATGACGAGGTCGGCCGCGCCGGTGCCAACACGCGTCGAATGGATTTCATCCGGATGGTCGGCCAGCCGCACATGCGACATCACTGGCCCGCCCTTCTGCGCGAGGCCGCTCATGTCGAGCACCGAGCATCCCTTGCCTTCCGCATGGGCCGCCATCGCCAAGATCTGGCCGATAGTGATCACGCCGGTGCCGCCCACGCCGGTGACGAGGATGCCGTAGGGCTTTTCCGTGGTCGGCAGGCTCGGCATCGGCAAGTTGCTGCCCTGCAGGATGGGCAGCTTCTTCGCGCCGGCATCGTCACTGACCGTGGCCTTCTTCGGCTTGCGGAGCTGGCCGCCTTCGACCGTCACGAAGCTCGGGCAGAAGCCTTTCACGCAAGAGAAGTCCTTGTTGCAGGAGGACTGATTGATCTGGCGCTTGCGCCCGAATTCGGTCTCCAGCGGCTCGACCGAGAGGCAGTTCGACTGCACGCTGCAATCACCGCAACCTTCGCACACGGCTTCATTGATCACGACGCGCTTGGCCGGGTCCGGATACTCGTTACGCTTGCGGCGGCGACGCTTTTCGGAAGCGCAGGTCTGGTCGTAGATGATCGCCGACACGCCCTTCACTTCGCGCAATTCCTTCTGCACTGCGTCGAGCTCGTCGCGATGTCGGATCGTCACGCCCGGCGCCCAGTTCACGCCGGCCGGATACTTGCCCGGATCGTCGGTCACCACCATGATCGGATTCACGCCCTCGGCTGCGATCTGGCGCGAAATCATCGCCGGGTCGAGCGGACCGTCGAACTGTTGTCCGCCGGTCATCGCCACCGCATCGTTGTACAGGATCTTGTAGGTCATGTTGACCTTGCCTGCCACCGCTGCACGGATCGCCAGCAGGCCGGAATGGAAATAGGTGCCGTCGCCCAGGTTGGCGAACACATGCTGCTCGCTGGTGAACGGCGCATGGCCCACCCAGGTCACGCCTTCCGCGCCCATGTGCGTGAAGGTCGCCGTGCGGCGATCCATCCACAGCACCATGTAATGACAGCCGATGCCGGCCAGCGCGCGGCTGCCTTCCGGCACATTGGTCGAGGTGTTGTGCGGACAGCCGGAGCAGAAATGCGGAATGCGGTCCTTGGCCGGATCGGGCCTGGTGCTGCCGACCTTGAGCACGGACTCCTTCGCTTCCAGGTAAGCGATGCGTTCCTTCACGCGCTGTTCGATCGGATGACCGGCAAAATATTTCGAAATGCGCGTGGCAATCGCGCGCGCGATCTGCGCCGGGCTCAGTTCATACGTGGCGGGCAACAGCCAGTTGCCGTGCCCGTCGCGATGGTTGCCGCTCCATTCGCCGGTGTCGTCGAACTTGCCGACCACGCGCGGGCGCACATCGTCGCGCCAGTTGTAGAGTTCCTCCTTGAGCTGGTATTCGAGGATCTGGCGCTTCTCTTCCACCACGATGATTTCCTCGAGGCCCTGCGCAAAGGCGCGTACGCCCTCTGCTTCGAGCGGCCAGGTCATGCCGATCTTGTACAGGCGGATGCCGATGTCCTTGGCCACCGCTTCATCGATGCCGAGGTCGTACAGCGCCTGACGGGTATCGAGATACGACTTGCCGGCGGTAATGATGCCGATGCGCGCATGCGGGCTGTCCCAGATGATCTGGTTGAGCCGGTTGGCGCGGACGTAGGCGAGCGCGGCGTACCACTTGTAGTGGTTCATGCGCGCTTCCTGCTCCAGCACAGCGTCGGGATAGCGGATATTGAGCCCGCCGGGAGGCAGTTCGAAATCGGTCGGCAAGGCGATCTGCACGCGCTCCGGATCGAGCTCGACAGACGCGCCGGATTCGACGATGTCCGTCACGCATTTCATCGCCACCCATAGTCCTGTGTAACGACTGATCGCCCAGCCGTGCAGGCCATAGTCGAGGTATTCCTGCACCGAGGAGGGATACAGGACCGGAATGCCGCAAGCCTTCAGGATATGCTCACTCTGATGCGCCGCCGTGGACGATTTCGCCGCGTGATCGTCGCCGGCCAGCACCAGCACACCGCCATTCTTGTCGGTGCCTGCCATGTTGGCATGCTTGAAGACGTCGCCGCAGCGATCGACGCCGGGCCCCTTGCCGTACCACATGGCGAACACGCCATCGACCTTCGCGCCGGGGAAAAGATTGACCTGCTGCGTGCCCCACACCGCGGTCGCGGCGAGGTCTTCGTTCATCCCGGGGTGGAACTTGACCTGGTGCGCTTCGAGGTATTTCTTCGCCTTCATCGCCGTCATGTCGACATTACCGAGCGGCGATCCGCGATAGCCGGTGATGTAACCGGCGGTGTTCAGTCCCGCGCGCACGTCGCGCTGATGCTGCAGCATGGGCAAGCGAATCAGCGCCTGCGTGCCGGTGATGAAAGCGCGGCCGCGCTCCAGCGTGAACTTGTCGTCAAGGGAAATGTTTTCCAGCAGCTGACGCTGCCCGGAAGTCAGGGGTGCATTCATTGGGTCTCCTGGCCAAAAATCGTGTTCTTGGGTGCGATGGTTTCGCTGTCAAACATGCATGCCTTGTGGGCTTGCCGCTTTGTTGTTTTGACACGCGCACATTAGCATAGTGCCGTACGCCGCTCAATGCACACTGCAACACTTCAGCAGCGGCGCGAGGTGTAACAAGTGGTAAATGCCATGGTGAAATAACGGCGCGGTTCGTACAGTAAATCCGTCGGAAAAACGGGTTTCAGAGGGTAACATGCATTCAACTTTTCTGCTGATGGTAGGAGCAGCAGTGTTCGGCGCAAGCATGGCAATCGCCCAGTCTGCAACCGAACCGGTTGCTCCTCGCAAACCGCACTTCCTCGCCAGGTTCGACGCGCAGTTCCGCAACGCAGACAAGGACGGCGACGGCGCCCTGACGAGGGAAGAAGCCGAGAATGCCGGACTGCGCAATATCAGTGACAATTTCGATCGTCTCGACACCAACAAGGATGGCAAGGTCACGCCCGACGAAATCCGGGCGCTGCTGCGCAGCCGGATCTCAAGCTGAGATCCTGTTCGGCGGCATATTCACCTCGCCGGGCAACAGGCTGTTGGCCGGCAACGCTTCCTGTGTTCGCAGCCTCTCGTAGATCGGCGTGAAATCCGGCGCGGTGACGTCGAACAGATGCTGGTAATCGCGGATCACGAAATAGGTTTCCTGGAACGAATCGATCTTGTAGAGCGTGCGCATCGCACGTTCCGCATCGAGCGCGATACGGCGCGGTTTCGGGCTGGTCAGGCAATACGCGATCTCGCCGCCGGAGGACATGATCCCGGCACCGTAGGCACGCAAGCCTTGCGGACTCTGGATCAGTCCGAACTCCACCGTGTACCAGTACAGGCGCGCCAGATACTTCAGCGCATCCAGCCGCAGTGCTTTCAGCCCACCCTTCCCGAATTGCTGCAGATGATCCGCAAACACCGGATTGAACAGCAGCGGCACATGTCCGAAAAAATCGTGGAAGATGTCGGGCTCGACGATGTAGTCGAACTCATGCGGCTCACGCAGCCACACCGTCACGGGGAAGCGCCGCTCGGCGAGATGCTCGAAGAAGGTCAGGTCGGGAATCAGCCCCGGCACCGCAACGAGCTCCCAGCCGGTCGCCCTGCGCAGCGCTTCATTGGTGCGCCCGAGGCGAGGGATGGCGTCGGCGGCATCGAGCCTCGACAGGCTTTCGATGAAGAGTTCGCAGGCGCGCCCCGGCAACAGCCTTGCCTGGCGCTGGTACAGCTTGCGCCACAGGGCGTGCTGTTCGCTCGTGTAGCTTGCGCAATCCTGCATGACCACATAGCGCGCATCGCACTTGCTGTAATCGCCGCGTAGCGTGCCGCCGTCGGATTTTTCTTCCAGCGTCTTGAAGAAGTCTGCCTGGTCGACCATGGTGTCCATGATCTTGCTCCTCAAGCGGAAACACCAGCCGGCTTCAGGACACCGCGCCGGATCTGATCCAGTTCAATGGATTCGAACAGGGCGCGGAAATTACCCTCGCCAAATCCCTGGTCGCCCTTGCGCTGGATGATCTCGAAGAAGATCGGTCCGATCACAGTCTGCGTGAAGATCTGCAGCAGAAGTTCACGCTGGCTGGCATTGCTGTTGCCGTCGAGCAGAATGCGCAGGCGGCGCAGGTCTTCGAGGCGTTCGCCGTGCCCGGGGAGGCGCTTGTCGACCAGGTCGTAATAGGTGTCGATGGTGTCCTGAAAGGCGACATGGTTTTCCTTCATCGATTCGACGGTTGCATAGATGTCGCCCGTGCCCAAGGCAACGTGCTGGATACCTTCGCCATGATAGAGGTCGAGATATTCGGCGATCTGGGACTTGTCGTCCGATGATTCGTTGATCGGGATGCGGATCTTGCCGCAGGGCGAAGTCATGGCCTTGGACTTCAGTCCGGTCAGCTTGCCTTCAATGTCGAAATAGCGGATCTCGCGGAAGCTGAACAGCCGTTCATAGAACTCGGCCCATTCCTTCATGCGCCCGCGATGCACGTTATGCGTCAGATGGTCGATGTAAGTCAGGCCGTTTCCTTTCGGATACGCCTCGGCGCCGGGAATGGCAACGAAGTCGACGTCGTAGATGCTGATGTCACCGATCGATCCTACGCCGCCTTCCTTGCCGCGCCAGCGATCGACGAAATAGATGAGTGAATCGCCTATGCCCTTGATCGCCGGAATGTTCAACTCCATCGGGCCGGTCTTGTTATCGAATCCCCATGCGCCCAGTTCCAGCGCGCGCTGGTAGGCGAAAGCCGCGTCCTTCACACGGAAGGCGATGGCGCAGATCGACGGCCCGTGCTGCCGCGCAAAACGTTGCGCAAACGAATCCTTTTCCGCATTGATGATGAAGTTGATGTAGCCTTGGCGGTACAGCGTCACGTCCTTGTGGCGATGGCGAGCAATGGCGGTGAATCCCATCTGCTCGAACAGCGCGCCGAGCGCTTTGGGATCGGGGGCGGCATATTCGATGAATTCGAAGCCGTCGGTGCCCATGGGGTTGTCCCAAGGTTGGAATTCCATACCTGTCTCCTCGTCTGCTTTTGGCAAATGTCTGTTTCAAGTATAGGCAAGCAGTCGCGGCATAAAATTTTAAAATGTGCGCATGATTTCAAAAAGTTGGCAATAATATTGCCAATAATTTTTTGAAATTGGTGATCCATGTCAAGAATAAACCTGGACAAGACGGACCTGAAGATTCTTTCTATCCTGCAGTCCAACGGGCGACTGACGAACCAGGAAGTGGCGGACCGCGTCAACCTGTCACCCTCGCCCTGCCTGCGGCGCATCAAGAACCTCGAAGAGTCCGGCGTGATCCGTCAGTACGTCGCGCTGCTCGATCCCGACAAGATCGGCCTCGGCCTGCTTGCCTACGTGAACGTGCGCCTGGCAAAGCACAGCGACTCGCCGGGCGCCGGCATCCATTCACCGCGCGCGAACTTTGCCGCTTCCGTCGACAACTGGCCGGAAGTCGTCGCCTGCTATGCGATGACGGGAGAAATGGATTACCTGCTGCGCGTGCATGTGGAAGACATGGAACACTTCTCGCGCTTCATGATGGAAACCCTGCTCAAGCATCCGGCGGTACTGGATGTGAAATCCAGCTTCGCGTTGCAAAAGATCAAGGATACGACGGCGTTGCCGCTGGTGTAGGCGCAAAGAAAATCAGTCTCCACGGAAAACACGAAAAGCACGAAAATAAAAGCCTCGAAGCTGCCACGTCGCGTGGCATCGAAGACTAGCGTGAAACGCAATTTTTGTGCTTTTTGTATATTTCTGACCTAAATAAGCCGCCCGTCAATCATGCCCTCGGAATCCTTCTGAAGAGCGACAACAGACACAAGAATTTTTCCGTGCCTTCGGTGTTTTCCGTGGACAAAAAAATCACCCCTTCTTCATCCCCGGCAGTTTCTTCAACAGTTTGGCGGCGGCCTTGGCGTTAGCCTTGATGGTGTAGTCGAATGAGGCGAACTGCTCTTCCATGGCTTCGGCGAGCATGGTGCCGGGGTTTGCAGGCGTGAGCTTGAGGTAGGCGTCCGCTTCGCCGTAGTCACGGTGAATTTCCATGCCGGCCTTGGCCGCGATGTGGATCATCGTCTGATTTGACGAGAGACAGTGCATGTAGAGCGTGTCGACATCCTCGTTGCGGCAATGGATGGCGGCGCGCTCAAACAGCCTTGAGCCGATGCCCTGGCCGCGCGCCGTGGCGGACACGGAGACGCCGAATTCCGCGATGCGTGCTTTCGACGTCGCTTCACTCAGCGTCGGCAACGCTTCGCGCGGCGCGAAGGCGATGTGGCCGACACCCACCAGCCGAAGATTGTCGTCGTAGACACCGAATATCGTATCGCGCGAGAAGTCGAGCATCTGCACGTAGCGCGTCACCAGTTCATCCGGCAGCACGGTGCCAAAACGCAGCAGGCGGTCGCTGTCGTCCAGTGCGAGGAAGTGCATCAGCAAACGGCGGCGGTCGCGTTCGGAGAGCTCCTTGACCCGGATCGTCGGCTTTTCCGAACCGTGCTGATCGTCGGTCTTCGGCGTGGTGGCTGTCAGTCCAGCCAGATCGGTCGTTTTCATCTTGCAGCCCTGTCAATTACCAGATTTGTGCAGCGCACAATACCATTCTAAGCGAAACCGGAAAACGGTGGCGGAAGCAGCTTTATTAAAGCGATGGGCTTGACTCAAATCAATGTAGGATATGAATCAGGCAGCCTTGCCTGTTACGTAAAACCCACAACTGCAGGGTCGATTGCCGGAACTCGGCAATGGACGACTGCGAGCTTTGAAAAAGGATCTCATGATGACTGCTGTTCTGCGTAATTGGATGGCCTCGCTGTTGTTTATCGGCACAGTCGGCACAGTGGCCACGGCAGCGGCAGAAACCGGCGTGACCGACAATAGCATCCTCATCGGACAGACCGTCGGACTGACCGGCACAGTGGCCGGGCCGGTGAAAGAATTGAATGAAGGCGCAACGGCGTACTTCAATCTCGTCAACAAACAGGGCGGCGTGCATGGCCGGAAGATCGAGATGCACATGCTGGACGACAAGTTCGATCCCAAGCTCACATTGGCCAATGCGGAAACCCTGATCAAGAAAGACCATGTGTTCCTTCTGTTCGGAGGACGCGGTACGCCGCATACGCAAGGCATCCTGCCGCTGCTGGAGGCCAACAATGTCCCGCTGGTGGCGCCGAGCACCGGCGCATCGGCCTTCCACGATCCGGTGAATCACCTGCTGTTCAATATCCGTGCGAAGTACCAGGACGAAGTGATCAGGGCCGTGGAGCATTTCGCCACCATCGGCGTGAAGTCGATCAGCATCCTGCATGTGGATGATGCGTTCGGCGAAGACGGATTGACAGGCTTCAAGAAGGGGATGGCGGCGCGCAAGCTGACGCCGGTGGCAATCACGAAGTTTGCCCGCGTGAACCCGGACTACAACGCTACCGCAGCGGAAGTCATCAAGCCCAACCCTGGCGCGCTGATCATCGTTAGCTCCGCAAAGAACACGGTGGAGGTGATCAAGGCCATCCGCGCACAAGGCGGGCACATGCTCATCATGACCATGTCGAACAATTCCTCGGAAGCGTTCGTGAAAGACCTCGGCGCGGCCGGCTACGGGGTGATCGTTTCGCAGATCACACCCGCGCCCAACCTGCTCACGACGCCGCTCGGACAGGAATTCCTCACGGCCTCGAAGGCCTCGAAGATCACCGTGTCCTATGCGGCAATGGAAGGCTTCGTCAATGCCAAGGTGCTGGTCGAAGGCCTGCGGCGCGCCGGGCGCAACCTCACGCGGGAAGGATTCATCCATGCGATGGAATCCATGCAGCGCGTGGATTTCGGCGGACTGATGGTGAGCTACGGCCCGCATGACCACACTGGCAGCGAATTCGTCGAGCTGACGATGATCGGGAAGAATGGCAAGTTCGTGCGCTAATGCGCCGTCATCAGCCGGATGGATTCAACTCATCGGCTGACGAGATGAAGACGTGAACATGCCCATTGCCCGGCGTTGGCTAGGCAATGGGCAACAGCAATGGACATGCGCCGCCCAGATGCCGGGCAGCGTCTTGCTCCGCCCTTCCCAGCGCTGCTGCGCATTCTCGATGAAGTTTCGCGCAAGTTGCTCAGCGGGGACCGGCTTGCTCAGATAAACGCCTTGCAGGATGTCACAGGACCGCTCGCGCAGAAGGGCAAGCTGCGCTTCGGTCTCCACACCTTCCGCCACCACTTCAAGCCGCAGGCTGTGCGCCAGCGCGATGATGCTGGTGACGATCGAGGCATCGTCCGAATCGCCCGGCACGTCGCGCACGAAAGAACGGTCGATCTTGATGATGTCGACCGGGAAGCGCTTCAGATAGGCCAGCGAGGAATAGCCGGTGCCGAAATTGTCAATCGACAGGCGCACGCCGAGGCTACGCAGCCGGTGCAAGGCCTCCAGCGTATCCTGCGCATGCTCCATCAAGGTGCTCTCGGTGATCTCGAGTTCCAGCAGGTGCGGCGGCAGTCCGGTATCGGACAGCGCGCGCTCCACGATCTCGGCGAAATTCTTCTGCAGCAGCTGATTGACCGACACGTTGACTGCGACCCACATGGTCGCGACGCCTGCCGCTCTGCATCTGGACGTAAAACGCTCAACCAGGCAATGGGATATCAAATGAAACATTTCCCGGCGCCAGGGTCGGCTCTCGCGCATCACGATTGAGAAGATTGGTCACCGTTGCGCGCGCATCCCACGGTCCAGCCGCTTGAGCTCACACAGCATCCGTGCGTGACTTGCCTAATCAATGACCTTGCTCACCGCCTGCACGCGCGCGGCATGGATCGCCTGCGGAATATTTGTCGGTTGCCCGGCATGGCGGGCGGCGATTTCGCCAGCGTTCACGGAGCGCGCAGCCGCCAGCGCGGATTGCAGGTGCGCCAATTGCGGGAATGGCCTGTCGGCGAATCCCGCGCGTCCGCGGAAGTCGCATTCGGACGCATGCAGCATGTCGATGAAGCGCTCCGGCTTGCGGAAACCGTCGCAGCGCTCCAGCAGGCTCACAATGGTATTGGCGCGCAGCTCCAGCGCGCGGCCGACATTGCCGTGCTCGCGCGCCGTCATCACCGCGAGGTCGCGGCAATCATTGGGGATCTTCAGCCGCTTGCACACCTGCTCGACGAGGCGCACGCTGCGCGCTTCGTGGCCATGGTGCTTCGGCCATTCCTCTTTTGGCGTAGCGCCCTTGCCCAGGTCATGCATCAATGCGGCGCAACGGATCGGCAGGCTGTGCTGCCGCTGCGCCGCATAGTCGACCACCATCATCACATGCACGCCGGTATCGATTTCCGGATGATGCTGTTCCGGCTGCGGCACGCCCCACAGGGCGTCCAGCTCGGGCAGGATCCGCGCCAATGCGCCGCATGCGCGCAGCACCTCGAACATGCGCGACGGCTTCGACTCCATCAGGCCGCGCGCCAATTCCTGCCAGACGCGCTCCGGCACCAGCGCATCGACCTCGCCGGCTTCCACCATCCTGCGCATGAGGTCGTTGGTCTCGGGCGCGACCGTAAAATCGGTGAAGCGCGCCGCAAAGCGCGCCACACGCAGGATGCGCACCGGGTCTTCCGCGAAGGCATCCGATACGTGCCGAAAAATGCGAGCCTGCAGATCCTTCTGCCCGCCGAACGGATCGATGATGACGCCGTCCTCGCCCTGCGCCATCGCGTTGATCGTCAGGTCGCGGCGGACCAGGTCCTGCTCCAGCGTCACGTCAGGCTCGGCATGGAACACGAAGCCCTTGTAGCCAGGCGCGGTCTTGCGCTCGGTGCGCGCCAGCGCATATTCCTCATGCGTTTCGGGATGCAGGAATACCGGAAAATCCTTCCCGACCGGCGTGAATCCGCACGCGATCATCTCATCTGGCGTCGCACCGACCACCACATGGTCATGGTCCTGCACCGGCAGGCCGAGCAAGACATCGCGCACGGCGCCCCCGACCACGTAGGTTTTCATGGTGCCATCCATCAATCCGGGTAGACGTCGTACTTGCCCAGACTTTCCTCTTCCGCGAGCGCCTCGCGCATCCACTGCGCCACGGCGGGATGGGCGATGACGCGGTCGACATAGGCCTGCACCGCCGGCGCCATCCACACGCCATAAGTGCGGAAACGCATCACGACGGGAGCGTAATAGGCATCGGCAATCGAGAAATCGCCGAACAGGAACTGATGCCGACCAGAGCGCGTCAGGCATTCCTCCCAGATCTCGCACACGCGGGCGATGTCCGACTGTGCCGCCGGCGTCCGGCCCTTGCCGGGGAAGCTTGCCTTGATGTTCATCCACATCGCCGTGCGCAGGCCCGTGAAGCCGGCATGCATTTCGGCACAGATCGAGCGCGCCGTGGCGCGTGCCGCTACGTCATGCGGCCACAAGCCCTTGTCCGGAAACTGTTCGGCGAGATACTCGCAGATCGCCAGGGAATCCCACACCGTCGTCTCCCCGTCGATCAGTACCGGGACGCGTCCCGCGGCGGAATACTGCGCAATGCGCGCCGAGGTATCCGGCCGGTCGAGGCCGACCCGGATTTCCTCAAAAGGAATGCCGAACGCTGTCATCGCCACCCAGGGGCGCATCGACCAGGACGAGTAATTCTTGTTGCCGATGACGAGCTTGAGGCCGGATTTCTTCGCGGCGTCGAGGGTCTGGGAGAGGGTCGGATCGAGTTCTGTGCTTTGCATGCTTCATCCTGTCGTTTGAATGTTGTCCGCCTGGTCATCTCTCATGAACCTGCAGACCGGGAATGGATTGGCGCGGCTTCACTCCAGGCGAAGCCGGGCCGCGCCGTGCAGCGTCGCACGGAAACGTTTGAGGATAAAGCTTTTGCGTGACTTTGCCAAACCGGCAAAGTCACGCAGGTATTGCGGCAACGGAAGGGTCAGTGCGACACGTGCGTGGCGTGCACCGGGAGGTGCGGCTGCAGGCCGCGCAGGTAATAGGGCGCCACGGCTTCCAGGGGCGTGGGCTCGATGCCGAGCTCTGCCGCCATCGGTCCGTGCGCGACATTGTCGACTTTCATCGAATCAAGGTTGTCGCGCGAAATGGCCGGATCGCCCGACAGATGTTCCAGGATCCACGCCTGCAGGCGTGCCAGCGAATGCGGCATGCCCACGACCGGACGCGGATGGCCGGCATAGTTGCCGGCGATCTCCACCAGTTCGCGCAGGGTGTAGACCTTCGGCCCTGCCAGCTCATAGACCTTGCCGGCTGTGTGCTCGTCGTACAGCGCGGTGACGAACGCCTGCGCCACGTCCTCGACATACACCGGCTGGAATTTCGCATCCGGACTGGCGAGTGGCATGAAGGGCAGCAGCTTTTGCAGCGAGGCGAACATGTTGAGGAAATGGTCCTGGTCACCGAACACCACCGACGGCCGGAACACGGTCGTCTTCACGGCGGGATTGGACAATGCCGCTGCTTCGCCGTCTGCCTTGGAGCGCAGGTACATCGAGGGTGCGTTGTGGTCGGCGCCGAGCGCGCTCATGTGCAGGAAACGCTGCACACCGAGTTCGGCGCAGGCTGCGATGATCCGCTTCGGCAATTCAACATGGGCCTGTGCGAAGTCAGGCCCGTACGAACTTCCGGAATTGCCCGGCCGCCCGTGCAGAATGCCCACCAGGTTGATCACCGCATCCTGACCGCGGATCAGGTCGCGCAACTGCTTGTCGTCATGCACGTTGGCTTCGACGACCTGCTCCACGTCGGGCAGGAGGAGCAGATGCTGCGCGTGAGATTCTCGTCGTGTCGGCACCGTCACGCGGCATTCGGTTTCCGCGAGTTTGGCGACGATGTGGCTGCCGATGAAACCGGTGCCACCGAGGATCAGAACGGATTGGATTTCCATTGCCAGAGCCTTTCTTGATTAATGCGTCCGGCAATGCGCAGGCCGCACGCCCGCGCATCATCGGATGCTTGCAGAATCAGCTCCGCTCCGTCGCTGCTCGCGTCAAGGCAGATCGCTTGCAGAAAATCCCTTGGGCGCCACCATTCCCAGACGCGCCTTCAACGACTGCGGTTTGCTCTCGAACAGCGCCGCGTAATAGGTCGCGTTCGACAGCACTTTTTTCACATAATCGCGGGTCTCATTGAACGGAATCGACTCCGCAAAGATCGCTCCTTCCACCGCGCGCGTCAGCGTCGAACGCCATGCGCGCGAACGTGACGGTCCGGCGTTGTAGGCAGCCGTTGCCAGCGCCTCCGAATCATCCAGATCGTGCAACACCATGTTCAGGTAGTTCGTGCCCAGGGTGATGTTGGTATTGATGTCATTCACCTGTCCATGTGAATAATCCCCCATACCGATCTTGCGTGCAACAAAGCGCGCGGTGCCCGGCATGATCTGCATCAAGCCTGACGCACCGACTTGCGATCTCGCGGTCATGATGAAGCGCGACTCCTGCCGGATCAGGCCGTAAACCCAGGCCATGTCGAGGCCGAGCTTCTGCGTCGCGGCCACCATCACGTCACGGAACGGCGACGGGAAACGCTGCGTGAAGTCGAACTCCGTTTTCGTGCGGTCGGACGTGTTCACCATGCGGTCCAGCACATTCTTCTGCCGTGCGAACTCGGCGGCGGCGAGGTGCTGGCGTTCGTTCATCTTGCGCAGTTCCCAGTTCCATTCGCGATAGCCTTCGAAGCGCATGTTCAGGTCGAAGAACTTGAGCGCGCGGCGGAAGCCCTGGTTATCCGCCATCGGCGCGATTTCCTCCGCCGTCACCGGCTGGGCCCGCGGCGGAATGGCGATTTTCTGATCCAGCTCTTCCAGCGCGAGCTGGCCGTAGAAATTGGTCTGATTGGCGATCGACTGGAACAGCGGCTGCGCCTCTTCCTTGCTACCCTCCGCAAGCTGCGCGCGGCCCAGCCAGTAGACCCACGCGGGATCCTTGCGCAAGGAGGCCGGCATGGACTCGATGGCGGACTTGACGAGTTTCCACTCGCCCGCCCGCAGCGCGATGCGCGCCTTCCACTGATAGCCGTCGATCGACAGCGGCGCGCCCTCGGTGCGATGCCAGTACACGACCGCATCCGGCGCGAGCTTGAACGAGGTCGGCAAGGCGATCTGCGCCCAGCCCAATGCGCGTTCGCGTTCGCTCAAGCGATCCGAAGCGGCAACCAGCGCCTTGACCGCATGATCGGGATTGTTCTTCGCGCTACGCCCCAGTGCAACCAGAAACACTTCATGCGAAGGGCGTCCGTTGCCGGGGCCGTTCGCCAGCACCGCGTCAGGCTTGTCCAGCGCCTGCATCAGCAGCTTTTCACTCACTTCCGTCACCGGCGCGATGCGGCGGATCGTGCCGCCGAAACCGGATTCCGCCACCAGGCGCACCTGGGCCCAGAGATCATCCGCGGTGAACTGGTTGTTTTGCACCAGCGTGGAGATCAGCGATGCACAGGCTTCGCCATAGTTCTGCGGCGCGACCAGCAGTGCGCGCGCCTCGTCGGCGACGTTCTGCCCCTTCTCCACCTTGGACAGCAAGGCATAGCACTTCACCTGTGTGTCGTCGTTCAGCACGAACTGCGGATATTGTTCATCGAACAGCGCCCAGTTGCGCGCGCGGCCCAGTTCCAGCAGCCAGTCGTTGCGCAGCCGATCGGCGATTGCCGTACCTTCCCATCGACTCAGGAATCCGCGGATCTCCTGTTCGGGCGCGCTATTGATGCGGGGCCGCAAACGGAAGTATTCGACATAGGAAGGAATGGCATAATTGCCAAGTCGGGAAGCAAGCTCCTCCGCGCGCGCAGCGTCGCCGTTTCGCGCGGCTTCGCGTAATGCAACGAACACATCGTCATCGGTGGCATAAACGGCAACAGCCCTCTTTTTCGCCTCGGCAACGGGCACAACCAGAACCACCGAAGCTGCTGCGAGCGCAATACCGGCAATCCATTTCACGGGAAACATCTATAACGCCTTATCTGATACGGACTGACACTGACTTTACATTTGTAGGATAGCATGTGAAGTCGAGAACATCGCGATAAAACCATGCCTGACAACACTGTGCAAAAAGCCGACCTGCGGCGTGAACTGCTTGCATGCAGACAAGCAATTGATGCGGAAGTTCGCCGCAGCCGCGACCAGGTGATTGCCGGGCGGGTCATCGCGTGGTGGAAACAGGACAGGCCGTCTTGTCTGGGTATCTACATGCCGCTGCGCGCGGAACCTGACTTGCGTGACGCCTACGCTGAACTGAACGCGCTCGGCGCGAAATTCGCCCTTCCGATCGTCACCGCGAAGAATGCGCCGCTTACGTTCATCGCTTGGGCGCCGGGCGATACGCTGACGAAGGATGATTTCGGCGTGCCAGTACCCGTGTCTGGCGAGGTAGTGCGTCCGGAGGCGCTGCTGATTCCCTGCGTCGGCTTCGACGCAAACCGCTACCGCCTCGGCTATGGCGGCGGATTTTATGACCGTACGCTGGCGGAAGATCCGCGCCCGCTCGCCGTCGGCATTGCCTATGCCTGCCAGCGGACACGCTTCGAAGCAGATCCCTACGATGTGCCGATGGACAGGATGATTACGGATTGAGCAGAAAGCCAGGACGTTTGGCGAGGTAGCGCCGAACGCCCTGGACGATAGCGCAGATCAGCGCGCGGATGAGGCTTCCAGCCGGCGCCAGATCTCGGTCGTGGCAACGGCCTGATTGAGCGTGTAGAAATGCAAACCTGGCGCGCCGCCGGCAAGCAGGCGTTCACACAAGGCAGTAACCACGTCCAGCCCGAAGGCCTTGATGGAGGCGGTGTCGTCGCCAAAGCTGGCCAGCTTCAGGCGCACCCAGCGTGGAATCTCGGCGCCGCACATTTCCGAGAAACGCATCAGCTGCGAGTAATTCGTGATCGGCATGATGCCTGCAACGACGGGCACGTCGGCACCGGCCTTGCGCGCTTCTTCCACGAAACGGAAGTAGGCGTCCGCGTTGTAGAAATACTGCGTGATCGCTCCGTTTGCGCCGGCCTTCACCTTGCGCACGAAGTTCTGCACGTCGTCCTGTGGCGACTTTGCCTGCGGATGCATTTCCGGATAGGCCGCCACTTCGATGTGGAACCAGTCGCCGGTTTCGGCGCGGATGAATTCCACCAGTTCGTTTGCATGGACGAATTCGCCGGATGAATAGCCCATTGCGCCGTAACCGCTCGGCAGGTCGCCGCGCAGCGCCACCAGCCGGCGGATACCGTGCGACTTGTAGTCGTTCAGGATGGCGCGCAGGCTGTCGCGCGAGCTGCCGATGCAGGACAGGTGCGGTGCGGCCTCAAAGCCTTCACGCCGGATGTCGAGGACGGTTTCCAGCGTACCCTTTTGCGTCGAACCGCCGGCACCGAAGGTCACGGAAAAATACTTCGGCTTCAGTTCCGCCAGCTTGGTGCGGGTCGCACGCAGCTTTTCCACACCCTCGGGTGTCTTGGGCGGAAAAAACTCGATACTGAAATTGTTTTGCTTCATTTTATTTAAGTAGGAGCGAAGACAGCGCCCACGAAATCAGGCTGTACAGGATCGCGCCGCCGACCGCCGACCAGAAGCCGGCAACCTGGAATCCGCTGATGAAATTGGCGACGGCCCAGAACAGCAGGCCATTGATCACGAAGATGAACAGACCGAGCGTCAGCACCGTGACCGGCAAGGTCAGCAGCACCAGGATCGGACGGATCAGCGTGTTCACCAGCCCGAGCACGAGCGCGGCGACCAGCGCGGTGCCGAAGCTCTCGACACGGATCGACTGCATCAGGTAGGGCAATGCAAACAGCGCAGCGGCGTTGATCAGCCAGGTAATGAGTAAACGCATGGTCAGCCTCCCTTCGGTTCATCAGAGTATGCGCACACCACGAGGCGCGCGAACGCCTCGTTTCACATCCTGCCAGCCTTGCTTCGCGACGCAAAACGCCTCCACATGGGAGGCGCCGTCGGATTAGTAACGATAGTGGTCAGCCTTGTACGGGCCGTCCTTCTTCACGCCGATGTACGCGGCCTGCTCGTCGGTCAGCTCGGTGAGCTGCGCATTCAGCTTCTTCAGCTGCAGGCGCGCGACTTTTTCATCGAGGTGCTTGGGCAGCGTGTAGACACCGACCGGATAAGCACTGGTATTGGTGTACAGCTCGATCTGCGCGATCGTCTGGTTGGCGAAGGAAGAGCTCATCACGTAGGACGGATGGCCGGTGGCGCAGCCGAGGTTGACCAGGCGGCCTTCCGCCAGCAGGATGAGACGCTTGCCGTCGGGGAAAATGACATGGTCGACCTGCGGCTTGATGTTCTCCCAGGTGTACTGGCGCAGCGCAGCGACTTCGATCTCGTTGTCAAAGTGGCCGATGTTGCAGACGATGGCCTGGTCCTTCATCCGCTTCATGTGTTCGTGCGTGATCACGTGGTAATTGCCGGTGCAGGTGACGAAGATGTCGCCATGCTCCGCGGCGTACTCCATGGTCACCACGCGATAGCCTTCCATCGCCGCCTGCAAGGCGCAGATCGGATCGATTTCCGTCACCCACACTTGTGCCGACAAGGCACGCAGGGCTTGCGCCGAGCCTTTGCCCACGTCGCCATAGCCGGCGACGATGGCGACCTTGCCGGCGATCATCACGTCGGTGGCACGCTTGATGCCGTCGACCAGCGATTCGCGGCAGCCGTACAGGTTGTCGAACTTGGATTTGGTGACGGAGTCGTTGACGTTGATCGCCGGGAAGGCCAGCTTGCCTTCCTTGTGCATCTGGTAGAGGCGATGCACGCCGGTCGTGGTTTCCTCGGTTACGCCCTTGATCTGTGCGAGGCGCTTCGAGTACCACGTCGGGTCGGTCGACAGCTTCTTCCGGATCGCATTGAACAGGCAGGTCGCCTCATCGGAATCCGGATTGGCCAGCACGCTGATGTCCTTTTCAGCGCGCGCGCCGAGATGCAGCAGCAGGGTCGCGTCGCCGCCGTCGTCGAGGATCATGTTGGAATAACCGCCGTCCGGCCATTCGAAGATGCGATGCGTGAAATCCCAGTACTCGTCGAGCGATTCGCCCTTGAAGGCGAAGACCGGCGTGCCATTGGCAGCGATCGCGGCGGCGGCGTGGTCTTGCGTGGAGTAGATGTTGCAGGAGGCCCAGCGCACTTGCGCGCCCAGTGCTTCCAGCGTCTGGATCAGCACGGCGGTCTGGATGGTCATGTGCAGCGAACCGGTGATGCGCGCGCCCTTGAGCGGCTGCAAGGCAGAAAATTCCTCGCGGATGGCCATCAGGCCGGGCATTTCGGTTTCGGCAATCTTGATCTCTTTGCGGCCCCAATCGGCCAGGCTGAGATCGGCGACAAAGAAGTCCTGGGAAGTTTGAGAGATAACGGCGCTCATCACGCCCTCCTTTCCTTGAAAAAATAGAAAAAAGTAACGTGAGCGCCGTTGCGTACATCATCCAAGCCTGACACGGTCATGGGAAAACCGTGCTGCAACGCTCCTTGGAACGGGTAATTATATCTTAATGCGCCGCCAGCGCGGCAGTTGCGGCAGTCCGCTGGACTGATAACGCGGCCGTCTTTTTCGATTGCGGCGACACGCTGCGCCCGATCCAGACGAGCATGTCCTGCCAGATACGCTGCACTTCGGCCTGTGGCGGCATGGCCAGGGCATTCGGCAGTTCGATCGTGATCACCGGCACGTTCTTGTGCAGGCCGCCGTAGTTGCCGAGCGAGCCCGGATAGACGCCCACTCGACTGAAATACAGCCGGCCGAACCGGTGCGGAGCCTTGGCCGGGCCATCCATGTCCAGCACGCCGAACGGCGCATGCACCGAAATGATCACGTCCGGGCGAAAACGCTCCATTTCGTCGTTCAGCCAGCGGGTTTCCGGTTCGGACAAGGGCGACTGGCCGGGGAAACGGCGAGGGTCGCTGCCGGTCACCTTGGCCCAGTAGCGCTGCGCATCCTTTTCCCAGCCGGGTGTTGGAAAATTACGATTGAGATCAACGCCATTGGCATTGACCCGCTGGGGTTTGCGAGCCAGCAAACCGTCCGGATTGACGACCGGAGCGATATGCCAGCTGAACTCCTGGGCGGGTTGTGACTGCATCCACTGCGTCCACTGGAACACGATGGCCGACGCGGTCAGTTCGTCGCCATGAATCCCGCCGAGAAGCAGGACGCGAACCGGCTCGCCATGCTTGCCCTTTCTGGCAGCGGGAATCGAACGCATCAGGATGGGAATTCCATTGCGCGAATGCGCGCCGGTCGGGATCAGAGCGCTGCGCTGGCAGGCAGCGAGGGAGACGCCTGGCAGGCGCGGCGTCAGCAGCTTGCACCAGTCAGCCGGTTTCGCCGGACTGACGCTCGGTGTATTCGCAAGTGCGGAAAAGCTGATTGCCGCTGCGAGGAACGCTGTGGCGTGGCGTAGAAACTTCGTCATCAAAAACCTTATTGAAAGAGCCACGGCGTTCCGGGCCCTTCTACACCCCCGCCGCAGCGCGCAGTGCAGCCGCCTTGTCGGTACGCTCCCAGCTGAATTCCGGCTCCTCACGGCCGAAATGACCGTAAGCCGCCGTCTTCGCATAAATCGGGCGCAACAGGTCAAGCATCTGTACGATACCTTTCGGACGCAAATCAAACAACTCCTTGACCAGTTCCGCCAGTTGTTCGTCGCTGACCTTGCCGGTGCCGAAGGTGGTGACCATGACCGAAGTCGGCTTGGCGATGCCAATCGCATAAGACACCTGGATCTGGCAGCGCTTGGCCAGGCCGGCGGCGACGATGTTCTTGGCGACGTAACGGCCGGCATAGGCTGCCGAACGATCGACCTTGGAAGGATCCTTGCCGGAGAACGCGCCGCCACCGTGCGGTGCTGCGCCGCCGTAGGTATCGACGATGATCTTGCGGCCGGTCAGGCCGCAGTCGCCCTGCGGGCCGCCGATGACGAAGCGTCCGGTCGGATTCACCAGGTAGCGGGTATTCTTCAGCCACTCCTGCGGCACGACCGGCTTGATGATTTCTTCAATCGCCGCTTCCTCGATCTGCTTGTGTGTCATTTCCGGGCTGTGCTGGGTCGACAGCACCACGGTATCGATGGCAACCGGCACGCCGTCCACATACTTCAGCGTGACCTGCGATTTCGCATCCGGGCGCAGCCAGGGCAGGCGGCCGTCCTTGCGCAGTTGCGACTGGCGCTCGACGATGCGATGCGAATAATAGATGGCGGCCGGCATCAGTTCCGGCGTCTCGTCGCACGCATAGCCGAACATCAGGCCCTGGTCGCCGGCGCCCTGGTCGAGGTCGAGGCCACGGCCTTCATCCACCCCTTGTGCGATGTCCGGAGATTGCTTGTCGTAACAGACCATGACCGCGCAGCTCTTGTAGTCGATGCCGAAGTCGGCATTGTCGTAACCGATGCGTTTGAGGGTGTCGCGCGCGACGCCGATGTAGTCGACGTTCGCATTTGCGGTGATCTCGCCGGCGAGCACAACCAGGCCGGTATTGCACAGGGTTTCGGCGGCGACGCGCGCTTTCGGATCTTGCGTAAGGATGGCGTCGAGGATCGCGTCGGAAATCTGGTCGGCGACTTTGTCCGGATGGCCTTCGGAAACGGATTCCGAGGTAAAGAGGTATTCGTTTGACATCGCAGGCTCCTTTGAAAATTATTGTTGACCGTGTCGCGGCCAATCCATGAGCCTGCGACGCTTTAGCGATATTTGTAGACCGCCTCGCAAGTTGTCTGTTAACTCGGCGGATAATCGTGTTGTATCTCTGGGATACCGCACGTTGTGTTATTTTACGCGTCTGGAAAAAAATCGCCAAATTTCTCATCGCTTTTTGATGCTCGTCACTCTTTTCCGCCTGCTGTCAGTCCTGCCATTGTCAGCATTGCATGCTCTTGGGTCGGCGCTGGGCTGGCTGGTCTACCTCGCCGCCCCTTCCTATCGCCGCCGGCTCAAAGACAACATGACCCGTGCGGGTTTTGGCAACCATTTATCGTCGGCAATTTGCGAGGCGGGGAAAAACATCCTCGAGCTGCCATTCATCTGGTGCGCGCCGCAGGACCGCGTTCTCAAGTCCGTCCGGATCGAGAACTGGCAACTGGTACAGGATGCCATCGATGCCAAGCTCGGCATCGTGTTCCTCACGCCGCATCTCGGATGCTTTGAAATCACCGCGCAGTATGTGGCGACAAAAACACCCCTGACGGTCATGTATCGCCCGCCGCGCAAGAGCGCATTGAAGCCGCTGATCGAGGGCGCGCGCGCCCGCGGCGATCTGCGACTGGCACCGGCGACGCTGTCCGGCGTGCGCACCCTGCTGAAGGTCCTGCGCGCGGGCGGGCCGATCGGCGTGCTGCCCGACCAGGTGCCGCAGAATGGCGAAGGCGTGTGGGCCGATTTCTTCGGCAAACCTGCCTATACCATGACCCTGCCGGCCAAGATGCACCAGCTGTCCGGCGCGCCCATCCTCCTGACCTACGCCGAACGCCTGCCGCACGGCGCGGGTTTCCTGATACGTTTCATCCCGTTCGAAGAACCGATGGGCGAAACACCCGAACAACAGGCGCGTGCCATCAACACCGCCATGGAAAAACTGATTGCGCGCTGCCCTGCCCAGTACTTCTGGAGCTATAACCGCTACAAGGTGCCGGAAGGCGTCGCCGCGCCGCCCGTCCCTACAGGAAGCAAATGAGATTCGTTCTTGGATTCATGTGGCTGCTGCATTGGCTGCCATTGCCGCTACTCGGCCGACTCGGTGAGGCCGTCGGATCGCTGCTGTTCGCGCTTGTCTCCTCCCGGCGCAAGATCGCGCTGACCAACCTGCGCCTGTGCCTGCCGCATCTTTCCGAAGCAGAGCGGGCGCGGATCGCAAAAAAGCATTTCCAGGCCTATGCCCGCAGCGTGCTCGAGCGTTCCGTGCTGTGGTGGGCGTCGGAGGCGCGGCTGAAACGCCTCATCCGCGTCGAGCCCGAGATGCCGCTGGCAGCCATGCACGCCGGCCCGACCATCCTGCTCTGCCCACATTTCGTTTGCCTCGACGTGGCCGGCGTGTCGATCGCAATGGAAACATCGGCGTGCTCGATCTATACGAAGCAGCAAAACAAGGCGTTCGACGAAGCGCTGCGCAAGGGACGCTCGCGTTTTCGTCCGGTCAAGATCTTCTCGCGCGGCGAAGGCGTCAAGCCGATCATCCGCGCCATGCGTGAGGGGCTGCCGTTCTTCATGCTGCCCGATATGGATTTCGGCGCGAAGGACGCGGAATTCGTGCCCTTTTTCGGCGTACCGGCCGCCACGCTGACGGCGCCGGCACGGCTTGCCGCTGCCACCAGCGCCAAGGTCATTCCCGTCATTGCAACCTTTCTGCCGAACTACAAGGGCTGGAAGATCCGGTTCTATCCGGCCTGGGAAGATTTCCCCGGCAAAGACATTGGCGCCGCGACGCGCCGCGTGAACGCCTTCATTGAAGAGCGCGTCCTCGAAAACCCCGAAGAATATTTCTGGGCGCACAAACGATTCAAGACCAGGCCAGAAGGCGAACCGGGCTTTTATGGTTGAACCGATATAATTTCCGCATGAAACTCAAATTCACCAAAATGCACGGTGCCGGCAATGATTTCGTCGTCATCGATGCCATCAATCAGCACATCGACTTCACGCCGGCGCAATGGAAGCTGCTTGCCGACCGCCGCTTCGGCGTGGGCGCGGACCAGATGCTGGTGGTGGAGAAACCGCGCACGGCCGGCGTGGATTTCCGCTATCGCATCTATAACGCGGACGGCGGCGAAGTCGAGCAATGCGGCAACGGTGCGCGCGCCTTCGTCAAGTTCGTCACGGACAAGGGCCTGACCAGCAAGCGCGCGATCCGGGTCGAGACCATGGCAGGCGTGATCGAACCGACGCTGGAAGCGGATGGCCGTATTACCGTCGACATGGGCGCTCCCGTACTCGAACCGGAACGCGTGCCCTTCGACGCGACCGGCGTGCAAGGCTGGCGCGAAGGCGAGGACACCCTTTGGCCGCTGGACATCAACGGGAACACCATCTGGGTTTCGGTCGTCTCGATGGGCAATCCGCACGCGGTACAGGTGGTCGACGATGCCGACGGCGCGCCGGTGGAGCGCGACGGCCCCGTGATCGAGCATCATCCGCGCTTTCCGAAGCGGGTCAATGCGGGCTTCATGCAGATCATCGATCGTCGGCAGATCAAGTTGCGGGTCTTCGAACGCGGCGCCGGCGAAACGCTCGCCTGCGGCACCGGTGCCTGCGCGGCTGTCGTCGCCGGCATTCGCCGCGGCCTGCTCGATTCCCCGGTCAAGGTAACGACGCGCGGCGGCGAACTTTCGATTGCCTGGGCCGGCAATGGCTCACCGGTAATGATGACCGGTCCGGCCGTCAGCGTATTCGAGGGCGAAATCGAGATTTGATGCGAGATTTGATGCGAGATCTGACGCACGGTCTGATGTCCGGCCGTCGGGCATAAACACCAATACGGCACCAACGCGGCATGGCGCTGCCGCTCCCCCTGCTTTCGGTCTTGGGTAGATGGCCGCAGTCAGCGGTGTTCAAGCATCTTCAAGCGATAGAGACGCTGCCGGTAATTTCCCTCCGGTCCGTCAGGGCCGCTGGCGACATGCTCGAATATCGCGACGAGCCGATCCAGCGCCCGGCGGTCGCCGGCATTCCGAACCTGGATCAGCCTGCGCTTGCTGTGCGGATGCTGGGCGCGGATATCCACCACGAGGCAATGTCCATGGTCTGCGGTTTTCGGGTCGATCAGCAGCGCCTCCGTGCGCGACAGTCCGAATAGCGCGGCCAGTTCAATACGTGCGGCAAGCTGCGGATACAGGTCGGACATCTCGCGCGTAAGGCTGCCCAGGAGGGTCTGAGCCCATGGCTCGGGTTCCGGGCGGGTTGCGATCCTGTCGATCAGTGGCTGCGCTTCCGCGATGCCTTGCGACTGAGCCTTCTGCAACCATGCCAAAGCCTGCACATCGTTCAAGCCATCCTCGCGCCGATGACGCCACAACTGGAGCCCCAACTCCATCTGCGCCGCGCCGCATCCCGCCTGAGCGGCCCGTTCCAGGTAGCGTCGTGCATCCGTCAGGTTGCGCTGCGAGCATTCCGGTTTGAGAAAAATCCGCGAAAGCGCGAACCAGGCATCGGCCTCGCCCTGCTGGCCAGCCGCTTGCAGCCAACGGATTGCCTTCTTGTAATTCGCCGGCCCGGGAATGGCGTCCATGCGCTTGCCGCTCACATCCATGCGGGCCATCCAGAGCCCCAGCGAACGTTGCGCGCCGCTGTCGCCGGCCTGTGAGGCGAACTCCAGGAAACGCGGAATGTCGGCCCTGAACGCACCGGAATCGAATAGCGCCTGGGCACAGCGCGTCACGATGCTGATGTCGTTCCTGGATGCGAGCGTCGCCGCGTCGGCACGATCGACAACACGCTCGGCAAGCGGATGCGCCCAGCGCAGAAACTCGTCGCGATTTCCGCTTGCCCACGCGTGTTCGGCCAGCGCATATTGCGCGTCGACCACGCCGCTATTGGCCGCACGCACCGCCCATTCGCGCATGGCCTTGTCATCGGCTGCACGATGCGTGTCATCCTCGGGCCTCGCCTGATCCATGGCAACCCCATCGCCATGGCCGATCGATTGCGCAAGCAGCCACTGCGCCTCGGCGATCCCGGCCTGCGCCGCCGCATGCAATGCGCGCATCGCCTTTTCGCGCATCGCCTCACTGACCGCTCCATCAACTTGCCCCAGCACCAGCTTGGCGAGCACCAGGCCGGCTTGTGCCACCCCGGCATCAAAGGCCCGTTCGTACCAGACGTAGAGCTTGGACGGATGCGTTGCCTGCCGGACAGTCTCGTAGGGAACGTGGCGCCCGATCAGGAGCCATGCATCCTGCTCATCTTGCTGCGCGGCACGATCCAGCCAGTAGAGCGCCGTCGCGAGGCTCTTGGGCAGCCCCGAACCGCCGAAAAGGTAACGCTTTCCCAACTTCAACTGTGCCGCCGCCTGACCGGCGCGCGCGGCGCGGATAATCAATAATTCCTCGCGATTCGCCATGTGACATTGTCAATTTTGAAACTACCCTTACCCAGTATTCCGTAGAAAAGGCAGTTAACGGCTGAGGCAGGTCAAACCCCGATAGCCAAAACACAAAATAGATGTTCTTCTCGATAATTGATGTAAATTGAAAGAAATTGCCTGAAGATAATTGAATTTCCAGCGAAAAACGTAACAAAAAAACCACAATCAACCACGGCTTTTCCCGTTTTGGTCAAGCAGTTGCAAGCTCTGTAACCACTCTGTCCACTTTGCTTGGACTAGCACTTACTGTTGGCTTATCCGGTTCATGCGGATATTCAGCAAACTTTTTAAAAAGGACAGAGCAAAATGAAAAAGTCACTCATCGTACTTGCTGTACTTGGCGCCATTGCGAGCGCCGCTTCCGCTCAGACGTCCACCACCATTTACGGTATCGTCGATGCCGGCATTGTGAACGAGCGTGGTGGCCCGGCGGGAAACGTGACGAAATTGACCAGTGGCGTGCAGAACGGTTCGCGGCTGGGATTCAAAGGCAATGAAGACCTGGGCGGCGGGTTGTCCGCGAAGTTCGTGCTGGAGGCGGGCTTCAATGTTGACTCGGGGACGTCCGGCCAGGGCGGAGTCCTGTTCGGACGCCAGGCGTATGTCGGCGTGGGCAGCCATTGGGGGAACCTGCTGTTCGGCCGCCAATACACGCCTTTGCACACCGCCCTCGATCAGGTGGACCCGTTCGGCACCGGTCTCGCCGGCAATATCGAAAACCTGTTCCCAGGCGGACCGGCAGGTGGCCCCGCCGGTAGTCCGAGCGGCATTCGCATGAACAACGCGATCAAGTACACCTCGCCCGACTGGAGCGGATTCAACGGCGAGCTCGCTTACGGATTCGGTGAAGTTCCTGGCAATAACAAGGCAAATCGCCAGTGGGGCGCGGCAATCGGCTATGCCAACGGCCCGGCAGTCATCAAACTGGTCCACCAGCGCTCGGAAGACCCGACCGGAGCCGACAACCAGCGCAATTCGATGATCGGCGGCAAATGGGACTTCGGTGTTGCGGCGGTCCATGCAGCGTTCCAGAAGGATCGCGGTTTCGGCGCTGCCGACAATCGCGAGTACATGATCGGCGCCAGCGCACCGATCGGCCCGGGCAAGGTTCTCGCGTCCTACATCCGCCGCGATGACAGGTCGGCCCTGAACCGCGACGCGCGTCAGTGGGCGCTCGGCTACACGCATGCGGTTTCCAAGCGTACCAATCTGTACACCTCGTACGCGCGGATCACGAACGACAACGGCGCCGCGTTCACAGTTGGCAACGCGACCGAGGCCGGTACCGGCGACAAGGCATTCAACATCGGCATTCGCCACTTGTTCTGAGTAGAAGCGCCGTCCGCGGCATGCCGCGGACGGCTTGCCGACGACTCATCGCAGGGCCGCCCATGCGGCCCTGTTTTTTTGCAGTATTTGCAGCGCATCAATATTGGCGACGCACGCGGAAGGTTGTCGGTTAAAATCACGGCTGATTGTGCCCGCCATCATTCACCGACACACATGACCCAATATCTGGACTCCGCCGCCATCGCCGACTACCTGTCGGACAATCCTGAATTTTTCGAGGAACACAGCGAGCTGCTGGCACGGGTGAAACTCACCAGCCCCGTGGCCGGACGCACCGTTTCGCTGCAGGAGCGGCAGATGGAAGTCCTGCGCGACAAGATCAAGTCGCTGGAACTGCGGCTGGCGGAACTGCTGCGCATCGCACAGGAAAACGACGCCATCACGCAGAAGTTCCTGCAGTGGACGCGTTCGCTGCTGCTGGCGCGCAATGATGTCGACATGCCGCACACCCTGATCAACGGCCTGCGGACGATCTTCGCGGTGCCGCATGCCACCGTGCGCATCTGGGGCGTGGCCGAGGAATATTCCCATACCTGGTTCGCTTCGGAAGTCTCCGAGGATGCCAGGATTTTCTGCAACGGATTGACGGCGCCCTACTGCGGCCCGAACCAGGCTTTCGAAGCGGCGTCCTGGATCGACGATGCCGAATCCATCCAGTCGATCGCCATGCTGCCGCTGCGCACCATCGATGCTCCACAAGCTTTCGGCCTGCTGGTGCTGGGCTCACCTGAGCCCCATCGTTTTACGGCCGACATGGCAACCGACTACCTCTCGAAGATCGGCGAGACCGCCAGCGCAGCGATGACCTGCCTGCTTGACTAAACAGCATCCCCAGCGTGACCGCCGCAACCAATCACGCCCGCATTGCAAGCTATCTCGATAGCCTGGAAACGCAGCGCAAGCTTTCGCCGCACACCGTCAGCAATTACCGGCGCGACCTGCTGGAACTGGTCGCAATGACGGACGCGCTTTCCGACAAGCCTGCGCTCGCCACCCTCTCGCATTTTCATGTCCGCAAATTCGCTGCGCAGCTTCATGCTAAAGGCCTGAATGCGCGCTCCATTGCGCGCAAATTGTCCGCCTGGCGCGGATTCTTCGAGTGGCTGTCCGAACAGGAAATCCTGCCAGCCAACCCCGTGGAAGGCGTGAAGGCGCCGAAGCGCAGCAAGCCACTTCCCAAAGCGCTCTCGGCAGATGACGCAGTGCGCGTCGTGGCGGAAGGCAGCCCCGGCCGCGATGCCAACTCGCCCGACCAGCTCTGCAACCGTGCGATGTTCGAATTGCTCTATTCGAGCGGCCTGCGCGTGTCAGAGCTGACCGGCCTCGATGTGCGCTTCGTCAAGGAAGGCAATTACGCATCGGCTGGCTGGATCGACTTCGACGAAGCGGAAGTGAGCGTCACCGGCAAGGGCGGCAAGCAGCGCAAGGTGCCGGTCGGCCAGCCCGCGCTGCAGGCAATCGCGGCCTGGCTGGCGGTGCGCGACACGCTCGTCAAAGCGGATCCGCATCCGCTGTTCCTGACCGGACGCGGCACGCGCGTGTCGTCGCGCATCATCCAGCTGAGGCTAAGGTCGCACGCGCAGGCACTCGGCATCCCGACCCACGTGCATCCGCACGTGCTGCGCCATTCCTTTGCATCGCATGTGCTGCAATCCTCCGGCGACCTGCGCGCGGTGCAGGAAATGCTCGGCCATGCGTCGATTGCCGCCACGCAGATCTACACCTCGCTCGACTTCCAGCGTCTCGCGGAGGTGTATGATGCCGCCCATCCGCGCGCGAAGAAAAAAACTTAGTAATCCTCGGAAAGCACGGAAGACACGGAAAAATGATTCTATGAAAATTTCCGCGCCTTCCGTGTTTTCCGTGGACATCCTCTATCCTGGACTTACCTCATGCTTACCATCACCCTCAAGCCCGGCAAGGAAAAAAGCCTGTTGCGCCGTCATCCTTGGATCTTTCCGACCGCGATCGACCGCATCGAGGGCAAACCGGAAGAAAAGAACAAGCCTGGCGCGACGGCGCTGGTGCAATCTTCATCCGGGCAATTCCTGGCGCGCGCCGCATTCAGCCCGAAATCGCAGATCCGGGCACGCGTCTGGAGCTTCAACGAGAATGAACCGATCGACCATGCGCTGATCAAGCGCCGCGTGAAGAAGGCGATTGTCTATCGCATGGCGAGCGTGCGCGACACGGATGCGATCCGTGTCATCTTCGGCGAGGCGGATGGATTTCCCGGGCTCGTCGTCGACTGGTACGGCGGAAAGCAGGGCTGGCTGGTCTGCCAGTTCCAGTCGGCCGGCGTCGAGGCGTGGAAAGTTGCGATCGTGCAGGCGCTGGTCACAGAAACCGGCTGCCCGAATGTCTACGAACGCTCGGACGCGTCGGTGCGCGAACGCGAGGGACTGCCGCTGGTGACCGGCGTGCTGGCCGGCGACGAGCCCGGTGCGGAAACGCCGGTAACGGAAAACGGCGTGCGCTATGCGGTCGACATCAAGACCGGTCACAAGACCGGCTTCTATATCGACCAGCGCGACAACCGCAGGCTGGTCATGGAGCATGCCGCGGGGCGCGACGTGCTGAACTGTTTCTGCTACACCGGCGGCTTCTCGCTGGCAGCGCTGAAGGGCGGAGCAAAGAGCGTGATCTCGATCGATTCCTCGGGCGAGGCGCTGGCGGTCGGGAAGCGCAACATGGAGCTCAACGGCTTCGACACGTCCCGGGCCGAATGGTGGGACGCCGATGTCTTCAAGACGCTGCGCTCCTTGCGCGAGCAAGGCAAGTCCTTCGACCTGATCGTGCTCGATCCGCCGAAGTTCGCATCGTCGCCGGATCATGTTGATCGCGCCGCGCGCGCCTACAAGGACATCAACCTGCTCGGCTTCCAGCTGCTGCGCGAGGGCGGCTACCTGTTCACCTATTCCTGCTCGGGCGCGATCAGCGCCGACCTGTTCCAGAAGATCGTGGCTGGCGCTGCCAACGATGCAAAGGTGGATGCCCACATCCTCAAGCGCCTGTCCGCCGGCGCAGATCATCCCATGACGACCAGTTTCCCCGAGGGCGAGTATCTGAAGGGTTTGATGTTGCACAAACCCTGACAGCATTTAAATTGCATCATCGTCAATTTTTTCAGCTGGATTACGAAACTGGGTCATAATCTCCGGCTCATGTTTTTCATTGCATCGTTTCAATGAGCAGCAAAGCCAGGCCGGCCGCACAAAGCGCGGCGGCATCCAGAAAAAACATGCCGGATTCCATGGCGCTCGCGGAAGCCCAACTGCGTGGCGCGGCGGTACGCATTACCGCTGCCCGGGTGAAGGTGCTGGCGGCCTTGCTCGACGCGCAGCGCGCCGTCAGCCATCAAGACGTGCAGGACGCCTTCGCCGACATGGACCGCGTCACGCTGTACCGCGCACTCGACTGCCTGACCGACGCCGGGCTGGCGCACAAGATCGCCAGCGACGACCGTGTGTTCCGCTATAGCGCGGGCGCCGAGCATGGCACGACGCAACAGGACAAGCATGTCCAGCACGGCCACTTCAAATGCACCCGCTGCGCGAAGGTGTTCTGCCTGGACAGCATCGGCCAGGCGGGGATGCTGCAGGATGCCTTACACGAGACACTTGGAAAAGGCTTCCAGAGCCACGATATTGAATTCACCATTAAAGGATGGTGCGCCGAGTGCGCCCATTGATAGACAAGCAAGCACATGAAACTGGTACCCGCCACCATACTGACCGGCTTCCTCGGCGCCGGGAAAACCACCCTGCTCAACCGCATCCTGCGCGAGCCGCACGGCCACAAGATCGCGGTGATCGAGAACGAATTCGGGCAAGAGAACATCGACAACGAGATCCTAGTCCAGGAAAGCAACGAACAGATCGTCGAGATGAGCAACGGCTGCGTCTGCTGTACCGTGCGCGGCGACCTGATCCTCGCGCTCGGCGCACTGGCGCAAAAGCGCGATGCGGGTGAGCTGAGCTTCGACCATATCGTCATCGAAACCACCGGCCTGGCCAACCCCGGCCCCGTAGCGCAGACCTTTTTCATGGACGACGAAGTCGCATCGCATTACATGCTCGATGCCATCATCACCGTCGTCGATGCCCGCCACGCGATGCAGCAACTGGACGAACATGAGGAAGCGCAGCGGCAGGTCGGATTTGCAGACAAACTGTTGCTGTCGAAAACCGATCTCGTCAGCAGCGATGAAGTCGATACGCTGGTGGCGCGCCTGAAGCGCATCAATCCGCGCGCGCCGGTCAGCAAGGCCGATTTCGGCCAGGTGCCGATTGGCGAAGTGTTCGACCTGCGCGGCTTCAACCTGAACGACAAGCTCGAAATCGATCCGGACTTCCTCGCTGCCGAAGAGCATGAGCACGGTCATCACGAATGCGGCGAACATTGCGGCCATGAGCATGGCCACCACGAGCATCACGACCACCATCATTCGCGCCACTCTGACGATATCGCGGCTTTCGTGTTCAGGAGCGACCGGCCGTTCGATACCGCCAGGCTGGATGAATTCCTCGGCGGACTGGTGCAGGTGTTCGGCCCGCGCATGATGCGCTACAAGGGTGTGCTGTGGATGGATGGCGCGGATCGCAAGGTTCTGTTCCAGGGCGTGCACCAGATGATGGGGACCGATATCGGCGCGAAATGGCCGGAAGACGAGCCGCGCGGCAGCAAAATGGTGTTCATCGGGAAAAATCTTCCAGCCGAAACTTTTATTCGCGGACTGGAACAGTGTTTGGTATAAACTAATGTTTGATCCAGGTTCAAGCAGCGGAGGTAGTCGTTTGGCAATATGCGTGAAAAATTGTCGCACGCACCGCCCGACACGATTCGAGCCCGCACGAAAGCGGGGGTGTTGAGCGGATTTCAGGCGGGTGGTCGAGAGGTCGAGCGGTTTTTTTTACGAGGAAACCATGAGCGCAACCGGTACAAGGTCCACCACAAAAAGCGCAGCGGCCAAGAGCGCCAAGGGAGCAGCGGGAACTGCCGCGACAAAGAGCAAGAGCTCCACTGCCTCCACCAGCAAGCCTGCGACCAAAACGGCTGCCAGCAAACCGAAAACCACCACTAACGCGTCCGAGACAGTTTCGAAGACCACCACGGCTGCAACAAAGCCGATTGCCAAACCGGGCAAACCTACGGTAAAAAGCAGTGTAAAATCCGCCGCCACGCCGGCGGAAAAATCCGCCTCGCGGGATACGGTGACGAAGGAAGCGGCAGCTGCACCAGTACGCGCAACCTTCGAAAGCACCCCCCCGACGGCGGCCAGGGGAGCAGCGGAGTCGAAGCCGGCATCACGCACTACAGCCTCGGCTCCGGGTTCCAAGGAGGCATCCGGTCCTTCTATGAGCGGTAACAATGCAAGTGCCGGATTAATGGATAAAATGGAAAAATCCGTAGTTTCGAAAGTAAGCGAAGTGGCTACCAAAACAACCAAACCGACCCCTGCCGCACCTGCTGACGGCACCTTGTTGACCGAAGAGGAAATCCTCAAGATGAGCGACAAGGACTACATGAATGAAGCGCAGCTGGCCTTCTTCAAGGCGCGACTGCAAGCGCTGGAGCGGGAACTGCTGAAGAACGCAGGTGAAACGACCGAGCATCTGCGCGAAACCGTGCTGGTGCCCGATCCTGCCGACCGCGCCACGATTGAGGAAGAGCATGCACTGGAACTGCGCACGCGTGACCGCGAACGCAAGCTGCTGAAGAAGGTGCAACAGTCGATTGCCAGCATCGACGCCGGCGAATATGGCTGGTGCGAAGAAACCGGCGAACCGATCGGCATTCCGCGCCTGCTGGCACGTCCGACCGCGACCTTGTCGCTAGAAGCGCAGCAACGCCGCGAACTCAAGCAGAAGCTGTACGGGGATTGATCCTCCGAGGCCCGGGCAGCCGGGCTTGTCCCATTCGAAACAAGCGTACGATGCATCGCAACGTACGCTTGTTTGCTTTTACGGGCACGTAATCCGCGTTCCGCGCGGCAGCCTGCGACACACAATTCGTCCTTCCCTGTAGTGGAAAAATCCACAACGTTTGACAAACCCTCACCCAGCCGTTGTAATGACAAGTCCGTGCGAGATTTGTGTTACCTTTAAAAGCGCCTATCAACCTACGCAGCGAGCGGCCCAAGGCCGAACGAAGAAGTGCAGTCGTACGTGAGGGGGTAGCCGAGGTATCGAACAGCTTGCGGTTCGACGGTGATACGACACAGCGCATTGGACAGTGCGCGTCCTGCAAGGGCGACGAGCATCGCGGTTCCGAGACTGGTGGTGCAGTAGTATTTGATAGACGGTCTAAATACAAAACGGGCTCCGCTGCTGTCACCGGGCGAACCCAACAATAATCAGCTCAGGGAAAACGTGGGGATTTTTTCGCTTTTCGGCAAGAAGGGGGCGCAGCCGGCAAATCCAGCCGAGAAGGACGCTTCTCGCGCAAAACGCCAGGCAAGCTCGTCGCGCCCGGACACGGGCAAGACGACCGGGCGCTCACAGGCTGCCAGGCGCGATGCGCAGGCCGCACTGGCGACTGCGCAGAAAATCGACGCGATCGAATCGGAAATGTCCTCCGAGTTCGTCAACGTGACGACGACCCAACTCGGCAAAACGACCATTCCCGGTCCGCACACCGTTGCACCCCGAACCCAGCCCGTAGCGCCAGTGCAACAGAAGCAGCGTGGTCAAGCGAAGCCAAGTGCCAGTCCGACTCCCTCCCCTGCGCCGAAGCCGGCTCCCGACGAATTCGGCACGACCACTGAATTCCTGCTGGGCGGCGAAACCGCGGTCGACAACGTCGCCGCACCTGCTTCCGAAGCCACGGCAGTCGTCGAGGAAGCCGCCATCCTGTATGCCAACGGCCAGTCGGACATGGTCGAGCAGATGTTGCGCGCCGCGGTGGCCGAGGACAATCTCGGCAGCGTCACGCGCAATGCATGGTGGATGCTGTTCGACCTCTACCAGATCCTCGGCAGGCAAATGGAATTCGAACAGCTGTCGATCGAATATGCGAACAAGTTCGAGACCTCGCCTCCGGCCTGGGTCAGCACTGGCAAACAGGATGCGCATGACACGGCAGCGCCGTCGAAGTCGACGCCGATGGTCAGCTTCTCCGGCAAACTCGACGAAGGCTGCACCAAACTGATCGACCGCATACAGAAGCTCGCGGAAAGCAATCGCGCATTGCGCCTCGAATTCGCACGCGTGAGCGAAGTCGATTCCGCCGGCTGCCGCCTGCTGCTCGGCGCGCTGAACAGGTTGCAGAAATCCGGGCACGAACTGATTCTCGTCGGTGCGCCGGAGCTGGCCGACAAGATCCGGGCGATTCTGGAAGTGGGGCGCCGCGACGACACCGAGGACTCCTGGCTGCTGCTGCTGGAGATCTTGCGCCTGCTGAACCGCGAAAAGGATTTCGAGGAAACCAGCATCGATTACTGCGTCACCTTCGAAGTATCGCCGCCTGCCTTTGTCGCGCCGCGCAACAAGGTCACAACAGCAGCAGCGGAGGCGCCGTCCGGCGCCGCCGGGACTGCGGATGTCTTCATGATGCCGGCGCTGGTCCAGGGAAAGATCGATAACCTGATCCTGGCGATTGCAGCCTTTTCGGACGAGCACAGCCCTGCCATTGTCGACTGCTCGCGCGTGACGCGCGTCGATTTCAATGCAGCCGGACGCTTGCTGACCGGGCTCGCGCCGTTCTGCGGCAACGGCAAGGCCATCGAATTCCATCAGGTCAACCACCTGGTCGCCGAACTCTTCAGCGTGATCGGCCTCAACGGCGCGGTACGCGTCCACCCGCGCAAGAACTGATCCCCTTCCATCCAGATGTCAGCCCAGTCGCAGATGCGCCGGGCCCCACGTGACGTTTCGCTCCCGCAAGCTGGCGATTATCGATCTGTCAGCTACACTACTTGTAATCCGGCACCCAGCCCTTATTTGCAGTGAGATTGCACAACAACTTTCACTTCAGAGGCAAGCATGGAACAATTCCACGGTACGACCATCCTGTCCGTCCGGCGCGGCAACGTCGTTGCACTCGGCGGCGACGGGCAGGTGACGCTCGGCAATATCGTGATGAAAGGTACGGCGCGCAAAGTGCGCAAGCTGTACCAAGGCAAGGTGCTCGCGGGATTTGCCGGCGGCACGGCCGATGCATTCACCCTCATCGAGCGCTTCGAAGCCAAGCTGGAGAAACACCAGGGCAACCTGATGCGCGCCTCGGTGGAACTGGCCAAGGACTGGCGCACCGACCGTATCCTGCGCCGCCTCGAGGCAATGCTGCTCGTGGCCGACCGTGAATCAACGCTGATCATCACGGGCAACGGCGACGTGCTGGAACCTGAAAGCGGCATTGGCGCCATTGGCTCCGGCGGTGCATACGCGCAATCCGCTGCCAAGGCCCTGCAGGAAAACACCGAGATGTCGCCGGTCGAGATCGTGAAGAAAGCGCTCACGATTGCCGGCGAACTGTGCATCTACACCAATCTGTCGCATACCATCGAAACCCTCGACTGACGCGCCGCGACGCGTCCACCATCCATCATGAACATGACTCCCCAAGAGATTGTCTCCGAACTGGACAAGCACGTGGTCGGCCAGGCGCGCGCCAAGCGCGCGGTCGCGATCGCCCTGCGCAACCGCTGGCGGCGCCAGCAGGTGGCGGAACCGCTGCGCCATGAGATCACGCCGAAGAACATTCTGATGATCGGCCCGACCGGCGTGGGCAAGACCGAAATCGCGCGACGCCTGGCGAAGCTGGCCGACGCACCTTTCATCAAGATCGAAGCGACCAAGTTCACCGAGGTCGGCTATGTCGGGCGCGACGTCGATACCATCATTCGCGACTTGATCGACATCGGCATCAAGCAGACGCGCGAGTCGGAAATGCGCAAGGTGCGCACGCGCGCCGAAGACGCGGCGGAAGACCGCATCCTCGACGCCCTGCTGCCGCCGGCGCGCGACTTCGGCTTCAGCGCCACGCCCAGCCCGTCGGAAGGCGAGCAGAGCGGCAATACCACGCGCCAGACCTTCCGCAAGCGCCTGCGCGAAGGCGCGCTCGATGATCGCGAGATCGAAATTGAAGTGGCCGATGCCGGCCCACACATGGAAATCATGGCGCCGCCCGGCATGGAGGAAATGACCGAGCAGATCAAGACGATGTTCTCGGGGCTGGGCGCGACGCGCAAGAAGAAGCGCAAGGTGAAGATCAAGGAGGCGCTGAAGCTGCTGATCGAGGAAGAGGCAGCCAAGCTGATCAATGACGACGACCTGAAGCAGAAGGCGATCGCCAACGTCGAGCAGAACGGCATCGTGTTCCTCGACGAGATCGACAAGATTGCCAGCCGTTCGGAAGTCGGCGGCGCCGACGTCTCGCGTGCCGGTGTGCAGCGCGACCTGCTGCCGCTGGTGGAAGGCACGACCGTCAATACCAAGTACGGCATGATCAGGACCGATCACATCCTGTTCATTGCATCGGGCGCCTTCCACCTGGCGAAGCCCTCCGACCTGATTCCCGAACTGCAGGGCCGCTTCCCGATCCGGGTCGAACTGGAATCGCTGTCGATCGCTGACTTCGAGCGCATCCTGACCAGCACCGACGCCTGCCTGACGCGGCAGTATGAAGCCCTGCTGGATACGGAAGGCGTGAAGATCGAGTTCACGCAGGACGGCATCCAGCGCATGGCGGAAATCGCTTATTCGGTGAATGAAAAAACCGAAAACATCGGCGCGCGGCGCCTCTATACCGTGATGGAAAAGCTGCTGGAAGAAGTCTCGTATTCGGCGAGCGAATCCTCGGGCAAGACCATTGCGATCGACACCGCGTATGTTGACGACAAACTCGGCGCGCTGTCCGACAACGAAGACTTGTCGCGCTACGTGCTGTAACTCCAGGCAAGGCAGGCGTGACCGTCGGCCTTGCACCTCGCATCATGGCTAACAAGGCACTCTCGAAACGTCAGAAGCTGATCATCCGGGTCGAACCCTCGCAACGGGCGCTCAAGCCGCGCAATCCGATTGCGCTGGCGGCGAAACAGCGCGTTGCCGGATCACACCGGAAATCAGCTTCGGCACAACGTCAACTGCATCAGCGTTTGCTGAAAAAGGTGATCGGCGAATCTGGCGACTGAGGCTGGTTCACCGTCGTCGGCTGATGGCGCTCTCAGTGTGCCGTGCCGGTCCTTTGAGGCTGGACGGCGATCAACGACTCTGTAGCGGCGTATTCGGGCCGGGAGTACCGGGAGGTACCTGGCCGGTGAAGGGGGTATAGCTTTGGGGCGGCGACATCGGCGTTGCCGGGGCAAGCGGCACTGCCGTGCCTGACTGAAGCGGATTGCTTGTGCCAGGCGTCGCCGGTGCAGCGGCGGTGCCCTGGGGCACGGGCTGCGCGGGGATAGCGGGCACCGGTGTGGGTATCGCGGCAGGTGCGGCGGCATTTCCCGTGACACCACCACTCGACGTCGTACCCTGGGACGGCGGCGGGCTGACTACCACCGTCGGCGGCGCTGTTGTCGGTGTGGCTGGTGCCGGCGCTGCCGGCGTCGCTGCGGGAGGTGGCGTCAGTTGCGGAGGACGGCCGATGGCCGGCGACTGGTTCGGCGCGGCACCGTTCCTGCCAGGTGTGGGTGCAGGTGCCATCGCAAGACCGCCCTGCCCTTTTGCGTTTTCCGGCAAGTCCACGCGCTTGGTGACGCCGCCATCGGACAGCAATACATATTCGCGGTGCACTTCCTTGATCTTGACGCCGGGCGCCACTTCCGCATCGACCCGCACTGCCTGCGCCGGCTTGCCATCCACGCTCAGGATCGCAACGCTGTCGTGCGGACTGCCGGAGAAGATGACGCCACGAAGCTGGTAATTGCTGGCAACCGCCGTCGGCCCGGAACGGCCGCCAAACAGGGATGCCGCCGCTTCCGGACGCACATCGGCAACGGCGGCGCGCGGCGGCGCCGCGACCGGACGCACTGGCGGTTTGAACAGCTGCATCGCCCAATACGCGGCCGATGCGCACAAGGCGATGAACAGCAGGAAACTCGCAGCAAGCGGCAAGCGCTTCATCACATTCCTTTTTTCATTGTTTTATCACCGCACGAGCTGGTTGATTTCGATAATCGGCATCAACACAGCCAGCACAATCAGCAACACCACCACGCCCATCACCAGGATCAATGCCGGTTCAAGCAGGCCGGCGATTGTCATCGCGCGCCGTTCCAGGTCCTGTTCCTGCGCATTCGATGCGCGTTCCAGCATCTGGGGCAATTCGCCGGTCACTTCGCCGGCGCGGATCATGTGGATCAGCATCGGCGGAAAATGCTTGTGCGCGGACAGCGCCCGCGCCAGGCTTACGCCTTCTCGCACGCTGCTGGTCGCCTCCTCGACCTGCTCGCGCATGGCGACATTCGAGAGCGTGTCGCGGCTGGTCTGCAGCGCGCGCAGGATGGGCACGCCTGAGCCGGTCGTGATGGCGAGGGTGCTGGCGAAGCGTGCGGTGTTCAGACTGCGCTCGAACTTGCCATACAGCGGTGCATTGAGCAGCCAGCGGTGCCAGCGATACTTGACGTCCGGATTCTTCAATGCGGTGCGCCATGCGAACAAGGCGCCAATCACGGCGATCAGCACGATCCACCCGTAGCTGCGCACAAAATCGGAAATCGCGAGCATGATCACCGTGAGGAGCGGCAGCTTCTGCTTGGTGTTGGCGAACACCGACACGATCTGCGGCACCACGTAGGTAAGCAGGAAGATCACGATCGAAAACGCCACGACGGTCACGATGGCGGGATAGGTGAAAGCGAGCCGCACCTTTTGCACCAGCGCATTGCGCCGCTCGATATAGTCGGCCAGGCGCGACAGGACGTGCGACAACTGGCCGATCTGCTCGCCGGAGGCGACCAGCGCGCGGTAGATGTCGGCGAAATCGCGCGGATGCCGTGAAAGCGCATCGGACAGCGACGAGCCGCCCATCAGTTCCGACCGGATCGATGCCACGAGGTCGCGCACATAAGGTCGCTCGGCCTGCTCCAGCAGGGCTGTGAAGGCCTGCTCCAGCGGCAGGCTGGCTTCCAGCAGGCTGGCAAGCTGGCGCGTGAAGAGCGCGAGTTCCGTGGTCGACAGGCGGTCGCCAAAGGCGCGGCTCTTCGCCCGCCCAAGCTCATCGACCTGGGTGGCGATGGCATCCACCATGATCGGCACCAGACCCTGCGAGCGCAGGTCGGAGCGCGCGGCGCGCGCGCTGTCGGCGTTCACCACCCCCTTCTTGGTGGCGCCTGCGGCATCGACGGCTTCGTAGCGGAATGCCGGCATGGCTTACTCTTTCGTGACACGCAGCAATTCGGCCTGCGTGGTGGTGCCGTCGGCAAGCCAGCGCTCGCCATCTTCGCGCATCGTGCGCATGCCATTTTTCTGCGCCGTGACGCGGATGTCCGCTTCCGAAGTGCGATCGTGGATCTGCGCGCGGATTTCGTCGGTGGTCACGAGCAACTCGTACACGCCAACGCGCCCCTGGTAACCGGTATGGCCGCATTTGTCGCAACCGACCGCATGCCATTCATGCCCGTCATGCCGGCGGCACACCGGGCACAGCTTGCGCACCAGTCGCTGAGCGACAACGCCGAGCAGCGAGGATGACAGCAAGAAAGGCTCGATGCCCATGTCGAGCAGACGCGTGACCGCCGATGCGGAGTCGTTGGTGTGCAGCGTCGCCAGCACGAGGTGGCCGGTGAGCGAGGCCTGCACGGCGATCTGCGCGGTTTCCAGGTCGCGGATTTCACCGATCATGATAATGTCCGGGTCCTGGCGCAGGATCGCGCGCAGTGCCTTCGCGAAGGTCATGTCGATGCGCGGATTGACCTGCGTCTGGCCAACGCCCGGCAACTCGTATTCGATCGGGTCTTCCACGGTGAGGATATTGGTCTGCGGTGCATTCAGCTGCGACAGCGCGGCGTACAGCGTGGTCGTCTTGCCCGAGCCGGTCGGCCCGGTGACCAGCACGATGCCGTGCGGCTGACTGATCAGCTCGTCGAATGTCGCCTGTACCTCGGCGCTCATGCCGAGATGGCTCAGGTCGAGCCGTCCGCCTTCCTTGTCGAGAAGACGCAGCACCGCTCGCTCGCCGTGGCCGGTGGGCAAGGTCGAGACGCGCACGTCGACGGGCTTGCCGCCGATGCGCAGCGTGATACGGCCGTCCTGTGGCAGGCGCTTCTCGGCGATGTCGAGCTGCGCCATAATCTTGATGCGCGAGATCAGCGATGCGTGGATCGCCTTCTTCGGCCGCACGATGTCGCGCAGTGCGCCGTCGATGCGAAAGCGCACGACGGAAACCTGCTCGAAAGGCTCGATATGGATGTCCGATGCGCCTTCGCGCACGGCCTGCGTGAGCAGCGCGTTGATCATGCGGATCACCGGCGCGTCGTCGGCCGATTCCAGCAGGTCTTCGATGGCCGGCAGGTCGAGCATCAGCTTGTTCAGGTCGAGGTCGGATTCGACTTCGTCGACCACCTGCGCCGCGTCACCGGCGGAACTGGCATAGGCTTTGGCGATCGCGGCTTCAAGGTCTTCACGCGGCAAAGACTTGAGCTTGACGCGCCCAAAGCGGCGGCTGACTTCCGCGATTGCGGAAGGAACGGTGGCGTCCGACACCCACACCTCAACGGCATTGCTGGCCGTTTCGCTGCGGCGCGCAAGCAGCGCATGGTCGCGGGCGAATGCGTAGGGCAGGAGGCGGGCGTCGGTCATGGTGTTGCTCATTACTGTGTGTTTCGATTCTGGTCAGGGGATAGGGGCGGCGGCGCTGCCGGCGTGCCGGCGGGCGGCATTTGCGGCGCCTGTTGCGGCATCTGCTGTTGCGGCTGCTCGGGGCGCGGCGGCACGCTCAGCAGGGAACCGCCGACGGGGCGGCCGTTCTCGAGCGGCGGCAGGACCGGCACCTTGGCGGTCGGCAGCACGGCCGATGGCGCCTGTTGCGTGCTCATCTGCACATTACGGATGAAGTCATACCGGTCCCCCGAGACAAGATTGCTCTGCTCGCTGGTGCGGATGACAGTCGGCCGCAGGAACACCATCAGATTGGTCTTCTTGCCGCTGCGGTTGCGATACTTGAACAGGTTGCCGACCACCGGAATGTCGCCCAGGCCCGGCACCTTTTCCTCATTGTCGGAGGCCCGGTCCTCGATCAGGCCGCCGAGCACGACGATCTCGCCGTCGTCGACCAGCACATTGGTTTCGATCGAACGCTTGTTGGTCACGATGTCCGATGCCTTGCTGGTGGTCTGGATATCCGATGTTTCCTGGTAGATCGCCATCTTGACGGTGCCGCCTTCCGACACCTGCGGCCGCACGCGCAGCGACAGGCCGACGTCGCGGCGCTCGATGGTCTGGAATGGATTCTGCGCGCCGGATGCGGCGGTCGTGAACGTGCCGGTAATGAATGGCACGTTCTGGCCGACAATGATGCGTGCTTCTTCGTTGTCGAGCGTAATCAGGTTCGGCATGGATAGGATGTTGGCATTGCCTTCCGATTCCAGCGCGCGGGCCAGCGCACCCAGCGTGAGCGAACCATTGATCTGGCGGAAGATGCCGATGTTGATGCCGTTGCCGGGCGCTGTCGGGTTGCCGGTGGTCGCCTTTGAGATCGCCTGGTTGATGAGATTGTTCCCGCCCGTGTTGAATCCGCTGGCCACGCCCACGCGATAGTTGCTGGTCGCGTCGCCGCTCAGGCCCGCCCACTGGACGCCGAACTCGGCGGCCTTGTCCGCCGTTACCTCGACGATCAGCGATTCAATGTAGACCTGCGCGCGGCGCGCATCGAGCTGGTCGATCACGGCGCGCAAATTGCGATAGACGGATTCGTTGGCGGTAATGATCAGCGCATTCGTCGCCGGATCGGCCTGGATGAAGCCGGCCGGCCCGCCAGTCGGCAGGGAGGTCGGCGTGGGCGTCGACGGCGACAGCGCACCCTGGCCGAGCTGACCTTGCTGCCCCTGCTGGCCGGCAGCAAACGCGGGCTGCTGCGGTTGCTGCTGCTGCGGCGTGGTGGTGCCCGCCGACTGCGCGGCGGTGTCCGAAGCGACCACGGCGCGCAGGGTCTGCGCCAGGCGGATCGCGTCAGCATTCCTCAGGTAGACCACGTGCACATTGCCGGGTTGTGCGGTCGGCTGGTCCAGCTTGGCAATCAGGGATTTCGCCAGGTTGGCGCGCGCAACGGTTGGCGCACGCACGATCAGCGTATTGGTACGAGGATCAGCCAGCACTGCGAGGCGGCCTGCGTCGCCGCCGGGTACCGCCACGCCGGTCTGCTCCACCAGGCGATTGACGGTCGATGCGAGGTCGGTGGCGATCGCGTATTTCACCGGGATCACATCCATGTCGCCCACCGCCGGCGTGTCGAGCGCGGCAATGATGCGCCCGAGCCGCTTCAGGTTGTCCGCATAGTCGGTGATGACGATGCTGTTGTTGCCCGGATTGACGTTGATCGTGTTGTTCGGCGAAATCAGCGGGCGCAGCACCTGCACGAGATTGTTCGCCGATTCGTAATTGAGATGGAAGATCTGCGTCGCAATCTGGTCACCGCGCACTTCAGAGGGCTTTGTCGGGCCTGCCTGCAGCTTTGCGTCGGCTTCCGGCACGACCTTGGTATAGCCGTCGATCTTGACCATCGCGAAGCCCTGCAGGCGCAGTGCCGAGGACAGCAGTTCCAGCGCCTGCGGCTTGGTGACCGGCTTCTCCGATACCAGGTTGATGGCGCCCTTGACCCGTGGATCGATGATGAACGTGGTCCGGGTGTAGTGGCCGATCGCCTTGATCACTGATTCGATGTCGGCGCCGACGAAATTCAGGGTCGCCTGGCTGGACGAAGGATCCTGCGCAAGGACGGGCGGCACGCTGGTGGTGATCGCGCACAACAACAGCGCGGTTGCTCCGAGCCGGCGCCATCCTGTCTGGCTTGCCAATGTTTCTGCTGATTGATTTTTTTTCATTTGAACTCTAGCGCGATAACATTCTTATCGCCTTCTCTTCGGCGTTGTCCCAGCAAATTCAAGAGATTTGCCAACCTGTCTTCCTGTCCTGCTTCTGCTTCTGCCTTTCCTGAAAACTGCAAGCGTCCGTTCGTCAGCGCACCGGTGCCGCTCAATAGCATGGGCCCACGCAATGTCTTCAATACGAGTTGCGCCTGCCGGCCGCGCCAATCCATTATCAGTTGGTAATTCCCCAGCGGTTTGATCGGAGACAGACGCGAGGCGATGTCATTCATCAACAAGGTCATCGATCCGTTCACTTCCAGTGCCCCACCCTGCCGCGTCACCTGCAAGGGTGTCCACGACAGATGCATCTCGCCCGAGGGCTGGATCGTATTCAGCGGCGCACCCAGCCCTGCCAGTCGCTCCGCCGGCAGAAGCACGCTCGACGGACTGACCTGCCACTGGTACCAGCTTCCTGCGATCGTCACCGGCTGCGACAGCGCCGCCGGATTCTCGAGATGCAGATCAACCTGCCCCAGCAAGACCATCGGCGACAGGCGCCATGCAAACCGCCCCGGCAGCAGCGGCGTCACCGGATCGGCACCACTCGGCGCGCCGCCAATAAAAGCCGAGCCGCGCCATAGAGTGCCCTGCGCATCCCCAAGCGTCAAGCGACCGCCGGTCTGCTTCTCGACGATCGACGCCATCCATGCCGCGGGGCAAAACACGACCAGCGTCAGCAGGACGGTCGCAATGCCCGCGAGCAACCATATCAGCAAGCGGCGCACGGGATCTCCATCCTGTCGCAGCCTTGACGACGATTTTGCCTCATTGCGACTGCTCGCTTTTCTGCTGACGCAAGGTCAGGCTGGCGTTGACCGTGTCCGGTTGTGCCTGCGCTTCCACGTTGGCATCCACCACGGACACCCGCGCGGTGCGCTGCATGTCGAGTAGCCAGTCGACCACGCCGGCGAACGAGGCATTGTTCAGCTGAAGCTTGGCCATCTCACCCGTCACCGCGACATTCTGCGCTTTCAATCCGTTGCGTCCGAGGGATGCGTCGATGCTTTCTTTGGTCATCGCCGGTACGATGCCGCCGGTCTTGGGCGTTGTGGTCGATGCTTCCCTGGCGAGCGTTTGCACCTCCGCTGCCTGCTGGCGCAGCGCCGGCAGTTTCTTTTCCAGGTCCTTGCGCCCGCCGAGCGCGGGGTCGATGAACAAAGCGTAAACGAGGCCAAGCACGACCACGATGATGCCCGCGAGGAGCATGTTTTGCTCGCGCTTGTTGCGTTCGCTCCAGAATGACGACAGCGACTGCTTCAGCCCGCTCAATGAGCTTGTTGCGTTCATTTGCCGCTCCTGACCAGCCACGTGCCCGTGCCTGACTGCGAAACCGATAGATTGCGCGCGGCAAGCGCGCCCTTGACCTGGTCGATCGAGACGTTGGCATCGGGTTTGAGCTTCACCGTCAGGCCGCGGTCGTGGTATTCGAGACCGGCGACGACGGTGCCGCTTTTTCCAGCGCTGGTCAACGCTTCTCCAACGGCGGCGGCCAGTGCGAGGAAATCATCCGGGGCAACCTGCCCGGATTCGCGTTGCGCAGCCGCCAGCTTCTGCCGCAATTGCGCCAGCGGATCGATGATGACCGTTTCCTTTGGAAAGGCCGACCTGTAAGTCTGGATCATGCCGGTGCGCAGCACGTCGGCCTCGCGTTTCATGCGCAGCCAATCGACGTTCAGGCCAATGATATTGATCAGCAGCACGGCCGCGAGCAAGACCAGCGGCCAGCGCCAGGGCCGCCAGTCGAAGCCGGGGCCGGCGGTGGCGCCCAGGCCGCTCATCAGGTTGATCGAGGTCTTGGCGGCGCCGCCAATCCAGCGCTGCCAGTTATCGGCATGGATGGCGATGCGTTCCTGCAGCGGCGGAGCGATGTTCAGCGATTCCTTGTAATCGACGACGCGAGACTGCGGCACATACAGGGTGACTGGCCCGTGCGGCACCACGGCGTTCACCGCCTGCAGCACCTCGAAGGCAACGGATTCGGGCTGATCAGCGGCGATGGACAGGCCGATGCCATCCTGCTCGGCCAGGCGTACGGCGATATCAGCATCGGTGCCGCGCTCGGCCACGGCCGCGCTCGCCGCTTCGCCCTGCAGCGGCAGGCAGAGTTGCGCAGGCAGGGCCGACACGTTGCGCGCGCCGAGCCCCTGCAGGGTCCTGTTCAGGATCTCCATCCACGAACGCTGCACCACCGCGACGGTGCGCACGCCTTCATGCATGTCGCCGGCGACGACGATGCACTCCGACGGATCGCTCATCAACTGGTCTTCCACCAGGTTGGGCAAGGCAGCCTTCAGGCGCGCGCCGGTCAGTGGCGGCATCTTCACGCGCAGCAGCGTGACATCGCTGGCCGCCAGCAGCAGCACGACGCGCTGCGCCCTGCCTGCCGGCTCGGACAGTTCGGACAAGGCCGCCACGCCCTCGCGCTCGACGGCACCGCTGTTGCTCGCCGACGCATACTCGCAGTACAAAGGCATGCCGGGCTGCAGGCTTTCTGCGGCGGCATGCGACGGCAGGCGGATATACAGTGTGCTCAAGATATCTCTTTCTTAGTTTTCTCGTATCCAGCGAATCTCGGGATTCCTGCCGGAGCGATCGATCAAGGCCTGCATTTCCATCGTCGCGCGGCTCAGGCGGACCCGGCCGTTGACGAGAAAATAGTTCGTATTGACCGATATCGACCCGGGCTTGACGGTCGTCTGCTTCGGCAACTGCTCGGTGAACTCATTCTGGGTCTTGAACCATGCGCTTTCCCGCCGGGAAACCAGCGTCGCCGCCTCCGAAAGTGACAGTGTAGCAATTCTGGCGGCCAATACCTCGGGCGGAGCAGTATTAACATTGATCTCCGTCTTCTTTGGCAGCACGACAACGAAATCCTTCAGCTTCGCCACCATCTCCGGCGTGAAGCCGGGAACTGCAAGCAAGTCATCGACATAGGCAATCGTCACCGGCTGCGCCTGCGTCGTCGAGCCCGCCGCCGCTGGCGCGAGAGCCGACAGCATCAGATCTGCGGTGGCCTGGGCAAGTCCCGGATTCAGCCCGACATTGCTGAGCAACCTGCTAAACGTCGCCACCTCTTCCTGATCGACCGGCCCGCCGGGCGGGCAAAGATTGGTCAGGTTGAAGCGCGATTGCGCATCAATGATGCCACCCGACAATGCAGCGTCGGGCACATCGCCAGCCGACTGGGCATTCTCCACATACTGGTCCAGTCGCGTCTCCGCCAGCGGCACAGCCCACGGTTCGCCCAGGTGGTCGACGGTCGGAGATATGCGCTTGTCCTCGCGCAGGATCAATCGCGTCCAGTCCAGCGCGCCGCGCAGGATCCACTGCTTCTGCAGTTGCAGGCGCTGGTTCTCGATCGACCGCACCTGCACCTGCTGCTGCCAGAACAGGCTGGCCACGATCGTGATGGCCAGCGTCGTCAGCAGAAGTGCCGTGATGACGGCCACGCCGCGTTCGCGCTTGATCGGGCGCCTTTTCGGTTTTCTCATGCCGGCCCCAGCAGGAAAATCTTGACCAGCCTGGAAGTGCGATCGCGCAATTGCAGCGAGACTTCCACGCCGCTCGGTGCAGCGGGCGCCGGGCTCGCGCCCGGTGCTGCTGCAGCAGCAGGCAGCGCGGGCACGCTCGCATCGTTCGTCCATCCGGTATCGGCCTTCCAGACGCGGATCGTCATGGCACCGATGTCGGAATTCAGCACCACCGGAGGGCCGACCTCCCCATTACTGGTGGCCGCCTTCCACGCGGTGTCCAGCTCCTTGAGATCGCGCGTGGCGAGCGACTCGCGCCGCGTCAGCGTGCCATTGTCGAGCCGGTAGTTGACGACCTGGATGCGCGACGGCTGGTTTTCGGCAAACACGGTACGCACCAGCGTGAGCCGTCCCGGCTGCACGTTGAGGAACTGGCGTCCCGCGCCGATGGTGGTTTGCGCCACGATGTTTCCGCAATCGCTCTGCATCTGCGCAAAGGCAAGCTGCAGGCCGCGTGTTTCCTCCAGTTCGGCATTGAGTGCGACGCGGGCGCGAATGATGCTGTCGAGGCCGCGCCATCCCAGCACGGCGACGATGGCGAGCACGCTGATGGCGACCAGCAGTTCAACCAGCGTGAATCCTTTGCGTTTTGCATTCATCATCATCCCTGTGACACCACCTGGGCGAGCTTGATGATGCGGCGTTCCATGTTGTCGGCATCGTAGACGCTGACCTCGACGCGCCGGAAAAACGGGTTCGGCGTGGCGAACACTTCTTCCTCGCAGGTCAGGCGCAAATCGCCCTGCGAGCAATCGAAGCTGCGCTTGCCGAAGGCGGGGTATTCATGTGCCAGGCGAATCTGCGCCAGCCGGTTCTCGGCCGACCAGGTCGCCATCATCGATGCGCGCAAGCCGTTGCTGTTCTGCGTGAGGCTGCCCACCGCGCGCAGGCTCGCTCCCAACGCGGTGCCGACGATGAACAGCGCCACCAGCACTTCAAGCAGGGTGAATCCTTTGGATGAACGGCGCATGGCGTCACTCCACCGTGAAATGACCGATGCCGTCGGCCCGCACCGCAACACTGGTATCGGCAGTCGCCAGCGTCAGCACGAAGGGCTTGTCGACCGGTTCGCGGCCGAACACGATGCGCAACGGATTGGTCTGTGCCGCGACCGGCGGACTGATGGACAGGGATATCGGCGCGCGCTTGAATTCCCGCTCGCGCAGCAGCTCATCCTGCGACATCGGCTCCCATTTCTCGCCATCACGGATCAGGAAACGGTAATGATCGGTATCGGCCTCGAAGGCGATCGGCCGGTTGCGCACAATCGCTTCGTCGCGCGCAAGCTGCATCAGCAGGGCGATGCGTTGCGCGTCATTCTGCAGGACCTGGTGTTCCCCAGGCATGGCATTGAACGCGACCACGCCCATCAGGATGCCGACGATCACGAGGACCACCAGCAATTCAAGCAATGTGAAACCGCGCGCCCTGCCGACGCGGCTCGCAGGCCTGGTACTGGAGAAAGAAACCTGGATTAGAGATCCCACGAACCGATATCTGCGTCGTTGCCGGTACCGCCCGGCTGTCCGTCGGCACCATAGGAGAAAATATCGACCTCGCCTTTTACGCCGGGGGACAGGTACTGGTACGAATTGCCCCACGGATCCTTCGGCAGCTTGTCGATATAGCCGCCGCTCTTCCAGCCGTTGGCGGCAGGCCCGGAAGTCGGCTTGGCGACCAGTGCCTGCAAGCCCTGCTCGGTCGTCGGATAACGCTGGTTGTCCAGCTTGTAGAGCTTGAGCGCCTGCATCAGCGTCGCGATGTCCTGCTTTGCAGCGGTAATGCGCGCGTCGTCAGCGCGACCCATCAGCTTGGGCACCACCAGTGCAGCAAGAATACCCATGATGACAACGACCACCATGATTTCAATCAGGGTAAAGCCGCGGCTGACGGCCTTGGCAAGCTTGCGACGTGGCGAAAAGGCAAGATGTGCAGTCATGGAAGTTTCTTTTCGAGAATGACAAATGAACATTAGTATAAGGCCAAGGGACGGTGGCGGCTTGCCCCAGCGCAAGCTGCTTACATCCGGATAGTCAAAGCGGGTACGACAGCACCGCACGGAAAAAGTGCTGCACGGCACAAAATTTCGTCGAAGATAGCCGATGTTTCCGTGTAGATAGGAGGAAATATTTCCCGATGCGCATCATTGCAGGGCTCATGCATTCGGGTCGCTTTGGTTAATGTGGTGGCGAAGGACGCATTATCCATGTCTCATGCGGATGCCGCGTTCCTGTAGTAACCGGCGATTACCCGTTTGCGCGCCGCAAGGCGAACAATGGCTCTCCTTACAATCTGAAGGAGGCAAAAGATCATGGCTGCAAAAAACATCCTGATGCTGGTCGGCGATTTCGGTGAAGATTACGAGATCATGGTGCCGTTCCAGGCCTTGCGGGCCGTGGGCCACGAGGTCCACGCAGTTTGCCCGGACAAGAAGGCGGGCGATTTTGTCATCACCGCGATCCACGATTTCGAGGGGCACCAGACCTACTCCGAAAAACCGGGACACCGCTTCACGCTGACGCATGATTTCGAGGCGGTGCAACCGGCGTCCTACGATGCGCTGCTGATCCCCGGCGGTCGCGCCCCGGAATACCTGAGACTCAATCCCACCCTGCTGGAGACAGTGCGCCATTTCGCCCAGGCGAAAAAGCCGATCGCTGCGATCTGCCACGGCGCGCAGATCCTTGCCGCTGCAGGCGTGCTCGAAGGCAAGCGCTGTTCTGCCTACCCGGCATGCCGGCCGGAAGTCGAGCAGGCAGGCGGGCATTACGCGGACATCGCAGTGGATGCAGCAATAACCGACGGCAATATCGTCAGTGCTCCGGCCTGGCCGGCACATCCCGCATGGATTGCGCAATTCCTCAAATTGCTGGGTACGGAGATCGTGCTATAACGAGGCAATGACTACCCGCAGGAGCTCCCATGTGTGAAATCTTCGTCAAGGCCGATCCCCACTTGTACGAATGCCGCGCGCGCTCCATCCGCCTGCATGGTGCGGTGACCTCGATCCGGCTGGAAAACCTGTTCTGGCATGCGCTGGAAGAAATCGCTTCACGCGACAGCATGAGCGTCAACCAGCTGATCACGAAGCTGTACGACGAACTGGTCGAATACCGCGGCGAAGTCGACAACTTCACCTCGTTCCTGCGGGTATGTTGCCTGCGTTATCTGTCGCTGATGGTCGACGGCGAAATTTCCACCGACAAAAGGATTCCTCTCAAGGGCATGCCGGCCATGAACGGTGGAACAAACATGGTGCTGGCGCAGTCTGGCAAATACTGAAGCAAGGAGACCGCCCATGTCGCTGCACCATGCCACCTCCGGCGAAAAGATCGACATCCGTCCGCTCGGCGCCAAGCTGCCGCAGACTCCGTCCACCGCGCTGCTCAGAACCGATGAACTCGAGGTTATGCGCGTTGTGCTGCCGAAGGGAAGGTCGGTGCCCGAGCATCGTATCGCGGGAGAAATCACGATCCAGTGCATTGAAGGTTCGGTAGAGGTGCAGGCGCACGACGCGACGCAAGTCCTGTCGGCGGCCGAGATGCTCTATCTCAAGGGCAATGTGCCGTACGCGCTGAATGCGCTGGAGGATTCATGTCTGTTGATGACGATCCTGCGCAAGCCGGGCGAAGAGCCGCCGCAAACAGGCATCTGATCAGGCCGATTCGATGCGCGGATCGCGCGACAGCAACCGCTCCATCATTTCGCGCGGAGAATCGCCATCGAACAGTACCGCGGCCACGGCATCGGCGATCGGCATGTCGATGCCGTGAGTGCGCGCGAGGGAACGCACCGCCTGCGCGCAGCGCACACCTTCCGCGACGTGGCCCAGTTCAGCGACGATGGTATCGAGCTTCTTGCCTTGTGCGAGGCCAAGTCCGACCTGCCGGTTGCGCGACAGGTCGCCGGTGCAGGTCAGGATGAGGTCGCCGACGCCTGCCAGTCCCATGAAGGTTTCGAGGCGGCCACCGAGCGCAATGCCAAGGCGGGTGATTTCCGCAAGGCCGCGCGTGATGAGCGCGGCACGCGCGTTCATGCCGAGGCCCATGCCGTCGATGACACCGGTGGCAATCGCGAGAATGTTCTTGACCGCGCCGCCGACCTCAACGCCCACCAGGTCATCCGTCGAGTACACGCGGATGAAATTGCCGTGGATGGCGCGCACCACGCGATCGCGCAGATCGGGCACATCGGATGCGATCGTCAGGGCGCAAGGCAGGCCACGCGCAACTTCCTGCGCGAACGACGGTCCGGACAAGGCGCCATGCGGAATGGCCGCGCCCAGTTCCTCATGCACGACCTGGTGCGGCAAGAGCTGTGTGTTTTCCTCGAAGCCCTTGCACAGCCAGACGATGTTGGGAATGCGATGGGACCGCAGTCGCTGCGCCAGCGGACGCAACCCCGCCACGGAAGAAGCAAGGATCAGCAGGCGTTCAGTGCCGGCGTTCACATTCGCGACCGCCGCGTCAAAGTCGGATGTGACCTGCAGGCTGTCCGGCAGCGCAAAGCCGGGGAAGTAGGCAACGTTCTCGCGCTTCGCCGCGGCCTCGCGCATGGCTTCCGCGTCGCGGCCCCAGAGGACGACGTTATGACGGTCCGCAAGCACGATGGCAAGAGCGGTGCCCCAGGCGCCAGCGCCGAGGATGGTGACGTTCATCGGCTGCGTGGGCCGGGAACCGGGAGCTGCTGCCATGGATTCTTATTCGCCCCAGACTTCCGATGCGCGCACGTAGCCGCCCTGGCCGTCACGATGCCGGACCTTGACCCAGCCGCCACCGACCGGCTCGAGATATTCCAGCAGCACGCCCTTGTCGGCGGTAAACACGACAGGGGCTGCATCGGACGCGGCTTCACGCACCTTGGCGTTGGCCACGTTAACCACCACATTGCGCCTGGTGCTCAGGAGCCTGGAGTCAACCCAGGACAGGTCGCCGGCCGCATCGCGCACCTTGGTCCATTCACCATAGGTGAGCACCACTTCGACCGGCATGCCGCGTGGTGCGACAAAGACCTTGCGTCCCTTGATCGAGGGCGCGTCGTACAACACCGCGGGCGCGGCACCCACCGACCTGAACTCGAGCGCTTGTGCGGTGCCGGCCATGGACAGCAGCAGCATCGGAAACACGAGCAATCGCGCAGACTTCATCAACACCCTCCTGTACTCGAAAAACGGCTGCCCGTTACTGCTTGGTTGCTGCTGTACCGTCCGGCATGACGATGCCGGAACCGCCCTCCTTCTGCTGCTGCTCGGCCAGTGCCTGCAGACGCTGCTGGTAGAAAGCCTCGAAATTGATTTCCGCCAGGTGCACGGGCGGGAAGCCGGCGCGGGTGACCATATCGGCGATATTGGCGCGAAGGTACGGATAGATGATATTTGGGCATCCGATGCCGAGCAGCGGATCGAGCTGTTCCGGCGGGATGTTGGCGGCCTCGAAAATCCCGGCCTGCTTGCCTTCCACGAGGAAGGCCACCTTGTCCTTGATCTTGGCGGTCACGGTAATGGTGACGGTCGATTCGAAGATGGTTTCCGCCAGTGCTTCGGCGCCGACGTCGACGGCCACTTCAATGTTCGGCGCTTCCTGCTCCAGGAAGATGGCCGGCGAATTGGGCTGCTCCAGCGACATGTCCTTCAGGTAGACGCGTTGGATCTGGAAGACGGGTTGTTGGTTTTGATCGGACATGGGCTACTTTCGTGAGTGTAATAATAAGGAAAAGGACGGCGAGCGCCGTCCCCTCGGATCATACTTCCTGGTCTCAGGAGCCTTGCAGAAGTGGATCAAGCTTACCCGCATGATCCAGCGCGCTCAAGTCGTCGAAGCCACCGACATGCGTTTCGCCGATATAAATCTGCGGCACGGTGCGCCGGCCGGTCTTCTGCATCATTTCGACGCGCTGCTCCGGCTGCAGGTCGACCCGGATCTTCTCGATGTTTTCAATGCCCTTAGACTTCAGGAGCCGTTCCGCCATCTGGCAATACGGGCAAACGGCGGTGGTGTACATTACAACGCGTGCAGTCATGATTGCTCCATTACTTCGCGATCGGCAGGCCCTGCGCCTGCCAGCCGGCGACGCCGCCATCCAGGCTGAACGCCTCCGCGAAACCGGCCTTCTTGAGCTGCGCCACGGCCTTGGCCGAGCGCACGCCGGACTGGCAAACGACGATCACGGACTTTGCCTTGAACTTGTCCAGCTCGCCGATCCTGTTCGACAGTTCCTTCAGGGGGATGTTCTTGGCGTCGCGCATGTGCCCTGCCGCGAATTCGGCCGGTTCGCGCACATCAAGGACCATGCCCTTGCCCTGGTTGATCAGCTGCGTGGCCTGCAGGATGGAGATGCGATCGCCGCGCCGCTGCAGGCTGGGCCATAACAGGGCGCCACCCGAGACGATTGCAATGCCGATCAGCCAAATATTGTCGAGTAAGAATTTCACAATGGTCCAAAATGGTTCGAAGCAATCCCGCCATTATAAAATAGAAGGCGGAGCAGCATTTCAAATCCCGGCTTCATCCTGTAAATTCCTTATTTCTTTCCATTTATCTGACCATGTACAAAATCGTTTTCATGCGCCACGGCGAGTCCACCTGGAACCTGGACAACCGCTTCACCGGGTGGACGGACGTCGACCTGACTGAAAAAGGCGCCGCCGAAGCGCGCCAGGCCGGCAAGATCCTGAAGGAAGCCGGCTTCACCTTCGACCTGGCCTACACGTCGGTCCTGAAGCGTGCCATCCGCACCCTCTGGCTGACCATGGACGAAATGGACCTGATGTGGCTGCCTGTGGTCAACGACTGGCGCCTTAACGAGCGCCACTACGGCGCGCTGCAAGGCCTGAACAAGGCAGAAACCGCCGCGAAGTACGGCGACGAGCAGGTGCTGGTCTGGCGCCGCAGCTACGACACCCCGCCGAATCCGCTGGAGCCGAATGATCCGCGCGCCTCGTACAACGACCCGCGCTATGCGCACCTCAAGCGCGAACAGATTCCGCTTACCGAATGCCTGAAAGACACCGTTGCGCGCGTCATGCCCGCATGGGATGAATCGATCGCCCCGGCGATTCGCGCCGGCAAGCGCATCCTCGTTTCCGCGCACGGCAACAGCCTGCGCGCGCTGATCAAGATGCTGGACAACATCAGCGACAAGGACATCGTCGGCCTGAACATCCCGAACGGCCAGCCGCTGGTCTATGAACTGGATGCGGATCTGAAGCCGATCAAGAGCTACTACCTGGGTGACCAGGCAGCCATCGAAGCGGCGATGAAGGCCGTCGCCAGCCAGGGCAAGGCCAAGTAAGCAGGCATGTCTTCCCCGGGCCACTCCGCAACCAGATAGGAATCTCCTTGTTCGATCGCACGTCAGCCGCAAGGAGATTGCTCGGTTTGCTCGGAGTGGCGGCATTGCTGGCGCACCTGCCGGCGGACGCCGGCAAGCTCAGCGAGCGCGCGCAGCAGAAGCAAGAAGCCGAGGAAGAGCGCGCCGATCTGCAGAAGAAACTCAGCGCACTCAAGCGCGACATCGATCACACCGAAGCGGCGCGATCCCACGCCGCCGACGCCCTCGCCCATTCGGAAGCGGCCATCTCACAAGCCAACCGCGCCTTGTTCGAACTGGCCGGCGACCAGCGCGACATCGAGTCGAAGATTGCGGCCTTGTCGGCGGAACAGGACAAACTGGGAAAATCCATCGGCGAGCAGCAGAAGCGCCTCGCCAGGCTACTGCGCGACCAGTATGTCGCCGGAAATGAAGACCGCATCAAGCTGCTGCTGTCCGGCGACAACCCCAATCGCATCAACCGCGACCTGCAGTACATGGGCTATGTATCGCAGGCGCAGGCCCGGCTGATCGACTCCCTGCGGGCCAACCTCAAGGCGATCGAGGACAACAAGGCGGCCTCGCAGGAAGCGCGTACAGAACTCGACGGGATCGCACAGGAACAGCGTCGCCAGAAGGAGCAGCTGGAGCAGGAAAAGGCGTGCCACGCGACTCTGCTTACCCAGTTGTCGAGCAGACTGACGGCGCAGCGCAAGCAGGCCGGCAATATCGAACGCGACGACCAGCGCCTCGCAGGGTTGGTCGACAGACTGGCAAAATTGATCGAAGAGCAACGCAAGGCCGAGGCCGCGGCGCAGGAAAGGCGCCGGCAGGAACAGCTGGCGCGTGCGAAGGCAAGAACCGAGGCAACGGCCTCCTCAAGAGTGAGTTCCGTCAAGGCGCCGCGGCGCAATCCTGATGCAATTGACGATGATGCACCACCAAAATTGTTGGGGCGAAATGAACTCACACCTGATGCCAGCGTCCAACACGGGGCGATCGGACACGGATTCGATGCCCTGCGCGGCCAGCTGCGGCTGCCGGTCAAGGGCGACCTGGTCGCCAGATTCGGCGGCAAGCGCGGCGACGGTCCCAACTGGAAAGGGCTGTTCATCCGCACCGCGGAGGGCGCAGAGGTGAAAGCCGTCGCCGGCGGCCAGGTCGTCTTCGCGGACTGGCTGCGGGGTTTTGGCAATCTGATCATCATCGACCATGGCGACCAGTACATGACCATCTACGGCAACAACCAGGCCGTGCTGAAACGGGTCGGAGATATTGTCAAAACCGGCGACACCATTGCCAGTGCCGGCAACAGCGGCGGCAACGAACAATCGGGTTTATACTTTGAGATGCGGCATCAGGGCCGTGCAATCGATCCGCAAGCCTGGCTTTCAGGCCCGTCCACACGATGACCATGGATGGGCCTGAAAGCCAGGTTCGTGTATTGCGTTACTTTCAGGTGGAGACATGAGCAGCAAACTGAAGAACTTCGGCCTTATCGGTCTTGGCGTCATCGCGGGCATCGCCGGCTCGATGCAATTCGAGGCGAGCGCGCAGAAGAACACGTCGCCGCTGCCCCTGGAAGAACTGCGCCAGCTGGCCGACGTGTTCGGCCTGATCAAGACCGACTACGTGGAGCCGGTCGAAGACAAGAAGCTGCTGACCGAGGCCATTTCCGGCATGGTCGCCTCGCTTGATCCGCACTCCGCCTACCTCGACAAGAAAGCCTTCAAGGAATTGCGCGAAGGCACGCAAGGCAAGTTCGTCGGTCTCGGCATCGAAGTCGGCATGGAAGACGGCTACGTCAAGGTCATTTCTCCGATCGAGGATTCGCCTGCATTCAAGGCCGGACTGAAAGCCGGCGACCTGATCACCCGCCTCGACAGCACGCCGGTCAAGGGCCTGACGCTGGATGAAGCGGTCAAGCGCATGCGCGGCGAGCCGAACACCAAGATCACGCTGACCATCGCCCGCAAGGACGAAGACAAGCCGATCATCGTCACCATCGTGCGCCAGGAAATCCGCGTGCAAAGCGTGAAATCCAAGGTCATCGAGCCGGGTTACGCCTGGCTGCGCGTGGCGCAGTTCCAGGAACCGACGGTGGACGACCTGTCCAAGAAGATCGCGGCGATTTACGCCCAGGACCCGAACCTGAAGGGCCTTGTGCTCGACCTGCGCAACGATCCGGGCGGCGTGCTGCCGGGCGCGATTGGCGTCTCCGCGGCGTTCCTGCCGAAGGATGTGCCGGTCGTCTCGACCAACGGCCAGCTGCCGGATTCGAAGCAGACCTTTTACGCCCGCCGCGAGTTCTACACCTCCTCGCGCATGTCGACCAGCGATCCGCTGACGAAGCTGCCTGATGCGGTGAAGAAAGTGCCGATGGTCGTGCTGGTCAATACCGGCTCCGCCTCTGCCTCGGAAATCGTGGCCGGCGCTCTCCAGGATTACAAGCGCGCCACCATCATGGGCACGCAGACCTTCGGCAAGGGCTCGGTGCAGACCATCCGCCAGCTGACTGCCGATACCGCGGTGAAGCTGACCACGGCCCGCTACTACACGCCGAACGGCCGCTCCATCCAGGCGCGCGGCATCGTGCCTGACCTGCTGGTCGACGAATACGCCGATGGCGACGGTCTGAACGGCCTGCGCCTGCGCGAGGCCGATCTGCAGAAGCACCTGCACAACGACAAGGACAAGGACGAGACGGCGCGCAAGATCGATGAGGTGGAAGAGGAAAAACAGATTGCCGCCCTTGAGAAGAAGCACAAGCCGCTCGAGTTCGGCAGCAAGGACGACTTCCAGCTGGCACAGGCGCTGAACCACCTGAAGGGCCTGCCGGTCCAGCTGGCCAAGGCTCCCAAGATCGAAAGCAAGAAGGAAAACACGATCAACGAGAAGAAGAACGGCAACGGTAACGGAAATGGAAACGGGCACAGCGACAAGAAATAAGCCCGGGTTGAGATGAAGAAAGGCCGCAGCGATGCGGCCTTTTCTTTTTCGACAGACCTTTCTCTCCGACCATGTCCTTGCTCCCCATATCCTTGCTCCATGACATGGCACCTTTTTTGCGTGTTGTCATCCCTCCGGCGCCGATAGCGGGTACCTTACGTACAGGACAGAGAGACAAGCATGCAAGATCCTGCAACCTCATCTGCAACATCACGACCCGTGCAGGCCCATCGCCAATCGTGGGTAAAGAAACTCGGGCCCGGATTGATCACGGGCGCGGCGGACGATGATCCGAGCGGCATAGCGACCTATTCGCAGGCCGGGGCGCAGTTCGGCCCGAACATGCTCTGGACGGTGTTCCTCACTTATCCGCTGATGGTCGGCATCCAGATCATCAGCGCCAAGATCGGACGGGTGAGCGGCCACGGCCTTGCCAGCAACATGCGCCTGCACTATCCCGCATGGCTGCTCTATCTCGTCGTCGGGCTGTTGCTGGTCGCCAATACCATCAATATCGCAGCGGATGTTTCCGCCATGGGTGAGTCGCTTTCCCTGCTCACCGGCGGCCCGGCGCAGCCATATGCGGCGGGACTTGGCATTATTTCCCTCCTGCTGCAAATGTTCATCCCCTATAGCCGTTACGTCAGGCTGCTCAAATGGCTGACGCTCGGCTTGCTGGCCTATGTCGCCACGGTGTTCGTGGTAGAGGTTCCATGGGCGCAAGCGGTCGAGCACACCCTGCTGCCGCACCTGTCATGGACGCCGGAATATCTGACCACCGTCGTCGCTGTCTTCGGCACGACCATCAGTCCCTACCTGTTCTTCTGGCAGGCATCGGAAGAAGTGGAAGAACTGCGGGCCAAACCGACCTCGCGACCGCTGAATGAAGCGCCCGAGCAGGCGAGGTCGAACTTCAGGCGCATCCGGCTCGACACCATCATCGGCATGGGCTTTTCCAACCTGGTAGCCTTCTTCATCATCCTCACGGCAGCCGTGACGCTGCATGTGCACGGCGTCACCGATATCCAGACATCGGCGCAGGCCGCCGCCGCGCTGGAGCCGATCGCCGGCCATTTCGCCTTCCTGCTCTTCAGCGCCGGCATCATCGGCACCGGCCTGCTGGCGGTACCCGTCCTTGCCGGCTCGGCCGCCTATGCAATGGCGGGCGCATTCAACTGGAAGAACGGGCTCGAATATGCACCCGGCGCGGCCAGGAAGTTCTACGCCATCATCGCCGTCGCCACGCTGGGCGGCATCGGCCTGTGCTTCACGCCGATCGACCCCATCAAGGCACTGTACTGGAGCGCGGTGATCAACGGCGTGATTTCGGTGCCGATCATGGTAGTGATGATGCTGATGGCATCGCGGCGGGAAATCATGGGGCAGTTCGTCATCGGTCCCCGCCTGCGCATTGCCGGCTGGCTGGCGACCGGCATGATGGGTGCCGCGGTCCTTGCCATGTTCTGGGCACAACTGCGCTGATGCATTTTTCTCAGAGGCAAAATGCTGGTGCGCACCTTGTGCGCGCTTTAGAATGGAATGCACGACAATTTCGCCCGGCGCCTTCCGGCCGGGCAAGCAGGCCCACTTCATGAACGACAATCAACTTCTCCGCTATTCCCGTCATATCCTGCTGGAAGAGATCGGTATCGAGGGGCAGGAAAAACTGCTGGCAGCCCATGCGCTGATCATCGGCGCCGGCGGCCTCGGCTCACCTGCCGCGTACTACCTGGCTTCAGCCGGCATCGGCAAGATCACGCTGGTCGACAACGACAATGTCGATCTCACCAATCTGCAGCGCCAGATCCTGCACACGACGGAGCGCGTCGGGCAACCGAAGGCGCAATCCGGCAAGCAGACACTGGCACAGATCAACCCTGAAGTCGAGGTGGTCGCGCTGGCCGAGCGCGTCGAAGGCGAACGCCTTTCCGAACTGGTGCGCGAGGCCACCGTCGTGCTCGACTGCAGCGACAATTTCACGACCCGACATGCAGTCAACCTCGCCTGCGTAACGCACAAGGTGCCGCTGGTGTCGGGCGCAGCGATCCGTTTCGACGGTCAGATCTCGGTCTACGATACCCGCAAGGAAGATGCGCCCTGCTATGCCTGCCTGTTCCCGCCGGAACAGCAGTTCGAGGAAGTGTTGTGCTCGACGATGGGCGTATTCGCGCCGCTGGTCGGCATCATTGGTGCGATGCAGGCGGCGGAAGCCCTGAAGCTGGTGGCCGATGTCGGTGAATCACTGGCGGGCCGCCTCCTGCTGCTCGATGCCCGCCGCATGGAGTGGACCAGTATCAGCATCGCGCGCACCCCGGCCTGCTCCGTCTGCGGGCAGGCATCTACTCCTGCATGAGCATGGCGCGCATCGAGCAGGCGGCGATGGTATCAACGATACCGTCGCGATCGGATGAAGCGAATTTTTCCATCGGCGCATCGCTGCCGCCGCTTGGGCCGGACGTGTTGCCGGAAGCATCGAAGACCGGGCGGGACAGGCGGTAAATCGCGAAGTGGCGCGACACCGCGGGCAAGGATTCCGTCGGGCCGACAGGATCATCGTCGAAGGCGGCACTTGCATTCAGCGCCTGCGTCGACGGCGCGAGCAGGAAGCGTCCTGCTGCCGTCGCCATGCGCGCATCATCGCTTCCGCAACTCGTCAGCGCCAACGCGGCGGCGCTCGCAAGGACTGCAACCAACCCTGCCTGCAAGATGGCGCCCCTGGATTCTCTGAACATGGTGATCTCCCCTGCCAAGATTATTGGCGTTTTCCTGCCGCGCTCTTTGGCCTGTATCAAGCGGCTTACAGCGACGGACTCTTTGCGCCACCAGCCTTTGATCCAAGACGGCCGTCAGCAGGGGAGAAATCCGGGTGCTACAATCGATCGGCCGTTTTCATTTCCTCCCTGCAATCAGCGCCGCCACTCATGCCCGCAGCCGATCTCGCCAAGCTGGTTTTCCTCGCTGCCATCTGGGGAGGCTCTTTCATCTTCCTGCGGGTTGCGGCACCGGAATTCGGCCCCGTCCTGACCGCTGCGCTGCGCACCTCGCTGGCCGGCCTCGCCCTGATGGCATTCGCCACGCTGACCGACGTGCCAATGGACTGGCGCAAGAACCTGAAACCCTATGTGCTGGTCGGCCTGACCGCGGGCGTGCTGCCGTTTTCCTGTTTCTCCTTCGCCGCCCTGTATCTGCCCGCCGCGCACTCAGCGGTACTCAATGCCACCGCGCCGCTGTTCGGCGCCGCTTTCTCCGTCCTCTGGCTGGAGGAACGCCTCACCATCCTCAAGCTGCTCGGCCTGCTGCTCGGCATCGCCGGTGTCGCGATCCTGGTCGGCGCCGGCAGCCTGCCAATCACTGCCGCTACCCTGCTGGCAATCGGCGCCTGCCTGGCGGCGGCCGCCTGCTACGCGCTGTCGAGCATCATCGTGAAGAAAACCGGGCGCCCGGGCGGCATCCATCCGATCGCCATGGCAACCGGTTCCCTCGCACTGGGCGGGTTGATCATGGCCCCGGGCATACCCTTCGTCCTGCCGGCGGCCATGCCTTCGCTGCCGGCGTTCGGCTGTATCGTCGCCATTGCCCTGCTGTCGTCCGGCGTAGCGCAGGCGCTGTTCATTCCATTGATCGTCCGTGTCGGGCCGACGCGGGCAATGAGCGTGTCCTTCCTGATCCCGCTGTTCAGCATGCTGTGGGGATTCATTTTCCTGCATGAAGCGGTCGGATCGTCGACGCTGGTCGGGGGACTGATCGTGCTGGCATCCATGGGCATGGTCCTGTCAGCGTCGCGCCATGATTCGGCCACCCCGGAGCACTGACTGCATGTGCAAACACGATTTCGCCATCCATCATCCCTTGCTGACTGCCCTGGCCCTGTCGATGGGCGCGGCCATCTCGCTCGGCCTCACGCGCTTTTCCTACGCGCTGCTACTGCCGCCGATGCGCGCCGACCTGGGCTGGTCCTATCTTCTTGCCGGGGCGATGAATACCGCCAACGCGTTGGGCTACTTCATCGGCGCGCTGATGACCCCGATGCTGATGCGGCGCTTCAGCGCGCAGACAGCCCTGATCGGCGGCGCGCTGCTGGCGAGCGTGTTCATGGCACTGTCGGGCTTCGTCACGAATGCCGACATGCTGTTGCTGCAGCGCGTCCTGGCGGGCATCGCCAGCGCCTTCATCTTCATCGCGGGCGGCGTACTGGCCGCACGGCTGGCGGGCCTGCATGCGGGACGCGCCGGCTTCCTGATCGGCCTGTATTACGGCGGTACGGGATTCGGCATCAGTCTGTCGGCGCTGATGGTGCCCGCGATCCTGGGCATGGCGTCCACGCGGGGAGTTGCGCATGCGTGGCAATGGGCATGGCTGGCGCTCGGCGCGATCTGCCTGGTGCTGACGGCGCTGATGGCGGGGCCGGCGCACCATATCGAAGGCAAGACGACAGCCAGCGGCAGCCACAGCCATTTCAGGATCCGCTCCTTCGCCTTCGGGCTGGCGGGCTACTTCATGTTCGGCGTCGGCTATATCGGCTACATGACCTTCGTGATCGCGCTGCTGAAGGAGCAAGGCATGCAGGCACCGGCGATCACGGCTTTCTATGCGCTGCTCGGGCTGGCGGTGGTGGCTTCCTCGCGCGTCTGGGCGCGCATGCTGGATCATTTCAAGGGCGGACAGTCGCTGGCGATCCTGAATGCGCTGCTTGGCGTGGCGACGATATTGCCGGTACTGAGTTCAGCGCCGCTTGCGGTGTTTGCTTCGGGCGTGCTGTTCGGCGGCGTGTTTCTGTCGGTGGTTGCGTCCACCACCGCGCTGGTGCGCCATAACTTGCCGTCGGAAGCGTGGTCGGCGGGCATCAGCGGATTCACTACGGTGTTCGCCTTCGGGCAGATCGCCGGCCCGACGGTCGTCGGATGGATCTCCGACACGGCAGGCGGCCTGCATCGCGGGCTGGTGTTTTCCGCGATGGCCTTGTTCGTTGGCGCCCTGCTGGCCACGCGGCAACGCGCCCTGTCGCACGGCTGAGTTCAGCCGGCAGCGTCGTCCCACACGATCTGCGCGGCCAACGCGCCGCGCAAGGCATTGCACACCACGATTTCCTCGGCCCTACGCAGATCGCTGCGCGTCAGGCTGCGCTCTGCGGCATGCCACGCGGGATCGGCAAGCAGGCGCGAGCGCATCACGCCGGGCAGCAAGCCCGCATCCAGCGGGGGCGTGAACCAGTTGCCGTCGACCTTGACGAACACGTTGCTGCGCCCGCCTTCGGTCAGTTCGCCGCGCTCGTTGAAGAAGAGCATGTCGAATGCGCCCAGCGATTCAGCCGTGCGCCATGCGGCGTCGTAGCGTTCCCGCACGGAGGATTTGTGGCGCAGGAACAGTTCATCCGACTGTGTCGCGTCGGGCGCGAGCAAGACCTTCACCGGCGTCGCGAGCGATGCCATGGGAGCGGTCTGTATGCTGATGCTGCCGTCCTGCTTCAGTGCCAGGCGCATGCGATGCGCACCTTCCGCTGGCAGCGTATCGCATGACTGGCGAACGCGCGCACGGATCGCCTGCTCGTCGAATGCAAAGCCGAAGTACGCAGCTGATGATCCGAGTCGATTCAGGTGCAAATCGACATGCCGGCAGCCTTCAGCATGCGTCGCGCGCATCGTCTCGAACAGTTCGAACTCCTGCGGCAGGCCGGTGAGGAAGCGCGCCTTCAGGCTGCATTCGGCGAATTCGTCCGTTGCGACGCTGTCATGCACGATGCCCGCGCCGACGCCCATTTCGCCCTTGCGCACCCCGCCTTGCGGCGCCTGCAGGGCCAGCGTGCGGATCGGTACCGAGAGGCAGAAATCGCCGAGGCGGCGGCCTGCATGCGCTGCGTCGAACCAGCCGATCGCGCCAGTGTAGATGCCGCGCGCATCGGGTTCGAGCTCGCGGATGATCTGCATTGTGCGGCGCTTGGGCGCGCCCGTGATCGATCCGCAGGGATACAGTGCGCCGAACACCTCGGCCAGGCCGACATCTTCACGCACATCTGCCTGCACGGTGGAGGTCATCTGCAATACGCTGGTGTAGCGATCGACGCTGAACAGCTTCGGCACGCGCACCGAACCGAAGCGTGCAACGCGCCCCAGGTCGTTGCGCAGCAGGTCGACGATCATCAGATTTTCGGCGCGGTTCTTCGGATCGGCGGCGAGCGATGCCGCGCGATGTGCATCCTGCTGCGCGTCGCCGGTGGCGGGCGCCGTGCCTTTCATCGGACGCGCGGTGATGATCCCCTGCTCGTGCCGCATGAACAGTTCGGGCGACAACGATAACACCGCCTCGCCTTCCGGCAGCATGATCAGTGCGCCATAGGGCACAGGCTGGCGCTGGCGCAGGCGACGATACAGCCCTTGCGGCGTTCCGTAGGCATCGAAGCGCAGCCGGAAGGTGTAGTTGGTCTGGTAGGTGTCGCCGGCTTCGATCCAGGCATGGATGCGATCGATGGCCGTGGCGAATTCCTGTTCGCTGATCGTGGGCGTGATGCGGCTGATTCCCGCGTGCTGTGACGCTGGCATGGAGGCTTCCAGCCACGTTTCAACCTGCGCCGCAGACATCCGCTCGCAGTGATCGAACAGCAGCACTTGCGCCAGCGCCGGCACCGGATCGCGCGGCATGATGCCCTGCATTTCCGCACCCAGCTCGTAGGAAAACAATCCGACCGCATGCTTGCCCAGCCGCAGCGCGTCTTCCATCTCCCTCAGTACGGCCGGCAGTTCGGCAGCACTATGACATCGCAGGCTGGCCGCAACACCGGTGTACAGGCGCGAGCGCGGATCGGCGTCGCTGGCGTCGCAATCGTCGAGCAGGGCAAAGCAGTCGGCAGTGGTGCGGGATGGGAGATCCAAGGCGGTATCAGGCTGTGTGAAGGAGGTTGCGGCAGCTCGCCCTAGTCAGGCAGCCGTCGCCAGCTCGTATTGTAAGACAACGACTGACATCGACTGGCAAAGCATTCTTTAGCTGCCTCCGCTAGCTGCCGCGTTTCGAGAGGTAAATGCCCCACAGCAGCAAGACGCCGCCCGCCATCTGGAGCGGACCGATCGCTTCCTGAAAAATGATCCAGGCCGCGATCGCTGCGGTCAGCGGCTGGATCAACAGGCTCACGGATGACAGCGATGCCGGCAAATGCGCGAACGCGTAGGCAATCACGGTCTGCCCGCCGATCTGCGCCACCAGCGCCAGCGCCAGAAGCGGCAACCAGCCGGCGGCCTGCGCGGGCCAGAAATTCCCCGGCGAGGTCAGCGCGAACGGCAGCAGCGCGAGGCCGGTGATCGTGGTGCTCCATGCCATCAGTCGCGCGGTCGAATACTGGCTGCGCGCATCCTTGATGACCAGCTGGTAGGCGGCATAGAACACCGCGCTCGACAGCCCCAGCGCATCGCCCAGCAGCTTGTGGCCGCCCGCTACCTGCGTTGTGCCGGATGCATTCGTCCCCACCAGCATAACCGCGCCGATCAGCGCGAAAGCCATACCGACCACGAAGATGCGCGAGAAGCGCGCGCGATGCGCCACCCACATCCAGAGCGCGATGAAGATCGGCGCGAAGTTCGACAGCAAGGTCGCGTTGGCCACCGTGGTGTAGTGCAATGAGAGGTGCCAGATGCCCATGTCGCCGGCGAAGTAGATGCCGGCCAGCGCCAGAGCGCGCGTGAAGTCGGTGCGTTTTCTTGCTGCCTCATCCTGGGCTCGCACGGCGAATGCCCATGCCCACAGGAAGGGCGCGGCCAGCGCCATGCGCCAGAATGCCGACGCGAGCGGATTGACATCCGACAGGCGCATCAGGATACCGGCGAAGCCGATCGCCATGCCGCCGGCTAGCAGCGCGGCAAAGGCAAATGCAGGGAAGCTCTTGTTGGAAGTCATGTGCGGGTGGCGGAATCGCAAAGACTGAGAGTGTACTGAGGTTTCACGCTCGCCGCAGCGGGCGGCAAGCGTTATACCTGCGCCGCAGCCGGGATGACAGTTCGCGGGTGGGCCGTACCGAACAAACGGGAAATTGTGAAATGCCCGGCCATACCGACATGCGGCATTCGCGGGAAGAAACAGAGCAAATTCGGATCGAGCAGCAAAAAAACGTCGATGTTTCGCCGCCATCCTTCAGGTGCAGCGCCGTGACGGCTTGTGCAATGTGTGCGGTCAGTGCAGCAGCATCGCGATCTGCGCCTGTGCGTTCTCCGCCGGGTTCTGCTTGAAGCCGCTCTTGGCAAAACGGTGCCAGCGCCCGACCACCACGCTGGTGATCAGGTTGGCGCGTGCGGCGACTTCCTCTTCGCGCGCCTGCCCTTGCGTGGCGGCGATACGCAGCGACTGCCGAATCGCCATCTCGACGCGCTCGATGAACTGGTTCATGCGCACCTGCAGGCGTTCGTCTTCGTTCACGAGCGCGTCGCCGATCAGCACACGCGTCATGCCCGGATTGCGTTCCGCGAAATTAAGGAGCATGCCGATGATCGCCTGCACCTGCGACAGCCCGTTTTCCTGCTGCTCGCTGATCTGGTTGATCAGTCCGAAGACGGTGGATTCGATGAATTCGATCAGTCCTTCGAACATCTGCGCCTTGCTGGCAAAGTGCCGGTACAGCGCCGCTTCGGACACGTCCAGCTTTGCCGCGAGTGCCGCCGTGGTGATCTTTTCTCCCTTTGGCTGCTCCAGCATTCCTGCCAGGGTCTGTAGGATTTGCAGCTTGCGTTCGCCCGGTTTGGTAGTTGCCATGATAGTAGTAGATGTAAGCAATCCGTTATAGCCGATGAAGCATCGCAGGCAGTTTCGTTACTGATTTTACTTTGACATCGACGTAAAAGGGGCGCTTTGTGAATGCCGGCTGCGGCAGGTTGGCCGCAGCATGGCGCAGATTCGGATTGGTGGCGAGGTATTGCGTCACCCATGCGGTACGCATGCCCAGCGATTTCGCCGCTTTCAGCGTATCGGCCGTATCTTCGACCAGCACGCAGCGGCGCGGCACCGCATGCTCCTGCGCGATCAGCTTGCGCAGCAGGAGTTTCGACGGTTTCGGCCGCAATTGCCGATGCACGATCATCGATTCGATCGCGATGTGCTTCGCGAAATGCCGGTGCAGCCCGAGGTGGCGCATCACCTCGTGCGAATAGCGGCGCGGACCATTGGTCAGCAGGATCTTGCGCCCCGGCAGACGCTTGAGCAGACGCGCGAGGCCGCGCTCGGCGCGGATCATGCCGGCCAGGTTGTCGAACTGATGCGCCTCGCGCAGGAAGTCCTCCATGCGCACATCGTGGTGCCTGATCATGCCGATCAGGGTTGCGCCGTAACGCTTCCAGTACGCGAGCCGCGCGGCGTTCACTGTATCCGGATCAGCCGGTGTTTCGCCGTCGCCCAGCACCTTCGCCATGAAAGCATTCATGTTCGCATTGATGGTCGGGAAAATCGCATGCGACGCGTTGTGCAAGGTGTTGTCGAGATCGAACAACCAAATCGGCTTGGGCATCTGATAGAGTCGTTTCAAGGCCTCGAACGCAGAGGCTGTCAGGGAGAATCATGAGAAGCGGGATTGTTTTTTTGCTAAGCGTGTTGTTCGGCCTTTTACTTCCGCTTTCCCATGCAGAGAATAATGCAGCAGCCGCGGCGACAGCACAAGCCGGAAGCCCTCCGCATCGCGGCATGCTGTACCGGATTCGGCATCACGGCAACACTGCTTATCTGTTCGGCACGATCCATGTCGGCCGGCCAGGCTTCTTCCCCCTCGAACCGCAAGTCACCCGTGCGCTGGAGAGCGCCGGCAAGCTCGTGCTCGAACTCGACGTGCGTGACGACGCGCCCTTCCAGGCCGCCCTGAAAAAACATGGTCTCTATATGGGCGACGATACGATCGAACACCACCTCTCGTCTGCCAATCTGGCGCAATTGCGAAACACTCTCCGACAATTCGACATCCCGTTTGAGAACATCCGGCACATGAAACCATGGATCGTCGCCAACCTGCTGATCGGCCTCGACCTCGAACGCAACGGCTACCGGCGTAGCGACGGTATCGAAATGTTCCTGCTCTCCTTCGCCAGCAAGCAGTCCAAGACTGTGCAGGAGCTGGAATCCGCGGAATTGCAGATGGCGCTGTTCGACAGCATGCCGGACGCCACGCAGGAACAGTACCTGCGCGAGAACCTCGCCGAGCTCGGCGACGGCGAGGCGATGAAACGCTCGCAGGCGCTGATCGACGCCTGGGCCAAGGCAGACAGCAAGGCGCTGGACGACATCGTGCGCGAACTGCCGAAGGAAAAAACGGCAACAGCGGAATTCACGCGCAGCGTCCTCCTGGACAAGCGCAATCCAGAAATGGCGAACAAGATCGAGGCCTTGCTAAGAAACGACAAGACGAGCTTCGTCGGCGTCGGTCTGTTGCATCTGGTGGGTGAGAGGGGGCTACCGAACCTGCTGCGCGAGCGGGGGTATGAGGTGGAGAAGTTGTACTAGAAAAGTAAACCAGACGGGCCAACGCCGTACATAAAGGCTGTCGCCTTTTCCGCTGTGAGCTGCCGAAAAGATGAAGGGTAAAGCGGAAAAAGAAGCGAAATCTGTTTGAGCTCCGAGCAAAGCGAGGGCGAGTTATTTTGCTTCCCGCTTTACCCTTCATCTTTTCGGGAACCCCGAAGGGGCAGCTCACCGCGGTCGCCTTTTTTGCCTCCTTTTTTGGCGACGCAAAAAAGGAGGTGGCCCGCCGGGGCCAGTCCCGGCTAGCCTCCACGGAGAGGCCAACGCATCGCATCACCGAAGAGCGCCGCTACAAACGACACTCGATTCCTGCGCACGCGGGAATGACAACACCCACAAACAATCAGTGCGACCGGATCATCGTCCCGAACGCCTGCTCCGTCAGCACCTCCAGCAACAGCGAATGCTCAATCCGCCCGTCGATGATGTGCACCGTATTCACCCCCGACTTCGCCGCATCCAGCGCCGACGAAATCTTCGGCAGCATGCCGCCCGAAATCGTCCCGTCCGCAAACATCTCATCGATCTCGCGCGCCGACAGGTCCGTAAGCAGGTTACCCTTCTTGTCCATCACGCCGGGGATGTTGGTCATCAGGATCAGCTTCTCGGCTTTCAGGATTTCCGCGATCTTGCCTGCCACGAGATCGGCATTGATGTTGTACGCCTGGCCATCTTCGCCGAAACCGATCGGGGAAATGATGGGAATGAAGGCGTCGTCCTGCAGTGCCTTCACGACGGCCGGGTTGATGGCGTCGATCTCGCCGACGAAGCCGATGTCGAGGAATTTGCCCGGATTTTCCTTGTCCGGCATCTGCATCTTGCGTGCACGAATCAGACCGCCGTCCTTGCCGGTCAGGCCGACCGCCTGTCCACCGTAGTGATTGATCAGCATCACGATGTCCTGCTGGACTTCGCCGCCCAGCACCCACTCCACCACTTCCATGGTTTCCTCGTCGGTGATGCGCATGCCCTGCACGAAGGTGCCCTGCTTGCCGATCTTCTTCAACGCGTTGTCAATCTGCGGACCGCCGCCGTGCACGACGACCGGATTCATGCCGACCAGCTTGAGCAGGATGACATCGCGCGCGAAACCGTGCTTCAGTCGCTCTTCGGTCATCGCATTGCCGCCGTATTTGACGACGATGGTTTTGCCGTGGAATTTGCGAATGTACGGCAAGGCTTGGGCGAGAATTTCCGCCTTGATTTGTGGCGAGACCCCGCTCAGGTCGGTATTGGAATCAGTTAACTCGGTCATGGCTGGTCCTGAAAAAAGGTTTTCGCGATTTTACAGGGAAAGCGCGGGGCTTTCTTGTGTTTCCCCAGCCGATCCGCTAGGCTTTTGCTCAATTGACAATCGCCCTCCTCCCGTGACTTCCAGCCTGCATCGCGATCTCGAAAGTATGCGCCCCGCTTTGGTGCGCTTTGCGGCATTACAGCTTCGCAACGACAGCCTGGCGGAAGACGTGGTGCAGGACACGCTGATCGCAGTCCTGGAGAAGCCTGAACGATTCGCCGGTGCATCCTCGCTGCGCACCTACGTGACAGGCATCCTCAAGCACAAAATCATCGACGTCTTGCGAACTTCGAGGCGCGAAGTGCCCATCGAAACCGACGCCGACCAGTCGGACGCAGAAGTGATCGATGCCCTGTTCAAGCCCGACGGCCATACGGTCGACATGCCGCGGCAATGGGGCGACCCCGACGCCACGCTGGAACAGAAGGATTTCTTCCGGGTGCTGGAGATCTGCCTCGAACGCCTGCCGGCAAAGACCGCGCGCATCTTCATGATGCGGGAATGGCTGGGACTGGAAACCGAGGAAATCTGTAAGGAATTGAGCATCTCCACGTCTAATGCATGGGTCATGCTGTACCGTGCACGGGTGCAACTGCGCGAATGCCTTGACCTGAACTGGTTTGGCAAGCGCGCCTGAGGAAAAATCCCGTCATGTCACTCAAACCCACTTGCAAGGAAGTACATCGCCTCACCTCGGAAGGCATGGACCGTCAGCTCTCGCTGGTGGAACGCATGCGCGTACGCATGCACTTGCTGGTATGCACCGCTTGCCAGAACTTCACCGCGCAGATGCAGCTCGTCCGGCGCGCCATGCGCGAGCTGCTTCCTCCTGCCGATCAGGATTGACGACAGCGATTGACGATAACGATTGACCGTCAGGCGGGCTTGCAGTTGCGCATCTCCTGCCTGGAGAAGCTGGCGCTGATCTTTTCCACGGCAGTCTTCGTTGCCGCATTCATATCCCGCACCCGGAAAGACACCAGGTTGGTGGTGACCGTGCGCTCGCCGATCCGGGCGCTGCGCACGCCCTTCTGGTTCAGGCTTGCGAGATGGGCGCGGGCAGCCTCTTCCTGCTTGAAGACACCCAGCGAAATGGCCCAGCGCATGCTGGAGTTGTCCTGGATGATGAAGAAATCGTCAATGCCCAGGCGGCGCAGTTCGTCTGCCTTCTTTTCCGCGGCATCCTTGTCTGCCTGCGGCGGAATGTAGACCATGTGCGACGCCACCTCCTGTACCGGCTGCCGCGTCAGCCGCTCGCCCAATGACAGTTCCGCCAGCTGTGCACTGAAGCGTTTGGCTTCCTCAGGATTGAAGTTTCCGATCTCGGCACACGCCAGCGGTTCCACCTTTTTCTCCACGGCGGAGACAGGCGTCGTGTCGGGTTCGGGCGCGGCTGCCGGCGCTGGTGGTGTGGCAAGGCGTTTCGCCTCTGCCGCCGGCACCAGCCGTATCTTGTCGACATTCAGTTGCTGGCTGACGCGGGCCGGTTCTCGCCCACTCGGCATCAGCGCATCGAAATAGCCTTGCTGGTAGGCGAACAGGCCCGCGTTCGCCAGCAACAGGATCCAGAAGAAAAATTTCAGCATGGAGCGGCTCACTGTTGCATCGCGACTGCGTGCAGTCCGATCAGCACGAGGTTGTCGACCTGCACATGGGGCACAGCGAGGTGTGGCGCAATCAGCGCGGCTGCACCTCCCGAAAGGATGCACTGCAGCGATCCGTGGCGCCGCTCATGCGCACCGACTGCGCGCTCGATGGCGCCGGCTTGCGCGGCGAGGCAGCCGCTGACGATGGCCGCGTCGGTATGGTCGGCAAACGGCTCGGCGATGTCGAGGTCCTGCGCCACCTGCGGCAATTGCGCGGTGTTCTTCGCCAGCGAGCTGGCCATCAGCCCGAGCCCCGGCAGGATCATGCCCCCAAGGAAAACGCCTTCTGCAGTAATCGCATCCACCGTCGTGGCAGTGCCGCAGGTGGCCACGATCAGGGGCCGCGCCGGGTACAGGGCGTGCGCGCCGATGGCCGATGCGAAGCGGTCGCAGCCCAGTTGCTGCGGATTGCGGTAGTTGTTGCGCACGCCCGCCATGACCGCCGCCGAGGCGAACCATTCGACCGGCACCGGATGCATGCCGAGCGCGCCAAGCATGGTCTGCTCGAGCGCATCGCGCATGGCCTGGCCGGCGACATTCGAAATCAGCACGCGTACGATCTTCCGCGCGCGCCATGCGCAGCTCAGCTGCCTGAGCTGCGCATGCTCGACCATGCCGGACTCCGTCCAGCGTCCAAGCACATCCGCGCCGCGCGCGCTATTGGGCACCAGCGCCCATTTCACCCGGGTATTGCCGGCATCGATCAACAACAACATGCGTTCAATACTCCTTTGCTCGCAACGAAACATCGCCTGCCATGACGGCGACGCGCCCCTGCGCAGTATCCAGCAGGAAGCGCCCGATGCGGTCGACGCCGACCGCAGTCCCCTCATGCAGCGTCTGCCCATGGTCGAGGATCACGACCGGCTGGCCGGTGTAGGCATGCAAGGCGTTCCAGCGCTGCGTGAATGCATCCAGTCCTTCGTGCTCGAACTGCAGCAGCGCATCGCTCAGGGTATTGAGCAGCGTCGCCATCAGCATATCCTGATCCAGATCAACCAGCCAGGGAATGCTCGCCACCGGGCGACCGATCTGCGCGGCCATCTGCTCATTGACGGACATATTGATGCCGATGCCGATCACGGCCCAGCTCGCCTCATGCGGAACATGGCCGGCGGAAGCGGATTCGATGAGCACACCCGCGAGCTTCTTTCCCTGGTACAGCACATCGTTCGGCCACTTCAGGCGGACCGACACCTGAAACATCGAGAACGCTTCCGCAATGGCCACGCCGACGGCCAGCGGCAAGCCGACAAGGGAGTGCACCGGCAAGTTGAACCTCCACGCGAGCGAAAAGGTCAGCGACTTGCCGGCTTCGGACAGCCAGCTGCGGCCGGCGCGGCCCCGCCCGGCAGTCTGTTGCCGCGCCACCAGCAGCATGGGCGTGGTGAGTGTCGGCACGGCGGCCAACAGATCGGCATTGGTGGAGCCGGTTTCGTCGACCACCTTGACCGTCACCGCCTGTGCGGCGGGGCGGCACAGCGCGGAAATGCGTTCGGATGAGAGAATGGAAGGCAGATTCATATGCGCATTGTAACGGGATGCCTGCAGCAAAGAAATTGCGCCGCATCCGCCCTCCGTCCAACGGGCCAAATGCACGCGGCAGCCCTGCGGATGACGGCAGGCACTTTCTCCCTTAAACTCTTGCCATGCCAATTCAACAAGCACCCGTCCTCACGGTCAACAAAGGGACGCCCGCCAGCGTTTCGGCGCGCGGCAATTGGCAAGTGCATTCGCTCGCGCAGGCGGGCGTCATGGCGGAATTGCAGAGCAGGTTCCACAGCCTGCCCGGCGGCGCTGCCTGGGACCTGACGCAGATCACCGGCCTGGATCATATCGGCGCGCAACTTTTCTGGAATGCATGGGGCAGGTCGCGCCCACAACAGCTTGCGTTGCAGCCGATCCATGAAGACATTTTCCGGCGCGTCGAACAGGCCAGCGTACTGCAGCTGCCGGAACCGCCCGGGAGGCGCTGGTTCTCGATTCAAGCCGTCACCGCCATGACCTATACCTTCGCGGATCACCTGAAAGCCTTCGTCGCGCTGATCGGGCAACTCACGATAGACCTCGGCCAGTTTGTCCTGCGTCCCCTGCGCGGACCGTGGCGGGAAATTTCCTCCAACATTTTCCACATCGGCTATCAGGCACTCGGCATCACCGCGCTGGTGGGATTCCTGATCGGCGTCGTGCTGTCTTACCTGTCGGCGCAGCAATTGCACACCTTCGGCGGCGACGTCTATCTGGTCAATATCCTCGGCATGAGCATCGTGCGCGAACTCGGGCCGCTGCTGGCCGCGATCCTCGTCGCCGGCCGATCCGGTTCGTCCATCACCGCGCAGCTCGGCGTGATGCGCGTGACGGAGGAACTCGATGCAATGCTGGTGATGGGCATGCCGCACGGATTCCGGCTCATCATGCCGCGCGTGATCGCACTGGCGATCTCGATGCCGCTGCTGGTGGTGTGGACCGATGCCATCGGACTGCTCGGCGGCATGACCGCGGCGAAACTCGAGCTTGGCCTGTCGATGACCTACTTCGTGCAGCAACTGCCTTCTGCAGTACCGCTGCCGAACTACTGGATCGGCCTCGGCAAGGGCGTGGTGTTCGGCGCGCTGGTGGCGCTGGTCGCCTGCCATTTCGGCCTGCGCGTGAAGCCGAATACGGAAAGCCTCGGACAAGGCACGACGCTGTCGGTGGTCACGGCGATCACTGTCGTGATCCTGGCCGACGCGGTGTTCGCGATCTTGTTCAAAGGCGTGGGGTTCTACTGATGGACGCACCGGTCATCGAGATCCGCAACCTGTGGACGCAGTTCGGCCAGTTCGTGGTCCACCAGGATCTGAACCTCGAAGTGCGACAGGGTGAGATCCTGTCGCTGGTCGGTGGTTCCGGCTCGGGCAAGACGACGCTGCTGCGCCAGATGCTGGGCCTGGAGACACCCACGCGCGGCTGCGTGGAGGTGTTCGGCGAAGACATCCACAGCGACGGCGGACACCAGCAAAGCCTGCGCAACCGCTGGGGCATGCTGTTCCAGCACGGCGCACTGTTTTCCGCACTGACGGCCTTCGACAACGTCGCGCAGCCGATGCGGGAACTGCATGCGCTGCCGGAGGACCTGATCCGCGATGCGGTCCTGCTCAAGCTCGACATGGTCGGCATTTCGCCGAAAGATGCACTGAAGATGCCGGCCGACTTGTCCGGCGGCATGGTCAAGCGGGTGGCGCTGGCGCGCGCGCTGGCGCTGGAACCGGAATTGCTTTTCCTGGACGAGCCAACCGCCGGGCTCGATCCGGATCTGTCGGAAAGTTTCGTCGCCCTGATCCGCGCGCTGCACCAGCAGCTGCACCTGACAGTGGTGATGGTCACGCATGACCTCGACACGCTGTTCGCGCTGTCGACGCGGATCGCGGTACTCGCGGAGAAGCATGTGATCGCCACCGGCACGCCGGAGCAGGTCATCGCCAATCCGCATCCGTTCATCCAGCAGTTTTTCCTCGGCGAGCGCGGCAGGCGCGCGCTGGACGTTTTAAGGAGTTGATACACCATCATGGAAAACAAATCGCATGCACTGGTGGCGGGTTTGTTCACCATCGTGCTGTTGATCGCCGCAGTGCTGATCGGCCTGTGGCTCAACCGCGACCGCGTCCAATGGGTGCCGTACCAGATCGCGACCAAGCTCTCGATCCCCGGTCTCAATCCGCAGGCAGACGTTCGCTATCGCGGCCTGGATGTGGGCAAGGTGGATGACATCACCTTCGACCCGCAGGTAGTCGGCCAGATCCTGGTGCACATCAGCGTGCGCCCCGACACGCCGATCACGCAATCGACCTACGCCACGCTCGGCTACCAGGGGGTGACCGGCATCGCCTATGTGCAGCTCGACGACGATGGCAGCCGGCCGGTGCGCGTGCACAGCAGCAAGGAGCAAATCGCACGCATCGAAATGCGGCCCAGCCTGTTCGACCAGCTGCAAAGCCGTGGACTGGCGATCCTGCAGCAGACCGAGGAAGTCACGAAGCGCATCAACAGCATGCTGGATCCGGAGAACCGGAAAGCCATCATGTCGGCCTTCGACAGCGTGAGCAAGGCCGCGACGGAAATCGAAACGATCCCGCGCCGCCTGGAGCCGGCGCTCGCCAAGCTGCCGGCGCTGGAGGCACAGGCGCAGCAAACGCTCAATTCGCTCGATACGCTCTCCAAGAACACCAGTGCGCTCACCAGCAGCCTGAACGGTTTGAGCAACAAGCTGCAGACGCCGGGCGGACCGATCGACACCTTCACGTCCAGCGCCGACCGGCTCGGCTCGGTGGCCGACAAGCTCGAACACGACACGCTGCCGCTGGCCAGCGATGTGCGTTCCTCGATCCGCGCCCTCAACCGCACGCTGAACACCCTCAACGACCGCCCGCAGAGTGTGCTGTTCGGTGCGCCGCCGAGCGCGCCTGGACCGGGCGAGCCTGGCTTTGCCGCGCCTTCCAGGTAAAGGAAAACGCCAATGAAAAAAATTGCAACCTTGCTGCTTTCACTGCTGTTCGCTCTGCATGCCATGCTGCTGACAGGCTGCGCGATCAGGCCGACCGAATCGGCCACGCTCTACGACCTGGGCCCGCTGCACACGAAACAGAGCGGCACGCTGCCGGCCCTGCCACCGCTCAGCGTCGCCGACATTCAGGTACCTGCCTGGCTGGATAGCACGATGTTCTATTTCCGCCTGAACTACGCGAACGACCAGCAGCCTCGGCCGTATGCGCATGCACGCTGGATCGAACCGCCGGGGCAACTGCTGGTGCAGCAACTGAAATCGCGCATCGCGCAGGCGGGCGGTATCGTGCTGCCGGCTTCCGACGGCGCGATCAACATCCCGGTATTGCGCATCGAGGCCGACGATTTCACACAGTATTTCGAAGCGCCCGGCCGCAGCACGGCACGCGTCGGCCTGCGGGCCGCGGTCTATCGGGGGCGGGTGCTGGTCGCGCAGAAATCCTTGTCGCATGAGGCGCCCGCACCGAGCGCCGATGCCGCCGGCGGCGCAAAGGCGCTGGCAGCAGCGAGCGACGCGGCGATCTCGGACCTGATCATGTGGCTGGGCACGCTCAACCTGAAATAATTTCGCTTGCTACGGCAGGCGCATGTATCGAGAATAAGGGCTGGCGCGGCTCACGAGGCCGCGCAGTGTTCACCCAGCAGACAAGCCATGCCGCCCAACGAGGACAATCCGCACACTTCCCCGACGGAGACATTGCCGCCCGCGCATGTATCGACCTTCGCGCGCGTCGGCCTCCTGATGTATACCTTCCTGATCGTATACGCGAGCCTGTATCCGTTCGCCAACTGGCACAGCATGGGGCTGCCGTTCTGGGGTTTCCTGTTCGCGCCCATGCCGCATTACTGGACGGGCTTCGACGTCATCACCAATGTGATCGGCTATCTGCCTCTCGGCACGCTGATCGTGTTCGCCTTGTATCCCAATGTGCGCGGCGTCTCGGCGGCAGTACTGGCGGTCTTTGGCGGGATGCTGCTGTCGGGCTCGATGGAAGCCGTACAGACTTACCTGCCGAGCCGCGTGTCTTCCAACCTCGACTTCCTGACCAACATCGCGGGCACCTGCATCGGCGCGGTCGTGGGCGTGCTGCTGAGCCCCACCTTCCTCACGCAGAGCCGCCTGCTGCAATTGCGCCGCGAGTGGTTCCTGCCCGAAGCGGGGCGCGGCCTGATCATCGCCGGCTTGTGGCCGCTGGCGCAGATCTACCCGCAGGGTTATCTGTTCGGCCACGGGCAGATCGTGCCCATCCTGTCGGAATGGCTGTCCGACTGGATGGAAACGCCGATCGACCTGCTCGGCCTGTTGATGCGCGATGTCGAGCTGAACGTACAGGAATACTGGCTGGCCGAGACGCTGATCACCGCCTGCGGATTCACCGGCGCGCTGCTCACGCTGTCATGCGTACTGCGCAAGCACGCACCAAAAGCACCGTTGCTGCTGGCGCTGGCCGTGGCATCGCTTGCCACGAAATCCATGGCCAATGCGCTCCTGTTCGCACCCGCGAACGTACTCGCATGGCTGACTCCCGGCGCCCGGGGCGGGCTGCTTGTCGGCGCAATGATGGTCACGGGCCTGGCGTATGCGCCACCGCCGGTGCAGCGGCGGCTCGCCGTCACCAGCCTTGCGTTCAGTTTCATCGTCATCAACCTGGTACCGGCGAATCCGTATTTCGTCGCTACGCTCCAGACCTGGACGCAGGGGAAATTCCTGAACTTCAACGGCGCAGCGCATTTCCTGTCCGTGTTCTGGCCGTTCCTCGCATTGTGGTTCCTGCTGCATCCCGCGCATCGGGCGAAGAAGGCCGAGGCGCCTTCCGCGCCTCAGTAGCACCCGGGTGTATCATTTCGCCTTCGATGCAACAACAAATGACCCTGACATGTCTGACAAGCCGTACTATCAACACCACGTGTTCTTTTGCGTCAACCAGCGCGATGACGGGCGTCCTTGCTGTTACGACAAGGGGGCCAGCGCCGCGCAGGAACATGCGAAAAAACGCATCAAGCAGCTCGGCCTGAGCGGGCAGGGCAAGGTCCGCATCAACAAATCCGGCTGCCTCGACCGCTGCGAGGAAGGCCCGGTGATCGTGGTCTATCCGGAAGGCACCTGGTACACCTATGTAGACACGCATGACATCGATGAAATCATCGATTCGCACCTTGTGGGCGGCAAAGTGGTCGAACGCCTGAAGATCTGACATGAACTCCCGTACACAACGCTTCATGCTGCGCGGAGCAGCCGGCGCGCTCGAATGCGCGCTCGACCTGCCACACGATGCACCTCGCGGCATCGCCCTGGTCGCCCATCCTCATCCGCTTTACGGCGGCACCATGGACAACAAGGTGGCGCAGACGCTGGCACGCGCTTTCGTGGCCATCGGTTATGCCGCCGCGCGCATGAATTTCCGTGGCGTCGGCAAGTCGGAAGGCGAGCATGATGCCGGCCGCGGCGAGACCGATGACATGGCGCTGTTGCTGTCACACATGCAAGAGCAGTATCCCGGCCTGCCGGTCGCGCTGTCCGGATTTTCCTTCGGCACCTTCGTGCAGGCGCATTTGCAGCAGCGGCTGGCCGAACAGGGCACGCCTGCCGAACGCCTGGTGATGGTCGGCACCGCCGCGGGCAAGTGGGACGTTCCCCACGTTCCCGCCAACACGATCGTGATCCACGGTGAACTCGATGACACCATTCCGCTGGCGGATGTATTCGATTGGGCAAGACCGCAAGACCTGCCCGTCATCGTGATCCCCGGCGCAGATCATTTTTTTCATCGCAAGTTGCAACATATAAAGAATTTCGTGGTCGAAATGTGGCACCGCTGAAAGCACACTTGAAAGACGTGCCGAAAGCGGGGCTATAATTTGCAGCCTGTTTCCTCTTGTCACCCGCCCTCGCCGGGGCGGCTATCCTACTTTACGTCCATGAAAAAGTTTCTCGCGGCAATAGCTGCCACCGTGCTCTCGGTTTCCTGCGCGTTCGCGCAATCCGTTCCCCCTCCGACCATTGACGCCAAATCCTGGCTGCTGCTGGATGCCACCAGCGGACAGGTGCTCGCGTCGCACGAGGCCGACATGCGCGTCGAGCCGGCATCGCTGGCCAAGCTGATGACTGCCTATGTCGTCTCCTCCGCCCTCAAGGAAAAGCGGCTTGATCCGAACCAGATGGTGAACGTCTCGGTGCGCGCCTGGAAAGTCGACAAGAGCAGCTCGAAGATGTTCATCGACCCGGCCACCCCGGTGAAGATCAACGACCTGCTGTACGGTCTGATCATCCAGTCCGGCAACGACGCCGCGGTGGCGCTGGCCGAAGCAACGGCGGGCACCGAAGATACCTTCGTGAGCCTGATGAACCGTGAAGCAGAACGCATGGGCATGAAGTCGAGCCACTTCGCCAACGCACACGGCCTGCCCGATCCCGGCAACTACACGACTGCGACAGACCTCGCCACGCTGGCCACGCACGTGATCTACGATCACCCGGAAGACTACAAGATCTACTCGATCAAGGAATACACCTATAACAAGATCAGGCAGCAGAACCGCAATCGCCTGCTCTGGCTCGACCCGACGGTCGACGGCCTGAAGACCGGCCACACCTCCAGCGCCGGCTACTGCCTGATCTCGACCGCACACCGTCCGACCGCCAGTGGTGACCGCCGCCTGGTTGCCGTCGTGCTCGGCACGATTTCCGACCAGGTCCGCAGCCAGGAAAGCCAGAAGCTGCTGAACTGGGGCTTCCAGAACTTCGACACCGTGAAGCTGTATGCGAAGAACCAGCCGGTCGCCACGCCGGAAGTCTGGAAAGGTTCGCAAGGCCAGGTGAAAATCGGCTTCACGAAGGATATCTATGTCACCGTGCCCAAGGGCGTGGCTGAAAAGATGAAGCCGGTGCTGGAACGCAAGGACCCGCTGATTGCGCCAGTCAACCAGAACAGCAAGGTCGGCATCATGAAGGTGATGGTCGATGGCAAGGCATTGACCGAACTGCCGGTCGTGTCGCTGGAACAGGTGAACCAGGCCACCATCTTCGGTCGCGCCTGGGACTCCATGCGTCTCTGGATGAAGTAACAGCTTGTGCATTGTGCGGGTGGGCATGCGTTGCCCACCCGGCATTCTCCCGGCAGTTGGCGTCGCCGCCCCCCCTCCTTCAAGCTCCTCCTTCCCATACCGATTTTGCATCATCATCCATCGATGATTGTGCAAGAATGGTTCGCTCTCATTCCAGGAACCTGTCATGCTTGATCCGCTCGTTTATCTCAATGGCGAAATGACGCCGCTGTCCGAAGCAAAGATCCCCGTGCTGGATCGCGGCTTCATCTTCGGCGATGGGGTGTACGACGTCATCCCGATGTACGCGCGCCGCCTGTTCCGCGCGAAGCAGCACATGGCGCGCCTGTTTCGCAGCCTGAAAGCTGTCGGCATCCGCAATCCGCATACCGAGGCAGAATGGATGGAGCTGATCGACAAGGTCGCGTCAGCGCACCCCGCCGATGACCAGCTGATCTACATGCAGGTGACGCGCGGCGTGGCCAAGCGCGCGCATGCTTTCCCTGAAGGCGTGACGCCGACCGTATTCATCATGACCAATCCCTTCGTGGCGCCCGCCACCGCATTATGCGAAAACGGCATCGCGTGCGCGACGATGGAAGACAAGCGCTGGCTGCGCTGCGATATCAAGTCGATCTCCCTGCTCGGCAATGTGCTAGCCGCACAATATGCGGTGGAGCATGACGCGACGGAAACCATCCAGTTCCGTGATGGTTTCCTGACCGAAGGCTCGTCGTCGAATGTGTGGGTGTTGAAGGACGGCACATTGATGGCACCGCCGAAGGACTCGTTGATCCTGGAGGGCATCCGCTATGGATTGATCGAGGAATTGTGCCAGGCCGCCAACATTCCATTCGTCGCTCGCAAGTTGACGCGCGAGGAAGTGCTGGTCGCCGATGAAGTGTTGATTTCGTCTGCCGGCCGCGAACTGCTGCCGGTTGTGCGTATCGATGACAAGGTGATCGGCAGCGGCAAGCCCGGCCCTGTGTTCCGCATGCTCTACGCCGGCTACCAGGAGGCCAAGAAGGCTTAGAATGATGGCATTGAAATACGCGATTTCGTTCTTATCTGGATGAAATACATCCAACGAGCAAGCCATGCCTCAACCTACCGATTCACTCATCGAATATCCGAGCGACTTCCCCATCAAGGTCATGGGCGTGATGCAGGACGCCTTTGCGCAGACCATGGTCGAAGTGGTCCAACTGCACGACCCGACCTTCCACTCAGGCAAGATGGAGATGCGCGCCTCGTCCAAGGGCACCTACCTGTCGCTCACCATCACGGTGCGCGCCACCAGCCGTGAACAGCTCGACAACCTGTATCGCGCGCTGTCGTCGCATCCGATGGTGAAAGTCGTGCTGTAAGCGCTCAGGCCTGCGGCATCTTCCCCACCTCATCAAACAGCCAGTCGCGGAACGCCCGCACCTGCGGCTTCTGCATCGCTTCCGGCGGACACACGAGGTAATACGACTCGGGGCATTGGATGGTGATATCGAACAGGCGTACCAGTTCGCCCGCATCGATATCCATCATGGCCAACGAATGCCGTGCCAGCGCAATGCCATGCCCTTCCGCCGCCGCGCGCACCAGCATCGATGAATCCTGGAACACCAAGCCGCCGGTCGGCTCGAGCAAATCCACGCCTGCCGCACGGAACCAAGGCGTCCACGGTTCCATCACGCATCGCAGCAGGGAATGCTGCGCCAGCTTTTGCGGCGAGCGGGGCAGCTTGCCTCGATTGAAACGCGGGCTGGCAACCGGGTAGTAGTAATCGTCCATGATCTTCTCGACCAGTAGCCCGGGATAATTGCCGCGCCCGAAGCGAATGCCGAGATCGACCGATTCGCGAACGAAATCAGTCAACTGGTGGCTCGACTGCAGCATCATCTCCAGGCCCGGATGCTGCTCGATAAAACGACCGAGGCGTGGTGACAGCCAGCGGGCGGCGAAGGAGGGCAGCGCGGTTACCGTGAGGCGCGCCTGCATCGCGTTCGCCTGCAAGGCTTCCGCCGCGCCGGCGATCTCCGTCAGCGCCTTGCGCAGCACGGCGGCGAAATGCTCGCCGTCCGGCGTGATCGCAATCCGCTTGCCATGCCGCGCAAACAACGCGACACCCAGCTCCTCTTCCAGCGCACGCACCTGATGGCTGATCGCGCCATGCGTGACGTGAATCTCCTCTGCCGCGCGGGAAAAGTTGCCATGCCGCGCGGCCGCCTCGAAGGCCCGCAATGCCGCCAGGTTCGGCAGTTTCCTGAAGTCCGCCATATGTGAATGCAATTGACAAGGGAATCAAAAATATATCGTTTAGACAAGCGCCATGCAAGCACTAGAATGACTTTGCATGGCAGGCAATTATCCCGAATCCACAGGATGAAGCGAGCCTGGTCATTGCTTCAGGAGTGAACCATCATGAGAGGCTTATTCACAAAACAGGCACTCACCATCCCGGCCGGTGAGACCGTTTCCGGCGTCGCAGGACGCGCCCACACCTTGCGCGTGACGCAGGGCCGCGTCTGGATCACGGTCGAAGGCATTTCGCATGACTACTGGTTGCATGCCGGCGACACCCTCACCACGATTCCCGGCCGCATCACCGTGGTCGAGGCCGACCAGCACGAAAGTCGCGTCGAATGGGCGCCGGCGATCCAGTGGATCAAGACATTGAAGCTGCTGCTGGCAGACATCGCATCGCGCTTCGCGCCCGGTCGCACCGTTAGCGCCTCGCTCAAGCGCCATCGCACCTGCAACTGCGGTGAGTCGGCCTGAGCTCAGATCGGAGGAGCATCGATGAAGCGTGCCTGCGTCTGCGTTGAAACAGATCACTGGAGGGTACATTGAAGGTCATTCGCAGCCGCAGCTTCGTCGCGGGCAAGCCTTGGGGCGCGCTGGACATCGCCAGCATGAACGGTGTCAGCGTCCGCCTGCACTGGACCGACGCGCCCTATAAATGGCATGTCAATGACGGCGAGGAAGTGTTTGCCGTGCTCGACGGCGTGGTCGAGATGCATTATCGCGAGAACGGCGAGGAGAAGATCGCAGAACTGGAGGCCGGCGATATCTTCTTTGCGGGGATCGGCTGCGAACATGTCGCGCATCCACGCGGCGCGGCGCGCATCCTGGTGATCGAAACGGAAGGCAGCATTTAGGATCCATTTCGGCAGATGGCATCTGCCAATCACCATCTCGCCCTCCGAGGATCAAGCAGCAGGCTGCCTGATTCTTCAGTCCGTTAATTCACCACTCATGTTGCGCAGGAATTCCTTTCGCACGGCATCGGCTGTCATGCCAAGCGCGAGCAGGTGATGCAGCTTGGCGAAAATCGCCTCGAAACCCATATCGCCGGTGCCAATGACACCGGCCGCAGTCATTCCCGCGCCCGCGGCGTAGGTGCCGATAGACACTTTCCCCTGCGGCGACTGGCTGCAGGCGACCAGCACCACGCCGCTGGCATGCGCCCGCCCGAGCAGTTCGAGCAAGGCGGGATCGCGATCGGGAATATTGCCGGCGCCGTAACATTGCAGGATCACTGCCCGCGGCGCAAGGTCGAGCATGGCCCGCACCGCGCGAACCGGCAGTCCCGGCACGAAGCGCAAGGGCAGGACAAGCGTATCGTCGTAATCCGGCAGTTCGAATTTTTCCTGGTCCGCCTGGGGCAGCAGAGCCTGCATGTCAAAGCGCAGTTGCGGCAGTGTCTCGGCCAACCACGGGTAATTCGGGCTGTCGAAGGCATCGAGCGCAGTAATACTGACCTTTGTCGCGCGATTGCCGCGCAACAGACGGCCATTGAAATAGATGGCAACTTCATTGATTACATCCGACGCTGCCAGTTGCAGCGCCGTGACCATGTTATGCGGGGCGTCCGAATTCGGCGCGCTCAGGGGTATCTGCGAGCCGGTCATGATCACTGGCTTGCGCAGTCCTTGCAGCATGAAGGACAGCGCAGCAGCCGTGTAGGCCATGGTGTCGGTGCCATGCAGGATCACGAAACCGTCGTAATCGTTGTAGCGCGTCGCGATGTCGCGCCCGATCCTCTGCCAGTCCCGCGGCGTCGCGTTGGAGCTGTCGATCGGCGATTCGTAGGCATGCAACGTGTAGCGCGGCAGGCTCGCATCCTGGTTCTCCAGCAGTTTCGCCAACGAGGAATCGAAATCCGGCGTCGGTGCAAAACCTTGCGCGGTCCGCGTCATGCCGACCGTGCCGCCAGCGTAGATCAGTGCGATGTGTTTTCTGCTCATCGTTTCTCAATATTCTCAAAGGTATTCGCCAGTCGAGCCAATTTGTGCGCGACAAGATCTGTAACGTCGACGGTTCGCTTGCGCCCCGGCTCCTGCGCTATCAGCGGCAGTTCGGTGCAGGCAAGGAGGACAGTATCCGACTGGAGCGCGTCGAGGATCGCACCGAAACGTTCGCGTATGTCCGGCGCATCCTGGCCGTGTGTCTTCACGTCATAAATCAGTTGATGCACCTGCTCCACAACGGCCGCATCCGGAGGTTCCAGATCCACGTGCGCCGCCAGCTTGCGGTAAGGCGACCAGGGACCGAACTCAATGACCGGCCGCGCGCCCAGCAGCGCCACGCGTTGGATGCGCGCGGCCTGAAGGAATTCCAGCGCCGTGTCGGCGAAGGACACCAGCTTTGCCGGCAACTGCAATGCCTCGAGCTGTGGCTGGTAATAGTTCAGGGTATTGCAGGCGATCGCGTAGTAGTCCACGCGCTGCGCCATGGCCTGCGCAGTCTCCTTCAGGCATGCCCACACTGCGGCGTCGTTGGCTGCCAGTTCCATCGACAGGCCGAGCGCGGGCTCGGAAAAAATCGTGACGTTGGGCGCATCGAGGTCGCCACGAAAATGCGTGCCGAGCATCGCGCGATTGGCGCGCAGCAGTTTGCGCCACAGGTCGAGGCCGGCGTCCGGCCCCGAACCGGTGATGATGCCGATCTTCGGATGGGTGTTGAAGCTGGTAAGCATGGCCAGGTCCCTTTCCTCGCGTCGCTACACGACGCATTGGAGAACAGGTAGTTTGCCAGCAGATCGCCGTGTCGTCACGACGGATGGCAGCGCGAACTGTCCGGTCGACATGGACAAAGCCTGAATGTTATTGCGGCAGCGAGTCTCGCGTGGCTGCGACGCTAAAAAAAGCGGTTGGCCACGAGGCCAACCGCATCGACGGAGACTACTGATTGCTACCTGCGTTTCATGGCTTAGGCGGCGTGCAGGCATGACTTGTGCAATTTGTCGGTCCTAGCGGGATGCGCGGCAAGGCACGAGGAGGAGTCATAGCAGGGGCTATGGCGACGACGAGCAACGTCGCCACTCGCCCGCTACGACCAGCAGAATTGTGCAAGTTATTCCTGCGCGGCGCCTTACTTCACAACGGCGATCTGCGTGCGCTTGCCGTCCTTGTAGGTGTAGAGCGTCAAAGTGCCGTCCTTGATGTCGCCCTTGGAGTCGAAGGCAATGTCGCCGGTCACGCCCTTGTAATGGATCTTCGCCAGTTCCGGCAAATACTTCTGCGGTTCGGCGGAACCTGCCTTCTTCATGGCTTCGACCATCACCATCACGGCGTCATAGACGTACGGCGCGTAGATCTGCACATCGGTGCCGAACTTCTGCTTGTACCTGGCGCGGAAATCTTCCATGCCCTTCTTCTGCGCTTCCTGCACGCCGCCCGCTTCGGCGCAGACCACATGGTTGTCGCCAAGGGCGTCGCCTGCGAGTTGCGCCAGCGCTTCGGAGCAGATGCCGTCGCCGCCCATGAACTTGGCATTGATGCCCAGCGCCTTCATCTGGCGCAGCATCGGACCGGCCACGGCATCCATGCCGCCGAAGAAGATGACATCCGGGCTCTTGCCCTTGATGGCAGTCAGGATCGCGTTGAAGTCGGTGGCCTTGTCGTTGGTGTACTGCTGCGCCACAACCTGCACGCCCTTGGCCTTCGCGCCTTTCATGAATTCTTCCGCCACGCCCTGACCGTAGGCGGTGCGGTCATCGATCACGGCCACTTTCTTGGCCTTGAGCTTGTCGGCCGCATAGCGTCCCAGCGTGCCGCCGAGCTGGCCGTCGTTGGCCACCACGCGGAAGGTGGTCTTGAAGCCTTGCTGCGTATATTTCGGGTTGGTTGCTGACGGGGAGATCTGCGGAATGCCGGCGTCGGCATAAATCTTGGATGCCGGGATGGTGGTACCGGAGTTCAGGTGACCGACCACACCGTTGACCTTGGCGTCGACCAGCTTCTGCGCCGCGGCGGTACCCTGCTTCGGATCGGCGCCATCATCTTCCGCCTCCAATTCGAATTTGGCCTTCTTGCCGCCGATGGTCACGCCCTTGGCGTTGAGATCATCGATGGCCATGCGCGCGCCGTTTTCATTGTCCTTGCCGAGATGGGCGATGGGGCCTGATATCGGGCCGACGTGGCCGATCTTGACGACCAGCTCCTGTGCAGCTGCGGCACCAGCAAAGGCAAATGCGAGCGCGCCAGCCAATGGAATCATTTTTGTTTTGAACGACATGAGATGTCTCCTGATCATGAATGGAATGAAGTTGCTGCCCTGGTGCTGCGATAAAGTTCACCTACGCCGGGACGTGCGCAGGCGAAACATGACTCGTTTCATTACCGGACATCTCCAGGTCGAAACTGTCGTCCGGACAGGCATCGCGAAGCGGATTCCTGCGGGGTGGGAACATGCCCGTGGCGCTGATCTTCAGTCGGTCAAGGGAAAACTGTCGCAGATGCTTGAACACACTCTGGTTGATGGCAATCATCGCCTGCATGACCAGCAGGTCGACGTCGCTGGACGAACGTTCGTGGGTGCTGCTCCTGACTGCGGATTTTGAACGTGCCGGCTGCCCTGCCAGTACGCAGCGAAATACGTCTTCGAGCGTCACCATGCCCGGGTGGCATGTCAGCATCCACTTGTCGGGTGCTGCTGGGTCGTGTTGCAGCAGATTGGCACGGACCAGGTTATTGCAGAGCCTTGCCAGCTCGCGCGCCGGACGCCCGGTTGCGTCCTCCAGCTGCTCCATGCTCACCGTCCGCGGTGAACTTGACACAAGCCTGGCGAGGATTTCGGTAGTGGCAAAAAAGCGGTCGTGCAACGCGCCATTGCCGAGAATGCAGTCTTCAACGGTCACCATTAATGTCTCCTTTGTGGGGTCTGGCTGCGGTCGGTACAGGCCGGTTTCTGACCGGTTGCGCCTCTCGCAGTCGCTTTCCTGCAACGGCTTTTTCTTATTGTTTTGTCCGTCCGAAGCATCGCTTCGTGAATTGAAGCAATGACAACATGGAACGCAACTTTAGGGACAAAGTGAGACAAACACCATTTCGCTACTTGGCGCTACCTGATACTAGATGCTGCTAAACTAGCACCATCCAGCATCGTTCATTGCCAGCCAGAAAAGAGGGGCGCCGCATGACCTACACCATGGAAACTACAAGGCCCGTTCATGCCTCCCAGCGTGAGTTCTGCACCAACCTGCGCATGCTCTGCAGCTATTACCGCTCGGTAGCGGACGTTTGCCGCAAGCTCAACCTCAACCGCGCGCAATTCAACCGCTACCTGAACGGCACCAGCAAGCCGTCCAGCCACACGCTGGAGCGCATCTGCGATTTCTTCGGCGTGGAACCGGCGGAGATCTACCTGCCGCACGAGCATTTCCACCAGATCGTACAGGTCCGCCCCAGGCAGCGCACCGAACGCGCGGTATACGCCGACCACATCGCGCGCCTGCAGCATCAGTCGACCGGCAGGTTCGATAAATATCTCGGCTACTACTACGAGTACTACTACTCGATGAGCTCTCCCGGCAAGGTGCTGCGCGGGCTGGTGCACATCTTCATGCACGATGGCGCGGTCTACCATGAACGCCTCGAGCGCTTCCCGCAGCATGCCAACCTCGACCAGACCTACAAGTGCAAGTACATGGGCTGCACCTTCTACCTGAACGACCGCATCTTCCTGACGGACTATGAATCTCTGACAGGCAACGAGGTCGCGCAGACCATCCTTTTCCCGACCTACAAGAACAAGGTTGCCCGCCTCTCGGGCCTGATGCTGGGCGTCGCATCGAGCAACCAGCGCTCGATCGCCTGCGCGCGCGTAGTGTTCGAATTCCTCGGCAAGAGCATCGATATCCGCAAGGCAATGCGCCTGTGCGGCCTGTTCGACCCGAAGCGCGACGGCATCGATCCGACCATCCTAAAAGTGATCGACAACTCGCCGCACAAGGACCAGCACCACTTCTACACGATCCCCCTGTAGGCCGCGTCGATGATCGCGACGTCATCGTCATTTCAATCCGGGCTTGTCATTTCAACACTGCCACAAACCTCAACGGATTTCGGTAAACTTGCGCACATGCCCAATCCCATCATCATTGACCGCGGAAACGAGCCGTACCAGACCACCTTCGACGCGATGCGCACCTTTACCGATACGCGCACTGTCGAGACCCCGGATGAATTCTGGATCGTCGAACATCCGCCGGTATATACCCTCGGCCTCGGCGCTGACCCGTCGCACGTGCTGGACGCGCACGGCATACCGGTGATCCAGACCGATCGCGGCGGCGAAGTGACCTATCACGGTCCGGGCCAGGCCGTGGTCTATTTGCTCATGGATCTGCGCCGCAAGACGGAAGCGCGCCTCTATGCACGGGAATTCGTGCAGAAAATCGAACAGTCGGTCATAAATACCTTGCGAGCGTATAATCTGGACGGTGAGCGCAAGCCCGGCGCGCCCGGCATCTACATGTCGGACGGCGAATGGAAAGGCGCGAAGATTGCCGCGCTCGGACTGAAGGTGCGTGGCAGCGGATGCACCTATCACGGCGTGTCGCTGAATGTCTCGATGGACCTGGCCCCATTCTCCTGGATTAATCCCTGCGGTTATGAAGGACTGGCTACCGTGGACATGAAAACTGTCGGCGTGGAAGCACATTTGCACGACGTGCAATCGGCATTGGCTCACAACCTGATCGATTTATTAACGGCGTGATAGACACGCCTTTCGCTCCGTCGAAGCGATGGACGAGGAAACGAGCCGCTCCATGACCACTGAAAAAGAACCGCAGGCTGCGCCAGCCTACAATCCCACCGAGAAGCAAAAAGGCGCCGGCAAAACCGCGCGCATTCCGATCAAGATCGTCCCGGCGGAAAAACTTCCCAAGCCTGACTGGATCCGCGTGAAGGCGGGCTCGCCTTCGACACGCTTCAACGAGATCAAGGACATCCTGCGCGAAAACAAGCTGGTGACGGTCTGCGAGGAAGCCAGTTGCCCGAACATTGGCGAATGCTTCGGCAAGGGTACGGCGACCTTCATGATCATGGGCGACAAGTGCACCCGTCGCTGCCCATTCTGCGACGTCGGCCACGGCCGTCCCGACCCGCTCGACCCGAACGAACCCGGGAAGCTCGCGAAGACCATCGCCGCCATGCGCCTGCGCTACGCGGTGATCACCTCGGTCGACCGCGACGACCTGCGCGACGGCGGCGCCGGCCATTTTGCAGACTGTATCCGCGAGATCCGCGCGGTCTCGCCGAACACGCGCATCGAAATCCTGACGCCGGACTTCCGCGGCCGCATGGATCGCGCACTTGAGATCCTCAAGGAAGCGCCGCCGGATGTGATGAACCACAACCTCGAAACCGTACCGCGCCTGTACAAGGAAGCGCGGCCCGGTGCGGATTACGCCTTTTCACTGAACCTGCTCAAGCGCTTCAAGGAAATCTGCCCCGACGTTCCCACCAAGTCCGGCCTGATGGTCGGCCTCGGCGAGACGGACGAGGAAATCCTGCAGGTGATGCGCGACATGCGCGAGCATGGCATCTCCATGCTGACCATCGGCCAGTACCTGATGCCGTCCGGTGATCATTTGCCGGTACGCCGTTATGTGCATCCCGACACCTTCAAAATGTTCGAAGCCGAAGCCTACAAGATGGGTTTCGCGCATGCGGCAGTTGGCGCCCTGGTGCGCAGTTCGTATCACGCCGACCAGCAGGCGCACGGCGCCGGCGTCCTCTGATCCATCCATGGCAAGAGGTGTCCGCCCGGGCGCCTCTCCCTCCTCTTCACACCAGCTGAGGCAGGACAAGACTTTGTCCTCGCAGCCCTGCTGCGTTTGATAAAAATAAAGGAAGCAGCCGGCGTATCGCAGACAATGCATGGGTGAGCGAGCTCTCGCCCCGCATGCGCCATCAGACCGTGCACCGGCATGTTTCGACTGAACCCTGCGGAGGCATCCAGCGCCGCATGCGACGCGAGGCCGGACTTGCGACAAGGCATGTTGCGTTTCGCATCCGGTTACAAATCCGCATGAACTTATCCCCGACACGCTTGCCATACCAACACTTATGATTGCATGGTCAGAGGTTACAAAGTTCGGAGACGTCACGATTACCACGTTTGCCGCCCTGGCAATCGCGGGTTGGCTCCTTGTAGAAAACGAAAGGCGCCTGGCCTTGTGCTGGGGCCTGCTGTTCGGCCTCGGGCTGTGCGTCGTGATCGTCACCAAGATGGCGTTCATCGGCTGGGGCATCGGCATCCGATCGCTGGATTTCGCCGGCTTCAGCGGACACGCGATGCGCGCCGCTGCCGTGCTGCCCGTGCTGCTCTACCTGGTCCTGCAGCGCACGCCATCCTTCGTGCGCAGCAGCGGCATCTTGCTGGGGCTTGCGCTCGCGATGGTGATCGGCGTGTCGCGCCTTGCCGTGCACGCGCATTCCGTCTCCGAAATCACGGCGGGATGGATGCTGGGAAGCTGCGTCAGCCTCGGCTTCATCCGGATCGCCGGCAAGTCGCTGCGTAAACCGGTCCTCAATCCCTGGCGCATCGTATTGAGCCTGATTACGCTTTTGCCGGCACCGTACGTGCATCCGGCGCCGACACAGCAATGGCTGACCAATATCACGCTCTATTTTTCAGGTCATGACCAGCCCTTCCCGCGCGAAGGCTGGCGCACAGACCGCGTGAGCGGAAGACCACCCGGTGCGCTATGAAGCCACAAAAAGAAAGCGCCGGGAAGGCGCTTTCTTTTTGCGTGCTGTGTTCAGGCCGCTAGCGCCTTTTCCAGCAACTGATGCAAGGCAGCGAAGTCTGGCTCGCCGACATAGCGCTTGATGATTTTGCCGTCCTTGTCGATCACATAAGTGGTCGGCGTCAGTTGCACATCGTCGAACGACTTTGCGATGTCGCCCTTTGTGTCGAGCGCGACCGTGAAAGGAAGCTGGCGTGTCTGCGCGTAATTCAGCACATAGTTGGGCGGATCGTAGCTCATCGCCACAGCGACGAAATCCAGCCCCTTGTCCTTGAACTTGTTATAGGTCCGGACCATCTCCGGCATTTCCTTGACGCAGGTAGTGCAGCTTGTTGCCCAAAAATTCACCATGACTACCCTGCCACGCAAGCTGCGCAGAGGAATCTTTTCGCCGGTCAGGCTTGAGAATGTGACGTTCGGCGCAGTGTTCGTCGCGGACAGGGAGAGATAGCCGATGGCGGCAAGTGCGACCACGACAACAACTGCCAGCAATGCGCTCCAGGTGCGCGCAGGCGGGGTCACGGATGTTTCCGGCTGCATGGTATTTGCCCGTTTTTCGTTGATGCCAATGCCCGCATTATAGTGCCGTCACCGGGCACATCAGGGACGCAGATAGACGAAGCCTTCCCTTGCCTGCAGGCGAGCCACTTCAGCAACACCGGAAGGCACCAGCTTCGCTTCCGGCAACAAGTCCGATTCCGGAATCTCATGCGCGGTCATGGTATTGCGGCAGGCACGGAATTCGACGCCTTGCTCCGCAAGGGCACGGACTGCCGCATCGAAGGGCTTGCCGTCGCGATCCTGTGCACCCTTCAACAGGAACTTGATGCCGTTGCCATTGGCAACCACCACAATCTGCACGCCCGGCTCGGCGCGCAAATGGTTGCGGATGTTCGCCAGTGCGCGTGCAGCCTGATCGAGGCCGTCGACGATGTGGTACACCACCTTGATGCGCTCTTCTGCCGATACCCCGCTGCTGACAAGCAGTCCTAACATCGTGGCGAGAAAAATCTTGAGCAATGTGCGTTTCATGTCTGCTCCCAATGAAAGCTGGTGTAAGTGGCCGCCACGGAAGGCGGAATGGGTGCGTCCAGCGCCGCGCAGATGGCGCGCAGCAGGTCCGCCACTGCAAGTGGCACTGGATCACGATCGCCGGCGGCGGCAAGCAATGCCTTGACCAGCGCCGGCTTGGCCAGTGGCGCGAGCTGTTGCGCGTGGTCGAGAGCGGTCTTCACCTGGGCATAGTCGAGCGCCTCGACCGGCTGCAGGTCGGCAGCCGACAGGCCCAGGTCCTTGCAGCGCGCCGCGCCGCTGGCGAATAGTTGACGAGCATCCGCGCCATCTTTCGCCGCCACGTAGGCAACAAGGGAAAGCAGGCTGATGCAATCTTCCCTCAAGGCATCAAGTCGATCATAACGTATCGGTGTTGCCCGCCCGGCACGCGAATCCAGTCGCCGCGCCAGCACGGTTTGCAGCACGAACTCGGGCAGTGTGAGCTTGTTGTCGGCCGCGATCAGCTTGTCGGCGATGGCGAGCAAACCTGCGCGTTCCGCATCGGGCAATTGCCTCAGCGCGGGCATGGCAAGATCCAGCAAAGGCAGGCGTGCGCTCTTGGGCAAACGACTGATGGCCCTGGCAAGCGACGGCACGAACGCTGCCTGTCTTGGCACCTCATTTTCCAGCAGGGCGATCTGCGTGTCGCGCTCCGCGCCGCTGCCAAGCAGGAGCGCATGGACGACCGCGCATGCCGATTGCGGATCACGCACCGCGCTGTCGATCTCTTGCGGCAGCGGGATGCGATCCGGCTCATCGTTGCCGAACGCGAGCCAATGCGAGGCCGGTGCCGCAGCGGCAAAGCCGCTGGCGACATAGGGAATGTCCGGCAGCGTTTCGCCTTGCGGCACCGGTTCGGGCGGCAGCTCCGGCGCATCGAGCAGATCCACACTACGCCCGTAAATGCGGTGCAGCCGCTCTTCGATCGGCGGATGGGTGGCGAAGAATCCGCCGATCAGGTTTGCCCTCGGCGCACCGAGGAAGAGATGCGACAGCTGCTCGGCATTCGGATGGCGAATGCGTGATCCGAGCTCCATGGTGCGCGAGAGCCCGCCGATCTTGCGCAATGCGCCACCGATGCCATCCGGATTGCGCGTGAACTGCACGGCGCTGGCATCCGCCAGGAATTCGCGCTGACGCGACACGGCGGCCTTGATCAGGCGTCCGAAAAAAATGCCGATGTAGCCGATCACGAACAAGGCGAGGCCGGAAGCGAACAATGCGCCGCGTGCCGATGATCCCTTTTCGTCGCGATCGCGGAAGCTCCATGTGCTGGAGCCGAAATTCATCAGGTGCTGGCCGAAGCCCGCGATCATCTGGATGCCGAACAGTAGCCCGATCAAGCGCACGTTGAGCCGCATGTCGCCGTTCAGGACATGACTGAATTCATGGCCGATCACACCCTGCAGCTCATCGCGCGTCAGTCGCACCAGCGCGCCCTGCGTCACCGCCACCACCGCTTCGTTCTGGTTGTAGCCGGCGGCAAAGGCGTTGATCGAATCCTCGCGATCGAGCAGATAGACCTTGGGGCAGGCGATACCGGATGCGAGCGCCATTTCTTCGACGACGTTGAGCAAGCGGCGCTCGCGCAAATCCGTCGAGGACGGCGGGATGAGACGGCCGCCGGCCATTTTCGCCACCGCGTCGCCGCCGTCACGCAGGTTGAAGGTTTCAATCAGTGTGCCGGCCGCGATCAGCGCCAGCGTAATCGTTGTGTTGGTGAAAAAGAAACCCCGCGGATAGGTGTGCATGCCCGGGACATACCCGTTGCGCGCCCAGATCCAGATGAGCGCCATGGCAACATTGACGGCAGCAACGATCGCGATAACCGCCAGCGTGAACAGGACGATGAGCGTCCTTGTCTGGCGGCGTGCGTGATCCTGCTGTTCGAAAAAGTTCATGGGCGGCGGGGCGGGTTTTTTCTTCCTTGCTGAGGGAGGCCAGGGCGGGCATGGAGTCATTGAACTGCCAATTTCAACCGATCGACCACTCTAGCCTCATCCCGGCCTTTTCCCTGCAAGGGAGAAGGTGAGAACGGATGCGCGAAGCGCATTCGCTCAGAAGGAAACCTTCACTGCCTTGCGCTCTTCCGGCGACTCGGTGGCTTCCAGCAATTCCGCCGGCTGGAAGGCGAACATGCCGGCAATGATCGAGCCGGGAAACTGTTCGCGCGAGGTGTTGTACTGCATCACGCTGTCATTGAATGCCTGGCGTGCAAAGGCAATGCGGTTTTCGGTGCTGGTCAGCTCTTCCGTAAGCTGCATCATGTTCTGGTTTGCCTTCAGGTCCGGATAGGCCTCGGAGAGAGCGAACATCCGTCCCAGCGTGGCCGACAGCGCATTCTCTGCAGCCGCCATGTTGTGCATCGCCGCCGCATCGGCCGGGTTGCTCGCCGCCTTCGCATTCGCCGTCACCGCCTGGTTGCGTGCAGAAATCACCGCTTCCAGCGTTTCGCGCTCATGCTTCATGTAAGCCTTGGCGGTTTCCACGAGGTTCGGGATGAGATCGTAGCGCCGCTTCAGCTGGACGTCGATTTGCGCGAAGGCATTCTTGAACTGGTTGCGCAGGCTCACCAGGCGGTTGTACGCGCCCACGCCCCAGAACAGAACCAGCAAGGCAAGCACCACCAGGATAATGATTCCGACCATGGTTTCCCCCAAAGAAAAAGCCGCAAATCGAAATGAGTTGCGGCTTACTATAGCATTTCAAGGGCCGGCGGCTGCCTGCCCGGCCATCATTTCCTGCTCTGGTCTTCCGATGCCTGTGTCATCTGCCGGAGATCGTCCTCGGTGATGTAATCGAATACTTTCACCACCTTGTACACGCCGCTCACACCGGCGGCGACATCCGCCGCGACCCGCCCTTCACGCGGCGTCACGCGGCCCATCAGGTAAACGACGCCGCGCTCGGTGACGACCTTGATGGAGTTCGCGTAGATATCCTTGGCATCGACGAAGGATGCCTTGACCTTGCCGGTAATCAGGGAGTCGTTGGAACGCGAGGTGAAGCTCGACGGACCGGCGATTTCCAGTTCGTTGACGACCGATTGCACGCCTTCGATCGAGCCGACTTCGCGCTCGACCGCAGCCTTCATTGCCTGGTCGCGCACCTCGCCGGTGATCAGTACCTTGCGGTTGAAGCTGGTGACGTTGACGTGCCCGGCGTCGCCAACCACGTTGTGCGCCCGCGCTTCGCCCTTGACCAGAATTTCCTTGTCTTCGGTCTGCGCGCCGAACGTGCGGCGATCCGTTGCAGCCAGTGTTCCGACCACGGCGGTGCCGACAGCCATCTCGATGCAGCCCTGCAGGCTGGTTACCACGGCACCGCACAACAGCGCGGTGGCCAGCGGACGTGTTACGCGTCCCCAATTAATCATTCGCATCCTCCCCGAACAAGGCGACGTCGATGCCGTCGCACAAACAATGAATGGTCAACAAGTGCACTTCCTGGATCCTTGCGGTGCGGTCGTGCGGCACGCAGATGTGCACGTCGGCATCGGTGATGCGCCTGCCGATCGTGCCGCCGCCCTTGCCGGTCAGCGCCACCACGCGCATGTCCCGTTCGAGCGCAGCATCGACGGCGGCGAGCACATTCGCCGAATTGCCCGAGGTCGACAAGGCGAGGAGCACGTCGCCAGGCTGACCAAAGGCTTGCACCTGCTTGCTGAAAATGTCCTGGAAGCTGTAGTCGTTGGCCACAGCGGTGAGGATCGAGGTGTCAGTCGTCAGTGCGATCGCCGGCAACGGCAGACGCTCGCGCTCGAAGCGGCCTACAAGCTCGGCGGCAAAATGTTGACAATCGGCAGCCGAGCCACCATTCCCGCAAGCAAGAATCTTATTGCCATTAGACAATGCCGTAAACATAAGTTCCACGGCTTGGGAAATTGGATGGGCAAGGAGGGAAGCGGCCTTTTGTTTCAGTTCGGCACTTTCCTGGAAGTGCGCCTGGATGCGTTGGTTCGTCATGATCCAGCGATTATAGTGCAGACCGGGAAGAAAAGGCCTCGGGCAGCAGGAGCATTGAAACCGGCGTGCAATAAATGATTGATAGTAGCGAAACCCGGCAGCGCTTGTGTGTCTCGCTCTTGTGCCTCGCTTTTGTTCCTATGTGCCGGCCTCGATGGCGTTCTGCAACCAGTTGATCCGTTCGCCTTCAATCGCAATCACGTCGAAGCGGCATGGAGGAGGTATCTTGTAACGTTGAAGAAAGACCTGTGCAGCGATCACCAACCTTGCCTGCTTGCGCGCCGTCACACTTGCCGCCGCGCCGCCGAAGCGGGCAGTCCCGCGCTTCCTGACTTCGACGAACACCAGGGTGTCGCGGTGGCGCATGACGAGGTCGATCTCGCCGCCCTTGCAGCGGAAATTGCGCGCGATGGGCGTCATGCCCTGCTGTTCCAGGAAGTGCAGGGCGCGATCCTCGGCTGCATCGCCGGCCACCTGCTTCGCGGTGCGGCTGCGCCTGAATGCATCCAGAACACCCATCAGCGCGGCTCCTCGTCGGGCATGACGATGCCTTCACGATAAACGGCCTGCTGCTCGGTGCGCGCGAATCGGGCGGCGTTCTTTTCGTAGCGCAATGGCAAGAGTAGTGCCATGACGAGCGGTCTCCGCAGGAAGGGCATATCCATGTCGAGGCGAATCGTGTCGGACGGCGTGCATTCCGCCAGGAGGATGGACACGTTCGCGTCTTCGGGCAGCGCGGACGGCTCCGCGTCGTCCAATGTTGTCATCGCCCCGGCGGGAAGGCACAATCCCATGAGCAAACTACCAAGCAACGCCGCTTTCGTAAGCCGACCGAACATCACCTCTCTCCATGACACCGTCCACTACAACCACTTCATCCCTGCTGCCACTGATGCAGGAGGTGTCGCAACAAGTTTATCCTTTGTCTACATTATATGTGGTGGCGACGCCCATCGGAAACACGGGCGACATCACGTTGCGCGCAATCAAGGTACTGGAGATGGTCGATGCCATCGCCTGCGAGGACACCCGCAACACCTCGCACCTGCTTGCGCGCTACGGCTTGTCAAAGGAACTGCTTGCCGCGCATGAGCACAATGAGCGCGAAGTGGCAGACAAGCTGATCGCGCGCCTGCAGGCGGGCCAACGCATTGCGCTGGTGTCGGATGCGGGCACGCCGGCGGTTTCCGATCCGGGCGCGCGCATCGTCGACGCCGTGCGCCATGCCGGACTGCGCGTGGTGCCTGTTCCAGGCGCATCGGCGGCCGTCAGTGCGCTCTCGGCAAGCGGGTTGATCAACGATCAGTTTCATTTCGTCGGTTTTCTTCCGGCCAAAGCGAAACAGCGTGAAAATGTGCTCGCCGGCTTGCGGGGCATCAGCGCCACGCTGGTCTTCTACGAAGCACCGCACCGCATCAACGAGACGGTGGAAGCGCTTGCCGCAGCATTCGAGCCGACGCGGCAGATGGTGTTCGCGCGCGAACTGACCAAACTGTTCGAGGAAATGCATCGCTGCCGCCTGCCGGAAGCGCGCGCCTGGCTGGCGGCAGACGCCAACCGGCAAAAGGGTGAATACGTGATCCTGGTGGAAGGCGCGCCGGCAGAGACGGACCAGGGTGAAGCGGAAGCGGATCGCGTGCTGGCGATCCTGCTGGCGGAGTGCCCGGTCAAACAGGCCGCATCGCTCGCGGCTCAAATTACCGGGCAGAAAAAGAATGCACTGTACGAGCGTGCATTGCGCATGAAGCAAGGCTGATTCAGCGCTGCACGATCAACGGTTTCGCCGCGCCTCCTTGCTGCAACTGTGCCGCGGCGGCAGCAGCCTCGTCCCTGCTCGCGAAAGGACCGCTGTACAGGCGATAGAACAGGCCGAATTCCACCATCTCGACGGCAGGCAGCGACACCGGCAGACTTTGCGCCAGGCGCTGGCGTGCCGCCTCCGCATTTTCCATTTGCGTGAACGCGCCAAGCTGCAAATAGTAGCCGGCCGCCGGGGAAACGGAAGGCGTTGCGGGCGAATAGGATACGAGCATCGGCCTGGCGGGCATCGCACCCATCGCCTGGTCGGGCGCTGCCGCCGCGATGGCCCGCGCTTCGGGTTCCGGTGCGGACGGAACCGGCGAGGCGTCCGACAGGTATTCCGGCATCATCGCGGGGGCCGGCTGCGACGGCGCCTGCTTCCTCGCGCTCGCCATGCCTTGTATCTCGTCCGGCAGGATGCGTTGAACCTCCAGCTGGCTGCTGCCCGAGGCGAGGTAACCGAGTTTCAGGGCAGCCGTGTAGGACAAGTCGATGATGCGATCGGAATGGAAAGGTCCACGGTCATTGACGCGGACGATGACCTGCTTGCCGTTGACCAGATTGGTTACCCGCGCATAGGAAGGGATCGGCAGCGTGGGATGGGCGGCGGTCATTCCGTACATGTTGTACGGCTCGCCGGTCGAGGTTTTCTGCCCGTGGAATTTCCGGCCATACCAGCTACCGATACCGCGCTGCCTGAACGGCCGGTCGTCGGTGAATGGCGTATAGGTCACGCCGAACACGACATACGGCTTGTTGGCGCGGGTGGAATAAGGTTCGATTTTCGGTTCCGCATCGGGCGTATCCAGCAAGCCTTCGGGCGGTGCGTCGCCGGGACCATCGTCCTGGTAATAGCCGCCGCGTCCGGAGCCGGCCCGAGGCAGCTTGGGAAGGCGGGACGCCGATTTGGATGAGGCGCCGCGCGCCGATGAATCGGAGGAAGTCGGCACGCTGCCGCAGCCGGCGAGGATCAGCGCAGGCAGCGCCATGGATAACAACAGCGCCGACCATCGGAAACGGCTCTGAATGCGCAATGACATCGCTTTCTCCCTTGTTCCTGACCAGCGAGGCAGGTCGCCGCGGCATTGCGCATGCGTCCCCTCACAGATCAACACAAGCGGCAGCCATCGGGCGCGACGGCCGCCGCTTGTGGTCATTATTTTAATTTACGGACGGAAACGCGCAATCACGCGTTCCAAATGGAAACAGTTTGCACCGACAAGGGTATTGCCGCAAGGCCGGTCTTGTCGTTCTTGAACTGATATCGACTGCGTGCCCGGGAAAAAGTTTCCCGGGTTCTACTCAGCTTTGCACCAGCTTGCGATGCCGCTGGATGCTCATCAAAATGCCGATCGCGACGCCCAGTGTGGTGAACGCCGTGCCGCCATAGCTCATGAAGGGCAAGGGCACGCCGACCACCGGAAGGATTCCGCTCACCATGCCCATGTTGACGAAGGCATAGGTGAAGAAAATCATGGTGATCGCACCGGCCAGCAGGCGGGTGAATACCGTCGGCGCGTTAGCCGCGATGAGCAGGCCGCGCCCGATCAGGAGCAGGTACAGCACCACCAGGATCAGGTTGCCGATCAAGCCGAACTCCTCGGAGAACACCGCGAAGATAAAGTCCGTGGTGCGTTCAGGAATGAATTCGAGATGTGCCTGCGTCCCTTTCAGCCAGCCCTTTCCAGTGACGCCGCCGGAGCCGATCGCGATGGTCGACTGGATGATATGGAAACCTTTGCCCAGCGGGTCAGTGGTCGGATCGATCAGCGTCATGATGCGTTCGCGCTGGTAATCATGCAGCAGCGACCACACGACGGGCAGGCTGGCAGCGGCCGCAAGGAAAAGGCCGATGAGCACTTTCCATGACAGGCCTGCAAGGAAGATGACGTAAAAGCCGGCTGCGACCACGAGGATGGCGGTGCCCAGGTCAGGCTGCTTGGCGATCAGGCCGACCGGTATCACGAGCAGGATTCCCGCGATCACGAATTCATGCCAGCGCAGCATGCCTTCGCGCTTCTGGAAGAACCACGCCAGCATCAGCGGCACTGCGATCTTCAGGATTTCCGAGGGCTGGATGACGACACCGATATTGACCCAGCGACGCGCGCCCTTCTTAACGATGCCGAAGGTGGCGACCGCGATCAGCAAGGCCACGCCAATCGAATAGGCCGGCACGGCAAAGCGCATCAGCGTCTGCGGCGGCAGAATGGCCGCGATCCACATGATGACGAAGGAAATCAGGATATTGCGCATGTGGTCTTCGAAGCGCCCGGCAAAGTCATAACCCGCCGAATACATCGTCACACTGCTCACGCACAGGATCAGGAAGACGATCAGGGCCAGCGGTCCGTCGAAGACCGTCAGATATTGCTTGATCATCGGCCAGACCGGCCGGTGTTCAGTCAAGTCGTTGTTTGCCATCAGTCCTGGTTTCCTCTGGTTTCCGCGCCTGCTTTCGGGCCGCCAATCGACTCTTCCTCCGCCTTCAGTTCGGCAACCGGGCGGGCGTTGGCATCGTCGGCTTTTTCGGCCGGCACAGCGGGCTTGTCCTTGTCATCGGGGCGCTTGCCCAACAGGTAGTAATCGAGCGCCTTGCGCACGATCGGGGCTGCGATGGTCGCGCCAAAGCCGCCGTTTTCGACGATGATCGCGATCGCAATTTTCGGATTGTCAGCTGGCGCGAAGGCCGTGTACAGCGAGTGGTCGCGATGCCGCTCCTCGACCTTTTTCGCATCGTATTTTTCATTCTTCTTGATGCCCACCACCTGCGCGGTACCGGTCTTGCCGCCCGAGACATAGCCTGCGCCAGCGAACGCCCGCGACGACGTGCCTTCGCGCGTCACGCCAACCATCGCATTCTTGATGAAGTCCACGTTCTGCTGCTTGAGGCTGATGCGGTAGCTTTCCTTGGGCACCGTCAGCGTGCGCTCCTTGGTGGCGCCGTTCTCGATGATCTTCACCAGGTGCGGCTTCATCACCACGCCGTTGTTGGCGAGCGTGGCAATGGCATGCGCCATCTGCAATGGCGTGAACGAGTTGTAGCCTTGGCCGATGCCAAGCGAAATCGTCTCGCCGGCGTACCACTTTTTCTGCTCCGGCCGCTTATAGGCATTACGCTTCCATGCGGTGGACGGCAGCACACCCTGGCGTTCGTGCTCCAGGTCGATGCCGGTGAGCTGGCCGAAGCCGAACTGTTTCATGAAGTCGTGGATGCCGTCGACGCCGATGTCGTTTGCCAGCATGTAGTAGTACGTGTCGCAGGACTGCACGATCGACTTGTACATGTCGACGCTGCCGTGACCGCCTTCCTTGTCGTCGCGAAACTTGTGATTGCCGAACCAGAAGAAGCCGGGATCATGCACGATCTGGTTCGGCGTGCGCTTGCCCAGTTCGAGCGCTGCCAGCGCCATGAACGGCTTGTAGGTCGAACCGGGCGGATAGCTGCCGATCAGCGGACGGTTCAAAAGAGGCCGGTCGATCGAGGTGTTCAGCTCTTCCCAGCTCTTCGGGTCGATGCCTTCCACAAACAGGTTGGGATCGAAGGTCGGCTTGGACACGTAGGCCAGCACGTCGCCGGTCGATGGCTCGATCGCCACCAGCGCGCCACGATGCTCGCCGAACGCTTCTTCGATGACCTTCTGCAATTCGATGTCGATCGACAGGATCAGGTTGTTGCCCGGGGTGGCGGGTGTGCGCGACAACGTGCGCACGGCGCGTCCGCCCGCCGAGACCTCGACCTCCTCATAGCCGGTGGTGCCGTGCAGGGTTTCTTCGTACTTCTTTTCCAGGCCTTCCTTGCCGATGTAATCGGTACCGGCGTAGTTGGCCGAATCTTCCATGTCATCGATGCGCTCGGCGTCGCGCTGGCTAATACGACCGATGTAGCCGATCACGTGCGATGCAGTTTCTCCCAGCGGATACTGGCGGAACAGGCGCGCCTGGATTTCAACGCCAGGGAAGCGATAGCGCTGCGCGGTGAAACGCGCTACCTCTTCGTCGGTGAGGCGGGTACGGATCGGCACGCTCTCGAAATTCTTGGCTTCCTCCTGCAAACGGCGGAAGCGGCGGCGGTCCTTGGGCTGGATGTCGACCAGCGTGGCAAGTCCGTCGATGACCTGTTCCAGCGGCTCACGGATCTTGGACGGCGTGATTTCCAGCGTGTAGGCGGAGAAATTGCGTGCCAGCACCACGCCGTTGCGATCCAGAATGAGACCGCGGTTGGGCACTACGGGGACGACGGAAATCCGGTTGTCCTCGGCCTGGCTGGCGTAATCCTTGTACTTGACGGTCTGCAACCACAGGAAGCGCGTCGCCAGCAATCCGAAACAGATGAGCACGAACACGCCAGCAACCGACAGGCGCAGCCGGAACAGGTGTATCTCGCGTTCGGTATTCTTAAACTCGGTCATGTTCAGCCATTACGTTCCGCTCGCCCGCATGGAGGAAAGCGGAAAGGGATAGACGCCTGCCACAGCGCTGTTCTCGGCAATCTTCAAGATCGTGGATAGTCCATTTCAGATCGGGCGCGTTTCGTCACGATCGATGGCGCGGCGCTGCGGCGCCAGCAAGAGGATCGTCACCATCGGCCAGAGCGCGGCAGCTGTCACGCTTTCCAGGAAGTACAGCCAGCCGGGAAACTTGCCGCTCACCAGCAGCCGGACCACGAGTTGCACACCCTGCATCAGGAGCAGCAATGGCAACACGTGCGCGGCCTGCGTCAGCAGCCTGAACCACAGCACCCGGCGGTGAATCATGATGGCGAAATAGGATAGCAGCGTATACGACAGCGCATGCTCGCCGAGCAGGCTGGCATTGTGCACATCCATCAGCAGGCCCATCATGAAGGCAATGCCAATGCCTACCTTGCGCGGCTGGTGAATGCTCCAGAACACCAGCACGAGCGCGACGAAATCCGGTACGCCGTACCAATGGTCCCACGGCAGCAGGTTCAGCAGGAACGCGCAGATGATGCTGGCGGCAATGAACAGTGAGTTGGCCGGCAGCAGAATGTACTGAGGACGGTCGTTCATGGCGTCGTTGTCCTTTGCTCAACGGTCGTCTTCCGCGGCGCAGCGGCAGGCTGCGCCGGGGCCTGCGTCTTCGTGACGGTCGGCGCGGCTGCGGGAGGCGTCACCGGCTTCCGGGCCGGCAACGGTTGTGCGGCCACTGGTTTCGCAGTCGCGGCCGGAGCAACCACTGCGGCAGGTTTTTGCACTGCCTGCACAGGCGCCTTCTGCCCTGCCGCAGCAGCAACAGGTTTCAGCGTTGCCGCACCGCCAGGCTGGGGCACTGCGGCCGGGGCTGCCGCAGCCTGGGCCGGAGCCTTCTGTTCGGCGGCGGGCGCCGCATCCGTCTTCTGTTCCTTCGCCGGCTCCTTGAGCGGATCCTTCGGTGCTTCTTTCGCGCCCTCGGGAGGACGCTTCTTGCCGAGCTTGTCCTTCTTGTCACGCGGCTCCTCGGCCGGCGGACGCTGCGGGAAATTGGCTTCGGTCAGCAGGATCAGCAGCTGCCGGTTGCGGTCGATGCCCGCCATCGGCTGGCAGACGATGCGGGCGAATGCATCGTTCGACTTGCTCTCCACCTGCACGACCTTAGCCACGGCCAGGCCTGCCGGGTAAACACCGTCGATCCCCGAGGTGACCAGCGTATCGCCGTTCTTGATGTCGGCATTGGCCGGCATGAAACGCAGGTCGAGCGAGCCGGAATGGCCCATGCCGTAGGCGATGCTGCGCAATCCGCTGCGCACGTCCTGCACTGGAATGGCCTGGTCCTTGTCGGTCAGGAGCGTCACTTCCGAAGTGAACGGGAATACGCGCGTGACCTGCCCCACCACACCAACGTCATCGATTACCGGCTGCCCCGGCGTGACGCCGTGCTGGCTGCCGCGGTCGAGCACGATCTTGCGCGTGAACGGATCGCGCGCGTCGTACAGGATCTCGCTCAGGATCGATTTGACCGGCACGCGCTCGTTGGCCACCAGCAGCTTGCGCAGCTGCACATTCTCGGCGGCCAGCTGCTGCACCTGCTGCAGGGTGTACGCATTGGCGACCTGCTGCTCCTTCATGCGGTTGTTTTCCTTCTGCAGCGCAGACATGGAGGAGAAGTAATCGGTCACCTTGTACGCCGCGTCGCGCGGCATCAGCGCCACCACCTCAAGGGGATAAAGCACGGTGCCCACCACCTGGCGAATGATCGACAGCGAGCGCATGCGCGAATCTGCCACCAGCAGGATCAGGGCGATCAGAGAGAAAAACACCACTTTGGCGCGTGCGGATGCGCCTTGCTTGAAGAGTGGCGGTGGACTGTATTCCATCAGGATCTAACGTGAGTACGAGGAATGTGACGTGTCTCGGTCCGCCCGCGAGCCCTGCATCGTCGGCAAGGCCCGCATTTGAAGCGTTGCGAAGATTTACTCGTAGGAGAAGATCGAACCGAGCTTGTCCATGCGCTCGAGCGCCATGCCGGAGCCGCGCACCACGCAGGTCAGCGGATCCTCGGCCACGATCACGGGCAAGCCGGTCTCTTCCATCAGCAAGCGGTCGAGGTCGCGCAGCAGCGCGCCGCCGCCGGTCAGCATCATGCCCTTCTCGGCGATGTCGGCACCGAGTTCCGGCGGCGTCTGCTCCAGCGCGTTCTTGACAGCGGAGACGATGTTGTTGAGCGGGTCGGTCAGCGCTTCCAGGATCTCGTTCGACGAGATCGTGAACGAGCGCGGGATGCCTTCGGACAGGTTGCGGCCCTTGACTTCCATTTCCTTCACTTCCGAGCCCGGGAAGGCGGAGCCGATTTCCTTCTTGATTGCCTCGGCGGTCTGCTCGCCGATCAGCATGCCGTAGTTGCGGCGGATGTAGCTGATGATGGCTTCGTCGAACTTGTCGCCGCCCACCCGCACACTGCCCTTGTAGACCATGCCGCCGAGCGAGATCACGCCCACCTCGGTGGTGCCGCCGCCGATGTCGACCACCATTGAGCCGCTGGCCTCGCTGACCGGCAGGCCGGCGCCGATCGCCGCGGCCATCGGCTCTTCGATCAGGTACACCTCGCTGGCTCCGGCGCCGAGCGCCGATTCGCGGATCGCGCGGCGCTCGACCTGGGTCGAGCCGCAGGGCACGCAGATGATGATGCGCGGGCTCGGCTTCAACACCGAGCGCGGATGGACCATCTTGATGAACTGCTTGAGCATCTGCTCGGTGACGGTGAAGTCGGCGATCACGCCGTCCTTCATCGGGCGGATGGCTTCGATGTTGCCGGGCACCTTGCCCAGCATCGCCTTGGCCTCGGCGCCGACCGCCTGGATGGTTTTCTTGCCGGTGGGGCCGCCCTCGTGGCGGATGGCGACGACGGAGGGCTCATCGAGCACGATGCCTTTGCCACGCACATAGATCAGCGTGTTGGCGGTGCCGAGGTCGATGGCGAGGTCCGTCGAGAAGTAGCGACGAAAAGATCCGAACATGGTGTGTTGTGCGTTCAGCAGGCTGTGGGCGACGCGGCGCGCGATGCTGCTGCGCGTGGAAAATTAACCGAAGATAATACCCGATCCCCTCCCGCTCCCCACCTGTGGGAAGCACGACTCTGAGTGCATTTGTCCATGGCTTTGACCCCTTTCGATGTCAGCCGGATCGCCCACCTTGCGCGGCTCGAACTGCAGCCGAGCGAACAGGCCGCGATGCTCGCGCAGCTCAACGGTTTCTTCTCCATCGTCGGGCAGATGAGCGCGGTCGATACGCGCGGCGTCGAGCCGCTGTATACCCCACTGTCCGCAGTGAGCGAGGTGGCCCTGCGCCTGCGTGACG
>NZ_DATFAI010000039.1:0-4452 GCF_035254685.1 Noviherbaspirillum sp. | reverse complement strand
GCGCACGGCACGCGGCAAGCCGGCGCAGGGCACGGTGCGCCTCAACGCCTACCACGACTCGGGCAGCATCGTCATCGAGGTGAGCGACGACGGCGGCGGCTTGAAGCGCGACAAGATCCTGGCCAGAGCGATCGAGCGCGGACTGGTGGAGCCGGGCCGCAGCCTGAGCGATGCCGAAATCTTCAACCTGATCTTCGAGCCCGGCTTCTCCACGGCGGAGAAGGTGACCAACCTGTCGGGACGCGGCGTGGGCATGGACGTGGTCAAGCGCAACATCACCGCCTTGCGCGGCACCGTGGAGGTACAGAGCGAAGAAGGTGCGGGCACCACCGTCATCGTGCGGCTGCCGCTGACGCTGGCCATCATCAACGGTTTCCTGGTCGGGCTGGGCGGATCGACCTTCGTCATTCCGCTCGACATGATCGAGGAATGCATCGAGTTCTCCCACGAGCCGGGCCATGACTACACCAACCTGCGCGGCGAGGTATTGCCGTTCATCCGGCTGCGGGAACTGTTCGAGGTCGGTGGTGCGCCTGTACGGCGCGAGAGCATCGTGGTGGTCAATTACGCAGGGCAGAAGGCCGGGCTGGTGGTTGATACCCTGCTCGGGGAATTCCAGACGGTGATCAAGCCGCTGGCAAAGATGTTTGGGCACGTCAGGTGCATCAGCGGATCGACCATCCTGGGCAGTGGGGAAGTGGCTTTGATTCTTGATGTACCGATGCTGGTGCAAGAGGTGGCAAATCAGGACACGCAAGTAGCCTGAGCACGGAAGCTGCTCGGCAAGGCCGGGTAGTTATAAATGGGATTTTGGGAGGAGTGAACATGTTCGAAAACATGAAAGTGGGAACAAGGTTGATTGCCGGCTTCCTGTTTGTGTCGATTCTCGGCGCGATTGTTGGCGGCGTCGGGATTTTCAACATGAGCAAGATCAATGAGGCAGCGGATCGCTTATACGAAAGAGAGCTGCTTGGGATTTCCTACGTCAAGGAAGCGAACATCGACCTGATTTATATCGGTCGGGCGGTGCGCACGCTGGCGCTGGCGCCGACCATGGAGGAGAGGAAGAAAGCGGTGGACGCGATTCAGAAGAGCCGCTCGCTGATGAAAGAAAACCTGGACAAGGCGCGGCCCACGTTCTTTTCTGAAAAGGGCAAGGCGAAGCTGGCCGAGTTGGACCGCATGTTGGCAGATTACGACAAGCTGATTCCCGAGGTGATCCAGAAAGTCGAAGACGAGAAGCTTCAAGAAAACAGGGAGAGCACGCAATATATCTTCAATACCTTCATGCCTCAAACTACCGGTGTTGACGACAAGCTGACCGAACTGACTCGCCTGAAAGAAGAAAACGGCATGGAGGCTGCCAAGGAATCGGGCGACCTTTATCACGAAAGCCGCCTGTTCATGATCCTCCTGGTCGCTGGTAGCGCGCTCGCGGGCATTGCGCTGGGTATCCTGATTACGCGCAGCCTGACCAAACAGCTGGGTGGCGAGCCCTTTGTCGCAGCCGACATCGCGCGCCGCATCAGCGAGGGCGATCTGACCGTCGATGTGACGGTCAAGACCAACGACAAGACCAGCCTGATGTTCTCCATGAAGGCGATGGTGGAGAAGCTGTCGGAAATCATCAGTGAAGTGCGGGGGGCAACCGACAATATCTCCAGTGCCTCCGAACAGGTGTCGGCAACGGCCCAGTCGCTGTCGCAGGCCGCGAGCGAACAGGCGGCCAGCGTCGAGGAGACCAGCGCTTCTGTCGAACAGATGACTGCGTCCATCGCGCAGAACACCGAGAACTCGAAGGTCACCGACGGCATGGCGACCAAGGCCGCGCAGGAAGCCACCGAAGGCGGCGCGGCGGTCAAGGAAACTGCCGCAGCCATGAACCAGATCGCCAAGAAGATCGTGATCATCGATGACATCGCCTACCAGACCAATCTGCTGGCGTTGAACGCAGCGATCGAAGCGGCGCGTGCCGGCGAGCATGGCAAGGGATTTGCCGTGGTGGCGGCGGAAGTACGCAAGCTGGCCGAGCGCAGCCAGGTCGCGGCGCAGGAGATCAGCGAAGTGGCCACCAACAGCGTGGAGCTGGCGGAGAAGGCCGGTCATCTGCTCGATGCGATGGTGCCGAACATCAAGAAGACCTCCGACCTGGTGCAGGAAATCACGGCGGCGTCGGAAGAGCAGTCATCCGGCGTCGGCCAGATCAATACCGCGATGACGCAATTGAGCCAGGTGACGCAACAGAATGCCTCCAGTTCCGAAGAGCTTGCGGCGACCGCCGAGGAGATGAGCGGCCAGGCCGAACAGCTCCAGCACACGATGAGTTTCTTCAAATTGGATACCGGCAAGCAGGTAAGTGCAGTGATCTCGGCCGCGCGCAAGTCCGCCCGCGCGGGCAAGGCTTTCGGCGCTCTGCACGCGGACATGAAGTCGGCGAACGCGACGCTTGCGCTCGTCGGTGACGGCAAGGTCGACGAAGCGCAGTTCACGCGTTTCTGACGGAGGATGGCGATGAACGCAGTCATCGAAACCAAGGCGGCAACGGATAAGCAGGCGGCCGCCAACCAGGCGTCCGGGCAGACGCAGTATCTGACCTTCATGCTGGGCGGCGAGATGTTCGCCATCGGCATCCTTGCCGTGAAAGAGATCATCGAGTACGGCGGCTTGACCGAAGTGCCGATGATGCCGGAGTGCATACGCGGGGTGATCAACCTGCGCGGCGCGGTGGTGCCGGTGCTGGATTTGTCGGCACGCTTCGGCAAGGCAACGACGACGGTCACCAAGCGCACCTGCATCGTGATCGTGGAGATCGAGAATGGTGGTGAGCAGCAGGTGGTCGGGGTGGTGGTCGATGCGGTCAACGCCGTGCTCGACATCGCTGCGGCGGATATCGAGCCGCCTCCGGCCTTCGGTGCCAAGATCCGCACCGACTTCATCGAGGGCATGGGCAAGGTCAACGGCAAGTTCGTGATCCTGCTTAACCTCGGGCAGATCCTATCGCTCGACGATATCGCCGCCCTGGCGGATGTGAATGCAATGGCGCAATCGCTCATCGGCAACAGCACAGCCGTCGCCGCATAGAAAGGCGTCTTCGCAGCAAGAAGCAGCACGCAGGATGCAAGACAGGCCAACATGAACACGAACAGCCTCACCGACCAGGAGTTCAGGCAATTCCAGCGCTTCATCTACGAGGCGGCAGGCATCCACCTGTCGCCCGCCAAGAAAGCGCTGGTGGCCGGGCGGCTTGCGAAGCGGCTGGCCCATTATCAGGTCGACAGCTACGGCGCATACTTTCGCCTTCTCGAACACGGAAGTCAGCCGGAGGAAGCACAGGTCGCGGTCGACCTGCTGACCACCAATGAAACCTATTTCTTCCGCGAAGCGAAGCATTTCGACCTGCTGCGGGAGTTTGCCCGCGCCGCACGTAACCACATGCGTCCGGTGCGCGTGTGGAGCGCTGCGAGCTCGACCGGCGAAGAGGCCTACAGCATCGCCATGGTGCTGGCCGATTGCATGGACGGCGCGCCTTGGGAAGTGTTCGGCTCGGATATCAGTACGCGCGTATTGGAGAAGGCGCGTGCCGGGCATTACCCGATGGAGCGCGCCACGCAGATCCCGCAGGCTTATCTGAAGCAGTATTGCCTCAAGGGCATCGACAACCAGAAAGGCAGCCTGCTGATCGATCGTACACTCCGCAGCCGGGTGCAGTTCGCGCAGGTCAACCTCAACGCACCGCTGCCGCAACTCGGCACCTTCGATGTCATCTTCCTGCGCAACGTCATGATCTATTTCAGCAGCGAGACGAAGCGGCAGGTCGTGGCCCGGATCCTGGCGCAGCTGAGGCAGGGCGGACTGTTCATCATCGGCCATTCCGAGTCGCTCAACGACGTTACCGAGGCGGTCGAAAGCGTGATGCCTTCCGTCTACCGAAAGCGCTGAGGCCATGTTGACGCGCACGTCCTCCAAGGTCGAGGTCTTCCTGCAGCCCGGCGACTATTTCGTGGGTGATGCGTCCTGTCGCATGCGCACGCTGCTCGGCTCCTGCGTGTCGATCACCTTGTGGCATCCCGGCCTGCGCGTGGGCGCCATGTCGCATTTCATCCTGGCAAACGGCGGCAGGCGGCGCACATCGCTGGACGGGCGTTATGGCGAGGATGCGATGGCACTGATGCTGCGCGACCTGAAGCGTGCCGGCGTGGAAGCGGAACAGTGCCATGCCAAGATTTTCGGTGGTGGCGACATGTTTCCCGGCCAGACCAGGAATGACGTGCTCAAGATCGGCGAGCGCAACGGCGAGGCGGCGCGCGCGCTGCTGCGGGCGCACAAGATCAAGCTGGTTTCCGAAAGCCTGTTCGGGGTGGGGCACCGGCAGATCGTGTTCGACGTCAGCACCGGCCATGTATGGGCGCGCCAGGTCAATCCGGTCGATAGCGGCATACGGGACAACAGGAA
>NZ_DATFAI010000038.1:0-3919 GCF_035254685.1 Noviherbaspirillum sp. | reverse complement strand
GAAGCTGCTGACCGAGGTGCGTGACCAGGGCAGCATCAGTCAGGCGGCCGCCTCTGTCGGCCTGTCGTATCGCCATGCCTGGCAATTGCTGCGTGAATTCGACGAGCAGTTTGGTGCGGCGCTGGTGCAAAAGACACGAGGGCGGGGCACGGTACTGTCGCCACTGGCGGAAAAGCTGATCTGGGCCGACAAGCGGATTGCAGCCCGTCTTTCTCCTATGTTGGATAGCCTCGCCTCGGAACTGGAGCAAGAGCTCGCCGTGCTCCTGGCGACCAATCGTCGCGCCGTACGCATCACGGCGTCGCATGGTTTTGCGGTTGCGGCGTTGATCAACCAGATGGGCGAGAAAAAGATGGCGGTCGACCTGAAGTACCGCAATAGCACGGAGGCAGTGACTGCGCTTTCCCGGGGAGAGTGTGACCTTGCGGGCTTTCATCTGCCGATGGGTGAATTCGAACCAGTCGCGGCTGCGCAATATCTCAAATGGATCAATCCCAGACAGCATGCGCTGATTCACCTGGCGTATCGCATGCAGGGCTTGTTCGTTGCCAAGGGTAATCCGAAGGCAATTCGAGGACTCGCCGATCTCACGCGTAATGACATTCGCTTCGTGAATCGGCAACATGGCTCCGGCACGCGGATGCTGCTTGAACTGTTCCTGGCGAAGCACGGCATCAGGACCGCCGATATTGCCGGCTACGAGAGTGCCGAATTTACGCATGCTGCCGTTGCCGCATACGTGGCGAGCGACATGGCAGATGTCAGCTTCGGCGTTGAGGCCGCAGCCAGAAGATTCGATCTCGATTTTATTCCGATCGTACGTGAGCGGTACTTTTTTGCGTGCGACCAAATTGCTTTGAGCGAGCCGCCGACGAGCGCGGTGCGGACAATCATGTTGAGTGAGAAATACAGATCGGTAGTGAGCGATCTGGCTGGATATGACGCCGCGTTGTCCGGTTCCGTGGTGAAGCTGGGTGCCATGTTGTAGCCGGGAGCGGAAGTAATCATGGATACGGCAGCGGTAGTTTGCTGGAAGCGGTGACATGAGTGACGTGGACAGCGATTGTGGCGCCATTCTTTTAAACGGGGTTAAGTTCGGGCGCCGGACTAAATTCCTCCGACCCTGCTGCTGGCTACCGGCGTTTCTGACCACCACGCGCATGCGTCATGGTGCGCCCAGACCCCGCCCATTCGTGATGGATACGTCACTCTGAAGGAGAAACAGTTCTGTCGTGGAATCACATTAGTGACTCACCAATGCCAGGATTCCGCTCACCATTGCTGTGGACTCAACAGCACCGCTTTCCAGCCGTTTGTCTAAAGCAAGGCCATCAGCGACATCTTGACCGGTATCGAACGCACTTGTCTGCTTATTCCTAATTCAGGACATCATGTCTTGAGGACGCTAGTAATCCGGATGACACGCACATCGCCAGCATGACACAGGCGCCAATGTCTGCAGGTCGATGCGCGACCCCGAGTTGCCTGGAAACGCCAAGCCTTTGTCGTCATCTCCGAGGTTGGCGGTTGTCGTCCATGGACATGTTGTAGTCGCCGATAGCCGCGCGCCATCCTGCTCCAACGAATAGCATACCGCGATGTTTAATCGTGGCGCGAGGAACGGTATGGTAGCGAAAATAATCGACGGCAAGGAGGTAGCAGCCAAGGTGCGCGAGGATTGCAGGCAGCGTGTCGAAGCCTTGGGTGCCTTTGGCACCCGGCCTGGCCTTGCAGTCATCATTGTTGGCGACAATCCTGCATCAAAGGTCTATGTCGCCAACAAGGCGAAGGCCTGTTCGGAAGTTGGGCTCAATTCCAAGGTGCATGCGTTCCCGGCCGAGACCGAGGAAGCGGAGGTGCTGCGGCTGATCGACACCTTGAACCACGACCCATCGATTCACGGCATTCTGGTCCAGTTACCGCTGCCGCCGAATTACAACGTCCGGCGCATTCTTGAAACCATTTCAAGGGATAAGGATGTTGACGGCTTCCATCTCTACAATGTCGGCGCCCTGGCGGTCGGCAGCTCCATTTTTCCGCCCTGCACACCCTACGGGGTCAGCAAGATCCTCGAGCACGAACACATCGAGGTGGCGGGACAGAATGTGGTGGTGGTCGGCGCGAGCAATATCGTTGGTAAGCCCATGGCACTCATGCTGATGCAGAAGGATGCTACCGTCTGTATCTGCCATGCCAAGACACGGGATCTTGCGCAATTCACAATTCTCGCGGATATCCTGGTGGTCGCTGCCGGACGACCCAATCTCATTCTTCCCCAGATGGTAAAAACCGGGGCGGCAGTCATCGACGTCGGAATCAATCGCCTACCGAACGGTGATCTGGTCGGAGATGTTGATTTCGACGGGGTAAGTCAGAAGGCTTCGCACATTACGCCGGTACCGGGAGGAGTGGGGCCGATGACGGTCACCATGTTAATCGAGAATACGGTGCAGGCAGCGGAAAGATTTGTGGGGATCAAGGGATAGGGCTTCTAAGCCGCCGTGCTATCTGAACGGCTCCGTCGCGGGGATGGTTGACGTGTACCGTGGTTTTGGTATCCGACTTCGTGTTTGATACGCTCTGAACATACGGTGCCGTCACCGACGAGGGTAAGTCTACCGCACATCGCGCGGATATCGGCCGTTCCACGCCAACTCAGAGGTGACTTTTGAGCCACGCCTTACAGCCAGTAGTTTGATCGTAGTCGAATTGCAGGAGCAAGGATGACTGAACGGGTACATGTTCATCGCAACGGTGTTTTGCTGATTCTTGGTTCAGCGACTGTGTGGAGCTTTGGAGGCACCATTGCGCGCTTCCTGAGCGTGACTGACATTTGGACTGTGGTGTTTTGGCGCTCGCTGTTTGCGGCAGCATTTCTGCTTTGCTTCATGCTCAGGCGTGAAGGCCTGCGCGGCACCCGTGATTTGTTCCTGTCGATGGGCTGGGCCGGACTCGGTGTCGGTACGTGTTTTGCCATCTCATCCACAACCTTTGTGGCAGCACTTGCCTACACCACGGTAGCCAACATCCTGCTCATTCAGGCGGGGATACCACTCATCGCTGCACTGATGGCATTCCTGTTGTTTAGGGAAAGGGTGCGGCCTGCCACCTGGGCGGCCATCGCCGCCGTAATCGCCGGCGTCAGTATTATGGTTTCAGCTTCTTTAGGCAATAAGGTGTTGCCAACGGGAGATAGCTTGGCACTCTTGGCTGCAATTTTCTTTTCCAGTGCACTTATTATTACGCGCCGTCATTCTGACGTGCGAATGGTTCCCGCGGTCTGTCTCGGAGCGCTGATCGCGGGTGGCGTAGCGGCGGTGATGGCCCCAAGCTACGCGGTGGATACGCGCGACGCATTACTGCTCTTCTTGTTCGGTGCACTCAATTGGGCGTTGGGCATGATTCTGTTCGTCAGCGGCGCGCCCCTCATTCCGTCTGCACCGGCCGCACTGATCGGAGTAGCCGAGCCGGTGCTAGGGCCATTGTGGGTGTGGATGATTCATAACGAAGTGCCAGCCACGCGTACGATCGTCGGTGGCTTCGTAGTGTCTTGTGCGCTGGTGGCGCATCTGGGCTGGCAGTTAACGCAAAGGGGGAAGTTCGTGCAATGAAGCCTTGTCTATCGCTTGACGCACGCACCTTGAAACACTAGTATTTCGTCCGACATCAGCATCCAGGAACACGGTGCAATTCCGTGGCGGGCCCGCCGCTGTAATCGGGGACGGATGCCGCAGGACCATGGTTTGCCATGGTCAGTCACTGTCGGGATGTATCCCGGCGGGAAGACGCGGCAACTCCGGACGATCCGAGAGCCAGAAGACCTGCTGAAGTCGCTTCAGGATACATCCACCTATGGCAAGGGGAGTCGCTGCTACGCATGGTCGCGTAGCAGCGACTCCCCTTTTTCTTTTCCGGAATC
>NZ_DATFAI010000037.1:0-182048 GCF_035254685.1 Noviherbaspirillum sp. | reverse complement strand
CGACGCTGAACGAGCAGCGCCACGGCTTCTCGGCGGAAAGCGTCAAGGCGCTGGGCGAGTTCCGCAAGGCGCTGGCCGACGCCACCAAGGCCGCCAACCTGACGGTGGCGGCCGATCCGGCCAAGATGGACAAGGTGATGGTGCTGGTGATGCTGGTGTACCTGGTGATCCTGGTCACCATGGTCTACGGCCCGATCGCCGCCATGCTGGTGGAGCTGTTCCCCACGCGCATCCGCTACACCTCGATGAGCCTGCCGTACCACATCGGCAACGGCTGGTTCGGCGGTCTGCTGCCGACCACCTCGTTCGCACTCGTTGCGTACAAGGGCGACATTTACTACGGTCTCTGGTATCCGATCATCATCGCTATGATGACCTTCGTCGTCGGCCTGCTGTTCGTGAAAGAAACCAAGGACAGCGACATCTACGCCGCAGACTAAACGTCTAATCGTCCCAGGCCTGCCTTCGGGTAATCCTGGTTTTGAAGCCGCCAGTACTCCTGGCGGCTTTTTTTATTTCCTTTATTCAAGAAATCTTGCAGTTCCGGCAATCCAGATCAAGAAAAATTGCAAAATGTGTATGGATTTGCCGATTAGCACTGTCCAAAGCTGGCGGGCTTTGCTATTGTCCATGTGTTAATTTTCTCAAGGCTTGCGGAACGGCATACAGCATGTATTCCGGAAGAAAAATACCAGATTGCCATGACATTCATTGTTTCCGGTCCATGTCCCGCATGACAACCCCGGATAGCCGCAGCGTCCCCTTCCCTTCCCGCCTTGCCTCGACGTTCCGCTTTGTGTTCAGCTGCGAAGTTGTGCCGGTACGATGAAACTTCACCCATTACGCCTTGCCGGCACCGTCACTGGCCAAGAGATTTTCCGGATCGCCTCGGTTTGCCTGTATATCACTCTGCTCTTGCACGCAGTGCTTGCCGCATTCGTCAACAAGGTGATGCTGTCCGACCTGAGCGTCGTGGCCGTCAGTGTGCTCGTCACCCTGTTTTTTGCGGCGCTCGCGCGCTATTTCTGGCCGAATGCCATTCCCTTTGGGCGTGCTCGACTGCTCATCGAATGGACCACCTGCATCTTCGTGATCGCCAGCCTTGCATTTCAACAGTCCATGCCTGCCCAGCCTCTACCCTGGCTGATCGGGCTGGCCGGGATCTTTCCGCTAGCCGTTGAAGCTCCGCTCGCCATCGGCATGGCGTTTACGGTGACCTTCATCGAAGCGAGCCTGAATATCACCCTCGGCACCCATCTGGTGGACTGGCTGCCGCAATTGTTCGCAACCATCTTCATGGGCTTGTCGTCGATCTTCCTTGCCGATGCCTTGGCCAGCAACGCAAAAGCGATCCAGCAGGCGCATCACAACCAGCGCCGCTTCGATGCAATTGCGCGAGCCGCGCGGCATGTGTTTCTCATCGCCGACAGCCGGTTTCGCATCAAATTCGCCAACCGCGCGCTAAGGGAAGTCATCGGTTACGCTCCCGAAGAAATCGACAACGACTTGATGCGCCCGATCTTCCATCCCGACGACAGGAAAGCCCATCGTCGAAAATTGCGCTACCTGCGGGACACGCCGCACAGCAGCATCTTTTCGCGGCACCGGACCCGGCACAAGGACGGGCACTGGGTGTGGCTGGAGACGCGCGGCTACAACATGCTTCACGATGACGCCATCAATGGCTTCGTTTTCAGCGTCGAGGACATATCGGCGCGCAAGGATGCCGAAACAAGGCTGGAAGAAGAGCATGCGCTACTGCGCGCGGTGCTGGACCTGAATCCCTCCATGATCTACGCAACGGACAGGGAAGGCCGTTTCACCATCAGCAACCAGACCTTCCAGCGGCGCTTCGGCTATCCCTCCGAAGGCGCCCTGCGCGGCAAGACCATCTCCGACATATTCTGCGCTGCCGCATCCCGCGACAGCGCGCGTACCGCCCGTGAACTTGCCGAGCGCCTTTACCGACAGGATCTACAAGTCATCCAGAGCAGTGCGCCACAGGAGGACCAGGAGATTCAGTGCGGCTGGGAAAACGGCTTGCCCAACTGGTATCGCGTCAACAAGTATCCTCTGCGCGACACTCGCAGCGAAGTAGTCGGCGTGCTCTGCATCTCGCGCGACATTACCGATCGCAAGGAATACGAAATGCGCCTGCAACACCAGGCACTGCATGATCCGCTCACCGGCCTGCCAAATCGCCGTTACTTGCTCAAGACGATCTCCGACGTCATCGCAAACACCAGTGAAGCATCCCGCCAGATCGCCATGCTGTTCTGCGACCTTGATTTTTTCAAGAGCGTCAATGATATTCACGGCCATGACTTCGGCGACAAGTGCCTGACCGAAATCACGCGCCGCATTCTCGCTGAACTGCCCACCGACGACTTCGTCGCCCGCTTCGGCGGCAACGAATTCGTCATCCTGTCCAATGCGACACTGGATGAGGCAAAGGTCAAGGCTGAAGTCCTGCTGCAGGCTGTGTCGCAACAGTTGGCGGTCGACGGCACCGTCGTGAAAATCCAGACCAGCATCGGCATCGCCCTGCTCGACCCGGAGCACAAGAATCCTTCTGAACTGATCCGCGACGCCGATGCTGCGATGTACCAGGCGAAGGAGCGCGGGCGCAATCGCGCCGAGATCTTCGATGCCTCGCTGCAGTCTTGCACCACCAAGCGCGCGCAAATGGATGTAGCGTTACGTTTTGCGCTGGAACGCGATGAACTGGCGCTGGTGTACCAGCCGAAGGTATCGATCCTCAATGGCGCATTGAAGGGGTTTGAATTGCTGCTGCGATGGAATAATCCGCAGTACGGCATGATCCCACCGATGGAATTCATCCCGGTGGCGGAGAGTTCCGGCCTCGTGGTGCCAATCGGGTTATGGGTCCTGGAAGAGGCATGCAAGCAGTTGCGCAGGTGGCAGGACGAGTACCCGGGAATGGACCGTTTCACCATTGCAGTCAATGTTTCGATGCGCCAGCTCCTGCAATCCACCTTCCTGGCCGACGTGAAGGACATCCTCGAGCGTACCGGTGTCGATCCTAATTCCATCGAACTGGAATTGACCGAAACCTCTGCGATGGCCAACCCGGTACAGACGATCGAGACGCTGAGCGTACTGAAGGGCCTCGGATTCCGCCTCGCGCTGGATGATTTCGGCACGGGTTACTCGTCCCTCTCCTATCTGCACCGTCTGCCGATCGACGTGCTGAAAATCGACAAGACCTTCGTGCAGGGACTGGACAAAAATCCGAGTGACGCAGAGATCGTGCGCCTGATCCTGGCGCTTGCCCAAACGCTCAATCTCGATACAGTTGCAGAAGGCGTCGAGACGCGTGAAGACATGCTGCAGCTGAAGAAGATGGGTTGCTACCTGGCGCAGGGCTTCGCCTTTTCCCCGCCGGTGCCAGCACAGGATGCGGAGGAACTCCTGCGCACATCGCAGCATTTCCAGGTTGCCTGAGGGGCTTGCAGGAAACGCCCGGACCCGCCTTGCGCACAAGGAGGCCCGTCAACAAGGTTGACGCCACTCCTCACTCGTGAATCACGGCGTCAAGATCAGCAAGCCGAGCCGGTTCTTATCCACTTCTTCGCGCCGCATCTTCATCGGCACATAAGCAACGTCCGCCCAGCGCTGGGCAAAGTTATTGTAGAGCGGCGAAAAAATGTTCCCCGATTCACCGGTCGAATGGATGAACCGCGAGTTTTCAAGGTTCGACAAGTCGTATAGCGCACGCAGGCTGGCAGCATGATGGCTGGTAAATGGCTCCTTATCGTCTCGTAGGCTGTAGCGTCCGACATTCACGGTGTAGGTGTCTCCCGGTGTCGGCACGCGGATATCGAAAAATCTTGCCAGCACATCGACCTTGCCAAACGGGCGATGCTCCGATCGCGCGACGTGCGCATCACCCCAGCGCCACTTTGAAATCTCGGGGCCGTAGCGCTGCACCAGACGATCCAACGCGACGTCCAGCGAGGCCGACAGCAATTCTTCACAGGTCTGAGGCTGGGTTTGTGCCGGCTTCTTCGTATCCGCGCACCACCTGCCCTGCCCGTCCTTGTTCTTGAGCACGTTCACCATGGGCTGGTGCACATTACGCTGGTCCCAGTAATCGTTCATCAGGTCGTCGCCTAGTTCGTCAGCGAAAATCGCGTGCGAGGCGGCGCGCATCCATGCCGTGAAAATAAGCGGCTCCGGACGGTTAGTCGCCATCGACCCGTTCCACCCCCTCAGCGTGTCGAGGGCTTCCTTGGCGCGGTCGGTCTTCGGCACAGTGTTGCGCAAGATCGGCAGCAACTCCTGGGCGGCGAGCGAGACGTAATCCTTTTGCATCTCCGCAAAGCTGGCCATGCTGTGCTTCGGCGTTGCGTCCAGCATTTGGCTGATGCGTTGCACGCGATACGGCAAGGTCCATTCGCTCGTCAGGAAATGCGGATAATCCGGCCCGACGATCTTCTGGTTGGCGGTCATGAAACGGTGCGACGCGGGATTGAACTGGCGCGGCAATTCCTCGAAGGGGATGAAGCCCGTCCAGTCGTAGCGCGCATCCCAACCCGGTGCCGGCGCAAGTCCTCTCAAATCATTTTCCGGCTTGCGGACCGGCACGCGTGCCGGCGCAACGAAACCGATATTGCCATCGATGTCCGCATACACCATATTTTGCTGCGGCGCACCGAAATCCTTTGCACCGTCCAGGAACTGCTGCCAGTTCTGCGCCTTGTTGAATTTCATGCCGGCCTGCAGCGTGACATCGTCAGGACGCAGCGCCGTCCAGGCAAAGGCGATCACATATTTCCGGGCGTCGATCGGCGCCTTGTCAACGAGCGGCAGCGCGCCGGTGATAACCGGGCCGTGGCGGGTCTCATTCACCTCAAATGTCACGTCCGGCTGCCCCTTGACCTTGATGGTCTCGGTTCGCGTCTTGAACTCGGACCAGCCCTGCGGCGTCTGGTACTGCTTCTTGTTGTCCGGATTGATACGTTCGATGTACAGGTCCTGCACGTCAGGCGCGGTATTGGTGAAACCCCACGCGATCCTGTCGTTGTGCCCGAGCACCACCGAAGGAATGCCCGGCAAAGTCGCACCGATGACGCTCATCCCGGGCGCCGACAGATGCGCGAAGTACCACAATGCGGGTGCGGACAGGCCAAGGTGCGGATCGTTCGCGAGGAGCGGCTTGCCGGTTTCCGACAGATCGCCGGAAACCACCCAGTTGTTCGATCCCATGCCCTCGATATACGACGGCGGTGCGGCCGCCGCGACAGCGGCGAGCTGCTGCGTAGTTCCGGACAGCTGACGGTACAACAATGTGTAATCCTGGGTGGCTGTGACCGGATCGCCGGGATACGGCGGAAGAATCTCATTGATCTGCGCCAGCGACAACTTCTGCGCCGCGCGCATGCGCAACAGTTCCTGCGTCCAGTTCGAACCAAGATCCCACGCCATCATGGTTTGCCAGCCGATGGAATCCACTGGCTGCCACGGGGCGGGAGACGGCGCGCCGGACAGGATGAACTCCGGCGGCAGCGGTCCGCTACGGTTGGCAAGCCAGGCATTAATGCCGCGCGCATAAGCGTCCAGTGCGGCGCGCGTCTCAGGCTCGAGGTGGGCAAGGATTCGTTCGGCATTGCGCCGCACGCCCAGGGTGCGCAAAAAACGATCGGTGTTGAGCGCGCTCGGCCCGAGGATTTCAGCCAGTCTTCCGGCCACGATCCGCCGATTCATTTCAAGCTGCCACAAGCGGTCCTGCGCGTGCACGTATCCGAGCGCAAAATAGGCGTCCGCGGTCGATTTGGCATAGATATGAGGAATCCCTTCGGCATCGCGCACGATATCCACCGGCGCCGTCAGCCCCTCCAGCTTCAGCTTGCCGTCGACCTGGGGCTGGCTTGCGCTCCGGTACCACAATGCAACGGCTACGAACGTCGCCAGCAATGCGACCAGCAGCAGCGCAACTTTTTTCAGTATTCCAGTCATATTGTTATTGCCTTCAGAATTTTCGACGCCAACGCTTCTGAATCAAGAGTCATTTTTTGCCACATGGTAAGATGTCGTTCTACGTGATGACAACGCATACAGGCAGCGCTTATCTTATGAAATTTGATGTCGCTATTGTCGGAAGCGGGCTGGCCGGACTCTCCGTCGCCCTGCATCTCGCGAAAACCCGCAAAGTGGTGATCGTCTCCAAACGCAGCCTGCTCGACGGCGCCAGCAACTGGGCTCAAGGCGGCATCGCTGCCGTGCTCGATTCCGGCGACAGTCATGAGCAGCATATTGCCGATACCCTGATCGCCGGCGCTGGCCTTTGCGACGAAGGCGCAACCCGCCACATCGTCGAAAACAGCCGCGAAGCGATCGAATGGCTGATCGCGCAAGGCGTGCCTTTTACCCGTGACCCGACTGCGGAGCTAGGGTACCACCTAACCCGGGAAGGTGGCCATAGTCAGCGCCGCATCATTCATGCTGCCGATGCCACCGGGCATGCGGTGCAGGTGACCCTGGAGCAGAAGGCGCGCTCCCATCCGAACATCACCGTACTGGAAGACCATTTCGCCATCGACATCATCAAGTCGGACAAGCTGGGCGTGGGCGGTACGCCGTATTGCGCCGGCCTGTACGTGCAGGATGTCAACAACGGAACGGTCATGACCCTGGCTGCCGACCAGACGGTGCTCGCCACCGGCGGCGCGGGCAAGGTCTATCTCTATACAACCAATCCGGATACGGCCACCGGCGACGGCATTGCAATGGCGTGGCGCGCGGGATGTCGCGTCGCAAACATGGAATTCATTCAGTTCCATCCGACCTGCCTCTACCACCCCTACGCCAAGTCCTTCCTCATCAGCGAGGCGGTGCGTGGTGAGGGTGGCTTGCTCAAGCTGCCGGCCGGCGCTGGCGCCGCTGCCGGCAAGCGTTTCATGCCCGAGCATGACGAACGTGGGGAGCTGGCGCCGCGTGACGTGGTGGCGCGCGCGATCGACTTCGAGATGAAGAAGCGTGGCCTCGATTATGTCGAACTCGACATCAGCCACCAGCCGCCGGAATTCCTGAAGTCGCATTTTCCGACCATCTACGCCCGCTGCCTCGAGCTCGGGATCGATATCACCAAACAGCCGATCCCGGTAGTGCCTGCTGCGCATTACACATGCGGCGGCGTCGTGACCGACATGAATGGCCGCACGGATATCCCCGGACTCTATGCAGTGGGAGAAACCGCGTACACCGGTTTGCATGGCGCGAATCGGCTCGCCAGCAACTCGCTGCTCGAATGCCTGGTGATCGGTCACTCTGCTGCCAAGCATATCGAACAGCAGGCCAAGCCAGCGTCCAGGCCACTGCCAGCGTGGGATGAGAGCCGGGTCACCGACGCGGACGAAGAAGTCGTGATCGCGCACAACTGGGAAGAGCTGCGCCGATCGATGTGGAATTATGTAGGCATCGTGCGGACCACGAAGCGGTTGGAGCGCGCGCAGCACCGCATCCGCCTGCTGCGCGAGGAGATCAATGAGTACTACTCGCAGTTTCGCATCACGCGCGACCTGCTGGAACTGCGCAACCTCGTTGAAGTGGCTTCACTGATCGTCGACAGCGCGCTGTCTCGCCGCGAAAGCCGTGGCCTGCATTTCAGCCAGGACTTCCCGGAAACCTTGCCGAAGGCCTTGCCGACGGTGTTGTCTCCCGCGCGGCGCTAAGCCAGCCGCCGCACAAACGGGTGCCGATGAATGGAGCGTGCGCTCCATTCATGGCGCCGTGGGCGGAAAGACCTTCCTGCCTTATTCCATGACGCGCAGCGAATAATCTGTCGCGCGCACGTCCTTGGTCAAACTGCCGATCGAAATACGGTCGACACCAGTTTCCGCAATCGCGCGCACCGTACCCATGTTGATCCCGCCGGACGCCTCCAGCACGGCGCGGCCATTCGTCAGTCTGACCGCATCGCGCATCATCTCCAGCGAAAAATTGTCGAGCAGGATCGAGGTAGCGCCGGCTGCCAGCGCCTCATCCAGTTCTGCCATGTTTTCCACTTCGATCTGGATCGACACACCAGCATTCAGCGCCTGTGCAGCGCGCATTGCGGCACCGACGCCGCCTGCGGCCGCAATATGGTTTTCCTTGATCAGGATGCCGTCGTACAGCGCGAGGCGCTGGTTCTGTCCGCCGCCGACGCGTACCGCATATTTCTGGGCCAGTCGCAATCCGGGCAGCGTCTTGCGTGTGTCAAGAATGGCAGCACGCGTACCCTCGATCACGTTCACATACTCGCGTGTCGCCGTCGCCACACCGGACAGGAGCTGCAGAAAATTCAATGCCGTGCGCTCCGCTGTCAGCAAGGCGCGTGCCGGCGCGTCGATCGTGCAGACTTCGCTGTCGGCAGTCATCATGGCGCCTTCCGGATAACGCCATTCGATACGAATGCGCGGATCAAGCTGGCTCATCACTCCCTCGAACCACGGCGCTCCGCACAAGACAGCTGCTTCCCGCACCACGACGCGCGCTTTCACCCACTCGTTTTCCGCTACCAGTCTGCCGGTGACATCGCCGCTGCCGACATCTTCCGTCAGCGCGGCCTGGATATTCGCCTCAAATGCGCCTGCAAGCGCTGCATCGAACGGTGCGAACGGATTTTGCAATGTGCTCATGCCGGTCCAATCCCTGCAAAAAGTTTTTGTTCTTTGGCCAAGTCGCTGCCCGGTCGCACATTGGCCTTGAGCTGTGCTGCAAATGCCAGCATGCGATCGATGGAAACGTAGGCTTTCCGGCCAATTTCCGGATCGACGTGAATTTCGTTCCGGCCCGATTCAAGCACATCGGCCAGGTTCTGCAGGCCGTTCATGGCCATCCACGGACAATGCGCGCAGCTCTTGCACGTAGCACTGTTGCCCGCGGTCGGCGCATCGATGAAGCGCTTGCCGGGTGCGGCCATTTTCATCTTGTGCAGGATGCCATTATCCGTCGCGACGATGAATTCCTGTGCATCGAGCGATTGCGCCGCGGCGATCAGTTGCGAAGTGGACCCGACGACATCGGCGAGCGCCGCCACGGACTCGGGCGATTCGGGATGCACCAGCACCTTAGCGTTCGGGTGTTCCTTTTTCAGCAGTTCCAGCTCGAGCCCCTTGAATTCGTCGTGCACCAGGCAGGACCCTTGCCAGAGCAGCATGTCCGCGCCTGTCTTTTTCTGAATGTAGCTGCCCAGATGCTTGTCGGGCGCCCACAGGATCTTCTTCCCTTGCGCATGCAGATACTCGACGATCTGCAGGCCGATCGAGGACGTCACCATCCAGTCGGCGCGCGCCTTCACTGCGGCGCTCGTGTTTGCATAGACCACGACGGTGCGATCCGGATGCGCATCACAAAATGCAGTGAACTCGTCGGCGGGACAGCCCAGATCGAGCGAACAGGTTGCGTCGAGGTCCGGCATCAGCACCGTCTTTTCAGGGCTGAGGATCTTCGCCGTCTCGCCCATAAACTTCACACCGGCGACCACCAGCGTCCGGGCCGGATGATCGCGTCCGAATCGCGCCATCTCGAGGGAATCGGAAACACATCCGCCGGTTTCCTCCGCAAGGTCCTGCAGGTCGGCATCGACATAGTAATGCGCGACCAGCACCGCTTGCTTTTCTTTCAACAGACGCTTGATGCGCTCCTTGAGCGCAGACCTTTCTGCTGGCGTAAGCGGAACGGGCACGCGGGCCCAGGCGTTGGCGACACAACTACTGCCGGAATTCATTTCCGGTCGTTCGAATTCAACGGTTTTGATAGGTGGTATCTGCATGGTATGAAGCGACAATCCGGGGACGATAGGAACGTAGAAGAAAGAGTATGAACGATAAACAAAACTTTGGGGTCGGATGACGATTTTCAAGCAATGCCAGGCGAGCCAATGCCGGATAGACCCTTCAATTCGCCGGACATTGCTTTGTGGTTTTTTTGCCTTGCCGCAGGTATATATTTACGTAAGACAAAATAGCTAGCATACTCAATCTGATAAAAATCAAGAACTAACCGAGCCATATCCATTTAACTAGGCATTCCATATATTGCCACCAAGAACAAACAGGATGGCAGAACTCTGCATGCTCCATGTCAGCATGCGTAACCATTCAGGATGCGGAAATGCGTCATTGCATTTCCAGTTGGGGAAACAATGCCTATGAGAAGCATGATTTTCGACAAGACTGACAAGGGTCGAGAGGAGATCGCGACCCGCAAGTATCAGCTTGCATCCCGCCTGCGTACCCTGCTGGTGATGGTCGACGGCAAGCAGACCGGTGATGGTCTCCTGCAGAAGATTGGCGGCCTTGGATTGAATGAAGAAAGTCTTGCCGAACTGGAAAAAAATGGCTTCATTCAAGCCATTCTTTCCGCAGTGCCGGCTCCGGAACCTGTTTCGGCTGCGCCGCAGCCGCAAGTCCAGCCCCCCGGTCCGGTACAGACAGGCACTGCCGACATTCTTCCGCCCGGTCAGACGCAGTTTGAAGCGATCTATCATTTTTACACCGAAACCATCAAAAGCACGATCGGCTTGCGCGGCTACGGTCTGCAATTGAAGGTGGAAAAGGCAGCGTCGATCGACGATTTCACTCAGCTGCGCGACCCCTATCTTGAAGCCGTACTTAAGGCAAAAGGCAAGGAAATCGCGCGCAGCCTTCGTGCCCGCCTCGACCAATTGCTCTACCTCGGCGAGGCCGCGCCGCCCACCACGACCATTATCGACCCGAACACCACTTTGCCCGAATAAGCTGCCGGGATCACGCACTGCGCAGCAGTCGCAAACTGCACTGCTGCGCTTTTCATTTCACATGTTTATTCAATGCCCTGGCTTGACAGATACTCTTCGTAGCCGCCGCGGAAATCGATCACCTCGCCGTCTCTGACCTCAAGGACGCGCGTGGCCAGCGAGGAGACGAACTCCCGGTCGTGCGATACGAAGATCAGCGTACCTTGGTACTTGTCGAGTGCGATGTTCAGGGACTCGATGGATTCCATGTCCATGTGATTCGTCGGCTCATCCATCAGCAGCACGTTGTGACGTCCAAGCATCAATTTGCCGTACATCATGCGTCCCTTCTCGCCGCCGGACAGCACCTTGACCGACTTTTTCACGTCGTCGCCGGAGAACAGTAGGCGGCCGAGGATGGAGCGCACAGCCTGGTCGTCGTCGCCCTCCTTCGTCCACTGGCCCATCCAGTCCGTCAGGCTCTTGTCGACCGCGAATTCTTCGGTCGGATCCTGCGGCATGTAACCGATGTCCGCATGCTCGGCCCATTTCACGATGCCGTGGTCAGACTTCAGGCCAGTGATTTCGACGCCGCCGAGGCAGCGCAGCAGCGTCGTCTTGCCTGCGCCGTTGGCGCCAATGATGGCAATCTTTTCACCGGCTTCGACGAGGATGTTGAAGTTGTTGAAGATCTTGCGGTCATAGGATTTCGACAAGCCTTCCACTTCCACCGCCTGGCGATGCAGTTTCTTCTCGCCCTCAAAACGAACAAACGGATTCTGCCGGCTTGACGGCTTGATATCCTCCACCTTGATCTTTTCGATCTGCTTTGCGCGCGAGGTCGCCTGGCGAGCCTTGGACTTGTTGGCCGAGAAGCGGCGTACGAATTCCTGCAACTCTGCGACGCGCTCCTTGGCTTTCGCGTTGGCCGCCACCTGCTGAGCACGGGCCTGCGATGCGGCCAGCATGTAGTCGTCGTAATTGCCCGGATAGATCTTCAGTGTCCCATAGTCCATATCCGCCATATGCGTACAGACCTGATTAAGGAAGTGTCGGTCGTGCGAGATGATGATCATGGTGGAGTTGCGCTCGTTGAGCATATTCTCCAGCCACCGAATGGTGTTGATGTCGAGGTTGTTGGTCGGTTCGTCAAGCAACAGGATGTCTGGATTGGAAAACAGCGCCTGCGCCAGCAGCACGCGCAATTTCCAGCCTGGCGCAATATTGCTCATCGGCCCTTGATGCTGGGTGAGCGGAATGCCCACGCCGAGCAACAACTCACCGGCGCGCGCCTCGGCCGTATAGCCGTCATACTCGGCAAACTTCGCCTCCAGGTCGGCGGCGCGCATGTAGTCGTCGTCGGTTGCGTCCGGATTTGCATAAATGGAATCGCGTTCATTCATTGCCGCCCACATTTCCGTATGCCCCATCATCACGACGTCGAGCACGCGCATTTCCTCGAACGCAAACTGATCCTGGCGCAGCTTGCCAAGACGCTCATTCGGATCGAGCATCACGGTTCCGGCGCTCGGCTCGAGATCGCCACCAAGAATCTTCATGAAAGTCGACTTGCCGCAGCCGTTTGCGCCGATCAGGCCGTAGCGGTTGCCATCGCCGAATTTGACGGAAATGTTTTCAAACAGCGGCTTGGGGCCGAACTGCATTGTGATGTTTGCGGTGGAAAGCACAGGAAAAAGCCTTTTGCGGAGTGAACAACGAAACCCGACATTTTACCATTCCGCGGACGAGCGCCATGCCTCTCCCCCTGTTATCGATGATGCAAGACGCAGGCAGCATGGGCGCACGTTCCGGGCCGCAGCCCTGGATTTCCTCGCCGGCAAAATCGAAACGAATATTCTGCGTGAATCACATCGAGCGCTCCTGACCGTGCTGTCGACGCAGCAAGGGGAACACGAAGTGCCGGCATGCGGTCTATTTGCGCTAGACCACGGATGAAAGTTCGCCATGACAGCAAAACCTGTTTCGCTGGAATCGGAAACGCAACGCCTGCAACTGGCTCCGGAGCTGGGCGGAAGCGTTACGGCCTGGGAATGGAAAGCTGGAGATCAGTGGATACCCTTGTTCCGGCCCTGGAACGGCGCATCCGGCGACCGCTATACCATGGCCTGCTTTCCGCTGGTGCCATGGTCCAACCGGATCACGCATGGCGGTTTTGAACACGACGGCCACTTCTATCCGATCCATGCGAACCGGGCCGAGGAACATTACCCGATCCATGGCGACGGCTGGCTGCAGCAATGGCAGGTGACAGAGCATGCCAACAACCGGCTGAAGCTCTCGCTAGAATCGCATGGCTTCGATCACAGTCCCTATCATTACCGCAGCACACAGACCTTCCTGCTCCTGCAGGACGGTCTGCAAATCGATCTCACCGTCACTCACACAGGACAACAGACGCTGCCCTATGGTCTCGGGCTGCATCCCTACTTCGCGCGCACGGCACGCACGCGACTGCAGTTCAAGGCGGAAGGCGTGTGGCTGTCGGGTGGAGATCCGATTCCCACCGAGCATGCAACCGTGTTCCCGCCCACTTGGGATTACAACATGCCGTCATCGCTCGACGGCCCGCTGATCGACAACTGCTACACCGGCTGGAACGGGAAGGCGATCATCGATTATCCCGACCGCAACCTGTCGCTCACGATGGTCATGCCCGACTGTAATGGCTATGTCCTGCTTTTCCGGCCGCCGCGCGGGGATTTTTTCTGCCTCGAACCCGTCACCCATCCGATCGATGCATTTCACATGACCGGACAGCCGGGCCTGGCGCACCTTGGGCACGGCGACAGCCTTGCCTTGAGAACGAAGTTCCTGGTTGCCCCTTCAGGCGCGATGCGCTGAGTTGCGCAGGTTGGGGTAGCCGCTCATGGTGAGCGATGCGGACGTGCCATCGGATATGAGCCGGGCCTGGCTGCCGACCGCAAGTGTGGCCTTGTCCCGCGTATGCCCGAATGGCAGCCCGGTCAGGATAGGCACGCCCAGGCGTTCGCGCAGATAGTCAAGCATCGCCGCGAAGTCGTAGCCGTTGTCGTATTCGCTTAAACGGTAATTGGAGAAATCGCCGAGCACGATCGCCTTCTGGTTCAACAGCCCTGCATGGAAAAGCTGGAGCAGCATGCGCTCAACGCGATACGGGTGTTCGTTCACATCCTCGATGAACAGGATGCCGCCATCCACGCGCGGAATGTACTCTGTTCCGGCCAGGTGCGCGAGCATGGTCAGGTTTCCGCCCCAGAGGATTCCCGAGACATCGACAGCCGGGCTTCCCTCGCTTTCGAAGGGCAATATATGCGTCGGGCTCGTCACGCACTGCCAGAAATTCTGCAGCGTGAAGTCGCTCGCCTCGACACGAGAGAAATCATCGCAGATCATCGGCCCGGCAAAACTGATTGCACCGCCTTGCGCGAGCATGGCCATGTGCAGAGCAGTGACATCGCTATGGCCGACGAACAATTTGCCGCTCGCCCCCAGCGCGGCAAGGTCAAGTTCCGGCAACAATCGCGACATGCCATAACCGCCGCGCAATGCGATGACCACGCGCACGTCCGGATCTGCAGCCGCCTGGTGCAATTGCTCCAGGCGCGCTGCGTCGGTGCCGCCGAATCGCTGAAACACCGCCGAGGGATTGTAAAAATTACGTACGCGGCATCCGAATGCTTCCAATCGTGCCGTCGCACGCTCGACGGCATTCGCATCCGCTGCATAGCCGCCCGGTGCAACGATTGCCACGCTGACGCCTGAAAGTGCCAGCTCTGCTCCCATCCCTTGCCCGGAAAATGATTCTGTCACGCGCGGCGCGCTTCCGGCTCGAGTTCGCCCTTGCAATGCGCCGCAACCAATCCGGACAATACACCATCCAGCGCAGGAGGGAAATCATGCCCCATTCCTTCGACCTCATGCAGGATGGATCGCGGTATCAGGCGCGCCGTATCGCGCCCACAAGCGACGGGCACCAGCGGATCATCCGTTCCGTGGATGACCAGCGCCGGTACCTTGATCGTGCGCAGCAGCGCACCACGGTCACCGGACGATGCTACCGCCATAATCTGCCGTGCGGTTCCGCTCGTACAGACGTTGCGCCGCACGCTGTCGGCCACGCGCTTGCGCAAGACCTCGTCCGGCGTCGGATACACCGGGCTTCCGATCACCTTGAACATGCGCACGAAATGATCGATCACACTATTCATGTCGCGGGGATTATCCGGCCGCGAAAACAGGGCATTGTTGGCGGCCATCGTCGGCCCCGGCAATCCGGGGCGTCCACTGGTCGACATGATGGAAGTAAGGGTCGAGGTGCGGTGCGGATAGCGTCCCGCGATGATCTGAGCGATCATTCCGCCCATCGATGCGCCGACGACGTGCGCCTTGTCGATACCGAGCTCGTCCAGCAGGCTCGTTGCATCCTTTGCCATGTCATAGAGGGTATAGCCGCCGAACAGCGGCATGTTGAACAGTGACTTGAAAAACGCCAGATGCAGGTTGGGCTTGCCGAAATGGTCCATCTTGGTCGACAGCCCGCTATCGCGATTGTCAAATCGGATGACGCGAAAGCCATGGTCTGCCAGACCCTTGCAGAATGCATCGGGCCATGAAATGAGTTGTAGCCCGAGGCCGGCTATCAGCAGTATCGACTCCCCCTTCGGGTCGCCCTGCAGATCGTAGGCCAGATTGATTCCGTTCGCCTGGATGGTAGGCAAGTCAAGTTCCTTCACGTTGCGCAGCGCCTGCGGTCAAGGCGCGCTTCGATACAACAATTTCTTCACACCCTTCAGTCCGCCCGCATCAAATCGCTTCCACTCCTCGCGCGATTGTGCGAGACGGTCGGCGACTGCATACAGGGCGGTCGGATTCATGCACATGCCGACATGGCTGGACTGAATCTCGATGTTTTCCGAGCGCGATGATTCCCGCTCCACACTGCAGCGCCACGCCACAACGCCATCGGTCCGGCTGTAAATCGACGTCGTAGGCACGGGCGGCGTTGTCGGCAGATGCCGGGCCCGCATGTCTTCCTCGATGCTTTGCCCGCTCGCCAGCTCGTAGAGCCGCCAGGCGTTATTGGCTTTCGGATTGCCAGCAAACGGCGTGCCTAGCGTGATCACCATGCGGACATGGTCGGGAATCTGCTTGGCGATCTCGCGGGCATAGATTCCGCCCAGGCTCCATCCGACCAGGCTGACACGCTCCTTATGACGCGCGTGAAGCTCCTGCACGCGCTCCAGGCAGCTTTCAATCACCCCAGGGCGTGGCCCAAAGTTCAATCCTTGCTCCCACGCATAGGACGCGTAACCGCGCTGCGCAATGTAATTTCGCAAAACCGTCGTGGAAAAATCTCCCATCACCAAGCCGGGAAATACGAGCACGGGATGGCCGTCGCCCGCTGGCGCACTCCGCAGCACCGGCGCTGCAAAAAACGATGCTCCAAGCTCCCAGACTGCGCGGCCTTCGAGTGCAAGCAGGAACCAGCCAGGAGGTTTCATGTCCTGCAAGTCGGGATCGCTTGGAATACGACGCACTGAAGCGGCTTGTCGCCTTGTCAGTTTACTGGATGACATGATGGATGGAACATAAAGCAAGGTGCTTGAAACAAGCATTCACTCTACACGAGCCACCGGTTCTTTGCCGGCAACTGTGCACGCCGTTCTCAATCCTTGCCGGACTCCAGTGCCGGATCGACAATGCGTTGCACCGCACGTCGACGCTCCGCAAAAAACTCCTTGAGCAGCATGCCGCATTCTTCCGCCAGCACGCCACTGACGACTTCCGTGTGGTGATTGAGTTTTTCCTGCTCGAACAGGTTAACGATGGAACCGCATGCTCCAGTCTTCGGATCAGGAGCGCCATACACCACGCGTGCAAGGCGCGCATGCATCATCGCGCCGGAACACATGGCGCATGGCTCCAGCGTCACGTAGAGCTCACAGCCCGGCAGGCGGTAATTCCCAAGGATGGATGAAGCCGCCCGCAAGGCCATGATCTCCGCATGCGCGGTCGGATCATGCGTGCCGATCGGTTGATTGAATCCTGTTGCAATCACCGTGCCATCTTTCACAACGACAGCGCCCACTGGCACCTCGCCCAATGCCCAGGCGTTGTGCGCTTGCGAGATCGCTTGCCGCATGAAAATGGCGTCTTGCATGAAGGATCAACCCTCTGTGATTTCCGCCCAGCAGTTGGGCGTCTCGTGCAGAACGAGCTTCTGCAGGCGTAGCCCCGTACCGTAACGGTCCTGGTAGGCGGTCTTGAGGATATTGAATGCGGTCTGCGCGAGGTTCTCGACGGTCGGAATGGTGCTGATGATCACCGTCTTGTGGCCGGGAATCGACTCCAGGAATTCACGCACCACCGCATCTTTTTCGTAGGCGAGGAATGCATGGTCCCAGACATCGACCAGATGCTGTTTGGCCAATGCCTTCACATCGGAAAAATCCATGATCATCCCGTTGTCCGAACTGCCCTCTTCCTGGATCACCGCACCGACGAGCGTGATCTCGAGCGTATAGCGATGGCCGTGCAGGTTGCGGCACTGGCTCTTATGGTCCGGGATGCGATGTCCTGCATCGAATTCAAGTTTGCGGGTAATGGTCAACATGGCCTTCAGGGAATTTGAAGCAGCTTGTGCGTTTGCAGGCTGAGCTTCCATTTCGGATTCGACTTGCAGATATCGATGGCAAGGCGGGTATTACGCTTCAGTTCAGGGCCGTCCATCGGCTGCACATAAAAATGGCCAAACGCAAGCGATTCGTAATCTGCGAGTGACTGACCCTCTTGGGGCACGACGACCTTCAGCTCGTTCCCCTTGCGCACGCATAATTCGGAGCCCATTTTCGGGCTGACGCAAATCCAGTCCACGCCAGCCGGCACCGGCAGCGTTCCGTTGGTTTCGATAGCAATCTCGAAGCCATGCTCGTGCATGCTGCTGATCAGCGCTTCGTCCAGCTGAAGCAGTGGTTCGCCGCCGGTAAACACCACGAACTTGCTTGCCGCGTAGCTCGAAGGCCACAAGGCGTCGATGACTTGTGCGAGGCTTTCGCTGTCCCTGAATTTGCCGCCCAGTTCGCCATCCGTGCCGACGAAGTCCGTGTCACAGAATTTGCAGATGGCGCTGGCACGATCGCTTTCCCTACCGGTCCACAGATTACAGCCCGAGAACCGGCAGAACACCGCCGGTCGCCCGGCATGCGTGCCTTCGCCTTGCAGCGTGTAGAAGATTTCCTTGACGCTGTAAATCATTCCCACTCGATCGTCGCCGGCGGCTTGCCGGAAATGTCATACACCACGCGGTTCAGGCCGCGCACTTCGTTGATGATGCGATTCGATACCTTGCCCAGCAGGTCATGCGGCAGGTGCGCCCAATGCGCCGTCATGAAATCCTGCGTCTGCACCGCGCGCAAGGCCACCACGTATTCATAGGTGCGGCCGTCGCCCATCACGCCCACCGATTTCACCGGCAGGAACACTGCGAACGCCTGGCTGGTCTTGTCATACCAGGACTTGCCTTCCTCGTCCTTCATCGCACGCAATTCTTCGATAAAGATCGCATCGGCGCGACGCAGCAGGTCCGCAAATTCCTTTTTCACTTCACCGAGGATACGCACGCCCAGCCCCGGCCCGGGGAACGGATGACGGTAGACCATGTCATGCGGCAGGCCGAGCGCTACGCCGAGCTCGCGCACTTCATCCTTGAACAATTCACGCAACGGCTCGAGGAGCTTGAGGTTGAGCGTTTCGGGCAGGCCGCCGACGTTGTGATGGCTCTTGATGGTATGCGCCGTCTTCTTGCCCTTACCGGCGCTCTCGATCACGTCCGGATAGATCGTGCCCTGCGCCAGCCATTTCGCATTCTTCAGCTTGCCGGCCTCGGCCTGAAAGACTTCCACAAACTCGCGCCCGATGATCTTTCGCTTGGCTTCGGGATCGGTGACACCGGCCAGCTTGCCCATGAACTGCTCGGTCGCGTCGACATGAATAACCTTCACGCCGAGGTTCTTGCCGAACATGTTCATCACCATCTCGCCTTCGTTGAGACGGAGCAGGCCGTGATCGACGAATACGCAGGTGAGCTGGTCGCCGATCGCGCGATGGATCAACGCTGCAGCAACGCTGCTGTCGACGCCGCCCGACAAGCCGAGGATCACTTCATCATCGCCGACCTGTTTGCGGATCGCCTCGACCGCCTCGGCAATGTAGTCAGGCATGTTCCAGTCCGACTTGCAGCCGCAGATCTCGTGCACGAAACGACTGAGGATCGCCTTGCCCTGCTGGGTGTGCGTCACTTCGGGATGGAACTGCACCGCATACAGCTTGCGTTCCTCGTCAGCCATTCCTGCGATCGGGCAATTATCAGTCGATGCCATCAGCTTGAATCCCGGCGGCATATCATTGACCTTGTCGCCGTGGCTCATCCACACCTTCAGCATGCCATGGCCCTCGGGAGTAACGAAATCGCTGATACCGTTCAGCAGAGCGGTGTGACCGCGTGCGCGGATTTCGGCATAGCCGAACTCGCGCACCTTGCCGGATTCCACCTTGCCACCAAGTTGCTCAGCCATCGTCTGCATGCCGTAGCAGATGCCGAGCACCGGCACGCCGATCTCGAACACTGCCTGCGGCGCGCGCGGCGTGTCGCCTTCCGTCACCGAGTTCGGTCCGCCCGACAGGATGACGCCGGCGGCGCCGTAATTGCGCACGAAGTCGTCGCTGACGTCGTAGGGAAAAACTTCCGAGAATACACCGGCCTCGCGCACGCGGCGTGCGATCAGCTGAGTCACTTGGGAACCGAAATCAAGAATGAGGATTTTTGAGTGCATGGAGAGCGTATAAAAAATCAGGATAAATCTGGTGTTGCCTTGACGACCCGGTTGCGCCCCGCATCCTTCGCGGCATAGAGCGCCATGTCGGCTCGGCTGATCAATTCTTCCGTCGTTGCGGTCGGGAACAAGTCCGTCGACGCAACACCTGCGCTGATCGTCAGGTTCAAGCTTGTGCCGGCAATGGCTTCCGGCTGCGATGCGATCGCCACCCGCATCCGCTCCGCGACCGCCATGGCCGTCGAATGCGAAGACCCAGGCAGCACGATCAGGAATTCTTCGCCGCCATATCGCCCGAGCGCTTCCTGTGGCCGTATGCAGGAACGCAGGCGGCTTGCCACCTTGACCAGCACCGTGTCGCCGGCCGGGTGACCGTAGGTGTCATTGATCTTCTTGAAGAAATCAAGATCGACCACGATCAGTGACAAAGGCTCGCCGGCCTTGTCGCACCGGATGGCTTCGATCGTCAGGATGCGCATGATAGCGCCCCGGTTCCAGGTTCCGATCAGCGGATCGATCAGCGACCTGCGCCGCAGGTTCTTGTTCTTCTTCTGCAGGTCGAGTTGCGACGCGTTGGCGTGGCGCAAATGCAGTTCCCGCTCGACCAGCGCTGCCAGGTCCGCCAGCAACAGCAGCTCACGCTCGCGAAATGCCGGCCGCGTCGAATAGTCTACCAGGCTCACACTGCCCGCCAGCGTCCGGTCCACATTGTAGACCGGGTGCGTTGCATAAAAGCGGATATACGGGGCACCGGCCACCGAGCGGTGCTGCCCTAGCGAAGCATGATTGCGCGCGTCCTGCACCACTACTGGTGATTCCTGCAGCGGCAGGCTGTAGCAGAATGCCGTCTCGATGGACTCGATGGAACGGCCGCCGTCGGCAAACGTCGGCGGCGCGTCGCCGAACTTGATCACGCAATTCGCCACGTCGAAAAGCGTCTTTCCGATGCGGCTGATCCGCAGCATTTCCGGATCAGCTTCGCCATTCTGGATATCGGCCTGCCCCGGACGCAGGATCGACATGTCTGTCCGCTTGGCGCTATCCACGTGCGTCATCGCGCTGAATGCGTGCGGAAATTATTCCGCACGGTAGTTCGGCGCTTCTTTCGTGATTTGCACGTCATGGACATGCGATTCGCGCATGCCCGCCGACGTGATTTCGACGAACTCGGCCTTCTCCCGGAACTCATCGATCGTCGCGCAGCCGCAGTAGCCCATGGAAGAACGCACGCCACCGACCAACTGGTACAGGATCGCCAACACGCTGCCCTTGTAAGGCACGCGCCCTTCAATGCCTTCGGGCACCAGCTTGTCGGCATTGCTTGCAACGTCCTGGAAATAGCGGTCGGCAGAGCCTTCGCTCATCGCGCCCAGGCTGCCCATGCCGCGATAGGACTTGTAGCTGCGGCCTTGATACAGGATCACTTCACCCGGCGCTTCTTCGGTGCCGGCGAACATGCTGCCCATCATGACGCTCGACGCGCCAGCGGCCAGTGCCTTGGCGATATCGCCGGAGAAGCGAACACCGCCGTCCGCGATGCAGGGGACGCCAGCTGACTTGAGTGCTTCCGAAACATTGGAAATTGCCGTGATCTGCGGCACGCCGACACCTGCCACAATACGCGTCGTGCAGATCGAGCCGGGGCCGATACCGACCTTGACGCCATCCGCACCATGTTCGACCAACGCCCGCGCAGCGGCCGCCGTCGCGATATTGCCGCCGATCACGTCCACTTGCGGATAATTCGCCTTGACCCATTTGACGCGCTCAAGCACGCCGCGGGAATGTCCATGCGCCGTATCGACCACGATGACGTCCACACCCGCCTTGACCAGCAGGTCGATGCGCTCGTCGTTGTCCGGACCAACACCGACCGCCGCGCCGACGCGCAGCTTGCCATGCTCGTCCTTGCAGGCATTCGGATGGGATGTGGCCTTCTGAATATCCTTCACCGTGATCAGGCCGCGAAGCTCAAATTCGTCGTTCACCACAATCACACGCTCCAGCCGATGCTTGTTCATCAGCCGCTTCGCTTCGGTGAGGCCGGCGCCTTCTTTCACGTAGACCAGCTTCTCGCGCGGCGTCATCTTGGCGCGCACTTCCGCATCCAGTTCTTCCTCGAACCGCAGGTCACGGTTGGTGATGATGCCTACTACGGTCTTGCCCTCGACCACAGGGAATCCGCTGATGCCATGTTGTTCCGACAGCGCGATCACATCGCGAATACGCGTCGTGGGGGGAATCGTGATCGGATCGCGCACTACACCGGATTCGAAGCGCTTGACCTTCGCCACTTCACGCGCCTGCTCCCTGGGCTTGAGATTCTTGTGCACGATACCGATGCCGCCCTCTTGCGCCATTGCGATTGCGAGCCGCGATTCGGTGACCGTGTCCATCGCCGCCGACAGCAACGGAATGTTCAGCGTGATGTTCCGCGTCAGGCGCGTTTTGAGGGAAGTGTCTTTGGGGAGAATGTCCGAATGTGCCGGAACGAGCAGCACGTCATCGAATGTGAGTGCTTTTTGGAGTAGACGCATAGTGATTCCTATAGGCGCAAAAGCGGATTATACAGTAATCCACGGAAGGCGTTGTTTTTGCGTACTTTTTTCGCCTGAATCGCCCCTTTCGCCGATTGACATCCCCGGCAAAGCATGGCGAAATCCCCAATATGTTCCTGATGCAAGGATGCCAATGACGCACTTTCCACTTCGACGCCTGGCCGCGTCGGCAATTGTTTCCATTATGCTTGGCATGGCTGGTGCCGCTGCTGCGCAATACGTATGGTTAGACGAACAAGGTATCAAGCAGTTTTCCGACATGCCGCCCCCAGCTTCAGTGCCAGCGAATCGCATCCTCAAGCAACCCAAAGACGCACAGGCACCTACATCCGCACCAGCCGATCATGCCGCCAACGTCGCACCGGGCAAGCCCGAGATGACCGTCGCAGAGAAGAATGCCGATTACCGGAAACGGATGGCCGAGCAGGCTGAAAAGGAGAAAAAAGCGGCCGACGAAGCGCGCGTTGCTGCGGAAAAGACCAAGCAGTGCGATCGGGCACGCGAATACATCCGGACGCTGGAATCCGGCGCACGTATTGCGCGCGTCGACCAGAACGGGGAGCGCGCCTACTTGACGGATGAGCAACGCGAACGGGAACTGCGCGACGCAAGGCAGGTGCTCACGAACTGCAAGTAAGCCACGAGTCTGCGCAGCGGACTCAGGCAAGGGAAAATCAGCGCCCTTTTGCCTCTTCCTTTTTCACGGCACGCTTGCGGCGTGACTCTTTGGGGTCAGCAATCAGGGGCCGATAGATCTCGATCCGGTCACGGTCCCGCAGTAACGTGTCAAGCGCCTTGAGCTTTCCGTACACACCGACGCGCAAGCGCGACAGGTCGATTTCCGGCCAGTCGTGCAACACCCCGCTGTGTTCGATGGCAGACTGCAAGGTTGCGCCTTCCGGCACCACCACATCACGCAACGTCTGCGCTTCCGGTCTTGCATAGCAGACCTGCACCCTGATATCAGCCATATACCGTCTCCGCCCGCTTGCAGAAGGAATCGACGAAACTGTTCGCAATCATGTTGAACACCGGGCCGATGATTTGCTCCAGCACCTTGCTGGAAAACTCATACTGCAAGTCGAATTCAACCTTGCACGCATCCGACCGCAAGGGCTTGAATGTCCATTTCCCATCGAGATGCTTGAACGGCCCTTCGATCAGCAGCATGCTGATGGATGTCGGCGGCGTATTGATGTTCTCGGTGGAGAAGGATTGCTTGACACCATGATAGTTGATGGTCATCGAAGCAATCACCTTGTCGCCTTCCTGGTGCTTGACTTCCGCGCCGCCACACCACGGCAGGAACTTTGGATAGTCGTCGAACTTGCTCACCAGTGCGAACATCTGCTCGGCGCTGTAACCGAGCAATACGGACTTATGTACGACAGCCATTGGAAATAAACCGTTTGATAAAATACGAGATTCGAATTTTAACTGACCTGTCCTGTTTCCCACATTCATGAGCATTGTTGACAATAAAAAAGCCTTCCATGATTACTTTATCGAGGAGCGCTTCGAGGCAGGGATGGTTCTGGAAGGGTGGGAGGTCAAGTCGATTCGAGCAGGGCGTGTCCAGCTCAAGGAATCGTATGTGATCGTTCGCCAGGGAGAAGTTTTCCTGTTCGGCGCCCATATCAGCCCCCTGCCCACCGCTTCGACACACATCAATCCGGATCCGGTCCGGACCCGCAAACTGCTGCTTAATGCTGACGAAATCAAGAAACTGATTGGCAAGGTAGAGCGCGCAGGCTACACGCTGGTTCCAATCAATCTGCATTACAGCAAGGGCCGTATCAAATGCGAGATCGGCCTTGCCAAAGGCAAGAAGCAGCATGACAAGCGCGAGAGCGAAAAACAGCGCGACTGGCAGCGCGAGCAACAGACGATCCTGAAACAGAACCGCCGCTGATCGTTATCGGCCGCAGGCTCACACCCGCTGCTGCGACTTCACCACCTGCATTGCGCTGGCAATCAGGCCGCTGATGTCGCTCATGTTGGCGGGCACGATGATGGAATTGTTGGTCTTGGCGAGCTGCGAAAAAGCGCTGACATACTGCTCCGCCACTTTCAGGTTGACGGCGTCGGCCCCACCCGGTTCGCGAATCGCCGCCGCAGTTTTGCGCAAGGCTTCCGCACTCGCTTCAGCAATGGCGAGGATGGATGCGGCCTGGCCTTGCGCGCGATTGATCGCCGCCTGCTTTTCGCCTTCTGACCTGGCAATTGCGGCTTCACGCTCGCCGCTCGCAATGTTGATCTGCTCCTGCTTTCGACCTTCCGATGCCGCGATCAGCGCACGCTTCTCACGCTCCGCGGTGATCTGCGCCTGCATGGCATGCAGGATCTCCTTTGGCGGTGTCAGGTCCTTGATCTCGTAGCGCAGCACCTTCACGCCCCAGTTGGCGGCCGATTCATCGATGGCATTCACGATCGCACGGTTGATGTAGTCTCGTTCCTCGAATGTTTTGTCCAACTCCAGCCGGCCGATCACGGACCGCAGCGTCGTCTGTGCCAGTTGCGTGATGGCGGCGATATAGTTGGATGAGCCATACGATGCGCGCATCGGATCTGTAACCTGAAAGTACAGGATTCCATCCACCTGAAGTTGGGTATTGTCTTTGGTGATGCATACCTGGCTCGGTACATCGAGCGGAATTTCCTTGAGCGAATGCTTGTAGGCGATGCGATCGATAAACGGCAGGACGATGTTCAGTCCCGGCCCGAGAGTCGCATGATATTTGCCAAGACGCTCCACCACCCAAGCATGCTGTTGCAGCACAACGTTGATGGTCTTCACGACGAATACCACGGCCACAATGAAAATAACCAGGCTCAAGGTCCCGAAGCTCATTTCTCCTACCCATCCTTTCTTCTTATTTCTCGTGGTTGGCAACGATAAGGCGGCTGCCCCTGACTTCACGGATCACAAACGTCCCTACCTCAGGGCGGGCGCCGTGTTCGAGTTCGACGTCCCAAAGCGCGCCACGGTACATGGTCCGGGACGTTCTTGCCTCTCCCGCGACGCCGGACCAGGCATCGACGTGAAGTGTCTGTCCGATGTCGAGATTCACATTGGGATCGCGGGCCGCGTGGCTTCGCGGAAGCCTTCCCCACTTGCTGCGCCTTAGCGCAGCGGTGGAAAAAATGCCGACGAGCGCCGCGACCACCATTTGAATGTTACCCGCAAGACCGGCCAATGTAGCGACACCACCAGCGGCAAGGCCAATACCGATCATCAGCAGGTAGAACGTCCCGGTGAACATCTCGAGGATCACCATCACGCCCATCAGTATGAACCACACCATCCAATCGGCCATATCACGCCCTCTCGTTCTCTATTATTGTTTTTCAATCATATTCCAAAAACAAAAAGCCCCTGTGACCCAAAGGGAAACAGGGGCGCAATACACACAAGTACTGCTGTTTTTGTTGGTTGTTGTTCGATGACAAGTTGGCTCAAGTCTAATCCAAAATGCCTTGGCTTCAAACGGTTTTCCACCCGCTTTTGCCGTCGCACAACAGCAGACTGCCAAAATGAAAAACGCGGGCAGTGCGCCCGCGTTCTCGTAGGAAAAACCCTTACGCGCTCTCTAGAATCAGCGTGCTGATGCCAGCTTTTGCCATGTATCGATCACGGTATCCGGGTTCAGCGAAATCGAGGCAATGCCTTCCTTCATCAGCCATTCGGCGAAGTCAGGATGATCGGAAGGTCCCTGTCCGCAAATACCGATGTACTTGCCTTGTGCGCGGCAGGCTGCAATTGCCTTCGAGAGCAAGGCGCGTACTGCCGGATCGCGCTCATCGAAATCCGCGGCCAGTAATTCCATGCCGGAGTCGCGGTCAAGACCGAGTGTGAGCTGGGTCAGGTCATTCGAACCGATCGAGAAGCCATCAAAGAATTCGAGGAACTGATCGGCCAGAATTGCGTTGGACGGCACCTCACACATCATGATGAGACGCAGACCGTTTTCGCCGCGACGCAGTCCATTTTTCCCAAGCAGATTCACCACCTTTTCGGCCTGGCCGAGCGTCCGCACGAACGGCACCATGATCTCCACGTTGGTAAATCCCATCTCATTGCGCACGCGCTTCATCGCCTGGCATTCCAGTTCGAACGCCTCGGCGAAATCTGCAGCGAGGTAACGTGCCGCACCGCGGAAGCCGAGCATCGGGTTTTCCTCGTCCGGCTCGTAACGTGATCCACCAATCAGCTTCTTGTACTCGTTCGACTTGAAGTCGGACAAACGAACAATAACGGGCTTCGGCCAGAACGCGGCGGCAATCGTCGCCACTCCTTCAGCGAGTTTGTCGACATAGAACGCCTTCGGTGAAGCATGGCCGCGCGCCACCGATTCGACTGCCTTCTTCAGGTCAGGGTCGATCCCTGGATACTCCAGGATAGCCTTCGGATGCACGCCGATATTGTTGTTGATGATGAACTCCAAACGTGCGAGACCGACGCCACCATTCGGAATCGACTGGAAGTCGAAAGCGAGTTGCGGATTACCGACGTTCATCATGATCTTCAGCGGCAATTCCTGCAGTTCACCACGAGACACTTCCGACACTTCGGTCTCCAGCAGGCCGTCATAAATCCTGCCTTCGTCCCCCTCGGCGCAGGACACGGTCACCAGCGTGCCATCTTTCAGCATGTCGGTCGCATTGCCGCAGCCGACAACTGCCGGAACGCCCAGTTCACGCGCGATGATCGCTGCATGGCAGGTACGGCCGCCACGATTGGTGACAATCGCCGATGCCCGTTTCATCACCGGCTCCCAGTTGGGATCGGTCATATCCGCCACCAGCACGTCGCCAGGCTGCACTCGCTCCATTTCCGACGGATCGTGAATGACGCGGACCGGGCCCGCACCGATCTTCTGGCCGATGGCGCGGCCGGACGCGAGCACGGTTCCGGTACTCTTCAGCTTGAAGCGCTGCTGCGCATCGGTCGATTTCTGCTGCGACTTTACCGTTTCGGGGCGCGCCTGCAGGATGTACAACTTCCCGTCGCGGCCATCCTTGCCCCATTCGATATCCATCGGACGGCCATAATGCTTTTCGATGATGACGGCATATTTCGCCAGTTCGACCACTTCCTGGTCGTTCAGCGAATAACGATTGCGCATCTCGATGGGTACGTCCACCGTCTTCACGGAGCGGCCAGCCTTGGCCTCGCCGGTGAATTCCATCTTGATCAGCTTGGAGCCGATATTGCGACGAATGACCGGCGACTTGCCCTGCTCCAGCATCGGCTTGTGAACATAGAACTCGTCCGGATTCACTGCACCCTGCACGACGGTTTCACCCAAGCCATAGCTGGACGTAATGAAGACTACATCCTTGAAGCCGGATTCGGTGTCGATCGTAAACATCACGCCGGCAGCTCCGACGTCGGAGCGCACCATGCGCTGCACGCCGGCCGAAAGCGCCACCTCGGAATGCGTGAAACCCTTATGCACCCGATACGAGATCGCGCGGTCGTTGTACAGCGACGCGAAGACGTGCTTGATCGCCTCAAGAACATTGTCGATGCCAACCACATTCAGGAAAGTCTCCTGCTGCCCCGCGAACGACGCATCAGGCAAGTCTTCCGCTGTGGCGGAAGACCGAACAGCAAACGACATTTCGGCGGTCGAATCTGCCACCAGGCGCTGGTAAAACTCGCGGATCTCCTGTTCAAGCCGCGGCTGGAACGGGGTCTCGCAAATCCACTGGCGGATTTCTGCACCGGCTTGTGCCAGCGCGCGTACATCGTCGATGTTCAGCGAAGCCAGACGGTCGGCAATGCGCTGGCCGAGCGTCGCCCCGCTGCCGGCGCTATATGCAAGAAAGTCACGAAACGCTTGTGCGGTGGTTGCAAAGCCGCCAGGAACGCGAACGCCAGCGCCAGCCAGTTGGCTGATCATTTCACCGAGCGACGCATTCTTGCCGCCGACGGACTCGACGTCCGTCATACGCAAATTTTCAAATGAAGCTACGTACGTAGCCTCCTGGGTCGCCCCGGTTGAGAGTACCGTTGACATAACTACCTCTGTTTTGATGATGGAAAATCTTCATATCCGTCGTCGCCACCCGGTTCTTTTTGTTATTCTTCGTGGGCGCGAAGTGATGTATTCGAATTGATTGTCATTTTACAGTGCCCGGCAGAATCCTGTCGCACACTGAAGAACTTTTCATGCTTTATATTTGGTCAACATTATGCCAGACTTGTCCGCACCTCACCTGCCACCTGCCGATCGCACCGTATTTTTTGTTTCGGACGGGACCGGAATTACTGCGGAAACCTTTGGCCATTCGGTGCTGACGCAATTCGAATTGCGTTTCAGGCAGATCCGCCTGCCATTTATCGACACCCTCGATAAGGCTTACGAAGCGCTTCAGGAAATCAATGAAGCATGTGAACGCGACGGCAAGCGCGCAATCGTTTTTTCCACGTTGGTCAAGGCGGAGTTGTCCACTGTCATCCGTCGTTCGAAGGCCATGCACATGGACCTGATCCAGACGTTTGTCGAACCGCTGGAACAGGAACTCGGCGTCAAGTCGACCCATACGATTGGGCGAAGCCACAACATTGCCGACTCCGCGGACTACAAGAATCGGATCGAGGCGATCAATTTCTCGCTGGCGCATGATGATGGGCAATCGAACCAGAATCTTGCTGCGGCAGATGTGATCCTGGTCGGTGTCTCCCGTTCGGGCAAGACGCCAACCAGTCTTTATCTGGCCATGCAGTACGGGGTAAAAGCAGCAAATTACCCTCTGATCCCGGAAGATTTCGAGCGTGGCAAACTGCCTCGCGACCTGCTGCCTTACAAGAGAAAGATTTTTGGTCTCTCCATTGCTCCCGACCGCTTGTCTGAGGTCCGGAATGAACGGCGACCAGGGAGCAAATATGCTTCGTTGGAAAATTGCCGGTATGAAGTGAATGAGGCCGAGAAAATGATGCAGCATGAAAGCATCCGGTGGATGTCTTCAACTGCAAAATCCATTGAGGAAATTGCAACAATGATCTTGCAGGAAATCAAGTCGGAGAATCCCTCGTATTAGATCCTGTGCCAGGAGCGTTGCTCGCGCACAAATTATCTTTTTTCCTTTGTCTTACGAAAGCCGTTCCGCTCACGCGCAACGGCTTTTTTGTTTCCTCGCGATTTCGATCAGGAACTTCAGAGAAAAAGCTTACACAAAGCTTACAAATTGGGTATAAATAAACGAAGGAGAATGGAGGCACGAATGGATTTCATGCTACTTGAACTGGTTTTGTGGGGCGGGTTGTTGTTTTTCTTCTGGGCATTAAAAGACGGCTTGGGAAACGTTGAGTCGGACATTGAGTCGCTTGGACTCTTGTCAAAGAACAAGCGCGCGGAGCAAGCCCAGCAAGACTCCGGGATCATCCGACCGGAACGGGTGTCCGATCCGATCGGAAGCTATCGCGACAGCGCCATCTACCGTTATGCGGTCATTCAGGGACGTATGTATCAGTTTGACCGGATTTGCCCGCTCGAAAGTGAAATGAAGCTGGAGCCTGGAGAGCGCTACGTTGCGCCGGGGTTGGTTTATCAGGAGTGCCGCGAGACGTCAGCAGACGCCATTTGACTGCGAGTCCGAGGCCGCAGAAGGATCGGAGAAGTACCGCAGCGCCCCCTAGCCCACAACTCTTTGCCGCACCTGCTCAAAAAAGCAGACCGCGGCACTCGCCGCAACATTCAGCGATTCAACCTGCCCAAGGTGCGGAATCGACACTCGGGAGGTCGCCAGCCCGAGCAACTCATCGGACACGCCTTGCCCTTCATGGCCGAACAGCCACGCAACCGGCCTAGCCAGATTGACATCATAAATGCGCTGCTCCGCGTGCGAACTGGTAGCAAGCACCGGAATCGTGGCAGAGCGCACCAGCGAAGCAAGATCGACGTTTTCATTAATCCTGAGCAGAAAATGCGCTCCCATTCCTGCGCGCAGTACCTTTGGCGACCATGCGAGCGCCGTGCCCTTGCTGCAAAACACGCTCTCGATTCCGGCCGCGGCCGCGCTGCGGAGAATCGAACCGAGATTACCCGGGTCTTGCAGATTGTCCAGAAGGACCGCTGAGCCGGACAGCTTTTCAGGCATTGCAGCTTGTGGCGTCTCAATAACAAACAGCAAACCGATACCATGCTCGACCTGGCTCACTGCTTGATACATCGGCTCGGGCAGGCTGATGCATGTCACACGTGCCGCCTCGCAACGCTCAACTATTTCTGCCACTTCTGCATGTGTCAGCGAATTCTCGCTGACAATGCATATCGGAGGCATGCCGATACATTCCAGATAGGACTGGCACAGGTGCGTTCCATCCAGCAGCGTGCGCCCTGCCTTGCGACGTGCCTGTGAGCTGGTCGCCAGGAGTTTCAGCTCCTTGTACAGTGGGTTGTCCCGCGATGTAATCGTCTTCATGTCTGGATCCGCGCGCGGCGCTCGTATGCCCGCTCCTGCGCGTTTACGATCAACTCACGTACCGGCGCGTACGATTTGCGGTGTACGGGTGATACACCGTGAATACGCAGGCGTTCCAGATGCAAGGGCGTAGGATAACCCTTGTGCTGGTCAAAGCCATATTGCGGATATTCCAGATGCAAGGCCATCAGCGCAGCATCGCGCGCGGTCTTGGCAAGGATGGAGGCGGCAGAAATAGCGGGAATCTTGTCGTCGCCTTTGACGATGGCCTCCGAACGGATCGGCATCACGGGGCAGCGATTGCCATCAATCAGGGCCAGTGTCGGCACAACTTTGAGCCCTTCGACGGCACGCCGCATGGCGAGCATGGACGCCTGAAGGATATTGAGCGTGTCAATTTCGCTTTCGGAGCATTGTGCGATCGACCAGGCCAATGCATCCGCCTTGATCTGGCCGGCGAGAATATTGCGCCGCGCTTCTGTCAGTTTTTTAGAGTCTCTCAGGCCTTCGATCGGCTTTGCAGGATCAAGGATGACGGCGGCCGCGAAGACAGCTCCGGCCAGAGGCCCGCGTCCGGCTTCATCCACGCCACATATCAACTCACCGGAATAATCGAAAAGCGGCAGACTTGAAATATCCATTTTCATACGTCCGCCGTACGTCCGATCAGTTTCAGGACCGCCTGAGCGCTTTCCCGGGCGGTATCGCGCAATAACGCGTGGTGCATTTCGGTAAAGCGTTCGTGAAGGCGTGCACACAGCGCAGGGTCTTCAAGCTGCTTCCATAGCGCGTCCGCAAGCGCCTCGGGTGTTGCTGCATTCTGCAGGAATTCAGGCACAACAAACTCCCGGGCAAGAATATTGGGCAATCCCACCCACGGCTGGTAGCCCATGTGCCGCAGGATCTCCCAGGAAGCGCGCATCATCTTGTAGGCAATCACCATCGGTTTCTTGAATAACGCCACTTCAAGGGTCGCGGTACCGGATGCAACCAACACGCTGTCGGCCGCTGCAATTGCAGCGTGCGAGCGGCCTGCAAGCAACTGAACAGGCACATCTGCCAGTCCTGCCTTCGAAACCAGTTCCTCGAAATAGGCCTTTTGCCTGTCGCCCGCCATAGGCACGACAAAACGAATGGAAGGATCTCGCTGCGACAACAAGCGTGCCGTGCCGATGAACGCAACTGTGTTGTACTTCAGTTCGGACATGCGGCTGCCCGGAAGAATGGCAACAACGCGCGCGTCGGGTGGCAACCCGAGTTCGAGGCGCGCAGCGGTCACGTCCGGTGCCATCGGAATTACTTCCGCGAGCGGATAGCCGACGTAGGTCACAGGAATACCGGCCTTACGATAAATCTCTTCCTCGAACGGAAACACGACCAGCATATGCGATACCGCACGCGCAATTTTCTTGATCCGTCCACCGCGCCAGGCCCAGATCGACGGACTGATGAAATGCATGGTCGGAATTCCGGCCTGCTTCAACTGGGACTCCAGCCCGAAATTGAAATCCGGAGCATCCACACCGATGAAGGCTGCCGGTTTTTCCGCCAGCAACTGGTCGCGCAGGCTGTTCTGGATTCCCTTGATTTCCCGGTAATGCGCAAGAACTTCAAACAGGCCCCGCACCGACAGCTTTTCCATCGGCCAGTCGCTACGAAACCCATACTCCGCCATTCGGGGACCGCCGATGCCATGGATCAACGCATCGGGGATGTGCGGCCGCAAACCCGACAGCAGGCGGCTCGCAAGCAGGTCACCCGAACTTTCTCCAGCGACCATCGCAATGGAAAGTTTATCGGACGATGCCACGAGTCGTACGATCGAGGAATTCGCGGACCAGGCGCAGGCAGTCAGCCGATCGCGGAGAAGCTGCTTCCTCCTTGGCGATTTCGGCCTTGGCTTCTTCCACTGTCAGTCCGGATTTGTAGATCAGCTTGTAAGCCTTGCGAAGGTCGCCGATCTGCTCCCTGTTGAAGCCCCGGCGCTTGAGGCCTTCAATGTTGATGCCATGAGCGGCAGCAGGATTGCCGGAAAGCAGGACGAATGGCGGGACATCCTGGGTGAGGCTGGTGTTCATTCCGACGAAGGCATGGTCGCCGATCTGGCAGAACTGGTGGACCGCGGCAAACCCACTCAGGATTACCCAGTCGCCAATGTGGACGTGCCCCGCCAGGCTGGCGTTATTGGAAAAGATCGTGTTGCTGCCGACAACGCAATCGTGCGCGATGTGCACGTAAGCCAACAGCCAGTTATCGTTGCCGATGCGGGTGACGCCCTCGTCCTGCACAGTACCGAGATTGAAGGTGCAGAACTCGCGGATCAGGTTGCGGTCACCAATCTCCAGGCGCGTCTGCTCGCCCGCGTACTTCTTGTCTTGCGGTGCACCGCCGATAGAGGAAAATTGGAAAAACCTATTGTCGCATCCGATCGTGGTATGGCCGTCAATGACCACATGTGGGCCGATCCTGGTCCGTGCCCCGATCTTGACGTGCGGACCGATGATCGAATAGGCGCCAACCTCGACCGAATCATCGAGTTCCGCCTTCGAATCGACAATCGCGGTCGGATGGATAATCGTCATTACTGCCCCGCTGGCTGGCTTGGGTCTGTCGCGCTACGCATGGTGCACATGAGCTCGGCTTCGACCGCAACCTGACCGTCAACACTTGCCTGCGCCTTGTACTTCCAGATACCACGGGCGGTACGCAGGATCTCCACCTGCATCTTGAGCTGGTCGCCCGGCTCGACGGGCCGCTTGAAGCGCGCGCCATCAATGCCGACAAAGTAGACCACGCTGTTGTGGTCAGGTTTCTGCCCCATGGTCAGAAACGATAGCAGTGCGGCTGTTTGTGCCAGCGCTTCGATCATCAGCACGCCGGGCATCACCGGCTTGTGCGGAAAATGACCGTTGAAGAATTCTTCGTTCACGGTCACGTTCTTGATCGCCGTAATCGATTTGCCGGACTCCCATTCCAGCACACGGTCAACGAGCAGCAACGGGTATCGATGCGGCAGATATTCTTTGATTTGAGTTATATCGAGAGTTTTCATTACTTTTTTTCAGTGAGCGTTTTAATCGTTTTTTCCAGCTCGCGGATTTTCTCACGCATGGTTCCCAGGTTGCGCACAATCGCCGCGGATTTTTCCCAGTCGGCATTCTTCGCCAGCGGGTAGAAGCCTGTGTAATGGCCCGGCTCGAGGATGGAGCGCGACACCATGCTCGCAGCCGAGATATGAACGTTATCGACAATCGTTAACTGCCCCAGCACCATGGCCGCTCCGCCAAAGGTGCAATATTTCCCTATCTTGGCGCTCCCGGCAACGCCGACGCAACCAGCCATTGCGGTATGGGCGCCGATGTGGCAGTTGTGCCCGATATGGATCTGGTTATCCAGTTTGACATCGTCCTCGATGATCGTGTCCGCCAGCGTACCGCGATCGACGGTGGTACTGGCGCCGATTTCGACATCATTGCCGATCACCACCCTCCCGGTCTGCGGGATCTTGACCCACGTCCCCTTGTCATTGGCAAAACCAAATCCGTCCGCGCCGATTACCGCGCCTGAGTGAATGATGCCGCGCTCGCCGATCTCGCATCCGGCATGAAAGCAGACATTGGCAAAGAAGTGCGTATGCTTCCCGACCCTGGCATCACGTCCGATAAAACATCCCGCGTCGATGACGGCTCCATCGGCAATACTCGCGCCTGCGTCGATGCTTGTGTGCGGTCCGACATACGCGCCAGGATCGACCTTCGCATCAGGATGAACGCTTGCGCTTGGATGAATTCCGGGGATAACCGGTATGGCAGCGAGTTCTGCGAAGAACTGCGCGACACGCGCGAAATATGCGTACGGATTACTGGTGACGATGCGCGCGCCCTTGTAGATCCCGCTGATCGCGGGGTCGTCCGCCGGTGAAAGAATCAGTGCGGCGGCTTTGGTCTGTGCGGCCTGCGCGCGCAGTTTGGGGTTGGAGAGAAACGTCACATGCGACGTGTCTGCGGTATCCAGCGGCGCGATGCCGACAACTTCCGTGTCGGCGTCACCGATCAGTTGGCCTCCCAAGCGTTCGACCAGTTGTTGCAGCCGAGTGCTCATTGCGGCCCTTTTCAAAAATTACTTGCCGTTATTGAGCGCCTTGAGCACTTTATCCGTGATGTCGATACGCGGGCTTGCGTAGACAGCTTCCTGAAACACGATGTCGTACTTTTCGGTTTCGGCGATCTGCTTGATCACCTTGTTCGTACGCTCCAGGACGACCGCCAATTCCTCGTTGCGCCGCTGGTTCAGGTCTTCACGGAACTCGCGCTGCTTGCGCTGGAAATCCTTGTCCAGATCCGCGAGATCGCGCTGACGCTTGATCCGGTCCGACTCCGACAGAACAGCCGCATCCTTGTCGAGCTTCTCCGACATAGATTTCAGCTTGCTGGCCATTTCCTGCAGTTCCTTGTCGCGACGGGAAAATTCCTGTTCGATTTTTGCCTGCGCGGCCTTGGCCGGCGCGGCTTCGCGGAAAATACGTTCCGTGCTGACGAAGCCGACTTTGGATTCCTGCGCCTGTGCACTCGTCAGCGGTAACAGAAGCGCCGCGCAGAGCGCTACGCACTTGAGCGATACCGATGCTGTAGTTAGAGACTTCAAGGTCATTCTCCGCAAAACAAATTACTATTATGCCATTAGAAGCCAGTCCCAAGCTGGAACTGGAACCGCTGCTTGCGATCGCCAGTCTTCGCATTCAGCGGCATGCCGTAGCTCAGCTTCAATGGGCCGATCGGCGATACCCAGCTGATGCCGAGGCCGGCGGAATAACGCATCTCTCCGAGCTCCGGTCTGACTCCTTCCGCAAACACGTTGCCGGCGTCGGCAAAGGTGAACCAGCGCAATGTCCGGTCATTGCCGGATCCCGGGAACGGGAACTGCAATTCGGCATTCGCGATGATACGCGATGTGCCGCCCAGCGGGTCGCCGTTGGCTGCGCGAGGACCAAGCGACGAGCCCTCGTATCCGCGAACCGATCCGATACCGCCAGCATAGAAGTTCTTGAAGATCGGGTAAGGCTTGCCGCCCATGCCACGGCCGTAATCGAACTCGCCGTTCAGCGCGAGCGTCACCGCGCGGAACAGCGGACGGAAATACTGATGCTGGTACACGGCCCGGTAATACCGCAATGTGCCCACTGGCGCCACCTCGAAGTTGATGCGCTGGTAACGCCCTACGGTCGGGACGAGTGCACTGTCACGGCTGTCACGCTGCCACGCCGCTGTGAGTGGGAAGCTGGTTGTTTTCGCGACGGTGCCGTCGCCGAAGTCGGTTACGTAACGCTTGTAAAGCTCCGGACTGTCATTATGCCCCGGCACGCCGGTATAGGTCGTCACGTTGGTGTGCTCAAGGCCGGCACCGAAGAACACCGTGTCGAGCTCGGAAAACGGCACACCGAAACGGATATTCGCGCCGGTTGTCTGCACCATGTAATCACCGGTATTCACCTCCGGCGGACGCATCGTCCTCAGGAAAACTTCGTAGCTGCGGCTGACACCGTCATCCGTGAAATACGGGGTGGTTTGGGACAGTGCAATCGTCTTGTTGAGTTTGCTGGTATTGACGTCCAGGCCGAGCGTATTGCCGCTGCCAAAAGCATTTGCCTGCTGGATGGAACCGGTCAGCATAAGCTTGTCGCTGCTCGAAAAGCCCGCGCCGAGCAGGATATTGCCAGTGGGTTTTTCCGCCACCGTCATGTTGACGTCAACCTGGTCCGTCGTACCGGACACTTCCGGCGTGTCGATATTCACTTCCTTGAAGTAGCCCAGGCGGTCTACGCGGTCGCGCGACAGGCGAATCTTCTCGCCGTCATACCAGGAATCTTCAAATTGCCGGAATTCACGCCGGATGACTTCGTCGCGCGTTTTCGTATTGCCGGCGATATTGATCCGGCGCACATAAACGCGCTTGCCCGGGTCGATCAGGATCGTGAAACCGACTTCCTTCTTTTCGCGGTTGATTTCCGGATTCGCATTGACGTTGGCGAATGCGTACCCGAAATTCCCCATGCGTTCAGAAATCTTCTTGACGCTTTCGGCCAGCTTCTCGCCCGAATAGACATCCCCGTGCTTGAGCTGCACGAGCGACTTCAGTTCCTGTTCCCGACCGAACATCTCGCCTTCCAGCTTGACATCTCCGACCGTGAATTTCTCACCCTCGTTAATGTTAATGGTGATGTAGATGTCCTTCTTGTCCGGCGAGATCGACACCTGTGTCGATTCAACCTGCATTTCCAGGTAGCCGCGATTCAGGTAGAAGGAGCGCAAGGTTTCGATGTCACCAGTCAGCTTTTGCTTGGAATACTGGTCGGCCTTGGTATACCAGGTGAACCAGCCAGGCGTGGAAAGATTCAGCAGGCCCAGCAGTTCCTTGTCGGAGAACACCTTGTTGCCGACGATATTGATCCGCTTGATGCGCGACACTTCGCCTTCATCAACCGCAAAGGTGATGTTGACGCGGTTGCGTTCGATCGGCGTTACCGTCGTCGTGATCTGGACGCCATAGAGGCCGCGCGACAGATATTGCCGCTTGAGCTCCTGCTCCGCGCGGTCGAGCAGCGCCTTGTCGTAGATTCGGGACTCGCCGAGTCCGATGTCCTTCAGTGCCTTGGTCAACTGCTCTTTGTCGAATTCCTTGACGCCGGTGAAGTCCACGCTGGCAATTGCAGGACGTTCCTCAACACTGACGACGAGCACGTCGCCTTCAACTTCAATGCGTACGTCCTTGAAAAAGCCAGTAGCATAGAGCGCCTTGATGGCGGCGGCACCCTTTTCATCCGTGTAGGTTTCTCCGACTCGTACGGGAAGATAACTGAAAATGGTACCCGCTTCGGTACGTTGAATCCCTTCAACGCGAATGTCCTTGACGACGAAGGGCTCGACAGCCAGCGCATGGCCCGCGATGAGGGTGAAAGCGGCAATGGCGATGAAGCGGCGAGGGGAAAAAGGCTGGGGGAAACGCTCGGAATATAATTTCATCGGTTATTTTATTATCAATATTTCCGCCGGCCGCCCATCCTCTGACAGCTGGCGAAAACTCAGGACATGAGCCGAACGATGTCATTGAAGATGGCGACCGCCATCAACGCCATCAGAATGCCCACGCCTGCTCGCTGGGCCACTTCTCCGACCCGCTCGGGAATGGCCCGCCCGGTCAAAAGTTCCAGCGAATAATACAGTAAAAGCCCCCCATCTAACACTGGGATGGGAAGCAGATTCATCACGCCCAGGCTGATGCTGATAAACGCGATGAACGTCAGGTAGCTGATGGCGCCGATACGAGCTGTCTGCCCTGCGTAATCGGCAATCGTGATCGGCCCTGTAATATTCTTCCAGGAAACTTCGCCAACGATCATTTTACCAAGCATTTTCAACGTCAGGACACTGGTATCCCAGGTCTTCCTGACTGCCTTCGCCAGTGCCGCCGGTGGCGCTTCGCTAGCCACAGTCATTTCCGGGGCAAGAGGCACTTCGGCCTTGATACGCCCGATGGTCTGGCCATTCTTGCTGTATGACTCAGGCGTTACCCTGATGTGGAATATCTGCCCATTCCGCATGACTTCGAGATCGAGGACTCGTCCCGGAGATGCGCGCACAAGTTCGACAAAAGCGAGCCCGTCTGCGACAGGTTTGCCATTCACCCTGGTGATGAGATCGCCGTCGTGCAAACCGGCGGACATTGCCGGGCCGTCGGGAAGCACTTTGCCGATCATTGCCGGCGGGCGGGCGAGGTCGATTCCCAGCTTTGCCAGGAAGTCGCCTTCGAGGTCTTCCGTGGACAGCCCATCAAGACGGACGCTGACCGTATCGAGCGATTTGCCGCCCGTAGTATTCGGACGCTCGACCTCAAGCCGTGCCGGCTTCTTTTCAATTGCAGCCTGCATCATCTTCCAGCGCAGGTCAGACCAGACGCGAACGGGCTCGCCATTGACCGAAGTAATCAGCTCCCCGCCTCGCATCCCTGCCTGATGCGCTGCTGAATGTTCGGGCACGGTCCGTACATGTGTCGTTGGTTCGGGAATGCCGTAGCTGTACAGGCCCGCGAATACGGCGATGGCCAGAAGGAAATTGGCAAGCGGTCCGGCGGCCACGATCGAAATGCGCTTCCATACCGATTGACGCGTAAATTCGCGCTTCAGGTCTTCGGCAGGCAGGTTGCTCAAATCCTGTTCACGCGCATCCAGCATCTTGACGTAGCCGCCGAACGGCAAGGCCGACAAGGCCCATTCCGTCTGGTCTGGGCCGATGCGCCGGGAGTAGATGATCCGTCCCATGCCCAACGAAAAACGTAATACCTTGACGCCGCACCAGCGGGCTACCCAGTAATGACCAAGCTCATGAACCACAACCAGCACGCCGAGCGCCACGAGGAACGCTATCACTGTCTGCAGCAGAGTCATGTTTTCGCTATCTATGAAATGAGGGAGCCCGCAACCTCCCGCGCCCGCCGGTCCTGCTCGAGCAGGGAGGCAATGTCGCCTATCTCGCCATGCGGCACTGCGTCCATGACCCGGGCAATTAACCGGTCTATTGCGCGGAAGCCAATTTTCCTGTCCAGGAATGCTTGGACAGCAACTTCATTTGCCGCGTTCAGTATAGTCGGGGCGCTTCCACCCGCCAACAATGCATCATAGGCCAGTTTCAGGCAGGGAAACTGCTCGAAATCCGGCCGCTGGAAAACCAGCTGGCCGATCTTGGCCAGGTCCATTGCCCCCACACCGGAAACGATGCGCTCCGGATAGGCCAGTGCGTGGGCGATTGGCGTTCGCATGTCGGGATTTCCGAGTTGCGCCAGTACCGAACCATCGATGTAAGAGACCATCGAGTGGATCACGCTCTGGGGATGGATCACAACTTCGATTTCGCTTGCCGCAGCGCCGAACAGCCAATGTGCCTCGATGACTTCCAACCCTTTGTTCATCATGGTGGCAGAGTCGACAGAAATCTTGCGGCCCATCACCCAGTTCGGATGCGCCACAGCTTCTTCGGGAGTCACATTTTCCAGCGTCTCGACCGCGCGCTTGAGGAATGGCCCGCCGGATGCTGTGAGGAGAATCTTTGCAACACCATGTCCTGAAGGTGTACGCGCATAGGACGGCGGCAGACACTGGAAAATTGCGTTGTGCTCGCTGTCGATGGGCAGCAGCGTCGCGGCGCTGGCACTGACGGCGTCCATGAACAAGCGGCCGGACATCACCAATGCCTCCTTGTTTGCCAGCAAAATCTTCTTGCCTGCCTTTGCCGCCGCCAAGGTCGGCGCAAGCCCCGCCGCTCCCACAATCGCGGCCATCACAACGTCACAACCGGCAGCGCTCGCAACCTCGCTCAATGCCGCTTCGCCGTAGGCGATTTCCGTCTTCACGCCCTTCTCGACGAGAAGCCGTGCCAAGGCTTCGGCAGCCTGTGCGGAGCCGACCACTGCAACCTGCGGACGGAATTGCGCGCATTGTGCCGCCAGTTCCTCGACACGATGATGCGCGGTGAGTGCGTAGATACGATAACGATCGGGGTGGCGCCCAACCACATCAAGCGTGGAAACGCCAATTGAGCCTGTCGACCCCAAAATTGTAATATGCTGCATCCTGGCTACCTACTTAAAACCATGAATCAAACAGGACCGCAAGCGGCAGGGCCGGGATCAAGGCGTCGATCCGATCGAGGACGCCGCCATGCCCCGGCAACAGATTGCTGCTGTCCTTCATGCTGGCGCGGCGCTTGAGCTGCGATTCGAACAGGTCGCCGACAATGCTGGCGGCAACCATGATCGTCATCACGAGGCACAACCCTGGCCATCCTGCTTTCGCCAGGGTGCGCGCGGCGAACGTGTCGGCCAATGCCGGCATCTCAGCAGATACTCCCGCGAGGACCAATACCGCAAGCCAACCGCCAATCGCCCCCTCCCACGACTTGCCTGGCGAAATGGACGGCGCAAGCTTGTGCTTGCCGAATGCCTTTCCGGAAAAATACGCGCCAATGTCAGCAACCCAGACGATCGCCATCACCGAGAGCAGGTAAAGCGGCGAATGCCCGTATAGGACAACAATCGCCAGAAAGCAGCCGAGTATGGCGATGCCATAAATCCCGTTGAGCAGGCGATTGGCGAAGCCTTCCAGCGGCGGCAAGCCCAACGCCAAGGATGGCGCCAGTCTGATTGCCCAGATGGCAGCGCACAGGGCAAACAATAGTTTCACCGAATCGGATACGCCCTGGAAGACGAGAAGAAGGAATGCCACAGCCCAGACGGCAGTGCCGAACAATGGCTGACGATACTGGAAAAGCCTGAAGCTTTCCCACGATGCAGCACCGAAAAATAGCGCCGCCACAGCAATGAAAAACGGATAGGATTCCGAGTAAACGACAGCCACCAGTATCGCCAGCAAGACCAACGCGGTAATGACACGCGTTCTTAGCATCACGAGGCCTTTTTCTGTTCGACCAACTGCTCGCTGGTGCGGCCGAAGCGACGTTCCCGCTGCTGGTACGATTCAATGGCACGATCCAGCGCCGCGGCGTCAAAGTCCGGCCAGTATGTTTCTGTGAAATAGAGTTCCGTGTAAGCAAGCTGCCACAACAGAAAATTTGAAATGCGCTCTTCGCCGCCGGTACGGATGAACAGGTCCGGTTCAGGCGCATAGGCCATCGACAGATACGGTGCAAGCTGCTCTTCCGTGAAATCGCTCGCATCGGGATTGGCGGCGATCATCTTGTTCATCGCCTGCATGATGTCCCACCGTCCGCCGTAATTGGCGCAGATCGTGACCGTCAGGCGACGGTTTTCCGCAGTCCTGCGCTGCGCGTCGGTGATCAGCTTTTGCAGCTTCACATCAAAACGGCTCAAGTCACCGACCACCCTCAGCCGGATGCCATTGGCGTGCATCTTCGAGACTTCACGCTCAAGCGCAGTGACAAACAGGCGCATCAAAAGTGACACTTCGTCCGCGGGACGGCGCCAGTTTTCGGAACTGAATGCAAACAAGGTCAGATATTCGATACCGCGGGCGACACAAGCCTCCACGATGGCTCGTACGGATTCAACGCCTTTTCCGTGGCCTGCCACGCGTGGCATGAAGCGTTTGGTTGCCCACCGGCCGTTGCCATCCATGATAATGGCGACATGTCGAGGTACGGACGAGGCGTTGGGTATCGCCAGGGTTGAACTCAGATGCTTCATGAGGTGGGCAGAGCCTGAAAGAGGGTTATTTTGACGTGCTTTACCGGGTGGGACCTGCAAAGCATACCCTATTGTGCAACAACTTACGCCGGAGCATGGTAGCCCCGGCCGTATTGCCTGCAGTACGCGCAGGATGGTTCATCCTGGCCAGATGTCCGACTCCGGACGAACCTGATTGACACAAAAACGCTGCTGAGAAGGAATTGCAGAATCAAACAGTCAGCAGCTCTTTTTCTTTTTCGGAAATCAGCTTATCCACTTCGGCAACAAACTTGTCCGTCAGTTTCTGAACGTCGTCCTGTGCGCGACGCTCATCATCTTCCGAGCAAACCTTATCCTTCAACATCTTTTTCAGGGCTTCATTCGCGTCGCGGCGAATGTTGCGAATAGCGACCTTGGAATCTTCGCCCTCGCCCTTTACAAGCTTGACGATTTCCTTGCGGCGCTCTTCCGTCAGCGGCGGCGTCGGCACGCGGATCATGTCGCCCTGCGTGGAAGGATTCAGGCCAAGATCGGACTCACGAATCGCTTTTTCGACGACGGAAACCATCTTCTTTTCCCATGGCTGAACACCAATTGTGCGCGCGTCCAGCAAAGTGACGTTTGCCACTTGGTTGATGTGCGTCGGTGTGCCGTAGTAATCAACCAGAACATGATCGAGGATACCCGTATGCGCCCGGCCGGTACGGACCTTTGCGAGATCCGTCTTCAGGGTCTCGATCGATTTCTGCATCTTCTGTTCGGCATTTTTCTTGACTTCAGCGACTGCCATACTGCTCTCCTCTATTGCTACGAGTTATACATGAACCAGTGTACCTTCGTCCTCGCCCATAATCACATTCTTGAGGGCGCCCGGTTTGACGATGGAAAACACCTTGATCGGCAACTTCTGGTCGCGGCAAAGCGCAAATGCTGTTGCGTCCATGACCTGAAGATGCTTGGAAATGGCCTCATCAAAGGTAATGGTCGCATAACGCGTCGCGTTGCGGTCTTTGTTCGGATCCGCACTATACACACCATCGACTTTCGTCGCCTTCAGTACGATCTCGGCGCCGATTTCCGAGCCGCGCAAGGCAGCTGCCGTGTCAGTCGTAAAGAACGGATTGCCGGTACCCGCTGCGAATATCACCACCTTGCCCTCTTCGAGGTACTGCAACGCCTTAGGCCGTACATAGGGTTCGACGACCTGTTCAATGCTGATCGCTGACATGACGCGTGCGGTTATGCCGGCCTGCCGCATGGCGTCGGCCAGTGCCAGGGAATTCATCACGGTCGCCAGCATGCCCATGTAGTCCGCCGTCGCCCGGTCCATGCCCTGTGCACCTGGTGCCACACCGCGAAAAATATTGCCGCCGCCGATCACGATTGCCAATTCCACACCCAGCTTCGATACTTCCGCGACGTCTGCCACCATCCGTTCGATGGTGGCTCGATTGATGCCATAGGCATCGTCGCCCATTAACGCTTCGCCCGAGAGTTTCAGGAGGACGCGTTTATAAGCGGGTTTTGACATGGGCTAGACTCCTAATCAGTGTCCGATTCACGATCGTAATCGGTTATTGCCCGTTTTCATCGTCAGATAGCCATCCCGAGACTAAAGATTAGATGAAATCCGGTATTCCCGGCGCATTTTCGCATTGACTAAACGTAAAACTATGTTTCTCGGTGAAAATATCTATATTCCCAATAAAGCAACATTAAGTCTGGCGTTCTAAAATACGAAAACTTCGCCTCCAGGTAATTTGGATTACCTAGAAAAACGGGCCTTTCGGCCCGCTTCTTTTTGCTTATGCCTGCTTGGCTGCTGCAACCTGTGCTGCAACCTCTGCGGCAAAGTCATCCTGTTTCTTCTCGATGCCTTCGCCGACCACATACAGCGTGAACGCTTTCACAGTCGTGTTGGCTGACTTCAGCATCTGTTCGACGGTCTGCTTGTCGTTCTTGACGAACGGCTGGTTAAGAAGCGAAACCTCCTTCAGGTACTTCTGCACGGAGCCCTCAACCATCTTCGCAACGATATCGGCCGGCTTGCCGGATTCTGCTGCTTTTTGCGTTGCGATCGAACGCTCTTTTTCGATCAAGTCGGCCGGCACGTCGCTGCTCGACAAGGCAACCGGCTTCATCGCTGCGATATGCATTGCGACGTCCTTACCGACCTGCTCGTCCGCACCTTCATACTCGACCATCACACCAATGCGGGTGCCGTGCAGATAGGAGGTCAGTTTGGCGCCGGTTTCATAACGCTTGAAGCGACGGAAAGTCATGTTTTCACCGATCTTGCCGACCAGCGCAGAGCGGACTTCTTCCAGCGTCTTGCCATCAACCGGCAGCGCTCCCAGAGCCGCCACGTCGGCCGGGTTCTTCTCGGCAACCAGCTTGGCTGCCAATTTTGTCATCTCGATGAAATCGTCGTTCTTGGTCACGAAATCGGTTTCACAGTTGACTTCGATGATCGCACCGACACCGCCCGAGATATGAACTGCCACGACGCCTTCCGCGGTCACGCGGGAAGCCGCCTTCGAAGCCTTGCTGCCCAGCTTTACGCGCAGGATTTCTTCGGCACGCACCATGTCACCATCGGCTTCGGTCAATGCCTTCTTGCATTCCATCATCGGCGCGTCAGTCTTTGCGCGCAGTTCGCCAACCATCGCTGCGGTAATTGCCGCCATGTCTTTCTCCTCAATTCAGTGAGCGTCATATCCGACGCGTTCAATCAAAATACGTTCAAGCCGCCTAAAAAAAAGGGGCGAACCTCTGTTGCCCCTTTTTGAAGCCCGACATTCAGGGCACAGGGCCTTATGCCTGTTCGTTGACCTCGACGAATTCGTCCGCTCCGCCCTTCACGGCCTCCAGGACTTCGCTGGTCGCATTCGCACGACCTTCAAGGATCGCGTCAGCCACGCCACGTGCGTAGAGGGTGATCGCCTTGGAGGAGTCATCGTTGCCCGGGATGACGTAGGTCACGCCTTCGGGAGAATGGTTGGTGTCGACTACACCGATAACCGGGATGCCGAGCTTGCCTGCCTCGGTGACTGCGCCCTTGTGGTAGCCGACGTCAATCACGAAGATCGCATCCGGGATGCCGTTCATGTCCTTGATGCCGCCGATGGACTTCTGCAGTTTTTCCATCTCGCGCTGGAACATCAGGCCTTCTTTCTTGCTCATCTTCTCAACCGAACCGTCTTCGATCGCGGCTTCCATGTCCTTCAGGCGCTTGATTGAAGTCTTGATGGTCTTGAAGTTGGTCAGCATGCCGCCCAGCCAGCGTTGATCAACGTAGGGCATCCCTGCGCGCTGTGCTTCTGCAGCCAGGATTTCGCGTGCCTGACGCTTGGTGCCGACAAACAGGATGGTGCCGCGGTTGGCCGCCAGCTGGCGAACGTATTTCATCGCCTCCTGGTACATCCCCAGGGTTTTTTCCAGGTTGACGATATGAATTTTGTTGCGATGACCGAAAATGTACGGGGCCATCTTGGGGTTCCAGAAGCGGGTTTGGTGGCCGAAATGAACACCGGCTTCCAGCATTTCACGCATGGTAACGGACATAATATCTCCAGGGTTAGGTCTGGAATCCGGTCAGTCACCCTTCGGGCACCCTTTGGGACCGGATTCGCGATTTCAGAAAAGTGTTTCACTTGAAGTCGTTTCAAGCTAACCCAAGATTCTACCCCAGATTTGCGTACTTATTCAAGCTGTGCGACCACCCAATCCAAGCGAACAGCGCGCAGGTCGTCTATAATCTGAGATTAATTATTATTTACGCCTTCTGGCGTGTGTGGCTTGCTCTATGGGTTCCATCTCCATCAAAACTGAAGACGATATCAAAGGCATGCGTATCGCGGGGAGACTCGCGGCGGAGGTGCTCGATTTTATCGCGCCGCATGTCAAGCCTGGCGTGACAACTGGTGAACTTGACCGTCTTTGCCATGAATACATGGTCAATGTACAGGGCACCATCCCTGCCCCCCTCAACTACTGCCCTCCCGGCTACACCCCCTATCCGAAGGCAACCTGCACCTCGGTCAATGACGTGGTGTGCCATGGAATTCCGGGCGACAAGGTGCTGAAAAACGGCGATATCGTCAACATAGACATCACAGTCATCAAGGATGGATATCACGGCGACACGAGCCGTATGTTCTACGCGGGCGAGCCGTCAATTCTTGCCAAGAGGCTGACGGAAATCACGTTCGAGTGCATGTGGCTGGGTATTTCCAAGGTGAAGCCGGGAGCACATCTCGGCGATATCGGCCATGTCATCCAGCAATATGCAGAGAAGGCTGGCTATAGCGTGGTCCGTGAATTCTGCGGCCATGGCATCGGCAAGGTGTTCCATGAGGAACCGCAAGTGCTGCATTATGGTCGCCCAGGTACCCTGGAAGAATTGCGCGCCGGCATGATTTTCACGATCGAGCCGATGATCAACTCCGGACGCCGTGAGATCCGCGAAATGGGTGACGGCTGGACGATCAAGACCAAGGATCGCAGCCTGTCCGCACAGTGGGAGCATACCGTGCTGGTGACTGAAACCGGGTACGAAGTCCTGACGATTTCGCCCGGCATGCCTGCGCCGCCCGCCTTCATCCCGCAATCCTCCGCGCCCCAAACTATTGAAATCTAGCGATGGCGTCTCTTGCATTGACGCTCAAAGAGCAGCTGAAGAGCGAGCGCCAAGCAGCCATCCACGCCTTCCAGGCCGACGGAAAACCGGAAAAACTGCTCAAGCAGCTTCGCCATAACGTCGACGCTGCCCTGATTCACGCCTGGGAAGCGTTTGGGATGCCTTCCAGCGCGGCACTCGTGGCCGTTGGCGGATACGGACGTGGAGAGCTATTTCCGCATTCCGACGTGGACGTGCTCATCCTGCTGGAATCCGCTGCGGACGCGCAGCTTCAGGGCACACTGGAGGAACTGGTCCAGCTGTTCTGGGATATCGGGCTGGAAATGGGGCACAGCATCCGGACAGTGGATGAATGCCTGACGGAATCCGCTGCCGACATCACTGTCCAGACCAGCCTGCTGGAAGCCCGGCTCGTTACCGGGAATCGCAAACTGTTCCAATTCCTCCAGGACCGGCACACGGCTGCCATCAATCCGCAGGCGTTTTTCCAGGCAAAAACCCTGGAAATGCGGCAGCGCCATGCCAAGTACGAGGATACGCCGTACAGCCTCGAACCAAATTGCAAGGAAAGCCCGGGTGGCCTGCGCGACCTGCAGGTGATCATCTGGGTCGCCAAGGCCGCGGGACTTGGCGATTCTTGGCGCAAGCTCGCCGAACGCGGCCTGGTCACGTCCACGGAAGCGCGCCAGCTCATGCAGAACGAGCGCGTGTTCAAAGACATTCGGATCCGGTTGCATATTCACGCACAGCGACGCGAAGACCGGCTCGTCTTCGACGTGCAGACGCCCATCGCTGAGACCTTCGGCTTCAAGACGACCGAAACACGCCGCGCCAGCGAATACTTGATGCAGCACTACTACTGGGCAGCAAAGGCGGTTACCCAGCTCAATACGATCCTGCTGCAGAACATCGAAGCCCAACTGTTTCCGCAGCATGGCTCGCTGCAGCCGATCAACGAACGTTTCAACGCGATCAATGGCCTGATCGACATCGCCCAGGACAATACCTTCGAGGCGACGCCTTCGGCCATGCTCGAGGTTTTCCTGCTGATCGCCCAGCATGCCGAACTGAAAGGCATGACAGCGCGAACCCTGCGCGCGCTCTGGCATGCCCGCTTCAAGATCGACGGCAAATTCCGGCGGGATCCGGCCAACAGGTCACTCTTCCTGCAGATACTGCAGGCACCACAGGGAATCACCCATGCGTTGCGCGGCATGAACCAGACCAGCGTCCTCGGGCGCTACCTGCCGAATTTCCGTCGCATCGTCGGCCAGATGCAGCACGATCTGTTCCATGTCTATACGGTCGACCAGCATATCCTGATGGTGGTGCGCAATGTACGTCGTTTCACCATGACGGAGCATGCGCACGAATACCCATTCTGCAGCCAGCTGATGGCCAACTTCGCGCAGCCCTGGCTGCTGTACATCGCCGCACTGTTCCATGACATCGCCAAGGGGCGCAAGGGCGACCATTCCACGCTTGGCATGGCCGATGCGCGGCGTTTCTGCAAGGACCATGGGCTGTCGAGGGAAGACACCGCGCTCGTGGTATTCCTCGTGCAGCATCATCTGTCGATGTCACAGGTCGCGCAGAAACAGGACTTGTCAGATCCCGATGTCATCCGGAATTTCGCAAACCTGGTCAAGGATGAACGGCATCTCACCGCGCTCTATCTGCTGACGGTCGCCGATATCCGCGGCACCAGCCCAAAGGTCTGGAATGCATGGAAAGGCAAGCTGCTGGAAGACCTCTACAGGATGACCCTGCGTGTCATCGGCGGCGAACACCCGTCGACGGATCACGAGCTGAAGAACCGACAGGAGGCCGCCCTCAAGACCCTGCGCCTGTATGGCTTGCCCGAGAGCGCTCACGAGCGCTTGTGGCGCCAGTTGGATGTTGCCTACTTCCTGCGTCATGACGCATCGGATATCGCGTGGCAGACGCGTTCGCTGTTCAACAAGACCGACAATGCTCACCCGGTCGTAAAGTGTCGCCTTGCGCCGATCGGGGAAGGCGTGCAGGTTGCCGTCTACGTGAAGGATCAGCCGGACCTGTTCGCGCGCATCTGCAGCTACTTCGACAGGAAAAACTTCAGCATCCTCGATGCGAAGATCCATACCACGAAGAACGGGTATGCCCTCGATACCTTCCTCGTTACCGAGCCGGCTTTCGCAAACAGTTATCGCGACATCATCAGCCTGATCGAACATGAGCTGACCGAATTGCTGAAGTCGCACGCGGAACTTCCGCCGCCGACCAAGGGTCGCCTGTCACGCCTGTCGCGTACCTTTCCGATCACGCCGACAGTGGATCTGCGTCCAGACGAGCGAGGGCAGTACTACCTGCTTTCAGTCTCCGCCAATGACCGTAACGGGTTGCTGTATTCGATTGCGAACGTGCTGGCGAAGTACAAGATCAACCTTCATACCGCCAAGATCATGACACTGGGCGAACGCGTCGAAGACGTTTTCTTGGTCGACGGGCCGGTGCTGAACAATGCGCGCAGTCAGATCCAGCTCGAGACGGATCTGCTCGAAGCACTGCGCGTCTAGCTTTTAATTCCAATGCCATGACTGAACTTGTCCGATTGTCCAAACGCATGTCCGAACTCGGCCTCTGCTCGCGCCGCGAGGCCGACGAGTGGATCGAACGGGGCTGGGTGCGTGTGGATGGCGTAATTGTTTCGGAACTCGGCAGCAAGGTCCTGCCGAATCAACGGATTACGGTCGAACGCCAAGCGAGCGCAGAACAGGCACGCCGGGTCACGATCCTCATCAACAAGCCGGTCGGTTACGTCAGCGGGCAGGCTGAGGATGGTTACAAGCCCGCTGTCACGCTCGTCAATGCCGGCACACGCTGGAAAGAAGACAAGGCGCCGTTGAAATTCCAACCGAGCCAGTTGCGCAGCCTGGTTCCAGCCGGACGGCTCGACATCGATTCAGTGGGCTTGCTGGTGCTGACGCAGGATGGTCGCATTGCGAAGCAATTGATTGGCGAAGATACGTCGGTGGAGAAGGAATACCTGGTGCGCGTTCAGTACACGAAGCCGGGCAGGCTGCCGGACGCCGACCTCAAGCTGCTGAATCACGGCTTGTCGCTGGATGGCAAGAAACTGCTGCCGGCGAAGGTGCGCTGGCAAAATGACGACCAGCTCGACTTCATCCTGCGCGAGGGAAAGAAAAGGCAGATCCGCCGCATGTGCGAAGCGGTCGGACTGAAGGTGCTCGGACTGAAACGCGTCCGTATCGGTCGGGTCAGCCTGGGCGACTTGCCAACCGGGCAGTGGCGCTATCTTCGCCCGGATGAAAAATTCTAGCCGGGGGCAGTTAGTGCGATGCTAGTCCTCTTTTGCAGCGTCCAGCCCCGGAAACAGGATATCGGTGTAGCCGAAACGTGAAAAGTCCCTGATCCGCATCGGATACAGGATCCCTGCCAAATGATCGCATTCATGCTGCACCACGCGTGCATGAAAGCCCTCCACGTCGCGGACGATGGCATGGCCATGCTGGTCGACGCCCTCGTAATGAAGCCGGGTCCAGCGCGGCACCACGCCTCGCAGACCAGGTACGGACAGGCATCCCTCCCAACCCTCCTCCATTTCTTCCGAGAGAGGTTTGAGGCTCGGATTGATCAGCACAGTCTCCGGCACCGACGGCGCGTCGGGGTAGCGCGCATTCTGTCCGAATCCGAAAATCACGAGCTGCAGGTTGACGCCGATCTGCGGTGCCGCGAGCCCTGCACCATTTGCAGCGTGCATCGTATCGAACATGTCTTCGATGAGCTGATCCAGCTCACGCGTGCCGAACTGCGATACCGACTCGGCCTGCCGCAGCAGTCGCGGATCGCCCATGCGCAGAATTTCCCTGACGCTCATTTCAGCTGGTCCAGGTAATCTGCAAACGCCTTGCCCATCTGGGGGTGTTTCAATCCCATGGACACGGTTGCCTGGAGGTAGCCGAGTTTCGAGCCGCAATCGAAACGACGGCCAGCATAGCGATACGCCAGTACCTGCTCCGATTTCATCAATGCAGCGATGCCATCGGTGAGCTGTATCTCTCCGCCAGCACCCTTGCCCAGGCCTTCAAGGAAGTCGAAAATCCTGTTGTCCAGGACATAGCGGCCGACTACGGCAAGGGTCGACGGTGCGGTTTCGGGAGAGGGTTTCTCCACGATGTTGTTGACGCGATCGAGGTTTGGCTTGTATGGCGTGACACTGACGATACCGTATTGCGAGGTTTCCGCGCGCGGCACTTCCTGCACGGCCAGGAGGCTGGTCCTTTCCTGCTTGTAGATCTCGGTCATCTGCGCCAGCACCGGTTTTTCTCCGGCATCGACATCCATCAGGTCATCGGCAAGCAATACGGCGAAAGGGTCATCACCGATTACCGGCCGTGCGCATAGCACCGCATGCCCAAGCCCGAGCGGGGCCGACTGGCGAATGTAGATGCACTTGATCCCCTTTGGAATGGCGCCACGAACCACTTCAAGCAATGCCGTCTTCCCGCTTGCCTCAAGCTCGGCTTCGAGTTCATATGCCGTGTCGAAATGGTCTTCGATGGCGCGCTTGTTTCGGCCGGTAATGAACACAAGGTCGGTGATGCCAGCGGCCACCGCTTCTTCCACCGCGTACTGGATCAGTGGCTTGTCGACGATGGGAAGCATCTCCTTCGGCTGCGCCTTTGTCGCGGGAAGGAAACGGCTTCCTAGTCCTGCGACGGGGAATACGGCTTTCTTGATTGTTTTCATCTTTCTTCCAGCAATCGCAATAAACCCTTCTCGTCAAGAATGTTCACGCCAAGTTCCTGCGCCTTGGCCAGTTTGCTCCCGGCTTCCTCGCCTGCGACAACGTAGCTCGTCTTCTTCGACACCGAACCCGCCACCTTGCCACCTGCTGCCTCGATCTTTGCGGCAGCCTCGTCACGCGTCATGGTCGGAAGCGTTCCGGTAAGGACAAAGGTCTTACCCTGAAAAGGCTTGGCCTCGCTGGCAGAACCTGCGTTTTCGCTCCAGTGGACGCCGGCCGCGCGCAGTTGCTCGATCAGCTCGCGATTCATCGGATCGGACAGGAACGTCATGATGGAACGTGCCACTACCGGGCCGATATCCGCCACCTCCAGCAACTGCTCCTCCGACGCGCCCAGCAAGGCATCAAGGCTGCCAAAATGGCGCGCCAGTTCCTTTGCCGTCGCTTCTCCGACATGGCGAATCCCCAATGCGTAGACGAAGCGGGCAAGCGTGGTCGACTTGGATTTTTCCAGCGCATTCAGAACGTTCTGAGCCGACTTCTCCGCCATCCGGTCGAGTTCGGCCAACGCCGTGAAGCCGAGCTTGTACAGGTCGGCTGCCGTCGTGATGATGTGCTTGTCGACCAGTTGATCGATCAATTGTTCGCCGAAGCCTTCGATATCCATGGCGCGACGGGACACAAAATGCAGCAGACCGCCCTTGCGCTGCGCCGGGCACTTCACCCAACCGCCGGAACAGCGCGCAATCGCTTCGTCCTCGGGGCGGATGATCGGTGAGCCGCAGACCGGACATGCTGACGGCATCACGAACTTGCGGGTATGCGCCGGGCGCAACTCGGGAACATAGGAAACCACTTCGGGAATGACGTCACCCGCGCGGCGCACAATGACGGTATCACCGATCCGGATATCCTTGCGATGGACCTCGTCCTCATTATGCAGCGTCGCATTGGTTACGGTCACGCCGCCGACGAATACCGGCGCGAGGCGTGCAACCGGCGTAATCGCTCCGGTGCGTCCGACCTGCACATCAATGTCCTGCAACACGGTCATCGCCTCTTCGGCCGGAAACTTGTGCGCCAGCGCAAAGCGCGGTGCGCGCGACACAAAGCCGAGTGTGCGCTGTTGCTCGATCCTGTTCACCTTGTACACGACACCGTCAATGTCGTAGGGCAGATCCTTGCGCTTGGCCCCAATGCTCCTGAAAAACTCGAGCAGACCATGCGCGCCCTTCACCACCGCACGCTCCTGGCAGACCGGCAGGCCGAGCGTAGCATACCAATCCAGCAACCCGGAATGTGAAGCGGGCATCTCGGCGCCTTCCAGGGCACCGATGCCATACGCGAAAAACCGCAACGCGCGTTGCGCAGTAATCCTGGAATCAAGCTGACGCAGGCTGCCAGCCGCTGCGTTGCGTGGATTGGCGAACTCCTTTTGCTCGGCATCGCGCTGCCGTTCGTTGAGCCTTGCAAAATCGGATTTGTACATCAGCACTTCGCCGCGCACTTCAAGGACTTTTGGCGGATGCTTAGTATGCAGGCGAAGCGGCATGGCGCGCACGGTACGGATATTGGGCGTCACATTCTCTCCGGTCATGCCGTCGCCGCGCGTGGCCGCCTGCACCAGGACGCCGTCTTCGTAGCGAACGCTGATGGCAAGTCCGTCGAACTTGAGTTCTGTCGAGTAGTCGACTTCCCCTGTGGCTTGCAGTCCTTCGCGTACGCGACGGTCGAAACCGATGACCTCTTCGTCGTCAAACGCGTTATTCAATGACAGCATCGGGACCGAATGCCGCACCTGTTCGAATTGCGGCAAGGGCTTGCCTCCGACGCGTTGCGTGGGAGAATCGGAAGTAATCAGGTCCGGATGTGCCTGCTCAAGGGCAACCAGTTCGCGGAACATCTTGTCGTATTCGGCATCCGGAATGGTCGGATTGTCGAGCACGTAGTAGGCATGGCTGTGCCGGTTGAGCTCCGCCTTCAGCCAGGCCGCGCGCTCCTGCCAGTGATTTGCTTCCGGGTTCGGCGGCATGTCCGACGTGCCCGGGGTTGAAGACAGATCTGGCTCCATGGCTTAACTGAACAAGCGCAAGGCCCGGGTCGAACCGGCAGTAATTCCTGCCGCTTCCATCTGCGTGTAGAAATCACGGACCTGATCGGCGATTTCCGTCAATGCGTCATCCGACAAGGGCTGGTTGCCGTCGTCGACCACCACGCCATCCAGCCGCGCCGCGAGCATTTTCGCGCAGGCGATCATCGCTCCGAAGCCGTCACGCGAAGGCGCAACGCGCGGCACGTCGAGCAGCAGGGTGAGCCGCGAGGTGGTTTCGGCGGCCAAGGTCACATTGGTCGACAGGGAAAACAGGATATCCCCTTCACCATCGGGCATCACCAACCTGCCATCCGGCCGCAGATCAAACCCCTGACGCTCCAGCGCAGCGAGCAGGGTGCTGATCGCCCAGGGAGTGCTCTTTGCCTGCACATTCACGCTGAGCTGTGCGTCATACTCCGAAACGAACTGGCTCAGGCTGCGTGCGCGTGCCATCACTTCCGTCATGTCGGGCACATCAGGCTCGGCGTCGATTTCATCGCATACCTGGCGCAGGCGCATGATCAGTTCGGAATACTCCAGTTCGTTCAGCGCACCGCCGCGATTGGCAAGCTGCACTCCCGCATACAGGCCGTAGTACACGCCGCCGTGGGTGACCGACTCCCATTCGCCGTCCTCCCGCTGCGCGATGAAATGCACCGGCTTGCTTCCGACATGTCGCAATGATTGGAGTTTGGAAAGAATTTTTTCAGCTCGCACCGGAGCCTCGATCACAAGTGAAATCGCGCAATCGATCAGTTCATCGATGGGCAGTTCCCTTGGCGCCGGCTTTTCTTCCCGCACGGTTGTCTCGGGAGCGTCGCCGGCATCCGTCACACCGGCGGGCTCCGCCGACTCTGCCGACTCTGCTACAAAGGTCGGCTCGTGGCGCTCGCCGTCGGTTTCCACCGGAGTCGGGCCGGGATGCATCAGCACGTCGTCGTGTTCGGAGGAAAAGGCACGTTGCACGCTCTTCCTGGCCTTGTATTCCTGCCACTTGTTGTAGGTGATGACGCCGACGACGATCGCGCCGCCGATAGCCATCAAGCTTGCCTGGAGGTCTGTCATGCCGCTAGTACCCCAGTGTCAAAAATCACGACGCGGTTGATGCCGCGGGTGAAGGAATGGGCGCATGCCCATCCCGCGGAAAGAGATCGGATCATTTAGAAAATCCAGCTAACAGATGACGATTCTGATCCATCGCCATCAAAACATCAGGACAAAAGCAAAAGGGGCGAAATCGCGACTGCGCGATGCCCGTCGAAATCCGGGACTCAGGGTAGTGGTCACTGGAAAAGTTGTCAAGCCGGATAGCCTCGCTCACCACGCCGGAAGCCCCATCAAACCGTGCTCCAAAGAAAAATGTACACCAGGCATTGATCGTTTCCGTGTTGCCGGATTCCGGCCGTTGACGATCATCAATGCAAGGCACATTCGGTGACTAAAGAATAACAACAACCCCGGAGCCGCACGCAAACATTTCTTGAAACAAAGTATTGCGCCGCCACCCCCGCGTTGGGCAAAACGAGAACGAAACGTATCAAACGTCCTTTCTACCTGGAGAAACGCATGGAACTCGATCATGGAACAGCAACCATGTCCCGCGCCTTTGGGAACTCTGCCGAGCAAACCGAAGCGTCTGTGTGCGCCCAGGCAGCCGCCAGCAGCAGCCATCCGACGCGCGCTTCCGGCACGACCATGCGCGTGAAGCAAAACCGGTTTGACATTTCCGGCACGAAAGAATTCAAACTTCAGGAGCTTGCCATGCTTTCGATCGCCCCAATTGTCCGCTCCATCCATCACTGGTGGCTGCAGCGCGCGGAGGAACATTACCTCATCTGTGCAGATGTCGAACAACAACGCGCACGCGAGGCGCAGATGAACGTTGCTTACTACCAAAAGCGTGCCGCGCTCGCCCGTTCCGCCCGCAACTGATTCACTCGGCCCTGCACCGGGCCGCTGCAGTTCCAACGCGCCCGCCATCACCTGTCAACGACTCCTCGGCTACGCCGCCTGGGCTTCACTCACAAAGTTCGCTGCGGATTCCATATCCACGGCCACGATCCGGGAAACGCCCTGCTCCTGCATCGTCACGCCGATCAGCTGCTGGGCCATCTCCATGGCAATCTTGTTGTGCGAGATGAACAGGAACTGCGTTTGCGAAGACATGCGCTTGACCATGTTGCAGAAGCGCTCAGTGTTGGCATCGTCCAGCGGTGCATCCACCTCATCGAGCAGGCAGAACGGCGCGGGGTTCAACTGGAACATGGAGAACACCAGCGCGGTTGCCGTCAGCGCCTTCTCGCCGCCCGACAACAAATGAATGGTCGCATTCTTCTTGCCCGGCGGCTGCGCCATTACTTGCACGCCGGAATCGAGGATCTCTTCGCCGGTCATGATCAGCTTCGCATTACCACCGCCGAACAGGACCGGGAACAGCTCGCCGAAATGCCTGTTGACCTTGTCGAAGGTATCCTGCAGCAAGTCGCGCGTTTCCTTGTCGATCTTGTTGATGGCATCTTCCAGCGTGGTAATGGCCTCCGTCAGGTCGGCGTGCTGTGCGTCGAGGAAATTCTTGCGCTCGGAGGCCTGGGCGAGTTCGTCCAGCGCCGCGAGATTGACTGGCCCCAGTGCCGTAATCGCATTGGTCAGGCGTGTCACTTCCCCCTGCAGATATGAAGGCCGGGTATCCGGATTGAGTTTTTCCGACAATGCAGCCTCGTCCGCCTGCGCTTCGGCAAGCTGCTGCGCATATTGCTCGAAATTCAGGCGCGCAGCCTGTTCCTTCAACTGCAGTTCCATGATGCGGTCGCGTTGCGGCTGGAGGCTGCGCTCTGCCTGCAGGCGCGTTTCCTCCGTATGGCGCAACTTCTGCGTAAGCTGGTCCAGCTCATGCCGTGCATCCGCCAGGGCGCGCTCCTGATCGGTGCGCTTCTCCAGCAATGATTGCAGCCCTGCCTGCGCCGCCTGGTCATCCAGGCTTTCCAGCTCCAGCTGCCCCTGCTCCATGCTGGCGAACAACTGTGCCGACTGTTCCAGCGCCGTGGCGATGCTGCGCTTGAGTTCTTCGATCTTGTTGCGATGCGCTTTCTCGGCGAACTCGGCTTCCTGCGCCGCACGCTCGAGATCGCGCAAGCGCTGGCGGGCATCGTTGAGCTGCTGCTCCTTGGCAAGGTAGTCCGTCTGACCGTTTTCATGGCTTTCCTGCAACTCGGCCAGTTCGATGTCCAATTGTTCGAACTTCGCCTCCGACTCGGCCTTGACCTGCTGCTGTTCGGCCTCCTGGGCAGCGATTTCGGCCAGGTCGGATTCGATTTGCGAACTACGTTGTTTGAACCGCTCCTGCACCTCGGAAAGTTTCATCACGTCGATCTGCAGGCTGTGCGCGGTCTGGGTCAGCTGCGTGACGCGCTGGCGCAGCTCCTGCAGCCGCTGCATGGCTTGCGACAAGACGGCTTCGGCGCGGACGGCGCGCGACTTCGCCTCTTCGGCAAGCATGTGCTGCGCACGAAGCTGCTTGGTGATGTTGTCGATTTCCTGCTGGCGCGCAAGCATGCCATCCTGCTCGGAATCCGAGGCATAGAAACGCACGCTCGACTTGCTGATGACATGCCCCTGCTTCGTCACGAAATAGCCGCCGACCGGAAGTTTGGCGCGATCGACGAATGCCGCGACGAAGTCCTCCACAATGAATACGTTGTGCAGCCAGTCCTGCATCAGGGCACGCAGGCCGGGGTCGTTCAGTTGCAGCAGGTTGATGAACGGCTTCAGGCCGACAGGCGCCTCGATATCGACGACAACCCCGGCGGCGCCCGGAGAGAACAGCGCAAGCTTGGCCGGCGGCGCGTCGTTGAAAAAGGATTTCGCCCAGTCGAGGTTGGACATTTCCAACGCCGACGTGCGCTCGCGCAGGACGGATTCCAGCGCCGTTTCCCAGCCCTGGTCGATATGCAGTTTCTGCCACAGGCGGGGCAGTTCCCCGAGCTCGTGCTTCTTGAGCCAGGGCTGGACCTTGCCTTGGGTCTGCACGTTTTCCTGGAGCTGCTTGAGCGCAGCGAGGCGCGCTTCGAGCTGCGCATTATTGGCGGTTTCCCGGTTCAGCTGCTCCTGGGCCGAGCGTCGTTCCTCTTCCAGTCTGGGCTGCTGCTCCTGCGCGGCTTCCAGCTGCTCGCGCGCCTCTTCCAGCGCAGCCTGCTTTTCCTCCAACTGCATCGTCAGGTTGGCCAGGTGAGCCGTATCCGGCAAGGCCATGCCATTCTTTTCCTGCGCCAGCCGCTCGCGCCGCGCGGCAAGGTTGGCAAGGATGTTCGACGCATTGCGCTGATGTGCGGACTCAAGTTCGATCTGCTGCTGGATCTGCATGATGGCGCCGCGCGATTCGGTCGTCCTGAGCTGCGCTTCGCGCCATGCCTGCTCCAGCGCTGGCAGATTGTCGTGCTGTGTCTGTGCCGCGTGCTGCGCCTGCTCGACGCGCATGCCGTGCTCTTCGAGGCGCATTTCGGCTTCGGCGAGGTCGTCCTGATGTTGCTGCCCCTGTCGCTGCCACTGGTCACGTTGTGCGGACAGTGAATTGAGCTGCGTTTGCAGGCGGTTGCGTGATTCGATGACGAACTTGATCTGCGCTTCCAGGCTGCCGATTTCGGAGTTGGTCTGGTACAGATGTCCTTGCGCAGTGTGCATGCGGTCGCCGGCTGCATAGTGCGCCTGGCGGGTGTGCTCGAGTTCGGTTTCGATATGACGCAGCTTGGCGGTCTGCTCTTCGAGGTCGGTCTGCGCCCTTTCGATATCGCGGAAAAATTTCTCCTGTTCTCCCTTCGCCTCGTTCTTGCGCAGCAGCCACAGCAGTTTCTGCTTTTCCTCCTGGTCGGCCTGCAGCTCGCGAAATTTCTGTGCCACGGCAGCCTGTGCTTCCAGCTTTTCGAGATTGGCGCCCAGCTCGCGCAGTATGTCTTCGACGCGCGTCAGGTTTTCGCGGGTGTCCTGCAGCCGGTTTTCGGTTTCGCGCCGGCGTTCCTTGTATTTCGATACGCCGGCAGCTTCTTCGAGGAAAATGCGCAGGTCTTCGGGGCGCGCTTCGATGATGCGCGAGATCATGCCCTGCCCGATGATCGCGTAAGCGCGCGGGCCGAGGCCGGTGCCCAGGAAGATATCCTGGATATCGCGCCGGCGCACCGCCTGATTGTTAATGTAATAAGTTGATGTGCCGTCGCGCGTCAGCGTACGCTTGACTGCAATCTCCGCATACTGGCTCCATTGCCCGGCAGCACGTCCGTCGGCGTTGTCGAACACCAGTTCCACCGACGCGCGGCCGGCCGGCTTGCGACTGGTCGAGCCGTTGAAGATGACGTCCTGCATCGACTCGCCGCGCAGCTCCGACGCCTTGGACTCGCCGAGCACCCAGCGTACCGCATCCATGATATTGGACTTGCCGCAGCCGTTCGGGCCAACCACGCCCACCAACTGGCCCGGAACCTGGAAATTCGTGGGATCAACGAACGACTTGAATCCCGATAATTTGATAGAAGTTAGACGCACGTTATCGACAGTTCTTGACTAGGGTTGGCAGACGGAGAATTTGCCCACGCGAAAGCGTCCTATCATATCATTTCAGCTTCGCGGACCAGCACTTTCGAACCGGTAACTCACAGGCGTAGCCAATGCCCGAACGGTATAATTCGCCCTTTACCATTTGCATTTCCATCCATTTCTTCCGTTCCCATCAACGTGAACCCGCTCTTAGACAAGCTCCAACCCTATCCATTCGAAAAGCTGCGGCTCCTGTTTTCACAGGTGACGCCCAATCCCGACTATTCGCCTATCGGCCTCGGGATCGGTGAGCCGAAGCATCCGACGCCGCCTTTCATCCAGAAGGCGCTGACCGAGAACCTGGCCGGACTGGCCAGTTATCCGAGCACGGCAGGTTCGGACGCGCTAAGGACGGCAATTGCCGGCTGGCTGGAGCGCCGCTATGGCTTGCCAACACTGAATCCTGCGACCCAGGTCCTGCCGGTGAATGGCTCGCGCGAAGCCCTGTTCGCGCTGGCGCAAACCATCATCGACCCAACCAGGCGCGCGGAGAGCGGTGGCCCGCTCGTCATGTGCCCGAATCCCTTCTACCAGATTTACGAAGGTGCAGCGTATCTGTCAGGTGCAGAGCCATATTTCGTCAATTCCGATCCGACACGCAATTTTGCGCCGGACTACAAGAGCGTTCCCGCAGATATCTGGCCGCGCGTGCAGCTCCTGTACATCTGCTCGCCGGGCAATCCGACCGGCGCGGTACTGAATCTGGATGACTGGAAGGAACTGTTCGACCTGTCGGACCGTTACGGTTTCGTGATTGCCTCGGACGAGTGCTACTCGGAGATCTATTTCAAATCCGAACCGCCGCTCGGCGGGATGGAAGCGGCGCACAAGCTGGGTCGCACCGGCTATCCGCGACTCATCTCGTTTTCCAGCCTGTCCAAGCGTTCCAATGTTCCCGGCATGCGTTCGGGCTTCGTCGCCGGCGACGCGGAGATCATGAAGAAATTCTTGCTGTACCGCACCTACCATGGCAGCGCGATGAGCCCCGCGATCCAGGCCGCATCGGTCGCTGCCTGGAACGACGAACAGCACGTCATCGAGAACCGCGCGAAGTACATCGCGAAGTTCAACCAGGTAACCCCGGTGCTGGCCGAAGTCCTGGACGTGTCCCTGCCGGACGCTGGTTTCTACCTGTGGGCGAAGGTCGACAGATACGGTGGAATCTCCGATACAGAATTCGCCCGACGCCTGTACGCCGAATATAATGTGACCGTGTTGCCGGGAAGCTATCTTGCCCGCGAGGCGCACGGCGTGAATCCCGGGCAGAACCGCATTCGCATGGCCTTGGTGGCCGAAGTCGACGAATGTCTGGAAGCTGCGCGCCGCATTGTCGCATTCACAAGAAAATTATCGTAATCCTTCAACTTCAAAAAATACTCGACATGACTCAGCAACTTCAACAGATCATCGACCAGGCGTGGGAAGACCGCGCCAATTTCTCCCCGAAGTCGGCACCCGCCGAAGTGCGCGACGCCGTCGCCCAGGTGCTGGAGCAACTGAACCACGGGACGCTGCGCGTGGCGCAGAAAGACGGCGGCAGCTGGCACGTCAATCAGTGGGTGAAGAAGGCAGTACTGTTGTCGTTCCGCCTCGAGGACAATGTTCCGATGCCGGCCGGCAGCATGCAGTTCTACGACAAGGTGCCGACCAAGTTCGCCAACTACACCGCTGAAGACTTCGCCAAGGGCGGATTCCGCGTGGTGCCGCCGGCGGTGGCTCGGCGCGGCAGCTTTATCGGCAGGAACGTGGTGCTGATGCCTTCTTACGTGAACATCGGCGCCTACGTGGACGAAGGCACGATGGTCGACACCTGGGCCACCGTCGGTTCCTGCGCGCAGATCGGCAAGAATGTGCACCTGTCCGGCGGCGTCGGCATCGGTGGCGTGCTCGAACCGATGCAGGCCAACCCGACCATCATCGAAGACAACTGCTTCATTGGCGCGCGCTCGGAAATCGTGGAAGGCGTCATCATCGAAGAAAATTCTGTGATCTCGATGGGCGTGTACATCGGCCAGAGCACGCCGATCTATGATCGCACCACCGGCGAAACCACCTATGGCCGCGTGCCTGCAGGATCGGTTGTGATCAGCGGCTCCCTGCCGCGAGACGGCGGCAAGTACAACCTGTATGCGGCGATCATCGTGAAGCGCGTCGACGCGCAGACGCGTGCGAAGACCGGCATCAACGAGCTGTTGCGTGAAGCGTAATTTTTAATCAGGCGCAGTAGCTTCTCCCCAAGCCCCTCTTGGGAGAGGCCGACACCGATGCGGAAGCGGCATGCGCCCTTCCGCAAAATTTTAGATGGAGCGCATCATGGCAATGGACCGCTTGTTCCAGTTGATGAAAGACAAGAAGGCATCGGACCTGTTCATGACCGTGGCCTCGCCGATCCACATCAAGATCAACGGCCACCTGCTCCCGATCAACCAGCAGGCAATGGACAACGCGACCATCAAGACGCTGCTCGGCGAGGTCGTGTCCGAAGCGCAAATGCAGGAACTGGAAGCCCACAACGAACTGAACATGGGTATTCCGGTTAGGGGCCTCGGCAGCTTCCGCCTTTCGGCATTCCGCCAGCGCGGCAGCATCTCCGCCGTGTTCCGCTACATTCCGGGCGATATCCCCAGGCTGGCCGACCTGCATGTTCCGCCCGTGCTGGCGGACATCATCATGGAGAAGCGCGGCCTGATCCTCGTGGTCGGCGCCACCGGCTCGGGCAAGTCGACCACGATTGCGGCGATGCTCGACCATCGCAACGCGATGAAGACCGGTCACATCCTGACGCTTGAGGATCCGATCGAATTCCTGTTTTCCAACAAGAAGTCGATCGTGAACCAGCGCGAGATCGGCATCGATGCGGAAAGCCTGAAGATCGCCCTCAAGAACGCGCTGCGCCAGGCGCCGGACTGCATCCTGATCGGCGAAATTCGCGACAAGGACACGATGGCTTCCGCGCTCGCCTATGCGCAATCGGGCCACCTGGTTGTCGCGACTCTGCACGCGAACAACAGCTACCATGCGCTGAACCGCATCATCAATTTCTACCCGCTGGAAAACCGTCCGTCGCTGCTTCCCGACCTGGCTGCGACCATCAAGGCGATCATTTCCCAGCGTCTCGTGATGGCGGTCAACCAGTCGCGCCGCGCGGCAGTCGAAGTGCTCGTGAACACACGGCATATCGCCGAACTGATCGAGGCGGGAGAGATCGGGCAGATCAAGGAAGCGCTTGAAAAGAGTATGTCGCCCGGCTCGCAGACCTTCGAGCAGGCGCTCATGCAGATGATCAAGGATGGCGTGATCACGCAGGAAGAAGGCCTGGCAAACGCCGATTCCGCGACCAATCTCTACTGGTTGCTCAACAATGCGGAGACCACGAAACAGGCGCCGCCCGAGCCCGAACCGAAGAAGGATGAGGGCCCGACCTTCACCGAATTCACGCTGAACGTTTGATGCAATGGCGACCATCCTCTACGGCATCCCCAATTGCGACACGGTCAAGAAAGCACGCACCTGGCTTGAGCGGAATGGCATTGCGTATTCGTTCCATGATTTCAAAAAGGCTGGCATCGACCGCGCCGTGATCGAGGGCTGGCTCACCGACGTGGCCTGGGATGTGCTGGTCAACCGGAAAGGCACCACCTGGCGCGGCCTGAGCGATGAACGCAAGACTGCAGTCAAGGATGGCGCAAGCGCGGCCGACCTGATGCTCGAATCTCCCTCCGTGATCAAACGACCTGTACTGAGCATCGGCGGCCACACGCATGTCGGCTTCTCCGACGAACTTTACCAACAGATTTTCAAGAAGTAAGCCATGAGCAAAACTCTCGCGCTGACCAAAGAGCTGATCGCGCTCCCATCAGTCACGCCCGACGACAAGGGATGTCAGCAGCGCATCATCGAACTGCTGAAACCACTCGGATTTCAATGCGAGTCGATCCAGTCAGGCAAGGTCACGAACCTCTGGGCACGCCGGGGAGTGGCACAACCCCTGGTGGTGTTTGCCGGCCACACGGACGTCGTACCGACCGGCCCGCTCGATCAATGGCATTCCGATCCCTTCACGCCCACCCTGCGCGATGGCAAGCTGTACGGCCGCGGCGCCGCAGACATGAAGACGTCGCTGGCAGCCATGGCGGTGGCCGTCGAGGAATTCGTCGCTGCTCATCCGAAGCACAACGGCTCCATCGGTTTTCTGCTGACCAGCGACGAGGAAGGCGTGGCCACGGATGGCACCGTAGTGGTATGCGCCGCACTGAAGGAGCGCGGCGAACAGCTCGACTATTGCATCGTCGGCGAACCGACCTCCACCGACCAACTGGGCGACGTCATCAAGAACGGGCGACGCGGGTCGATGTCCGGCAAACTGGTCATCAAGGGCGTGCAAGGCCACATCGCCTATCCACAAATGGCGAAGAACCCGATTCATCTCGCGGTTCCCGCACTCTCCGAGCTGGCCGCGGAAAAATGGGATGACGGCAATGAGTACTATCTGCCTACCTCATGGCAGATGTCGAACATTCATGGCGGCACCGGCGCATCGAATGTCATCCCGGGTGAAGTGGTGGTCGATTTCAATTTCCGTTTTTCGACAGCCAGCACAGTGGAAGGCCTGCAGCAGCGTGTGCATGCGATCCTGAACAAATACGATTTCGACTACGACCTGAAGTGGGTCATCAGCGGCCTGCCGTTCCTCACGCCGCGTGGCACCCTGAGCGATGCGCTGACGGCGGCCATCAAGGCAGAAACCGGCATCGACGCTGACCTCTCCACCACCGGCGGCACGTCCGACGGACGCTTCATTGCGCAGATCTGCCCGCACGTGGTCGAATTCGGTCCGCCGAATGCCAGCATTCACAAGATCGACGAACACATTGATGTGCGAGATATCGATCCGCTGAAGAACATTTATCGCCGTACCCTGGAAAATCTGTTGCTCTGATTGCCCCTGCGTCCGGTTCCTTTCCCACCCCGGGAGAGGATAATGGCGCAGACACGCCAGCGCCAACAATCAAACTCTTGCCATGACTCCAACCAATTTCACTACCATTCGCGACCTGTTGCGCTACGCCACCACGCGCTTCAATAGCGCCGGGCTGTTTTTCGGCCATGGCAGCAGCAATGCCTTTGATGAGGCGGCCTACCTGATCCTGCACACGCTCAAGCTGCCGCTGGACAAGCTCGACCCCTTCCTTGATGCACGCCTGTTGCCGGAAGAAACCGCAGCCGTGCTGCACATGATCGAGCGTCGCGCCGCGGAACGCGTACCGGCCGCCTACATTACGCATGAAGCATGGCTCGGCGATTACCGCTTTTATGTGGACGAGCGTGTCATCGTGCCGCGCTCTTTCATTGCGGAACTGATTCCGGAGCAATTCACGCCGTGGATCGCTGATGCGGAATCCGTGACGGACATTCTTGATCTGTGCACCGGATCCGCCTGCCTGCCGATCATGCTGGCAGATGCCTTCCTCCACGCGCAGGTCGATGCCGTCGACATTTCACCCGACGCACTGGCCGTTGCGCATCGGAATGTCGATGACTATCAATTGCAGGATCGCATCAACCTGGTCGAATCCGATCTGTACGCCGGACTACCGAAAAAGACGTACGACCTGATCGTCAGCAATCCCCCCTATGTCAACGCCGGCTCAATGAGCAAACTGCCGCAGGAATACCGGCACGAGCCGCAACTGGCCTTGGCCGGCGGCACCGACGGCATGGACCTGGTGCGCAAGATCGTAGCCGGCGCGGGAGAACGATTGAAGAAAAACGGTGTGCTGGTGGTCGAAATCGGCAACGAACGCGAATTCGCGGAAGCCGCCTTCCCCGAACTGGAACTGACCTGGCTATCGACCAGCGCCGGTGATGACATGGTATTCCTGCTGACCGCAGACCAACTCAAAGCATGATTCGTTTTCAGCAAGTCAGCCTCACGCGCGGCATCAAGCCGCTGATGGAAAATGCCGACCTGACGCTCAATCCCGGCGAAAAGATTGGACTCATCGGTGCCAACGGCGCCGGCAAGTCAAGCCTGTTCGCGCTGCTGCGCGGCGAGCTGCACGCCGACCTCGGCGAGGTCGATTTTCCCGCCAAGTGGCGCATGGCATACGTAGCGCAGGAAACGCCAGCGCTGGAACGTCCGGCCATCGAGTACGCGATAGATGGCGATGTTACCCTGCGCAAGCTGGAAGCCGAACTATTGCAACTGGAAGGCGTTCCACATGATGCGACGGAAGGCGTTCGCATCGCCGAGTTGCACGCCGCGCTGGCGGATGCCGACGCCTACACCGTACGCTCGCGGGCCGAGCAGCTTCTGACCGGCCTCGGCTTCTCCGAGGAGCAGATGCAACAGCCGGTTGCAAGTTTTTCCGGTGGCTGGCGCATGCGCCTGAATCTCGCGCAGGCACTGATGTGCCCGTCCGACCTGCTGCTGCTCGACGAACCGACCAACCACCTCGACCTGGATGCAATCATCTGGCTGGAGGACTGGCTCAAGCGTTACCCCGGTACGCTGATCATCATTTCGCACGACCGCGATTTCCTCGATGGCGTCGTCAATGTGATCGTGCATATCGATGATCGCAAGCTCAAGCGCTACAGCGGCAACTACTCCGCGTTCGAACGCCAACGTGCCGCACAAATCGCGCTGACGCAAGCCACTTACGAAAAGCAGGCACGGCAACGCGCCCACCTGCAGTCCTTCATCGACCGCTTCAAGGCCAAGGCGACCAAGGCGCGCCAGGCGCAGAGCCGGATGAAGATGCTGTCCAAGATGGAGGAGCTCGCGCCGCTGCGGGCTGCGGCTGAATTCTCCTTCGAATTCCGCGAGCCGTTGAGTGCGCCCAATCCCTTGCTGGTGATGGAAGACGTGGTGGCCGGCTATCGTGTCGAAAACCCTGTCGATCACACCAGCGTCGACAAGCCCATTGTTTCCCGCATCAACTTTTCGCTGCAAACCGGCCAGCGCATCGGCCTGCTTGGCGTGAACGGCGCGGGCAAGTCGACACTGGTCAAGACCATCGCCGGCGAATTGAGCCCCTTGGCCGGCGTAGTGCGACTTGGCAAAGGCCTGGTGATCGGCTATTTCGCGCAGCACCAGGTAGAGATGCTGCGTCATGATGAATCGCCGCTGTGGCATCTCTCCCGCATCGCACCGACCACCCGCGAACAGGAATTGCGCAATTTCCTCGGCGGATTCAACTTCGGCGGTGATATGGTGACCAGCAAGATCGCTCCTTTCTCCGGTGGCGAAAAGGCACGGCTGGCATTGGCGCTGATCGTCTGGCAGCGCCCCAACCTGCTACTGCTCGACGAACCGACCAACCATCTCGACCTCGAAACACGGGAAGCCCTGACGATGGCGCTGGCCCAGTTCGAAGGCACGCTGGTGCTGGTGTCGCACGACCGGCATCTGCTGCGCGCGACAACAGATCAGTTCATGATCGTCGCCGAAGGAAAGCTGCAGCCGTTCGACGGCGACCTGGACGATTACCGCGACTGGCTGTTCAAGACCAAGCTCGGCAAGGCCGAAGCGGCTCCCGTGCAAGCAAGGACAGCGGCTGCCGCAAGCGCACCCGTCTCTGAGTCGCGCGAAGACCGTCAGGAACGACGCCGCCTTGAAGCCGAGGAGCGCCAGCGTCTGTCCGCATTGAAGAAACCCATCGAGTCGCGTATCAAGCGGTTGGACGAGCAGATGGCAAAACTGAACCAGCGGAAAACCGAAGTCGACGGCAAGCTGGCCGATCCCGCGATTTATGATGACGCCAACAAGGAGCAGTTGAAAACCTTGATCCTCGACCAGGCCTACCTGGCCAAAGAACTGGAGCAACTGGAAACCGAGTGGCTGGAGCAACAGGAAGCATTGGAGCAGATCAGTATCTGACACCCCCATCACAAAGGCGGCACACATGACTGGATTGATCGACAAACCCTTGCAAGGCATTCGCGTTCTGGACCTCACACGTCTGCTACCCGGCCCGATGGCGACCATGCACCTCGCCGACATGGGCGCGGAAGTCATCAAGATCGAAGATCCCGGCGCTGGCGACTACGCGCGGACGATGGGGCCGGTGCGCAAGGAAGTGTCCCAGTTCTTCATCGCGGTCAACCGCGGCAAGCACGGCATCCGGCTCGACTTGAAGAACTCTGCGCAGCGCGAGGAATTACTCACCATGTCAGAGAGCGCCGATGTCGTCGTAGAAAGCTTTCGGCCGGGCGTGATGGACAAGCTTGGCGTGGGCTGGGAAGTGCTGAAGGAACGTAATCCCAAGCTGGTGATGTGCGCGATTTCCGGCTACGGCCAGGACGGGCCTTTCGCGCAACTGGCGGGTCATGACATCAATTACGTCGGCCTCGCTGGCATGCTGGAGCAGAATGTCGGACCGGATGGCGTGCCCGCGCTGGGCAACCTGCAGGTCGGCGACCTGCTCGGCGGCGCGCAGGCAGCGGTGCAAGGCATCCTGGCTGCATTGATCGGCGCAAAGGCGACCGGCAAAGGGCGTTTTGTCGATGTCTCGATGACGGATGCCGTGTTCGCGCACAACGTCATGCCTCTCGTGGCGGTGAACAACTTTGGCCGCACCGCACCTCCCGGCCGCGACCTGCTGACCGGCGGCGTACCCTGCTACAACGTCTATCGCACTAGCGACAACCGCTTCATGGCAGTGGGCGCGCTCGAGCTGAAATTCTGGGAAGCGTGCTGCGACGTGCTGGGCCGCCCGGATCTGAAGTCAAGGCACTGGAGCCTCGGTCAGCACGTTGGCGGCGAGGATGCCATGACGGTGAAAGCGGAGCTCGACGCTATCTTTGCCGCCGAAACCATGTCGACATGGACCGAGCGCTTTGCCGCAGCCGATTGCTGTGTGACCCCGATACTGCGCGCCGACGAGGCGATCGACCACCCGCTATTCCGCGCGCGCGGCATGATTGAGCACAAGATGCATCCGACCGAGGGCGAATACTGGTCGACCGGCCCGGCCGTCAGATTCAGGCCCTAGGCCGGCTGCAATCAACGCAAGCATCCATGATGATCCAACACTTTCCCCGCCTGCATACGCCACGCCTGCATCTGCGGGAAGTACGCTCTTCCGACGCGCCGGCACTGTTCGCCATTCATTCGGATGTCGAGTGGATGCGCTGGTACGGCGTGGACCCGATTACCGACCTGTCCCAAGCCGACCAGCTCGCGGAGCTGTTCGCCGGCTGGTTTCATGCCGGCACTGGTTTCCGCTGGGCGCTGGAACGGCTGGAAGATCGGCAACTGATTGGCACCTGCGGTTTGTTTCGCTGGAATAAGAGCTGGCGCAATTGCGTGATCGGCTATGAAATCGAGCGCGCCTCCGCCAGCCAGGGCTACATGCGCGAGGCGCTGACGGCGGTGCTCGGTTATGGCTTCAACACCATGCACCTGCATCGCGTGCAAGCCGAAACGCATCCCGACAATCACGCATCGATAGGCCTTGCGACACGGCTCGGCTTTCGCTTCGAAGGCCTGCACCGGGAGCAGGCCTACTGGGCCGGCAAGTTCCACGACCTGCGTTGCTATTCGCTTCTTGAACAGGAATGGCGAGCCGTCGCCGATGGATCATGACGAACGAACGGAACCGGATCATGCCCAGGACACTCAACATCATCGGCTGCGGCAACGTGGGAAAGGTCCTCGGAAAGCTCTGGGCCACCAATGGCATCTTCGACATCCGGCAGGTCTTGAACCGTTCGCCGGAAAGCGGAGAGCGCGCCGTAGCGTTCATGGAAGCAGGCGAAGCCGTCGCCGGATTCGATGCAATGCGGACAGCCGATATTTACTTGATCGCTACGCCGGACGATGCAATTGCCAACACCTGCGCGGCCTTGGCAAAGACCGGCCTGCTCACGGGAGAAACCATCGTCTTCCATTGCAGCGGCGCCCTGCTCGCGGCGGAACTGGCACCGGCGTCCGCTTGCGGTGCGTCGGTCGCCAGCATTCATCCGATACGGAGCTTCGCCGTCCCGGAAATGCTGGTGTCCAGCTTTGCCGGTACGTTCTGCGGCATGGAGGGTGACAAGCTTGCGCTCGATGTCCTCGGTCCGGCATTTGCTGCGGTCGGCGCGCAGCCGGTTGAAATCGATCCCGAATTCAAGAGCGTCTACCACGCCGCTGCTGTATTCGCTTCGAACTATCTGGTCACCGTCCTGGACGTCGCCTTGCAGGCATATGAAAAGGCCGGCATACCCGGCAATGTGGCGCTGCGGCTGATGGAACCTCTGACGCGGGGAGCCGTCGACAACGTATTCCGGTTAGGAACGACCGACGCGCTCACAGGTCCGATCGCCCGCGGCGACATTGCGACGGCCGTCAGGCAATATCGCGCCGTGCATGCATGGGATGAGGGCTTTGGCGAACTGTACAAGGAATTGGCCAAGCTGACATCAGACATCGCAGCGCGTCGTCGATCCGCAGGCAAACCCAAGCCTTAAGGCTGCGCCCGATAGGGTAAGATTGTATGGAGAGTTCGTCGGAGAGAATCCGACCTCGCGTCGACAGAAGCTGTTGCAGTGATGTGGAGAAGGTCGGGCTGGATGAAAGTGCTGTGCTGGAAGCCAGTGCATGCTCAGCAGATGAACAGCCTCTCAGCGCTTCGGCGAGTAGATATCGTGACCAGCCTCGTCGATCTGGCGACGCAGTGCGCGCCGCTCTTCGGGTGTAAGCCGTGCCGCTTGGCGGCGACCGCTGTCCAAAGAAGAATTGGCACCGGCATTCGGTTCGTTCTGCGCGCTGTAGCCACTGCTGTCCTGCAAGGTCGCTCCACGAGTCTGGCGATGATCCGGTTGCGGCTGCGAGTCGGCGCGCTGGTCGAGATGTTCTATCACTGTGTTTTGCGTGAAAAATGCACGCACCGTTTCCCGCCCGTCGCGAAGGAAGCCGCCAGGGTCCGCAAATGCCTCGGCGGTGCCTAGCATCAGCAGGAAATAAACACCGATGTCTCTCAGTCTCATGGTTCTTGAATCTTATTCACAATTGCCGTAACGCATTGTTTTTATTGCGATAAACTTAGCATACGGAAGGGTCTGAACGATGAGTGAAGTGTATGCCCCGTTATGCGACGCGGTAACATGATTAAGGTAAAGTTTGTAACTCTTTGTAATGCCTTCCGCTACAGATGTTGCTCCCTGTTTTTCTGACGTTACCATAGCGCCATGAATACTACAAATCCGACCACAAACACGCAGTCCCAGTCCGCATCCGGCCATCAGGCAAAGATTCTGGTTGTCGACGACGATTTGCGCCTACGGGATCTGCTGCGCCGTTACCTTGCCGAACAGGGATTCAATGTCGTGACGGCAGAAAATGCCCAGGCGATGAACAAGCTGTGGATCCGCGAGCGCTATGACCTGCTGGTGCTCGACCTGATGCTTCCCGGCGAGGATGGCCTGTCCATCTGCCGCCGCCTGCGCGGCGCCGGTGATCAGACGCCCATCATCATGCTGACGGCGAAAGGCGAAGACGTGGACCGCATCGTCGGCCTGGAAATGGGCGCAGACGATTACTTGCCCAAGCCCTTCAATCCGCGCGAACTGGTGGCCCGCATCAACGCCGTCCTGCGGCGCAAAGGCCCAGACGAAATCCCGGGTGCGCCGTCTGAAACGCCGCAAACCTTCCAGTTCGGCGACTTCATCCTCGACCTCGGGACACGCACGCTGAAAAAGAGCGGTGAAACCATTTCCCTCACCACCGGCGAATTCTCGGTCCTCAAGGTGTTCGCTCGCCATTCGCGCCAGCCACTGTCGCGCGAAAAGCTCATGGAGCTTGCGCGCGGCCGCGAGTACGAAGTGTTTGACCGCAGCCTGGACGTGCAAATCTCTCGCCTGCGCAAGCTGATCGAACCGGATCCATCCAATCCGATCTACATCCAGACCGTCTGGGGCCTGGGTTACGTATTCATCCCGGAAGGCCAACCGCGCTGAAGAACAACCGATGCCGCTTCTCGGAAAACGCCTGAACTGGCTCAAGAGTGGCCTGTTCTGGCGAACCTTCTTTCTGCTTGCGTTCCTGATCGCGGCAAGCATCCTTGCCTGGGTCGCGAGCTTTCGCATCGTCGAACGTACGCCCCGCGCACAGCAGATGGCCGCGCAGGTGATCTCGATCGTCACCATCACGCGTGCTGCGCTCACCCACTCCGCGCCCGACCTCCGGCGCGAACTGCTGTTCGACCTGGCGAGCAATGAAGGCATCCGCATCTATCCCTTGGAAAAAACCGATGTGGTCGAGCCTCCGCCGGAAAGCGGCTGGATGCCGGTGCTTGAGAGCAACGTGAAGGCCCGACTGGGAGATGACACCAAGTTCGCGGGCAAGGTCAATGACGTTGCCGGTTTCTGGGTCAGCTTCAAGATCGATGATGACGAATACTGGCTGCGGCTGGACCGTGAGCGGATTGAGGGCGTCTCCAGCATTCAATGGCTCGGTCTTGGCACGACCACACTGGTGCTGTCGCTGCTCGGCGCAGTATTCATTTCACGCCTCATCAACCAGCCGCTGGCGCGCATCACGGCCGCGACCAGGGCGATTGCCAAGGGCCTCAAGCCGGATCCGCTGCCGGAAAAAGGGCCGACCGAAATCAAGGAAGCCAACCGCAGTTTCAACCAGATGGTGGCCGATCTGCATCGCGTCGAATCCGATCGCGCCGTTATCCTTGCCGGCATCTCGCACGACCTGCGTACGCCGCTGGCGCGCATGCAGCTGGAAGTGGAAATGGCGCACCTGCCAGACGACGCGCGCGATGGCATGCAATCCGACCTTGCGCAAATGGACGCCATCATCGGGCAGTTCCTCGAATTCGCAAAACCCACCGAGAAGGCGCAACTTGCCAGCGTCAACCTGACCGACCTGCTCAACGATTGCGCACGGGAAGCCGGCCGGCTGAGCGACGTCAGCATCAGCAGTGACATCGCACGCAACGTCAACGTCTTCGGCAATGCAACCGACCTCAAGCGCGTTTTCAACAATGTGATCGAAAATGCGCGCCGCTATGGCAAGACTGCTGAAAAGAACCTGACCGAAATCGATATCGCCTGCCGCACGGAAGGCGATCATGCGGTCATCGAATTCAGTGACCATGGGGCGGGTGTGCCGGACGCAGAAATCGAACGCCTGCTTCGGCCGTTCACCCGCCTCGACACCGCGCGCGGCCAGGCCAACGGCGCCGGTCTCGGCCTGGCGATCGTGGAACGCATCATCAAGCGGCATCACGGCATCCTGAAACTCTCCAACCGGCCCCAGGGCGGGCTGCGCATTCGGATCCAGCTCCCGATCACCGGCACCATTGCCTGAAATCGCGGCGTGCCTTTGCTGCACGTTGCAGGAAGGCAATCTTCCCTGTGACTAACACTTTATTACATTGAATTTCTTTGTGGCGCCTGTTCCCTTGATTAAAGTTCATGTTGGTCAGGCCACTTTTCATCCTGGGAATTCCGACGGCCTGTCTTGACCAAGGAGAAACCATGTACGCCCAGAAATTTGTTCGCACCCTCGCCCTCCCTTCGGCAATCGGGCTCGCCACCTTGCTTTCCGCATGCGGCGGCGGTGGCTCGGGTGTGGGAACCGGAACCCTGCAGGTTTCATTGACCGATGCCCCTTCGTGCGGTTTCGATCAGATGAATGTGACCGTTTCGAAAGTGCGCGTCCATCAAAGCGCGAGCGCGAGTGATACGGATAGCGGCTGGCACGATATCTCGCTCAGCCCCGCACGCAAGATCAATCTCCTTACCCTGACCAACGGCATCTTGCAGGACCTCGGCAAGACCACGCTTCCAGCCGGCCATTACACGCAAGTACGCCTGGTTCTTGATACCAGTGGCTCGACGCCCAATTCTGTCGTCCCGGAAGGCAGCTCGACGGAAATCCCCTTGGTAACGCCGAGCGGAATGCAGACTGGAATCAAGCTGATCAATGAATTCGACGTCGCGGCGAACCAGCAGGTTGATCTTGTGCTCGACTTCGATGCCTGCAAGTCGATTGTGAGCCGCGGCAACGGCAGCTTCTCGCTGAAGCCAGTCATCAGTGTGATACCTACACTCGTCAGCGGCGGCATCAGCGGCTATCTGCCAACAGGGCTCACCAGGCCGGTGGTCACAGCACAACAAAATGGCGTCGTCGTGAAATCGACGGTGCCGGATGCAACCGGCGCATTCAACCTCTCACCCTTGCCGGCCAGCTCGACGGGATATGTCGTTGTCATCACGGCGGACGGCCGCACCACGGCAGCCATCACCGGTGTTCCGGTAACGACGGGCACGACCACTCCCGTCAGCACGAGCAGCACACCTGTCTCGCTTGCGGGATCCACCATGCGCACCATCAGCGGCATCGCGAATCCGGTAGCTGCGCAAGCGACAGTACGCGCGACCCAGACCTATGCATCTGGCGGACCGAAAGTGGAAGTCGCCTTCAAGCAAGCTGATCTGACCACAGGTGCCTATTCCCTGTCGGTGCCGACCGCAGCACCGCTGCTCGGCAAGTTCGGTACGTTGCCGATTGCGCTGACAGCCGATTCCACCATTGCGGGCAAGTACACGCTGGAGGCATCGGCAACCGGCTATACGACACAGATCTTCAACGCCGACGTGGGTACGGCAGACGTGACGAAGGACTTTACGCTGGCTCCGTGATTGGCTTCGCGTCGCAGCAGGTTGCATGAAGAAGCCCCGCGAAATCAATCGCGGGGCTTTTTTTGCGCCTTGCTCCGTGAGGTCTTCAGATAGTCGCGCAACGCGACAGCGTTATTGAGATGATGTTCCTTGCTGCTGTAGACGAAAGTGACAACGGGCGCTTTCAAGTGGCTCCGCAAGGCCTGAACCCCATCCGGATTAGCATCGAGTTCCGCTGAATAACGCTCGCGGAATTCATCCCATTTCTCGGGATCATGGGCATACCATTTGCGCAGCTCATTGGACGGTGCAATATCCTTGGCCCAATACTCAGCCCCAAGCCTTTCCTTCGATATCCCGCGCGGCCACAGGCGGTCAACAAGGATGCGCAGGCCGTCGTCTTCCGCGGCCGGTTCATAGGCTGACTTCAGTTTGATCGTGACAGTCATGGTGGCACTCTGCGTGGTTACCGTGGTGACTGAAAATGTATCACGAAGCGCGTCCGCTCCCTGCGCAGCGTTGTCAGTCCTTGTCGTCGTGGCTTGCGATATCGCCTTCCTTGAACAGGACCTCGCGCAGTTCTTCGTCCATCTTCGGATCATGCCGGCGTATCCATTCGAGAACCATTGCCGCATGTTCTTTTTCCTCGTCGCGGTTATGCATGAGGATGCGCTTCAGCTCCAGATCGGATGTCGCGTCCACGCGCTGGTTGTACCAGTCGACCGCTTCCAGTTCTTCCATCAGCGAGACGATCGCGCGATGCATGTCCATCGTCGCGGGCGTCAGTTTATCCATCGATTCATGATAGCCTTCACTTGCCATAGCAGCTCCTTGGTTTCGTCAATCCCGGGCTCAGGCATTGTCAGGTGCCGTCCGCAAAAGCTCAAATTGGCAAATTCAATGCCTGATTTCGTCTCAAACAATCGGTGTTTCCCGATCCAAACTTCGGTGCGCCGGAATGCCATCCGGCTTGCCTGCACGATAAAAGTCGAACTGTCATAATGGGGATCGAAGCAGCCTGCGCGTCGAAGCGGCTGCTGCGGAAGAAATCAGAATAATCCGAGACACCGCATCCTGCTGAGAGAGATTCCCATGCTTAACTTTGATTTCTATAACCCCACGCACATCCTTTTCGGAAAGGGGCGTATCGCCGATCTCGCAAAGGTCATTCCTGCCAATGCACGCGTGCTGATGTTGTATGGCGGCGGCAGCATCAAGAGCAATGGCGTGTATGGCGAGGTGATGGCTGCACTGGCCGGGCATACCGTCCAGGAGTTTTCCGGCATCGAGCCGAACCCCAGCTATGAAACACTGATGCAGGCAGTCGAACTTGTGCGCAAGGAAAAACTCGATTTCCTGCTGGCTGTCGGCGGCGGTTCCGTGATTGATGGCACCAAGTTCGTTGCGGCGGCAGTCCATTTTGAAGGCGATCCCTGGAACATCCTGGAAAATCGTGGCCGCAATATCAAACAGGCGCTGCCCTTCGGCGCGATCCTTACCCTGCCGGCGACAGGTTCGGAAATGAACAACGGCTCGGTGATCACGCGCAAGTCATTGCACGCCAAGATTCCTTTTTCCAGCAGGCTGCTGTTCCCCGCATTTGCCATCCTCGATCCGAGCAAGACCTTCACCTTGCCGGCGAAGCAGGTCGGCAACGGCGTCGTCGATGCGTACGCACACGTGATGGAGCAATACCTGACCTACCCCGTCAACGCGCCCGTGCAGGACCGGTTTGCCGAAGGTCTGCTGCAGACGCTGATCGAAGAGGGCCCGAAAGCGCTCGCGAAGCCCGACGACTATGACGTGCGCGCCAACGTGATGTGGTGCGCCACGCTGGCCCTGAACGGCCTGATTGGCGTCGGTGTGCCGCAGGATTGGTCAACACACATGATCGGCCATGAACTGACTGCACTGTATGGCCTCGACCATGCACAGACACTGGCCATCGTGCTGCCCGGCATGCTGCGCGTGCGCAAGGACAGCAAGCGCGCCAAACTGCTGCAGTACGCGGCACGCGTCTGGCACATCACGCAGGGCGATGAGGACGCACGCATTGAAGAAGCAATCCAGCGCACGCAGGATTTCTTCGAACAAATGGGTGTGAAGACCCGCCTGTCCGACTACAAGCTCGGCCAGCAGAACATCGATGCCATCCTCAAGCAACTGGGCGAACACGGCATGGTGTCACTCGGCGAGCAGCGCGACGTCACGCTGGATGTCAGCCGGAAAGTGCTCGAAACAAGCGCATAAGACAGAAACAGGCGTGCCGCGACGCGCTTGAACTTCCCACAAGGCGGCCAATCTACCTGTCTGACATGCCGACAGGTAGACAAGGCAACAGCGGCATGGAACCTGTGTCGTTCCATGCCGTTCGCACTTCAGGAGGCACCATGCCCACGACACCCTCAACCAGCCCGCCGGACAAGCCCATTCCCCACCTGAAGCCGGGCGATGAAGCCAAACCCGGCACGCCGGGAAGCGGTGAAGATCTTTGCGAGGTATGCGGCGGCACCGGCGTCAGGAAAGACGGCAGCCAATGCGCCAACTGCGAAGGAACGGGACGCGTGATACACGGAATCGGGGGCGGCTGAACGCCTCCCTGGCCAGCATCACTTCCGGCAGATCAATGCCACCGCTTCGGCGGCGATCCCCTCTTCGCGCCCAAGAAAGCCGAGCTTTTCGTTCGTCTTCGCCTTGATGTTGACCTGACCAACCGGAACATCAAGATCAGCCGCTACGTTGGCTTGCATCTGCGCGATATGCGGCGCCATCTTCGGCGCCTGCGCGATGATCGTGGCGTCAACGTTTCCTACGGCGTAGCCGGCGGCGGCCACCCGGTTGCACGCTTCGCGCAGCAAGGCCCGCGAGTCGGCGCCTGCAAAACGTTCGTCCGTGTCCGGAAAATGGCGGCCGATATCGCCAAGGCCAGCCGCGCCCAGAATCGCGTCAGTGATAGCGTGCAGTAGGACATCGGCATCGGAATGGCCAAGCAGGCCAGTTTTATGGGGTATGGTGACACCGCCGATGACGAGCCGGCGCCCCGGCACCAGGGCGTGGCAGTCGTAGCCCTGGCCGACCCGGATGGAGATGGAAAGCGATGTGCTCATGCGTCTCCTTTCAAATGCAATTCAGCCAGCGCAACGTCGTGCGGCAAAGTGACCTTGAAGTTGCGCGGGCTGCCTTCCACCAACTTCGGCCTGAGGCCGAGCGCTTCGATAGCACTCGCTTCGTCGGTGACCTCGCGGGCCTGCTCCAGGGCACGGCGCAGAAGCGCGTAGCGAAACATCTGCGGTGTCTGCGCTGCCCACAGGCTGTCACGCGCCACCGTGGCCTGCACCCGGCCTTCGGCGTCGCCGCGCTTGAGCGTATCCACGACCGGCAATGCCAGCAGGCCGCCCACCTCGTCCGATTGCACCGCCTCGATGAGACGGTCGATCAGGCCGTCGGTCAACCCTGGTCGCGCCGCATCGTGCACCAATACCCAATCCCCATCGGCGACCTGGTCGCGCATGGCCATCAATCCGTTCAGCACCGACTGGTGGCGCGTTGCCCCACCCTCGAAAATCACCGTCACGCGGTCGTCGAGATGCTTTGCACCGGACAAGGCTTCTTCGATGTAGCCGTCTTCGGCGCTGACCACGACGAAAGTATGCGCAATCTTTGGCGAGAAGGCGAAGGTATCGAGCACATGCATCAGCATCAGCTTGCCGGCGAGAGGCATATACTGCTTCGGGCATTCGGCGCCCATGCGGGCACCGGCCCCGGCGGCGGGAATCAGCGCAAAGAAACGTGGAGGGGTCATGTTGTTTCGACAAAATCGCACAAGGTGGCATTCCGACGGCAACGAGGGCGGCCAAGTGCGATAGTTTATAATCTCGGCATATTTTCTCACAGACGAAGCCAGCCGAAATGCAGTCGCCCCGGCAACTTCCGACCCTATGACATTTCAGATGTCGTAACGTGATGTCATTCGATCTAAAAAAATCCCTTCCCAAACCCGGAAACCGCTTCGCCTTGCCAGCCGCGCACGGCTCCGCCGACGCGTTCGCACTGGCACAGGCCGCAACGGAACTCAAGGCGCAGCAACGCATGCTCGCGGTGGTTGTCGCCAACGCGACGGACGCGCAGCGCTTGCTGGCGGAAATCCCCTGGTTTGGCAACAAGGAAGGCGCCGAGCTGCGCTGCCATCTTCTGCCCGACTGGGAAACCCTTCCCTATGATGCGTTTTCGCCGCACCAGGACCTGGTTTCCGAACGCCTGGCGACGCTGCATGAAGTCCGCTCAGGTCAATGCGACGTGCTCATCGTGCCGGCCACCACGGCGTTGCTGCGCATGGCGCCGCCGTCCTTCCTTGCCGCCTACACGTTCTTTTTCAAACAGGGCGAAAAGCTGGATGAAGCACAGCTCAAGTCACAGCTCACCCTGGCCGGCTACACGCACGTCAGCCAGGTCATGTCGCCGGGCGAGTATTCGGTGCGCGGCGGCCTGATCGATCTGTTCCCGATGGGCTCGGCCCTGCCCTATCGCCTCGACCTCTTCGGCGACACGATTGAAACCATCCGCACCTTCGACGCAGATACGCAGCGTTCGCTGTATCCGGTGCGCGAAGTGCGCCTGCTGCCGGGACGTGAATTCCCGATGGATGAGGCATCGCGCACGGCCTTTCGCAGCCGCTGGCGCGAGGAGTTCGAGGGCGATCCATCAAGGTCGCCAATCTACAAGGATATCGGCAACGGCATTGCCTCTGCCGGCATCGAATACTATCTGCCGCTCTTTTTCGAAGAGACGGCCACGCTGTTCCAGTACGTCCCGGACGAGACCATGTTCGCGCTGGTCGGCGACGTCGAAGCGGCGATCAGGCGCTTCTGGAACGACACGCAATCACGCTACAAATTCCTGCGTGCGGACCGCGAGCGTCCACTGCTGGAGCCGCAACGCCTGTTCCTGACCGACGAGGATTTTTTCACCCTCGCCAAACCGCATCCACGCTGGGTGATTCAGCAGGGCGACGTCGCCTCCGAACTGTCGGCGCCGATTCCGAACATCGCCGTCAACCGCCGCACTGACGATCCGCTGACCAACCTGCGCGCCTATCTCCTGCAGACGGACAAGCGCGTGCTGGTCTGCGCGGAATCGAGCGGCCGGCGCGAAACGCTGCAGCAGTATTTCAATGAATACGACCTCGCGCTTGCGCCGTGCGAAGGTTTCCAGGATTTCGCCACCGCTTCCGCCAAGGTGATGCTCGGCGTCGCGCCACTCTACGCCGGGTTCGAGCTCGGTGCGGACCTGGGCAATCTTGCCTTCATCACCGAAACCGAGCTGTACGCCGGCAGCGGCCGCCGCGCGGGGCGGCGCAAACAGGAAGGCGTGACGCAGGTCGATTCCATGGTGCGCGACCTGTCGGAGCTGAAGGTAGGCGACCCGGTCGTGCATGTGAACCATGGCATCGGCCGCTACATGGGCCTGGTCAGCATGGACATGGGCGAAGGTGAAACCGAATTCCTGCACCTCGAATATGCGAAGGACACCAAGCTCTACGTGCCCGTCTCGCAGCTGCACGTAATCTCGCGCTATTCCGGCACGTCGCCCGAGGATGCCCCTCTGCACGCACTCGGCTCCGGCCAATGGGAAAAGGCCAAGCGCAAGGCCGCACAGCAGATTCGCGACACGGCCGCCGAGCTGCTGAACCTGTATGCCCGCCGTGCAGCGCGCCAGGGACACGCATTCCAGTACTCGGCGCGCGACTACGAGACCTTTGCGGAAAGCTTCGGCTTCGAGGAAACGCCTGACCAGAGCGCGGCAATCAATGCCGTCATCAAGGACATGACCAGCGGCAAGCCGATGGACCGCCTGATCTGTGGCGACGTCGGTTTCGGCAAGACGGAGGTTGCGCTTCGCGCCGCCTTCGTCGCGGTCATGGGCGGCAAGCAGGTCGCCATCCTCGCGCCCACCACGCTGCTCGCGGAACAGCATGCGCAGACCTTCGCCGACCGCTTTGCGGATTGGCCAGTGAAGATCGCCGAACTGTCGCGCTTCCGCACCGGCAAGGAAGTTACGCAGGCGATCAAGGGCCTGAGCGACGGCACGATCGATATCGTCATCGGTACGCACAAGCTGCTGTCGAATGAAGTGAAGTTTTCCCGCCTCGGGCTCGTCATCATCGACGAGGAACATCGTTTCGGCGTGCGGCAGAAAGAAGCTTTGAAAGCACTGCGTGCCGAGGTCGACGTGCTGACGCTCACCGCAACGCCCATTCCACGTACGCTCGGCATGGCACTCGAAGGCCTGCGTGATTTCTCCGTCATTGCGACCGCGCCGCAGAAGCGGCTGGCGATCAAGACCTTCGTTCGCAGCGAGGACGACTCGGTCGTCCGCGAAGCCTGTCTGCGCGAGCTTAAGCGTGGCGGCCAGGTGTATTTCCTGCACAATGAAGTCGAGACGATCCTGAACCGCAAGGCGATGCTCGAAGAGCTCCTGCCGGAAGCACGCATCGCCGTCGCGCACGGGCAGATGCATGAGCGCGAACTGGAGAAGGTGATGCGCGACTTCGTGGCGCAGCGCTTCAACATCCTGCTGTGCACGACCATCATCGAAACCGGCATTGACGTGCCGACCGCGAACACCATCATCATGCACCGCGCCGACAAGTTCGGCCTCGCGCAATTGCACCAGCTGCGCGGCCGCGTCGGCCGTTCGCATCACCAAGCCTATGCGTATCTGCTGGTGACTGACGTGCACGGCCTCACCAAGCAGGCACAGCGCCGGCTGGAAGCAATCCAGCAGATGGAAGAACTCGGCAGCGGTTTCTACCTCGCGATGCACGACCTGGAAATCCGCGGCGCGGGCGAAGTGCTCGGCGAAAACCAGTCCGGCGAGATGCAGGAAATCGGCTTCCAACTGTATTCCGACATGCTCAACGAAGCCGTGCGCTCGCTCAAGAACGGCAAGGAGCCCGACCTCGCGGCCCCCCTGTCGACCACCACCGAGATCAACCTGCACGTTCCCGCCCTGTTGCCACAAGATTATTGCGGCGACGTGCACGAACGTCTGTCGATCTACAAGCGTCTTGCCAATTGCGAAACGCAGACTGCCATCGACGACCTGCAGGAAGAATTGATCGACCGCTTCGGCAAGATGCCGGACGCCACCCGGGCATTGATCGAGACACATCGCCTGCGCATTGCCGCAGTTCCGGTAGGAATTGTTAAAATCGACGCCCATGCGGAATCGGCCGTCCTGCAGTTCCAGCCGAATCCGCCGATCGACGCCATGCGCATCATCGAGCTGATCCAGAAAAACCGCCATATCAAGCTGCACGGCCAGGACAAGCTGCGCATCACGGCGAACATGCCGGACCTGGCGGCGCGGGTGACGCAAGTGAAGTCAACCATCCGCTCGCTGGTAGCCTGATCACTCTTTTAACCAAACCCTGTAAAAACGCAGCTCCCGCAGCACTGACAAGCAGCCCGACATGAACCTGATCCTGCAAGGCCTGAATACTGACCGCCCGACCATTGAACGCATTGCCAGCATCGCCGATGCGCAACGCATCGTTCCCGTTGCCCCGCACGCCTGGCGTTGCGAAGGGGTCCGCAACAACGACACGCTCAAATCGGACATTGACACGCAATGCCTTGCCGCAAAACTGGATTATGCATTCGTCGAACCGGGCCGCAGGCTGTCCGATTTCAGGCTTGTGACGATGGACATGGATTCGACGCTGATCACTATCGAGTGCATCGACGAGATCGCCGACATGCAGGGCCTCAAACCGCAGGTGGCCGAGATTACGGAAGCGGCCATGCGCGGCGAGATCGAATTCCGCGAGAGCCTGACACGGCGCGTCGCGCTGCTCAAGGGGCTGGATGCCTCGGCCCTGCAGCGCGTGTATGACGAGCGCTTGCAGCTATCCCCGGGTGCGGAGAAGATGCTCGCCGCAGTGAAGGCGGCGGGACTCAAGACCTTGCTGGTGTCCGGCGGATTCACCTTCTTCACCGATCGCATCAAGACCCGGCTCGGTATGGATTACACACACTCCAACGAGCTGGAAATCGTCGACGGCAAGCTGACCGGACGCGTGGCGGGCGGCATTGTGGATGCGGACGAAAAGAAAAAGATGGTCGAACAGGTTTGCGCCGAGCTCGGCGTTTCCACGAAACAAGCGATCGTGATGGGTGACGGCGCCAATGACCTGAAAATGATGGGCATCGCGGGGATATCCGTTGCGTTCCGCGCCAAGCCAGTCGTCAGGGCGCAGGCGGACGTTGCCTTGAATTTTGTCGGCCTTGACGGGATCTTACCCCTGTTCGAGTAATCTTCTCAGGCAAACATTCGCAAGGAGACGCAATGGTCCAGGAACTCGTGTTCGATCCCAAGTTGCAGTCCGCCAAAAACCTCGCCTGGTGGCTTTACCTTGCCCACGCAGCGAGCTTTCTTTTCTCGCTGGGGATCTTTTCCTGGATTCCACTGATCATCAACTACATCAAGCGCCCGGACACGGCGGGCACGTTTGTCTACAGCCACCATTCCTGGCAAATCCGCTCGTTCTGGTGGTATTTCTTCTGGATGTTCATTGGCGCGACCCTGTTTGTCACGGTCGTCGGCATTCCGTTCGCCTGGCTGGTCTGGTCAGCCGCATGGATCTGGAAGGCCTATCGTCTGCTGAAGGGCTTGCTTGATTTGAATGACAACAAGGCAATGCCTGCTTGAGGCGAAAGCCCGTTCGTGCCGCAGCGTTGACCGAGATGTCGAGAAGCCGCGGCACACCCTGAACAAGTGTTAGAAATCACGTTTTTCTTGGCGTAACCCGGACAGGAAGCGGACCATGGCTCCCGGCTCTTCCTGCGCTGGATTCGTCGCGAACCTTGATCACGGCATTCGCCACGTTGGCGTTCAGGGACAGTCCAACGACGATCACCAACGCTAAAGTGCCGACAGCGCCTGTTCGATATCCGCGATCAGGTCGGCCGGATCTTCCAGTCCGACGTTGAAGCGAACCAGTTGTCCGTTCCCGTTCCACTGCCTGCGCATCGACTGGATGCGGTAAGGCACGCACAGGCTGGCGGCCCCGCCCCAGCTATACCCGATCTTGAACAGCGTAAGGCTATCGATGAAGCGATCGGTTTGCTCCTCGGTGTACTGTTCGTCGAACACGACCGAGAACAGGCCGCCGGCGCCGGTGAAGTCACGCTTCCATGTTTCATGGCCCGGGCAGTCTTCGAAGGCCGGGTGCAGCACACGCGCGATCTCGGGCCGCGCCTTCAGCCATGCTGCGACCTTGCGCGCACCGGCGTCATGCGCTTCGAAACGCAGCTTCATGGTCGGCAGGCCGCGCAGCACCAAGTACGCATCGTCGGCGCCAACGCCATAACCGATGCGCATGTGCGCCAGTTCAATGCGATGGATCAGTTCCCGATCGCGCGTGATGACGGCACCCATCAGCACATCCGAGCCGCCGGACTGGTACTTGGTCAGTGCCTGCATCACGATGTCGACGCCGTGCTCGAAGGCACGGAACGCAATGCCTGCCGACCAGGTGTTGTCGATCGCCACATGGATGTCCTGCCCGGCGTCACGCTTCTCTCTGACGACCTTGCAGATGGCCGGGATATCGGGGACTTCCATCGATACCGACCCAGGCGCCTCCGTCCAGATCAGGCGGGTGTTCGGCTGGAGCATGCTGGCGATGCCGGCGCCGATCATCGGATCGTAGAAGCGCGCAGTGATGCCGAAATCCTGTGATAGCCAGCGCCCGAGTTCGCGGTTCGGGTTGTACACGTTGTCCGGGATCAGCACGTCGTCACCCGTTTTGAGCAGTGCGAAATCCACCATCGCGATCGCCGCCAGTCCGCTCGGAGCAAGCACGCAATGCTCGCCGCCTTCGATCTCCGCCAACCGCGCTTCCAGTGTGAAGGTAGTGGGCGTTCCATGCAGCCCGTAGGTGTAACCGGTCTTCTCCTGCCAGTTGCGTGAGCGCAGCGCCGCCACATTCTCGAACAGAACGGTCGACGCATGGTGGATCGGCGTCGGGAATGCCGCGAAGCCTCCCGGTGCTGCGTAATCCGAATGAATCAGCGCGGTCTGAAACGATTTGCGGTCTGCCACTCACGCCTCCTGCTGGACATCATTGTTGCTGATTGTTCGATGGCGTACCCGCCGTTGCGCCCTGCATCGTATCGTCGTTGCGCCGGATCCTGAGGATGAACGGCTTGGTCACCTTGCCGTCGGGCGACTGCCATTCGCCGCTGATCGTGTCGCCGGCCAGCTTGCCGGTCCACTGGCCTGACACATCCTTGCCGTTCTCGGACTCTTCCAGGAAGAAGTCATCGCCCTCAATTTCGCCTGCGAGCAGTACCCGTTGCGGCTGGCCGGAAACGAAGTACTCGCCTTCAATTCCCTCATCCTTCTCGGCCTTGTTGCGCAGTGTTCCCTGGATCTGCGCCTGACCCAGCATGCCTTGCATGGTCACCGGCGCACTGGACAGCATCTTGCCGGCAGCCGCCAGCGTATCCTGGGTTGGCGGCACGGTGGAAAACGCGGCGCCGGTGGAAATCGTGATCACCAGCCCCAAAAGAGATTGCATCAAAGCACGTTTCATTTATGCTTCCGCCCACAAATCATGTGCATCTGCCGCGGTGATCTTCACATCCACAAACTCCCCGACCTTCAATTTCCGGTGCGGCTCGTATGGCGGTTTCACATAGACCACGCCATCGATTTCCGGCGCATCGGCCGCCGAACGCGCCGTACCACCGCTTGCCGTCACTTCGTCGAGCAGCACGCGCATGGTCTTGCCGACCTTGGCCTGCATGCGCTTGCGGGAGATCCCCTCCTGCAGTTCCATGACGCGCGCGCGACGTTCTTCGCGCACTTCTTCAGGAACCGGGTTGGGCAGTTCGTTGGCAGTCGCGCCCTCGACCGGCGAATAGGCGAAGCAGCCGAGACGATCGATCTCTGCTTCCTTCAAGAAGTCCAGCAGGTAGTCGAATTCCTGCTCGGTCTCGCCCGGGAAGCCGGTGATGAAGGTCGAACGGATCGTGATGTCCGGGCACATCTTGCGCCAGGCCTGGATGCGTTCGATGTTCTTCTCGCCGTTGGCGGGACGCTTCATGCGTTTGAGTACATCCGGGTGGGCATGCTGCAAGGGCACGTCGAGGTAAGGCAGCACCTTACCCTCGGCCATCAGCGGAATCACTTCATCGACATGCGGATACGGGTACACATAATGCAGACGTATCCATGCGCCATATTGCGCAGCCACTTCGCTGAGCGCGGTTGCGAGCTGCGTCATGTGCGTCTTGACCGGCTTGCCGTTCCAGAAACCGGTGCGGAACTTCACGTCGGCGCCGTAGGCGCTGGTGTCCTGCGAGATGACGAGCAACTCCTTCACGCCGGCTTTGAACAGATTCTCGGCTTCCAGCATGACGTCCGCGATCGGCCGCGAAACAAGATCACCGCGCATCGAGGGAATGATGCAGAAGCTGCAGCGATGGTTGCAGCCCTCGGAAATCTTCAGGTAGGCATAGTGTTTCGGCGTGAGCTTGATGCCTTGTGCCGGCACGAGATCGAGGAAGGGGTCATGTGGCTTGGGAAGATGCTTGTGCACGGCGGCCATCACCTCGGGCAGCGCTTGTGGCCCGGTCACTTCAAGCACCTTGGGATGAACACTGTGAATGATGTCGTTGCCCGCCGCATCTTTCTTTGCGCCGAGGCAACCAGTGACAATTACCTTGCCGTTTTCATGCAAGGCCTCGCCGATGGCATCGAGCGACTCCTGCACGGCTGCGTCAATAAAGCCACAGGTATTGACGATGACCAGGTCCGCGCCACTGTAGGAATTGGCGGTTTCGTAGCCTTCAATGCGCAACTGGGTAATGATCCGTTCGGAATCGACGAGTGCCTTGGGACAACCGAGAGAAACGAATCCGACCTTGGGGGAATCCAGCTTGGAAAGGTCGGCTTTAGGGGATTGAGAAGACATAACAAAAAAGGGTACAAAGCGAATCCGCTATTGTACCCTTTCATGTCGCATTTCCAGTCCGGCGCGGGAAATACCTTATCTTCCGTAACAGCCCTAAGGGCTTGAATTATTTCTTGTTTTTGTCAGTCGGTGCGAACGGGAAGCTGCCGAACATGTTCTTGGTCTGGTTCTGCATCTGTTCCTGCATCTGCATGAACAGGTTTTTGCTCTGCTCGATGTAATTGCTCATCATCCCTTGCATCATCGGGCCTTGCACATTCATGAACTGGGTCCACATCTCCTGGCTGAAAGGCTTGCCTTCATAGAAACCCTTGGAGCTCTCGGCGAGCTTGTTCTGGATATCGATGAACGCCTGGATGTTCTTCTCCAGGTAGGAACCCATCATCCCCTGCATCGCATGGCCGTAGTAGCGGATGATCTGCGACAAGGCGCTGCTGGAAAACATCGGCGTGCCATTTGCCTCTTCTTCCAGGATGATCTGCAACAGGATGCTGCGCGTCAGGTCCTCATCGGTCTTGGCATCGACGACGGTAAATTCTTCATTGTCGAGGACCAGCTGTTTCACATCCGACAAGGTAATGTAGGAACTGGTCTGGGTGTCGTAAAGGCGGCGGTTCGGATACTTCTTGATCAAGCGCTCGGAAATCTTTTTTGCACTATTCATCGAAAATTCCAGTTATTGCGTCGCAACGCTCTTATGCCGTTTCGTAAAAAAAGCGAACAGATGTTCGCCTGGGCCAGTTTTATTATAGTGCGAGAAAACAAATATTTACGCAATTCTTGCCCTGATTTTCTGTACATATTGCAATGCAATTGTGGAAATCTTCGATCCCGGTACAGCGCAATGCGGATTTCTTGCCATATTGACAGCACATCAATGCCGAATATCGGCCACGGGCGAAGTTCTAGACAAAAGTGCGTCGTTTAACCCCGCCCGGTCAGCTAACTTATCCGGCTTTGACCTTCACATAACGGCCAGGCGCAGGCTCGATCTCCTTGTGCTTCGCGTTGCCGTATTTGCGCGGCGCATTGATCTGCTTTCCGGCATGCTTCGCGAGGAAGGCCGACCATTCCGGCCACCAGCTGCCCGGATGCTCCGTCGCCTCGTTCAGCCACTGCTGCGCATCATCGATGACCTGGTCGTTGCTCCAGTAGCTGCGCTTCTTCTTCGCGGGCGGATTGATCACGCCGGCGATATGGCCGGATGCGCCGAGAATGAAGCGGTTGCGACTGCGCTTCTTCGGATTGACCAGCACGGTTGACTCGTATGCTGCCGTCCATGGCACGATGTGGTCCTCGCGCGAGCCGTAGATGAACGCCGGCGCGTCGATGCGTGACAGGTCGATCTTTTCGCCGGCGACACTGAGTTTTCCGGGTGCCCGGAGGCTGTTCTCGAGGTAAAGGTTGCGCAGGTACCAGCAGAACATCGGACCCGGCAGGTTCGTGGCATCCGCGTTCCAGTACAGCAGGTCGAAAGGCGGCGGGTCTTCCCCTTTCAGGTAATTCGAACTGACGTAATTCCAGACCAGGTCATTCGGTCGCAGGCTGGAAAAGGCCGAGGTGAAATCGCGTCCGGGCATGAGGCCGCCCTGACCGATGGACTGTTCGCGCATTGCCACTTGTGCCTCGTCGATGAAGACATCGATCACGCCGGTGTTTGAAAAATCGAGCAAGGACGTGAGCAGCGTCATGCTGGAGACAGGATTCTCACGCTGGCCGTACAGCAGGGCAAGCGCGGTGGCCAGGATCGTTCCACCCACGCAGAAACCGAGCGCATTGATCTGTTCCTGCCCGCTGATCTCTTGAACCACATTGATCGCGCGAATCGCGCCGTCGACAATGTAGTCGTCCCAGGCCAGATGCCCCAGCGCAGCGTCGGGGTTCACCCAGGAGAGGAGGAACACAGTATGACCTTCCTGGACCGCATAGCGCACCAGCGAATTTTCCGGCTGCAGGTCGAGGATATAGTACTTGTTGATGCACGGCGGAATAAGAAGAAGCGGCCGTTCATACACCTTCTTCGTCAGTGGCTTGTACTGGATCAGCTGGAAAATCGCATTCTCGAAAACGACCGCGCCCTCGGTATTCGCAACATTCTTGCCGACCTCGAAGGCCGATTCGTCCGAGTGTGAGATATGACCTTTCTGCAGGTCTTCCAGCATATGCGAGATACCCTTGGTCAAGCTCTCGCCCTTGGTTTCGATCAGCTTCTTTTGCGCTTCAGGATTTGTGGCCAGGAAGTTCGCAGGTGACATCGCGTCGACCATTTGCTGGACGGCAAAGCGGATCTTCTGCTTCGCCTTGGGCGTCGCCTCTACTGATTCAGCCATCGACATCAGGAAGCGCGCGTTCAGCAGATAGGCTGCGGCATTGAAGGCAAACACGGGATTCGACTGCCATTCCTGGCCAGTGAAGCGCTTGTCGGAAATGGCGGGAGCCTTCGAGCTCAGCATGTCCTGCCACAAGGCGGACATTTTCTGCATGTAGTCGTTTTGCAGTTTCGCCATGACCGAGGGATCGATCGTTGCGCCGAATTCCTTGATGGTCGCAGTGATCGGCCTGGTATCGACAGGGGGCATTTTGAGCCAGGCCTGCCACGCATTCGGGTCGACGAACTGCGACATCCATGCATTCGCACCGGCTTGAGGCTGGAACATGTTCATGCTTCTTTCTCTAATTTGGCGTAAGGTAACGGGATCAAGAGTACGTAATCAGGAGTACTAAAGGAGTTATGTATATCGTCGCCATTGCATGGATTTATGTTGTATTGATGATGTCACTTACCGAGCAATCGCTGATTGCCGGGCTCATGACCTTCCTGCTGTATGGCTTGTTGCCTCTGGCGACCATTTTATACGTGATGGGAAGTCCGCGACGCAAGCACGACCGTGCTAAAGCACGGAAATCCTTGCGTGAATCCGGGCGTTCGAACGAAACGCCTGCGCACGAAGAAAAGGAAACTAATCCAGGGGCGTCGGATTGACGATCGGCATATTCGCCGATTCTTCAGACAGGCTGCTTGAGCCAAATCAACGATGCCATTCGTCCAGTGAACCTGTCACGCCGATAAGAGTAAAAGCGGCGTGCCTCTTTGACGGTGCAAAGCCCGCCGCCATGGACCTGTGTCACTCCTGAGCCGGCCAGTCTCATTCGGGCAAGAGTGTAGATGTCCGCCAGGTATTTTTCTTGCCCCGCAATGGGCTTGAATGCCGATATCAACGTCGCATCGCTACCAGCGAATGCATCGAAGACATCCTGCCCTACTTCAAACGAGTCGGGGCCGATCGCCGGGCCGAGCCATGCGAGAATTTCTCCCGCACCCGCATCGCGCATCCGGGATACCGTTTGCTCCAGCACGCCGGAAACCAAGCCACGCCAACCCGCGTGTGCTGCCCCGACGACACGTCCGTTCACATCGCAAAACAGGACCGGGAGACAGTCCGCCGTCTGCACGACGCACACCACGCCGGGTCGCGTCGCAATACTGGCGTCGGCTTGCGGAGCGGCGGCGCCCGGAGCCTCGGTCTGCATTGCGCTCATGACATCGGCGGCATCGAGCACCGTGGTGCCGTGCACCTGTGTCAGCCATGCCGGCTCCGAAGGCAGCAGGTTTCGCAGCAATGCACGGTTGCGTGCTACCGCAACTGGATCGTCGCCCACGTGGATTCCCAGGTTCAGCCCGCCGCCGTCCGCACCATCGTCATACGGAACGCGGCTGAATCCGCCTGTTCGCGTTGTCGACAGCGCACCCACACTAGCAGGAGCGCCGGCCCAGTCGGGGATCAGGATATCCATGCCGGGCACCTTGCATTCATTCAATCACGACGCCATCCATGCCGGCGCGCTGCAGCAGTTCACTGAAATCTGCCGGCAAACCAGCTGTCCATTCGAGAAGCGTGCCGGATGACGGGTGGATCAATCCGAGGCGATAGGCATGCAAGGCCTGCCGGCCAAATACTGCAGCCAGGTGAGGCTTGCCGTACAAGGGATCGCCAACGAGCGGAAAACCGATCGACTGCATGTGTACACGGATCTGGTGGGTACGCCCGGTTTCCAGCTGACACCGCACGAGGCTTGCCTCGCGCCCATCGACCTTTCCCGTGGCGATACGCTGGTAATGCGTAACCGCAGGCTTGGCACTTTCATGCTCCGACACCGCCATCTTGATCCTGTCCCGGGGATGTCGGCTGATCGCGGCATCCACCGTGCCGCTCAGGCGAGGCGTCCCCCACACCAGCGCGAGATATTCGCGTCTGACGGTCCTGGCCTGCAACTGCCGCACCAGGTCGGTTTGCGCCTGGAGCGTCTTTGCCACCACCATCAGGCCGCTGGTGTCCTTGTCCAGGCGATGCACGATGCCTGCACGCGGAACGCCGGCCAGCGCGGGACAATGGTGCAGCAGGCCGTTAAGCAGGGTTCCCGACCAGTTGCCTGCGGCCGGATGCACCACCAGACCGGCCGGTTTGTTTAGCACCAGGATCGCCGCATCTTCATGGACGATACTCAAGTCCATCGGCTCCGGCTTGAATGCCTGCTCTTCCGGCGCTGCCTGCGGCTCGATGACGATGGTTTCATCGCCCAGCACCTGCATCTTTGCACGCGCAGGCTGGCCGTCCACCTTCACGAATCCGGCATCGATCCATTGCTGCAGGCGGCTGCGAGAATATTCAGGGACAAGCTGCGAAATCACCTTGTCAAGGCGCACGCCGCAAAATTCCGGCGTCAGTTTCAGTTCGATGGCGGACGCCGCGGAGGCGGCGCTGTCTTCATCGCCATCGTCAATATCGGTTTCAGGGAGGGTCTGGTTCAAAATCGGAGTTTCTATTGATATATCGCTGCAAGCGGCATCGGCTATAATCGTTGCCTTGTCCAGATGTGCTCTTGCAAACGTCATGCAAAAAAGATCGTTGAAGTTCGCTGCCATTGCCCTTGCTTTGTCCTTGTCCGGATGCGGTCTGTTCCCGGAGAAAATCGACGAAACCAAGGATTGGTCGGCGTCCAAATTATACTCGGAGGCGCGTGACGAATTATCGAGCGGCAATTTCGAAAAAGCCGTCCAGTACTTCGAAAAGCTGGAATCGCGCTATCCGTTCGGCACCTACGCGCAGCAGGCACAGATGGAAATCGCCTATGCGCACTACCGTCAGGGTGAGCAACCGGAAGCGCTGGCTGCGGTGGAACGCTTCATCAAGCTGCATCCGAATCATCCGAACGTCGACTACATGTACTACCTGCGCGGCCTGATCAACTTCAACGACAAGGTCAGCTTCCTCGATTTCCTGTCGAAGCAGGATCCAAGCGAACGCGATCCGAAAGCAGCCCGCGACGCATTCGACTCGTTCAAGCAACTGGCAGAACGCTTCCCCGACAGCAAATACACGCCGGATGCCCTCGCACGGATGAAATACCTGGTCAATGCAATGGCGCAGCACGAGGTGCATGTCGCAGACTACTACTACCGCCGTGGCGCCTATCTTGCGGCTGCAAACCGTGCCCAGATTGCGATCAATGAATATCGCGATGCGCCGGCGGTCGAGGAAGCCCTATTCGTGATGGTGCGCGCCTACGACGCCCTCGGTCTGACGGAACTGCGTGACGACGCCGAGCGCGTCATGAGGAAGAACTTCCCGAACAGCGTGTTCTTCAGGGGCGGCCCGGATCGTAGCGGCCCGTGGTGGAAGATCTGGTAAGCGTCGCCTGCCTCCCCATGCTTCATGCAACCCCGTGTTGACTTGCCACGCAAGTCCACGGGTTTTTTCTTTTCCGGCAGGATCAACTGGCGACTCGCCTGCGGAATACCCAGTTGTTCTCGGTGGAAGCCTTTGCGTCGAACCCATACCCTTCCGCATCGAACGCCTTCAACTGCTCCACATCACTGATGCCGTTTGACGCGGCATAGCGTGCCATCAGTCCGCGCGCCCGCTTTGCGTAGAACGAGATCACCTTGAAACGACCATCCTTCCAATCCTCGAAGACGGGCGTAACCACGCGGGCGCGCAGCAGCTTCGGCTTCACCACCTTGAAATATTCTTCCGACGCGAGGTTGACCAGCAAATCCAATTTTTTCGTTCGCAGGGTTTCATTGAGCGTTTCCGTTACCGTTCCATCCCAGAACGCATACAAGTCCTTGCCCCGCGGATTCGCAAGCCGCGTGCCCATTTCCAGCCGATACGGCTGCATGAGGTCAAGAGGGCGAAGCATGCCGTACAGGCCGGATAAAATGCGCACATGCGCTTGAACGTAGTCGAGTTGCTTCGTTGTCAACGTCGATGCCTGCAACCCTTCGTACACGTCGCCGTTGAATGCCAGGATTGCCTGTTTTGCATTACGTCGGGTGAATTTCCGGGACCACGCGGCGTAGCGGGTGACGTTCAGGACCGCAAGCGCATCGGAAATGCGCATCAGGCTCCCGACCTGCGCGGGCGAAAGCGGCTTCAATATTTCAATTAGTTCGGAAGCGTGATCGATGAAATCCGGCAAAGTATATTTGTCGGTGGTCGCCGGTGTGTCATAGTCGAGGGTTTTGGCAGGCGACAGAACGATGAGCATGTCAGAAATTTTAATCAATCAGGAATGGCCGCAATGATACCGAAACGCATCGTCCTCGACACCAACGTCTGCCTGGATCTGTTCGTCTTCCGTGATCCGCGCTGGGCAGCACTGTTGGCCGCGCTGCAGGATGGCACTGTCGAAGCCGTCACACACGTCGACTGCCGGACCGAATGGTTAAATGTGCTCGAATACAGGCATCTGCCACTCGATCCCGAATCCCGCCTGAAGGCTGCAGCGGAGTTCGATGCACTGATCATCTGCATGAGCGATGAAGTCCTGACCGCACGGGCTGAGGTGCTGCTGCCGGTCTGCTCCGATCCGGACGACCAGAAATTCCTCGAACTGGCACGCGATGCGTGTGCGCAGACGCTGATTACCAAGGACAAGGCCTTGCTGAAGCTTGCCAGGCGGACCGCACGCGCAGGCCTGTTCGGAATCGTCCCGCCCGAGAAATGGTCACCGGATGCGTAGCGTCCGCGCTCTGTATAAAATGCCATATTCGCCTTCCTGTTCGCACTTCGCATGAAAACATCAACCGCATCCGCCCCGAACGCCGAACTGCCCGCTCTCCAGTCCAGGCTGCCCAATGTGGGCACTACGATCTTCACTGTCATGTCCGCACTCGCGGTGGAAAAAGGCGCAGTCAATCTTGGACAGGGCTTCCCCGATTTCGATTGCGATCCGGCGCTGGTTGATGCCGTCACGAGCGCGATGAAAGGCGGCCTGAACCAATACCCGCCCATGACCGGTGTGCCAGCGTTGAGGGAAGCGATCGCATCGAAAATCGCCAGGCTCTACGGACACAGTTATGATCCGGCGACCGAAATCACGGTCACCGCAGGCGCGACGCAGGCAATCCTGACGGCCATCCTGTGCAGCGTGCATCCTGGCGATGAAGTTGTCATTATTGAACCGGTGTACGACAGCTACGTCCCTTCAATCGAACTGGCCGGCGGCAAGCCTGTTTTCGTGCAGATGGAAGTCGGCCCGCAGGGCTACTCGGTGCCGTGGGCCAAAGTCGCGGCGGCGGTCAATGACCGGACCCGCCTGATCATGATCAATTCGCCGCACAACCCGACCGGGTCAGTGCTGCGCGAACCAGATTTGCGACAGTTGTCCGACATCGTGCGTGGAACGAACATCCTGATCGTGTCGGATGAAGTCTACGAGCACATGGTCTATGACGGCGCGCGACATGAATCAGTGTGCCGCCATCCAGACCTTGCGGCGCGCTCCTTCGTCATATCGAGCTTCGGCAAGACGTACCATGTCACTGGCTGGAAGGTCGGTTACGTTGCAGCGCCCGCGGCACTCACTGCGGAATTCCGCAAGGTCCACCAGTTCAATGTCTTCACAGTGAATACGCCTGTGCAGCACGGCCTTGCGCGTTACATGGAAAACCCGGCACCCTACCTCGACTTGCCAGACTTCTACCAGCGCAAGCGCGATCTCTTCCGCGAAGGCCTGAAAAAAACCCGATTCCGGATGCTCCCCTCGGACGGCACCTACTTCCAGTGTGTCGACTATTCCGCCGTTTCGCCGCTACCCGAGGCAGAGTTTGCCAAGTGGCTGACAGCAGAGATTGGTGTTGCCGCCATCCCTGTGTCTGCCTTCTACAATCAGCCGCAGGAGTCCGGCATTGTTCGCTTCTGCTTTGCGAAGAAAGACGAAACCTTGAATGCGGCGCTGGATCGGCTTGCAACATTGTAAGAAGTTTCTTATGCTGCACCTCAATAGTGCAGAAATACAACCGTAAACATCAGTAGCGCGCGTAACTAGAAAACCCCACGATCCCTCCAAGAGGCATCGCGGGCGCCCAAAGCGCGAAACCCTGCTGCGCGGCAGCACTGCTGCGGCGGCAGCGCCTGCAACCCGTTTCAATCGGAAGGGGAGCACGATGGACCAGCGGCGGCTCAGCATAGCGGATCTTGTCGTCGGAGAGCCTTTGCCATTCGACGTTTATGGCGCGGGCAACAAGCTGCTGCTCCGCAGGGGGCATGTTGTCGAAAATACCCGTTTTGCGGAAGAACTGGTCCAGCGCGGCGTGTTCATCGATGCCGGCCAGGCAGAACGGCTGGCACAGGCAAAGAATGAAGCGCACCCACAAAAGCTGGAGCTTCCGTCAGCGCTGCGCTTCATCAATCTCTCCAACAAGCGGCTCGAAAAACTGCTCTATAACCTGAGCAATGAGGAAAATGCGCAGGGCAAGCTCCTCGAAGTCGTCAAGGCACTTACCTACGCTTTTGACATTAACGCCGATGTCGCTATCGCCAGCGTTTTCCTCAATCAGGCGGCCGCCCGCTATGCCGTTCGGCATTGCATCGACACCGCACTGGTAGCGCTATTGATCGCCCGTGCAATGAAGAAGTCGTCAGACGACATCCAGGCGATCATGGCGGCCGCGCTGACCATGAATATCGCGATGCTGCGCCAGCAGGACCAACTGGAGAACAAGCAGGAACCGCTGACGCAGGCGGAAAGCGAAATCATCAAGACGCATGCGGAGAAAGGCGCGGAAATCCTGAAGCAGGTCGGCATCAGCAGCCCTGCGTGGCTGTCATACGTCGAAGTGCATCATGAAAATGAAGACGGTTCTGGCTATCCGCTCGGTGCAGCCGTCAAGGCAATTCCCCAAGACGCGAAACTGCTGTCGCTGGCGGATCGCTACTGCGCATCCATCTCGGTCAGAAAATACCGCAAGACCCTGTTACCGAGTGCGGCGCTGCGCGATGTGCTGCTCCCCGACGGCAAGCCGAGTGATCCGATGCTGGCCGCCTACTTCATCAAGGAGCTGGGACCGCAGCCGCCAGGAAGCTTTGTACGTCTGCAGAACGGCGAAATCGGCGTCGTCACCCGTAGGGGGAAAGCCTCCAACACACCAATTGTTCATGCATTCATCGGACCGCGCGGCGCTCCCTTGTCCTTCCCGATCCAGCGCGATACGAGCAAGCAGCTCTACGAAATCCGCGACACACTATCGGGGGCAGAGGTATCGCTACGCTTCAGCATGCAGCAACTCTGGGGAAGCGAAGCGGCGCTGTGATCCGCCATCGGCATTCCCCCATCGCGCAGCCTCTTATGCGCCTTTTGTGCGCTTCATCATCAATTCCTGATTCACCTTGCGATCGGCATTGACGCGCTGCGCCGTCGGGCGCTCTCCAAGCATCTTCGCGTATTCGCGCACCGGCAGATCCGCCAGGACATCTTCGCCATAAATCGCCCTGGAGGCCATGCTGACCAGAGGCAGGTGCACCAGGCCGGCACAGTCCGCCATGGTGAACTCCGCGCCAGCCACATACGGCGAAAACTTTGCGAGGTTCGCGAATCCCCTGACATGGCGCTTCAGCAGTTTCTGAGTGCGTTCCTTGACCTCATCGGACACCTTGCCGCCGAAGAAGGCTTCTGGATACAGTTCGCGCGCCACCAGTTCCAGGTGCAGCTCCATGAAGGTAACCAGTTCGCGCACCTTCGCCGCGGCGAAGGGATCGTCCGGCAGCAAGGGCTTTTCCGGATAGGCATCTTCGAGATACTCCATCATCACCTGCGATTCGCAGATGATGCCTTGGTCGGTCTCAAAGAACGGCACCTTGCCAAGCGGCGAACGCGCCAGCAATTCCGGCGAGCGATCGGTCCAGACCAGTTCCTCCTCGAACGCGACGCCTTTTTCCAGCAGCGCAAATTTGACCTTGTTGTAATAATTGCTCACGGCGAAGCCGCACAGTTTCAGCATGTCTGTCTCCCTTGGGTTGATCTTGTTGAGAAAGCAAAGCTTAACTCATGCGGCGCGTGCTTGCAGTCGGGCACGCAAGCTTTGACCTGCGGACAAGCCGATTGAGCGCATATCAGCAATAATAGTAGCCATCACCCACTACGAGACGTTGCCATGTCCGCCGAACTCCAAGCTTCACGCCAGGATGCCACCCTGATCCTGACCATGTCCAATCCGGGTGCGAAAAACGCGCTCCATCCTGACATGTACGCCGCCGCCATCGAAACCCTGTCCACAGCCGAGCGCGACGATTCAATCCGCGCCGTCGTGCTGACGGGCGCCGACCAGTGTTTCTGTTCCGGCGGCAATCTCAATCGCCTGCTGGAAAATCGCAGCAAGGACAAGTCCGTGCAAGCGGAGTCGATCGATAACCTGCACGGCTGGATCGAAGCAATCCGCGATTGCCCCAAGCCGGTCATTGCCGCAGTCGAAGGCGTCGCCGCTGGCGCCGGCTTCTCGCTGGCGCTTGCATGCGACCTGATCGTATCAAGCGAATCGGCAAAATTCGTGATGGCTTACGTCAATGTCGGATTGACTCCCGACGGCGGCGGTTCATGGTTCCTGACGCGCGCATTGCCGCGCCAGCTCGCAGCGGAAATCCTGCTCGAAGGCAAACCCATCCTCGCCCCGAGACTGCATGAGCTGGGTCTTGTCAACAAACTGGTCGCCGATGGCACGGCCCTCGACGCAGCGCTCGCCCTGGCCGACGAACTGGCCAAGCGTTCGCCGAACGCCGTCGAGCGCATCAAGTCGCTCACGCATTACGCGATGGACAATTCCCTTGCGCAGCAGCTCGAATCCGAAAAACTGCACTTTGTCGAGAGCCTGTATCATCGCGATGCCCACGAAGGCATCACGGCATTTCTCGAGAAAAGAAAGCCCCACTACAAATGACTTCCCAAAAGAGAAGGCGCATCTACCTGATGCGTCATGGCAGCGTTACCTACTTTGATGACAATGGCAGGCCGTTCGAGCCCGGACTCGTCCCGTTGAACGAGTTGGGACGCGAACAGGCAAGCGCCGCCGGCCAGGTGTTCGCACAGGAGGGACTGTATTTTGATCGCGTGATCGTCTCCGGCCTGCCCCGCACGGTCGAGACGGCGACGCGGGTTCTTGCCGAAACCGGGCAGGAAATCGCGCTTGAGCACTGGCCCGACCTTGAGGAGCTGCGCGGCGGGAAGCTGTCGGCCATTCCCGACGAAAGCCTGAAAGAAGCCTTTGTCGGCGCGTTCGACGGCCTGGTGCCGGAACACAAGCAATTCCTCGGCGGCGAAACCATCGGCCAGTTGATGGATCGCGTTCATCCCTGCATCGACCGCCTTCGCGCCGACACCTCCTGGGACACGGTGCTGCTCGTGCTGCACGGCGGCGTCAACCGCGCGATCCTGTCCTATGCGCTCACCAACCAGCGCCTGTTCCTCGGCAACCTGGCGCAGACAGCTGGCTGCATCAACGCCATCGACGTCGGCTCGCATCATGCCGACTGGGTGGTGCGCATCATTAATTATTCGCCGCTGTCGGAGCTGCAGGGGGACACGCGCCACACCACCATGGAAATCTTGCTGGAACAGTACAAGCGGTCCCGCGGCATATAGGATGCCCGCTTCCTCGCGCCGTATGGCGCTCGACGAAATAGTACGATCGTACGTTTTTATGCGGTAAAATGCGCTGGAGCAGATTCAGCCTGGCTGGATCAGGCGCGCCGCCCGGTATTGTCGAGCCAGTCAGGCTGAATCAGCTCCAACACCCGTTTCGCCTCGATGACAAAGGAGACAAGATGTTCGAAGAATTCATGGGCACACGGCCGGTTTCAGAGCGCCAGAAGTTCGATCTCGCTGCCATGCAGAACTACATGCGGGAGCACGTCGAGGGTTTTTCCGGTGAGCTTTCCGTCGAGCAGTTCAAGGGCGGTCAGTCCAACCCGACCTTCAAACTGACCGCCGGCGGCAAGAGCTACGTGCTGCGCACCAAGCCCGGCCCCGCGGCGAAACTGCTCGCCTCCGCTCATGCCATCGACCGCGAATTCCGCGTCATGGATGCGCTCAACAAGGTTGGCTTCCCGGCAGCGAAGCAATACGCGCTATGCACGGACGAATCCATCATCGGCCGCGCCTTCTACATCATGGAATTCGTCGACGGCCGGGTGCTTTGGGACCAGGCCATGCCCGGCATGACGCCGACGGAGCGTGCCGCGCATTACGATGAAATGAACCGCGTGATCGCGCAACTGCACACCATCGACTATGCAGCAATCGGCCTGTCCGACTTCGGCAAGCCGGGAAATTATTTCGCGCGCCAGATCGATCGCTGGACCAAGCAGTATCGCGCCTCGGAGACCGAAAAGATCGAGGCGATGGACAAGCTGATCGAATGGCTTCCGGACAACATCCCGCCGGGTGATGAGACCAGTATTGTCCATGGCGACTATCGTCTCGACAACATGATCTTCCACCCGACCGAACCACGCGTGCTGGCAGTGCTGGACTGGGAACTGTCGACGCTCGGCCATCCGCTGGCCGACTTCTCCTACCATTGCATGAGCTGGCACATCGGCCACGACCAGTTCCGCGGCATCGGCGGTCTCGACCTGAAAGCACTGGGCATCCCGAGCGAAGAGGAATACATCGCAAAGTACTGCGAGCGCACCGGCAAGACCATCCGCAAGGAAGATTTCAATTTCTACCTGGCCTACAACATGTTCCGCATGGCGGGCATCCTCCAGGGCATCATGAAGCGCTATGTCGACGGCACCGCTGCGAGCGAAGCTGCGCTGAAGAATGGCCAAGCCGCGCGGCCGATGGCGGAGATGGGCTGGCGCTACGCATCCAATCGTTGATTGCGGCTTAAGCACCTGCGCGAAGCGAAGAATCTTAAACGCCTGCATAATCATGTGGCGTTTGAGATTCCGGACAAGACCAACAAAGCAGGAGAAAACATGATCGACGTTTATTCCGACGCCACGCCGAACGGCCACAAGGTCCACATCATGCTGGAAGAGTGCGGCCTGCCCTATCGCGTCCACCACATCAACATCGGCCAGGGCGACCAGTTCAAGCCCGAATTCCTGGCGATTTCCCCCAACAACAAGATCCCCGCCATCGTCGATGCAGACGGCTCGGACGGCAAGCCGTTTTCCCTATTCGAATCCGGTGCGATCCTGGTTTACCTCGCGAGCAAGTCTGGCAGGTTCCTCGGTGAAAGCGATCGGCAAAAATTCACGACGCTGCAGTGGCTGATGTTCCAGATGGGCGGCGTCGGCCCGATGCTCGGGCAGGCGCACCATTTCCGTATCTATGCGCCGGAAAAAATCGAGTACGCCGTCAACCGCTATACCAATGAGGCCAAACGCCTGTACAGCGTCATCGACAAGCAACTGTCGACACACGCTTTCCTGGCCGGAGATGAGTACACTATCGCCGACATCGCGACCTTCCCGTGGTTGCGCTCATGGAAGAACCAGGGAATCGATTGGGCCGACTATCCGCATGCAAAGCGCTGGTTCGACGAAATCAGCGAGCGCCCCGCCGTGAAGCGCGGCGTCGAGGTGCTGGCCAATGCGCGCAAGCCGCTGCTTGACGAAAAGTCGAAGGAAATGCTGTTCGGCGCCACGCAGTACCAGCGGCACTGAAGAACGTCGCGTCACATGGACAAAGGGCGCGAAGATGGATTTCTTCGCGCCCTTTGCGTTGACACCTTGCTGAATCGATTACCAGTAGCGCCGCGAGATCGACTCTGCGACGCACACCGGCTTGTCGCTGCCTTCACGCTCCAGCGTCACGCCCCAGGTCATCTGGGCACCGCCTTCGATATCTTCCACTTCCTTCAGCGTCAGGCGCCCGCGGATCCTGCTGCCCACCGGTACCGGCGCGGGAAAGCGCACCTTGTTCAAGCCGTAGTTCACGCCCATTTTTGCCATTGACATGCTCACCGCGCTTTCCATGATCATGGGCAGCAGCGACAGCGTGAGAAAGCCATGTGCAATGGTGGTGCCGTAGGGTGATTCCTTGCGGGCGCGGTCCGGATCCACATGAATCCATTGATGGTCACCGGTCGCCTGAGCGAACAGGTTGATTCTCTCCTGGGTGATGGTGGTCCAGTCGGTGACCGCAACTTCCTTGCCGACAAGGCTCTTCAGTTCTTCTACCGATGCGATGACGCGCATGCTGTCTCCATGATTATTGTTGAGTCAGTGTGCTAAGCGTGGGAGCGGCGCTTGAACATGCCCATGCCCTTGATTGTGGCCACCAGTTCGCCATGCTGGTTCTTCGCCTCCCACAAGGTGACCACAACGCCGCGGTCGGGCTTGCTGGTGGAAGGCCGTATTTCCTGCGCGGTCGTCGTCACGGTCAAGGTGTCGCCGCCGCGTACCGGTTTGATCCAGCGGATTTCATCCACCCCCGGCGAACCAAGGCTTGATGCCTCGCTCAGGAATCCGTCGACCATCAGCCGCATCATCATGCTGCAGGTGTGCCAGCCACTGGCAATGATGTCGCCGTATATCGAGTGTTTCGCAGCCTCCTTGTCGACGTGAAAGGGCTGCGGATCGAACTTAGTTGCAAAATCGATGATTTCTTCTTCCGTGACGGCGCGAGACCCGACATGGATCGTCTTTCCGATTTCGAAATCCTCAAAGTACCACTTCAGTTGCGGCATGTTCGTCCCCTCGTTTTCGTGTTGAATCAGGCAGCGTCCTTGAATCCCGGCTGTGCTGCGAAGCGGGCCAAGTGATGATCGGTATCCCCCAGGGTCAACTCGATCATGCTCAGGCGCTTGAAATGATGCGCCGCCGGAAGCTCGTTCGTAACGCCCATGCCGCCATGCAGTTGTACCGCCTGCTGGCCGACAAATTTCAACGCCTGCCCGACGCGAGCCTTCGCCCCGGAGACGGCGCGACGGCGTTCCTGCACATCGGCAGACGACACCTTCACCGCTGCCAGCGTAGCCATCGAACGTGCCTGTTCGGTCTGCATGAACATGTCGGCCATCCTGTGCTGCAAGACCTGGAACTTGCCGATCGGTACACCGAACTGCTGACGCGTCTTTAGGTACTCCAGCGTGGCGGCATTGAGCGCATCCATTGCGCCGATAGCTTCGGCACACAGCAAGGCCCTGCCGTAGTCGACCGCAGCATCAAGGATATCCCAACCCGCCCCTGCCTTGCCGAGCAAGGCTGAAGCTGGCACATGTACGTTGGTAAAGCTGATGTCGGCCGCGCGCTGGCAGTCGATTGTGCGGTAATCACGGCGTTCAATGCCTGCAGCATCCGCAGCCACGATGAAGAGCGAGATGCCATTGGTGTCGCGCTCGCCTCCGCCGGTGCGCGCTGATACGATCAGCTTGTCCGCCTGCGCGCCATGGATCACAACCGTCTTCGTCCCGTTGATCACATAGCCATCTCCATCTGGCCTGACTGCCGTTGCCACATCGAGCAATTCATGGCGCGACTGCTTTTCGCCGAGTGCTGCAGCCAGTTTCAGTTCACCGCTCGCGATCTGTTCAAGCAATGCTTCCTGGCCGCCTGCCAGCTTCAGGAATTGCGCGCCGAGCACGGTCGCGAAGTAGGGTTCGACGACCAGTCCGCGCCCCAGTTCCTGCATCACCACCAGCATGTCGACCGCAGAACCATTGAAGCCGCCCTGCTCTTCAGGAATCGGCAATGCCGTCATGCCCAGTTCGACGAGCGTGGCCCACGCATCATCCGATACACCTTTGGAGGAATACACAATCTTCTTGCGATCCTCGAAGGTGTAGTCCTTGTCGATGAAGCGCCGCAGGGCATCCTTGAATTGTTGTTGCTCCGGAGTGAAATTGAAGTCCATGCTCGCCTCACAGTCCCAGGATCATCTGGGAGATGATGTTTCTCTGAATTTCGTTGGATCCGCCGTAAATCGATGTCTTCCGGTAGTTGAAGTAATACGGTGCGAGGGGAGCTGCATCGTCCTGCTGTGTAACGCTGTGCTCCTCCTTCCCTTCCAGGTATTCAGGATCGAACGGCATCGCATAGGGTCCGGCGGCTTCCACCATCAGCTCGGTCAGCGCCTGCTGCACTTCGGTCCCCTTGACCTTCAGCATCGACGCTTCCGGCCCCGGGCCGCGTTTCGCATGATCCTGCGACAGGACGCGCAGCACTGTCACTTCCAGCGCCATGATCTCGATTTCCAGGCTAGCCACCTTTGCCGAAAAGACCGGATCCTCGATCAGCGGCATGCCGTTCTTCATCTGCTTACCGGCGAGACGCTTCAGGAACTGCAGCTCGCGCTTGGCGCGGCCAACAGCGGCAATATTTGTGCGTTCATGACCGAGCAGGTACTTCGCGTAGGTCCAGCCCTTGTTCTCTTCGCCGATCAGATTCTCAACCGGGACTTTCACGTTATCGAAGAACACCTCGTTCACTTCGTGTTCTTCGTCGAGCATGATGATCGGGCGGACGGTGATGCCTGGCGTATGCATGTCGATCAGTAGGAAGGAGATACCCTCCTGCTTGCGCGCGCTCGGATCGGTGCGTACGAGGCAGAAAATCATGTCCGCATGCTGTCCGAGTGTGGTCCACGTCTTCTGGCCGTTCACGATGTAGTGGTCGCCCTCGCGCTCCGCGCGCGTCTTGAGGGAGGCGAGGTCGGAGCCGGAGCCGGGTTCGGAGTAGCCTTGGCACCACCAGTCGTCGCAATTCAGGATACGAGGCAGGTAATAACGCTTTTGCGCTTCATTGCCGAAGGCCATGATAACGGGCGCCACCATATTGACGCCGAACGGCAGGATCGGCGGTGTGCCAGCGTGCGCACATTCTTCTTCCCAGATATGACGCTGCACCGGCGTCCACCCCGTGCCGCCATATTCGACCGGCCAGCCCGTTCCGACCCAGCCCTGCTTGGCAACAATCTTGTGCCAGCGGACCAGATCATCCTTGGAGAGGCGCTTGTGATTGAGGACTTTTTGCTGCAGATCTTTCGGCAGATTCGCATCCAGGAAGGCGCGAACTGTGTCGCGGAAGGCCAAATCTTCCGCTGAATAGTTCAAATCCATGCTGTCTCCTTGTAGTCCCGGCTAAATAGCACGACCGTTCGGAAACGATTATACAGTGGATTTTTACGATGTGTTGTGAATTTATATCTGCATTTAGAGGCATTGCCTTTCAGGCAATAAGGGCGTGATGTGCAGCCAGGCGCGAGCACGTTAGGGTGGTCTTGAAACAAGGAGGAGACTGACCGGCGACGGCCGGAAGAGCTTACTGGAGGGGCTGTTTCAGTGCGGGCGGCATCGGAAGCGACATGACTTCGATACCCTCTTCTGCCAAAGCTGCGCGCTCGGATTGGCTGGCAGTACCGCGGATGGCGCGCTCCGGCGCCTCGTTGTAATGGATGCGCCTCGCTTCTTCCGCAAAACGCTCGCCGACATCCTCGGTGCTGGCGACGATCTTGCGCATCACCTCGATCACTTCCGCCTGGATCTGCTGGCTTACATCATTCTGTGGCGGTTGTGCAGACGACAGGTTCAGCCGCGGCGCAGACGGCAGCTTGCGGACACTGCGGCTTTCGCAGATCGGGCACTCAATCAGTTCCTTGCAGGATTGCGCGCTGAAATCCTCTTCCGAAGAAAACCATCCTTCGAAACGATGATCGCGTTCACAGCAGAGGTTGTAGACTTTCATGAAACGAGACGAGCAACGGGGAACGGAACCAGCCTGAAAGCAGAAGATACTTGACAGTCTGCTCCCGCACGGCGCTTTTTTGTCTGGCAGTGCCAGCCCGCTGACTGGTTTGCCGTCAGTCAAGCTGAACATATTCTACATTGTTTCCACCAGCCCCCGCTTTGACGCGTGCGCAACGTGCGCAGTGTCCGCAATCATGCTGCGCCAGCTCGATTCCGGCGCCGGAAGCGCACGCCGCCGAAGGAAAGCTTACTGTTTGAATTCGAACTGTTGTTGCGCCTGTTCGAGGAGGTCGGGCAAGCGCTGCGCCAACAGTATTGCTTTCGCGCGCCGGCGCGCCGTGTGAGCCTCGATCGCACCAGCCAGCCTCTGCACGTTGTCCTTGATCTCGACGACTTGCTCGGACTTGGCCAGCCGCACCAACGCTCGAAGATTTTCCCGATAAATGTGCCGCTGACGGGCAGTCGGACTTTCGCCCAGCGTCGCAGCAATCAAGTTCTCAATGACCGCGTCAGTCTCAAGCTTCTTTTTCATGACATCGAGCAAGCAAGTTGGTAAAGGGAATTTTCTGACCAGCAAGTATGTCAAATTCCGGAGGGCGATGATTGAGAATTCTCAATCGTGCTGCGGGTAAATATTAGACTGAAGAAAGGTGCCTGGTGCGGGGCAAAAAAAATGCCCGTCAGCACGCTGTACGGGCAAACACTTCCTGGGAGGCTTAAGGGACCGACCCCATCATAAGTGGGACAGGGAACGCCGTGTTTGCGTTACCGCAAGGAAGCTCCCGGACTTGAGAAAACGCAAAAGTTAATCACAGCAACTGTTATCATGTCTGTTGATAACCATGTTGATTAGTACGTAAGTCATTGATTGGAAGATATTTTCCTCACAATAACGAAAAACAGGCAGCACATCCGTCGCTGGCATCCACGAGCAGCCCGGATTACGCCGGGATTTCCGGATGAAGATCGATAAAGGGTCGCAGAAGGTCGAGCGCGCCTCCTTAGGCTGCGCTCAGCCAAGCCTGCCGGTATCAATCGCCTTCAGCCGCGATAGTAGCGCTGCGGTGTGAAAGGTGTTTTCACCACTTCGACCGGCACCGGCTTGCCGCGGACGATGGCATTCAACACCGTCCCGATCTTCGAAAATCCGGTCTCGACATAGCCCATGGCAACAGGCGCTCCCACCGTCGGGCCAAAGCCGCCGCTGGTCACTTTGCCGATCGTTTGGCCCTCGGCATTCACCAGTTCCGCGCCTTCACGAACCGGCATGCGGTCCCTGACCGCGAGCCCGACGCGCTTGCGGGAAACGCCTCCCGCCAATTGGCCCAGGATGACATCCGCACCCGGATACCCTCCGGCGCGTGCGCCATCGGCCCTCCGCGCCTTCGACAAGGCCCATGCGAGGCTGGCTTCGACCGGGGTGGTATTGGTATCCATGTCGTGCCCGTACAGGCACAGGCCCGCTTCCAGGCGCAACGAATCGCGCGCGCCCAAGCCGATCGGCGCCACTTCAGGCTGAGCCAGCAAGAGGCGCGCGAGTTCCTCGGCCTTGGTTTCGGGCACGGAGATCTCGAAACCATCTTCACCGGTATAGCCCGAGCGGCTGATGTAACACTCGAGACCAACCAGCGTCACCTTCGCCGTGTTCATGAAAATCATCTTCGCCGTTTCCGGCGCAAGGCGCGCCATCACTGCACCGGCCGCCGGTCCCTGCAGCGCAAGCAACGCACGATCCGTAAGCTCCTCGACCTGGCAGCGGCCGGCAAGATGCTTTTTCATGTGCGCCACATCCTGCTGCTTGCACGCTGCATTCACCACGAGGAACAAATGGTCGCCGCCATTGGATATCATCAGATCATCCAGGATGCCGCCCTGCTCATTGGTGAACATCGCATAGCGCTGGAAATTCAGGGGCAGATCGACGACATCGACCGGCACCAGCGATTCGAGCGCAGCGGCCGCACCCACGCCGGACAGCCTCACCTGCCCCATGTGCGAAACATCGAACAGGCCCGCCTGCGCCCGCGTATGGTTGTGTTCCTTGAGCACGCCGGCCGGATACTGCACCGGCATTTCATAACCCGCGAAAGGCACCATCCGTGCGCCGAGTTCAAGGTGCAGGTTGTACAACGGTGTGCGAGCCAGGGCTTGCGATGTGGTGTCCATAGAATTTCGTCCTTGTTATATGTTGAATGCAAAACGTTCCGTGCAAAGAGGGCGGCTTCCCGATTTCCGTTCAGCACTCGATCACATTGACTGCGAGCCCTCCTCGCGCAGTCTCCTTGTACTTGATCTTCATGTCGGCGCCGGTTTCGCGCATGGTCTTGATCACCTTGTCGAGGGAAACAAAATGATGCCCGTTGCCGCGCAACGCCATGCGCGCAGCGTTGATCGCCTTGATCGAGCCCATGGCATTGCGCTCGATGCACGGCACCTGGACCAGGCCGCCGATCGGATCGCAGGTGAGGCCGAGGTTATGCTCCATGCCAATTTCGGCCGCATTTTCCACCTGCTCGGGCGAGCCGCCCATTACTTCGGTCAATGCGCCCGCCGCCATGGAACATGCAACGCCAACCTCGCCCTGGCAGCCAACTTCCGCACCGGAAATCGAAGCGTTTTCCTTGTAGAGAATGCCGATCGCCGCAGCGGTCAGCAGGAAGCGGATCACGCCGTCGTCATTCGCACCAGTGATGAAACGGTAGTAGTAGTGCAGCACTGCCGGGATGATGCCCGCTGCACCATTGGTCGGTGCCGTCACTACTCGCCCGCCGGCGGCGTTCTCCTCGTTCACGGCGAGCGCATAGAGGTTGACCCAATCCATTGTGGTAAGCGGATCGCGCAGGTTCGCTTCCGGCTGGCTGGACAGCTTGCGGAAAAGCTGGGCCGCGCGTCGTTGTACTTTCAGCCCGCCGGGCAGCGTGCCTTCCCGTTCGCATCCGCGCCTGACGCACTCCTGCATCACCTGCCAGATCCTCAGCAGGCCGCGCCGCGTTTCGTCTTCCGGACGCCACGCTTTCTCGTTTTCCAGCATCAGCTGACTGACTGAGAGATTGTTCTGCCGGCACAAACCTAGCAACTGCTCGGCGCTTCTGAACGGATAGTGCAGCGGGGTGGTGTCAGGTACGATGCGTCCCGCTCCCGCCGCTTCCTCGTTCACGACGAAACCACCGCCGACCGAGTAATACACCTTGCTCGCGATCTCGGCGCCATTCGCGTCGCATGCGGTAAACCGCATGCCGTTAGGGTGATAGGGCAAGGACTGCCGCTTGTGAAGCAACAGGTGCTCGCCTTCGACGAACGGTATTTCTTTTTCGCCGAGCAGCATAATACGGCCCGTTCCCCGGATCCGAGCGAGCTTTGCATCCACCGAATTGGTATCCACAAGATCCGGCGCCTCCCCCTGCAAGCCGAGTAGCACGGCCTTGTCGCTGCCGTGCCCTTTCCCGGTTGCACCGAGAGAACCGAATAACTCCGACTTGATCGTTGCAGTCTGCGCGAGCTTTCCAGAATCCTTCAGGCCGCTGGCGAATTGCAGTGCCGCGCGCATCGGCCCAACCGTATGGGAGCTCGACGGCCCGATGCCAATCTTGAACAACTCAAAAACGCTGATGGCCATAAATCTCCGTCTGCCATTTCTGTTCCCTGCCGCCGCAACCTGACAATTGCCCCGACAGGGAAAAAACCGCGCCGGCGCATACACGCCGACGCGGTGCAATCAACCCTTATTCGTAATCGGAAACCGGCGGGCAGGAGCAAACCAGGTTACGGTCACCGTAGACATTATCGACACGTCCAACGGGCGGCCAGTATTTGTTGCTGCGCAAGGAGCTGACCGGGAACACTGCCTGCTCGCGCGAATACTTGCGGTTCCACTCCCCAGTAATATCCATGGCCGTGTGCGGCGCAAAATGCAGCGGACTTTCCTCCGCCGTGATGCTGCCGTTCTCGATGGCACGGATTTCCTCGCGGATTGTGATCATCGCCTCGCAGAAGCGGTCAAGTTCGTCCTTGGCCTCACTTTCGGTCGGCTCGATCATCAAGGTGCCCGGAACCGGGAAGGACATGGTCGGTGCATGGAATCCGAAGTCCATCAGGCGCTTCGCCACGTCGTCCACTGTTACACCCGTCTCTTTAAGCGGACGCAGGTCAACGATGCACTCGTGCGCAACGAGTCCGCCCTCGCCCGCGTACAGGATAGGGAAGTGTGGCGCGAGACGCGTGGCGATGTAGTTGGCGTTGAGGATGGCGTACTCGCTCGCCTGCTTCAGCCCGATCCGCCCCATCAGCTTGATATAGGTCCAGCTGATCGGCAGAATGCTGGCGCTTCCCCACGGGGCCGCGCAGACCGCACCGGTATGATTTTCGAGCATGCGGTGACCAGGCATGAACGGCGCCAGGTGCGACTTCACGCCGATCGGGCCAACGCCTGGTCCGCCGCCGCCGTGCGGAATGCAGAAGGTCTTGTGCAAATTTAGGTGTGATACGTCGCCGCCAAACTTGCCTGGCGCGCACAACCCCACCATCGCGTTCATGTTGGCGCCATCGATGTACACCTGGCCGCCATGCGAATGCACGATGTCGCAGATTTCGCGGACAGCCTCTTCAAAGACACCGTGTGTCGACGGATAAGTGATCATCATTGCCGCCAGGTTGGCCGCGTGCTGATCTGCCTTCGCCTTGAGATCAGCCACGTCCACATTGCCGCGCTCGTCGCATTGCACCACCACCACCTGCATGCCCGCCATGTGCGCGGTTGCCGGGTTAGTGCCGTGAGCAGAGCTGGGGATCAGGCAGATGTTGCGGTGTCCTTCGCCGCGGCTCTTATGGTACCCGCGAATCGCCAGCAGGCCGGAATATTCGCCTTGCGAGCCGGCATTCGGCTGCAACGAGACGGCATCATAGCCTGTGCACGCCACCAGCATCTGCTCGAGGTCTGTGGTGAGCTGCTGATAGCCCTGTGCCTGGTCAATCGGCGCGAACGGATGGATATTGCCGAACTCCTTCCAGGTGATCGGAATCATCTCTGTCGTCGCATTGAGCTTCATCGTGCAGGAACCGAGCGGGATCATGGTACGGTCCAGCGCGAGGTCCTTGTCCGAGAGCGCGCGCAGGTAGCGCAGCATCTGTGTCTCGGAATGATGGCTATTGAATACCGGATGCGTGAGGAAGGAGCTACTGCGAGCGAGCGACTGCGGAATGCGATCAGCGGCTTCTGCTTCGCAAGCAGCAAATGACGGAAGCGCCTTGCCGCCGCCAAAGACGGCCCACAAAGTTTCCACGTCTTCGCGCGTGGTCGTCTCGTCGAGGGAAACGCCCACGGTTTCATTGTCCACCACGCGCAGATTCATCGCGTGCATGCGAGCAGCTGTATGGATTTCCTGCGTACGACCGCCAGTGCGAACCGTGATGGTGTCAAAGAATGACTGTGTACGAACGTCGAAGTCCATCTTGCGCAGGCCTTCTGCGAACGTCGTCATCAGACGATGCACACGCTGCGCGATCGTCTTGAGCCCTTTCGGGCCGTGGTACACGGCGAACATGCTGGCGATATTTGCAAGCAGGACTTGTGCTGTACACACGTTGCTGGTCGCCTTTTCGCGACGGATATGTTGTTCGCGCGTCTGCAGCGCCAGGCGATACGCCTTGTTGCCGTGGCTGTCGATGGACACACCGACCACGCGCCCTGGCATCAGGCGCTTGTTCGCGTCGCGCGTAGCGAAATAAGCAGCATGCGGGCCGCCATAACCGAGCGGCACACCGAAGCGCTGTGCGGAACCGATCGCCACATCCGCCCCGAACTCGCCGGGAGGCGTCAGCACGGTCAGCGCGAGCAAATCGGCTGCGACAACGACGAGTGCGTTCTTTGCATGCACCTTCGCGACCGTTTCCGCGTAATCATTGATCTCGCCATCAAGGGTCGGATACTGCAGCAGAACGCCAAAGCAGTCCTGTTGATCCAGACCAGTGCGAGGATCGCCCACCACCACTTCGATACCGATCGGCTCGGCGCGTGTGCGGACGACGTCGATGGTTTGCGGAAGGCAGTCCTTCGACACGAAAAAGACCTTGCTTTTGCTCTTCGACACACGCTGGCAGAAAGTCATTGCCTCCGCCGCCGCCGTCGCCTCATCGAGGAGCGATGCATTGGCAATCTCCAGGCCGGTCAGGTCCGAGATCATGGTCTGGAAGTTCAGCAAGGCTTCCAGGCGTCCTTGCGAAATCTCGGGCTGATACGGCGTATATGCGGTGTACCAGGCAGGGTTTTCCAGAAGGTTGCGCAGGATGACCGTTGGCGTGTGCGTGTTGTAATAGCCCATGCCAATAAACGACTTGAACACCTTGTTTTTCGACGCGATCTTCTGCAATTCATCCAGCACTTCCGCTTCAGTGCGCGCGTCGCCAAGGTTCAACTCTTCGTTCATCAGGATGGAGCCGGGCACCACCTTGCTGATAAAGGCATCCATGGATTCAAAGCCGAGCGCGGCCAGCATGGCTTTCCGGTCGTCTTCGCCCGGACCGATATGCCTGTCGATGAAGTCTGTGCGCTGCTGCAGATCCTCGAATGCAGCCCGTTTCTGAATCATGGTTACCTCTCAAAACTGAGTTAATGTGTGTTGGGTGTTGTGCCGCTTGGCCTGATGCCCGGCTGGCGCCGGATATTAATCAGCCAAGCGTGGCGAGATAGGCCTTGTAGCCGGCTTCATCGAGCAGACCGTCCAGGTCGCCAGGATTGTTGGCCTTGAACTTGAAGAACCAGCCTGCACCCATCGGATCTTCGTTAACCTTGCCCGGCTCATCTGCCAATGCACTATTGATTTCGCTGACGATGCCCGCGGTCGGCATCAGGATTTCGCCAGCCGTCTTGACCGATTCGATCACTGCTGCTTCGTCGCCCTTTGCGTATTCCTTGTTGACTTCCGGCAGCTGAACGTACACCAGGTCGCCGAGCTGATCCTGCGCGTAGTCCGTGATCCCGGCGACGATGGAGCCGTCGTCTTCTATGCGCAACCATTCATGGTCTTGGGTAAATACGGTCTTGCTCATTTTCTTATCTCCTGAAGGTTATTAATCGAACTGCCGTTTTGGCAAAAGCGTGGAACTGTTGATTGCACTTGCGAAGCAGTTGCCGGTCTTGATAGCGTCATCACGCACATGCTGCTTCCTGTCGCTGAAAGAGGTTTCCCTCTCGTATATCCGCCAAACAAGTGTCGTCAAGGACTGGGAAATCCCCCTGTTCATTCGGCGAAATTTTAGAGGGTTCTATGTTTTTAATGTATTCAATAGCTCCTCAAAAACATCGATTTGAAAAAAATTTTCTGGAACCCCTGTTCTTGATTGAAAAAAGTTGTCATTTATCTTTCGAACGTGAAAATGACGACATTTCGGCCAGAAAACGTCTGGCATTGCCTTGCATAAACTCCTGTAACGAGCCGGCAAGACGAGATGTCCACAGTCGTGCAGGTCTAGGCGACATAGACGCGAAACATCCGGTTTCGTTGCCACAAGCGGCGGCATTGATGGGCTTACTGCCGCTGCGCTTAGCTATCCGCAGTGCTCTCACCAAGACCACGACCAGACTCATGGTGCGCCTCAAAACGATTAATGATGATATTGTTATTCAAGGGTGAATTGTCCATGGTCCGGAGCAGGACCGAGCTTCTCGCCACCATTCTTGCTCCTGCAGATGCCCGCGGATTCCGCCTGTCCGTCCTTTATGTGTACATATGACGGCCCCATTCATTTTCAACTCGTCGGAAATGTGACGCATTTCTCGACACCGAGAATTTGAATGAATTGAAATTGACGTATCAGATTGAATGGGTGCCAGTGCTGGCAAGCCGGTAAAACTCATCAATATTGCTGAATAATGCTCGCCGTGTCACACGCGTCGAACCATATCAAGAACTTATAAATGCTCGAATTGTGAATTATCAAAGTACCAGACATACTTTTAAACAATCATGTAGCGGTGATGCATCAGTGCATGAATATGAATAAAACATCCTGTCTCTGTTAATCAATGATGGCGCTCCCATGTCAAAGCTGGAATCCGCAAAATCGGCCATTGAAGCCGAAATCTCGCACGCAAGGCAAGGATTAGCCTACTACCAGTCGCGCATCGAAGTTCTCGAGCAAACACTTGCGCAACTGGACAGCATTATTGATCTCGAAACGACACCGCCTGCGCGGGGACGACGCAAATATGGACAAACAACTTCCTCTCGCACGCCCGCCAAGCGCGGAAGGCCGCGAAAGCCTACAGTAGGCACCTCAAGCACCGCTCCGGAGCTGCCGCCTACGCCAAGCGATTATTGGTTGGGTCTTATCACGGACACACCGCGGTCCGCAGCTGAAATTCTCAAATCGGCGATTGGCTCCCTGGGATTCGATCCAACTCCCGTCCAGGTGAAGAAGCTGCGCCAACGGCTACCCCCCGCACTGCAGTCGCTTCTTGAGTCAAAAAAAATCCAGGACTCGGGATCGAGACGTGAGCGGCGATTTTTTAAGGCATAGATCTCGTATCACCTGCATTAAGTGAAGGCACCAGTTTTCTGCCTCCCCTCTTCCGGCCATAGTACGAGCTTGCGTTGCCTGGTTCCACTGGCATGAACTGGTCTCGCAAGCAGGCTTGTCGCGGCTTCTAAATGAACAGATCGAGAACCCCGTCCAGGCAAGCACATCGCCAATATCGTCTCGGCCACTTTGAATTCGCCGGCAGACTCCCCATCGACTTGAGGCCGCAAAGCATGTGTCCGGATTTACTTTGTTTTGGCAGCCGCATTCAATGTGCGCTGAAGCGCGTGATCAGTAAGCGGCGGGCTTCGCGCCAAGACATCGTTCTTAACGCTATTGAGGAAGGCGCGTTCGAGATGGAAGCAATGGGTTACTGATCGAGGTGGCTGGCCGACACGCTTACATCTTCGGTAACGCTGATCAGCATCGCGATGTCCCGACCAGACACTCGGGTGATATAACAGTAGTAGGTCGCGGAATACCCGGAAGGCTATGCACTCTTGAGAAACGGCGACAAGATCAGGGAGATTGGAGAAAAGTTCGTGGTGCCCGAGACCGGAATCGAACCGGTACGCCCCCTCTCGGGTAAGCGGCGGATTTTAAGTCCGCTGTGTCTACCAATTTCACCACTCGGGCGCAGTACGGAATAAATCTACCGCACAAGCAAAAAAAGCGCACGCGGCGCTTTTTTGGAAAACTGGAGGCGGGGGTCGGAATCGAACCGGCGTAGACGGCTTTGCAGGCCGCTGCATAACCACTTTGCTACCCCGCCATGGGCATGTATTGTAACCACAAACTCGAAACCATGCTGTGCGTGGTCTCACAACGATTCAACTCGAAAGTAAGGCACTTCGGTGAACCTGGAGCGGGAAAAGGGTCTCGAACCCTCGACCTCAACCTTGGCAAGGTTGCGCTCTACCAACTGAGCTATTCCCGCATCGGCAACAGACAAGCATTATAGAGATCTGCGTTTTTTTGTCAAGCCTCGGGAATACCCGCTAGTCCGTCCGACCGGCCTTCTCCTTAATGAGCGGCCACGCCTTGCGCAAATAATAAAACATCGACCACACCGTCAAAACTGCAGCAATCTCCAGCAGGCGCGCACCCCAGAACCTCGTATCGATGCCGAACAGAGCCTCCCGGTACAACAGCATCGGGATCGCAATCATTTGCGCCGTGGTCTTGATCTTGCCAATGGAACTCACCGCGACCGACTTGGATGCACCGATTTGCGCCATCCATTCGCGCAAGGCAGAGATTGCAATCTCGCGCCCGATGATAATGAAGGCAAGGACGGCATTCACGCCGTAAAACTCTACGAGTACCAAGAGAGCGCCGGCCACCATCAGCTTGTCGGCAACCGGATCGAGGAAGGCGCCAAACGCGGACGTTTCATTCCAGCGGCGCGCCAGAAATCCGTCGAACCAGTCGGTAATAGCGGCAACGATGAAAACAACGGTTGCCGCGACGCCTTTGGCATAGGGCGACAGCCAGACATCAGGAAGATAGAACACGCCCACCACCAGCGGGATGAGTGCGACGCGCAGCCAGGTAAGCAGAATCGGTATGTTGAGTGGCATAGTCAGCGCCTTTGAATTAGCCTGATTATCGCGTGGAAATTGCCTTCGCTGCAATTGCGAATTCACCGCACCCGACTGCTGCGATCAATGCAACTGCCTGTAAATCTCCTCGGCGAGCTGTCGTGATATTCCTTCAACCGATGCCAGCTCTTCCACACTGGCGTCAGCAACCCCTCGCAATCCACCAAACCTTGCGAGCAGTTTCTGGCGCCGCTTCGCGCCAATGCCCTCGATCTCTTCCAGCCGCGAGGTCTGCCGTGCCTTGGCACGTTTTGCACGCATGCCGGTAATGGCAAAACGATGTGCTTCATCGCGGATTTGCGCAATCAGCATCAAGGCCGCCGACTCCTTGCCGAGTTCGAGCGCTGGCCTGTCGTCGGCAAATATCAATGTCTCCAGACCAACCTTCCGCCCCTCGCCCTTGGCAACGCCGACAAGCAAGCCGATATCCAGGCCGAGCTCGCTGAAGACCTGCCTGGCGATCTCGACCTGCCCCTTGCCGCCGTCGATCAGTACGATATCCGGCATCATGCCTTCGCCATTGGCAACCTTCTCATAGCGCCGAGTCAGCACCTGTCGCATCGCCGCGTAATCATCGCCTGGCGTAATGTCATGGATATTGAAGCGTCGGTATTCGCCGTTCTGCATGGCGTGATGATGGAACACGACACAGGACGCCTGGGTCGCTTCACCTTGCGTATGACTGATGTCGAAGCACTCGATGCGTAGGCTGTCGATATCGGCAACGTCCAGTCCAAGCACATCAACCAGTGCCCGTGTGCGCGCCTGCTGCGAGCCCTGTTCGGACAGCAGCCGTGCGAGCGCAATTTCCGCACCTTTCTGCGCCATCTCAAGCCACTGGCGGCGCTGGCCCTGCGGCTGGAACACCAGCGTGACGCGATGGCCGCACTGCTCCATCAGAGCCGTCATGAGTTCCGGCTCGTCGAACTCTATGTTAAGAATGATGGTGCCGGGAATGAACTTCTCGATGTAATGCTGCGCGAGGAATGCCTTCAGCACCTCGACTTCGACCGGGCCTTCGGCCGTCGCTATCGCATCGTCGACGTGGGTCGGAAAGTAGGCGCGATCCCCTAGGTGGCGGCCACCCCGCACCATGGCGAGGTTGACGCACGCCCTCCCGCCTTGCACGATCACCGCAATGATGTCGATGTCGGCATCGCCAACCGTCTCCATGCTCTGCTGATGCAGTACGCGCGACAAGGCAGTGATTTGATTCCGCACCGCGGCGGCCTGCTCGAATTTCAGCTCTGCGGCAAAGCCTTGCATTTTCTTTTCCAGCGCTTCAAGGACTTCTGTCTGCCGTCCACGCAGAAACTTGGCGGCATTCTCCACATCGTGTTCGTAATCTTCCTTGCTGATTGCGTTTACGCAGGGCGCGCTGCAGCGCTGGATCTGGTACAGCAGGCAGGGGCGCGTCCGGTTTGCGAAAACCGAGTCTTCGCAGGTCCGCAGGCGAAACACCTTCTGCAGGATCTGCATGGACTCCTTGACGGCCCAGGCACTGGGGAACGGACCGAAGTACTGGTTCTTCTTGTCTACCGCGCCGCGGTAATACGCCATGCGCGGCGTTTCCTGCGCCGTGATTTTCAGGTAGGGATACGATTTGTCATCACGGAACAGGATGTTGAAGCGCGGCTGCAGGGTCTTGATGAGGTTGTTTTCCAGCAGCAGCGCCTCCGCCTCGCTGCGGGTGACCGTCGTTTCCATCCGCGCGATGCGCTCGACCATCATCGCGGTGCGCGGGCTGGTCAGCGTCTTCTGGAAGTAGCTCGAGACACGCTTCTTGAGGTCGCGCGCCTTGCCGACATATAGCAGATTGTTGTCCGCATCGAAATAGCGATATACGCCAGGAAGATGCGGCAATTTGGCGACCGTCTCCAAAACGGCTGCGCGCGGATCGGAGGTTAGATCGTCGGACATCGGATCACGATTTCCTTACGCTTCCGCCAATGACTGCACGCCCTGCTTTGCAGCGCGGTATCGAAGATCTTCCTGCAATGCATCCCAGTCAAGCACCGGCGTTTGCGGAAGCAGCGCCGCGATACGAGCCTGCGATTCCTTTGATGCTGCACTCGCCTTCATTTTCAAGCCTGCCAGGAGTTCGTCAGCCTTGTCCGGCGAATTGCAGATCAGGACCATATCGCATCCGGCTGCGAGCGCGGCCTTGGCGCCGTCAACGACACTTCCGGCAACGCTCGCGCCCTCCATGCTCAGGTCATCGCTGAAAATCACTCCCTGGAACCCCATGTCGCGACGCAGGATTGACAGCCATTTTTTGGAAAAACCTGCGGGGTTTTTGTCCACCTTAGGGTAAATCACATGTGCCGGCATCACCGCCGATAATCCGATGCCGAACCAGTCATAGGGCGCGGCATCCTCGGTGAGAATATCCGTCAGACCGCGTTCATCCACGGGAATGGCGATGTGCGAATCTGCCTTCACAAAGCCATGACCCGGGAAATGCTTCCCGCAGTTCGCCATGCCGGCCAACGCGAGTCCATGGTTCAGGCTCTTCGCCAATACTGTGACTACGCGCGGGTCGCGATGGAATGCACGGTCGCCGATTACACTCGATTCGCCGTAGTCCAGGTCGAGCACCGGGGTAAATGACAAATCGATGCCGCAGGCGCGCAACTCGGCCGCGAGCACAAAGCCAACGTCGGTTGCAGCCTTGATCGCCTCCAGGACGTTCCGGTCCCATAATTCCCCCAGCTTGCGCATGGCGGGCAGTTTCGTGAAGCCGTCCGTCTTGAAGCGCTGCACGCGCCCACCTTCATGATCGACCGCGATGAGCACACCCGGCCGCGCGCCGTGGATGGCATCGGTCAGCGCTGTCAATTGCTTCCGGCTCTGATAATTCCGAGCAAACAGGATCACCCCTCCCGTCAGCGGATGCTGGATCCGCCGGATGTCGTCATTGCTCAAGGTCGCGCCGACGACATCGAGCATGACCGGGCCAAGGTTGGCGTTTGCTGCTATTGCATTCATTTCTTCTCCACGATGACGAAGGCGACCGCGTATTCGGCTTCATCCGTAATCGACACCTGCGCGGTCAGCCCGTTCTTTTCCATAAATTCTTTCAAGGCACCACTCATGACGGCGATCGGCTTTCCGCTCGGCGCATTCAGTGTCTGCATCGCCCGCCACGTCATTGGCATGCGCATGCCAAGGCCGATTGCCTTTGAAAATGCCTCCTTTGCAGCAAATCGCGTCGCGAGGAAACGAATGCCGCGCGCCTCGACCTTGGCCTTGCGACGCCGGTACTTGTCCAGCTCTTCAGGCCCCAGGATCTTTTCAGCAAAGCGTTCGCCGTTGCGCGCGAGTGCCGCCTCCACCCGCGAGATCTGAATGATATCGGTGCCTATGCCGTAAATCATTTCTTGTGAATACCGAGCCGCGCCGCGGTCATAATTGCCTTCATTTCCTTGACGGCATTCTGCCATCCAACAAAGATGGCCTGGGCGACGATGGCATGGCCGATATTCAGTTCCGCAATCTCAGGAATCGCCGCGATTGCCTGCACATTGGTGTAATGCAGGCCATGCCCCGCATTGACTTGCAGCCCGTGCTTGATGCCTTCCAGCACGCCTTCCTGCACACGCTCCAGTTCCTGCCGAGCTTCGGCTTCGGTCTTTGCATCGGCATAACGCCCGGTATGTATTTCAATGACAGGAGCGCCCGCTTCCGATGCAGCGTGAATCTGCGCAGGATCAGGGTCGATGAACAGGCTCACGCGTATGCCCGTCGCTTGCAGTTGTTTTACGGCAGACTGTACTTCGGAAAAATACTTGACGACATCCAGGCCACCCTCGGTCGTCACTTCATTGCGCCGCTCCGGCACGAGGCAAACATCCTGCGGTTTGATACGGCAGGCAAACTCAATCATCTCGCTGGTGACGGCGGATTCGAGATTCATCCGCGTATGCAGTTGAGGACGGATCGCCTCGACATCCGCATCCTTGATGTGGCGCCGATCCTCGCGCAGGTGCAACGTGATGCAATCGGCACCGGCTTCCTCGGCCAGCAGCGCTGCCTGGACAGGATCGGGATACGTCGTTCCACGCGCATTGCGGAGGGTCGCAACATGATCAATATTGACGCCAAGATCAATGACAGGGGTATGTGGATGTAAGAGGCTCATGGCAGGAAATGTTGGCTTATAACTGCATCAAATCTATCAGAATCTGGCGCGTATTGAGCGGCGCTCCGCCCAAATGGTGCGACAGCAAAAAGCGCATCAGGAACTTGCTTTGCAGTTGCGTCGCGCTATCGGAATAATCTTCATGTTCCATGTCGAGCAAGGTCTTGCCCGAGACGCGAGGGGAATTATCTGCCGGATGTGCCAGGCGCGGCCCTCGCTCCGGATCCACGACATAGATCTGTTCCGCGGAAACCGGGAGCCCCGTTGTCGTACACTGTGTGAAGTCGCCGCCTACGCCAGTTTCCTTCAGTAATGCGCGCTCGAATTTGCGCAGCACGATTGGCGCGGGTTCGTCATGCGCGAGCTGATTCAGCGTGGCCACATAGTGATCAAACAGGGCGGAATGCGGATCATCTCGTGCCAGCAATTTCACGAGTAGCTCATTCAGATAAAAGCCGCACAGCAATGCGGATTTTTCCAGGGGCAAAAGTCCCCCGATCCACTCGGCCGATGTCAGCGTCCGGACTTCCGCCTTGCCGCTCCAGCTCACGGATAGGGGCTGAAACGTCTGCAGCACGCCACGCAACCTGGAGTGCGGACGCTTCGCGCCTTTCGCAATCAGTGCTACTCGTCCATAGTCGCGGGAAAACACTTCGACGATCAGGCTGGTTTCCTTGTAAGGGTAGCTGTGCAGGACGAATGCCGGCTGGTTAGCCACGCGATTCTCCTTTTCAGGGGCGCGACTGCGCGATGCCGGACGCACCGCCTTTGTACCGATGTCGGGCGATGGCAGAGTTTGCACGTCCGGCGCAAGCGTCCCAACCGACGTTGCTTTCGGCGGATCGCTTTCTCGCGTGGTGGGAAGAGACATGTATGAACCTGGTTTCATTCAAACCACGCTGCCAGCAACACAAGCGACAGGCAGGCTATTCGTAACCGTATGCGCGCAGCCCGGCTTCGTTGTCCGCCCAGCCTGATTTGACCTTGACCCAGATCTCAAGATAGACGGGGCCGCCGAAAAGTTTTTCCATGTCGAGGCGCGCCTGCGTTGAGATTTCCTTGAGCTTGGCGCCCTTCTGGCCGATCACCATTGCCTTGTGGCTATTCCGGTCGACAAGAATGGCGGCAAAAATCCGGCGCAGCTTCCCCTCTTCCTCGAACTTTTCGATGACGACCGTACTCGTGTACGGAAGTTCGTCCCCGACAAAGCGAAACACTTTTTCACGCACGATTTCGGCAGCGAGGAATTTTTCGCTCCGGTCGGTGATGTCATCCTCATCGAACATCGGAGAATTCACTGGCAGATGTTTTTCGATTTCGCCTTCAAGGATGTCGAGCTGAAAATGCTGCTTGGCCGACACAGGAACGACAGAAGAAAAGTCGTGTTCGGCCGCTATCTTCTGTGCAAAGGGCATCATGACCGCTTTGTCCTTGATGCGGTCGGACTTGTTGATGACCAGAATGCATGGCACGTTCTCCGGAATCACATCCAGTACCTGCTTGTCGGCCGGCCCGAAGGTGCCCGCTTCAACGATGAAAAGGATGACATCGGCGGCGGTCAGTGTATTGGTCACTGTCCGGTTCAGTGTCTTGTTCAAGGCGTTCGAATGGCGCGTCTGGAAACCGGGCGTGTCCACATAGACGAACTGCACCGTTCCGGTAGTTTGAATTCCGGTAATACGATGGCGCGTGGTCTGCGCCTTGCGCGAAGTAATGCTGACTTTCGCCCCAATCAAGGCGTTCATCAATGTCGATTTACCGACGTTGGGCCGACCGACGATGGCGATATAACCACATCGGAAGTCGGGAGAGGCATCAGTCGATGTCATGCTGTCTTTGAATGTGAAGAGGCGGCGGTGGTTGAATCCGGTTTTGCCGGTTGCTCTGTTGTTGTTGCGGCCGCTATTCCATCGGACAAGTCATCCGCACCAGCTTCAGCCCCGGTATCGTCTTTCAGGTCCAGTCTGTTCTGCTTGGCATCCTGTCGCGCTTCGACCTTGGCCTCTGACTTGCCCTCAGTCCTGGCGGCAGGCCGGGAAGGTTTGGCGGGCTGGTTGTCAACCGGGGCATCCGGTTGGATCGTCGCGATACCTGCAAGCTTCAGCTGCGATGCGCGGGGACGCGTTTTTCGGCCGGACGAAGCAGTCTTCGCCAAGGCGCTTTGCACCGCTTCCAACGCCAGTTTCGCCGCGGCCTGCTCACCGGCGCGCCGGCTTCCGCCGGTTCCGAATACCTGAATATCCAGTTTGGGTACCAGGCATTCAACCTCAAACTCCTGGTTATGAGCTGCGCCGTGTGTCGCGACGACATTATATTGCGGCAACGCTATCTTCTTCCCCTGCAAGTACTCTTGCAGCAGGGTTTTGGCATCCTTGCCCAGCGTCTTGGGGTCAACGGTTTCGAGAATGGGAATGTACAAGGCACGAATGACATCGCGTGCCGCATTAAAACCGGCATCCAAGAAAATGGCGCCAAACAGTGCTTCCAGCGTATCAGCAAGAATCGAAGGCCGCCGGAATCCACCTGACTTCAACTCGCCTTCCCCTAGGCGCAGGAATTGCGACAATTCGAGCCGCTGCGCAATCTCATAAAGCGACTGCTGCTTGACCAGGTTGGCGCGCAGGCGCGACAAATCACCCTCATCAATCTTGCTGAAACGCTCGAACAGGAGCGAAGCCACGACGCAGTTCAGCACGGAATCGCCGAGGAATTCAAGCCGTTCATTATGCAAACTGCTATGACTCCTATGCGTCAAGGCCTGCTGCAGGAGAGCGGCATCCTTGAACGTGTGTCCCAGCCTTGTTTGCAATATCTTGAAATCCATCTCGATCTGTCGCTTGCCTAATCTCTATTCATTGAGCGGGTTTGGTTACGGGGTTCTTGCTAGTGCTCGCAGCAAAATCAAGAACCAGGCTCGCCGGGCCAACAAGCGGGATCTTCTTCTGATATGCGACGCTCACTTCATAACCCTCCGCCGTCTTGACGATGTCCAGATCCTTGCTCGTAATCGAATCAATGTAAGCCGTCGTTGCCTGTTTATCAAATGATTCCTGGATCTCCCGCGGTGTCGTTCCGTTGGCCTTGGCATTGACAATCGCCTTTTTGACCGCCACGAATTCGACAGCGGCAGGGACGACCTTCAATCCCAGGACGGCAAGCAGTGCCACGATAACGATGACAAACAAAAACCCAACCAAGGAAAGACCATGCTGCCCGCGCTTACCGAACGCCCGTAACTCCATTCCTCATCTCCCTGATCGTTATTTATTGAAAACTGCCAATTCGCCGGAAATTGCCGAGATTCATCCAGACAAAAAATGCTTTTCCGACAATATTTTCATCCGGAACGAAACCCCAGTACCTGCTGTCCAGACTGTTATCCCGATTATCCCCCATCATGAAGTAATGTCCAGAGGGGACAGTGCAGGCAAATCCTTCCAGGTTATATGTACATAATTCGCGCCCGGGGAACGGATCCGGGTTCTGCACATAGGCCGGAGCACGCTCATCGTTCAGTATCCGATGCTTTACCCCCGTCAGGTCTTCCAGATACTGCTTCGAATAGCTCAGGTGCTCTTCATCCAGATAATCTGGTAACGGCTGGTAAGAAAGTTCTTTACCATTTATCGTTAAACGCTTGTTTTTATACACTATTCTATCACCCGGAACACCGACGACGCGCTTGATGTAATCGAGTGACGGATCTTTCGGGTATTTGAAAACCATGACATCGCCACGCTGCGGAGTGTTGACCTCGATGATCTTCTTGTTGATGATCGGGAGGCGAATGCCGTAGGTAAATTTGTTGACCAGGATCAGGTCGCCAATCACGAGCGTGGGAACCATCGAACTCGACGGGATCTTGAACGGCTCATAGAGAAAGGACCGCAGGAAAAATACGAGCGCGATGACCGGAAAAAAGCTTCCCGAATACTCAATCCATGTAGGTTGCTTGAGGATCTCCGCCTCCAGCTTGGCGCGTCCGCTGTCATCGGCCTTGATACCTTCCGCACGCAATTTCGCGTGACGCGTGTCGAACTCGGCTAAGGCCGCATCTGCCCTTGCACGCCGCTGTTTGGCGAAGTGGAAGACATCGAGGAACCAGACGATGCCGGTGCCAATCGTCAAAATGAACAGGATTAATGCAAAGTTGCCGAGGATCGCTTGGAAACTCATTTATCTTCCACTTGTAAAATTGCCAGGAATGCCTCTTGGGGCACTTCAACAGAACCGACCTGCTTCATGCGCTTCTTACCCGCCTTCTGCTTTTCCAGCAGCTTGCGCTTGCGAGTGATGTCGCCACCGTAACACTTGGCAAGCACATTCTTGCGCATGGCCTTCACGTTCTCACGTGCGATGATGTTCGAGCCGATCGCTGCCTGGATCGCGACGTCGAACATCTGCCGCGGAATCAGTTCCCGCATTTTGGCGGCAACGGCGCGTCCGCGGTACTGACTGGTGGAACGGTGCACAATGATCGCCAGTGCGTCGACCTTCTCGCTGTTGATCAGCATGTCGACCTTCACGACATCTGCCGCGCGGTATTCCTTGAATTCGTAATCCATCGACGCATAGCCGCGCGATGTTGACTTGAGCTTGTCAAAGAAGTCGAGCACGATCTCGGCCATCGGCATTTCATAGGTAAGCATGACCTGCTTGCCGTGGTATGCCATGTTGATCTGGACGCCGCGTTTCTGCGTACACAGCGTGATGACTGAGCCGACATACTCTTGCGGCATATACAAATTGACCGTGACGATCGGCTCGCGGATTTCCTCGATCTTGGACGGGTCGGGCATCTTGGACGGGTTATCGACCATGATGACCGTTCCGTCGCGCTGCACGACCTCATAGACCACCGTCGGAGCGGTCGTAATGAGATCCATGTCGAATTCGCGTTCCAACCGCTCCTGCACGATTTCCATGTGCAACAAGCCCAGGAAACCGCAACGGAATCCAAAACCGAGTGCCTGTGACACTTCCGGTTCGTACTGAAGTGCTGCATCGTTGAGCTTGAGTTTTTCCAGCGAGTCACGCAACGCGTCGTACTGGTTGGCCTCGACCGGGAACAGACCTGCAAACACCTGAGGCTGCACTTCCTTGAAGCCAGGAAGCGGATGCGCCGCGGGTTTACTGGCGAGCGTGATCGTGTCACCCACGCGCGCAGCTTTCAGTTCCTTGATGCCGGCAATGACGAATCCCACCTGCCCGGCCGAAAGCATTTCACGCGATTCGGACTTGGGTGTAAAGACACCGATGTTTTCCGTCAGGTATTGCGCACCGGTCGCCATGAGAGAGATCTTGTCCTTGGGGCGCAGTGTCCCATTGACGATCCGCACCAGCATGACGACACCGACATAATTGTCGAACCAGGAGTCGATAATCAACGCTTGCAACGGCGCATCGGGCTCCCCCTTCGGCGCTGGCACCTTGGCGATCAGTGCCTCGAGCACATCTTCTACACCCATGCCAGTCTTCGCGGAGCAGCGTACGGCATCGCTTGCGTCAATGCCGATTACGTCCTCGATTTCCTCGATTGCATTTTCCGGATCGGCTGAAGGCAAGTCGATCTTGTTCAGGACTGGCACCACCTCGACGTTGAGGTCAAGCGCCGTGTAGCAGTTGGCAACAGTTTGCGCCTCGACGCCTTGAGATGCGTCGACAACCAGCAATGCGCCTTCACACGCGGAGAGCGAACGGCTGACCTCGTAGCTGAAGTCCACATGCCCGGGCGTATCAATCAGATTGAGGTTATAGGTTTTACCGTCGCGAGCCTTGTACGACAACGCTGCCGTCTGTGCCTTGATAGTGATGCCGCGCTCACGCTCCAGATCCATGGAATCAAGTACTTGAGCTTCCATCTCGCGGTCGGACAAACCGCCGCACAGCTGGATGATGCGATCCGCGAGCGTCGATTTCCCATGGTCAATGTGGGCGATGATGGAAAAATTGCGAATGTTGTCCATTAACTAAGATGCGACTACAAAAAAGGCGCTCTGAGCGGGGAAAGTTACCCCAAGCGAGCGCCTTATGATTGAAGGTTGTTCGATAGCCGGCATTTTACCGGATTTCAGGGGGGAAAGCCCATAAATCGGTCTACACCTGACACGGGGAATGCATCGCCGCAAGCCTGGTCGCCGATCTCCAGAGGGGCGAAAGCATGGTTCGCAGACTGCCTCCTTCGCCCTATGCGCTCGCCAGGAACGCCCTGGTTTTTCCTTCGTCCAGGAAGTAATTGCAAATCTGCACCGATTCCGCATTTCCTTTTCGGCCAAACAATACCGGCACCTGCTCGTCGAATTGCGCGACCAGCGTCTCATCCGAGTCCACATCCATCACTTCAACGGTAAAGGGGTATTCGCCGCTCAAGGCCTGCAGGGCTTCAAGCATGTCGTCGCAAAGGTGACAGTAGGTACGAGAGTAGAGAGTGAAATGCACCATGACTAGCTGCTGGTCGGACGGGATCCAAGGTCAATCAATCAGTATAGTATCGCGAACGATGCAGATAAAGATTTTGCTCCCGACGGAACATAATCGTTCGCGAAGCCACAATCATGGGAGATTGCGGCTTCCCGGGGCGTCGGCTTACTGTCCGTTCGGCCGGATCGGCACGAATTGGGATGCATCGCCGCGACGCACGAGCAGTACCGCCATTTTCTTGTGATCCAGTTTGGAAACAAGTGAATTGAACTGCTTCGCATCCTTCACATCATTGTTGTTCAGGCGCAGGATGACATCGCCGGCGCGCAGGCCGACACGTGCCGCCGCTCCCTCGGCCGTATCTACGATCACGCCACCGTCAACCTTGAGTTCCTTCTTCTGGGCATCGGTCAGGTCGCTGACAACGAGGCCGAGCACATTCGGGGCTTGCTCCGGCTTGGCTTTGCGTTCATCTTTCTTCGCAATTTTTTCCGGCTCCAGTTCCGCAACATTCAATGTCACGTCCCTGCTTGCACCCTTGCGCCAAATCATCAGCGTCGAACGCGTTCCGGGCTTGGTTGCGCCGACCATGCGCGGCAGGTCGGTAGCTTTCTCGATTGGTGTACCGTTGAACTTGAGGATGATATCTCCAGCTTCCAACCCACCCTTCTCCGCCGGGCCACCCGGTTCCACGCGCTGAACCAAGGCGCCCTGAGCATGGGGCAGGCCAAGCGATTCTGCGACGTCCTTGGTCACTTCTCCGATTTGCACGCCGATGCGTCCACGGGTTACACGACCAGTGGTCCGAAGCTGTTCGGCAACGCGCATCGCTTCATCGATCGGTACCGCGAAGGAAATTCCCATGTAGCCGCCCGAACGGCTATAAATCTGGGAATTGATGCCAACCACTTCGCCACGCATGTTGATCAGCGGCCCACCGGAGTTTCCAGGATTGACCGCAACGTCAGTCTGGATCAGCGGCAGGTATTCGCCCGTGTCACGCGCCTTGGCCGAGATAATGCCGGCGGTGACGGTATTGTCGAGCCCGAACGGTGAACCGATGGCGATCACCCACTCGCCAACGCGCAGCTTGTTCGGATCGCCCATCGTGAGGCGTGGCAGATTGGTGCCTTCGATCCTGACGACCGCAACATCGGTTCGCTTGTCGACACCAATGATCTTTGCCTTGAATTCACGCTTGTCCGTCATTGTCACGTAGACGTCATCAGCGCCATCCACCACGTGCGCATTCGTGAGGATGAATCCATCAGCGGAAATGATGAAGCCAGACCCGACGCCTCGCGGCACTTCCTCCTCCTGCTGAGGAGAGGGCTTCCGGTTGCGCGGCGCGCGATCGGGCTGCTGCTGACGCGGAATCGGGACACCGAAAAAGCGACGGAAAAATTCCTGCATTTCTTCATCGTCGCCCCCTGGAAGGCCACCTTGACCTGGCTTGACCCGTTCGGTTGTACGAATGTTGACAACCGCCGGCCCGGTTTTCTCAGCCAAGTCGGCAAAATCCGGCAGCCCGGCAACGGATGCTGCCTGCGCAGTCGGAATGATGTTGAATAGGGGTGAATCAATCAGAACAGCAGCTGCGCCGAGAACGACGGCCAGCACGATGTGGCGAGCGAATGGGCTTGTTTTCATGGAATCCTGTCTTTTTTAGCTATTTTGATTTGAATTCGATCGAATTGGCGACCTGCTTGATTGCCGTCGACGGCACCTCTCCGACGATGGTAAGCCAAAAATCACCCTGGCGCTTACCCACGATATTCAACGCTCCCTGTTGAATTGATCCCTCGGTCCGGCTCTGTGAGCCCGGCTCGATGAATACCGAAATCGCGGCAAGGCCATCTGAAAACACCATTTGGGAAACCTCGCGCTGGCTTGGAACGGTGCTCGCCGCGCCACTGGAAGACGACTGGTTCGATACCATCCGCTTCACTTCGTGGATCTTCCTGAATCCGGGCGGCAGGCCTTTTACGGACCAGCCCGCGAGACTTGCCTGGCTCATTACGGCGTTCTCGACATGCCAGCCACTCGTATTCTGGATGCTCGGTTTGACACGCGCGTGGTCGACATTACCGATCGAAATCTGCGTAAATGCGATCTGTTCGACAGTCTCCCGTTTTTCGTTGAGAGTCTGTGCGCGAAGCAGCAAGCCCGAGGACTTGTCAGCCCAAAGCTTGTAGCCGTATCGGAGATTATCCTTCGGCTCAAGTACCACCGACTGGCAATCGTGGCCGGCGACGCGCCCGGCCTCCCCCTTTCGGACATTGTAAAATTCCGTCAGGTCGGAAGGATTGGCGGCCAGGATGGCGGGGAAGATGTCATGCGTGATGCGCTTTTCGACCAGGAGTGTCCGCGTCTCGGGAACATAGCAGACGATCTCCTCGTCGTTGCGGATATATTCGCGCGGTTTGCCGTCAAGAATCTCGAGTTTCTCGACTTCGTTCTTTCCATTCAGGATATGCGTGATGCGCGATGTGCGCATCTGGTTACCCTGCTGGTAAACGAATGTACCGGAATAGTTGAGTTTCTGTGCCGCTGACTGAATCTTCTTCAACCAGGCCTGGGCATCCCGCCCATCTGAAGATGGATCGATGTTTTCGGCATAAGCCGAGAGTCCCCAGAAAAACGACAGAGCAACGACAAACCTAAATAAAACGAGTGTTTGCCGCATACGAATCATTTATTGGAAAAGGTGGCAGAGCGTGCGTATTGCGCGGTGCTGTAGACAGAAGGAGAAAAACGCTGGTGTGCCAGCAAATAGTCGTCGATGCGCGGATCCCGGAGGACGACGCCTTCGGACGCGGATGCAGGCACGACGGCGTTCTGTTCTACTGACGCAGTCGCGACGGTCGCAGCATCGTCACCCGCAACAGCATTCCCCTTTATCGCGACCATCAGCTGGGGAGTCGCAACGAACGCTGCGGCAGCCACCGCCGCTGCAGCGATCATGCTGCCCACGGTCCACCGCTTCGCCGTCGAATGCTGGTCCGCTTGCGCGAATCCTGCGTGCTTCTCGGGGACGGCCGGAGCGACGATTGTCGGCTCGGACTCAAGGCGCATTGCCATGCGTGCAGCGAAACTCGGGCTCATCGAAACCGCCATATCTTCAGAACGCAGCACATCGCCGATCTGATGATAGATCTCCCAATCTGCTCGCCCCTCCGCATGACGCAAACCTGCCAGCACAGGATCCACCTGCTCTTCAGCCAACTCCCCATCGACAAGGGCGGAAATCTGCTGCCGGGTCATTTCATTCGTTTTCATAACTACCTCGTTCGGGCTGCGCCAACCCTTGTTTCATCCAAAAAGCTGTTTCGCCTGCTTTTCGCCGCTACCAGCGCTTGTCGATTGCAGTGCCCAGCAGCGGTCTCAACTTTTCCGCGATGGCCTCACGGGCTCGAAATATCCGACTGCGTACTGTACCTATCGGGCATCCCATTGCTTCCGCAATTTCATCGTAGCTCAACCCTTCAATTTCACGCAACGTAATTGCTATGCGCAACTCGTCGGGAAGTGCATCCATCGCCACATTCACCGTCTCAGCGATCTGTTTCGTGGCCAGCATGGACTCGGGCGTATTGATGTCCCTTAGGTGTTCTCCATCGTCAAAAGTTTCTGCTTCTTCAGCATCCGCCTCTGTGGAGGTCGGCGCACGCCGCCCCTGCGTCACCAGGTAATTTTTCGCTGTATTGATCCCGATCCGGTACAACCAAGTATAAAACGCGGAATCCCCGCGGAACTGAGGCAAGGCGCGATACGCCTTGATGAAGGCCTCCTGCACCACGTCTTCCGCTTCCGCCTGGTCGCGCACAAGCCGCGACACGAGCCGCATCAGTTTCCGTTGATACTTGGTCACCAAGAGCTCGAATGCTTTTTTATCGCCGCGCTGGACACGCTCGACAAGCAGTTGGTCAATGTCGCGTTCTGTCGTCAATCCCCGTTCCCTTGTTTCGTTGCAACATACACGCGGCTAGAGTAGTTGACTGTAGGAAATGCAAGAAGTTCAATTTATCTCGAACATTTTCTAGAATTTTTCGGCTTGGTGCGGATTGCCTTGCCCTGCAATCCAACGACATACCACCGACAAGGCCCGAAAACTGTCCCGAGACACACAATCCGGCAAGATAGCCACCGACCTTTTCTCTCCGTATTCGTTCTGTACTCGCAGCAGAAGCAAACACGGCCAGATCGTCGTATCTCTCAATAAGTGAACCACTTCGCCATTCTTTCCAAGATGCGGCCAGTTCGTGTCTGTGCAAGGCCCTTTGGCGCTCACTTCGGTCAAGCGTAACTGTCCTGTTCCAGTGATATCAATATGTATGGGTTTTCGGTATCGAACGTCATGATAAAACCCAAAAAATGAGAGGAAAATGGCAATGAATGCCGAGCCAATCCTGACGGAGAGAGATGGCTCACCAACCCAACCCGCTGCGATGGCAGTCCCGACCAGGAGAGTCCCGGTCGACATGGTCAAAAGCATGGCCCGCAGCAGCCGGGACGGATGAACGACGGCGGATACTGCGATAGACATGGCAACGATGAGTCAGGAGAAGCTTCCTTCCTCGTGACGAGGAAGGAAGCGGGGCAAATCAGACCTTGCCGAAGATGAGGGTACCGTTCGTACCACCGAAGCCGAAGGAGTTCTTGACTGCGATATTGATCGGCATATTGCGTGCGCTGTTGGCGCAATAGTCCAGATCGCAGGCAGGATCCTGATTGAAGATGTTGATGGTAGGCGGAGACAACTGATTGTGTACTGCGAGCACTGTGAAGACCGACTCCAGTCCGCCAGCGCCGCCGAGCAGGTGGCCGGTCATGGACTTGGTGGAATTGACCACAGTCTTCTTCGAATGGTCGCCCAAAGCCCGCTTGATCGCGATTGTCTCAGCGAGATCGCCAAGCGGTGTGGACGTGCCATGCGCATTCACGTAGTCGACCTGGTCAGGGTTGATCTGTGCATTTTTCATCGCCGCGATCATGCAGCGGCGCGCGCCATCGCCATCATCGAGCGGAGCGGTCATGTGATGAGCATCCGCGCTCATGCCGAAGCCGATGACTTCGGCATAAATCTTCGCTCCACGTGCTTTTGCATGCTCATATTCTTCCAGCACCATGACGCCTGCACCTTCACCAAGCACAAAACCGTCACGGTCTTTGTCCCAGGGACGGGAAGCAGTTGCCGGATCGTCGTTGCGCGACGACAGTGCGCGCGCCGCGGCAAATCCGCCAACACCCAGCGGCGACACTGTCGATTCGGCGCCGCCTGCAACCATGATATCGGCGTCGCCATACTCGATCATACGTGCGGCCGCGCCGATGCAATGCAAGCCTGTCGTGCATGCGGTCACGATGGCAAGGTTCGGCCCCTTCAGACCATACTTGATCGAAAGATGGCCGGAGATCATATTGATGATCGAGGCGGGTACGAAGAACGGACTAATCCGGCGTGGACCGCGTTTGGTCAGCTCCTCATGCGTTTCTTCGATCATCGGCAGGCCGCCGATACCGGAGCCAATGATGACACCGATTCTTTCGGCATTCTCTTCAGTGACCTTCAAGCCACTGTCCTCAAATGCCTGGATTCCCGCAGCCATGCCGAAGTGGATGAAGGTATCCATGTGGCGCGCTTCCTTACCGGGAATGTAGTCCTCGATATTGAAGCCCTTTACTTCACCCGCAAAACGCGTGGAGAAAGGCGTGGCGTCAAATTTAGTGATGGTCGCAATGCCTGATTTGCCTTCAGTCAGCGCGGCCCACGCATCGGCGACCGTGTTGCCGACGGGGGAAACGCAACCGAGGCCAGTCACTACGACGCGACGTTCACGTGAGCGGCTCAAGCGGTTCTCCTGGATTCTATCTAAATGTCTCTATTAGGCCTTGACGTGCGCCTTGGCGTAGTCGATTGCCTGCTGCACCGTCGTGATCTTTTCAGCCTGCTCGTCCGGAATTTCCATTTCGAATTCGTCTTCGAGCGCCATCACGAGTTCTACGGTGTCAAGCGAATCGGCACCGAGATCATCCACGAAAGACGACTCATTCTTGATGTCTGCTTCGGCGACGCCCAATTGCTCGGCGACGATCTTCTTAACGCGTTGTTCGATATCGGACATATTATCCCTCCAGTGGGTTACAGAAAGTGCGCGCATTTTATCAGGTTTGCGCATTGAAAATTCACTTTTGGCTTTTGTTTTGAATATTGCTTGAACTGCAGTCAAAAGTGTCTAAGTATTCATTAACTCATGAACATGCCGCCGTTCACATGCATTGTCGTCCCGGTGATGTAACTCGCTTGCGGCGAGGCAAGAAACGCTACGGCAGCAGCGATATCTTCTGGCAGGCCGAAACGCCCGAGAGGAATTTGCTGCATCAATGCGGACACTTGTTGTTCCCCCAACTCCCTGGTCATATCGGTATCGATGAAGCCTGGAGCGACGCAATTGACCGTGATGTTGCGGCTTCCGATCTCCCGTGCAAGCGCACGGCTCATCCCGGCTACGCCGGCCTTCGCCGCAGCATAGTTCATCTGACCCGGATTACCTGCGGAGCCAACCACAGAGGTAATGTTGATGATGCGTCCGTGGCGAGCCTTCATCATGCCACGCAGTACGGCGCGAGAAAGGCGCGCGACCGCCGTCAGGTTGGTTGCGATGACGGCATCCCACTCCTCATCCTTCATGCGCATTGCCAGCTGGTCCTGGGTGATGCCGGCATTATTGACAAGAATGGACAGGCTGCCAAACTCTTTCTGCACCTCATCCACCACAGCGAGGCAACGTTCGGCATCCGTCACGTTCAAGACTACGCCTTTGCCACAACCGGGCTGAGCAGCTTCGAGGTATTCGCTTATCGCCGCAGCTCCGGATTCGGTGGTCGCGGTTCCGACCACTTTCGCGCCCTGTCTCGCCAGCTCCTGTGCGATTGCCCGACCAATGCCACGCGATGCGCCGGTGACCAGCGCCACTTGATTAACCAGATTCACTTGAGGAGCTCCAACACTTTGTCGAGAGAAGCCTGATCGACGATTGCTTCGCCGATCAGATCGCCGTTGATGCGCTTGGTCAAGCCCGCCAACACCTTGCCTGGGCCGCATTCGATCACATGCGTGATGCCTTCCGTCGCCATTTTCTGCACGGTTTCCACCCAGCGCACCGGGCTTGCGGCTTGACGCACCAAGGCATCCTTGACGGCAGATGCATCCTGCGCAAATGCAACGTCGACGTTATTGATTACCGGAATCTGCGGCACGGAAAAGGCCAGCTTTTCCATATAGTCGCGCAAACGATCCGACGCAGGTTTCAGCAGAGAGGAATGGAATGGTGCCGATACGGGCAAGGGTAACGCGCGCTTTGCGCCTTTTTCCTTTGCTGAAGCACATGCGCGTTCGACGGCAGCCTTGTGTCCGGCGATGACGACCTGGGCGGGCGCATTGAAATTGACTGCTTCCACGACTTCGCCCTGCGCGGCTTCAGCGCACGCAGCGCGCACATCATCATCGGAGAGCCCGAGGATCGCGGCCATGCCGCCCTGTCCGACTGGAACCGCCTCCTGCATGGCCTGCGCACGGAAGCGCACCAGCGGCACAGCATCCTTGAACGCAATCACGCCGGCAGCAACCAGTGCCGAATATTCACCGAGGCTGTGGCCGGCCACGACGGCAGGCGTCTTGCCCCCTGCGGCAATCCACGCGCGATAGCAGGCGATTGCCGCGGTCAGCATTACCGGCTGCGTGTTCGTGGTCAGGTCGAGATCTTCTTTCGGGCCTTCCGCGATCAGCTTGCCGAGGTCGAATTGCAAGACATCCGATGCTTCTGCAATCGTCTGCTTGACAACCGGGTTGTCGGCAAAGCCATTCAGCATCCCGACAGCTTGCGAGCCCTGCCCAGGGAAAACAAATGCAAATTTGGTCATGCTTGTTATGTGAGAAGTTCTTAGATCCGTGCGAGCACCGCACCCCAGGTGAATCCGCCGCCGACTCCTTCCATCATCACGTTATGGCCCGGCTTCACACGTCCGTCGCGAAGCGCAACATCAAGCGCGAGAGGGATGGATGCCGCGGACGTATTGCCATGCTGGTCAACAGTCACCACCATCTTTTCGGGGGAGAGTCCGAGCTTCTTCGCCGTGCCCTGCATGATGCGGATGTTGGCCTGATGCGGAATCAGCCAATCGATTTGCGAAGCATTCATGTCGGCGGCATCGAGCGCTTCATTGGCGACCTTTTCGAGGACGGAAACTGCCAGCTTGAATACGGCCTGCCCATCCATGTAAAGGAAAGCGCTGCCGTCGATCGCCCCGCCGTTGACGCTGCCGGGAACGCAGAGAATGTCGCCATGGCGGCCATCTGCATGCAGTTTCGTCGCAAGAATGCCGGGTTCCTTCGCTGCGGTCAGGACCATTGCGCCGGCGCCATCGCCGAACAGGACACACGTAGTGCGGTCCTCGAAATTGAGGATCCTTGAGAACACTTCCGCGCCGATAATGAGCACGTTCTTGTGCGCTCCGGACTTGATGAAGCTGTCAGCAATCGAGACCGCGTAGACAAAACCGCTGCATACCGCCTGCACGTCGAACGCGGGGCTGCCATTGCTGATGCCAAGCTTGCGCTGCACGACGCATGCGGTGCTCGGAAAGCCTCCAAAATGATCTGGGGTGGAACTTGCGAGAATGAGCAGGTCAATATCGTTCGGGCCCATGCCTGCCATGTCGAGAGCGCGTCGTGCCGCCTCTACTGCGAGATCGCTCGACTGCACCGTGGATTCGGCGTAATGACGCGCTGAAATCCCGCTGCGCGAAACAATCCACTCATCGGAAGTCTCGATCCCCTTGGTCGCCAACTGCGCGGCGAGATCATGATTCGTGACGCGTTTAGGTGGCAGATAACTTCCCGTACCTATAATTTTGCTATAGAGAGTCATGCCGTTTTCTGTTTGGTTAATTCCGTGGCCGCACCTGCTGTCCCGACTTCTGCGCCGGTGCCCGATTGCGGCATCAATTCCCCGATCGTTTTGGTGATGCGCGACAGGAGATCATGGTTCGCAGCGTCAAAGGCGCGCTTGATCGCCCACTCGAAACCATATGCATCTTCACCGCCGTGACTCTTGAACACGAGCCCTCGCAAACCGAGGAAACTCGCGCCATTGTAGCGGGACGGATTCATGTGCTGCGAAATCGAATTGATCGCCCCCCTTGCGATCAGGGCGCCGAGGATATTGACTGGATTGCTCTTGAACTCGGTCTTGAAAATCGTCTTGACCCAGCGCCCCAATCCTTCGGAAGCCTTCAGCACCACGTTACCAACGAAGCCGTCGCACACGACCACGTCGGTGGTGCCTTCAAAGATATCGTTACCTTCCACGTTGCCGTAGAAATTGAGGATGCCTTTTTCGTGATCCGCGCGCAACAGTGCCGCAGTCTGCTTCACGACTTCATTGCCCTTGATGTCCTCTTCGCCGATGTTCAGGAGGCCGACGGTAGGCCTTGGCTTGTTCTCAAGCGCCGATACAAGCGCCGAGCCCATTACTGCAAACTGGTGCAGATGCAGCGGCTCACAGTCGACATTTGCACCGAGGTCCAGCATGTAGGTCGGCGAATCCTTTTGATTCGGCATGGGAAAGCAGATTGCCGGACGGTCGACACCGGGAATCGTTTTCAGGACGTAGCGGGATACCGCCATCAACGCACCGGTGTTACCCGCAGAGACGCATACCTGCGCCTTGCCTTCCTTGACCAGGTTGACCGCAACTCGCATCGAAGAATCCTTCTTGCGACGCAGAGCTACTTCCAGCGGGTCGTCCATGGTGACGACTTCCGTCGCATTGACGATGGAGAGACGGGAATGGCTGGATGCGTTATGTTTTTTCAGTTCAGCCCGAATGACATCTTCGAGGCCGACCAAAATCAATTCAGCGTCAGGTTCGTGTTGAGCGAATGAGACGGCGGCTGGAATAGTAACTGACGGGCCAAAATCGCCACCCATGCAGTCGATAGAAATTTTGATTGTCATTGTTTTGACTCAGTACCTCGCTCCAACTACCGGAACCCGAAGGCTTCCGGCGGGCCAGATCCGGTGCGATTCAAAATGACGCAATGCGTTTTTTCAGCATATGAAAAAACGGCGCCAAGTCAAATTCACCCGCGCCGCTTTTCCTGTCTTGAAACAATGACCGCAATTACTCGTCGTTCTTGGTCTTGAGGACCTTGCGACCACGATAGTAACCATTCGGGCTGATGTGGTGACGCAGGTGCGTCTCACCAGTGGTCGGCTCGACTGCGAGCGGCGGAACGGACAGGTGATCGTGCGAACGATGCATACCGCGCTTGGACGGGGACTTTTTATTTTGCTGAACGGCCATGATGACTCCTAAACCTTAAGATCTGAAATTTTAACATATCCGGCTTGCCAATCTCTTGCGAACCGGGAATCCTTGCTGCGTTTTATTGTTTGGCGAGCATCTTTCGCCGCAAAAACTTATTTCTTCAAATTTTTCAGCACTGCAAACGGCGATTCTTTTTCCACTGCTTTTTCTGCCGTCGGCATCACATGATCCGGACACACCTCATGCTTGGGCGACGATGGAATTGCCAGCAGAACATCGTCCTCAACCAATTGAGTGATATTGAAATTGCGGCTGCCAACAATGACTTCAACAGCTTCGTCGGCAAGTTGTGCATCAATTTCATCAGCACTTGCTTCATCAGACGCAAGCACAAGGATCGATTCGGACGCAATCTCAAACGAAAACGGAGTCAGGCAGCGCTGGCACATCAGATTGATTGCACCTTTCACCGACAGTATCAACTGCGCATGCCCGCGCTCATCAACACCTCCCTGCAACTCCCAACTTACGGAGCCAGCCCTGTCGGCGGACTCATCGGCCAGCCTAGGCAAGTCCGCAATCGCGATTTCGCCCTCGCGGCGCTCTTTGAGCCGACAGAATTCGAATGCGTCGATCACAAAAGCATCCATACCACAAGCCGATCCCGGAAAACCTGCGATAATAACAGGCTTTTCTCTTATTCGTCAAAGTGTTAGGCTGCTTTTCTTGAGCACCCATTCAAATCAGACCAGAAAATGCCTTTGCAGCCCTCATTGCCCCGACTGATCCTGGCTTCCAGCTCGAAATACCGAAAAGAACTGTTATCGCGGCTGCACCTCCCGTTCGAGGTTCTTGTGCCTGCGATCGATGAAACGCCGCAGGCCGGGGAAAGTCCCGAAATGACGGCATTGAGACTTGCACAGGAAAAAGCATTTGCCGTTGTAGAGCAAGTGCCCGATGCGCTTGTCATCGGATCCGATCAGGTGGCGACGCTTGACGGCGAGCAGATTGGGAAACCGGGCACACATATAAACGCACTGGCGCAGTTGCGGAAAATGCGCGGCCGCGAAGTTGTCTTTCACACGGCATTGTGCCTCTGGGATGGGCGGTGCGCGGACAAGGCAAAGGCTGCGCAAGTCGAAAATGTTCGGACATTTGTCACCTTCCGCAATCTGGCGGAGGAAGAACTTGAGGCCTATCTGCACATCGAGCAGCCTTATGACTGCGCCGGCAGCGCCAAGAACGAAGGGCTCGGGATAGCGATTCTCGAGAGGATAGAAAGCGCCGATCCCACCGCATTGACAGGACTGCCACTGATCGCCCTGACCACGATGCTGCGCAATGCAGGCGTGCCTTTCTTCAACAGATAGACATCATGGCCGGCACCCTTTATCTCATTCCAAATACGCTTGGCCCGGTTGATTCCTCGCAAGCGGATCCGCTCGCGTGGATCATTCCCGAACAGGTCCGGGCAATCACCGCCAGTCTCAAGTATTTCGTTGCAGAAAACGCCAAAACCACGCGCGCCTACCTCAAGCTGGTCGCTGTACGTTATCCATTGAGCGCGCCGCTGCAGGAGATACGCATAAGCGAACTCAACGTAAACACCGATCCCGCCGCGCTGCCTGCGCTTCTTGCGCCGATTCTCGCAGGAGAGGATGCCGGACTGATCTCCGAGGCAGGTGTGCCTGCCGTTGCCGACCCCGGTGCCAACCTCGTCCGCCTCGCTCATGCTCAAGGCATCACGGTGAAACCACTGGTCGGTCCGTCCTCATTGTTGCTCGCGGTGATGGCAAGCGGCTTGAATGGACAAAGCTTCGCCTTCAATGGCTATTTGCCTACTGATGGCGCGTTGCGCGCGAAGCGCCTCAAGGTGCTCGAGGAGCGTTCACGGGTGGAAAAACAGACCCAGCTCTTCATTGAAACGCCATATCGAAACGGGACGTTGCTGGAGGCGATTGTTTCTGCTTGCCAGGCGAACACACTGCTTTGCATTGCCACGGATCTCAGCCTCGCGACAGAATCGATCAGGACGCAGACTGCGGGAAAATGGAAGGCGGATTTGGCGGCGGGGAAAGCGCCGGATTTCCAGAAGAAACCAACGGTGTTCCTGTTGCTCGCAGCACCATAATGCGCAAAACGGCGGTATTGCGCCGCCGTTTTGCATGCCCAGTTGGGCAGACTATCGAGAAGACATTAGCTTCTCGGAACCACATCCAAGACGTGGTAGCAGTCGTCCAGTTCGTGAGTTTTTCCCGTTACGTGCTTTTTATGCGTGACAGGATCGAAACAGAGCCAGACAACTAAAGTATAAATCACGATATCCGGGTTTCAAGGTGGGATCGCCAACCGGACGTTCCTATTTAATGTTTCATTGATCACGAGACATCTGTCGTCGGACCTGCCCCCACCGTAGCGCACTCTCTATCTGAAACCAGGCTTTGCCGCGGTACTCCATATCGATGCCATCGCCGCAGTACCCACTGCGCCGCCGAATTTCTTCAGCAGGCGTTCGGACAATGCTTCGTGCTGCGTGTAGTCAACGATATCTTCCGCTTTCAGCTCATCCCGCGCGACCGAATCCACCGTTCCAAAACCGTCTGCCAAGCCAATTTCGACGGCCTTGGATCCGCTCCAGAACAGGCCCGAAAACGTTTCCGGTGTTTCCTTCAGGCGTTTTCCCCTGCCCTTTCGGACGACGTCGATGAATTGCTGGTGCACCTCATTCAGCATCTCCTGCGCATAGGCCTTGTGCTTCGCGCTTTGCGGGCTGAACGGGTCCATGAATCCCTTGTTCTCGCCGGCAGTCATGAGACGGCGTTCAATGCCGAGCTTGTCCATCAGGCCAGTGAAACCAAAACCGTCCATCAGGACGCCGATCGAGCCGACGATGCTGGCCTTATTGACAAAGATCTTGTCGGCGGCGGCGGCGATGTAATACCCGCCCGATGCACACATTTCGTCGACCACGACGTACAACGGCTTACGAGGATACTCGGCCCGCAGACGCACGATCTCGTCATTGATCATCCCGGCCTGCACCGGGCTGCCGCCAGGGCTGTTGATGTGCAGGATGACGCCGACCGCGTTGTCTTCCGAATAAGCGCGATCCAGGGCGGGAATCACGGCGTCCGCCGCACCTGACGTCCCTGTCTCGATAGTGCCGTCAATTTCGATCAACGCCGTATGCGGACCGAGGACTTCATCCTCCTTGTTCGCCATGCCGAACGCGATCCACAGGCCGACGCCAATGATCCCGAGCGAAACAAGCCGGAAAAAAATGCTCCAGCGGCGCCGCGCCCGCTGCTCATTGAGTGTGGCGAAGGCAAGCTTCTCCAGCACCTCGCGCTCCCAGCCCTCCTTGCGTGAAGGGGCGCCGCCAGATGGCGTCTGATTGTTTTGCTCGAAATTATTATCCATCATCACGTTTGCTCGTTTTATATTCGGAGGGTCTCACGCCCGTGCCGGTTTGATGTAATCGTCCGGATGCCAGAATACCTGGCCGTCCTTTTCGAATACGGTAATTTGCCGCAAGCGGCCGCCACGGCATGGGCCGCCGGCGCATCTTCCGCTCTCGGGAACGTAGATCGCCCCATGGGTAGAGCACATCAGGTAAAGGCCACTCGATTCGAAGAACTCGCCTTCATTCCAGTCCAGCTCGATCGGCACGTGCGCACAGCGGTTCAGGTAGGCGTAAACCGTGTTCTGATAGCGGACGGCAAAGCCGGTACCATCCTCGCCGCCCGCGGTCAGCGGGAAGCGCACCCCTTTTCCTCCTTCGACAAGATCGGAGGACGCGCAAATCAGGATGGCAAGGTCGTCCATGTCCGGATTATGCATTTTCATTCAGCCATGCGTGCAGTTCGGACACGGATGTTGCTGCAAAAGCAGGATTCAGCGCCTGCAATTCTGGAGCGGAATGCGCCCCGTAGTGCACCGCAACCCCTGTCGCGCCTGCATTGATGGCCATCTGCAGATCATGGGTCGTGTCGCCAATCATCACAGTGCGCTCGACATCCTGCCCCAATTCGCGGGTCAGTTCATGCAGCATGGCAGGATGCGGCTTGGAAAAAGTTTCATCCGCGCAGCGCGTTGCATCAAATACCGACAGCAGCTTTGCGGTATCAAGGGCTCGATTGAGCCCTACGCGGCTCTTGCCGGTGGCGACAGCCAGGAAATATCCCTGTTGCGCAAGGTCCTTCAGCATTTCGCGCACACCGTCGAACAGCGTCAACTCCTTGTCGCGCGTGAGATAGTGATATCGATAACGCTCGGCCATGTGCGGGTAGTATTTCGCCTCTAGGCCGGGCAAGACAGCCTGCATGGCATCTTCCAGGCCGAGTCCGATCACGTATGATGCCTGCCTCCTGTCGGGAATCGGCAATCCGAGATCCTTCGCGGCCGCCTGGATACAGGCCACGATGGTGGCAGTGCTGTCCATCAGCGTGCCGTCCCAGTCGAATACGATCAAATCAAATTGCTTTCTTGGCATATTTTTCAGAAGCGCGTGCGGTATCTCATTGAAATTGCTATGTATTAAGCTTGCCTATTTGCTGGTCTGTTCCAGACTTTTCAAGAACTTCTCGCATTCGGGCGGAAGCGGCGCCTTCAGAGTAACAGGAACGCCGGTTTCGGGGTGCCGGAAAGTAATCTGGTAAGCGTGAAGGAACATCCTTTTAAGCGCAATACGCGGACCGTCACTTTTCTGCAGCATCCGATTCAGCGCGAAATCGCCGTACTTGTCGTCGCCTGCGATGGGAAATCCGCTGGATGCCAGGTGCACGCGGATTTGGTGGGTCCTGCCCGTCTTGAGCTCGGCTTCGAGCAGCACAAAGGCACCGTACCGTCTAACCAGATTGAACACCGTGTGCGAAGGCTGACCATCCGACTGCACCCGCACCCGCCGCTCGCCGGCTGGCGTCGTGTACTTGAACAGTGGCAACTTGACATGCTGGCGGGCATTTTGCCAATCGCCATGGATCAGTGCGAGGTAACGCTTGTCGAGCTGGCCTTCCCGGATTTGTTCATGCAGGTTGGTCAGTGCGGAACGCTTTTTCGCGAGCATCAGGATGCCGGAGGTTTCACGGTCGAGCCGATGGACCAGTTCCAGGAATTTTGCCTCGGGACGTGCCGCGCGCAATTGCTCGATCACGCCGTAGCTTACGCCGGATCCACCGTGCACCGCGACGCCGGCAGGCTTGTCGATGACCAAGAGCCAGGCGTCTTCAAACAGGATGCTGAATTCCGCGCCGGGCACCACCTGTGTTGATTTTTCGGCAACCCGTACCGGCGGGACGCGAACGACATCACCCTCCTTCAGCCGGTAGGTCTGGTCGACACGTCCCTTGTTTACTCGAACCTCACCCGAGCGCAAGACGCGATAGATATGGCTTTTCGGGACGCCTTTACAGATGCGTAAAAGGTAATTGTCGATGCGTTGGTCTGCTTCCTCACCGGAAATCGTGATCAAACGGACTTGCACGGACGCATGTGAGGACTGGTTATGCGCAGCAGGATTCGTCTGCCCCCCAGAAAATCTCGCTAAGTCCTTCATTTTGAATATATAATTGTTTCGCGTCGGTTACAAATCCGATGCGCGTGTAAGAATAAAAAGCACATTCTACACAGGGGCGTCTCCATCGGCCCCGCCGAATTGCAAATTGGATGGAAAAGGCATCTCCATAAATTGACGCAAGCACCCAAGGCCGGATCGCGACGTGGACAGGTACGAAAGACAGGTCCATTGCGCATCGCGGGGTCTGAGAGTGGGTATCTTGGGCAGGCGATTGGTGGAGATGACCGGAAGATGTGTATGCATCATCGTTGTGCGAGTCAGGGTTGCACCGTAGTTGCAATCGGATTGCGCGCATCGGTGCTGGACAAGATTGCTTGAAATTCAAGGATAAATCCGGCAAGCACTTCCCGAGAGGGATGCTTGCTGGTTGATGTGGTTGAGAACCCTGTTTGCCGATTCTGCTGGATCTTATGATTTATCTGGCTCCACCAAGCTGTTCGCTGCCTGGCGCTGCGCCCGACCCGGTCCATTGCGGCCCGTTCGATTCGCGCGGCATGGACGAACCGCATCGTCGGCACTGCTATCAACCCCATCCGCGCCCCGTTGCGGTTGTCGCGCTCTTGCAGCGACTCACCGCACACTAAGGCAGTTCCCTCCATCAAGCACTCCGACCTCGCGTACATCCCTGTACCCGGCCGCCCTGACAAACACTGTCATCAGCGGCCCTAAAGTTGACCTAAGAGTCACGGAGTAGAAAAATGAAACGGATGTTGTTCAACGCCACGCAGCAGGAAGAGTTGCGCGTGGCCATTGTCGACGGACAGAAGCTGATCGACATCGATATCGAGACAACGGGGCGCGAGCAACGTAAATCGAATATCTATAAAGGCGTCATCACCCGCATCGAACCCTCGCTGGAAGCCTGCTTCGTCAACTATGGCGAAGAGCGTCACGGCTTCCTGCCGTTCAAGGAAGTGGCCCGCAGCTATTTCAAGGATGGCGTCGACGTGCGCAGCGCCTCGATCAAGGATGCCCTGCGCGAAGGCCAGGAAATCATGGTCCAGGTGGAAAAGGAGGAACGCGGCAACAAGGGCGCTGCCCTCACCTCGTTCATTTCGCTGGCTGGACGCTACCTCGTCCTGATGCCGAACAATCCGCGCGGTGGCGGCGTTTCCCGCCGAGTGGAAGGCGAAGACCGCCAGGAGCTTCGCGAGACCATGGACAAGCTGGATCTCCCTTCCGGTATGTCGGTCATTGCGCGCACCGCCGGCATCGGCCGCAACGTCGAGGAATTGCAGTGGGACCTGAATTACCTGATGCAGTTGTGGCGCGCGATTGAAGGCGCCGGCCAGTCCGCACCGGGTGCCTTCCTGATCTACCAGGAATCCTCGCTGGTGATCCGCGCCATCCGCGACTATTTCCAGCCTGATATTGGCGAGATCCTGATCGATACCGACGAGATCTACGAACAGGCTCAGCAGTTCATGAGCCATGTCATGCCCGACATGGTGCACCGCGTGAAGCGCTATCGCGACGACGTGCCGCTGTTCTCGCGCTTCCAGATCGAACACCAGATCGAAACTGCGTACTCCCGCACTGTGCCGCTGCCCTCCGGCGGCGCCATCGTCATCGACCATACCGAAGCGCTGGTGTCAATCGACGTCAACTCGGCCCGCGCTACCCGTGGCAGCGACATCGAAACCACCGCCCTCCACACGAACCTCGAAGCCGCCGATGAAGTGGCCCGCCAGTTGCGCCTGCGCGACCTCGGCGGCCTGATCGTGATCGACTTCATCGATATGGAGAACGCGAAGAATCAGCGCGAGGTGGAAACCCGGCTGAAGGATGCGCTGCGCTACGATCGCGCACGCGTACAAATGGGCAAGATTTCCCGCTTCGGCCTGATGGAGTTGTCCCGCCAGCGCCTGCGTCCGTCGCTGTCCGAAGGCAGCCATGTGACTTGCCCGCGCTGCAACGGCACTGGCCATATCCGTGACACCGAATCCTCCGCATTGCAGGTCCTGCGCATCATCCAGGAAGAGGCGATGAAGGAAAACTCGGCGGCCATCCACGTGCAGGCACCGGTCGATGTGGCTGCTTTCCTGCTGAACGAGAAGCGCGGCGAAATCCTGAAGATCGAAACCCGCCATCGCGTGACGATCATCCTGATTCCGAACAAGCATCTCGAGACGCCGCACTACAAGCTGGAGCGCATCAAGCACGACGATCCGCGGCTGGAAGAGCCGCAAGCCAGCTATGCCATGGCCGAGGAAGCCGATACCGACATCAGCTACGGCAAACGCCAGAAGGAAGAAGTCCGTCCGCGCCAGGAAGCTGTCGTCAAGGGCATCACGCCGGAACAGCCGGCACCGATCGTGGAACGCAAACCGGTCGAACCCGCACCTGCGCCGACTCCGGTGGCCGCGCCCGTGGAGGAGGGTTTCTTCAGCCGCATGTTTGGCTTTTTCCGCAAGAAGGCGGTTGCGCCAGTTGTCGCACCTGCACCTGTCGTGGAAGAGAAGCCGCAGCCGACCCGCGAACGTGGCGAGCGCGGCGAGCGAGCCGGACGTGGCCGCACCCGTGGCCGCGGACGTGGCGGACGCGATCGCGAGGAACGCGAGACCGGACGCGTCGAGGCACGCGAAGAGATCGCAAAGCAGCCAGTTCCCGCAGCCGAGGGCCAGCCGGCACAGCGCCAGCCCAGGCCGCCGCGCGAACAACGCGAGGCGCGTGAACCGCGCGAGCCGCGTGAGCAGCGTGAACCGCGCGAGACTGGAGAATCCCGCCGCGAGCGTGGTGAACGTGGCGAGCGCCAGCAACGCCAGCGAGAGGAACGCAAGGAAGCCGTCACGGAAGAATTGCTGAACATTCCGGCAGCAGCACCGGTCATGCCTCTCGCCGCCGTCCAGGCTCCTGAAACTGAAACGGAGATGACTGAGGCCATGCCGGTTGGTGAGGAAGGTACCGCCGAACAGGGCGAGGAGCGCCGTCGCCGCCGTCGCCGCGGAGGCCGCAATCGCAACCGTCGTGATCGCGAAACCGGCGAACTGATCGGTGCCGCAGAATCTGAGGCGGAGGGCGGAGAGGCCGCTCCACAGCAAGCAGTTCAGCTGGAAATCGCGGAAGTGGCGATGCCGACGGAAACTGCTGCGGCCGCTGAAGCGACTGCACCTTCCGCACCGCAGGAGACCATTGCCCTTGAGGCTGAAGCCCCTGCCCAGGCCGGCCCCACGCCGGCGCTCGTGAAGCTGGAAGAAACCCCGGCAGCAGCGATCGTTGAGGCAGTGCCTGCTGCAGAAGCGGTGCCGGCCACCGAACCTGCGCCCGTTTCCGAGCAGGCAGCGGCGGCTGAACCAGCCCCGGTTGCCGAGATTGCGGCAGAAACGGCACAGGAAACTGCGGCTGTTGCAAGCGCAGTGGAAGAGGCTCCGGTAACTGCGCCGGTGGAAGCCGCACCGGCCGCAGCTGAAGCCGTGCAGCATGTGGAAGCTGCACCGACAGTTGCCACGGCACCGTTGCCGCTGGAGCACTTGAGCGAAATCCTGGCCGATGCCGGGCTGACGCTGGCAACGACGGATCCGGAGAAACTGCGTGCGGCACAGGAAGCAGCCGCCCGCATGGTCCCGCCGCCGCGCATCCCGCGCGAGCGCAAGCCCTTGCCGCCAGTCTCTAATGAGCCGTTGATTCAGGTCGAGACGCGCCGCTAATGCATCTGCCTCCGGCAGAGATTGCTGGAGGCAGCTCATCGTTTTTCAAAAGGGAGCATCTGCTCCCTTTTTTTCTGGGAGTGTCGCCGGATCGCGCCACTGAAGGCGTCTCACCAGCAGCGGCCGGCGTGATCGCAAGCCTTCCGATATTTTTCGCCCAGCCTGACTTTTGGATCGTAATGCTGATCCGGCAACAGGGATTTATTGCCATTGTATTGCCGGCAAGAATTAACCCTTCTTGCTTCATGCTCCGCGGATTGACGCATGTGAGCCCGCCCGCCACGTGGTATCTTATCTTCGATAGCGCTGTCTCCTCCGCGCGTTTCCGTATTTCATTCCTCGCATGACTGACAGATTCATTCCTCTGGTCGACCAGCGTCTGACGACCGCCGGTTCGACGATTCCTTCGGAGCTGGAAGCACCGACAGGCCTGCTTTCGGATACGCTCGCGCGCCCACTACAGGACCTGCGCATTTCCGTCACCGATCGCTGTAATTTCCGCTGCGTGTATTGCATGCCGAAGGCGATATTTGGCAAGGACCACGCCTTCATGCCGCATTCGGCGCTGCTGTCGTTCGAAGAGATCACGCGCATCGCACGGATTTTCGTCGCGCACGGCGTCGGCAAGATCCGGCTGACAGGCGGCGAACCGCTGCTGCGCAAGGATATCGAGCGACTGATTGCGATGCTGAGCGCACTGCGGACACCGGATGGCCAGCCGCTCGACCTCACGCTGACGACCAACGGAGCGCTGCTTGCGCGCAAGGCGCAGGCATTGAAGGATGCCGGGCTGCAGCGCGTGACGGTGTCGCTCGACGCGCTCGACGACGAGATCTTCCAGCGCATGAACGACGTCGGATTTCCGGTTGCTGACGTTCTGCACGGTATCGAGACGGCACACAAGGTCGGCCTCGGACCGATCAAGATCAACATGGTGGTCAAGCGCGGCATGAACGATCACGAGATCGTGCCAATGGCGCGCCACTTCAAGGGCTCGCCCTTCATCCTGCGTTTCATCGAATACATGGATGTCGGCACTAGCAATGGCTGGAAGATGGATGAAGTCATACCTTCGGCCGACATCGTGCGGCAGATCAACGCAGAAATGCCGCTGGAAGCGATCAACCCCAACTACACCGGCGAAACCGCCGAGCGCTGGCGCTACCGCGACGGCGGCGGCGAGATCGGCCTGATCTCCAGCGTGACGCGCGCCTTCTGCCGCGATTGCACGCGTGCACGCCTGTCAACAGAAGGAAAGCTCTATACCTGCCTGTTCGCCACCGGCGGTAATGACTTGCGCGCGCTACTGCGCGACGGGCGTAGCGACGAGGAGATTTCGACGGTCGTCGCGCATGTGTGGCGCGCGCGGTCAGACCGCTATTCCGAATTACGGACGGCCAACACGGAAGGTCTCAACCAGACCGGCAGGAAAGTCGAGATGTCCTACATTGGTGGGTGAACTGCGCGGCGAACAAACCGCACGGAGGACGAACTGTGACGATAACCGGAATGATTCTTGCGGGCGGCCGAGGGTCGCGCATGGGAGGCGTGGACAAAGGATTGCAGGCGTTCCGCGGCGAACCGATGGTGGCGCATGTGATGCGCCGCCTTGCGCCGCAAGTCTCGACGCTGGCGATCAATGCCAACCAGAACCTGGATGTCTACCATCGTTTCGGGCTGCCCGTTTGGCCGGACCGGATGGAAGAATTTCCCGGGCCTCTCGCGGGCCTGCAAACCGGACTGGCGCATTGCGAGACGCCGCTACTCGTCACCGCGCCCTGCGACTCCCCCTTTCTGCCTATGGACCTGGTGGCGCGGCTGAGGGATGCTCTGCACTCTGAAAGTGCCGACATCGCCTATGCCGAGACCGGCGAAGGCGAGTCGCGACAGGCGCATCCGGTATTTTGCCTGCTGAAGGCAGCGCTGCTGCCGAGCCTGAGCGACTATCTCGAATCCGGCGAGCGCAAGATGGGCAAATGGTTTGCCCGGCTGCGCGCCGTGAAGGTGCACTTTCTGGACGAAGAGGCCTTTCGGAACATCAACACACTGGAAGAATTGCACAAACTAGAAACACCATGACCGTCCCTACCCTCTCCGCGCTCGCCACACAACTGACCTCCTACAATCCGGACTCGCTCAGCGTTGCAGATGCACAGCAATTGATTCGCGACTATGTGCAAGCGACCGATTCATCGGAAACAGTTGGCCTGAACGATGCCTTGTGCCGGGTGCTGAGCGAAGACGTGATCTCGCCAATCAACGTGCCTGCGCATGACAACTCCGCGATGGACGGCTATGCATTCCGCGGCAGTGATCTCGGGGTCGAAGCGGTGATGTTCAAGGTGGTCGGCACCGCCTTCGCCGGACACAAACACGAAGGCCCGGTGAACACCGGCGAGTGCGTACGCATCATGACCGGCGCGGTCATGCCTGCAGATTGCGATACCGTCGTGCCGCAAGAACTGGTGACGAGCGCCAGCGAGGCATCGATGACACTCGCGCCCGGCGTCGTCAGGCCCGGCGACAATCGCCGCCTGAAAGGCGAGGACCTGATGGCGGGCAAATCGGCGCTGCGCAAAGGTAAAACATTGCATGCCGCCGACCTCGGCCTGCTCGCTTCGCTCGGCATCGGACAGATCCCTGTTCAACGGCGCTTGCGCGTTGCCGTGTTCTCGACAGGCGATGAACTGCGCAACATCGGCGAGCACCTGGATGAAGGCTGCATCTACGACAGCAACCGCTACACGATACGTGCCATGCTGACGCGACTGGGCTGCGATGTCCTGGACATGGGCATCGTCAAGGATGACCGGGAATCACTGGAAGCTGCACTGCGCACCGCATGCGAAAGCGCGGATGCGATCGTCACCTCGGGCGGCGTCTCGGTCGGCGAGGCCGATTTCACGCGGGAGATGATGGCAAAGCTGGGCGAGGTCGCATTCTGGAAGCTGGCGATGCGTCCTGGCCGGCCCATGGCCTTCGGCAGGATCGCGTCGAATGGCAAGAGCGCCTACCTGTTCGGCTTGCCGGGCAATCCTGTCGCCGTGATGGTGACCTTCTACTTCTTCGCACGTGATGCGCTGCTGCGCATGATGGGCGGGACCAAGGATTCGACGCCGCTGATCCAAGCGGCATCGCAAACCGCGATCCGCAAGAAGCCGGGGCGCACCGAGTATCAGCGCGGCATTCTTTCGATGGATGCAAACGGCAACCCGCAGGTGCGCGTCACCGGCTCGCAGGGTTCCGGCATCCTGCGTTCGATGTCGGAGGCGAACTGCATGATCATCCTGCACCACGAGCAAGGGAACGTGAACGCTGGAGATCCCGTGAATGTGGTGCTGTTCGACGGGCTTTGCTAGCCGCTCCTCATTCTCCGGATTTAAACCTGGGAACGTTCAGGTTTCGCCCAAGTGCGAAATCGCCTCCTCACGACTCGCATAGAGCGACGGTTCCGTATGGTGTCGCCGGAACGCCGTGCCGAAATAGCTGCGCATGAAAGTGCTGCTGGTGTAGCGGGTGACACGGCTGTAGAAGCGGTCGGCAAGTTCGCGCACCATGTCGACATAACTATCCAGCAGATCCGGCGCGATGGAGAAATTGTCGTAGTTGACGATCGCCGGGACTTTCTGTTCGAGCGGACGCAGGCGCTCCTCGACAAGATCCCGGATCTGCTCAATGTCGGCGACGTTCTTCACTTCGAAGCCTTCGAAATTGACGAAGAACATGTTCCTCTTCGCGTCATAGATCAGGCGCTGCTCCAGCGGCACGTACAGGATATCGTTGCGCAATCCCATCGGCGTCGTCCTGAAGATGCGGGCGTCCATCAGCTTCAGCTGCGGGCTGATCGCCGGACGGAAATGCATTTGCGCCAGGATGTCGCGTTCAAGGTCGACGCCGGGAGCAATCTCGATCACCTCCAGTCCTTCCTGCGCCAGCCGGAATACGCAGCGCTCCGTGATATACAGCACGGCCTGCGCGCGCTGCCGCGCATATTCGCCGCTGAAGGTGCGGTGCTCAACCTCCTCGACGAATTTCTGCGCCGTGCCTTCGCGCCGGATGTGCAACTGGCCGTCTGCGATCGCCACCTCCAGTCCGCCTGCGGTGAAGGTACCTACGAACACCACCTTCTTGGCATTCTGGCTGATGTTGATGAATCCGCCTGCACCCGCGAGTCGCGGCCCGAACTTGCTGACGTTGAGGTTTCCATGCCTGTCAGCCTGCGCCAGGCCGAGGAAGGCGACGTCGAGACCGCCACCGTCGTAGAAGTCGAACTGGTATGGCTGGTCGATGATGGCGGTGGCATTGGTCGCCGCGCCGAAATTGAGCCCGCCAGCAGGAATCCCGCCGATGACGCCGGGTTCCGCGGTGAGCGTCACGAGGTCGAGCACCTTTTCCTCTGCCGCCACGCTGGCCACGCCTTCCGGCATGCCGATGCCGAGGTTGACCACATTGTTCGGCTTGATTTCGAGCAGTGCGCGGCGCGCGATGATCTTGCGCTCGCTCATTTCCATCGGCTGGATGGACGACATCGGCACGCGGATTTCGCTCGCGAATGCGGCGCTGTAGGGTTCGATGAAGGTCTGCATCTGGTATTCCGGCTTTTCGGCCACCACCACGCAGTCGACCAGGATGCCGGGAATCTTCACCTGGCGCGGATGCAGTGAACCACTTTCGGCAATGCGTTCGACCTGCGCGACCACGATGCCGCCTGAATTGTGCGCGGCCATGGCGATCGCAAGCGCTTCGAGCGTCAGCGCCTCCTTTTCCATCGTCACGTTGCCGTCGGGATCGGCGGTCGTGCCGCGAATGATGCCGACGTTGATCGGCAATGCCTTGTAGAACAGGTATTCCCTGCCGCCGATGGTCATCAACTCGACCAGCTCCTCATGGGTGGCATCGTTGATCTTGCCACCACCGAAGCGCGGATCGACGAAGGTGCCGAGTCCGACCGTGGAGAGCAGGCCGGGCTTACCGGCGGCAATGTCGCGGAACAGGTGGGTGATGACGCCTTGCGGCAGGTTATAGGCTTCGATCTTGTTGGCGATGGCGAGTTGCTGCAGCTTGGGCACCAGGCCCCAATGCCCGCCGATCACGCGCCTGACCAGGCCTTCGTGTCCGAAATGGTTCAGGCCGCGGTCCTTGCCATCGCCCTGTCCTGCGGCATAGATGAGCGTGAGATTGCTTGGCTTGCCGATGCCGAGCAGTTCATCTTCGCTATCGAGGAAACGCTTCTCCAGTGCGACGGCGATGTTTTCCGCGAAGCCGATGCCGACGAATCCGCCGGTGGCAATCGTGTCGCCGTCATGGATGAGGCGGACTGCTTCGGCGGCAGAGACGATCTTGTGCCGGCTTGAAGGACGGGAACCGCCCGACATGGGGTCCGGGATGCGATGTACCATGGATGCCTCCATCATGACTGTCGAACCGGCCGCCTTGACTGCGTCGGCGGACTGCCAGGCAATTATGCCCGAATGGCAAGTCCGCTGGTTGATGCAGATCCGATACGCATTGCATGTAACGGTATTGCCGACGCTTCCTTGTTGCTGCGCGCGAAAACCATCCCCGTCAGGGCGGCGGCAGCAGCAGGCTTTCCTCCGGCGAGACTTTTTGCGTGGCCAGCACCTTGTCGATGCGCTTGCCGTCAAGGTCGACGATCTCGAAAGTCCAGTCTTCCCAATCGCAACGATCCGTTGTCTGCGGTATGCGGCCGAGCAGCAGCATGAGCATCCCGCTCAGGGTGTTGTAGCGTCCCCGCTCTTCTTCGGGCACACCCTTGAGGCCGAGGCGGTCCTTCAGTTCGGGAATCGGTATGAGGCCATCCAGCAACCACGACCCATCCTCGCGCTGAACTGCCCAGGCATCCTCGGCGCGATGGGTCTTGAATTCGCCGGTGATCGCTTCCATCACATCCTGCAGCGTGACAATGCCCTGCACTTCGCCGTATTCATCGACGACGAACGCCAGCTTCACGCCGGAATTCTTGAAGTTCTCCAGCAGCTCCATGCCGGTCAGCGACTCGGGCACGAACACTGCCGGCTGCAGGTTCTCGGTCAGGCTCGGCTTTTCGCCGCGCAGCGTCTGCGCCAGCAACTGGCGCGCGTTGGCAACGCCGAGCACTTCGTCCCAGCCGCCGCGTACGACCGGATAGCGCGAGTGGTCGCTCTCCTCGAAGCGCACGAGGTTGTCTTCCACCGGGTCGTTCACGTCGAAGCAGACGATCTCGCTGCGCGGCACCATCAGCGACGCGATCTGGCGGTCGTCCAGGCGGAACACGTTGCGCACCATCTGGTGCTCGTGTTTTTCGATCACGCCTGCGCTGGAACCTTCTGCGAGCATCAGGTTGATTTCTTCCTGCGTCACGCTGGGCTCGGTGCGCTCGGTCACGCCGAAGGTGCGCAGGACCAGTTGCGTCGAGCCGGAAAGCAGGCGCACGAAAGGCTTGGTCATCGCCGCCAGCAGGAGCATGGGACGAGCCACGAGGCGCGCGATCGGTTCGGGGCTGATCTGGCCAATGCGCTTCGGCACCAGCTCGCCGAGCACAATCGAAAAATAGGTGATGGATACGACCACCAGTACCGTGGCCAGATACTCCGAGACGCGCACCTCCACGCCCATATGCTGCAGCCAGACGCTGAAGGGATAGGCGAGCGTCGCTTCACCGACGATGCCGTTCAGGATGCCGATGGAGGTGATCCCGATCTGTACGGTGGACAGGAACCGGTTCGGATCGTCGCCGAGTTCCATGGCTGCCTGTGCCGATGCGTCGCCGCTTTCCGCCAGCTTCTGCAAGCGCGCCTTGCGTGCCGTGACGAGCGCGATCTCCGACATCGCGAAGACGCCGTTGATGAGAATCAGGCCAAGAAGTATCGCGATTTCCATAAGTTATGTCCTGCCTCGCGATCGGAATGCATCCGATCCATTAACGGGATATGCAAGCTTCCGCGTCGGCTGTCCGTGCAGGCTTGCAGACGCCGGGAAACAATCATCGATACTGCATGCCAGGCTTGTCGTGCGCTGACGTGCTCGTGGTGCATTTGCAGAATGCCGGATAGCCGGATTACTGCCGCTACTGCCATTGCTTTTGTGACTGTCGATGCCGCCCTCCACGGTTGCCCTCACGGTTGCTATTCCTCGCTCGCCTCGGAGCCATCCGTTCCGAGCAACAACTGCGCCGTCTCTACCGGCAAGGCCTCGACGGACTTCAGCTTGCGCGACATCTGGCGGGTGCGGGTTTCCGCCTGCTCGATGTTCTTTGCCGCCCGCTCCAGTGTGGTCTTGGTCGCCGCCAGCACATCGCCGAATTTGCCGAACTCGGTCTTGACCGCGCCCAGCACCTGCCAGACTTCCGACGAGCGCTTTTCAAGCGCCAGTGTACGGAATCCCATCTGCAGACTGTTGAGCAAGGCCGACAAGGTCGACGGGCCGGCGATGCTCACGCGACATATCCGCTGCAGCTCATCGGCCAGTCCGGGCCGGCGCATCACTTCAGCGTACAGTCCTTCAGTGGGAAGGAACAGGATGGCGAAATCGGTGGTGAGCGGCGGCGACAGGTATTTCTCCGCGATCGTCTTTGCCTCCAGGCGCACGGCGCGCTCGAGTTCGCGGCCGGCGGCGGCAACGCCCTCGGCATCCGCCAGCTCGGCGGCTTCGGCCAGGCGTTCATACTGCTCCTTGGGGAACTTGGCATCGATCGGCATCCAGACCGGTCGCGCGCCATCGTCCTGCCCTGGCAGCTTCACGGCAAATTCCACGCGCTCGCCGGAGCCGGGCACGGTTTCCACGTTCTTCGCATACTGGTCGGGCGTGAGGACCTGTTCGAGCAGCATTTCGAGCTGCACTTCGCCCCATGTGCCGCGCGTCTTCACATTGGTCAGCACGCGCTTGAGGTCGCCGACGCCGATTGCGAGCTGCTGCATCTCGCCGAGGCCCTGGTGCACTTTTTCAAGACGGTCGGAAACCAGCTTGAAGGATTCGCCCAGGCGCTGCTCCAGCGTCGCATGCAGTTTCTCGTCCACCGTCTTGCGCATTTCTTCGAGCCGCGCGCCGTTGTCGTTCTGCAGGTCCTTGATCTTCGCTTCGAGCGTAGAGCGCACTTCGGCCATGCGTTGCGCGTTCGATTCAGTCAGCGTGGCGAGCGTCTGGTTCAGCGTGTCGCCGAAACGTTTCATTGCCGCCGCCTGCTCCTCGCGGCCTGCCTTTGCATGCGATGCGATGGCTTCGCGCATCGCTTCCAGTTGCTGCGCATTGACCTCGTTCAGCTTGGCAAGCTGCTGTGCGAAGGTATCGATCTGGTTGTTCTGAATGGTGGCGACGCTGGTCAGCTGCGTCGTCAGTGCCTGCTGGAACTGGTGCAGGTTTCCGCTCAGTTCCTGCCGCGTTCCCTGCGCGCTGGTCTGCATCTGGTTGCGCAGCTCGCGTTCGATACGTTCGCCGGTCTGCTGCTGGTGACCTTGCAGCTCGCTCTGGAGTTGCATCAACTGGGTAGCGGCATCGCCGTTGCGAGAACGCATGACGAGGATGATCTGCAGGATGACGATGACTGCGCCCAGCAGGAGGAGGATGAGTTCGATGGAATTCATGAAATGATGGATTGAGGTTGGGTGCGCTTGAAGTTGGGTGCGCTTGACGTTGGGCGCGTTTCCGGCTGCGCGGCAGTCAGCCTGCCTTGTTACGCATCCAGTCGGCGGTCTGGTAGAAGGATTGCATCAGGCGCTCCTGCAGCTGCTGCGGCATGCCGACATCCTGCATGGCAAGCGCCATGCATCGCAGCCACTGGTCGCGTTCACCTGACGCGATGGCATACGGGAGATGGCGCGCGCGAAGGCGCGGATGCCCCAGGCGTTCGATATACATGTCGGGGCCGCCCATCCAGCCGGAAAGAAACCAGTAGAGCTTGTCGCGCGAGCTGTCGAGGTTGGCAGGATGCATCGCGCGGATGCCGGCGAATTCCGCTTCGAGGTCCATCAGGTCGTAGAAACGGTCGACCAGTTCGCGCAGCTTCTCGCTGCCGCCTACCAGCTCGAATGCCGACTGTTGTTGGGAATCTTCAGTTGCCATGGCACGAATGATAGCGCATTGGGTGTCTCCGAGGAATCAAGTTCCCGAACGCAACGACTTCGCAATAATTCTCAACGATCGCAAGGGCAAGTATTCATCTCTGATCCCGCTGTCGATGCAGTACTGCGCGGAAATTTCACTGTCCTCAAGGAAAGCAGACTGGCGAATTTGATCCTTCGCAAAGGCAAGTTTGACGCCCAGCAACCGCGTGTTTGAGCGTACGCAAGCAAACACGACTTAGCAAATTCTCAGGTTCTTTAGTGATTACCATTGTCTAAAAGGTAATAACAATTTTAGCCACCAGAGGTCAGATTTCGACAACTTGATATCCACATAGACAGGCTTGTATCGCCCGGAAACGGTGTCGCCAGAGCGCACGGAAGCGAGCGCCTTGCGGCGAGCATACCGCAATCGATTGTCGATGGTTTTGAGATTGTTGTAACCGACGAAACGACAGAAACGCCATGCGAGATTTCATCATCACCAATTCTTCCCGGTTGGAACTGTCAATGCGGCTCATGGATATCCTGGTGCTCGAGATTGCCGGGGCCGTCGCTGGTCTGATCCATTTCCATATTCCCTTGAGCGAAACGCCGCCGATTCATGTCGTGCTCCTGCACTTCGGCTGTGCGTTGGCATTTCTCGTGTTTCCGCAGCTCGACCTGTACGGCTCGTGGCGCGGCCGTTCTCTGTGGGACATGTTCTTGCGCCTCGCCGCGTCGTGGGCGCTGGTTCTGCTGATCGGCCTGTTCTTCAGCTTCCTGATCCACCATGTCGGCAACGTCTCCCGTCTCTGGATGTTCTACTGGTACGGCATTGGCGTCGCTTTCCTCGTGACGTACCGGGCCGCCGCCTACTTTGCGCTGCGCTTCTTGCGCACAAAGGGGCTGAACAACAAGCGCGTGGTGATCGTCGGCTACGGCAGCACAGGGCGAGAAATGCATCGCCGCGCTATGGAGCAGGACTGGGCAGGATACGACGTCAAGGCTGTGCATGCCGCGCCGGAAGATGCAGGCAAGATCCTCGATCCTTCCGTGGCGCACCTTGGCAGCCTGGAGGACATTCCCTCCTACGTCGAGGCGAACCATATCCACGAAATATGGATCACGCTGCCGCTGCTGGCCTCGCCCAAGCTGCAGGAATTGCAGTACCTGCTCCGCAATACCCTGGTCGACATCCGCTGGGTGCCGGACATCCTAGGCGTGCAGATGCTGAGCAACAAGATCGGCAACTTCCTCGGCCTGCCGGCCGTCGACCTGAACCAGCCGATTTCGAGCGGGCTGAATGGCATCGTCAAGGAAATCTTCGACCGCGTGTTTGCGACCGTCGCGCTTGTGCTGCTGCTTCCGCTGTTCATCGTGATCGCGATCGCCATCAAGCGCTCGTCGCCCGGCCCCGTGTTCTTCAGGCAACCACGCCTGGGCCTGAACGGACGCACCTTCAACGTCTACAAGTTCCGCACGATGAAGGTGCATGAAGAAAAGGACAAGGTGACGCAGGCAACGAAGAACGACCCGCGCATCACCTCGATCGGTGCCTTCCTGCGCCGCACCAGCCTCGATGAATTGCCGCAGTTCATCAACGTGCTGTTCGGTGACATGTCGGTGGTAGGGCCGCGTCCGCACGCGCTTCAGCACAACGAAATGTACAAGGACCTGCTCGAGACGTACATGCTGCGCCATCGCGTGAAGCCTGGCATCACGGGCTGGGCGCAGATACATGGTCTGCGCGGCGAGACCGACACGGTCGACAAGATGGCCGCGCGCGTGAAGTTCGACCTGCACTACATCCAGAACTGGTCGCTCTGGATGGACATCCGGATCATCATCTGGACCGCGTTCAAGGGGTGGACAGGGACGAATGCGTATTGAAGCCGGGCCGGGCCGGGTGCGGGCGCACCGCGATGACTTACGACAGACGACAGGCAGAACCCTCATGCGCAATCCCATCATGTCACCGCTCTCCTTCATGACGCCACGGCATTACCTGGTCGCCGCCGCAGCCTTCTATTCGCTGCTGATCGGCGTGGGCGCCATTCCAGGCAACGCGCAGGCGGTGTCCGCTGTCGTCTACGACAAGCTGCTGCATTTCTTTGCGTACGCCGTCCTGGCATGCCTGGTCTGGGGCGCAGCGCATGGCAGCCCGACGCGGCGCGCAGTGCTGACGCTGTTAGTCATCGGCCTGCTCGGTGGAACCGACGAGGGCTTGCAGTCGCTGATGCCTTACCGCAATGCGAGCTGGATGGACTGGAAGTTCGACATGTATGCCGCGATGGCATGCGTCGCCTTCCTCATCGTCGCGCAATGGTTTGCTCCTGTTCCCTTGCGCGAAGCGGCGCAACGATCACCAGAGGACATGCGGCACAGCCGAAAGCCGGCGCCCTGAGATCCTTTTTTTGCAAGGAAGGCCATGAACAAAAAGATTACGAAAGCAGTCTTTCCGGTCGCGGGGCTCGGCACCCGCTTTCTGCCCGCAACCAAGGCGAGCCCGAAAGAGATGCTGCCGATCGTCGACAAGCCCTTGATCCAGTATGCAGTCGAGGAAGCCGTCGCCGCCGGTATCACCGAAATGATTTTTGTCACAGGCAGGAACAAGCGCGCGATCGAAGACCACTTCGACAAGGCCTACGAACTGGAGGCCGAACTCGAAGCGCGCAACAAGCAATCCCTGCTGGACGTGCTGCACGGGATCAAGCCCGATAACGTGGAATGCTTTTATGTGCGGCAGGCCGAAGCGCTGGGACTGGGCCACGCCGTGCTGTGCGCCGAGCGCCTGGTACGCGGCGAGCCGTTCGCAGTGATCCTTGCCGATGACCTTCTCGACGGACAGACCCCGGTGCTTCGCCAGATGACCGAACTGTACGAGAAGCATGGCCACAGCCTGATCGGCGTCGAGAACATCGCGCGCGAACACAGCCGTTCGTATGGCGTGGTTGCCGGCAGTGCCTGCGAGGAGCGCCTGATCCGGCTGCACGGCATCGTTGAAAAACCCGCTCCCGAGAACGCGCCCTCCACGCTCGGCGTCGTCGGACGCTACATACTGACGCCGGCCATTTTTGACCACCTGCGCAAGGTGCGCCCCGGTGCTGGCGGCGAGCTGCAGCTCACCGACGGCATCGCCTCCCTGCTGCGGGAGGAGTCGGTGTACGCGTATCAGTTCGAAGGCATCCGCTACGACTGCGGCAGCAAGATCGGTTACCTGGAAGCGACGGTGCAGTTCGCGCTTCGCCATCCCGAGGTGCGTGAAGAATTCCGTGCGTTCCTGCAAGGCCTTCCGTTTGCGCAGCATGCCGCGCAGCCGCACTCCTCATCCCTCCAACCGCTTCCGGCCGAAGCGATCGCCTGCACGGGTTAAGCCATGGACAGGAAGGACAACGCAATGACCACCAATCCGAAGATGCCGGAGCACCTGGTGCCCTCCCGCTCCGGCCACACGCCCAAGGTGGCGCTCATCACCGGCATCAGCGGCCAGGACGGCGCCTACCTCGCCGAACTGCTGCTGTCGAAGGGCTATATCGTGCATGGCCTCAAGCGCCGCACCTCACGCTTCAACACCGATCGCATCGACCACCTCTACGAAGGACCGCAGGAGACGGAACGGCGATTCATCCTCTACCACGGCGACATGACGGACTCATCTTCGCTCTGGCGCATCATCCAGCAGACGCAACCGGACGAGATCTACAACCTCGCCGCGCAGAGCCATGTCGCAGTGTCGTTCGAAGAGCCAGAGTACACGGCGAATGCCGATGCGCTCGGCCCCTTGCGGATACTCGAAAGCGTGCGACAGCTCGGGCTTGAGAAGAAGACCCGCTTCTACCAGGCGTCGACTTCCGAAATGTTCGGGCTCACCCAAGAGTTTCCGCAGCGCGAAACCACGCCCTTCCGTCCGCGCAGCCCCTATGCGATAGCCAAGCTGTACGCCTACTGGATCACCGTGAACTATCGCGAGGCGTACGGCATGTACGCCTGCAACGGCATCCTGTTCAACCATGAATCGCCCCTGCGCGGCGAGACCTTCGTCACGCGCAAGATCACGCGCGGCCTCGCGCGCATCGTCCTGAACATGCAGGACTGCATCTACCTCGGCAATCTTGACGCGCAACGCGACTGGGGACATGCGCGCGATTACGTGGAGATGCAATGGAGGATGCTGCAGCAGGCCACGCCCGAGGACTTCGTTGTCGCAACCGGCGTCCAGCACAGCGTGCGCGAGTTCGTCACCGCAGCGGCAGCGGAACTGGGCATCGTACTGCGATGGAACGGACGCGGCGTCGATGAGACGGCCACCGTCGTCACCTCGCGCGTCCACGCGGGCGTTCAGCCGGGCCAGGTCATTGTGCGTGTCGATCCGCGCTACTTCCGTCCAACGGAAGTGGACTGCATGGTCGGCGATGCGAGCAAGGCGCGCGACAAGCTCGGATGGCACCCGACCGTGTCATTCGACGATCTGGTCGGTGAAATGGTGCGCACGGATCTTGACGCCGCCAGCAAGGATCTGCAACTCAGCCAGACCGCCAACGTGCCCGGCAACTACCAGGAATGAATATCAGGGGGACGCTTCCCGCGAGCGTCCCCGGCCGGACCGCCGGCGGCCTGAAGCCGGCCCGCAAATCCATCGAGAGGAAGTGAAAAATGAAGTCCAACCTGAACAAACGCATCTATGTTGCCGGCCATCGCGGCCTGGTCGGCTCGGCCATCGTGCGCGCGCTGCACAAGCGCGACTTCAACAATATCGTCACGCGCCCCCATGCGGAGCTGGAACTGACGGACCAGGAGCAGGTGCGCGCCTTCTTCGCCAATGAGCAGATCGACGAGGTGTACCTCGCCGCCGCGCGCGTGGGCGGCATCCATGCGAACAACACTTATCCTGCCGAGTTCATCTACGACAACCTGATGGTGCAGGCAAACGTCATCCATGAAGCATGGCGCGCGGGCGTCAAGCGTCTGCTGTTCCTCGGCTCGTCGTGCATCTATCCGCGGCTCGCCGAGCAGCCGATCAGGGAAGAGTATCTGATGTCGGGTTCCCTGGAGCCGACCAATGAGCCCTATGCCATCGCCAAGATCGCCGGCATCAAGATGTGCGAGAGCTACAACCGCCAGTACAACACCGATTTCCGCAGCGTGATGCCGACCAATCTGTACGGTCCGGGCGACAACTACCATCCGGAAAACAGTCACGTGATTCCCGCACTGATACGCCGTTTCCATGAAGCAAAGCTGGCCGGCGCGGACAAGGTGGTGATCTGGGGAACGGGAACGCCGCGTCGCGAATTCTTGTATGTCGATGACATGGCTGATGCCTGCGTGCATGTCATGGAGCTCGATCGCGCTACCTATGAAAAGCACACGACACCGATGTTGTCCCATATCAATGTGGGCACAGGCGAGGACGTCACAATACGTGAAGTTGCCGAGATCATAAGAAAAGCGGTGGGCTTCACCGGTGCCATTGAGTTTGATGCAAGCAAGCCGGATGGCACGCCGCGCAAGCTGATGAACACGGCAAAGCTGACCTCCCTCGGATGGCGGCCCGGCATGCGTCTGGGTGAAGGCATCAAGGAAACCTACGAATGCTTCAAGACCGAGTATCGGCCATAGGCATCGTCAGGTACGGCATCGGGGAGAGGTGCAGGCACGATCCAGAGACGCTGAGTGACTGCCGGAATGCCTGAATGTCGGCGCGGTCAGCATGCTGGGCAGTGCACCTTCTCCGTCGCTCCCGCGAAGGCGTAGGCGCATATGCCCGACTTGCGATCGAGCTCATTATGGGTCCCCGTGTGCGCACGGGGATAACGGGGGAGGTGTACGACAAGATCAACCACGGGCACCCGCCCTCGAATGCAAGTTGCAAAGATGGATGCATACCATAAGAGCCTGCCCAAAACGCCCTCGTTATACCAATCGTGATCATGCCCGATTGGAGATCCGTTCAACTCACTGAACACAGCCATGACACCAGCACTTTCACCAGGCGAGATATTTTTCAATCTTCTTGCCGCCCTCTTCGTCATTCCTGTGATTGCAGGGATTTTCATCAAGGCGCCCAAGCTGATCGTGTTCGGCTTCATCGGCGTGCTGTTTCTGTTTTCCGATTCGACCTGGGGCCAGATCGAGCAGGAAGCAACTCTCTACTCGCGCGGCGCAGGGATATTCTATTTCTCGCTGCTCAACCTGATCCTGCTGGTATCCGGCTTCACGGCATTCCTCAAGCGGCTGGCCAATCCGCATAGCCCGCAACTTGCGCCGCCCATATCGAAATATTTCGTCGCCTTCATTTTCCTGCTGCTAGCGCATGTCGTGATGGGGCTCATGGCTGGCATCGACCTGAACGTCATCCTCGGCTACAACGGCGTGTTCAACATCCTGAACATGCTGATATTCATGTACATCGTGATCATGGCTTTCGAGAGCGACAAGGATTCAGTGCGACTGCTGGCCATCATCCTCGTGCTCGCCGGCGTTCGTGCAGCCTTCGGCGCGGTGCGCTATTTCCTGTTCGACGGCGACAGCGCCAACCCCTACCGCAACTTCGAAGGACTCGACATCAAGATCTTCTTCTTCGACATCAACGACAACTTCGTCGCCTCGCTGGCCGCGTTCTGCGCCGCCTGGCTGCTGACAAAGCCGGAGGTGAAGCTGGCCTGGTACACGCGCATCCTCATGCTGCTGTTCATCGGCCTGGAAATCGCTGCGGTGGCGCTGTCCTTCCGCCGCTCTTCGCTCATCGGCCTCGCGCTCATGCTTGGTTTCCTGTTCCTGCAGTTGCCGGGCAAACGCAAATTCTTTTTTGCCCTGGTCGCGGCGGTGGCCCTGGCCGGAGTGGCATCCATCTTCTTCCAGCAGCGGCTGCAGTTCGCTGCCGATGGTGGCGGTGTCCTGGAATCGCTGATCTACGATATCGCACCCGACCGCGGCGGCATCAAGGAGAACCGCTTCTACGAACTGTACGCCGCCGCGCAAAGCATGGACGGCAACTGGCTGTTCGGACGCGGCACCTGGGGCACCTTCATCGGTGACAAGGATGCGCTGTCCTACCATGGCAACGACTTCAGCTTCGTGCACAGCGGCTTCGGGCATGTGCTGTTCAAGACAGGCATCGTCGGTCTGATCCTGTTCTGCTGCATCCTCGCAGCCTATGTTTCCTTCTACTTCAAGCATCGGCGCTATCTCAGCGGCAATGCGCACCTGATCGCCGATGCCGGCTTCGCAGGCTTCCTGTTCTGGATCCCGACCCTGCTGATCGGCACGCCGATCATCGAATTCCGGAGCATGATGGATCTCGGGCTTGTGCTCGCGATGCCTTTTGTCGCCGTCGGCATACACAACTACCAGATCCGTCGCTATCTCTACCAACAAGCCCACTATGCTGCTGCGTAATTCCCTCTGGAACCTCTCCGGCTCGGCCGTGCCGATGGTGGTCGCCCTGGCGACCGTGCCACTGCTGATCCATGCGCTCGGTGTCGAAGGATTCGGCATCGTGACGCTGGTCGGATCGGTGATCGGTTACTTCGGCGTCCTCGACGTCAACCTGAGCGCCGGCGCGATCAAGTATCTTTCCGAGCATCATGCGGCCGGCGATCGTACCCGCTTTGCCGAAACGTTCTGGTTCGGCATCATGTTCTATGGCCTGCTCGGGCTGGTTGGCGCGCTCGCCCTCTTCTTCGGCGCACAGGCCCTGATCGATCACTTCTTCGATGTCACGCCCGGCATGCGCGAGGCAACAGTAGAAGCGTTCCGGATCGGTGCGCTTGGGTTCGCGCTGTCGCAAGCGCAAAACTACCTGCTGGTCGTGCCGCAAGCCCTGCAGCGTTACGATCGCTCCGCGCAGAGCGAGGCGTTCTTCGGCGTGCTGGTGAACCTTGCCTCGGTCGCCGCCGCCTTGGCGGGCACCGGCGTCACCGGCGTGATCACCGCACGCGTGGCGGTTGCCGTCACCAACCTGCTGTACCTGATATGGCTGATCCGCGGCTTCGACCTTGGCCTTGCTCCCTGCTGGCCGCGCAAGGAAGTACGCACGCTGCTGACCTCCTTCAGTGCCTACGCCTACCTGAGCAAGATCGCATCGACCCTGCACCAGCATGCGGACAAGCTGATCGTCGGCGCGATTGCCGGGCCGGTTGCGCTCACCTTCTATACCGTCCCTGTCACGCTTGCCGGCCGTATCCTCGGATTGACTTACAGGCTCTCCAGCGTGATCTATCCGCGTGCCTCGGCGCTTGCCGGTGCGGGCCGCATCAATGAATTGCGGCCGGTATATCTCGTGGTCATGCGCTACGTCACCTACATCAACATTGCGGCGCTGGGCGCCATCGTCCTTGCCGGCGACGAATTCCTGCGGCGCTGGGTCGGCGAAGCCTTCGTGCAGAACGGTTATCCGGTGCTGGTGCTTATGACCGTTGCCCTGCTGGTCGACTCGCTGACCAACATTCCGTCGCTCGTCAACGACGCGCTCGGCCATCCGCGCATCACGGGCCGCTTCGCGCTGGCCAATGGCGTGTTCGGCATCGCCACGGTCTACTTCGGCACGCTCTGGGGCGGCATCGTCGGCGCGGCGAGCGGACATCTCCTGGCGTCGCTGACGCTGGGCCTGAGTTTCCTGGTTTTCGTCCATGGCCGCACCGTGCCGGTCACCTTCGGTGAAGCGCTGCGCACAGGATTCGGGCGCAGCCTTGCCATCGGCGCGATTGTCATCGCCGTACTGGTGCCGCTCAAGTGGCTGATGCCGGCAGGCGTCGCCAGTACGGTTGCCATCGTCTGTGCAGCAATGCTTGCGCTGACGATGGCCGGTCTTTATTTCATTGTCGGCGTGGAGGAGCGCGCCGCCATGCTTGCCTTTGCCCGGCGCCTTCGTTCCTGAGGATGGTATCAATGCGGATTCTTATCGCCAGCGAAGACATTCCCTATCCCAACATGGGTGGTCTCGCCAAGCACGCCCTTAACCTGGCGCGCGCACTCGTGCGCGCGGGCCATAAAGTCGACCTGCTTGGCAATGACGAACACCCGATTTCGGTCTGCGGCGAGGAAGGAAATTTCGGCGGACATTTCATCGGGGAGCTCAATGGATTCCATGCGGGATGGAAAGAGGTGAGCCTTGGCATGTACATGCCGCTCAAGCGCACCGTGCTTGCGAAGCGCTTCGCGTCGATCATCATGCGCCACGCGCCGAACTATGACGTCGTGCATTATCACGGCCACGTGCCGAATGTCGCGCTGTTCATCCCGGAGAGCATCAACTTTATCCAGACGCGGCATGACCAGGGCAGCGACTGTTTCCGGCATACGCGCTTTCGTAACGGCGAGGTGTGCAGCACACTCGTTCCCGGCGATTGCGCCCACTGCCTGACAGAGAAGCCGAACGCGGTGCAGCGCACGGTGTCGGCGATCGCCGTTTCCCGCTACCGCGACGAAGTTGCCAAGAGCTTTCGCCGGCACAAGACGGTGTTCGTTTCGGACCTGCTGCAGAAGAATCTTTCCCGCACGCTCGGGCCGGGACCTTGGGGCGCCACCGTTCACAACTTTGTCGATCGCACCTTGCTGGAGGAAATTCGCGAGGCGGCAAGCCGCCTTCCTCCACCCGCGGGCTTTCATGTGTTCATCGCTTCCAAGCTGTATCCGGCCAAGGGCATCGAGAAATTCCTGCAGGCGCTTACCCCTCGCCTGCCCGCACACATGCGACTGACCATCGTCGGCGATGGCGGCGATGAAACGCGGCTGCGCAAGATGTTCGAAAGCAGTCAGGTCCAGTTCCTCGGCTGGTGCCCCCCGGACAAGACCCTCAAGCTTGCAGCCGCATCGTCGGCCGTCGTGGTGCCCTCTGTCTGCGAGGAGTCCTGCGCCACGACCGTGCTCGAAGGCCTGTTCCTCGGCAAGCCGACCTTCGCCCTGCAACGCGGCGGCACGCCCGAGCTCGTCGCCTACCAGGCCGCTCCGGGGCAGCTGCGGCTGCATCCGGACATGGCATCGCTGGTCGATGACCTGATCGCCTTCGATCCGCAGACACAATTTGGCTTTGCACCGGAAGGCCTGGGCAGTGCCGACCTTGCGGCGCAAAAGTTATTGCATATTTACCGGCTCCCTCCGGGCCACTCCATTCGTTAACAGGTTTGTCCATGGCACTTACTTTTTCCGTCATTACCTGCACCTGGAACAGCGAGCGCTACCTCGGCGAATCGATCGCATCGGTGCTGGCGCAAGACTATCCGCACATTGAATACATCTTTGTCGACGGCGGTTCCACCGACGGCACGCTCGACATGATCCACGCGCTGCAGCGTCCCTACAAATTGCTGGAGAACGTGCGCGGCGGCGTGAGCCGCGCCATGAACCAGGGCCTGAGCATTGCCACCGGCGACGTGATCGCCTACCTGCACTCGGATGACTATTACCTGCGGCCGGACATCCTGTCGACCGTCGCACGCCACCTTGAGGAGAGCGGGCGCGGCTGGCTGTTCGGGCGCACGATGGCGCTGATCGGACATGAGCTGCGTCCCGACAGCTACGTGGCACCGCGCTTCAGTTATCGCAATCTGTTGCGCGGCAATTTCGTGCCACACCCCGCCGCCTTCGTGCGGCGCGAGCTGATGATGCGCGCGGGCGGATTCAACACCACGCTCAAGTATGCGATGGACTATGACCTCTGGCTGAAGCTGGCGACCATCAGCGAACCGGTGCAACTGGACGAGGCGCTCACGGCCTTCCGCGAGCATGAGGGCAGCCTGTCCACCTCCTCGCGCACCCGCCTGGCCGCGATGGCGGAAGATTTCCGCGTGCGCCTTGCCTATGCCAGCAATAACCCGATCGAGCGGATCGCGCACTACGCGCGCTATTTCGTGCGCCGGCGCCGCATTCTTCAGGCGAAAGGTCACGCATGAGACGGCCCGAAATTTCGCTGATCCTCGCGACCGTGGGCCGCACGGATGAACTGGACCGCCTGTTCGAATCGCTTGCCGCGCAGACGTACAGCAATTTCGAAGTGGTTGTCGTGGACCAGAACAATGATGATCGCCTGCAGGCGCACCTGGATCGTGCGCGCTATCTCGGCATCGCCGTCAGGCACTTGAAGCACCATCCACCCAATCTTGCCGCCGCGCGCAACGCCGGCATCGAAGCCGCAAAGGGAAGATGGCTGGGCTTTCCGGACGACGACTGCTGGTACGACTCGCGCGTCCTGGAGCGCGTGGGGAGCCGCTTCGCCAGCACCGACAAGCCTTCCGGCCTCATTGTGCGCTGGGTGGAAGCGGACGAGCAGCCGCTCGCCGCATCCTCCTTGTCGTGGGAGCGCTCGCGCGCCTTCCGCGATATTCCGGTCAGTTCCATCACCCTGTTCTGCGATCGCGATCTGGCGCGAAAGATCGGTGGATTCGATGCACGCCTGGGCATCGGACAATGGTTCGGCGCCGGCGAGGAAACCGATTTCGTCCTGCGCGCGCTGCGCAACGGCGCGCTCATTGCCTATGAACCGCTGGCGGAAGTGCATCACGCCGTGAGGTCGGAGACACTGCAAGCCACGCCGCAGGCACGGCTTGCAGTGCGCCACCGCGCGCGTGGCACGGGCGCACTGTACGCCAAGCACCGCCTGCCCGCGTGGGTCATTGCCCGCGGCCTGGCGGCGCCGGTGCTGCGGCCCTTGCTGAAGGGATCCTTCGGCGCGGAGCTCGCGCTCGGTGTTGCAACGATGCTGGGCCGTATCGACGGCCTGCGGGGATGGCGGCGCATCAAGCCTTGAGTGCCGTGCCACGCGTGCACAGGCGAACCGCCTGAAAGCACGCCCCCTCGAAAAGTTCCGACCCGCGAAGCCCATTTCGATTCCCTCTGTGCAGCGTCAATCCGGAGCTGCAAGGGGTGATCTATTGTGTACACATTAAGTTACAAAACAGACCGCAGAGAAATTCATCGTGTTTGATGTAGGCCGGATCGGGAGAATTCTTCACGCTCAAAATCTGAACATCAGCTCGCATTGCGCGGGATCGACATCACAGGAAAAAAGCGCAACCGGATGAACGGACCTACATCAAACCGAAAGACCGTCACGGCGACGAATTGTTTTGCGGAGCAATTGCCCGCGAAGCGGGAACAACTCCACTATCTCAGGATGGATGAATCGAAAAGCAACAAGTGGCGCACTGCATCTTCCATTGAATCGCGCGGGCAATCCAGCCGGACGCGCAACGCCCCAATGATCAGGATCGCGCTCATCACCAACCACCCGCCGCCCTTCCGGATCCCTATCTACGAACAGATCGGAAACATGGCGGGCGTCGAGCTGCAGGCCGTGTTCTGCAGCGCGCGCGAGCCCAATCGTCAATGGGACGTGCCGCCGCTGCGCTTCAACCACGTCTTCCTGAAGGAACGATTTGTCACGCGCGGCTCGAATTTCATCCACAACAATCCGGATGTCATCGCCGTGCTGCATCGTCTTTCTCCCGACGTCATCATCACGACCGGGTTCAACCCGACCTTTCTGTATGCCTTCGCCTATGCTCAACTGAAGGGCATTCCGCACATTCCGATGACGGACGGCACCGACAGTTCCGAGCGCGCCCTGAGCCGCATGCACCGGATGATTCGCCGCTTCGTCTATTCTCGCTCGCGCGCATTCCTCGCCGCCAGCCACGGCGGCCTGCGCCTGTACCAGAGCTATGGCGTGCCGGCCAGCCGCTGCTTCCAGTCCTGCCTGTGCGTCGATAACGGGATGTACGCACAGCGCGCCGTCAGCGAAGAGAAGAAGCACGACCTGGTTTTCTGTGGACGCATCGTGCAGGAGAAGAATCCCTTGTTCGCGCTGGAGGTGGCCGAAGGCGTGGCAGAGCGTCTCGGGCGCCGGGTCAGCATCCTGTTCATCGGCACCGGCGAACAGGAAGAGGAAGTCCGCGCGGAAGCCGAGCGCAAGTCCTCGCTCGTCAACGTGGAATTCTACGGCCATGCAACGCAGGAGGAACTGCCCGCCCTGTACGGTTCGGCGCGCATCTTCCTTTTTCCTACGGCGCAGGACGTGTGGGGTGTGGTGGCCAATGAGGCCTGCGCTGCCGGCCTGCCGGTGATCGTCTCGCCACATGCCGGCGTGATCGGCGAGCTCGTCGTCAATGCAGACAACGGCTTCGTCTGCGAGCTGGATGCCGCGCGCTGGATAGAACACACCGCGCTGCTGCTGTCGGACGAGGCGCTCTACCAGCGCTTCGCCCAGCGCAGCCGCGCACTGGTCAGCCGCTACACCTTCGAGCACGCCGCAGCCGGCATCATCGATGCCTGCCGGTTCGCGCTGACGGAAACGAAATCAGGACAACCCAGGGCAAGCCGGAACGAAGCCGGCTGACCCGGCGGCGCCGGCTGTGCCCCCCGGCGCCGCATACCGCGTCACCTGCCAGCACAATGAAGATACTTGTCGCACACAATGCGTACCAGCACCGCGGAGGCGAGGACGTCGTCGTCGAGGCCGAAATCGCGCTGCTGCGCCGCTTCGGCCATGAGGTCGAGGTCTTTGCGCTGCATAACGACGCGCTGAACGGCATGTCGCGCCCGGCGGCCGCCGTCGCTGCCATCTGGTCGCAGCAGTCGGCGGCGCAGATCCACGACTTGTGCGACCGTTTCAGGCCGGACGTGATCCACGTGCACAACACCTTTCCCCTGATTTCACCTTCGCTGTACTGGGCGGCATCGAAGCACGACGTGCCCGTCGTGCAGACGCTGCACAATTTCCGTCTTCTTTGTCCGCAGGCGATCTTCCTGCGCGACGGGAAGATCTGCGAGGATTGCGTCGGCAGGCTGCCGTGGCGCGCGGTCACGCGCAAGTGCTATCGCGGATCGGCGGTGCAGTCCGCAGTCATCACGACGATGCTGGCGACGCACCGCGCCATCGGCACCTACCGGGAACGGGTGACGCGCTACATCGCGCTCAACCGCTTTGCGCGCGACAAGTACATCGAGGGAGGCTTGCCCGCGGAGCGCTTCAGGATCAAGCCCAACTTCGTGCAGGCCGCGCAATCGCCGTCCTGGGAGACGCGCAGCGGCGGCCTGTATGTCGGGCGGCTGTCGCAGGAAAAAGGCATTGGCGTGCTGAATGCGGCCATGCGCTCGGCGCGCGAGGTAACGGTGGAAGTCATCGGCGGCGGCCCGATGGAAGCGCCGGTCCGCGAGGTGTTCGGCGAGCGCTATCTCGGCGTGCGCACGCTGGACGAGATCATGGCACGCATGGGCAAGGCGCGATTTCTGGTGCTGCCCAGCATCTGCTATGAGAATTCGCCGCGCACCATTGTCGAGGCCTTTGCCTGCGGACTTCCGGTTATTGCCAGCCGGCTCGGCGCACTGGCCGACATGGTGCATGACGGCGTGACAGGCCTGCTCTTCAATCCTGCCGATCCCGCCGACCTTGCACGAAAAATGGATTGGGCAGCAGCCCATCCGGAACAGATGGCGCGCATGGGCTGCGCGGCCCGCGCCGACTATGACGCGCAATACACCCCTGAACGCAATTATGAAATGCTCATGGACATCTATGAAGACGCAATTTCAGCACGATATCGAGAATCCCGCGCTGCGCAAGGGCGAGGATCCCGCATCGCGTAAGGGCGAACATCCCGCACCGCGCGAAGTCGAGAGTCCCGCGCCGCGCGAAAGCGAGGACACCGGGCCGCGTGAAGGCCAGGCCGTCCTGGAAGCATTCATTGACGCGCTGTCGTGGGATGAGGCGATCGGGCGCATCACCCATTGGGGCACGGCGCATGAATCGCGCTATGTCTGCATCTGCAATGTGCATTCTGTCGTGACGACCACACAGGATGTCGAATTCAAGATCGCGGTGAACAACGCCGACATGGCGACCCCTGACGGCGCCCCCATTGCCTGGGCCTTGCGCCGCCTCGGCCATCCGTCGCAGGAGAGGATCAATGGCCCGGACCTGATGACGAAGTACCTTGCCGAAGCCGAACGTCTCGACCACAAGGTGTTCTTCTACGGCAGTACCGATGCGACGCTCGCGCGCCTGCGGGCGGAACTCGCGAAGAAGTATCCCCTGTTGCGTATCGCCGGCATGTATTCACCACCGTTCCGCCCGCTCTCGCTGGAGGAAGACGAGCAGGTGATCTCACTGATCAACGACTCGGGCGCGAACGTGGTTTTCGTCGGGCTCGGCTGCCCGAAGCAGGAGAAATGGATGGCAGACCATCGCGGCCGCGTCACGGCCGTGATGATCGGTGTGGGTGCCGCGTTCGACTATCATGCAGGCGTCATCAAGCGCGCCCCTTTATGGTGGCAGCGCAACGGCCTGGAATGGCTGTATCGTCTCGGCTCCGAACCGCGCCGTCTCTTCAAGCGCTACCTCGTCACCAACACCTTGTTCGTGGTGGGCTTCCTGCGCCAGATGCTCACGACCAAGGTGCCGGTGAGCGACACCGTGCCGGACTGAAGTCACCGCGACGAGTCAATTGCAGACGCGTTTGGCGCACTTTTTCTGCCACGCGAATCGTTTCTGCACGGAACCTGCATTGCGTCACCTCAAAGCGGACGTTTATGCAATGTCAATTGCGTAACAGCCAGAAATGGAATCATAGGCACGTCGTCATCAACGCATGATGACGTGCCTATGCATGGCCGAGCCGCCGTATTGAACGCGTCGCGATATCGGTAACGGCCATGCCGCCGTAGACACGATCAGGACCGTGCTCGCGCCGCCTTGAAACCTCTCATCCCCGAGCCTCAAGAATGAATGTGACCTCAGCGACCACAAGACAAAGCTATCGTCCGGACATTGACGGCATGCGGGCCATTGCCGTCCTCGCGGTCATCGCCTTTCATGCGAACCCCAGCCTCGTGCAAGGCGGATTCGTCGGCGTGGACATCTTTTTCGTCATTTCCGGATTCCTGATCACCGGCCTGATCGCCAAGGGCATCGAGGCCGGCAATTTCACGTTCACGGAGTTCTACACGCGACGCATCAAGCGGATCTTTCCGGCGTATATTCTGGTGGCGGTCACGACGCTGGCCGTGTCGTCCTATCTGCTCATCCCCAACGATTACATCTTCTACACGACCTCGCTGGCCGCATCGTTTGCCTTCGTATCGAACGTGTTTTTCTCGATGCTGAGCTGGGGGTATTTCGGCCAGCGCACCGAAGAATTTCCCTTGTTGCACACCTGGTCGCTGTCGGTGGAAGAGCAGTTCTACTTCATCTTTCCCATCCTGCTGATCTTCCTGTTCAAGTATCTGAGGAGGCATGTCGTCTCCGCATTGCTCCTGCTCGGCTGCCTCTTTGTCGCGCTGTCGCAGCTGAAAACGGGCGAAGTCAAATCCTACTTCCTGCTGACATCGCGCGCGCACGAACTCATCATAGGGGCAGTCGCCTGGTTCATTTCGCAGCGCGTTCCTGCCCGTCCGGGCATCCTCGCCAACCTGCTCGCGGCGGCCGGCCTGGCGCTCATGCTGGGATCTGTGTTCCAGATCAACCAGGGCATGCCCTACCCGGGCATCAACTCGCTCTATCCCTGCATCGGTGCTGCGCTGCTGATCTACGCCGGCAGCGCAGACAACATCCTCAGGCCCGTCCTCGCCAGCCGTGCGATGGTGCGCGTGGGGTTGATTTCCTATTCGCTCTATCTGTGGCACTGGCCGATCTTTTCCTTCCTGCGCTACCGCAGGATTGCCCTGACGCTTCCCGTCACCACGGCCGCGATCGCGCTTGCCTTCGCACTGTCCTGGCTGACGTGGAAGTTCGTTGAAGTCCCGATCCGCCGCAGCGGTGCGTTCCGCTTCCGCAAGGCTTTCGTGCAGCTCTATCTTGTGCCGGCAGCGGCTTTCATGAGCATCGGCCTCTATTCCTATTTGACGGAAGGCGCACCGGAACGCTTCTCCAGCGAGATCCGTGACCTGATTTCCAGCTACTCGTTCGAGCGCGACCTGGCACGCTCCTGCTCGATTCGTGCCGAAGACTACCAGAAGGTGACGATGGCGCACCTGATGCAGTACTGCGCGTTCGGCGACATGAGTCAGAAGAAAGCGGACATCCTCCTCATCGGCGACTCGCACGCTAACCACTTCAAGCCCTTTATCGACCAGCTCGCGAAGGATGCCGGCATGAAGGCCGTGTTCCACGTGCAGGGCGGATGCTTTCCGACGGAATTTCCACCGGCCGGCACGTCAGATGCAAACACTGTCGGTGCCTGCGAAAAGCGCAATGAAGACCTGCTTGAAATGGCGGGCAATTTCAAATATGTGGCTGTCGCCGGCTTCTGGGCATCAGAACCGCAGCGCCCCTTTGCCAGGACCATTCCGGCGCTCGTCGAGAAAATCCTGCAGGCAGGAGCCATTCCGGTCGTATTCAAGGACAATCCCTACTACGAACCTGACCTGTCGCGCTGCATCCTTTACCGCAAGCGCGGCTGGATCGGCCCCGAGCAGAACTGCAACATTCCCTACCGCTTCGTCGCGCAGTCGCAGGCGACGCCCGATGCGATCATCGACAGGATCAAGGCAAAACATCCTGAAGTGCTGGTGATCGATCCCAAGCGCATCATGTGCAACAAGGCAGAATGCCGGACCTACATACAGAACATCGCCCTGTACAAGGACGACAACCATATCAACACCAGGGCCGCTGCGCTGCTGGGAGATCAATATATTGCGAGGGAAGGCAATCCCTTCCTGCGCCCGGGCGTGATTCGCGCCGGAACAACGGGCACACCTGACGATCGCCCTCTCGCCGTGACATCACATTGAAGGCGGGCGCCCGCGATGCATGTCGCGGGAGTGCGGCAACAGGACGAACAATTGCATGGGGCGCGAAGGCGGCGCAGCGGTCTGAGCAGATCGCAGAGCAGATCGCATCCTTCGCGGCGGAGGCCGCTCCGTATTCAGGCGGATTGCACCGCGCGCGATTCGGGGAGCCATACGGCGCGCGCGGCCAGTTCTTCGTTGCTCACGCATTGCGCTGCCGGAATCCGGCTCGCCACATGCTGCAGGAAGTCATCAAACTCGCGCCAGGCATTGAGCTGGTCGATCTGTTTCGAATGTCCCCACAAATGGAACGTCGCCTTATGCCGGCATGCGTAATCGAACAGTGCATAGAGCCGGTGGATCCAGTTTTCATGCTGCATGACCAGGGCGAGCCCACCGAGCCTCTTGGTCCAGTGGCCTGAGCCGAGGAAATTGCGCAGGTAGACGGCGCGGTCGTGCGGGTAGAACTGGATGGTGGTCGGCATTTCGTAAGCCCTGCTGCCGGCGTCGAAGCACAGATTCATGGTCGTGCGCGCATAGGTGAAGCGGCAGGCCTTGACCAGTTCTACGTCGCGCGGACAGTAACGGCCGCCGGGGTAGCAGAAGCCGTTGACCGGTGCTCCCAGCAGGTCTTCGAGCTTCTTCTTGCCATCATTGATCTGGTGATAGGCGCGCCAGAGATCAACCTTCTTGAGATAGCAATGATCATAGGTGTGCGAGCCGATTTCAAAGTGGCGCCCAAGGTCCCTGATCTCTGCATCAGACAGCACCGCATCACCTTCACAATTCCTGATCGGGATGTAGAAGGTGCCGCGCAGGCCATGTTTGTGCAGCAGCTCTGCCGTTTTCAGATCTGATGGATGACCATCGTCAATCGAACAGGTGAATACAGGTCCCATCATCAGCTCCAGAATGCTTGTACCGGTCGTTGCTGCATGTTTTTGTGTTTGTGTTTATGTTTGGATTTGAAAGAAGTGGAATCACCATGCTGACGCAGCAACATCATCGCGCGGCACTCACACCGGACGGCGCGCCTTGCTGTCTTCGACTGCCGCCAGCGCGAAGCGGCAGGCATCGATCAGTCCTGCTGCGGCATTGTCGAAGGAATATTCACGCACCAGGTCGAGGCTGCGCCTGGAGAATTTTTCCCTTAGCTCCTCCTGCGCCAGCAACCTGGCTGCACGTTCGGCCCACATGTCCGCATCTAGCTCGCAGACAAATCCGTTTTCACCATCGAGCACCAGTTCGCCCGCGACACCGGCGTGAGGAGTAACGATGACCGGCAGGCCCGCGGCGCACGCCTCGTTGGCGACCACGCCCCAGACATCGGCGTGCGTGGGAAACAGAAAAATGCGCGCGGACTTGTACAGCGCGGGCAATTCCCGCTGCAGCGCGAATCCGTGAAAGTGGCAACCCACCAGATCCGTCTGCTGCGCGGCGGCCGTCTTGAGCCGGTCTTCCTCGCTGCCGGATCCGACGACCAGCATGTTGACCTTCCGCCCGAGCCGCCTCGCGGTTTCCCGTGCGACGTGCAAGGCGAACAGCGGCCCCTTTTCCGGAACCATGCGTCCGCAGAAGATCAGGTCGAATTTCTTTTCCGTCGGTTCGGCGGTCTTCATGAACGCGTCGTTGTCGGTGCAGAGATGGGAGCGAAAGCAGTGATCGGCGGGGACGCCATAGCTCTCATACAGCGTTCGCCCGCCAAGGCTCGCCGACAGGTAGGCCGCCGAATGCGAATACACAATCTTCCGCACCAGCTTGTGCACCCTGCTCAGGTTCTGCTCGGAAAGATAGGTGCCATCGGTCAGCGGAATGCGCGGGATGCCCTTCAGCCATGCATAGAAGAATGCGTAGAGATGCGTCGGGTTCAATCCATCGAGTACCAGCAGGTCGGGCGCGAAGCGCTGCAGCGCGGGAATGACGTCGGGATTGTTGTGGATATAGCGCCCGTTCACCGTCTTGATCCTGTCGCGCAGAAATACATGATCGAACTCGCAAGGTGGAAGATCCCATTGCCGGTTGGGTTCGCGTTTCGCGCAGAAGATCACTTGCACGGTAAATCCCGGCATGCGCGCAACGCGGTTGAACACCGGAATGCGGTATGGCGGCGGCTCGTTGGTGAGAATCGCAAGTCTTGTCATGGGTTAATCTTAAAGTGTGGAGCAAAGCCATAGATGACGTAAATCATGGAAAAGCCGAAATGCGAAGCATTGCTGTGCTCGCATCCCTTCAGGCTTTCCATGGGGCACGGGCTCGTGACGATTGAATGCGCGCAGCGCCGCCGACGCGGGTACATGGATGAGACAGGCAGCATCTTGCGGTTTTGCGGAAGGCTTACATGAGAAAAGGAAGCGGGCACGCGGGTATCCCGGGAGCCAGCATCATGACAGTCGATGCGACCGCGAAAGAAGTCCGCACTTGAAAAGACCCGGGAAGGCTCGCAACAGGCAAACACATTACCGCGCACTCCTCTTTCAGGAAATCGTCCACGCGGCACGTCAGGCATTGTTTTTGGCGCACGGAGCAAAAATTCAGTTCTCCGGATTCGACTGCAACAAACACCGCCTTCGCAGGCCCGCCATTGCAGACAGCGAGTGGCGCAAGCCGGTGGCCGCTTCGACCAGTTTCCTGATGCGCTTCGAGAGCGGCCTGTCACCGTACTTGAGCCACAGCTTCGCACGACGCAGGTAGCCTTCCCGCGCTGCTTCCCATGCCATGTTCGCATTGAGCGCAAAGTGCAGCCATGAGCGGTACACATGCACATTGTCCAGGTCCCGCTGCACCGCGCCCAATGCATACTTGTATTCGTAACGCCCCCAAAGGAAATGGAATTCATGCGCGCCGCGCGCGATGCAGGCGCACATCGTCAGGTAGCAGCAGAGGAACCCGACCCAGTAATCGTCATAGGCGGGATCGTGTGAAAGCAGGTTCAGGAAGTAGTTGTTCCCTGCCCTGTAGCTGACGGCGCCGGCACATATCCGGCCGTCGATCCTTGCAATGCCGACCAGGCCGCACGCTTGCGCCAGGCTGATGATGTGCCGCGTTTCTTCTTCATCGATGTTGGCGACCACATTCTTTTCCGCCATGCGCATGCGATTGAATGCAATCAGCGCGCGGATTTCCTTTTCGTCCACCTCTCCGCACTCATGCACCTCGAAGCTGAACGAGGGGAAGCGCCGCATGAGCCGGTCCATGTAACGCTTGATGTTGCGCCGGGTGTTCTTTCCAAGGCTGGCGAGATATTCCTGCGTGGTGGTCGGCAATGCGAGCGCGAGGTCTTCGAGATGATTGAAGCGCTGCATCGGGAATGCAGAGTGCTCTATGTCGGTTTCGATTGCCTTCAGCGAGATGACCTGGATCGATCTGTCCTGCGAAAAAAGGCACTGCGCAAACCGGTTGAGTTCATCCGCGCCGATCCTGATCCCCTGGTTGAGCACCCTCACCCTGCCACGCCGGCGCTCGAACACGATCAGTGTCGTGATCTTCCCGTTGGTCCGCTCCACGTAAGTGCCGGTGTCTGCGCCGGACCAGCCGTAGATCCTGAATTCGAGCAGAGATGAAAAGATATTGCCGTACAGTCGCTCGATTTCCGCCTCGACGAAGGGAGGAACTTCATCGTCATAACAGGAAATCGTGATTCCTTGATGCTCCATGATTTTCCAGCCGTCAAAACCAAAGACACGGAGAATGGCGTTCATGCCATTTCAAAAAGGGCCGCCCTGCCTTGTTCTTTATTCTTGCCCGCCGGATGAGAATTCCGGGCGTCTCCGCCGTGGAAATGTGCGGTTGATGGTGGCGAGCGGGAGTAATCCGTCTGACAGTATCCCGCAGCGTCCAAGCGGAGCTTTGAGTTACTACAACAATTCGCTGATGATGCAGCTATGCGGCTTGTGCGGTGTTGCGCTGTGTTTTGACGAGACGAAAAAAAGGCCGGCAAACATGCCGGCCTTCGTCTTGATGGCGCCCACTGCTTCCAGGGGCTTCATGCCAGTATTACTTGAACTTCCAGGCGCGCACGTAATTGACTTCGTACGAATTCGCCTTGCCCTGCGGGGTCGAGTTGTCCGGGGAGCCCGATGCGCTGCCGAACCACAGGTCCAGCATGATGTACATCGGATCGCTCATCGTGGCGTTGACCACGAGGACTTCCTTGCCGTCAAAGTAGTAGGTCTGCTTGGTCGGTTCCCACTTCACTGCGTACTTGTGGAATCCGGCCGACAGGTCGGTGCCGGTGTCAAACTGGCGCGTGCCCATCAACTGGCCGTCGGTATCGCCCTTCCACACGGTCGGTGCGTAGGCTTGCGGATGCGAGACGCCACTGGAATCGGTGAAGCCCCACGGCGCTGCGCCGCCTGCATAAGCTTCCATCACATCCATTTCAGGACGGCGGCTGTCGATATGGTTGAACAGCCAGAATGCCGGCCACGTGCCTTTGCCTTGCGGCAGCTTCGCTTCGATTTCGAAGTAGCCGTAGGTCTGATAGTACTTGCCGTCGGTGTCGACCGTGCGGTTGAAGAAGTTGCCGTTCGCATCGCGCTGCGGCCAGATCTTCAGCTTGCCATCTTCAACGGTGTAGTTCTTCGTCGCGTTGGACGAGTCATACCACATGTGGTCATTCCAAAGGCTGCTGTTGAAGCTGTCGAACTCTTCCGAGAAGGTCAGCGTGTAAGCAGTCGCATCCTGGCCGAACGGATTCTTGGCGTCGGTTGCGGGTGCGGTTGTTTGAACAGCCTCAAGAATATTTGCTGTTGATGGTGAAGTCGCAGTGGTAGTGGTAGTCGCCGCCGTGGTGCCCGTCGTGGTGGGTTGTACAGAAGCAGACGGTTGCACTTGCGAAGTCGAGGCGAGGGTTTGCGTGGACGATGCATCGGCAGCAGGGCCGACACCGCCACCGCCGCCGCAGGCGATCAGTACGGTTGTAGAAGCGCAACACAGTGCGGAAATCGCGAATCGGTGAAAAGTCAGTTTAAACAAAACAGTTCCTCTCTCTTTAAATTGATGGTAGCCAATAATTCTCGCTAGCAAGTGCATGTCAGAGCTTGCTCGCCGGAAAATGGTTCCGGGAAATTTCCTCGAAACACGAAAAAAGCGGGCTTTTTTTCCGATTTGTAAGTTGCCTGACAACGAATCGTTTGCCGTTCTGCAAACAGATGTGTCAATGCGGCAAGGAGAAAGGAGTGGCGCCGCAGAAGTACTTTTCCTGCGCAGGGTGGCAGATGCTGCCGGGCCACAGGTCGAGCATGCCAACAGGACAATGCTTCGCACGTGCAATTCAGGGGCAGCTGAATGTCCGCCCGTGGACGCCCGTTAAACGGGCGTAGCGCTCTTCGATGCTTCTTGAGGCATTCGCGGCATGCGGCGCATCCGTTGGCCTTCAGAAGCGCTTGCAATGCCCTGCGGCATTTTGTGCTGTACAGGCGGGTGAATAAGCGAGCATGAAAAAAGGCCGGCATGCATGCCGGCCTTCGTGCTTGCCGCGATGCCCCTGTTGCCAGGTGACCCGCGGCCTGTTCAATGCATGTTATTTAAACTGCCATGCGCGCACGTAGTTGATTTGGTACGAATTCGTCTTGCCCTGCGGCGTCGAATTGTCTGGCGTGCCCGATGCGCTGCCGAACCACAGGTCGAGCATGATGTACATCGGATCGCTCATCGTGGCGTTGACCACCAGGACTTGCTTGCCATCGAAGTAATAGGTCTGCTTGGTCGGTTCCCACTTCACTGCATACTTGTGGAATCCAGCCGACAGGTCCAGGCCGGTGTCGAACTGGAGCGTACCCATCAATTGGCCATCGTAGTCGCCCTTCCACACGGTCGGCGCGTAGGCTTGCGGATGCGAGATGCCGCTGGAATCAGTGAAGCCCCACGGTGCTGCGCCACCTGCATAGGCTTCCATCACATCCATTTCAGGACGACGGGTGCCAACGTGGTTGAACAGCCAGAACGCCGGCCAGGTGCCCTTGCCTTGTGGGAGCTTCGCGTCGATCTCGAAGTAGCCATAGGTCTGGTAGTACTTGCCGTCGGTATCGATGGTGCGGTTGAAGAAGTTGCCGTTCCCATCACGCTGCGGCCAGATCTTCAGCACGCCGTTTTCCACCGTATAGTTCTTGGTCGCGTTCGAGGTCTCGTACCAGATGTGATCATTCCACAAACCGGTGTTGTAGCTGTTGAAGTCTTCCGAGAAGGTTTGTGTATACAGGCTGGCGTCCTGGCCGTAGGGACCTGACGCTGTCGTCGTGGTCGGCGAAGTCGTCGTGGAAGTTGACGTAGACGTTGATGTAGACGTTGATGTAGACGTTGATGTGGACGTTGATGTCGATGTCGATGTTGTCACAGCATAATCACAGACCTTGTCGGCACCCGGATACGGATCGCCGAACACGTCATTGCTGCAAGCGATGGAACCGGTGGCAGTCTTGTAAGCCCACGTGGTGTTAAGGCCATAACGCACCTGTGCGGTGCCGGAGAACGAGCAGGTTCCGTTCTCGACAGCGCAACGCGTCCAACTCGTTGTCGTTGTGGTCGGTGCTGGTGCTGGTGCAGGAGCAGGAGCAGGAGCCGGTGCCGGTGCAGGAGCAGGAGCAGGCGCCGGTGCTGTCGTTGTTGTAGTTGCAAAGTCGCAGACCTTGTCAGCGCCAGGATAAGGATCGCCGAACACGTTATTGTTGCAACCGATGGAACCGGTAGCAGTCTTGTACGCCCACTTGCCGCTCAGGCCATAACGCACGGTCTTCGTTCCGGAGAATGTGCAAGTACCCTCTTCGACGGCGCAACGCGTCCAGGTAGTGGTGCTGGTAGTGGTCGTCGCCATGAGCGTCGTATCACCGTTAGCAGATGCGGTTTGTGCTGCAGGATCGCCCGATGTGCCGCCGCCGCAGGCAGCAAGAAGAACCGCCGCGCAGGCGGAAGACAGCGAGGCGATCGACGTACGACGATTGAAAGATAATTTCGACAAGATGGTCCCCTTCTCACAATGAAAGTTTGCTGATACTCGTCAGCAAGAGTTTCATCTGAGCATTTCCGATCAGAAATAGTTCCGGTCGGACAGTTGATTCGGGGCATTTATTTTTGTAACTTTGCGTTACGGCGCGGCAAGCGTGGCAAGAAAGGAAATGAATGGACAGCAGCGCGCGAAGAAGCGCGGGACGCTCCTTCGTGTCTTGTCAGAATGCTTCAGAGATGGGGAATTGAAACGTCAATCGCGCTCAACGCGATGCTTGAATTGCCACGCCCTGACGTAATTCACTTCGAAGGAATTGTGCTTTCCCTCCGGCGTGGTTTCGTCCGGATCGCCGCTGGCACTGCCGAACCACAGGTCGACCATCAGGTACATCGGATCCGACATGCGCTCCGCGACCTCCAGCACTTTCTTGCCGTCGAAATAGAAAGTATGTCCATGCGGCTCCCATTTCACGGCGTACTTGTGAAACCTGGTAGACAAATCGACACCGGTATCGAACTGTCGCGCGCCGATCGACGTGCCCTCGTCGCGCCACACTGTCACGGCATACGCGCGCGGCCGCGCAACGCCCGAGTCATCCACGAATCCCCATGGATCGACGCCACCGGGATAGGCTTCCATGATGTCGATCTCGGGACGCCGCTTGCCGGGATGCGCGAAGAGCCAGAAGGCAGGCCAGGTGCCTTTGCCGCGCGGGAGCTTCGCCTCGATTTCGAAATAGCCGTAGGTCTGCTCGAACTTGCCATCAGTGTCGATCGTCCTGTTGAAGAACTTGCCGGACGCATCGCGCTGCGGCCATATCTTGAGCAGGCCGTATTCGACGTGATAGTTCTTTGTCGGATTGGACGTCTCGTACCAGATGTGATCGTTCCAGCGGTTCGTGTCGAAACCATCGAACTCTTCCGAAAACGTCAGCACATAATCATCGCCATTCTGTCCATACGGCGACTTGTCGACGCGCTTCGGCGATTTAACCATCTTCTTCACGACATTCGTCACGGTCGCAGGCGCATCGCCTCCCGCACTGCTTTCTTCGCATCCGGCAGAAGACGCAAGCGCCAGGAATGCGCCAAGCAGCACAGCATGTCGCAAGTGTTTTCGTGTGTGCATGATCGTCTCCGTGCACTGACGTCAGGTAGCGGAGATCAACCAGACCGGATCAAGCATGATCAGCAAACCCGTTTGGATTCATGCTCTGCCAGCGCCAGTGATCGGCACACATTTCCGCCAGCCCCCGTTTCGCCTTCCAGTCGAGCACATGCTGCGCCAGCGCAGGGTCGGCATAGCACGTCGCGATGTCGCCCGGACGACGTGACACGATCTGGTAAGGAATCGCGCGCCCGCTGGCCTCTTCGAATGCACGCACCATCTCGAGCACGCTGTATCCCTGCCCCGTTCCGAGGTTAACCGTGAAGCCCTGGCCGGAACGGAATATCTCGCGCAACGCCGCGACATGCCCGAGCGCGAGATCCACGACGTGGATGTAATCGCGCACGCCGGTGCCGTCCGCCGTGGGATAGTCGTTGCCGAACACCGACAGCCGCTCGCGCCGGCCGATCGCCACTTGCGCAATGTACGGCATCAAGTTGTTCGGAATGCCGCGCGGGTCTTCACCGATCAGGCCACTCGCATGCGCGCCGGCCGGATTGAAGTAGCGCAGCACACCGATTGCCCAGGACGGATCGGATTTCGCCAGATCCGCCAGCACCTGCTCGACCATCAGCTTCGATCGTCCATAGGGATTGGTTACCGACAGCCGTGCCGATTCGGTCAGCGGCACAAACTCCGGATCGCCGTAGACGGTGGCCGACGAGCTGAACAGGAATCTCTTGATGTCCGCCTCGCGCAGCACCTGCAGCAAGGTGACCGTTCCGCTCACGTTGTTCTCGAAATACGCCAGCGGATCTTCCACCGATTCGCCGACGGACTTGAGCCCGGCAAAATGAATGACGGCATCGATGCGATGCGTCTTCAGCAAAGCGACCAATGCCGCCCTGTCGCGCACATCAGCCTCATAGAACGGGATCAGGTGGCCAGTGATTTTCTCGACCCGCCTGAGCGACTCGGCCGAGCTGTTGCAAAGGTTATCGAGTGCCACGACGGCATGGCCGGCCGACAGGAGTTCGACGCAGGTGTGCGAACCGATATAGCCCGCTGCTCCGGTAACGAGAATGGTCTTGTGTGTCGTCATGTTGGAAAATGTCAGTCATGCCGGAGTACGCAGAATTTCCGCGCATCCCGCTCTGGAGCGGGATGCGCGGGAAAACCGTGCCTGCGGCAGATCGTCTTGCCGTTGCTGCAAGGCAGCGCCATGCAGCCCTGTATGGTCCTTACGCCGCCTGTTCCGTCAAGTGAAGGCTGGACGTGCGGATCTGCTCTGCGATATGGTCGGACAGCCGGAACGCCAGCGCCGCCAGGGTGATGGTCGGGAAGTTCGCGCCCGCCGTGGGGAATACCGAGCTGCCCGCCACATACAGGTTCGACATGCCATGCACCTTGCAATTGCGATCCACCACGCCGTGCTTTGGGGAATCATGCATGCGCGTCGTGCCCATGTGGTGCCATGTTCCTTCGAGGTCGGACGGCCACTTCTGGCCTTCCATCGGCGGGTCGAGCTCGACCTGCGCCACGCCGCTGCGATGCATATCGTCCGCCATGATCGCCAGGGTGCGGTCGATGGTGCGCTGCACGTTCCTGCCCAGGCGCCAGTCGACGCGGACGCGGTTCATGCCGAGCTGGTCTTTCTGCGACGGTGACAACATCACGCGGCTGTCCGGGTCGGGTTCCGGTTCCACGATGAGTTGGAACTTCACGCCCTGGATCAGCCAGCGCGGCTGGAACAGGCGCGTATAGCCATAGCCGACGGTATCGATCGGATGCGCCAGCATGGTCAGGACATCCTTCGACAGGCTCCAGTCTTCCTGGTCCTTCTGGAGCAGCGCCTGCTTGATGCGGAACAGCGCCTGCGCGCCTTCGCTGCCTTCGCCCGGGAACAGAGAGCAGAACCAGACGCGTGCGTTCAACAGCCTTTCCTCGCGCAGCACATCCTCCGTCAGCGCAAACTGGTGCGCGACGTGCGTGCCGAACGCCGCGACTGCGGAATTCATGTAGTGGTACTTCACGTCGGACAACTTGTTCCGCGCCCATTCCCTGGACCATTTGATGTTGCCGATGTAGCGTCGAGGATGGTCCATGAAAAAGCGCCCGACCAGGTCGTTGCCATTGCCAACGCCGCATGGCTGCACCTTGTTCGATGCCAGCAGGAGGCGCGGATTCTCGATGCCGCCGGTGGCAAGGATGTAGTACTTGGCGGTGACCTCCATGTACTTGCCGGTCAGCGTCGCCACCTGGATGCGCGTCACTGAATGTGCCGAACGGTCGGTGTCGATGTTGGTGGCGTTCGCATACAGGAACACGCGAATGCGCGGCGAACGCTTCAGGGTCTCGCGGTACAGCTTGCCCATGCGTGCCGGCGGGCTGAACTGCGAAATGGTGTCGCGCACCTTGCCGGTGACGAGCGGCATGCGGCGCACGTCGGGGCGGTCGATCGACCTTTCCCAGAATTCCGGATCGTAGTTGTTCGGGCCGAGCTTGAGCAGTGCATGCGTGCGGTCGTAGTACGGCAGCAGCTCGTCCAGTCCGAACGGCCAGCCGCTGTGCGGTATCCAGTCACGCTGTTCCATGTCCCATGGATCGAGCGGCCTGCACCATCCGCCCCAGCAGTTGCTGCTGCCGCCAAGGAAGCGGCTGCGGCTGCCGTCGGCAAAGCTGTAACGCCATTCGCCCACGTCCTCGCCGCGATACAGATCGCGTGTGCCGTCGTCAGGGGCAAAGCCACCGCTTTCAAGCAGGCAGACATCGACCCCCTGCTTGTCCAGCTCCATCGCGAGCGTGATGCCCGCAACACCTCCGCCAATGATGCAAACAGTGGCTTGGACCGTTGTACCTTGCTCAACCCGTCGCGTATCGATAAACATCTTGTTCTTCTTCCCTCGAGTGAAAAATTCGTCCGTCGATCGAAAAATTCCGTGCTTCGCAGACTCCCTCAAATCACATCGGCCGTTTCGAAAATAGGTCGTATTTCGATCGACGGTGTTGATGTACGTTAGACAGTCGCTATTCACGGGTCAAAAGAACGCCGCACGGAAATCTCCTGTCAGAACGGCAAGGCCGCATCCGGCTTGACGGCGAGGATGGCGCGCCGGAACTCGCCCTGGATGCGCTGCAGCGCCTGTTGCGATTCGCCCTCGAAGCGCAGCACCACCACCGGCGTTGTGTTCGACGAGCGCGCCAGCCCGAAACCGTCCGCATACTCGACCCGCACGCCGTCGATCGTCACGATCTGCTCCGCGCCGGGAAACTTCGCCTCCTGCTGCAACCGCCCGATCAGCGCCGCGTTCTCCCCTTCCTGCATCTGCAGGTGCAGCTCCGGTGTGCTGGTCGACTGCGGCAACGCATTGAGCACTGCCGACGGATCCTTCTCGCGGCTCAGCAGCTCCAGCAGCCGCGCCCCCGCGTACAGCCCATCGTCGAAACCGTACCAGCGGTCCTTGAAGAAAATGTGCCCGCTCATCTCGCCGCCCAGCGGCGCACCCGTCTCGCGCATCTTCGCCTTGACCAGCGAATGCCCGGTCTTCCACATCAGCGGCCGGCCGCCATGCTTTTCGACCCATGATGCGATGTGCCGCGTGCATTTCACGTCGTACAGAATGTTCTCGCTTGGATGG
>NZ_DATFAI010000036.1:0-33180 GCF_035254685.1 Noviherbaspirillum sp. | reverse complement strand
GGTTTCCAGCTCGAGCATCTTCTGCGCCTGCACGCCGGTGTCATAGCGCGCGGCCTGTGGGCAATAGCCGCAATCCTCGGGGCAGCCGCCGGTCTTGATCGACAGCAGCGTGGCCAGTTCGATTTCCTGCGGGTCGAAGTGCTCGCGGTGCACGATCTGCGCGCGGTAAAGGAGGTCGTTGAAGGGCAGGTTGAGCAGTTCCAGTACCTTGTCGACCGGCCAGCGCTGCTCGGCCATGGCCTTGCGCGCGGCGGGGGTCGCAATCTCGTGGAACGTAATCGTGTGCGACATGGGGCTACTTCCTTGCTGAAGAATTGAATGTGAGAGATCCGGGTCGGGCAGGCACAAATGCCGCCTGCCGAGCACGGATTCCGCATGCGCCTAGGCGTGCGGTTTGTGGTTGCAGTGCGCGTCGTGGATTGCCAGGCGTGTCGCCGGCGTGCCGGCGTTGACGGCCGAGTCGTAGGCTTCCCACATCTGCTCGGGTGACGACACGGTGACGTTCAGGTTCCGGATGCGCCCGTCATGGACCCCGTAAATGCAGCCGTGAATCGTGAGGTCCTTGCCGTTGCGCCAGGCGGCCTGCACCACGGACGTGCGGCAAACGTTGACAACCTGCTCGATCACATTCAGTTCGCACAGGCGGGAATGCATGTGGCTTCTGTCCGGCAGTTGCTCCAGCTGCGCCGAGTGGCGCAGACGGATGTCGCCCACATAGCGCAGCCAGTTGTCGGCCAGCGGCAGGTGAACGTTGTCCAGAATCGCGCCGACGCCGCCGCAGCCGTAATGCCCGACCACCATGATGTCCTCGACACCGAGGACCGCGACTGCAAATTCGATCACCGAGAGGCAGTTCAGGTCGGAGTGCACAACAAGGTTGGCGACATTCCGATGCACAAAGACCTCGCCAGGATCGAGACCGATGATCTCGTTCGCCGGCACGCGGCTGTCCGCGCAACCGATCCAGAGGTATTTCGGCGACTGCTGGTTCGACAGCCGGGAGAAAAATTGCGGATCATCGGCGACACGCTTGGCCGCCCAATGTTGATTATTTGAAAATAATACGTCGAGTTTACCCATCGATGCTCCATGTTTCTTGCCCAAAGATCAGGCTCAAGCCTAGCACAAGCAGATTAAGCTTACCGGCGGTGGGGAATCGGGTCTTGCGCAAACCTGCTGGTTCGTCCTGGCGGAAACGGCGGGAAAACATGGTCTCGCGGGTCATCGCATGGCTGTGCGGAGAGTCGCGAGGAAGGTGAGTCTGACAATGCGCAGATATCAAAACAACAATGCCGCCACGATGGACAGCATTGTCATTTATCTAACTTGAATGGAAGCTGTTCTTCTGAATCCGGTGCGCTGCCGATCGACAGCGCGCCAGCCCTGCCGCTTCAGCAATCAAAGCGCGAGGTTGTCGCGGTATTTCTTCAGCTCCAGCTTGCCGATCTGATTGCGGTGCACTTCATCCGGACCGTCCGCGAGCCGCAGCAAGCGTGCCGTCGCGTAGGCAGCGGCCAAGCCGTAATCGTTCGACACGCCCGCGCCACCGAATGCCTGGATCGCCCAGTCGATCACCTTGCAGGCCATGTTCGGCGCGGCGACCTTGATCATCGCGATCTGCGCCTTGGCGACCTTGTTGCCTACGGTGTCCATCATGTATGCGGCATTCAGCGTCAGCAGACGCGCCTGGTCGATCATGATGCGCGATTCGGCAATGCGTTCCAGTGTGACGGTCTGTTCGGAGACGAGCTTGCCGAATGCCGTACGCGTCATGGTGCGCTTGCACATCTTCTCCAGCACGCGCTCGGCCAGGCCGATCAGGCGCATGCAGTGATGGATGCGTCCCGGCCCAAGGCGGCCTTGTGCGATCTCGAACCCGCGGCCTTCACCGAGCAGCATGTTGGACGCCGCCACCCGCACGTTCTTGAATACCACTTCGGAAGCACGGTCCGGCACGCCGTAGAATCCGAATACCGGGAGGGGGCGCGTCACTGTCACGCCCGGCGTGTTCTTGGGCACGAGGATCATCGACTGTTGCAGGTAGCGGTTCGGGTTGTCGGGATCGGTCTTGCCCATGAAGATCATCACTTCGCAACGCGGATCGGTGGCACCGGTGGTGAACCACTTGCGCCCGTTGATCACATATTCGTCGCCGTCGCGCACGATCGAGGCCTCGATATTGGTTGCGTCGCTGGAGGCGACTGCCGGCTCGGTCATGGCGAATGCGGAGCGGGTCTTCCCTTCCAGCAGCGGGATCAGCCATTTTCTCTTTTGTTCCTCGGTGCCGTAGCGGGCCAGCACTTCCATGTTGCCGGTATCGGGCGCGGAGCAGTTGAACACTTCCGGTGCCAGGTGCGAACGGCCCATGATTTCGCACAGCGGCGCGTATTCGAGATTGGTCAGGCCGGCGCCATATTCCGACTCGGGGAGGAACAGGTTCCACAGTCCCTGCTCCTTCGCCTTGAGTTTCAGTTCTTCCACCACCGGCTGCACCGACCACGGGCCGCCTTCCTGGGACTCCTGGTAGTACCGTGCCTCGTTCGGGTAAATGTGTTCATCCATGAAGGCATTGAGACGTTTCTGCAGATCCTGCACCTTGGCAGAAGGCGTAAACATATCCATCTTCTTCTTCCTTTCCTTGTCGGGGCTTGCCCTGTTGAGGGGATAGGCCGCAATGCCAGACCGTGCTGGTCTTCGCGGCGTTCGTTGCGTCAGTTATTGGCGAATTCCTTCCACCTGTCGCCAGCCGGCCTCGGCGATGCGACGCGCCCGCCCGCCCGTTTCGACTGCTTCAGCGCTGGATGCGGTGCCGTCGAGCGCGCGACGCAGGATGCCCTGGAGGATGGCAGCCAGCCGGAACATGCTGTAGCCAAGATAGAAGTCCCAGTCGGCCGGCGGAACCGACGCCCGACCGGCCCGCTCGCAATAGCGCTGCAGATATTCCGCTTCGGAGGGAATGCCGAGCGCGGGGAGGTCGTATTCCGCCATGCCGCGAAATTCGCCGGACGTCAGGCGCCAGGTGAGCATGTGGTAGGAAAAGTCGGCCAGCGGATGGCCCAGCGTGGAGAGTTCCCAATCCAGGATGGCAAGAATGCGCGGCTCTTCCTTGTGGAAGATCAGGTTGTCCAGACGCAGGTCGCCATGGACGATCCCGGTTTCATCGCCGGGAGGAATGTGCGTCGGCAGCCACTCGATCAGGCGGTCCATGGCTTCGATCCGATCGGTTTCCGATGCGCGGTACTGCTTGGTCCAGCGTGCGATCTGGCGCTCGAAGTAATTGCCCGGCTTGCCGAACCCGTCCAGTCCGACCGCTTTGTAGTCGACTTTGTGCAGCGCGGCGATCACGCGGTTCATGTCATCGTAAACCGCGGCGCGCTCGGCCTTTCCCATGCCCGGCAACGTCGGATCCCACAGCACACGGCCATCCACATACTCCATGATGTAAAACGGCGTGCCGATCACCGTGCTGTCCTCGCACAGGCAATAGGTACGCGCCACGGGAACCCCGGTTCCGGCCAGCGCCGTGATCACGCGGTATTCGCGCTCCACTGCATGCGCCGAAGGCAAAAGCTGTCCGGCCGGCTTCTTGCGCAGCACATAGCGTTGCCTGCCCGCCGTGAGCAGGAAGGTGGGGTTCGATTGGCCGCCCTTGAAGCGCGCCACCTCCAGTTCGCCGCTGAAGCCTTCGACATGCGCCTGCATGAATTGCGCGAGGCGCACCGTATCGAAACCATGCCCGCCCGTTGCAGAAATCGTATCGTTCATGAACTCCATTCCTCGCTTCACGATCACATCGTGCGCTCGATTGTAGAATTATTGTCCGACAATTTACAATACTTTGTCAGACGATTTTGTGATATTTTTGTGAAAAGCGATGATTGGCAGGTTGACGCAAGACGACGGACGCGAAAGCAGGTTATGAGGAAACGGAACGCGTTTTCCTGCACACGAGCAATTTCCAACGGTAACGAACCCTCCTACACATGAGCCAAGTCCCCTCCTCTTCCGGCGGCAGCACCTCCGCACGTATCGCCGACGCCATCGGCAAGCGCATCCTGCGGCGCCAATACCAGGTCGGGCAGCGGCTCGTCGAAGCGGACCTGATGCGCGACTTCGGCGTGAGCCGCAGCACGGTGCGGGAAGCATTGAAGACCCTCGCGGCAAGCGGCGTCGTGGAGCTGACCCACAATCGCGGCGCTGTCGTGGGCGAGCTGAGCGCCGAAGATGCGAAGGAGCTGCTGCAGGTACTGGAGATGCTGTCCGCCCTTGCCGCCCGGTTGGCGGCGGAGAACATCGGGCGCGGCAACAATCGCCAGCGCTTCGAAGCTGCCGCTAAGCCACTGACGGGCATCGAATTCTCGGACGACCTGGATCGCGTGCTCGGCCAGCGCGCCAGGTTTTACCAGGTGATGTTCGACATCGCTGGAAACAAGGAACTTGACCGGGCGATGCCCCTGCCCCGGGTCCACCTGTTCCGGACCCAGTTTCATGCCCTCCTGACACGGGCCGATGTGAGGGCGATGGTCAGCGAATATCGCGGCATCACCGAAGCCATTCTTGACGCCGACCCGGCCAAGGCAGAAGCCCGGATGCGCCGCCACATCCAGAAGACCGCCGAGCGCACGCTACCGCACTATCTTTAGCCACATTTCACAAGACTTGCTCCGAACGCCGCCCTAACATTGGGTCGGATACGCCGTTAGACATTTGGCAAGCGCATTGCGGCTCGCTCGGATATCGTAGGGTGGGTAGAGTGCAGCGAAACCTGCCGAAACGACGTCTCTTGAACACGGCGGGTTTCGCTGCGCTCTACCCACCCTACGACAATGATTTACCCCAGAGTTACGGGTTTGCGCCATCCAGCGCGCGTAGCGATCGCGATAACAACATCATGACGAGGAGATGCGAATGGCGGTGGTATCGGAAGCGAAGCAGGACAAGTGCTGGCGCAACCAGCAAGGCGCGCTGGGGCTGGCGGAGTGGCTGCGCCGCAGGACAGAGCGCGCGCCGCACCGCCCTGCCCTTACCTGCGATGACGTCACCTGGACCTATGGCGAATTCTGGAGTCACATCGAGCGCCTGTCCGCAGTGTTCGCGGCGCATGGCGTACGGCGCGGCGACCGGGTCGGCTATCTCGGATTTGACGATCCGATGTTCCTCGTCGCCGAGTTCGCCGCCGCTCGCATCGGCGCCATCTTCGTGCCGCTCAATTTCCGCCTGACCGGGCCGGAGCTGGCGTTCATCATCAAGGATGCCGGCGTGCATCTGTTGCTTACCGGGCAGGAACACCAGGGCATCATCGACGGCGTCCGCCCGCAGCTCGGCTGCGCGCATTACTTCGGGGTGAACAAGGACGCACCCGGCTGGCCGTCCGTGCTGCCGCTCATGGAGCAAGCCACTGCCATTCCGTCGCAAGTGGAAGTTGATCCGCAGGATGTTGCTGTCGTCATGTATACCTCGGGCACCACCGGCCATCCGAAAGGCGCGATGCTGACCCACCTGAATTTCTGGGCGCAGAATCTCAACGTCATGCTGCTCATGGACGTTGCCTCCACCGATGTCACGCTCAACTTCGCGCCGCTATTTCACGTCGGCGGCATGGTCTGCGCCACCTTGCCCACCATCATGGCCGGCGGCCATGTGGTGCTGCAACGCGGCTTCGATGCGAGCGCAGTGTTGCGCGCTATCGAGCAATACAAGATCACATTCAGCTTCGCGGTACCGGCCATGCTGCTGTTCATGAGCCAGCATCCGGATTTCGAACAGGCCGACCTGCGTTCGCTGCGCCTGATCGCCGTGGGCGGCGCGCCCATGCCGGAGCCGCTGCTGCGGTTGTACAACGGGCGCAATATCCCGGTGCATCAAGGCTATGGCATGACGGAAACGACCGCGACCATTACCTTCCTGCACCCGGACCGTTCCGGCGACAAGCTCGGTTCCTGCGGCACGGCAGCCATGCTGACCGAAATCCGCCTGGTCGATTTCTCCGGCAAGGCGCTCAATGAAGCCAATGTGAAGGGCGAAGTGTGCGTGCGCGGCAGCAATGTCATGAAGGGATACTGGAATCGCCCTGATGCGACGGCGGCGTCCTTTGACGAGGAAGGCTGGTTCCGCACGGGTGACGTCGGTTATGTCGACGACGAAGGTTTCCTGTTCCTTTGCGATCGAGTGAAGGATATGATCATTACCGGCGGCGAGAACGTCTACCCGGCGGAGGTCGAGAGCGTGATTTACGATCACCCCGCCGTTGCCGAATGCGCAATCGTCGGGGCTCCCGATGAGAAGTGGGGTGAACGCGTTGTGGCAGTGGTCGCGCTGAAACCGGGCGCGTCGCTGAACCTGGACGAGTTGCGCGCCTTCGCCGAGAGCACGCTCGCACGCTACAAGTTGCCACGTGAACTGCGCCTGGTGCATGCCTTGCCGCGCAATCCGACGGGCAAGGTGCTGAAGGTGCGCATTCGTGAAGAACTCAAGGAGGCAGTGGCATAAGATGGCTGGTCCGACACAAGAATTCTGGCAATCGCGCTTTGCCTCCGGCAACATGCCGTGGGACCGCGGCGGCCCCGGTACTCAGCTCGCCCGCTGGGTGGAAGATGGCAGCTTCAAGCCCGGTGAGCGGGTGATCGTTCCGGGCTGTGGGCAAGGCTGGGACGTGGTGGCACTGGCTGCTGCCGGCATGAAAGTCACCGGACTGGACTATGCGCCGGACGCGCTTGCCCTGTGCCGGCAACTGATCGAACGCAATGCGGTGCAGGCTGAACTTGTCGAAGCTGACGTGTTGACGTGGATGCCGGTGGAGCCCGTCGACGCGGTCTTCGATCAAGCCTGCCTGTGCGCGCTTCATCCCGACTTGTGGGTACGCTACGCGAATCAGCTCCATCAATGGTTGCGCCCGGGCGGGAAGCTGCTGGCCTTGTTCATGCAACTGCCGCCAGTGGACAAGCCGGAGGGCGTCATCAGCGGCCCGCCTTATCACTGCGACATCAACGCAATGCGGGCACTATTTCCCGCCGACCGTTGGGAATGGCCCAAGCCGCCCTACGCGGGCGTGGCACACCAGCACGGCTTGGTTGAACTGCCCGTGGTTCTGGTGCGCAAATAAGAATTCTGGAAAACCGCAGAGAACCGTAGCGTGGGTAGAGCGAAGCGAAACCCACGGTGCGCAGGCGCGTGATCCGCACGGCCTGCGCCCCTCTCAAAACTGCAACTGCTTCGCCGCCAGGTCCTTCATGATTTCCACGGCGCCACCGCCGATCATGTTCACCTTCACTTCGCGGTAGATGCGCTCCACCCGTGTGCCGCGCATGTATCCCATGCCGCCGAGGATCTGCACGGCCTCGTCGGCGCAGAACTGCATGGTCTGCATCGCGAAGTTCTTCAGCATGCTTGTCTGCGCCACCAGCATGGCGGGATCGCCAAACTTGTTCTGCACGCGCCATGTCAGGTCTTCCAATAGTGCCCGCGTGGCCTCGATTTTCATGCTCATGTCGACCAGCTTGTGGCGGATCACCTGGCGTTCGACGATCGGCAGACCGAAGGTCTTGCGCTCGCGCGCCCATGCCAGCGCATCGGCCAGGCACACCTGCGAAAACCCGTAGGCGCCGGCGGCCATAAAAAGGCGCTCGGAATTGAAGTTGCGCATGATGATGCGGAAGCCCTCGTTCTCGACACCGATCAGGTTCGACACCGGCACGCGGCAATTGTCGAAATGCAGCTGCGCGGTATCGGAGCACCACCAGCCCATCTTCTTCAGCGGCGTGCGGGTGAAGCCGGGCGTATCGCGTTCGATCAACAGCAGGGAAACACCGCCCGCGCCCTTGACCTCGGGATTCGTCCTCACCGCGACGGTGTAGTAATCGGCGCGCATGCCGGAGGTGATGAAGGTCTTTTCACCATTGACGATGTAATGATCACCATCCCGCACCGCTGTCGTGCGGAGGCTTGCGACATCGGAGCCGCCACTTGGTTCGGTGATGGCCAGCGCCGAGATTTTTCTGCCGGAGAGAACTTCGGGCAACACACGTGCCTTGAGCGCCTCGCTGCCGGCATTCAGGATCGGCGGCGTGCCGATGGTGTGCGAAAAGATCGACGCGCTGAAGCCGCCGCAACCGGCGCGCGCAAACTCTTCCGAAGCAATGACGTGATAAAAAACATCGGCCGGCGTTCCGCCATATTGCTCCGGATATCCGATCCCCAGCAATCCGATCTCCGCCGCCTTGCCATACATCTCGCGCGGAAATTCACCCGCCTCGTCCCATTCATTGACAAACGGGATCACCTCCTTCGCAACGAAATTGCGCACCATGTCGCGGAACTGCTCGTGCTCCGCGGTGTAGTAGTTCGGATTGCGCATGGACTGCAGGGGCAGGTCGTTATTCATGGGGATCCTTTTCTCGTAGCATGGGATGCGGAGAAGCCGGGGCAAAGCGCGGCAGCTTGTTTGCTTGTAGATTAATCCTGTGGCGCTGTGGGGTCTTGCGTAAATTGGCTGGGCGCGGGCGAATGCAGTTCAGTCAAGGCTGATTTCCCCCTTGGTCGTCCCCGCGAAGGCGGGGACCCATGCAGAGTTTCAAATATCGCCTCACCAGGGATCCCCGCGGGGCAGCCACCCGCCTTTGCGGGGACGACATCCTTTCAGATGCTGCCTTAGCTGAACTGCATTCCTGAGCGCGAGCGGGTTTCAAGTGCAGGAAGCCGGGTTTGACCTGCCAGGCGGCGTCAGATTTCGCTAGGGCGCGAATGCCTCCGGATCTGGTGTGGTGCAGACGAAGCCGGGGGCGCGTATCGCATCGCGTGTCGTCTCATCTTGAACCAGCTTTGCTTCAGGTGGGCGCCTGCGAACCAGCAGCCGGCTCAGGCAAGATCTACGGCGCATCCGCCTGCGGAACGGGCGGCACGGAGGTCTCCGCAACGTCTCCCTGGGGTTCGTCCTCACATACGGCAGACGCCTCCTTGGCATCCGCCTCCAGGCTCTCGTCTTGCGTTGTCGCAGCCGCAGAGGCTGCATCTAGCTCTCTGGCAAGCGCCGCGAAGAAGTCCGCCGCCATCTTGTTCGCGGCGCCGTCGATCAGGCGGGAGCCGATCTGGGCCAGCTTCCCGCCGACCTGTGCGGATGCGGTATACGCCAGTGCGGTCGCTTCACCTTCGGCAGAGAGCGCGACCCTGGCGACGCCTTTTGCAAAACCGGCCATCCCGCCCTGCCCTTCGAAATTGAGCGTGTAGGACTCGGGTGGATTCAGATCGACAAGGGTGATCTTGCCGCTGAATCTCGCGTTCACAGGACCGACCTTCACCTTCATGTCGATCCGGTATTCATTCTCCGCGATACGTTCGGTGGCTTCGCAGCCCGTGATGCAGGCCTGCAGCAATTCCGGATCATTGAGTGCCTCCCAGACGCGCTCCAGCGAGGCCGGCACGATTTGAATCTTGGACATTTCCATGTCGATCTCCTGCGAAATAAGGTGTCCGGCATCCTGATGAAGACTGTCGACGCGCAGCGGCGTTCAGTACTGCACCAAGGCTGGCCAGACTGTTCAGGTTGTGCACGGGAAGGAACAGGTCGGTATGCGGCAACATGGCGCGGATGCCGCCCGGCCTGGCTTCGAATCCCGCGTAGCGCAGCAGCGGATTGAGCCAGATCAGCTGCCGGCACGAGAGGCTCAGCCGCTCCATCTCGTCGCCAAGTTCATCGGCGTCGTCACTGTCCAGGCCATCGGTGATGAGCAGCACGACGGCCCCTTGCCCCAGTAGCCTGCGCGCCCACTCTCGGTTGAATTCGCGCAGGCAGGCACCGATGCGGGTGCCGCCGGCCCAGTCGGCGACCTGGCGCGTGACCTGGGAAAGCGCCACATCGACATCACGGTCACGCAGCGCGCGGGTAATGTTTGACAGGCGGGTGCCGAACAGGAAGGTGTGGACCCGGCTGCCGCTGTTGGACACGGCATGGATGAAATGCAGCAGCATGCGCGTGTAGCTGTCCATTGATCCGGAAATGTCGCACAGGATGACCAGGGTCGCCGGCCGCAGGCGCGGTGTGCGATAGCGCCATTCAACGAATCCGTCTGCCGCCTTGATCATGCGGCTCATGGTGCCGCGCAGATCGACCCGGTTGCCTTGCAGGACCGCCCTCGCGCGGCGGCTGGGAATGACCGGCAGAGGCATGCGCATGGTGGCGATCAGCCTGCATGTCTCGGCCAGCTCATCTGGCGTCATCGCTGCGAAATCCTTGGCGTGCAGTACTTCGCGCCGCGACATGGTCAAGCTGGCATCGAAACTGATTTCCGGCGTCGGGCTCTCGGATGGCGTCCTGCGTTGCGTGTTGGGATGCATCGCCTCCGCGACACGCGGCGCCACTGGCGATTCCTTCGCACCCGGGGTACGCACGCCGCTCAGGAGATCGCTGAGCTGTTGCGACTGCTGCACACGGGACGGATCCCGCCAGAACAGGTCAAATGCCTGGTCGAAGATCATCTGCTGGTCGTGCCGGTCGACCAGGACAGTCGATAGTGCATAGTAGAAATCGTTCCGCCGTTCCACGCCGACGACCTGCAGCGCATGCAAGGCGTCGAGCACCTTGGCCGGGCCGATCGGCATCCCCGCCCGACGCAGCACGCGCGCGAAGTGGACCACGTTTTCCGCGAGCTTCGCGCCATTGTCGTCCGGTGCTGTCGCGCTCATCGCCATCCCGCCGCTTCGCCACGGGCATCGCCGACCAGTTGCGCGACTGTTCCGGCATCCAGCTGTGCAATGTCGTCCTCGTACTTGAGCACCACTCCCAGCGTTGCCTGTACCGCTTCCGGGTCCAGCACCGTCTTGTCCAGGGCCGCCAGTGCCGCTGCCCAATCGATGGTTTCCGCCACGCCCGGGGCCTTGTAGAGCGCCATCGCGCGGAGGCGGGCGATGAATGCGACCACTTCGCGGCTGAGCGTGTCGGCCGCCTGCGGGGCCTTGCGCCGGACAATTTCAAGCTCCCTTTCCTTGTCCGGGTAGTCGACCCAGTGATAGAAGCAGCGCCGCTTGACCGCATCGTGGATTTCGCGCGTCCGGTTGGAGGTAATGACCACCAGCGGCGGATGCTCCGCGCGAATGGTGCCGAGCTCGGGGATCGTGACCTGGTACTCTGCCAGCACTTCCAGCAGGTAGGCCTCGAAGGGTTCGTCGGCGCGGTCGAGCTCGTCGATCAGCAGGACCGGAGGATTGTCGTCCGCGCTATCCAGTGCCTGCAAGAGCGGGCGCTTGATCAGGAAACGGTCGGTGAAGATGTCCGCTTCCAGCCGGTCTTTCGATGCCTGCCCCGCTGCCTCCGCGAGACGGATCTCGATCATCTGGCGCGGATAGTTCCATTCGTAGACCGCGTTCGCAATGTCAAGGCCTTCGTAGCACTGCAGGCGCACCATCCTTCGATCCAGCCCGGCCGCAAGGGCTTTGGCGACCTCGGTTTTACCGACCCCTGCCTCGCCCTCGAGAAACAGCGGCCGGCCCATGCGCATTGCCAGATACAGCGTGGTCGCCAGGTGACGCCCCGCGATGTATTGCTGCGAGGCCAGCAGTTGCGCCACGTCGTCGACGGAATTCGGTACGGGATGTCGTGGCATGGGCTCGCCTGGAAACGCCTGCTTCAGCGACGCATGTTCATTCAAGCGCCTTGGCCACCGCGCGCGCCGCGAGCACCGGGATCAGGTGCGCCCGGTATGCGCTGCTGGCATGCAGATCGGAACTGAGACCGTCGGGCGACACCTTCACTGCCTTCGCGGCGTCGGGCGAGAAATCGGCCTCGAGCGCCTTTTCCAGATCCGCGGCACGGAACGCACAGCCGGCGCAACCCGTCACGGCCACCCGCACGTGGCCTTCCTTTCCGCGCGCGACGAACACCCCTGCCAGCGCGAAGCGTGATGCCGGATTGAGGAACTTGATATACGCCGCCCGCTCGGGAACCGGAAACTCGACAGCGGTGATGATCTCGCCGGCTTCCAGCGCGGTTTCATACATACCCTTGAAGAAGTCGTCGGCTGTGATCGTGCGACGGTCGGTGCGGATGGTCGCGTTCAGCGCGAGCACGGCTGCCGGGTAGCAGGCGGCAGGATCGTTGTTGGCGAGCGAACCGCCGAGCGTTCCGAGGTTGCGCACTTGCAGGTCGCCGATCTCGCCGGCCAGCCCGGCCAGTGCGGGGATCGTTTCCCTGACCTCGGCCGCTTCCGCAATCTCGGCGTGACGGTTTCCGGCACCGATGACCAGCGTGTCTCCTTCCTGCCGGATGCCGCGCAGTTCGGCGATACCGCCGAGATCTACGAGGCTTGTTGGTGACGCAAGGCGCAGCTTCATCGCTGCGATCAGGCTCTGCCCTCCGGCCAAGGGGCGGCTATCCGGTGTAGCAAGCAGGGCCACCGCCTCGCTGATGCTCTTGGGTTGATGCAGTTCGAATGCGTACATGCGCTCCTCCTCATGCGTTGCGTGTGGTGGACTGTTCCGCCGACTGCTGCGCGGACTGGATGGCCTGCCACACCCGTTCCGGCGAGGCCGGCATGTCCAGATGCGTCACGCCCAATGGCGAGAGTGCGTCGATGACGGCATTGATGACGGCCGGCGGCGATCCGATCGCGCCTGCTTCGCCGCAGCCCTTGGCGCCCAGCGGATTGTGCGTGCACGGCGTGACGCGATTGCCGACCCGGAAACTGGGCAGGTTGTCGGCGCGCGGCATCGCGTAATCCATGTAGCTGCCCGACAGAAGCTGCCCGCTCTCACGGTCGTAGACGCAGTTCTCCATCAAGGCCTGCCCGATGCCTTGCGCGAGCCCGCCATGGACCTGGCCTTCGACGATCATCGGATTGATGACGTTGCCGAAATCGTCGACGGCGGTCATGGCGACCACTTCGACAACACCGGTTTCCGGATCGACTTCCACTTCACAGATATGTGCGCCCGCCGGGTAGGTGAAGTTGGTGGGATCGTAGAACGCAGTCTCGTTCAGTCCGGGCTCCAGCTTCTCGAGCGGATAATTGTGCGGCACATAGGCCGCCAGCGCGATCTGGGCAAACGGCACGCTGCGGTCGGTCCCGATGATGGTGAACTTGCCGTCCTTGAACTCAATGTCGCTGGCCGATGCTTCCAGGATGTGTGCCGCGATCTTCTTGCCCTTGGCTTCGATCTTGTCGAGTGCCTTCATGATGGCAGAGCCGCCTACCGCGAGCGAACGCGAGCCATAGGTGCCCATGCCGAATGGCACACGCCCGGTGTCGCCGTGCACGATGTCCACCTGCTCGAACGGAATGCCAAGCCGGCTGGAAACGACTTGCGCGAAGGTCGTTTCATGTCCCTGCCCGTGGCTGTGCGACCCGGTAAATACGGTGACGCTGCCGGTGGGATGCACGCGGATCTCGCCGACTTCATACAGTCCCGCGCGTGCGCCGAGGGCACCGGCAATGTTCGACGGCGCCAGGCCGCAGGCCTCGATGTACGTGGAGTAGCCGAGTCCGCGCAGCTTGCCGCGCTGCTTCGCTTCTTCGCGTCGTGCCGGAAAGCCGGCGACATCGGCCAAGTCCATGGCGCCATCCAGGCAGGCATGGAAGTCGCCAGTATCGTATTGGAGCGCCACCGGCGTCTGGTGAGGGAACTCGGTGACGAAATTGCGCCGCCTCAGTTCGGCGTCATCGATCTTCATCTCCCGCGCCACTGCCGATACCAGCCGTTCGACCACATAGGCCGCTTCCGGACGTCCGGCTCCGCGGTAGGCATCCACTGGCGTTGTATTGGTGAACACGCCATCCACTTCGGCGTAAATCTGCGGCGTCGCGTATTGTCCGGCGAGCAGCGTGGCATACAGGATGGTCGGTATCGACGTCGCGAAGGTGGACAGATAGGCGCCGAGGTTGGCGACGGTATGCACGCGCATGGCGAGGAATTTGCCGTTGCTGTCGACCGCCATTTCGGCCACCGTGGCGTGGTCGCGGCCATGCGCGTCGGACAGGAAGGATTCCGAACGCTCGGCGGTCCACTTCACCGGCCGGTTGATCTTTCTCGCAGCCCAGGTCAGCACCACATCCTCGGCGTAAAGGAAGATTTTCGAGCCGAAGCCGCCGCCCACGTCGGGTGCGATGACACGCATCTTGTGCTCCGGCAGGCCGAGCACGAAGGCGGTCAGCAGCAGGCGCTCGACATGCGGATTCTGGTTCGCCACATGCAGCGTATACGAATCGTCACCCCGGTTGTACTGGGCCAGCGCCGCCCGCGGCTCGATGGCGTTCGGCACCAGGCGGTTGTTGGTCAGTTCGATGCGCGTAACGTGATGCGCGCGCGCGAAGGCCGCGTCCACCGCCGCCTTGTCGCCGATCGACCAGGTATAGCACTTGTTATCCGATGCCTCATCATGCACGACCGGCGCCCCGGGCTTGACTGCGTCGCGTGCATCAATCACGGCCGGCAGCGGGTCGTACTCGACCTGGATCAGCTCGGCGGCATCCTTGGCCTGCAGATAGTTCGCTGCAATGACGATGGCCACCTGGTCGCCGACATAGCGCACCTTGCCCTGCGCGAGCGCAGGATGCGCGGGTTCCTTCATCGGCTGACCGTTGACATCGGTGATCAGCCAGCCGCAGGGCACGCCGCCCACCTTGTCCGCCGCAAGATCCTCTCCGGTGAGGACGGCAATGACGCCCGGAGCGCTTTGTGCCGCGCTCTTGTCGATGGAAACTATCCTTGCGTGGGCATACGGTGAGCGCAGGAAATACGCATAGGTCTGGCCAGGTACCTGCACATCGTCGGTATAGTTGCCGCTGCCCGTAAGGAAGCGATAGTCTTCCTTGCGGCGCACCGAAGCGCCGATGCCGGTTTCACGTTCGCTGGGAGCATTCATGTCAGGCTCCTCCCATGTTGGCGGCGCCCACTTGCACGGCCTTGACGATGTTGTGATAGCCGGTGCAGCGGCACATGTTGCCACCAAGATGTTCACGGATATCGTGCTCGGACGCGTCCGGATGGCGCTGCACCATGTCGATTGCGCACATGATCATGCCCGGTGTGCAGAAACCGCATTGCAGCCCATGGCATTCCTTGAACGCCGCCTGCATCGGATGCAGCGTGCCATCCGCAGCGGCAACGCCTTCGATCGTCGTAACCTGCGCCCCCTGGAACTGCGCGGCCAGCGCCGAGCAGGATTTGACTGCGTTGCCATTGACGATCACCGTACATGCGCCGCACTGGCTGGTATCGCAGCCAACATGTGTGCCGGTAAGCGAGAGATTCTCGCGGAGAAACTGGACCAGCAGCGTGCGCGGATCGATCTCCGCACTCACCGGGTTGCCGTTGACGGTCATGGATACATTGATTGCCATGCGATTACTCCTCAAATCAGATACCGCCTGAAAAATGAGATACCGCCCGATGAGCGCTGGAGCAGTTGCCGCAGGAGAAAAGAAGGACACGGCCTGTACCACACGGGTCGCCGCCGGCAAGCTTGTCTCCATTTTTTATCCCGATGATCCGGTCGATTGCCCAGTCATCGATTTATTGATGTCGCAGCAGGTCAAAGAGATGGCCCTGGACATACCGGACTTAGCGTACGTCCGTTACGCCGGACATCTTTGTTGAATGTCAAAAGTAATCCAAGGCAGCAGTCGCAGAATTTTCCGAATGGTGTGCGGGAGACCGTTCGATCTCCCGATTTTCACGGACAGTCTTGGGTGGACGATATGGACAGCATCGATCTGGAAGTGTTGAAAAGCTGCAGTCAATGGCTCGACGCCGGGCACCGCTGCCAGCTGGTCACGGTCATCAGGACATGGGGTTCCAGCCCGCGCCCCGAAGGCGCGATGCTGGGCATCCGGGACGACGGGCGCGTGGTCGGTTCCGTCTCGGGCGGGTGCATCGAAGACGATCTGATCGACCAGGTGCGCAAGCAGGGGATCACCCGCACACTGCCGGAGATCATTACCTACGGCATCACGGCCGACCAGGCGCATCGTTTCGGGCTGCCTTGCGGCGGCACCATTGAACTGTCCATCGAACCGCTTTCTGCAAGCAGCCGGATCCCGGAACTGCTGCAGCGGCTCTCGGCCGGCGAACTGCTTGCGCGCCGCCTCGACCTCGGCACCGGCGAAGTGACGCTCGGGCAGGCCGGCCCCGGCATGAGCCTGCAGATCTCGGCCAGCACACTGACGACGGTGCACGGACCGCGCTGGCGCCTTCTGATCATCGGCGCAGGACAGTTGTCGCGCTTCCTGGCGCAGATTGCGATCGGCATGGATTACCACGTCACGGTGTGCGATCCGCGGGAGGAATACCGCGCCGACTGGCAGGTGGAAGGCACGGAACTGGTGCATGCCATGCCGGACGATGTCGTGATCGAGATGCAGCCGGATGCCCGCTGCGCCGTACTGGCACTGACCCACGATCCCAAGCTCGACGACCTGGCGCTCATGGAAGCATTGAAATCGGATGCCTTCTATGTCGGCGCGATCGGCTCGCGCGCCAACAACGCCAAGCGCCGGGAACGGCTCAAGCTGTTCGATCTGACCGACGCACAGTTGGCCAGGCTGCGCGGGCCGGTCGGTTTTTATATCGGCAGCAAGACGCCACCGGAGATCGCGATTTCCATCCTCGCGGAAATGACCGCAGTCAAGAACGGCGTGACGCTTCCCGCAGAAGTGCAGGTGGGATATGCGAAGAACGCGAAAGCGTCAAAGGCGGTGGAGGCTGGCAACCCGAGCTGAAGCCGGGTCGCTGATACCGGCCTTCGAGATCATCCGGAGAAAGATGTAGGGTGCACCGTGCGCACCCTACAAAATCATCTGGACACTCTACTCTGCTCTGACCGAAGCTTTCATGGCACAAGACGCGACGGGATAAGACGCCGGATTTGCGGGCCCACCACCTCTCGAAAGCGAGGACTGTGCAGGCAAACGCCGCCGACCAGACCCATGAAGCATCCCAGGACAGTATCGAAAAATCGCGCCTGGATCAGAGGGGCCATCGATCCATGTCCCAACGAGGCCGCTTCTGCCAGCAGGATGGTCAGGGGCGTGATGAAAATGGTGGCGAATGCATAGTGCCGCACCACCGTATATTCGATCACGAAGGTCAGCGCCATCATCGTCAGGGAGATGCCCCATTTGTCCAGCGGGAGCAGCAACAGGCCAGCGGAAACCAGCAGGCCGATGGCGGTGCCAAGCACACGGTGCAATTGCTTGATCCAAATAGCGCGAAGCGACGCGCCCTGAATCACTGCCAGACAGCTCACCGGAACCCAGTATGCCTTTTGCAGCTGCAATACCTGGGCGACGGCCAGCGAAATGCCAACGAATACACCAATCACCACCGAGTCGAATACCACGAAGTCGAAGGTCGGTGGCTGCAGGGGAGGCACCGGCTTCGGCGGCTGCAGTCTCAAAATATAAACGCTATAGATAAACCCGATCAGGCAAGCCAGCAGGCAACCCATGGTAATCAGCCCGACCACGAGCGGCAGGCCCAGGAATGCCACCGGCGAATATGCCCCAATCGACGCCGCCATGATGAAAAACAGGCTGCCAGGCGGCCCCAGCATGTAAAAGCGGCAGACCATGGTGACGAGGATCGCGGTAAAGATGAGCGCAGGCATCATTACCGGCGAGGAAAAGTGGCTCATCACGCCTAGCGCATAGCAGGCAATCAGGCCAAACGCGCAGGCCATCAGCGACACCATGCGGTGATACAGCGGTGTGCCGGGCAAGTAGAGAAATACAAGACCGCCGAGCGATGAGATCAGCCCGTAATTCATGTGATTGAAATACGCGCCGATGAGCAACGGCAGCCCCGAGGCAAGTGCCGCAGCGAACGGCATCTGCCATAGTCGGTCACTGGCGTGGATTGTCGTGAGATGGCTCAGTTCCAGCCGTATCCATGTTGTTAACTTGCTCCACGCACCGAAGCCCGCCATGAATTGCCCTTCCTGATATGTCTTCCCGATGTGCTTATTAAGGCTCCACTCAGGAGACAACGAAAACCGAGTATTTTACCAAGTGGCTTGATGCGGGGCTGTGCGTGCAGCGAGCCTTTGATGCCACGGAAGGAATTCGCAAGGAGGTGATTTCAGACGAGGCGGTCGACCGCTGCGCCTAGACCAGTGAGACTAGGCGGCTCGCTGGGCGATGACTGCAAGATGCGGCTGTGGCCATTGATCGAACTCGAGGTGCCGAAGCGCACAACCAGCTTCCTGAATGACCTGCAACAGACCCGGAATGCCGAGCGTGCTGTAGTAGATCGTGGGCCCCATCGCAGAGTCCGTGTGCTCACTTGGGCCATCAAGCCCGCCTGCAGAAAAGAGCAGCACTCCTCCTGGGTCGAGCAGTCCCATAAGCTTCAGCATCAAGGCACGTTGTTCAGCGAGTTGTACGTGCCAGATGCTGTCCCAGGCGGTGATGAAGCGGTAAGTCCGATGTGGCTGCCAAGTGCAGATGTCGGCTCGATGAACCTGAACGGTCGGATCGGCCTCCCGCGCCAGGGCCACCATCCGATCCGAGATATCAACACCTTCGACCTCAAGGCCACAGTCTCGGAGCAAGGCATTGAAGCGCGTACTACAGCCGCACCCGACGTTCAGTGCCGCTCCAGGCGTGCTGTGAGTCCCCAGGAAGCCGAGCGCGCGCTTGTGCTGATTGATCCCGTCTGATGCGTTGAAGTGACCATCCTGCCAGTTTGGGGCCAGGGTGTCGTACGCGGAGGCGATTGCTGAGTGTTGCATTTCGAGCCGCTTAGCGCTGCGGTGACCTTCGCCTACAGGCGTAAGCACACAGCAACGTGTCAAAGGAGAATTCGCAACTTTTTGTCATTTTTAGCATTAACTCAAATGTTCCGTAGGATACGTCGGCTTCTTGTTCACCCGGCCATCCCTATACGTCACCCCTATGCGCATCGTTTCATTGCCGTTTAACGTTCACGTTCACGTTCACGTTTAGCGGGCTGCGCAGGACTTATCGCACAGCCCGCTGCAACGCGGGGTCGGGCCTTGGACAATTCAAGCCGCATGGGCGGGCTTACTGATTTTGCTGTGACTCATAACGCTTGATCCAGTCCGCAATATCTTTGGTGACAGCGCCTTCGATTCCAAGAAACTGATGGTAACCAGTATGACAAGGATTACCTGTTGCGAAACCCCCGTCTTCTGAAATCAGTTCCACCTTTTTCGCCGACTTGAGGTCAGCAATAAGTCCCGGCATCGCGCCATAGGGCGTCACTTTGCAACCATCCTGCTTGTGGTGAACCAGTAGCACCGGAACCTTCACCTCACCCAGTGGTGCCAACTTGACGGAATGCGCCGCAGGAACAGGCGCCTCCGTGACTGTGGAGGTCAGGACAAGGCCGTCCGGTCCTTTTTCCTTCAGGTACGTCGAAGACGCCGCAGCCGAGAGGGAGCCGTTGCTGGTACCGATCGCCCATACTGGGACCTTGGACTGCTGCCTGAGAAATTCAATCAGTGCGGCGTTGTCCTGGGCGTGCTCGGGGGTATTTCGAAAGTCGTCCAGAGTGTATCGATCGGACGGAACATCCGGAATGACGACACTGATTCCGTTCTGGGTGAATCTCTGTGCCCCGCCAGAAAGAAAGTTTTCGACGCGCATAGAGCCATTGGAAAATATTCCAATATTGCCAGCCCCTCCTCGGAACAACACTGCGCTGGCGACTGGATTTTCAGCCTTTGCATAGACGAAGCGAATCGTGACGCCAGGGCGCGTACTGATCTCCTTTACTTCGACCTGAGCGTAGCTCGATATTGGCGCAAGCCATGACAGCACTATCACAAACAGGTAGTGAACCTTTGTTCGCATGTGATTCTCCGATTTAAGTTCAACGAGGCCCAACTTCAAACAGGGTGAAAAAATTTCTGTGTAATCTGGCGCGCTGTCCGCCCATTCCGCTTCGCCAGTTCCACGTCAGCCGTCGAAACTCTTCGATCAAGTCCGGCGTTACATTCGTGACAAGCATTTCGGCTGACGCACCGAAGAGGCGTACGCCTACAGGATCCGATGGTATATCCGGTTTTATAAAATGAAACATCCCATGGACATGGGAGGGAATGAGGTGATGGCCTTCCTGCCCTATCTAACCAACGAGCGCCAGGTCAGTGTCTCCACCCACGAGCAAGCGCTTTGCGCCTTGCTCTTTCTGTATCAGCAGGTGCTCGGGAGCGAATTTCTTCGGATGGAAGATGTTTACTGCCCCAGCCGTTTACCCCGGTTGCTGACGGTGCTCACGCAATGGGAAGTCTTCGCTGTCCTAGCAGAGATGAAGGGGACACATGCCTTGATGGCGCGCCTGACATAGGACGCCAAAAAGATGGCAACTGTCGAAGCGGAGATCCAAGGAAATAGCAGAGTCTGCGCCGTGGTAGTTGCATCCGATGGCCGTAGTCAGTACGACTAACCTACATCGCGCCTCAATTCGTGCTACTGGCGCTTTGAATTTCACCCAGCGCTCCATTACGTATTCACGCTTGGAGTGCCTTTTTCGCGTCTGCTATGTTTCCGTCAGCAGACCGCTGAACGAGGGTACTAAATGCCTGATGTCGGCCAGCAGCGGACGGTGGAGGGCGCGCCTCGAACGCCCGATTCAGACTGAGAGCTGTCGTACGGCATTTGCGCGTGATCGGCAACATGCGATTCGCAGCTGCCAAACACGTTTCTCCAAAGCTGCCCTTCAGCGGTTAATTATCACGTGGTATCAAGAAATAGACAGGCTTGTAGCCACTGAACCAACTAAGCCGAAAATTAGAGTCGTCTCGGTAGTGCTCAAGCCGAAGCTGCGAAATATGTTGCATGGCCTCGTCCCACGATAGGATCTTCGCACCATCTTCCACGCCTTCGCTAACTTGCTTGAGCGACATAGTTCGAACTTTAATGCCATTTTCGTCCGTAAGGGTTGGAACTCGCTTTGAAATATCTGCTTCGAAGTTGAAATCACAGTCGCAAGATAGCTCAACAGGTAGCCAAAAAATCTGCGGATCACTGTAAAGGCTGTAAATCGAATCTACGGCGGGAAAGGCTGCAATGGTGGAAATTCCCACAGAACGTGCGGCATGCGCAAACTGGATTAACTCTATATTGATCTTGCCGGCGATCCGATTCCTATTGCCAGTTACCTTTGGGCGCCGTGCGAACATGGCAAGCACTTGGACAGAGCGATCCTGGTGAATTTCCGAAGATGTACGATTTCCTTCTCGAGTTTTCCAGAAGAAAATCGGGACTGCCGATCCAAAATGAGCTTCAAGAGAGCGCTGAAGTAACGGTACTAGTGCATATTCTGCCGTTCGTTCACAAAAGAAGCTGGACATAGAGCGCGCTCCTGACATCTAGCTGTTAGTTGCATCGGTACGGGGGCGACTGGAATGGCTTGTATTTATATAGTCATTGGTGAACTACTATGAATAATATGTAGCGCTCGTTTTGCAAAAATTCTCAGTTCCGCAAGAACTACCTGAACTGCGTCGGCATTCCCTGGATTGGTATCGTGATGAAACTGTCCAGCGTAACCATTTATGAGATTTAGTTCTTCTACGAGGTGATGTGCATAGACCAATGGACTGGGACTGCCTGAATCACGGATAAGATTCACAACTTGGCCGAACATTAATCCTTCAGGGATGAAGCCCGGAAATCTTCGATGGAGATATCCTTCGAGGAGCGGACGGATAGTCTTTGCGACGGAACGAGAATCTGGGCATGGTTTGCCTTCAACAAGTTCCGCAAGCATTCGATGATGCCGGTAGTAGCTAGATTCGCATTCACGATCGATATCGATATCAGCAAAGTCGGTGTAGCCATTTCCCGAGTAGATAAGCTGCACAGTGGTGGGGGACGGTTTCCCGTCTCCTGTTAAGTCGTTTCGCATGTCACGCATGAAGTAAAGATCGTGGCAAAGAAGGACTAACTGCTCTGCTTTCGTGTAAATTTCCTTGAGGACGGCCCGAGTATGCCGTTTACGATTAGCGTCCAGACTGCACATTGGATCATCGATTACTACAATTCTGCTGCTGAGTTTGTCGTCGGAAAGTACACTTGCAATAAAGAAGGCGAAGGCAAGAGTGCGTTTGTCTCCCTCGCTAAGGGCAGTGCCAAAACTCGGTTTTCCACCATCTAAGCTAACTGGCTTGTTCCGAAGAAGAAGGCTATATTCGCTTCTGGGACTACCGCCGCGGAAGTTTGCGTCCATCTTTTGAATACTAAACGCGGCGCCAAAATTGAGGAGAAGTTTATTGATCGAGGCTTCATATTTTTGCAGAGTCTCAACCATCAAAGCGTCAAGTTTCTCCCGCGCTTGTTTCTTCTTTTTTTCAGCTTCGAGGGCGTTTTTTCTGGCATCTTGAAGTTGGGATATCAAATCCGACACGTTGGGCGTATGTCTGACCTCAGCGAGTTCAATGTGTTTGATCTGCGCTGATAGCTGAACAGCGTTCTCTGCCTTCAGTTTAAATTTAAACGCATCAATCGCTTTGCAGCACTCGAATATCGACGTGTTTGCCTTCTGTATTTCTTGAAGGACTTCCTGCCAGAGTGCTTCTGCTCGGGCACGGTCGCCAGTTGTTCCGGCAGCTTCCGTTGGCGCGAGGCGCTTCGTGTCGGCTAGTTTTGACAACAAGACTTGTAGTTCAGCCAGTGCAGCTGAAGACTTGGATGCGTCAAAGGATATCGATGAGAGTTTCACGTCATCCCGCCACGTCTCGGCGATTGCCCTTGCGGTTTCGACCTTTAGTGCGAATTGCTTAACGATTTCTTGCGATGTACGCGCTGCAATGCCCTCATGGAGTTGCGCAATCTTTACTTTTATTTCCCTATAGTGAGCATTGAAGTGCATTTGATATGCTTTAACTAGCTCTATGCCCTGTAAGGATTGATTGCAGTATGGGCATGAATCGGCATTGGGGAATGCCTGCCCTTGGCTGAGCCAATGTTCCGCGTCTTTCCCGCCCAGTTTCGTGACATGCTCACGGACGATTCGCTCCGCATCATTTTGCATACGTTCCAGCGTGGAGGACAAAATGGCAAAGAGCGAATCGAAGTTTAGTGCCGGCTCTCCGATCACGGCCGGAAGAGGTTTTCTCTGCAACGCTTCAATGCTGGCAGTGTCTGCAAGGCGTTTGCGCAAGGCTTCGATTTGCGCCTTTGAATCTTCCAGATTGGGTAATTTTTCGAAAGCAGCTAGCGTCATGCCGGTATGATGACCGCTAAGTTTTGCGATTAGTCCACTTACTTTTTCAGAAGCAGTCTTCGCGACCTCAGTCTCAATTTCGACTTGCTTTCGTGCAGCAACAGCTTGTTCGCCAAGAGCGAATTCAAGTAGGTTCTTGCGATGTGTTGTACTGACGCTTCCTCCGGAGTGGACATTCTTCTCGATGAAATCGGAGTCAAATACCATCAGCTTTGGTCTTCGTTCGGACCAGATGCCTTTATCGAACGTTACCTTGTGTCCGCTTCCGAACTGGAGGACAACCTGCGGGGGAATTGTTCCATCCACAGTGGAGCGCTCGACGATTAGATTGCTGTCGTTCATCGAAACAGAGCGAAATACGCTGGCCAATGTAGATTTTCCACGGCCGTTGTCAGCGTATATAAGAGTCGCCTTTTGGAACGCATGCTTCTTACCTTGTGCGTCGTGAAGAAGCCCAATTCCCTGTATCCGTTCGATCCGTTCTAACACGCTGTCCCCTTTTTTCGAGATCTTATTCCCAAGAGGAAATATTTTAGGTCTGCGTAGTAACAAAGCCCATCCCATACACATGGGATCGCAAAAGGCGTATGGAAGGTTTAGAAGATGGAATGCTAAGAGAGCCACTCGCTCTGTGGTCAGTTGATGTACTAATGAGTCATCGAGTGGGCGGTCAAGCCAATGTGGACTTCTCCGAATTCCCAATAACTTGCCGCCGGTCAAACTTCATGGGTGCCTGTTCCCTTAAAAACTGGATGTCCAAAGTCTGTCTGAATTACATCTACGCATCGCCGGTGACAGCCCAGTCCTAGCCGAGCCAGGAAGTCAGAACGTGAAAATTCACCGTCCGTTTCCGTTGCATTACGGGCGTTTGACAAATTTGCGTGATCGACTGCTTCGGGTCGTTTTAAGAAGTTCGCCCCGTCTAGAGCAATGGCGACTGTAAGTTAAATAGCTGCCTGACAAGTCCGTTTCCATCGTCTTCATTATGACGGTTCCCTGCGCTCGACGACGTCGTGTCCAACCCTCGATAGCCCAGTTGCATCAACTCTGTCATCCCATTACATAACCGTGGCGCGAGTTGCAATAACTCTGGCACCCTACGCCTGATGTACGGCGCGGGCATGCGGCTGATGGAATGCATGACCTTGCGCGTCAAGGATGTCGGTTTCGGCCGAAGGGAGATCATCATCCGAGAAGGCAAAAGCGGCTAGGGTCGCGTCACCATGTTGCTAATTGCACCGGTGACGTCACTACGCGAGCAGAACGAAGCTACCCGGGGAGTGTATGATGCGGATCGATCAGTCAGCCGCCCCTCTCGTCATGTTGCTCGATGCGCTGGAGCGCAAGCACCGAAAGGCCGTTGTCCAGTGGGGTTGCTTCCGGGTTTCCCGTCCGATCACGAATCCACTGATTCCCGTTCGGACATCGTGTGGCGACACCACATGTACGAAAAGACGTTCCGCCGGACGATCAAGCGAGCGGTGGAAGCTGCCCAGCTGGCCAACTCGCACGTGCTGAATTGTGGCGGACGAGGCGTCGCTTTGTCTATCGATGCAATGAAGTATGCCCCTCTTATCGAAGGGCCGCTATTGAGCATCTCCGGGTTCGTTTAAGACGCCCAAGGCAATCGTACGAACATTCAAGTCACGCCCCTGCATCCGCCTCCCGCATCACATCGCCAGGGCCACCCGCGTTCCCTCTTCAATCGCCCGCATCGCATCAAGCTCCGCTGCGACATGCGCGCCGCCGATCAGCGTTGACTTCATGCCGGCGTCTTGCAGCTTCGCATGCAAGCTGGCCTCGGATTCCTGGCCGGCGCAGATGACCACCGTATCAACCGGCAGCACGCGCGGCTCTCCCCGCACGCGGACATGCAATCCTTCGTCATCGATCCGGACATACTCCACGCCGGCGAGCATCGTTACCTCGCGCCGACCGAGCAACGCACGCCGGATCCATCCCGTGGTCTTGGCCAGTCTTTCACCGACACGCTCCTCCTTGCGCTGCAGCAGCCATACCTGGCGTGCAGGCGCTGGCGTACTGGGCGCAACAAGGCCGCCGCGTTCCCGCACCTGCAGATCGATGCCCCATTCGGCGCAGAAGGCCTCGGACGGGTTCTGTTCCTGATGAACCTCGTGCGTGAGCAGTTCAGCAACGTCGAAGCCGATGCCACCGGCACCCATGATGGCGACACGCTTGCCGGCCTGCCTGCGGCCTGTGATGACGTCGGCATAGCTGGCCACCTTGGGGTGACGTATTTCCGGCAGGGACGGCGTTCGAGGCGTCACGCCGGTGGCGACCACCACTTCATCGAATTCGCCGCGCAACGCTTCGACACTCTCGATGCGCGTGTGCAGGCGGACCTTCACGCCGGTGGCGTCCAGACGGTGACGGAAATAGCGCAGGGTTTCAGCAAACTCTTCCTTGCCGGGAATCCGGCGGGCGTAATGGAACTGGCCGCCGATGTCGCCACCCGCTTCAAACAGCGTGACATGATGGCCGCGCTCGACAGCGGTCAGTGCGCAGGCCATTCCGGCAGGGCCGGCGCCGACCACCGCGATCCGCTTTGGCGCGGTTGCCGGTGTGACGGGCATCCTGGTTTCGTGGCAGGCGCGCGGGTTGACGAGGCAGGATGCAACACGGCGATTGAAGATGTTGTCGAGGCAGGCCTGGTTGCAGGCGATGCAGGTATTGATTTCCTCCGCGCGGCCTTGCATCGCCTTCAGTACAAATTGCGCATCGGCCAGGAAAGGCCGGGCCATCGATACCATATCGGCGTCGCCGTTTACCAGCAATTGTTCCGCGACGGCAGGATCGTTGATGCGATTGCTGGCAATGACCGGGATGCGCACCTCTTTCTTGAGGCGCGCCGTGAGGCCGGTGAACGCGGCGCGCGGCACCATCGTGGCAATGGTGGGAATGCGTGCCTCGTGCCAGCCGATCCCGCTGTTGAGCAAGGTCGCTCCCGCTTCTTCAATGGCCTTCGCCACGGCAATGACTTCGTCCCAGGTGCTGCCGCCTTCCACCAGGTCGACCAGCGACAGGCGATAGATCAGGATGAAATTGGGGCCACAGACCTGGCGCGTGCGCCTGACGGTTTCGACGGCGAAGCGCATCCGGTTCTGCAACGAACCTCCCCAGCGGTCGGTGCGCTGGTTGGAGCGCGGGACGAGGAACTGGTTGATGAGGTAACCCTCCGAGCCCATGATTTCCACGCCGTCGTAACCGACCGACTGCGCCAGGCGGGCTGACTGCACATAGTCTGCAATCGTCCGCTCAATGTCCGCTTCCGTCATGGCGCGCGGCGTTGCCTGGGACAGCGGAGAGCGTAGCGCCGAAGGCGCAACGCCACTCGCATGATGCGCATAGCGCCCGGCATGCAGCACTTGCATGGCGATGCGCCCGCCAGCGCGATGCACGGCATCCGTGATGCGACGATGCGGGCGCGCTTCCTCTTCGGTCTGGAACTTGTGGAATCCGTTCCACATGTTGCCTTCCGCGTTCGGCGCCATGCCGCCGCCGACGATCAGCGCGACGCCGCCCGCGGCACGCTCGGCATAAAAGGCGGCCAGTCGCTCGATGGCGTCGGGCTGTTCTTCCAGGCCGGTGTGCATGGAGCCCATCAGCACGCGGTTGGGCAAGGTGCAGAATCCGAGATCGAGCGGCTTGAGCAGATGAGGGTAATGAGTGTTCGGCATGGTGAGGATGTGCGGATTGACTCAGGGGCGCCGGTACCAGCGCGGATAGAATTCGGCCACAATGGGGCCGCTCGTATTGAGCGCATGGCAACCATCGAGGCTGAAAGGCTTGACGTCCGGCGGATGGGGCTTGGCGTCATAAAGTGCCTGGATCACGCAGGTGCCCATCGCCAGTAGCAGTTCGCTCAAATGGGTGCAGCCTTTCAGCCCGCCAACCAGCGAGCGCACCGCGCCACGAAACCCCGGGCCAACGCGCTTGCCGACAAGCGCTTCATAGGCGGGCGTGATCGAGGCGCAGGACTTCCCATAGGGCGCGCCATGGGTGCTCGCCTTGATGGCGATGATTTGCGCATTGACATCCACTGTCAGCCGCAGCCACATGTCATGGATCGGTTCGCCGCCCTGCCGCATGCCGCTCGGAAGCTGCACCGGATAGGGACGCACATCGGTCAAGTGGCCTTCCACATCGAACAGACCATCGCTGCGCCGGTAGCTCTTGACGATGACGGCGCGCGTATGGATTTCTTCGCGAGTGATGGAGTCGGGAGTGGCATCAAGAGGCATGTTTATATTTCCTTCACGGCATGTCAGGCAAGGCGTTGTTCCGTGAAAGCATCAACTGGCCCCAAGGCTGCTCGCCAGTTCCTCCGGCACGCTGATTGGCATGTCCAGCAGCATCTGTCCCATGCCCTTGCCGAGCGGGTCCATGCGCATGGATGCGGTGCCGCCGCCGTCGAGCGCATCTTCCAGAAGGAAATTGCAGGCATGGATACCGGGCACGAGGTAGCGCGTGACCGGTCCATTGGCGAGATGCGCGAAGTAGCGCTTCACCGATTCTGGAGTGAGCCCGCGCAGGATCAATGGCAGGTATTCGGGCTTGCGTGCAATCACGCCGATGTTCGAGATATTGCCCTTGTCGCCGCTGCGCGCCCACGCGAGCTTGATCAGCGGCACCTGGCTTGTCTTTCCGGCCGGCGCATCTTGCGTCGCTTCTGTCGATTGAGCCTTCATGGCAGGGACATAGCCGCCGTTAAGAGGCACTTCGACCGGCTCGGCCTTGCCATCGAGCCTGACCTGAATGCTCACCTCGCGCTTGGGCAAGGTGAAGGCAAACTGCTTGATCAACGGCGACACGCCGGGCCGCGCCAGTGCCGGTCCGGTGGTGCCCGGCGACCAGGACGTTCCCGCCGGTGCGATCTCGCGGGCAAAGATTTCCAATGCCTGCTTCATCGTGTGGTTCACCGCCACGCGCATCATCACCTCGCGCGATTGAGTGGCGCGCGAATGCGGGCCGTATTGCGTTTCGGCGCCGATCACTTCGACGTAGGACGCTGTGTAGTCGGGCAGGCCCATTTTCCTGAAGATGGCGCGCGTGCGTTCCAGGATCGCCTCCCCGGTGCGGCGCGCTTTCGCAACCGCGTCGATGCCGATGATGACCAGTGTGCCGGCGCAGCGATAGCCATCCATGTAGGTGGCGGAGACCTTGTAGGAATCGGTTGGCGGCAGGCCGCGTGCGCCGCTCACGCGCACCCGGTTCTCGTCTTCCTGTTCGATGCGCACGCCGGTGAAGTCGCAGACTACGTCGGGAAGGATATACGCTGCCGGATCGCCGATTTCATACAGCATCTGCTCGGCCACTGCCGCCGCCAGCACGCGTCCGCCCGTTCCCTTCGGTTTGGTCACGACGAAGCTGCCATCGGCATGACATTCGATGACCGGATAGCCGATGTTGGCCCAGTCCGGAATCTGTTCCCAGTCGGTATGCAAGCCGCCGGTTGCCTGACAGCCGCATTCGATGATGTGGCCGGCGAGGCTTCCTGCGGCGAGCCGGTCGTAATCGTCCACTGCCCAGCCAAACTCGTGGATCAGCGGCCCGAGCGTGACCGCGCTGTCGACGCAACGGCCGGTAATGACAACATCGGCCCCGTCCCTGAGCGCCTGCGCAATGGGCAGAGCGCCGAGATAGGCGTTCGCGCTGAGTATCCTGTCCGGCAGACCAGCGCCGGTGAACATGTCTTTCTGCTTGCGTTCGCGCAAGTCCGGAATGGCCGCGCTGACGTCGTCGCCCTCCACCACCGCGATCCTCAAGCTCACACCCATTTCTCCAGCCAGCCTTGCCAGCGCATCGGCGCAGCCTTGCGGATTGATGCCGCCCGCGTTGGTAATCACCTTGATGCGACGCTGCGCGATTTCCTTCAGCGTGCTCTTCATCGCGATATCAACGAAGTCGGTCGCGTAGCCCAATTCCGGCTTTTTGCTGCGCGCCGATGCCAGGATGGCCATGGTCAGCTCGGCCAGGTAATCGAAGACCAGGTAGTCGATCGGGGCGCCGGTGACCAGCTGCTCCGCCGCGACTGAACTGTCGCCCCAGAACCCGGACGCGCCGCCAATGCGGATCACTTCTTGCTGCGTCATGGCATTCTCCATTCTTACTTGCCGGTCCATACAGGCTTGCGCTTTTCATTGAAGGCTGCCAGCCCCTCTTTCGCGTCTTCCGTCAGCGCGAGCAGGGCGATCTGGCTTTCGGTGTACGCGATGCCCTGGTCAAAGGACATGGCTTCCATCGCACGCATGGCGTATTTGCCGCGCCGGATGGCAGTCGGCGACTTGTCGGTCATGCGGTCGACCAGCCATTGGGTCTTTGCATCCAGCTCGGCGGCCGGCACGACATAATTTAGCAAACCATGCTCCAGCGCGGTGCGGGCGTCGAACGGTTCGCCGGTGATGCACCATTCACGCAGCACGCGGGGCAGCACCAGCTTCTGCAGCAGGCTCATCACCTGCATCGGAAAGACGCCGACCTTGACCTCGGGCAGTCCGAACAAGGCATGATCGGCAGCCACCGCCATGTCCACCATGCACAGCAAGCCCATGCCGCCGGCCATGCACACTCCATTGACGCGCGCGATGCTTGGCAAGGTGGCATCCTGCGCGATGCGCAACAGGTCGGCGTAGTCGACATTCGGCTTGGCATAGTCGAAGGCGAAACCCTTGCCGGGCTGCATATCGCCGCCGGCACAGAAGGCCTTGTCGCCGGATGCCGTCAGTACGATCACGCGCACCTCGGGGTCGGCATGTGCCTGGCGATAGCCTTCGCGGATTCCGTCGATTACTTCCTGGTTGATCGCATTGCGCTTTTCGGCGCGGTTGAGCGTGATCCAGAATGCTGTCCCACGCTTTTCGTGGAGGACGACTGATGTTTCGGTCATGGAATTCCTTTCGACTCTTTCAGGCAGCCTCGCCCTCGATTTCAGCAATCACGCGGTATACCGCAACCTGGTCGCCCATCGCCGCGCTCAGTGCCTTGACCCGCCCTGCAATCGGCGCGGCGTGTACGTGTTCCATTTTCATCGCGTCCAGCGTCACGACCGGCTGCCCGGCCTTCACGACATCGCCGACGGCCACGTGCAGTGCCACCACACGTCCGTTCATGGACGCGCGGATCTTGCCATCGCTCGCGCTCTCGCCCTGTCTGGCCTGCGACACATGCGACTGGTCCTGGATGAGGTAGGACGCGCCGCGGTACTGCAGCAGCAGTTCGGTGCCGGAGCGCACCAGCGATGCGCTTTCAAGCAGACCCTCGCAGGAGAAGCGCACTCTGTTCAGATCGAGATCGACGATGTGCATGTCGAAATACCGCTCGCCGATGGTCACTGCATATCCATCGCCGTCGAGCCTGACCACGTCGGCTATGCACGATTGCGCGTTGACATTGAAGTGGAAATTGATCGGATGGCGATGCGTGATGCCCATGCCCGGCCGAGCGGAACTGGTGTCGTTGGCAGTGGCATAGAGCAGCACGGTGGCCAGTGCCTGCGCGCGCGACTGGGATTCCGCGTCCTTCGCGAGCAGCTCTTCATTGTGCATGCCGATGAATGCCGTGGTCGCTTGGCCGACGGCGAAGACCGGATGGCGGATGCAGCTGGCGAGAAATTCCTGGTTGGTCTTCACGCCCAGCGCGACGGTGTCCTGCAGCGCAGCGAGCATCTTTCGGCGCGCTTCGTCGCGCGAACGGCCGTAGGTGACGAGCTTGGCGATCATCGAGTCGTAATACGGCGGAATTTCTGCGCCGGATTCCAGCGCTTCCTCCACCCGCAAGCCTGAAGGGAACTGCCACAAGGACATCCGTCCGCTTTGCGGCATGAAACCCTGATCGGCATCTTCCGCGCACAAACGGACCTCGATCGCGTGTCCGTCGAAGTGAATATCTTCCTGCTGCAGCGGCAGGGCCTCGCCACTGGCCACGCGTAACTGCAGTTCCACCAGGTCGAGGCCGGTGATCGCTTCGGTCACCGGGTGCTCCACCTGCAGACGGGTGTTCATTTCCATGAAGTAGTAACTGCCCTGCCCGTCGAGCAGGAATTCCAGGGTGCCCGCGCCTTCGTAACGGATCGCCTTGACTGCGGCCACTGCGGTGGCGCCCATGCGCTCGCGCAATTCTTCGCTGACAGCGGGAGAAGGCGCTTCCTCGATGACTTTCTGGTGGCGGCGCTGCACCGAGCAATCGCGTTCGCCAAGGTGGATGGCATTGCCGTAGCGGTCGGCGAAGACCTGGATTTCGATGTGCCGTGGCTGGACGATGGCGCGTTCGAGAATGACTTCCGGATTGCCGAAGGCGCTCTGCGCTTCCGATTTGGCGCTGCGCAGGGCATCGAGGAACTGGTCATGTGCCATCACCAGCCGCATGCCGCGGCCGCCACCGCCGGCGGTCGCCTTGATCATCACCGGATAGCCGATGATGTCCGCCTCTTCCAGCAAACGCGCTTCGCTCTGGTCCTGGCCCTGGTAGCCGGGAATGCACGGCACGCCGGCTTCCATCATCAGCTTCTTGGCGCCGGCCTTGTTGCCCATCGCGATGATCGCTGCCGCCGAGGGGCCAATGAAGACCAGACCGGCATCCTTGCAAGCCTGCGCGAAATCCTCGTTCTCGGCGAGAAAGCCGTAGCCTGGGTGCACCGCGTCCGCGCCACTCGTCTTTGCCGCAGCAATGATGGCCGGAATATTGAGATAGGACTGTGACGGCAGGGATTCGCCGATATAGACCGCTTGGTCTGCCTCGCGCACGTGGCGGGCATTGCGGTCGGCGCTGGAAAAGACGGCCACCGTGCGATACCCCAACGAACGTGCGGTGCGCATGACGCGCAGCGCGATTTCGCCGCGATTGGCAATGAGGATCTTGTGGAAAGGTGTGGATGTTGTCATGTTCTGAATGCGTCGGTTTCGTTATGGACGTGCGACAGCGAACTGCATCGGTTGCACCTGGCGGACCTGCGCCTCGCGGCACAGGGACAGCACGTAGGACAGCACGGCGCGGGTGTCGCGCGGATCGATCACGCCGTCGTCGAGCAACTGTGCGCTGGTGCTGAAGACGTCCATCTGGCCATCGAAGTTGTCGACAATCTTGCGCTGCAGCGCATCGAGCGCGGCCTGGTCCACCTCCGCGCCCTTGCGCTTCATCGCCGCCTCGGTCACGATCGCCATGGTCTTCGCTGCCTGCTCGCCGCCCATCACCGCCGTCTTCGCATTCGGCCAGGAAAAGCAGAAGCGCGGATGGAAGCCGCGCCCGCACATGCCGTAATTGCCCGCACCAAAAGATGCGCCGCAATAGATCGTGACCTGCGGCACGGTGGCATTGGTGACCGCCTGGATCATCTTCGAGCCGTGCTTGATCATGCCGGCTTCCTCGTAGTGGCGGCCCACCATGAAACCGGTCGTGTTGTTCAGGTACAGCAAGGGGATCTGCGCCTGGCAGCAGGCCTGGATGAAGTGCGTGGCCTTGGTCGCGCCGGCAGGGTCGATCGGGCCGTTGTTGGTGATGATGCCCAGCGGATGGCCATCGACCCGCGCGTGGCCGCAGACAGTGGACGATCCGTACAAGGGGCTGAATTCGAGGAAATCGGAATCGTCGACGATGCGCGCGATCACTTCCTTCATGTCCACCGGGCGCTTGTAGTCCATCGGCATGATGCCCAGCAATTCCTCGGCGTCGTAGCGCGGCGGCTTCACATTCGTCGTGTCGTCCTGCGGCACATGCCGGTTCCATTCCAGCTTGGCCATGATCTCGCGCGCAATGCGCAGGGCGTCGCGGTCGTCTTCGGCCAGGTAGTCGCCCAGCCCCGAGATGCTGGTATGCATTTCCGCGCCGCCCAGTTCTTCCTCGGTGGCGATCTCGCCGGTGGCGGCTTTCAGCAGCGGCGGGCCGGCCAGGAAGGCGCGCGAGCGGCCGCGCACCATGATGATGTAATCCGACAAGCCGGTCTGGTAGGCGCCGCCTGCCGTGGACGAACCGTGCGTGACGGTGACCACCGGC
>NZ_DATFAI010000035.1:0-119356 GCF_035254685.1 Noviherbaspirillum sp. | reverse complement strand
AGCGGCGCGGAAGACGGCGAGCTGAGGAATGCTTTCGACGACTTGCGGCGCTATGCATTGCACCACTTCGAGTCCGAGTCGGAACTGATCCGCGACTGGCCCGTCAACCGCGCGTACAAGGAAGCGCATGCCAAGGCGTACAGTAGTTTTACGGAACTGATCAACATGGCGGATGCCTTTGTGGCAACGCAACTTGTCGATGTGGTCGACCATCTGCTGGGCTTCCTGGTGAAGTGGCATATCGCCGGGGTGGATGCGCGGCTGATCAGGCAGATGATGGCATTGCGCTCGGGTGGTGCGGATGGGCAGGCGGATGGCGGCGGCGATCCCCTGCACGATGTCCTCATCGACATGCTGGGTGATTTCTACGACAGCGTCTGCGCGCGCACCTTCGAAGTGATGGCATTGAACCGCCGCCTGCATGACGAGATCGAGCAGCGGCGCCGCACCGAGCTGGCGTTGAAGCAGAGCGAGGAACGCTTCAGCAGCCTGTATCGGCATGCACCGGTGCCGATCTGGGAAATGGACTGGTCGCGGCTCGAGCAAGCACTGGTCGCCATACGCAAGAAAGGCGTCGAACACCTGCGGCCGTGGCTGGAACAAAACCCGGGTGAGATCAGGCGACTCGCCTCGCTTGCCCGCGTTATCAATCTCAACGATGCGGCGCTCGCATTGATCGGCGCTGACAGCACGAAACACATACCGCTCACCCTCGACAGCTATCTCAGCCAAGCGGCGCTATATGGCTACGTGGAGCGTCTGTCGACGCTGTTCGACGGACAAGTGCTGTTCGAGCATGAAAGCGAGCTCGTCAGACTGGACGGTACAGTGCGGCAAATCATGGTCAAGCGTTTCGTGACACCGGGCCATGAGCAGGCACTTTCCAGCGTTATCCTGACCATGGTAGACATCACCGAGCGCAAGCACGTCGAGCGCGATCTGATCGAGGCGCGTGACAAGGCGACGGAGGCGACGCGCGCCAAATCCGAATTTCTCGCCAACATGAGCCATGAGATCCGCACGCCGATGAACGGCATCATGGGCATGATGGAACTGGCGCTTGACACGACCCTGACGGTGGAACAGCGCCAGTACCTTTCCTATGCGCATTCGTCCGCAGAAAGGCTGCTGGGCATCATTGACAACATCCTCGATTTCTCGAAGATCGAGGCCCACAAGCTCACGCTCGAATCGGTTGCGTTCGATCTTCGCAACAGCCTGCACACGATGGTCGCGCCGCTCATGGTGCGCGCGCGGCAGAAAGGCTTGTGGTTCGACTTGTGCATCGACCCCGACATGCCGGAATGGTTGCTGGGCGATCCGCTGCGCCTCTCGCAGGTCCTGCTCAACCTCGCGGGCAATGCGCTCAAGTTTACGGAGACCGGGGGCGTGATGCTGAAGGTGGCTCCGCGCAAGCGCGAGGGCGGCCGGATTCTCACAGCCTTCGCCGTGAGGGATACCGGCATCGGCATCGACGCTGCGCAGCGCGAGCGGATCTTCGAGCCGTTCACGCAGTCCGATGCATCGACCAGCCGGCAGTTCGGAGGGACCGGTCTCGGTCTGGCAATCAGCCGCATGCTGGTCGGCCTGATGGGCGGGCGGATCGAGTTACAGAGTATGCCAGGCGAGGGAAGCACGTTCTCCTTCGAAATATGGCTCGACCTTGCGCAAGAAGATGCTCGGCCGGCCGCACCCACACTGCCACCGGCGCTGATAAGGGCCCCCTTGCAAATCCTGCTCGTGGAAGACAATGAGGTGAACCGCAAGTTCGCGCTTACCGTCCTGCAGAAGGCAGGGCATCGCGTTACCGCCCTGGAAAACGGCAAGGAGGCGGTTGAGTTGCTGGAATCGATGCGCTTCGACCTCATCCTGATGGACGTGCAGATGCCGGTCATGGACGGGCTGGAAGCGGTCAGGCGCATCCGCGCGCTGGGTATCCACACGCCGATCATTGCGCTGACGGCGCATGCCATGACGGGCTATCGCGACATCGTCATGGAGGCCGGCATGAATGATTACCTTGCCAAGCCGATCCGGGGCCGCGCGCTGCTCGACAAGATCGATGAATTAATGCGTGGCGTACAAAGCACCGCTGCGGTGGAAGTGCTGTCAGCATCCGATGCGCCGCGCAAGCCGCCCGTGTTCGACCTCGATGAAGCGCTCGCCACCGTTGACGGCGATGCCGTGCACTTGCAGATGCTGGCAAGGTTGGTGCTGGAACAGATCGATACCGACCTGCCCGCGATAAGGCATCTTGCGTCCGGCCAGGACAATGATGGTCTGAAGGACATGGCGCATCGTCTCAAGAGCAGCCTCGGCTGCATTGCCGCCTATGCCGCCCATGCCGCCTGCGTGGCGCTGGAAACGCAGGCAAAAGCTGCGCCGCCGCAGGATTTTTCAGCGGCATGCGAGCGACTCGCGGACGAGGCCGCGCGCCTGTCGCCGGTACTGCGGGACGTTGCGGCAGGCACTTTTTCTTTTCAACTGACAGATCAAGCCGCCAATGAACATTGATTATTCCAGGGAGCTACGCATTCTCGTGGTGGACGATGTCCAGGTACATCGTTTCCTGATGAGTTCCGGCATCGAACGGGTCAATCCATTCGTGCATGTCGAACAGGCATCCGGCCTGGAAGAGGCTATCGCCAGATTGAATGACCAGCACTTCGATGCCGTGGTCTGCGACTGGAAGATGTCGGGCGGCGACGGTAACAGCCTGGTCAAGTGGATGCGGGCCCGTGCGAATTACCGCCGCGTCCCGTTCATCATGATCTCGGGCAATGCGGATAATGAAGACATCATTCGCGCCTTCATGGAGTTCGGCGTCGATGCCTATGTGGTCAAACCGTTCTCCGCGAAAGACCTGTACGACAAGATCATGGCCGCGCTCCACAAGCGCAAGAGCGCGTAGATGAAGCGTATCAAGGTGATGGTGGTGGACGATTCCGCCGTGGTGCGCCAGGTCGTAACAGGGCTGTTGGAGGGCGAGCGCGACATCGAGGTGGTCGGCGCGGTGGCTGATCCGCTGCTCGCCATGACGCGCATGAAGACCGAGTGGCCGGATGTGATCGTGCTGGACATCGAGATGCCGCGCATGGACGGCATCACCTTCCTGAAGAAGATCATGGGCGATCGCCCGACGTCGGTCGTGATCTGTTCGACGCTGACAGAGAAGGGCGCGCAAACGACGATCGAAGCCATGGCCGCCGGCGCGGTGGCGGTCATCACCAAGCCGAAGCTTGGCTTGAAGCAGCATCTGAAGGACACTGCCGACGATCTGGTGAACGCGGTGCGTGCCGCCGCCCGCTCGAACGTCAGGCGGATTGTGTCGAACCACGCGCCGCCGGTCATCGTTGAAAAACACTCGGCCAGCGTGATCCTTCCCCCGCCTGGCAGCGACGCGATGACGCGCACCACACAACGCGTGGTGGCGATCGGCACCTCGACCGGCGGGACCCAGGCGCTGGAGGCGGTACTGGTGGGTTTGCCGCGCGTCTCGCCGGGCATCGTGGTCGTGCAGCACATGCCTGAAAAATTCACCGAGGCGTTTGCCGCGCGCCTCGACAGCATCTGCCAGATCGAGGTCAGGGAGGCACGAAACAGCGACCGCGTCATCCAGGGGCGTGCGTTGATCGCGCCGGGCGGCAGGCACATGCTCTTGCGTCGTCAGGGCGCACAGTATTTCGTCGAGGTCGTCGATGGCCCGCTGGTCAACCGCCACCGGCCTTCCGTAGATGTGCTGTTCCGCTCCGTTGCCAAGTGCGCCGGCCCCAACGCCCTGGGCGTGATCATGACCGGGATGGGCGACGATGGTGCCGCGGGCCTGCTGGAGATGCGCAATGTCGGCGCCCGTACGTTGGCGCAGGATGAAGCGAGCTGCGTCGTGTTCGGCATGCCCAAGGAAGCGATAAAACGCGGCGGGGTGGCCAAGACCGTGCCCCTTGCCGGCATCGGCAGGGAAATCATGCAGGAGCTGACGCTGTGATTCATCAGTATGGATGAAGTTGGTGCAGAGTCAGTCAGCAGTGAATCACCTGCAAGTCTTGCATGGGGAACAGTCACAACTCGCCCCACCCGATATCGCGGAGGAGATATTCCCCCGCAAGAAAATGCGACGGACCTCCTCAGTGAACGTACTCTGGTTGCACTCTGAGCCGCACGCTACAGTTGAACCTGCATCTGTCAATGTCCATGCCTGGCTTTCCACGCAAGGAACTCCGACGGTCTCACGCCGTAGCGCGCAAGGACTCCCTCGTGTATCCGCCTGAGTTCCTCCACAATCAGCGATTGCACGCTGTCTCGCTCAACCTCGGGTACGCGACCGATGATCGCCTGTCGGATGATATCCAGCGGTTCGTGATCAGGCTGTGTCACGACAGCATGGATGGTCTGCTTGATCAACTCTCGCCAGGCAAGGCGAAGCGGGTCGGGTTCCGCCAGTTCCTGTTTGATTGCCAAATACTCTTGCGTCGAGCGTTCATATGCCCAGACATAAAGGTCACGCAGCAACTCTACTCTCGTCATTTCGTACACACCGAGGATGGCGCGGTTGTATGCATGTTCCGGAACATCAAGGAAGGTCAGTGGACATAGATTGGCTCGGAACAGCGGCAAGTTAGCGGCCAAGCGCGAGGTGCGCTTGTTGATGTCGGCAAATGGCTGCAGGTAGGGCAGATGCACCATCACGAAAAAGGACTGCTCGAATGGATCGGCGATCTGATTTGCTTTTGCCAATAGCAAGTCCAGCAAGTCGTCAATTTGTTGAGGGGCCGATAAGGGGCGATAGACGCTCTTGCCGATATCCACGGCATGTTGGCGAATCCGTCCCTCATCGGCAGGGTTGGGCAGCAGATTTTCCGCCAAGGCGGCGTGCAGGTTCATCAGCGTATATCGGTTGAATTCGGCACTTCGATGTTGTCAACCAAGAGCTCGATTGCTGCCTTGTGGTTCAAAATCATCTGCGTTTCGATGGCGGCCTTACCGCGTGCTTCCTTGCCGTGCTCGATGAGTTCACGGGTGTCGAGTCGGGAATAAGTGTTCCCTTCCAGATGGCTGGACGCCCATGACAAGTCGATCAGCAATCGGCTCAGGATAGCCCGACTATAAGTGCCTGCCGGCGCATCGGCTTGCTGTGTCTGCCCGATTTTTTGCAATTGGCGCCGGAGTGGGGCGGACAGATACCAGGTCTTGTTTGGCTGGTAGGCCTCGAGAAAGTCCCGCTGATAGTCCACTGGCTTGCGCGCTTCGAGTGGTTGATCGATGTAGGCCACGATATCCCTGCTGTCGGCCGACAGAGGAATGAAATCCGGAAATTGATTGGTCTGTGCGACTGTTCGTGTTGAGCTTACCGGATAGTAGCGGCGAGCACGCCCTTCGCCGCGTGCGCTGATGCGCCCTGCAGCGATCATTTCGCTGATCAGGCGCTGCGCGGTTCGGCGTGCCACTTGGGGATGCTGTGCAAGCAATTCCATCAAGGTCAGTCCGACTGGGGACGCATGAATGCTCTGCAGGAGCTCTTTGGTTTTCGGCATGATTTCTGGCGCAGTTTATCGTGGTTACGGCGCTATGTTGGCGCAGTTTCGATAACCGCGCCAGATTTTTGGCGCAGTTCGGCCAGGGCCTGATCGACGGCTTGTGGCCGGGCACAAGACACGCTCGGGTCTCTTAGCTTGCTCAGTGGCCTCAAGGGTCATGACATGATCCTTTTTGCGGGTGCACGTCCGCATACCGACGCCATTGACGAGCGCGATGACTTGGCCCTTGGCGACGATGTTCTCGACCATGCCGGCCGTCTCTTTAGGATCATAGCCGTCGTTGTGCAGGGCAAGCTTCAGCTGATTGTCAGTAACTCCACCCTTGGCATTGACCTGATCAGACCTGATCAGAATAGCTGATGGTTACCTTGAGTACGTCGGCCGTGGTGAGCGCAAGCTGCGTATTCCCGATACGCACCCGAGTTTCACTTCTTCGGCATTGAAAAGCGTTTATGCACCTCTTGGGGATCCACTTGCTTTGTCTGCCCGCGCCTTCCAGTCAACAGAGCTCACGGATCAGATTTTCGGCCTCGGACCACGCGCCGAATCCAGCTGCAGGATTGAGGTGACCGACTGCGCCGGCATTGATGATGGTACTGCCCCATTCCTTTGCCAATTGAGTGACGCGCTCAATGCGCCCCAGGGGGTCGTTCGTGCTTGCGACGACCATACTGGTGAAGGGCAGGCGGGTTCGTGGAATGGGCAGCCAGCCGTTGTCGCGCAAAGCGTCGGTGGTCGGATAGCCGGCGGGTATTGGCGACTCCAGGTCCGCAGGAGTAACCAGCAAGGCGCCCTGTAACGGTCGGCGGTACTGCTGCGCCCAGTGAACCGTGATCATAACGCCAGCACTGTGGGCAACCAGGATGACCGGTCCCTCAATGTGTGACAGCACTTTCTCGAGCGCCTCGACACGCGCGGCACGACTGAGCTTGTTATGTTCGAGCGGGGGAACCGAACAGGTATTCGGCAGCTTTTTTTCCAGGATGGTCTGCCAGTGATCCTCGACATGATCACGAAGGCCGGGAACGATAAGAATGGTAGGAGTGTGCGAAGCGTTCATTGGGATGGGGTCGAAAAATAGCTCCGTTCAGTTTTGCAGTGCCTGGATGTGCTTCAGGTCGCTGGCGTAATAGCGTTTGCCAATGGCGAACGCCGAAGCAGCGCCAAGTGCGACGAGCGGAATGATCTTCAGAGAACCAAGGAGCCCGACGCGATCGGCGATGAACCCGGTGACGAATGGCCCGGGCGCCAGGCCGAGGAGGTTGTTCATAAGCGTCAGTGTTGCGAACGCGCTCGAATGGATCACGGTCGGGGTGAGATTGGCCACCATGGCGCCCGCCGGGCCGGAAGTGCCGGCGACCACCAGCATGGCGGCGCCGATCAGGACAAGCTGCGGCGTTCCTGCAGGGAGGCGAAACGCTACCATCAGGAGCGCACCGGAGATCAGGGAATAGGCTACGGCCATCCACCACTTTCGTTCCGGCACATGGCGGCTTATGCGATCCGTGACAATGCCGCACAAGACCATGCCGATCGCGCCAGCCAGGATGAACACGCCTGCCAGCAGCGCGGCCTTGTCAGTGCGCAAGTGGTAATAGCGGTTCAGGTAGCTTGGCATCCAGGCGACCAGCGCTGCCATGATAAAAAGCTGCAGCCCGCTCCCGACGTAGGCGAGGCGTACTGCCGTCGAACCGAAAAGACCTTTCATGAGACGGCGGAAGTCGTCGCCGGCGGCCTTGCCTGATGCCGTCTTGCGCCTTGGGGTAATCGATAATGGCGTCATCCTGTCTTCGCGAACGACCGCGCGATACAGGATAACCAGGAGCAGGCCGAACAGAGCCATGACGCCGAAGGACCAGCGCCAGCCGAATTGCATGGCGATGACGCCGCCGAAGGTCATTCCCAGCACAGAGCCGACCGGGCCGCCTGCCATGAATGCCCCGGTCAGCGTGGATCGCAGGTGCGACGGGAAGATGCTCAGGATCAGCGCAACCCCGACACTGCCGTAGGCTGCTTCGCCGATGCCGACGAAGAAGCGCGCGGCGAACATCTGGTTGTAGTTGCCTGCCAGAGCGCACGCAAGCGTCGCGAGGCTCCACAGTCCTGCCATCAGGACGATGCTCTTGACGCGGCCCCAGCGGTCGGCCGCCACAGAAAGAGGGAATGTGAGGATGCCGACAAGCAGGGCGACTATGCCGCTGAGCGAACCCAACTGCGTGTCCGATAATGCCCATTCGGCTTTCAGGACAGGGAATACCGCGTTGAGGACCTGCCGCGACATGTAGTCAGACAGCAGCAATCCGAACGTCAGCGCAAAGACCGTCCAGGCATAGATCCGCGGTACCGATGGTGCGGCGGAATGCGCTTCCGGCAGGTCCTTGGCAATGGAAAGGGCCATGATTGTCTCCTGGGGCAGGATGCCGTGGCGGCAGGATCGCTGTCGCCCGGCCTTGTTATGCTATTTTCTCGGGAAGCAGGGAAACCTGCTTCCCGTGGGCTTGCTGCACCTTGCGATTATGCCGCACGCAAGGCAGCGCCGGCCTTGCCTTACGTGCGATTCGGCGCGAAGCCATTCGCAGCAAGGGTTTCATCAGCATTCTTGTAGAAGGTGCCAATCTTGTAGATCTCGCGTGCCTCTTTCGCATTGGCGACGTCGCGACCGAACTCGCGTGAGATGCGCACCAGTTGCTCGATCTGTGCCACCGTACCCATCTTGCGGTCGCGGCGCTGGGTCCAGATATTGTCTTCAATGCCGCAGCGAACATGCAGGCCCATGGCAATTGCCATCATGTTCAACGGAAGCACGTTCAGCATGGAAGACTCAAGCGTCAGCACGGAACCATCCGGGCAGGCGCGCACGAAGTTCGCCAGGTTGTAGAGGTTCGGTGCGTCGAAGCCGCCGCCAATGGCAACCCAGGTCAGGATCAACGGAACGTTGCACACGCCGCGGCGCATCATGCGCTCCACCGTTTCCAGTTGCGTGATGTTGGCAAGCTGGAAGTGCGTCTGGATGCCCTTGGCCGAGAGGCGGCTGATATGCTCCTCGACCCAGTCAGGGCCGGCAGGGATCGTCATTTCGCGATAGGCACGGTACATGGCTGGATCGGCCAGCGAAGTGCCGGCGATATCCGCCGCACACATCTGCTCGACGACGTTCATCTGGTTGGTGTTGATCGCGATCGTCACCTGGTCCGGCGTCGGTGTCAGCTCGGCCAGCATGTGGCGCGTGTCGTCGGACAGCCACTTGGCCACGTCGCCGTCATTTTCCGGCGCGAAAGAGATGGAGCCGCCGACCTGCAGGATCATGTCGGGCACACGCTCGCGAATCCCGGCCAGCAGCTCGTTGAACTTGGAGAGGCGCTTGGAGCCCTTGCCATCGAGCTCGCGCACGTGCAGATGGAGGACCGTGGCGCCGGCGTTGTAGCAATCGACGGCCTTCTGGATCTGCTCTTCCATCGTGACCGGGATATCTTCCGGGAAGTCGGACGGCATCCACTCCGGGCCGTACGGCGCGGCGGTGATGACGAGTTTTTGCTGGTTTTCCGGGAACAGCGAACCATCGAGAAAATTCATTGCGGGTCTCCTTGATTGGATAGGTGAAGGGTCAGAATGTCGTGTCGCCGATGATGCCTGCACGCTCCATCTTGCGATGGCAGGGCGGATAGTCCATCACGGCGTAGTGCTGAGTGGAACGGTTGTCCCAGATGGCCATGCTGTTTTTCTTCCAGCGCCAGCGCACCTGGTACTCCGGGATAAATGCCTGGCTGATGAGATAGTTCAGGAGCATGGACGATCCCGGGCTTGCATCCTGTCCGAAGCGCACATGCTCCTTCGTATGGAAATTGGTGAAGTGCGTGGTGAAGGCATTCACGAACAGGACTTTTTCTCCGGTTTCCGGATGTGTGCGCACGACCGGGTGCTCGGCATCCGGATATTGCGCTTTCAATGCGAGGCGTTTTTCGATCGGCATCGCGGCGCCGAAACTGGCTTCGATGCTGTGGCGGGCACGCAGGCCAGCGATCTGTTCCTTCACGTGCGCGGGCAGCATTTCGTAAGCGGTGACCATGTTGGCCCACATCGTGTCCCCGCCGACGTCCGGGCACTCCACGCAGCGCAGTACACATCCCATGGGCGGTGCTTCACGCCATGTGGCATCGGTATGCCAGGCGTTCTCGTAACGATCGATCGGCGTATCCGGCGACTTGTAGATCTGGACCAGGCCGGGATATTCCGGATGGCTGCCGGCGACCGGGTGATCTTCCAGCTTGCCGAATCGCTCGGCAAAGGCAACATGGTCAGCACGGCTGATCTCCTGGTCACGCAAGAACAGCACCTTGTGCTTGAGCAAGGCGTTCTTGATCTCCTTGAACAAGCCATCATCGTGCACCGCGTCGGCCAGGTTGACGCCAACCAGTTCGGCGCCGATATTGCATGTCAGTTGTTCTATTCTCATTTTCTGCTGTCTCCTCAGATGACAAAAACGGATGATCCTGTCGTCTTGCGCGATTCCAGGTCCTGGTGTGCCTGCACTGCCTCTTCCAGTGCATAACGTTGATTGATTTCAATCCTGATGCGACCCGCAGCGACATGGCCGAACACTTCGGCGGCGAGCTCGGCTTTTTCCGCGGGGTCGGCAATGTAATCGGCAAGGGCCGGTCGCGTCAGGAAAAGTGATCCCTTCCTGGCGAGGATCTGCGGATCGAAAGGCGGTATCGTGCCCGAGGCAGTGCCGACGCAGACCATGAGGCCGCGGCGCTTGAGCGAATCCAGCGATGCCATGAAAGTGTTCTTGCCAACGCTGTCAAAGACAACGGACACACCAACGCCATCGGTCAGTTCGCGGACCCGCTTCGCGACGTCTTCATGGCTGTAGTTGATGACTTCATCGCATCCGTGCGCACGTGCGACTGCCGCCTTCTCTTCGCTCGATACCGTGCCGATTACGCGCAGGCCCAGCAACTTCGCCCATTGCGAGACGATGAGGCCAACACCGCCGGCGGCCGCGTGCAGCAGAATGCTGTCGCCCGCATGGAACGGATAAATACGGCGCAGCAGGTAAGCCGAGGTCAGGCCACGCATGGTCATTGCAGCGGCGGTTTCGCAACTGATCGCTTCGGGCAGTTTGATCAAGGGATCGGCGGCAATGAGGCGAGCGGTACTGTATGCGCCAAGGGTGTTGAGAAAACCGGTATAAGTCACGCGGTCGCCGACAGCGACATTGGTGACGCCCGGCCCGACAGCTTCAACCACGCCGGCTGCTTCGACGCCCATGCCGGCGGGCAGAGGAATCGGATAGGTGCCATTGCGGAAATAGGTGTCGGCAAAGTTCAGGCCTACCGCCACATGGCGCAGGCGGACTTCACCTGCGCCGGGTTCGCCCACCTCGACGTTCTCATAACGCAGGACGTCCGGGCCGCCGGTTTCGCGGAAGCGAATCGCTTTTTCCAAAATGTTCTCCTTGTATATCGTTGTTCAATGACGCTCAGGTGTTTGAAGAAGGTGCCAGGTTCACGATCCTGGAAAACAGGCGCCGGAATTGCGCGTCCGTATCGCCGCCGAAGCGCGGATCTTCGTGGTCGCAGAACGCGGCATTGATTTCCTCCCAGTCTTCATCGGTCAGACAGCGTTGCGCGGCAGGCAGGATCACGCCTTCCTCGCGCCCCATGTGTTCCCACATGAAGGTGGCATAGGCAGAAACCGCCTTTTCCAGTTCACCCCGCCCGGTGTTGCCTGCTTCATACTCGCGCAGCAGAACGGCAAGTTCGTCCACCAGCTGGTGGTCTCGCTCATGCTGGCGTTCCAGCTCGTCCAGCTCGGCGTTGACGGACGACGTGCGCTTGCGCAGCTTCCTGAACAGGTACTCCTGCTCTTTCGGATGGTGCAGCTCCAGCGGGAAGGCCTGGATGTAGTACAGCATTGCCTTCATCAGCTCCATGCCGTCGGAGGCCCCCGGTGTTGCCGGCTCCCTCAGCAGATGCATCCAGGCGTGCAGGACTGCGGCGAGCGAACGGTGTTCGTCGCGGATGGTGCCGATGGTGACGGCAGGGATCGGAGGGCAGGTCGTGGCCGAGACCAGGACCGGAATTTCAGTGTTGATCAAGACGCGCAGTGTTTGCGAATCCAGCACCATGCCGACCCTGCTGCGCCGCCCGTGGGATGCCATGAAGATCAGGTCGCAATCCTCCGCCTTGGCCGCCTCGAGAATGGCCGAGTAAGGCGAATCGCTGACGGCCGTGGCGGTGGTGCAGGGCACGCCTTGCGCGCGGGCCGCCGACTCGGCTTTCGTCAGCAGCTCGCGGGCACGGCCTTCAAAGTTGTAGCTGAAGTCGGCAGGAGACACCAACCGGACGATCTCCGCATCGCCATGCAGCAACGACACATGATTGGTTTGCGCATGGAAAAAGGTGATGCGCGCGCCGAGGGTGCGGGCAAATTCGACGGCCTGTCCGATTGTCGCAATGGAAAGATCGGTGTTGTCGATCGGAACGAGCAAGTGGCGATACATGGTGACTCCTACAAGAATAATGGGGCGCGAAATGTTGTCATGCGTCCATCCCAACCATGACCTTGCCGTCATTCACCTCGACCGGGAAGGTCCTCACACGCATGGCAGGAGCAACGACCAGGGCGCCCGTCGTCACGTTGTAGCGCCAGCCGTGGGCCGGACAGCTCACGACGTTGCCGCACAGGGTGCCGCCGGCCAGGGAGGCGCCGGCATGCAGGCAGGAATTTTCCATTGCATGCAGCGCGCCATCCATGTTAAAAATCGCCACATCTGCTGCCCCGGCGCGCACTGCACGAGAAGTCCCTGGCGGGATGTCCTTGAGCGCGCAAACTTCGATGAACTTCATTCCACTCCTTTGATTTCTTGCCGTGGTGTTGCACAAATCGTAGGGCATGGATCTGGGCGAAGCCCCCCTCGAAAAAGGGGGGGCTGACATAATCGCCTGCTTATATGCTGCGATCGGATGCCGGAAAAGGGCGACGGCAGGTAACAGACGCAAGCGCGCATTCCCTTTTGGCAAACCTGCAATAGACTGTAGATGATCCCTTCCGGGATTTTTTGATGGCTTCCGCTGTGATCGACAACGCATCCAAATACGCTGAGCTTGTGCTCCGGACCACGCCGCCGCGCGCGTCCCGGCATCAGCTCGCGCGTCCGCGTCTCAGCCTCGAGGATGAAAGGTTCCGGGAGCATTCCGTCATCGTCGTGCAAGCCCCGCCCGGCTTTGGAAAGACCTCGCTGCTGGGCCAGTGGCGGCGCGAGTACCTGGCGCGCGGCGCCGCAGTGGCGTGGGTGACAGCAGACGACAGTGACGATCCACGACGCTTCCTGCATTGCCTGGTGCTTGCCGTACGGTCCGGTTGCGGCCGGCCGGCATTCGGCCGCCTGCTGCTGGAAGGCTCCGGCTCCAACGCGGATGAAATCGCGGGTATCACGGCATGGCTGGCCGAGGTGACGCAATCGTCTCTGGACCTGATCCTGATCGTCGACGAAGCGGAGCGATTATCTCCGGTCAACTTTTCGGCGCTGACCTATCTGCTGCACAACACGACATCGAACCTGCGCGTTATCGTTGGCGCACGCAGTCGCATCGATACCGCAGTAGCTGATCTACTGAATTACGGACACTCGCTGTCGCTTGGACCGGAACAGCTGCGTTTCCACCTCGACGAGACCATGGCGCTCGTGCGCGGCCGCTTTGGCGCGAAGGTCGACGCCGACATGGCAGCGCGTGTGCATGAAGCGACGGAAGGCTGGCCGCTCGGACTGCAGATCGTGATGGCCGCGATGGAGCGTACCAATGATCCGCGTGCGGCCATCGCGGCCGTTTCCGCAGGTGTTGGCGGTCGCGGCGAGAATTTTGTAGGAGGGCTGCTGGCTAACCTGACCGGCGAGGACGCTGATTTCCTTATCCGGATCTCCGCGGTTAACCTGATTCACCCGGATCTGTGCCGCGCGTTGACCGGACTCGACGACGCGCCGGAACGCCTTGCTCGCCTGATCCGTGACACGCCCTTGTTCGTGGTGGGCGACGAAAGCGAATGGGGGCGCCTGCACAACCTCGCTCGCGACGCGTTGCGCACGCGCCTGGCGAAGCTGCCGGAGCCGGAGCGCCTCGAGCTCCACTTGCGCGCGCTGCACTGGCTTGCCGATCACGGCATGCTCCAGGAGGCGGCGCGCCATGCCCATGCATCCGGACAGCACGAGATCGCCTACGACCTTGCGGAGCAATCTCTCTATGACGCCGTCACACAGGGGCACCAGGAAACTGTACTCGGCTGGCTCGAGCTCCTGCCCACGACGGAGCTCGACAAACGGCCTCGCCTGCGCCTCGCCGCCGCCTGGGCCTTGGCCCTCAGTGAGCGCCCGGCCGAAGCCGATGCACTTGTACGCCGCTTGCTCGAGAATCCGGATGCCGATGCCGAGTTGCGCTACGAATGCGCGCTGATCGGCAGCGGCGCTGCGTATTACGCCGATGATCCAGACCGCTGCGTTGCCTTGTTTGCGCCATGGGCAGCGGCGCCGCCTTCGCGCGAGCCGCGCTTTCTTCAGATGCACGCCAACCGTCTGTCCGCCATGTCCTTGATAACCGGGGATCCCGCGGGCGCGCGCCGTCATATCCAGATGGCGGCCGCATCCGACTTCGCACAGGCCTACGGCTACGGCGTGCGCTGGGCCAACTTCAAGATGGGCCTTAGTTATCTGTGGGAAGGGCAGGTGCTGCTTGGTGAAGAGGTACTGCGCCCTGCGCTCGCAAGCGCGGACGCCGACCTCGGTCGTCGCCATCCCCTGTCCTGCATGATTGCATCGATGCTCGCGACGGCCGTGTATGAACGCGACCGCCTGGATGAAGCGGCGGAACTGCTGGCCAACCGGCTCGACGTGCTGGAACGTGCCGGCACGCCGGAAGCTGTCATGCTCGGTTACAGGACCGCCGCCCGCATCGCCGCGGCACGCGGTATCGAACACCGTGCGCTTGACCTGCTCGAACTCATGCATGCCGTCGGCGTCGCGCGCGGCCTGCCACGGCTGTGCGTGGCAAGCCTGGCCGAACAGATCCGCATGCATGCAGGACGCTATCGGGTTGAAACCTGTCGCGTGCTGGTTCAGCGCGTCGACGAAATCATGGCCGAAAACCTGGCATCAAAAGGCCCATTGTGGCAGCGCGGAATGCAACTCCTGCAATGGCTTGCTCATGCCCATGCATGGATCGCCGCGCAAGAGTGGCAGCGGGCTGGCGAAGCACTGCTGCAGGTCGCCCCGTCGGCGGAAACGATGAAACTCGGCCGCTGGCGCATTGAAATCATGGCGCTGCGCGCCTTCGTCATGGAGCGCAAGGGCGAGAATGGACATTCCTTGCTGATTGAGGCCATGAACCTCGCGCAGACCTTCGGGCTGTCCCGCATTTTTGTGGACGCCCATCCCGCCCTTGGGGACTGGGTGCAACGCGTAGCTGGTGAGAGCGGAGCCGGTATCCGGCTACCGATGCCCCGCATTGCACGCCCGGTGCCCAAGCCCCCTGCAAGCGCGCCGCGTGCCGTACCAAGCATGGTGCTGACGCCGAAAGAACGCGAAGTGCTGGAGCATCTTGCGCGCAATCTCTCGAACAAGGAAATCGCGCATGCGATGGAGGTGGGAGAGGAAACCGTCAAGTGGCACCTCAAGAACCTGTTCGGCAAACTTGATGCCGGCACGCGCAAACATGTTGTGCGACGTGCACAACTCCTCGGCCTGCTGGAAGGCCTCGATTGATACCGGATTTCCGTCGGTTCAGGCAGTAAGCCGAAAATTCCACAGCCGACCCTGTCGCTCCGTGAGTTGGTGCGCCAGGCGATCGACATATATAAATATCCATTGATATCGTGCCGCACGCCGGCCTACGGCTCTGTCATGTCCTGACAAGCCGGCTTCAAGCCGTTATCACCAATCCTCGCCCATTCTGCCGTTTTTCCTTGCGGCACAACACCCCCCATCCTCTCACTCTCACCCCCCGATCATGGGGGGGTGGGGGATGTCGTCTTGTTCTGATAATGAGCTCTCGGAGACTGAAATACCTTAGCCAACCTACAAGAGAGGGCAACACAATGAAAACGAGGAGACCGCTGGTTGATGCGATGCGCATGCGTCCGCTTTCCGTGGCCGTCACTACTGCGTTTCTTGCAGCGGGCAACGCCATGGCGTTCGAATTCGATACCGGCAACCCGGACGTCGCCGTCCGCTGGGACAACACCGTCCGTTACAACGCTGGGCTGCGCGTCCAGGGCAGGGACCCGCGCATCGGCAATTACTATGTCGCGGACGAAGGTGACTACAGCATCGACAAAGGCGACATGGTGGCGAACCGCCTTGACCTGTTGTCCGAATTGGATGTGGTGTTCAGGAAGGACATGGGATTTCGCGTCAGTGCCGCGGCATGGTACGACGGCGCCTACGGCAGCCGCAGCCGTGCCAATCCAAACCTGCGTGACGTTCTCGGCAATCCCGCCCAGCCGAGCTATGTAAACCAGACCTACAGCAGTTACACAAAGCGCTACTACGCAGGCCCATCCGGAGAAATCCTCGACGCATTTGTATTCTCGAACTTCGACGCCGGCAATATTCCCGTCAAACTGAAGGCCGGCCGCCACACCGTCTTCTGGGGTGAATCGCTTTTCCTCGGCGGTGCGCTGCACAGCGTTTCTTATGCACAGATGCCGCTCGACCTGCAAAAAGGATTTGCGACCCCGGGCACCGAGGCGAAAGAGCTGTTCCGCCCACTCAACCAGATTTCTGCGCAGGCGCAGGTGACGGATAGCCTGTCGCTGGCGGCGCAATACTTCTTGCAGTGGGAACCCTATCGATATCCCGAAGGCGGCACCTATCTCGGCCCGGTCGACTTTGCGTTCAACGGGCCCGACCGAATCATCCAGGCCACGCATCCCCTGCTGGGACCGCTCGGGTATACGCGCGGCGATCCCGTCCGCCCGAAAAACAGTGGAGAATTCGGCCTGAGCGCGCGCTGGTCGCCGGAAGCGCTCGACGGCACGCTGGGCTTCTATCTCCGCCGCTATGCCGACAAGCTCCCGCAAACGCTTGTCACCTCGCAACGCCTGGCCGGCGGCTTCCCGCTTGCCGGCAGCAGCTTCTACAACCTTGTCTACGCCGACAATATCGATTTGTTCGGCGTCAGCCTGGCCAAAAACATCGGCGGCCTCAGCCTGGGCGCCGAACTTTCCTATCGCCGCAATACACCGCTGGTGGCGAAGGTCCTGGGCGATGTCTCGGCCACCGGCGTTCCCGCGCCCGGCGAGACTTCCGGCCCCCGCGGCGATACCGTGCACGGCCTCGTCAATCTCATGGGCTCCATTTCTCGCACGCCGCTGTTCGATAGCGCGACCTGGGCGGGCGAGCTGGTCTGGAGTCACTGGAACAAGGTGCGCAGCGGCGCCAGCCTGTTCAACGCGGTCGGCTACAACTGCTCGGTGCGCTTCGGCGTTCCTGCAAGGACGCGCGCCGGCGACAAGTGGGATGGCTGCGCGACGAAAAACTATGTGGGGCTGAATCTCTCCTTCACACCGACCTGGTTCCAGGTGCTTCCCGGTGTCGACCTTTCCGCACCCCTGACCGCGGGCATGGGCTTGAAAGGCAACGCGGCCACCACCTTCGGCGGCAATCAGGGGACAGGCAACTTCAGCCTCGGCCTCGGCGCCGACATCTACCAGAAATACCGTATCGACCTGAAATACATCGGCTACCTGGGCCACTACCGGGACGATGGCACCGGTGTAGTGACTAGCCAGAACGGGTCCTCGGTCCTTATCAAGGACCGCGGCTTCCTGAGCCTGACCTTGAAAACATCATTCTAAGGAGACAGACATGCAATTCCAGACAGCGATTTTGATTGCAGCGGTTGCAGGTGCGGTGACCAGCGTTGCCGTGGCCGGCGTGCCAGCCGATGAAGCGAAGAAGCTTGGCACGAGCCTGACTGCGGTGGGCGCCGAAAAAGCGGCCAGCAAGGACGGTGCAATTCCGGCATACACCGGCGGCCTGACGAGCGCGCCAGCAGGCTTCAAGGTCGGCGACGGCGTTCGTCCCGATCCTTTTGCGGATGAAAAGCCCTTGTTTTCCATCGACGCAAAGAACGCTGAAAAATATGCAGACAAACTGACCGAGGGCACCAAGGCTCTGATGAAGAAGTATCCGGACTACCGGGTCGAGGTCTACAAGACGCATCGCACCTCTGCCTTTCCGAAATTCGTGGAAGACAACACGGCCAAATGTGCAGTGAATGCCAAGACCACCAATGGCGGACGCTCGATGGAAGGCTGCCAGTCCGGGTTCCCGTTCCCGATTCCCAAGACCGGTTATGAAGCCATGTGGAACCACCTGGTGCGCTTCAATGGGCTGGCGTTTACCGTCAAGTATCGCAACTGGAACGTCGACGCGTCGGGACGCCCCTCGCTCTCGACCGAGGGTGTCATCGTGCAGGAGTATCCGTACTGGGACAAGGAAAAGGCCAGCTCGGGCGTCTACTACAAGCAGCGCATCTCCTATACCGGCCCGGCCCGCCGCGCTGGCGAGTCGATGATGATCATCGATCCGCTCGACTACACCGACAAGGATCGCCGCGCATGGCTCTACCTGCCCGGCCAGCGCCGCGTGAAGGTCGCGCCCGACCTGTCGCACGACACGCCGAATCCCGGCACCGCGGGCTCGACCACCTTCGATGATGTCTTCCTGTTCAACGGCTCGATGGACCGCTTCGACTTCAAATTGATCGGCAAGCGCGAGGTCTTCGTGCCGTACAACGACTATCGCATGACCTATCGTGCTACTGCGGACGAACTGCTCAAGCCGAAGTTCATCAATCCGGACGTGGTGCGCTGGGAGCTGCATCGCGTCTGGGTAGTCGAAGCAACGCTGCGCGAAGGCAAGCGTCACGTCTACAGCAAGCGCACGTTCTACCTGGATGAAGACTCCTGGGCCGCCGTCGCATCCGATGAATACGATGCGCGCGGCCAGCTGTACCGCGCCGGTTTCGCCTATGTCACGCCGAGCTACGACGTGCCTGCGCCATCGGCCACCATCCACGGCCTCTACGATCTCGTTGCCGGCGTCTACTCGCTGGTCGGCCACAGCGCCGAAACCGGTGGTGTGCGATTCGGCAAGGCGTTGCCGGACCGCGAGTGGTCGCCTGACGCACTTGCCGGCGGCGGCCTGCGCTGATGGCCCGGCTGAGGCGCACGATGAAGAGCATTCATCTTCCACGGTTTACGTCGGTGCTTGCCGCCCTCCTGGCAGCATTTCCGCTTGTCGCGGGGGCGGCTCCTTTTCGCGACGTGCTCGACACGCCAGCGAAAGACAGCCGACTTGCATCCAGATCCCTGCTCAATGCGGTAGCGCGCGCCGGCAAGCGCCTTGTGGCCGTCGGCCAGCGCGGTCACATCATCTTCTCGGACGATGGGGGCAATTCCTGGCGCCAGGCAAAAGTGCCCGTCAGCGCGGACCTTGTCGCGGTGAGTTTCCCGACGCCGCAGAAGGGATGGGCGGTCGGGCATGACGGCGTCGTGCTGCATTCCGAGGACGGCGGCATTAGTTGGACGAAGCAGCTTGACGGGCGCGCGGTCGGCAAGCTGATGGTGTCGTACTACGAGGAACGCGCGGCGAAAGGATCACTGACGTCTCCGGAGGCAGCACTCCTCGACGAGACGCGCCGCATCGCCAGCCAGGGCGCCGAGAATTCGTTCCTCGATGTCTGGTTCGCGAACGAAAGCACCGGCTTCATCGTCGGCGCCTTCAACCTCATCTTCCGTACTGCCGACGGTGGCAGGACATGGGAGCCCTGGTTCCACCGCACCGAAAACCCGAAGCGCTTGCACCTGTATGCCATCCGGGAGGCGGCCGGAGAGCTGTATATCAGCGGCGAGCAGGGCATCGTCCTCAAGCTGGACCAGTCGCGCAACCGTTTCGTTGCCCTGAATACCGGCTACGGTGGCACCTTTTTCGGACTTGCCGGAAGCGATGACGCGGTGATCGTCTATGGTCTTCGCGGCAATGCATTTCGTAGCACCGACGGCGGCAAGCAGTGGCACAAGATCGAGGCCGGGCTGCAGGACGGAATCACGGGCGCGGCGTCCTGCGGTGGCCGCCAGCTGATACTGGTAAGCCAGTCTGGACATGTGCTGGCAAGCGACGATGCGGGCGAGAATTTCCGTCACACGAAGCTTGAACAGGCAGTGCCCGCCTCGGCCGCGCTCTGCATCGGAGGCAACGTCGCAGTAATTGCCGGCACCCGCGGAATCACTATTCAGGCTTTCAAATAACATTTCAGGAGACACAGGCGATGGCAGCCTCAACAGATTTGACGGACCGTATGCCGGTTGTTCGTTCGCTCGCGGATTTCGACCCGAAATCCGGCAGCGGGCTTGAGAGGTTGATCTTCAACCACCGCCTCGCCCTGATAGTACTGTGTGCGCTGATCACCCTCGTGCTGGCAGCAGGCGCAGTCATGAAGCTGAGGCTCAATGCCAGCTTCGAAAAAATGATTCCGCAGGGCCACCCCTATATCCGGAACTATCTCGACAACCGCAAGGAATTGCGTGGCCTGGGCAACGCCTTGCGCATCGTCGTCGAGAACGAGAAGGGCGATATCTTCGATCCGAAATTCCAGGACACGCTGCGCAAGATCAACGACGAGCTATTCGTCATGCCAGGCGTGGACCGCGCATGGCTGAAGTCCCTGTGGACGCCGGCGGTGCGGTGGACCGAAGTGACGGAGGAAGGATTCCGTGGTGGTCCCGTAATGCCCGAATCCTATGACGGTTCACCGAAGTCCATCGAACAGCTTCGCCTCAACATCGCCCGTGCTGGCATCGTTGGCCGTTTCGTTGGCAACGACTTCAAGTCGAGCATGATCTTCGTTCCCTTGCTGGACAAGGATCCGACGACTGGCCAGCCGATCGACTACCGCGCATTGTCCCGTATGCTTGAGGACAATATCCGCGCGAAATTTGCCGGAGATCCGGCATCAGGAATTCGTATCCACATCATCGGTTTTGCCAAGCTCGTCGGCGACCTGATCGATGGCCTGACGCAAGTGATGACTTATTTCGGGGTGGCGGCGCTCATCGCGATTGCCGTCATTTTCCTTTATACGCGCTGCCTGCGCAGCACCGTGCTGGTGGTGGCGTGTTCCGTGGTGGCCGTAGCGTGGCAGCTCGGTCTGGTCGCCCTGCTCGGATTCGAACTTGATCCCTTTTCCATCCTTGTTCCATTCCTGATATTCGCCATCGGCGTGTCGCATGGCGCGCAGAAGATGAACGGCATCATGCAGGATGTCGGACGCGGCACGCATCGGCTAGTGGCGGCGCGCTATACCTTCCGCCGTCTCTTCCTGGCGGGCATGACCGCGCTGCTGGCCGATGCGGTCGGGTTCGCCGTCCTGATGATGATCGACATACCCGTGATCAAGGACCTCGCGCTCACCGCCAGCATCGGCGTTGCTGTTTTGATCTTCACCAACCTGATCCTGCTACCCGTGCTGCTTTCATATACCGGGGTAAGCGCGGCGGCCGCCGGCCGCTGCGTAAGCGCGGAAAATGAAGACGTCGGCGGCAGTGGCCTCGCCACGATCTGGAACCTGCTGGATCGGTTTACGCAGCGTCGCTGGGCACTCATGGCAATCGCCGTATCGGCCGTCCTGTGCGTCCTGGGCTTCATCACCAGCCAGCAGCTGAAGATCGGCGACCTTGAGTCCGGAGCACCCGAACTGCGTGCCGATTCGCGCTATAACCGGGACAACGCCTACATCGCGAGGAACTACTCGCTGTCGAGTGACCAGTTCGCCGTCATCGTCAAGACGCCGGCGGAAGGCTGTCTCAATTACCGCACCCTGGTCGAAGCCGACCGCCTTGCCTGGGATCTGCAGCAACTGCCCGGCGTGCAAACCACCATGTTCCTCGGCAACGCGGTGCGCCAGATTACCGCCGGCTCGAATGAGGGCAGCCCGAAATGGCTGACGTTGGCTCGCAACCAGGACGTGCTGAATTACGGCGCGCAGCAGGCATCCGTGAATAATCCGGACCTGTTCAACAACGACTGCTCGGTCATGCCGGTGATTGCCTACCTCACCGACCATCGCGCGGAAACGCTCGGCCGCGTGGTCGATGAAGCAAGCCGGTTCGCCGCGCTGCATTCGGAGCCGGACCGCCAGTTCCTGCTGGCTGCAGGCAATGCGGGGATCGAGGCAGCAACCAACATCGTGGTCCGCGAAGCCAATCATCACATGCTTTTCTATGTTTATGGCGCCGTCATCCTCCTGTGCTTCGTTACATTCCGCAGCTGGCGTGCCGTCGTGGTGGCCGTGCTGCCCCTTGTCGTCACTTCGATATTGTGTGAAGCCTTGATGGTGATGCTCGGCATCGGCGTGAAGGTGGCGACCCTGCCTGTCATTGCGCTGGGAGTGGGCATCGGTGTTGACTATGCGCTTTATCTCGTCAGCATCCAGCTGGCCCAGCAGCGCGCCGGCGTGCCGCTCGCACTCGCCTACAGGCGTTCGATCCAGTTCACCGGCAAGGTGGTCGCGCTGGTCGGCGTCACTCTCGCAGCGGGCGTCGTCACCTGGGCATGGTCACCGATCAAGTTCCAGGCTGACATGGGCATCCTGCTGACGTTCATGTTCCTGTGGAACATGATCGGTGCACTGATCCTGATTCCCGCCTTGTCCCATTTCCTTTTGCAGAAGCCCGCGCAGGGGCTGCGTTTCCGGATGCCTTTTCCGCGCGCGGCCCGCCAGTAATCGAGGGCGTCGAGGGCCCGTTTATACATTGAAAGAGATACGATGCGTCAGTATGTTGTCACCTATGTGAACGCCGTTCCCAACCTGTGGCCCGGTCTGATCACCGCCATCACGATCGCGTTCGCCGCGACCTTCATCGCCGAGCACCAGGGCGGGCCGCAACTGTTGTACGCACTGTTCTTCGGCATGGCGTTCAATTTCGCTGCAACGTCCGAGAAAATCCGGCACGGCATCGACTTTGCCTCGCGTCACGTCATGCGTTTCGGCGTCGCGTTGCTGGGCGCGCGTATCACCCTCGAGCAGATTTCGACGCTCGGCGGGGCGTCAGTGTTGCTGGTAATCGGCGGCGTGGTATCGACCATCCTGTCTGGCGTATTGCTCGCGCGCCTGCTGCGGCGTCCGCTGGCGGAGGGAATCCTGACCGGCGGCGCGGTCGCGATCTGCGGCGCATCGGCCGCACTCGCCATTTCCGCCGTCCTGCCTCGCACTGAAGATAACCACCGCTTCACCTTGTTCACGGTCGTTGGCGTGACAACCTTGTCCACCGTGGCCATGATTGCCTATCCGACGCTGGCGCACATCGCCGGATTGAATCCGAATGACGCCGCAGTGTTCATCGGCGGGACCATCCATGACGTCGCACAAGTAGTCGCGGCAGGCTACATGATTTCTCCGGAAGTCGGCGATGCGGCCACATTCGTCAAGCTGCTGCGTGTCGGAATGCTGCTGCCGGTGGTGGCCGTCCTTGGGATGCTGTTCCGCAAGCAGGGCGGCGGGGAGGGCGAAAAGCCGCCCATCCTGCCCCTGTTCCTGGTCGGATTTGGCGCACTGATGGTAGCCAACAGCATGGGCATGATTTCGCAGGAGCTCGGCAAAGGATTGTCCACGCTTTCACGCTGGTGCCTCGTCGTCGCAATCTCAGCGCTCGGCGTCAAGACCTCCTTCCAGCAACTGGCCAGGCTCGGCTGGCGCCCGGTGGCGCTGCTGGTGACGGAAACCTTGTTTCTGGCGACACTGATCCTCGGTGGCCTGACACTTCTTCATTAAGCGCACCAATCACAATGCTGCCGCGCCGCCCGCCCTCGAACCAGCGTGCTTGTCGCCCCTGCCCGGCCCGCAAGACCATTTCTTGATTACCTATAGGGAGTATTCCATGTCGCAGTATCCGAAGAGCCCGTTGATGGGCCAGATGATGAGCCAGCCCTTGCTCATTTCGAACATCATTCAATTTGCGGACCGCTATTTCGGTGACGCTGAAATCGTGTCGCGCCGGGTAGAGGGCGACGTCCATCGCTATACCTACCGCGACTGCCATCGGCGCGCGCGGCGCCTGGCAAATGCGCTGGCAAGCCTGGGAGTGCAAATGGGCGACCGCGTCGCCACGCTGGCATGGAACGGATATCGCCATCTCGAGCTGTACTATGCCATTTCCGGTTCCGGCGCAGTCATGCATACCATCAACCCCCGTCTCCATCCTGACCAGGTTGCCTACATTGCCAATCATGCGGAAGACCAGTATCTGTTTTTCGACATGACTTTCCTGCCGTTGGTCGAGCGTTTTGCGCGGCAATGCAAGACGGTCAAGGGATTCGTCATGATGTGCGACCGCGACGGCATGCCGCAAGAAACCAGTGTGCCGAACCTGATGTGCTATGAAGACCTGATCGACCAGAACTCCGATGAGTATGCATGGCCGCAGTTCGACGAGAATTCCGCGTCAAGCCTGTGCTATACCTCCGGCACTACCGGCAATCCGAAGGGCGCGTTGTATTCGCATCGTTCGACGCTGCTGCACTCGCTTGCGTCAGTGATGCCGGATGCGCTGAATGTATCGGCGCGCGACGCGGTACTGCCGGTCGTTCCGATGTTCCATGTGAACGCCTGGGGCCTGCCGTATTCCGCGCCAATGGTCGGCGCGAAACTGGTTTTCCCCGGCCCGGCGCTGGATGGCAAGTCCCTCTATGAACTGTTCGAGCAGGAGAGAGTCACTTTTTCCGCGGGCGTGCCGACCGTCTGGCTGGGTTTGCTCAATTACGTTGAACAGCACAAGCTGAAGTTCTCGACCTTCAGGCGTACGGTGATCGGCGGCGCCGCTTGCCCACCTGCAATGATGAGCAAATTCCGTCATGAGTATGACGTGGAGGTCGTGCATGCATGGGGCATGACGGAGATGTCGCCGTTGGGCACGACCTGCACGCTGCAGAATCGCCATCTCGACCTGCCCGAGGAGCAGAAGCAAGCCGTGCTTGAGAAGCAGGGACACGCCATCTTCGGCGTGGATATGAAGATCGTCGACGACAATGGCAAGGAACTGCCGTGGGACGGCGAAACGTATGGCAACCTCCTGGTGCGAGGGCCATGGATCATTGAGCGCTATTTCAAGGGGGAGGGGGGCGACGTGCTGCAGGACGGCTGGTTCCCGACCGGTGATGTCGCCACCATCAGTCCGCATGGCTACATGCAGATTACGGACCGTAGCAAGGACGTGATCAAGTCAGGGGGAGAGTGGATTGGTTCGATCGATCTGGAAAATATCGCAATGGCGCATCCGGCAGTTCAGCAAGCTGCCTGCATCGGTGTCTTTCATCCGAAATGGGATGAACGCCCGCTGCTCGTCGTCGTCCGCAAGCCGGGCGTCGATATCAGCAGGGAGGAATTGATCAGGCACTACGATGGCAAGATCGCAAAATGGTGGACGCCGGACGACGTGGCTTTTGTCGAGGCACTGCCGATCGGCGCCACTGGCAAGATCCTGAAGAACAGGATCCGGGAACAGTTCAAGGGCTACAAGCTGCCGACCGCATGAGAAGATGAAACGCAGTCCGGCATTCGTGAGCAGCGTGTTCAGCGGCGAGATCTGCCTGAACAGCGTTCACGATTGCCGGCGCTGGTTAATGCGGCCTTTGCAGAAGCTCGCGAAGGAGCGCGTTCTGCTCGTGAAGCATGGTGATGATTTGTTCATTCTGGTCGCGCACGCGCGGCAGCGTGGACATCACCAGTTTCGGCGGCGAGTTTTCTGGAAGACTCGCCATCATGCGCTCCATTACGCGGAGCATCCGATGGCCACGCGCCGAACCGGGACTGCGGTCCGGCGCTTTCAAAAACGCACGGAAGGCAACCATTCCTCCGATGATGGCGGCTCCAAGAGCGATGGATCTGTTCATCCTTCCTCCTACCGGTTGACTCTGCTTGCCAGGCAAGCTCGACCCCGAGGGGTATTCGGAAACAGGATGCCGGCACGGTCGGTCACAGCGCCATGTACGTATCCGACAAGTCCCAAGCTTGCAACATCCATGGCTTTCGTATTTGATGGAAATCGAACAACCACTATCCGATGGCCGTTGCTGAAAATCCTCTCGGCAATGTTGAAATTCGCCCATGGGTTTTGGCGCAATTCAGGGATCGGCGCAATCAAAAGCGTCGTTCCTCCAGCGCGTCGGCGATCTGCCGAATTGGGCGCTGAACCAGCGTGAGAAGGCGCTTGTCTCTGAAAAACCCAGGAGCATGGCTACCTGAGAAACCGAGTGGCGCTGGTTGCCAAGGTAGCGCTGCGCCAGTTCGCAGCGCACTTCGTTGACCAGAGAGGAGAAATTCTCTCCGGCCTCCATCAAGCGCCTTTGCATGGTTCTCGGGCTCATGCCGAGGCTTTGTCCCACCTGTTCGATGGCAAAGATTCCCTTTGGCAAGAGTCGGTGGATCGTGCGACGGACGTTTGCGCCAACGGCGTCCTGCCCCGTTCGTGGCTGGAGATCGAGAAAGCCCCTGGCATAGCGGGCGAGGGTGGCATCAGCCAGAGGGTTTACCCGGTCCAGATCCTGTTGCGAGATCACGATCCCGTCAAACTCGCAGTCGAACTCGACGTCCGTGCCAAACACGCGACGGTGAATCCGCATGTTTTCGGGCGCGGAATGGGATAAATGCACGCTGCGCGGCTTCCAGCCTTGTCCCAGTATCGCGCGCATGAGGCTGAACAAGACGCCTACCGTCAGTTCAACCGCCTGCCGTCCGGCATCCGGCCTGCCTGTTACCAGCCCGGCCCGCACCACGGCGATCTCATTGAAGTCTTCCTCCTGCACGATGACCGAGTCACTCAGCAAATGGCGGTAATCCTCAATCTCCACCAGAACCTGGCGCAGCGTGGGTTGATGTTTCAGGAGCAGGCTGAGCGGGCCGAAGTCCGACAGCCGCCATGTTTCCGCAACCTGAAGCCCGAGGGCCTGGCAGTTTGACGTCTTCGCAGACGCCTCCAGGACGTCGGCAAGACATCGCTCGGGAATCCGTAGGTCCGGCACGTGCAGGCAGGCCTGGTCGACGCCAGCACGGGAAACGATGCTAACAGGATCAATACCCAACGCTGGTGCAAGTGAGAAATACCTGGTCAGGGAAGCGCTTCGAACGAGAGTCTGCATGGATTACCTCGAAATGCGATACATGGCCTTGATGTGGACGTGGCGACATGTCGCTTGCATCCACCTGCTGCATCTGACATTTGCCCACTGCCCACTGATTCAGATTCTAGCGAGGCTCGTTTTCCGCAACTCCCCCATGACTGGGGGGATGGAGAGCGAAATGTGGCGCCGCACGCAAAGTTCCGGCGCCTCCGGTCAAGCGTCCGTCGATTGTCTGCACGACAATCATCTCCACCCCAGCCACTGTTGCGCTGGCATTTTCAACGAATGTGAATTGATGGATGCCGGTGGCATTCATGAGGAGACCGTAATGCGAGTAGAACCCCTTACCTGTCATATCGGCGCCGAACTTAGCGGTGTCAGCCTGGGCGATGCGTCGCGTGACGATGTGCTCTTTGCCGAGATCCGGTCCTTGCTCTTAAAGCATAAAGTGCTGTTCCTGCGTGACCAGGATCTGACGCGGGCCGAGCATGTCGCCTTTGCGAAGAAATTCGGCGAACTCGAGGACCATCCGATTGCCGGGAGCGACCCGGAGCATCCAGGGCTCGTGCGCATTTATCGAAGCGACAAGAAGGAAAGCTACGAGAACAGCTTTCACACCGACGCGTCCTGGCGCGTGTGCCCGCCGATGGGAGCGGTGCTGCGCTGCATCGAATGCTCGCCGGTCGGCGGCGACACCATCTGGGTGAATATGGCGGAGGCCTACAACAAGCTGCCGGAAGACATCAAGAGCCGCATCGCCGGCCTGCGTGCGAAGCACAGCATCGAACACTCTTTTGGCGCAGTCATGAGCACGGAAGATCGTGCAAAACTGGCGGCACAGTTTCCGATGGTCGAGCACTCCGTGGTCCGCACGCATCCGGAAACCGGGGAGAAGATCCTTTATGTGTGCAGCTTCGCCACGCACTTCGCCAACTTCCATACGCCCGAGAATGTCCGCTACGGCCAGGACAAGACACCCGGCGCGAGCCATCTGCTCAACTACCTGATCAGCCAGGCCGCTATCCCCGAATACCAGGTCCGCTTCCGCTGGCGCCCGAACAGCGTCGCCATCTGGGACAACCGCAGCACCCAGCATTACGCCGTCCATGACTACTGGCCTGCTCAACGCAAGATGGAGCGCGCCGCCATCGTCGGCGACAAGCCTTTCTAAACACAGGCGCTGCAAGAACGCAGCCAGATCCGCTTCAACCAGATACGAGGAGTGAAAAAATGCATTTTCTGGACGATTCTCTTTTGCCCGAAAACCAGGAGAAACTTGTCATCCAGGTGGCGCCTTACGGCCCGCAATATGTGCCGGGCGACGCCGACGACATTGCCGTGACCATGGACGAACAGGTGCAGCTCGCCGTCGACTGCTACAACGCAGGCGCCACCGTGCTGCACGTGCACGTGCGTGAAGCGGACGGCAAGGGTTCCAAGCGCCTGTCCATGTTCGACGAATTGCTGGCGCGGCTGCGCGAGGCGGTGCCGGACATGATCCTGCAAGTGGGCGGATCGATTTCATTCGCGCCCGAGTCCGAAGGAGCAGCCGCCAAATGGCTCAACGACGACACGCGGCACATGCTGGCCGAGCTGAATCCGAAGCCGGACCAGGTGACGATCGCGATCAACACCAACCAGATGAATGTCATGGAGTTGAAGACACCGGAAGACCTGGCCGGAACTTCCCGCGCCAAGCCTGCCTTGTACGAGGCATTCCGCGAGATGTACATTCCGTCTGGCCCGGGATTCGTCGAAGAGCATCTGCGACGCCTGCAAGCCGCCGGGATCCAGCCGCATTTCATGCTGGGCGACGTCGGGCAACTGGAGACGGTTGAACGCATGATCCGGCGCGGCAAGTACACCGGTCCGCTCATTCTGAACTGGGTTGGAATTGCCGGTGGCATGGACGGGCCCAATCCGCGCAACCTGATGGAGTTCGTCAATCGCGTGCCGGACGGCGCGGTGTTGACCGTCGAAAGCCTGGACCGCCATGTGCTGCCGCTCAATACGATGGCGATCGCGATGGGCCTGCACGTTCGTGTGGGTATCGAAGACACCTTATGGGGACGAAAGGGCGAGCGCATCAGCTCCGTCCGGCAGGTCGAGCAGGTGGTGCGCATCGCACGCGAGCTCTACCGGGACGTGGCGACCGGCGAGGAAGCTCGGTGTATTTACCGGATCGGCGACCACTATAATGGCGTCGACGAAACCTTGGCCAGAAACGGATTTGCGCCGAACCGTGAGCCGGGGCGACGCGGTTTCCTGCAGCACGCCGCGTAAGGCACCTGCAACGGCCGCGATGACTGCAATGTGCCAGTACATCGCGGCATCGCGGCCCACTTGCATTTGCGAACGGCCAGGCGTGCTCCAAGGTCTGCCTAGCCGTTGCAGCTTTCAATCGGCATACTTCCATCTAACAGTAACGGCAGGGAGCTGTTCACGAGCAAGACGCAATATCAGGCCAGGCTGTTCCTGCCCAGACTGAAAAAGATGCAATTGGCCAGCTTGATGCAAGACTGCATGCAATTGGCATGGGCGGCCTTGCCGCACAATCACATTGCCAGGCAACTCTCTAGCTTTTCAAGCTAGTTGCTGATTTGCAGGCTTAAATGGTTTCCGACACTGGTCCACCCAACGGCGCAAACGACGCCTATGAGTTTACATAAGAAACATTTTGGTAATCCGGTGCTGATTTCTCAGCTATTGCAGCAGGGCAGGTTATCGAACCATGCCCCAATCAGCGCGCGGCAATAGCAGTAGAAAACCCTTGAAAATCTCCTGCCATAGAGCCTTGCTCTCTGGCGTCTTGGCGCGCTCACGGTGCATATCAAGCATAACTAGACCGGGATGACGTCCAAGAAATTCCGCCACTCTCAGAGCGACTTCATCACTGAAAACATCATGCCCCTTGCGGTAGCGGCTTACTTGTTGTTTTGTCACGCCTAGAACTTTTTGCAAGGCGTAGTCTGACGGCAGATCAAGCTTGGCGCGCAACGCGTCAAGGTATTCGGCTGTATTCATTTATTGCTCCTTGGTCGGATGGTTGAAGCGTAGAACATAGTCAAGCGGACTGCAACCGTCACTTTATCACTTGACGGTCAAGCAATCACGGGACTATATTTCTACGTGCCGTCAGGCAATCTGTCCTGAAAGTGCTTCTTGGTCGAACATTTCCCCTTTGCCTGACGGCATATTCGACCGGGAGCCATTGACCAAGAGGCCGTCATGAGAGTTACAAAAAGTAACAAAAAAGCAAAATATCAAGTGTTCGCGCTAGGGGTTCAGTCGAGAGAAAGGCAGCTCACGACGCATTCAATCATTGATGCGCTTGACTTCGCTAAGGGTCTATTGCGGCAAGGCTGTGATGTCGCTATCGAGAACCTTCCGAAGCGGGGTGCAAAATGAGCAAGGCAACGGCTTTCAATCTAAAAGCTGCCGCAATCGGATCGTTCAATCTCAAATGCGCCGCAACGGGCTTGATGATGTCGGACGCGACTTCCGATTTCCGCGTACTGGCGGTGACGCACACACCGAAACACGCTTTTCCTTTCCCCTGCGCTGACGCGGCAAACCATGCCCGCACGATCGTCGGCGCTCTCTACGGTTCATTCGACTGGCAAGTGGTTCCTCACAAGGGGTAATCCATGGGCATCGCATCCAAGGACGAAGCGGCGGCACTCTCTCACGCGGCAGCCAATGCGGCCATCGAACAGGCATACGCGCTGCTGCAAACTGACCGAGAGGCGGTACGGGCGGCGCATTGGAACCGCCTTGACGAAAAAACGCGAAAGATGGTGTGCCACATGGCCGGGATCGACGCGAAGAAGGGGAAGGGCGCGTTGCGCGATCTGAACGCCATGGAGCGCGGGCAGATTCACTGCGAAGCGCGGCGCATGCTGCGCGATCTGGAAATCATCTTGCGTTGCGCGCAGGGCGGAGCGATGCCGGTAGACGTGGCAGCACTTGCGCCGCATGAGCCGTACGGGGTGGTGCAATGAACGCAGCGCAGAGGCGGAAATTCCGGCGAGCGAAGCCGCAACCGGGTCAGCGTGTGATGGTGCATTTCGTGGAGAAGCATTGTCCGCCGATGGAGTGCATGGTAGTGCGCGGTTGGAGTCCATTTCACTGTGTAACGGTCATTGACGCATTTGATATTGGCCGGACTGACGGCGACTATCGGTATTGGATGCCTGTCCGTTATCTTCAAGTGATTGGTTGATGCTCGCCGAGTCCTACATTGCCGGCCTGCCGCGTCGGTGGGGTATCAAGCTGGCGGGCATGTTTGCCAGCGAAGGCTACACAAAACACGCGGAAAAGATGCGCGTGGTGCATGCCGTGCAAAGCGAGGTGCAGCGCGTTCCATTGGATGCAGGGGAGGGTGCGCTACATCAGGCAGCGGACGCGGCGGCGCGGGAGTGCTACGGGTACTGCGAGCGCTACAAGCTGGCAAGCCTGATTGTGGATGGCATTTCGCTGCTGTGCCTGCGTATGGGCATTTCGCGGCCAGTAGGCGCGACGGAACAGGAAATCATCGCGCGGGCCGTCGATAAGGGCTGGTGGCTGCGCAAGCTGCGCAAGGAACACATCAGGCGTTTCGAGCATACGTCAATCATGCTCGGCTTCACATCGATGCAGGCTGATCCGTACGTCAGCCGGGAAGCGGCGATGCGGCAGCGGGCCTATAACGCGGCCAATCAAAAGCTGCTGGAATCCACGACCGTGACGAATGGGCAGGACGAATTCACCCTGGCTGAACTGGCGGCACTCGGCGTCTCCAACAAGGCTATCCGGCGCGGGGAACTCATGCTGCGAATCCGCGGATTCGAGGAAATAGCGGATTCACTGAAGCATGTAGGCATGTTCTGGACAATCACTTGTCCATCAAAGTTTCATTCGGTCGGCGGGGCCAATGCGAAATACAACGGCGCCACGCCACGCGACGCGCAAGCGTATCTCTGCAAGGTCTGGGCGCGGATTCGGGCAGCACTGAAGCGCAAGGGCATTCAGCCGTACGGATTCCGCATTGCTGAACCGCATTCCGATGGGTGCCCACATTGGCACATGCTGCTGTTCATCGCGCCAGAGCATGAAACGGCTATGTCAGACATCGTGAAGGCGCATGCACTACGCGAGGATGGCACGGAAGAAGGGGCGCAGAAAAACCGCGTCAAGCTGGTTCGCATTGAGGCTGGCAAGGGCACGGCGGCGGGCTACATCGCAAAGTATGTCTCGAAGAACATTGACGGCTACGGCGTCGGGGATCACAAGGCATTCGAGGATGGCCGGACATACATAGTCCAGACCGATATTTTCGGGAACGCGGAAATCACGGCATCGGAGCGCGTGACGTACTGGTCACAGGTGTGGGGAATTCGACAGTTCCAGCAGATCGGAGGCGCGCCGGTCGGCGTGTGGCGCGAAATGCGGCGCGTGGCTGAGGAAACGGTGCGCAATGCTCATGCGGACGTACGGGCGGCGTGGATGGCATGCCAGAAGATCGAAAGCGATGACCCGATGATAGCAAGGCAGGCGGATTACGCGGAGTTCATGAAGGCGCTCGGCGGGCCGACAGTCGGGCGCAGGGGCCGGGTGCAACTGGCGCGCAGGAATACCGTTATCGAGGGGCGCTACGCCACGTATCAGGAGGAAAAGCCGTGCGGTGTGTACCACGTCACGAACGCGAACGCAGTCTATGAATCGGTGCGCTATCAGTGGTCGCGGGTGCAGCCTGCGGAGGTCGTTGCCGCTCCTTGGACTGGTGTAAATAACTGTACGCGGGAATGGTTGAGAGAACTGGAAAAGCGGTCGAAAGACAACGCGGAAATCCTGAAAAATCAAAAAATTTGCTCCGCAAATGTGGTGATTGACCGGGACGGTGACTGGAACGGCGACGGCATGAGGCTGAAACCAGACATCGGGCCGATGTCGGATTACCTGAAGCATAGGAAAAATGCAGAGCAGCGGGCGCAGGAGGATCACTTGCGCCATCTTCAATCGAAATTCAAGGATCGGAATGGATGAATCGAAGGAATTGGAGCAGGCAGCGATTGACCTGTGGGGTACGTATGGAAGGTTTTTGCCGTCCAAAGTAAAAGGCTTCATGCTGAGGCTGGCGGATTTTCTCAACTGGCAGGACCTGAAGGGGGTGATGCGTGGCTAAGACAAGAAAAGGAATCATGGCATGCGAGGGCCAGCGGTGCGAGTCGCATGAACACAATGCACCGGTGGTGGTGTTCGAGAACGAAAAGGGCACTTTGTCCTATTCGTGCGACTGGTGCGGGCGTGCGCCGTACGCAAGGGTAGGAACCGGGCAGCATGCGGAGTGGCTGGAGGAAATGGCGCGTCGTGCGCCGGTTCCGGCTGCTGCGCCTGCTGCGCCGGAACCGGCAAAACAGGCAGCACAAAAAGCGCCTGGTCAAACAGGTGACAAGCAAGCGAAAACAGGCGCAGGGACGTTTTTTGGATAAGGGGTAGGGAATGGATCAAGTAGAACAAAAAAACTCAGCTGCGCTCGATCCTGAGGCACAGGCGCGACAAGAATCATTCGCAGCAATTACCGGGGAAGTGCTGACGGCGGAACCAGTCGAGGGGGCGCAGGCAGGGGGGGTATCAGGGACGGTCCCAATGAAACCGGAGGATGAGGCGAAGGACTTGATTCAATTCGGCCTGTCACTGTTCACCCCTCTGTATCCATCGCTGGCACGAATTTACACACCGGAAAAGCAGCAACGGCTGGCGGAGGTTACCGGGCCATTGATGGCGAAATACAACCTCTCGCTCGGGGCCATCTTCGAAAAGTGGGGGGCAGAAATCAATTTCGCTATCGTGGCGCTGCCGCTGGCGGCTGAAACGGCAAAGGCAATCAAGGCTGATAACGCGGAGCGCAAGGCAGCAGCGGAGGAGGCGGCGCGCAAGGAAAAGGAGGCGAAGGCCAATGCAAACCAATGACGGCCGCATAGTCATCATTTCCGGCAAGTCGCGTTCGGGGAAAACGGTCTATGTGTCGCGCCGGACGAAATCTGACCGGCGCATTTTCGCATGGGATCCTGAAGATCAATGGTCCAAGGAACGCGGCTATCAGCGCGTGACGACGCGGGCGGAACTGGCGAGGATGGCGGACAAGCCGGGGCAAATGCGCATCGCCTATGTCGCGGCGTCGAACCTGAAGGACGAGTTCGAATTTTTCTGCAAATGCGCCTTCCATTGGGGACGGTTTCATGGTGGCGGGGTGGTCATTGCGGAGGAGCTTGCAGACGTGACTACGACCGCCAAGGCGCCGGACGGGTGGGGAATCCTGATCAGGCGGGGGCTCAAGCGGGGCATCACCATGTACTGTATTTCGCAACGATGGGCGGAGGCAGATAAAACGGCATTTGGGAACGCGTCTGAGTACGTGTGCTTCATGTCGGCAAGCGCGGACGATGTGGCGTACCTGTGCCGGAAAACACGGATACCGCAATCTGATCTGGATGGGCTGTTGCCACTGCAATACATTCGTTTCGAGCCGGGACAGCCTTTGGAGCGTGGAAAAATCAAGTTTTAGAGGGGGTTCCTGAGGGGGTGATCAATAGCAGCCTGCGCACATGCGCAGGCTGTTTGTTTTTTGGGCGTCGCAGAGGGAAAGTGAAGCCTGATTCAAACAGGGGGCGCAAAGCCATGAACCAAAACGTGAAATGCGTACTGATCGTGCTGGCGACGATGGCGGTTGTCTATCGCGTCACCGATGTTCGCAGACTCATTACCAATTCTTTCTGAGGGAAACCATGAACGCATATCTGAAAACCGCTCTGATCGCCATTGCCGCTGTTGCGGTGGTCGTGCGCATTGATCCGGTCAAGAAAATCGTCTTCGGCGCATAAGCGGAGGAACCATGCAAGTATTGAAAAATCTGCCGTTCTTCAACGTTGTTGAAACCGGCGTTGCGTCGCTGTCTCTGCCACTCGGCATGACCTATGAACGCATCATTCTGGAACTTGGCGGAACTGCCTTCACGAAGGCGATGATTACCGATCTGAAGGCCAAGATCAACGGCAAGGTGGTCTGGCAGACGACCGGCTCTCGTCTGGACGCGCTGAACAAATTCCGTGGTCTGGCGACGGACGCAAATCACCTGGTGCTCGATTTCACAGAAATCTTTGCACGCGATGAAGTCGGCCAAAGTCTCGGCGCAATCGGCACGGCGCAAGGCGTATCAACATTCACGCTGGAAGTCACGATTACAGGCGCGACGGCTCCGACACTGGAAAGCTGGTCCATCCTGTCCGGCCCGAAAAACCTTGGCGTAATTGCCAAGCTGTTGAGCTACAACGTGACCATCGGTGCGGCGGGCAAATTCCCTGTGCAACTGCCTTACGGTAAGCAGGGTGGCAGCATCATCAAGCGTGTCGGCTTCTTCCACGCGAACATGACCGATCTGGAAGTTAAGAAAAACGGTCTTGTGATCCACGACACCAAGAAGGTGATCAACGAGTACTTCCAGACCGAAAACAAGCGTTCGCCTCAGGCGGGCTTGTATGTCGCGGATTTCATCGTGGATAACAACCAGTCGGGCATGCTGGTGACGGCAGACGCGCAGTCGATGGAATGGAATGTGACGGTCAGCGCAGCCGATGTGATTACGGTGCAGGTTGAATACCTCGATCTGTTGAACAACCTGTAACGGGGGCGACATGGACGATAACGCGGTAAGCGCGGATACCGGCACGTCATGGTGGCAGAACACGCTTGATTTTGTGGTGCGGGCGGCGGCGACAAAAAAGTACGCCTCCCCGCAACTGCAAAACGGGCAAAGCTACTATGTAGACGGAATGGGTAACGTCCTGCCGATGGGTCAACCGGCACAGATCATGCCGAACCAAGCAGCGGGCGCAATGCTCGGCAGCCCGGTGGTGATGCTGGCTGTGATGGCCTTCGCCGGGGTGATCCTCTACAAGCTGGTGAAGTAATGAGCGATTGGGCGGACGGCGTGTTTTCGAGCGGTCAGCAGGCAGCATCGGCGGGCGGCTCTGCCGTCATGTCGAAGCTGTTCGGCGCGGCATCAGCAGCAAATCCATACATGGCGGCAGCGTCGGCACTCGGGGCGGCGGCGGGATCAACTGCAACATCAGGGTCGACCGGAAACAAGTTCGAATCCAGTTTCGGAAACACCGGATGGAATGTCAGTTTCGGAAGCGGGTCAATTTCCAGCAGCGCGGACGCAAGGCAGAATGCGGCGCTCGATGGGCTGAGTCAGTGGGTAGGCATTGCCTCTGGCATTATCGGCCTGCTGGTGGTCCTGAAGATCATCAAGGGGTAGCAAATGGGTCTTTTTGGCGGCGGAAATTCGAGTTCCAGCACCACAAACAACGAAACGCTGATCAACCGGCAACTCGCGCTGGACAATGCGTCAAACGGCATTACCGGAGACGGCAATGTTTTCAGCGTCACGACCAATACGACCGCAACCGATCATGAAGCCGTAGCACAGGCCATGGGGGTCAGCAGCGGTGCGGTGAGCGGTGCAAATCAATCACTCATGGCGGCGCTATCGCTGGCAAACAGTACGGCGAACAATGCGTTAGCGGCGAACACATCGACAGTCCGTGACGCGCTGGCGGCAACGACAAGCGCCACGCGCGACGCAATCACGGCAGTTTCAGGCGCGAACTCGGCTTCGCTCAATTTCGCGTCAACCGTGAACCGGGATGCGCTCGATCTGGCGGCGCGTGGTCAGTCAATGATTGCCAGCAGCGCGGCGGAATCGCTCGGCATGGTCGGCCATGTCGTTGATCTGGCGTTTCAGTCCAATGATGCGTCAGCAAAGCGCGCATCGGATGCGGGCCTGTCGGCGGCGGACATGATCGGTCGCGCCTATAACACGGCGACGGCATATCAGGCAGAAAAGCAGACGGCAGATAGCAAGTATTTGGTGATCGCCGGTTTGGTAGCGGTCGCAATGATAGCCATGAAAGCGTTCGCATAATGCAGCAATTCATCCAACAAATTCAGGCGGGCGGGACATGGCAGTTACAGACCGGGGGTGATTACTTCAGGCTGGTGACGTGTCCTTCGCCGGTAGATGTGAAGTTCTTCAGGGGCGGGCAGGAGGTAGCAAGCGCGGTGCAGATGGATACCGGCTTTTACCTGAAGCCTATCGGGGGATTTGACCGCATCGATATCGCAAGCGCCACAGAACAGACCGTGAAAATCATGGTCCTTGATGGTGACGGCGGCTATGACCACTTCAATGTGGACGTGACAAGCGCACTCCAGGCGATTGCGGTCAACATCAGCGGCGCGGCAGAAATGACCGTGAAGCAAGCGGCAGTGGTCAATGATCTGGCAGCGGTCGCGGTCGGCGTGGCGGCGACGGAGCTGGTAGCGGCAGACGCGGCGCGCCGGGGCCTGCGGTTCACAAATGCCGGAACGGTTGACGTGTATATAGGCGGGGCCGGTGTAACGACTGCGGGCGGTGCAATCAAGATCGGCGCAGGGCAGACGTGGATTGAAGATCAGGCAGCACCGGCAGCATGGTATGGCATCGCGGGCACGGCGGGACAAAACATCAAGATTCAGGAGATTCGATAAATGGCGGGTCTGATTGGAAGTAGCGGCAGCAAGAATCTCAGGGTGAAGGAATTCCGCTCATCTGGCACGTTTCCGGTGCCTTCGGGCGTGAAAACCGTTTCCCTGTTTCTGGTGGGCGGCGGCGCTGGTGGCGCGTCAAGCTATCTCGGGCAGGGTGGAAACGTTGTAGAGGTCAACTATGACGTTGACGGAAAAGCGAGTTGCGCGGTCGTAATCGGGGCGGGCGGCGCGTCGGCGGCAAATGGGGGAAATACATCATTCGACGGTGTTGTGTTTGCCTGTGGCGGCGGGGCATACGGCGCGGTGCAAAGTTCAACGGTTCCACAAATCGGCGGAACCGGAAAATCAGGATTCGGCGGACATGGCGCGAACGGCAGCACGGTGGCGGCGGCAAATGGCGCAGTCTCGGCTGAGTCTGCACCTTCTAATACAGGTGCGGGCGCGCCAAATGGCATGTCTGGCGGTTCTGGTTACTGTCGCGTGGAGTGGTACGAATGAAAACAGAACAAATTTTCGCATTGATTGCAGGCGGCATCGTGCAAAACATCATCGTGGCAGACCAAGCCTTTGCGGACCTGATCGCGCCTGATTATGACGTGGTGATCGACTGCACCGGGGAGGCAAATGCCTACATTGGCGGCGAGTACGCGAACGGAGCGTTCGTGCCACGTCCGCCTGAGCCTGCGACGGTTTAACGATGCGGCGTGAACAGGTCCTGCTATGCGCTTATGGTTTGCTGCTTGGCGTGATTATCTACGAATGGACGAAGCGCCAAGGCGACACGGCGACAGATAACGGCAACGAAGATTTTGTCGGTGATGTGGGAATTGAATTCGAGTCAGCGGCGGCCAGCGCGGCCAACTTCTTGGACTCGGCAACGGGAGGCTTCTTGAAAATTTCGGCTATGCGATCGATCGACATGTCAGTGTTGACAAATCCGAATGTGCAAGCGATTTTGCGCGTGATTCGCACTGGTGAAGGCACGACAGATGATCAGGGATATCGGCGCATCTTCGGAGGGCAACTGTTTTCGTCGTATGCGGATCATCCGCGCGTGAGTGTCACGAAGGGCGGCTACACCAGCACGGCGGCAGGGGCCTATCAGATGCTGGCTTCGACATGGGACGAAACGCGCAAGATGATGGGGCTTACCGACTTTTCGCCTGCGTCGCAGGATGCGGCAGCAGTCGGACGCATCGCGGCGCGTGGTGCGCTCGATGACGTGCTGGCGGGACGGTTCGATACGGCCATCAAGAAGATAAATCGGGAATGGGCAAGCCTGCCGGGATCGCCTTACGGCCAGCCGGTCATGACTTGGGACAAGGCGCGGGCAGTCTATGCCAGCGCGGGCGGCGATATGGGGGCCTACGCATGAACATGAAAGACATCATGATTTTCGTCGGCGTCGCGGCGGCGGCTTACATGCTGCTGTCGCGCAAGTCGGCAGCAAAGATACCAGCGGGCGCAACGGAAATTCAGAATAACGCGCTGCAGGGGCAATCCGGTTACGGCTGGCGCTACTTCTCGGACGGCACGGCAATCTCACCTGGCGGCGATTACTACAAAAACGGCGGGCTGATCTATCAGGCCGCATACAACGGCGTCACGGTCGGCGCGAATTATTCGAATCTGGCGGTGTGATGAAGGGTCAACGCACATTGATCATCGCGGGCGCGGCGGTAGGCGTCGCGCTGCTGGTGTGGATCGCCACGCGGGGAGCAAAGGGGATCGGGCAAGATATCGGCGGCGCAGCGGTAAGCATCGTCGATGGCGCAGTCTCGGGAGCGGTAACGACTGCGGGAAGCATCGTAGGAATACCGTTGACGGACGCGGAAAAGGCAGCGAAGGCGCGACGGGAGGGTGATGTATGGGGAGCATCGTTCTACATGCCAGCAGCAGATTTCATCAAGTGGATAGCGGCGGGAATGCCAAAGGAATGACATGGACCCGATAACCATTCTGGCGGCAATTGCACCGCTCGGCGTCGAACTCGGTAAATCGTTGATTTCACGCTTCCTCGGGCAAGCTGATTTCAAACCGGCGAATATCGACGACTGGCTGAAAATGCGTGGCGTCGATCTGGACATGTTCAAGGCCATGAACGATGCAGGCGGCGCGAATCCGTCTTATCCATGGGTAGAGGCTATCGTTCGACTTCAGCGGCCAATGGTGGCGGCGGTTGCGTTGGGCGTCTGGTCATATACGCAGGTGGCGGGCATGCCATCAGACACGGTGAACAATTTCGCGGCGGCGATTGGCTTTTACCTGTTTGGCGATAGGACGCTGTTCTACGTCAGAAAGGCGGGCGGAAAATGACAATCGAATTAGCCATCAGCGGCGCGAACCTGTTGGCATTGATCGGGTATTTCATGAGAACGGAAAGCAGGCTCACGCGGCTGGAAACGAAGCTCGATTTCATCCTGCCGAGGGGTGAAAAATGAACTGGCTGCACTTCATTGAAGGCGCAATGTGTGCGGCAGGATTCGCCATATTCATTGCCGGGGCATACCGGATAAACCGCGCTGCAAAGCGCATCGAAAAACTGTGGAAGGATGCAAGATGACACGACTACCACCGCGCAAGAAAAATGGCCAGTTCCGCAAGCGCAAGAAGCGCTAAATCACGGCATCAAGGGCCAGCCGCGCATGCCATGCATGACGCGGCTTTTCTATGGTCTGAAAAAACGTGCCGGATGCTTTCGCGGCGCGAATCTTGCCGGGCACATCGTAGTTGCGCACATAGGACCGGAACGAACGTTCAGGATACAGCCAGCGAGGCGCGACAGCGGCAACCCATGCTGCAACGTCATCTTCAGTGACCGGGATTTCTCCGAAAAGATCGTAAGGCATGGTGCGCTTTACGGCGGGCGGAGGCAATGCTGAATCCGTGGGAATGCTTACCGTGGATATGGGATTGTCAGGCGGGCCGGGATAGGGTAGCGTATTTCGAAATTACGGGGCCAATTGGCCCTGTTTCACTATCAGCACCGGATTTGACATAAGAAACATTATGCGAAATCTTTCTGTAGGCGCCATTTTCAAATGTCCAAATTTAGCCAGATTCAAATGTCCAAATCATGAACGGATTCATGCTAAGACCTCCCTAAGCTCCATGGATCCCGATGAACGTTGGCAAAAGGATGACCTAGATTTTCACACGCCGAAGCAGCCCGGGCAATTCATCGGGAGATGTATCTATCGCAAAGGCATCTTTCTCCACGGCTCCCACCACACCTTTTGACGGCAGGAGAAAAGCGGCGAGACTAGGGACAAGAACGAGTGCACCCACCATGTTCAATAGAAACATGAATGCCAGAAGAATACCCATATCGGCCTGAAATTTGATCGGTGATCCCGCCCATGTAATGACAGCAGCAGAGAGCGTCACGCCGATCAGCGCCACCACTTTTCCTGTTGATGTCAAAGCATTGATATAGGCGTCTCGCACCGATGCGCCTTGCCGCTGAAACACCAGGTGCGTGGTCAGCAAGTAGAGTGAATAATCGACGCCGATACCTACTCCGAGCGCAGCAACCGGCAGGGTCGCGACTTTTATGCCGATGCCAAGCAAGACCATCAAGGCTTCGCACAGGACCGATGTGACGACCAGCGGCACAACCGCGACGATGACTGCCCTCCAGCTGCGAAACGTAATGAAGCACAGCAGGACGACCGATGCATAGACATAGAGAAGCATGGTGCGATTGGCACGCTCGACCGCGATATTGGTGGCAGCCTCGATGCCGGAATTGCCAGCGGCCAGAAGAAACTTGCGGTCTTCCGTGTTGTGCTCCCGCGCAAAGTCCTCGACCGTCTTCACCACGCGTGTCAGCGTGGTTGCTTTGTGATCGGTCAGATACACGATAATCGGCGCGACGGAACGACCGTCATTGAATAATTCAGGACTGGAATTATTCACGATGCTCATCGCATCTTGCACCACGAAAGGATCACGGTTAATGGTCTCCCATTTCGGCGAGCCCTCGAAACCGGCCGACGTAAAACGCCGTGCAAGGCTGGCAACCGATGTGGTCGTCTGCACTCCGGGCAGATCTCGGAGTCTTTGCTCGAGGCGGTCCATTTCCAGCATGGTCTCGTAGTTGACCAATCCATCCGGTGGGGTCGAAACAATGACTGCAAATTGATCGCTCGACAGCTGGTAATGTTTCGTGATGTAGGCATTGTCCAGGTTGTAAACCGAATTCGGCCATAATTCCGGTGCGCCGGGATCCAGGTCGCCAATCTTGAGCTGCAGGCTAAGCGCTGCGCCGGCCGCTCCCAATACCACGGTAACGGCAATAACCCCAGCTGCACGGCGTCTTTCCGAAAACCGGCTCAGCCAGTTCACGAACGGGTGAACTCCCTGCAAGCTGCGTATGCTGTAAGCGGCGCCGCCCTTGCTGACGCCGCTGAAGGACAGCAAAACCGGAATGAGGATCAGATTCGTGAAAATCAGCACGGCTACACCGATGCTGGCGGCGAAAGCCAAGCCGCGAATCACGGGAATGTCGATCAGCGCCAGCACGGCGAAGCCGACCGCATCGGCCAGCAAGGCCGTCAGACCGGCGAGAAAGAGGCGGCGAAACGTATAGCGCGCTGCCACATATTTGTGTGTTCCTCGTCCGATATCCTGCATGATGCCATTCATCTTTTGCGCACCATGGGATACGCCGATGGCAAAAATCAGAAATGGCACCAGGATCGAGTAGGGGTCGAGCGAAAAGCCGAGGAGCTGCATCAGGCCCATCTGCCACAGCACAGCAACCAGTGAGCAGCCGGTGACCAGCAGTGTGCTGCGCCAGCAGCGCGTGTAAGCAAGGATGATAAGCACTGCAATGATGGCAGCGTACAGAAAATAGGTCAGTACCTCGCCGACGCCATGAATGAGGTCGCCCACCAGCTTGGCAAAGCCGATGATGTGGATTTCCACGCCATCCTTTTCAAAACTGCGCAGCGATTCGAGCTGGTCGCGGAATGCCTTGTAATCGATGGTCTTGCCGGTTGCCGCGCCCTTTTCGACCAGCGGGACAAACAGCATGCTGGAGTGATGGTCGGTACTCACCAGTGAGCCGACGATGCCGGAGCGCGCCACATTGCGACGCATCAGGTCGATATTTTCGGAGGAACCGGTAAAACCATCCGGCATGACCGGGCCGCCCTGATACCCTTCCGCGACAATATCGGTCCACCGCACGACCGGCATCCACAGCGACTTCATGAACGCCCGGTCCACACCCTGAATCAGGTATACCTTGTCATTGATCTGCTTGAGGGTTTCCAGGTATTTTGGATCGTAAATATCACCCTTGGTATTCGTCACCACGATACGCACCGAGTTGCCGAGCCCACCTAGCGAGGCGGAATGCGCCTTGTAGTTCTGCACAAATTCTTGCGACTGCGGCATCATGTCTTCGAAGCTGGCAGTGACTTGCAACCGTGTCGCAAACCATCCCAGCACGACTGTCAGCGTCAGGCAGAATGTCACCAACAAGACGCGGTTATTGAAAACAAGCCGTTCAATCAGGTTGCCGGATCGCTTATCGAAGTCCCCGGGGTTGGCCATGATCGGCATTGCATCACGCTGACTGGCGTTGTGACTGATTATGGGGGCCATTTTTTATACTCCAAGTAAATGCTGGAAAAACTTTGTTCAGGTAGCGCTGTCACTTCAGGGATTCGACTTGAATGCCTTCAAGCGCCGTCACCGCGATACGCTCGCCCGGCAGAGTGGCGACACCGGTATAGCGCCATCCCTTGTTGCCCTTCCTGGACGAAAAGCGCTGCCCGCTCGCATCACCGATCAACATTTCCCCGGCAATATTGACCAGGACGAACCCTTCCGAGGCTTGCAGCACCGTGCCACCGTTGATGGTCGTTGGCGATGGCACATCCACAGCACCCCAGGTTTGCCCGTGGTCGGCGCTGCGGTACACCGCACCCTTCAGTCCGTAAGCAAGCAAAATATTTTTGGATACGGCTAGCCCGAAAAAGCTGCCGGTGTAACCCGTGGCGACGGCAACAAAGCGGTTCTGTGCGCGATCGAGGCGGAATATCGCGCCGCGCTCGCCAGCGATATAGACGCCGCCATCGCCGCCGCGAACGGCATTCAGATGGAGCATTTCCGGATTGTCGATCCGGTCCAGCCACGGCGCCCATGTACGTCCGCCATCAGTCGTTCCGATGATCAGGCCGAAGGCGCCTACCGCAAATCCATTGCGTTCATCGTCGAACCACACGTCCAGAAGCGGCAGCGTCGGCCCTGTCTTGTAATTGCGTTCGACCGCCCTCAAGGCAGCTTTATAGGCTGCGTTACCGGATTCCGCTCCTGCCTTGTAATATTGGACGAATAACTTATGCGCGGCGCGGCCATCAAGCTGCTTTTGCCAGGTCTTGCCACCATCCTCGGTGTGCAGCACCACGCCGTCGTGCCCGACCGACCATCCCTTGCGTTCATTTGTAAAATGCACGGCAACCAGGTCGCTTTGCACCGGCGAAATACTTTGCGACCAGGTGCGGCCATCATCATCCGAGATCGCGATGACACCTCTTGCACCGACGGTGACCAGTCTTTTTCCAGCCATGCCGACTGCCTGCATCGATCGCTTACCCAGCTGGTCCACGATAACTGACGGAGAATCCAGAGGATCCTGGAAGGCGGCCTGTGCGCTGCAAGGAAGCGTGCCGCACAGCAGGATGGAAAGCAGCAACTTTGTCGTCTTTAGCCGCCGCATGCGAAGGCCTGCGCCCTGATAAATCATAGTCGTCTTCATTCTCTATTCGAATAAGAGCCCACTTCGGTAGGCCGTGTCTGCGGATTACAGGCCAGGAATGGCGCAAACAAGGCGCGAGGAGGTGACATAGTGGTGGCTATGGCAACGACGAGCAACGCCGTATCCGCCATTCCTGGCCTGTAAGCTGCGGGCACGGCCTACCGAAATGGGCTCTAAGGCCCTGGGAAAATATCTGCTACCTACTCTGTTGAAGAACAACGGCAGACGTGCAGCGTGTCCGCCGTTGCCCGGCCGTCAGCGCACGCTGCCGGCGGCGACTGCCTGAGGATTGAAGTGAACCGTCAGCCCATCCGAGTTCTTGTGATGACGGACGTAATTTCCCTTGTCCTTGACACCGGTATTGATCACCAGATAATTGCCCTTCTGCAGATCAATGAAATCGAACGTGTCGCCGTTGACGCCGCCTACGTCATAGGCAGGCCATTGATACATGTTGGCGACGCGCCAGAGTTTGCCGGCATTGTCATACGACTCGGTACCGACAAAGCACCAGCAATCCTCTTCGACATAGAACACTCGCTTGCTGTAGGCATGACGTGCGCCCTCCTTGCGGGTGGCCTCCACGACCCACACACGCCGCTTCTCCCAACGCACGGCTTCGGGATTGATGTGGTTCTTGCCGAGCACTTCGTCAGAAGTCTTCTGATTCGTTACCCCAAACGTGTTATAGGGGACAATCATTTCCTTCTTTCCGACCAGCTTCATGTTGAATCTGTCCATGCGCCCGACGAAGCCCCAGGGCTCATCCCAGAACAGCACGCCGGCATAGGCGGACATCGGAATATCGTAGGCAAACTCCGGTGCCTTGCGCACTCGGCGCTGGCCGGGCGTATAGATCCAGATCGGCGACGGCGCCGCGGAATCCGGAAGATAGTAATTCAGGAACACGGTGCCGGCCTGAGTCGGCGGCGAAGTCAGCGTCGTCCAGAAGCCGTACACGCCGTTATAGGCTTCCTTTCTCAGCTTGCCGGTCTGCTCGGACCATGGATGCATGTAGGCGGCAAAGAAGTTGGGCAGCGGAATTTTCGACCCGCCCGTATCCACCAGCCAGGAGGAATTGCTGAGCATGGCAATTGGCGGCGCAAAGTGAAACATGGCGTTCCACATCACTTCGTATCCCGATTTCGGAATCGGGAATGGAATGCCCTGGAAAGGTTCGCCGTCAGGCGCGGCCCCGGTCACCTTATCGCCTTCCACTGCACCGCCGAGCTTGGCCGTGGTGGCATTCTTGACGGTGTTGTCGAGGAACCAGTCGGCGTAGGCCATGGATCGATGGGTCGGGTACACATCCAGGCGGTAGGTGGGAAAACGCTGCAAGAGCGCTTTGGTTCCTTCGCCAATCAGCGCTTGATATTCGCCCATATTCTTGGCGGTGACCGAATATAGCGGCTTCTCGTTAGCATACGGATCCGCATACTGGTCTGGGCCGGCAGGCTGGCTCTTTTTCAGGCCACCCGTATAAGCTGGAATCGAACCGTCCGTATTCTTTCCGGCCTCTGCGCCGAACCGGGTCAATGTCGTGCCAAGCTGCTTCGCCTCTTCGGCGGAAACCGCAGCGAATGACGCCTCGCCATACATCGCGAGTACCAGAACCGTCATATTCAGTGCGGCGCCGCCGATACGCTTAAAACGTTTCATGATTGTCTCCTGTAACCTATTTAGAACGAAGTCTTCAATGTCAACTGCACCCAGCCCTTGTCATTCAAGGCGACCGGTCCGTTGCCGCCAAACCCGGAATACGATTCACCCAGCCCAGGCACGTTGACCTTCGGACTTGTATTCCACTTGTAGCCGTTGTACTGCAGTGCCACGGTGGTTTTCTGATGGATGGTCGCTTTCACGCCCGCCGAGAAAATTTTTGTTCCTTGTGCATAGAAGGAGCCGGCGGCGTAGGCAGGGTTGCCGTGAATCCCGTACGTCAACGACATCGGCGCGCTCAAATCGACGCCCGGCGCGACTTGTAGCCATTGCGGCTCGAACAGAAATGCCAGTGCAAAGGCATTCCTTGTTGCGCAGCCATCCTTAGAGGCACCGGGAAGCGCGGCATTGACGCTGTCGCGGCAACTGGCATAACCGACACCGTTAAACAGTTTGTCATTGCCGGTAACCCGATTGAGATGGGTATAGGACATTTCCGCGATGAGCAAGCCCGTATCCCAAAGCGGTGTCCGGCCCAGCGTGTACAAGCCATTGACGATGACGTTGACGATATCGCCCGTCGCGCCCTGGCGATTGGGCACGCCCACGAGACCATTCGAGAAGGCGCTGTTAAGCGCAGTGTCGGTGCGGTAGGACACTTCCCAACCGGTACTGAGCGGCCCGAACGTGCGCTCATAACTTACGCCGAACAGCTTGCTGTTTTGCGCAAATGTCTGGTGAACTTCACCGCCGCCAGTGGCATAGATATCGCCCGCAGCCCACGGCTGAACGTCATCGAATTTCCGGAAGTAGAAGCCGATATCGCCGCCGGCCCATTCCGGCGACCACGCCGCCTTGATGCCGAAGTTGTTGTTGATATCCTTGGGTTTATAGACGTTCCCGGCCGAGACAGGGCCGCCGAACAGGCCGGCGACCGCACCACCGCTGGTCGGGCCCGAATAGAGGATGTCAAACGGCCCCAGGTAGGTACCGCCTTCCGGGAAGCGGTTAGGGCGGAATTCGAGGAAATACTGCGCGCTGAGCGACAACTCCGGCGTCACGTCGGCCGATGCCATGATTTGCGCGCGCGGCAGGAACAGTTCCTTGACTTCGGATCCAGGCTGGGTGAACGCCTTCACGAAATCCACCGGATGCTGCGAATAGGCGATATTGGAAAAGCCAAAGAAAAAGGCATTGCCCCAGTGCTGGGTGAAGCGGCCGGCTTTCAGATAAACGGGGGTGTCTCCCACTTTGGTATTGTGGAACACGAAGGCGTCGAGAAGCTCTCCACCCTGCAGATGCCACTTCTTGGTTTCCGAGGAATAGACGCCGCTCGGATAGCTCAGGAATGTGGAAAACGCCGGATTAGGGTTGGTCCTGACTGTTTCGTCGTAGGCAAAATCTTTCCAGAAAGATCCGGACAGACGGAACCCGGTATTCTTTTGGTACACGCCTTGCAGTTCCACCATTCCCTGGAAACGATTGGTGACCATGTCACCCTTGTCGAACTTGTAATCGCCTTCGGCAAAAAAAGGATGATTGCCGATCGCATTATCGCGGCCCTGAGCGCGCCACCCTGCGGTGTATTGCACCGTCGTATCGAGATTGACGTCCCAATCGCCGCTGCTGGTCAGATTAGCCGCGTGAGCCTGCTTGATTCCACCCATGACTGCCAGCGCGGACGCCAGCGCCGTTAAAGATAATGAACCGCGAAGTCTTGTACCGCTACTCATGTCACCTCCGTGTTTTATAGTCTTGCGCGATAAGGTCAGCCGCTTTGGCGGGCGGCATGCCCTACTCATGTTTGTGATGCGTTACTCACACTGCCATTTGCTGTAAAGCTGCTTGCCGAAATCAAACAGATACCGTGCCTACCCGCGACCATTGGGTCCGGCGTTTGCAAATAGATCAAAGGAAGGCGTACGGTTCAGTTGCCTGCGCCTGGGGCAAAATACGAGGATAGGAAGCGGCACATTGCAGTGGGGCGTGCGGATGGGCCAGAGGAAGGCGGATCGCTGTTCCGAATGGAATACAGAATGTTCAAGGATGTCTCCTGATTATGGTTATTCAACTTCAAGGCTGTTTGATATGGATTCACTGTATCTGCAAGCTTCAGTCGGAGAACCACCCGGCATGAGTGGTTAGCGGGTGGCCGGCCGGTGCAAATTGTTGCCGGCTCGATCGAAAACTTCCGCTCATTTCCCTTCGAACCCGGCACGGCGCCTGACCAGAAAAGCACTGACGCCCTCGCGGAAATCCGCTGTCCGGGCCGCAGCCCTGAATGCCACCCGTTCCGCCTCCAGCTGATCATGCAAGGAGCTGGCAAAGGTATTCCGCACCAATTGCTTGTACTGCCCGTAGGCCTGGGTGGGCCCGGCAGCGAGCTGCCGAGCTAACGCGTCGGCCCGCTCGGCCAGCGCCTCCTCTGGCACCAGAAAATTCACCAGACCGATTTCCTTCGCTTCAGCTGCGCTCAATGTCTCGCTCAACAGCATGAGCTGCGCCGCCCTGCGCACGCCCAGTATCCTCGGCAGGAAGTAGGTCGCGCCGCAGTCTGGTGCCGCCCCCACCCGGTCATAGGCCATCAGGAATTTCGTGCTATCGGCAGCCACCACTACGTCGCAAGCCGACACGAATGCCAGTCCGGCGCCAGCGATTGCGCCGTGCACCGCCGCCAGCACGGGCGCATGGATGGTGCGCAGGGTCTCGATCACCGGATTCAGGAAGCCGAGAAGCTCGTCGACCACCGCCTCTGCCTTGTCGAAATCCTCGGCGAAGCGGCTGACGTCGCCGCCTGCCATGAAGGCCGGGCCACATCCACGCAGAACGACGCAGCGCACACGGGGATCGTTTGCCAGCGGCAGGATGCAATCGCTCAGGGCGCGTGCCAGGGGAATGTCAATCGCATTCAAGACTTGCGGACGATTGACCGCAATCCAGGCAATGCCGCTGGCGGCATCAAACTCCAGCGTGACGAGACTCATGCCGCAACTGCCTGCTGGTAAGGTTGCGCCTGGTTACCGCCGACATAAAAGCAGTCACCCTTGATGCCAAGCTCGCGCAGCTTTTGTGGAATTTCAAAACGCGGCCCGTAGCTCGCTGCGAGCTCGTTACACCGACTGATAAACAATGCAACACCGGTCCGGTCGATGAACGAGAAAGGGCCGCCGAGATAGGACGGAAATGCCCAAGCCAGTTGCGCGCCCAAATCCGCTTCGACGGCATCGACCACTACGCCATCCGCCCAGCAGCGCGCCGCCTCGATGACTTGCGCGTACAGGAGACGCTCCCTGACTTCGGCGATGTCGGGATGCGGTGTCTTTCCCGCATACTCAGGATCAAGGTGCTTGGGCGCGTCAGCCGGGTACAGGTAGAAGCCATGTCCGGACTTGCGGCCGAGGCGCTTCTCCTCTTTGAGGGAATCCACGATACGGTTCTGCGCCACGTGTCGGTCATCGGCCCAGGCGCCCTGCTCGCGCGCGCGGAAAAAATGCCCGATGTGGTACAGGACGTCAATGCCCACTTCGTCAGCCAAGGCCAGCGGTCCCACCGGCATGCCGAGCGCGACGCCGGCGTTTTCGATCAGCGCGGCGCTAACGCCATCGGCCAACAGGCGGATGCCTTCCCGAATGTAGGCATCAACGCAGCGCGATGTGTAGAAGCCGTAGCCGTCATTGACCACGATCGGTGTTTTACGAATCTGCTGAATATAGTCCAGTGCGCGTGCCAAAGTCTTTTCCGACGTATTCTTCCCGACGATAACTTCGACGAGTTCCATTCGAGCGACTGGGGAAAAGAAATGCAGGCCGATGAAATTATCCGGCCTGTTACTCGATGCCGCCAGTTCATTCACCGGCAGCGCCGAGGTGTTAGTTGCGAAGATGGTCTTGGCATCGGTAGCGGCTTCGGCCGCCTTGATCACGGTCGCTTTCAGGTCGGCGTCCTCCAGCACGGCCTCGATCACCAAGTCGCAATCGGCAAAACCAGCGTAGTTCTCGGTCACGCCGATGCGCGAAAGCAATGCATCGCGCGCAGCCTGCGACCGCCGCCCTTTTTTCACTTCCTGATCCAGTGCCAGCGCGATATTGTCACGGCCGCGCTGCGCCGAAGCCAAATCACGATCGAGCAGCACAACTTCGATGCCTGCAGCAGCGGACACGTGCGCAATCCCCGCACCCATGAATCCCGCCCCCAGCACGCCGAGTCTGCGCACTTGCGATTTCTCGATGCCTGCCGGGCGACGCGCCAGTTTGCTCGCCGCCTGTTTTGCAAAAAACAGTGTGCGGATCATGTTCTGGGCGACACTGCCCCGCACTAGCGTGACAAAGTGCTTTTGTTCGATAAGCAAGGCCTTGTCGATCGGCAGACGCGCGCCTTCGTAAATGCAGCGCAGGATGGTATACGGTGCCGGGTAATTGTCGCGCAGCGTAGCGTGCGTCTGCGCATTGGCAGCCGCGAGGGCACTTGAATTGGCCGGTGCGTAACAATCGCCCCCGGGCAGTCGAAAGCCTTTTTCATCCCATGGCGCGACAGCCTTGACACGGCCTGCGACGATGGCCTGCTCCGCTGCCTTGCGTAATTGATCCGCCGGAACGACTTCATGCAGAATGCCCAGGGCGAGTGCATCCTTGGCGCTGAGTGCGGTGCCCTTGGTCAGTAGCGGAATGCTGCGCGCCACACCAACAATGCGTGGCAGCCGCTGAGTGCCGCCAGCACCCGGCAGCAGCCCGAGCTTCACTTCCGGCAATCCGAATTGCGCCTGCCCATTGTCGGCGGCAATCCGGTAATGACATGCCAGCATCAGCTCCAGTCCGGCCCCCAGGGCTGTGCCGCTTGCCGCGGCCACTACTGGCTTGCCGCAAGTCTCGATCCGGCGGAAGAGGTCGCCATAACAACGGATACGCTGCAGCACGTCGGCCGGGCTGACATCCGACCTCGCGAGGTCGGCCATTTGCTCAAGATCGGCGCCTGCAATGAAGCTGCTCTTGCCCGAACTGATCACGATCGCCTCGATCGATCCGTCACCGGCAAGTCGATCAAACTGTACCTGCATCTCTTCCGCCAAAGCCGGAGTAAACACATTCATCGAGCGCCCGGGCAGGTCGATGATCAAATGACCGATGTGCGCATTGGTTTCAATAGTAATCATGGATAAGCTTCCTGTGATGAGGATGATGAGAGCGGATCGGTGCCCTGGCAGGCTATTGAAAAACATGGCGAGCGGGCCGAGATTGCGGTCGAGCCGTGTAGGCGCGAGGAGTGCACGCATACAAGTGGTACGCAGAGCACCGCAGGCTCCAATCCCGGCTCGCGCAGAAGTTTTTCAACAGCCTGCTAGACGCTCTAGATGCGCTCGATGATGGTAGCCACGCCCATCCCTGCCCCGATGCACAGGGTGGCCAGCGCGGTCGACTTTCCGCTTCGTTCCAGCTCGTCAAGCGCGGTACCGAGGATCATGGCGCCGGTAGCGCCCAGCGGATGCCCCATGGCGATGGACCCGCCGTTGACATTGATGCGATCCATATCGATGTCCAGCGCTTCGGCGAAGCGCATCGGCACGGCGGAAAACGCCTCGTTGACTTCGAACAGATCGATGTCAGCAGCACGCATGCCTGCACGCTTGAGCGCTTTTTCCGCGGCATGTGATGGGCCGGTCAGCATGACGGTCGGCTCGGAACCGATTTCGGCAATCGCACGGATGCGTGCACGCGGCTTCAAGCCGGCGGCTTTGCCTGCAGCCGCGGAGCCGATCAGTACGGCACACGCGCCATCGACGATGCCCGATGAATTGCCGGCATGATGAACATGGGCGACCGCCTCGAGTTGTGGATAGCGCTGAATTGCCAGCGCATCGAATCCGGAGGTGCGACCCATTTCAACGAAAGACGGCTTGAGCGAGGCCAGATCGGCGAGCGTGCATGACGGCCGGATAATTTCGTCCTGCGCCAGCAGAACTTCGCCCAGGATGCCTTTGACAGGTACCACCGAACCATTGAAACGGCCTTCGTTCCAGGCGCGGGTGGCCCGCTGATGGCTGCGCACCGCGTATGCATCGACATCGGCGCGACTATATTTCCACAGCGTTGCCAGCAGATCGGCGCTTACACCTTGCGGAATGAAGTTGGAAGTGTAGGCCGTCACCGGATCCACGCTCCAGCAGCCGCCATCGGAAAACATGGGAACGCGCGACATCGATTCGCTGCCGCCGGCCACAATAAAGCCATCCGAGCCCGCCGCGATCTTTGCGGCCGCCATATTGCATGCCTCCAATCCCGAGCCGCAGAAACGGTTGATCTGCACACCGGCCACTTCCTGCGCATAGCCAGCCTGCAAGGCGGCGATCCTGGGCAGGCACTGTCCCTGCTCGGCAACCGGCATCACCACGCCGAATATCACGTCGTCAACCATGCGCGTATCGAGCTTGTTGCGGTCACGCAGCGCGGCCAGTACGGTCGCGGCCAGATGCACCGAAGTCACCTCATGCAGTGCGCCGTCGGGACGGCCGCGCCCCCGGGGCGTGCGAACATGGTCAAAAATCAAGGCTGTCGTCATTTCATTGTCTCCAGAGTATTCAGGTATGGGTTACAAGTGGGATGCATGGCATTCCATGCGCGATGCTCCTCGCTTTATGCGGACCACAAGCCGCCCTCTACCGGCAGAATGGCGCCGGACAGGTAACTCCCCGCGCGCGAGCACAGGAAGATCACGGCGCCGCCGATGTCTTCCGGCGACCCCAACCGATGGGCCGGAATCGTCGCTTCCATCTGTTCCTTCAATCCTGGAACGGCGGTGAAGAAACCAGCCGTCATATCGCTGGGGAAAAAGCCCGGTGCAATGGCATTGACAGTGATATTGCGTGCTGTCAGATCGGACGCCAGCATCCGGGTGAGCTGATGCAGTCCGGCCTTGGCCGCGCCGTAGGCATAGGCTTGGCTGCTCTTGGCCCACAGCGCTGCAATCGATCCGATGTTGACGACTCGTGCCGGACTGCCCGCCTGCGCTGCAGCTTCGAGTTGCGGCAACAGCTGCTGCACCAGGAAAAACGGCGCGCGAAGGTTGAGCGCCATCTGGTTGTCCCAGTTGGCGTCGTCGGCCGCCTCAATCGGGCTGGAGCTGAATGCACCGGCGTTATTAACAATCATGTCGAGCGCAGGCGCGTGCCGCGCGATATCGGCGGCGGCGGTGCGCACGCCGTCCATCGTGGCCAAATCATGACGCAGGAAAGTGCAACTTCCCTCGCGTGACAATTCAGCAGCGAAGCGCTCGCCCTCATCTGCGGAACGCGCCACGATCAGTACTTTGCAGCCAGCCTGCACTAGTGCCTTGCTGATCATGGCGCCGACGCCCTTGGCGCCTCCAGTCACGACCGCGGTTTTTCCCTCGATCGAAAACAACTTATTCAAAATTCCAGTCACAGCCCTGTCCTTTCACGAATCAGCTAATTTGTTGATGGCGTTGCGTGCGCACTACACCTTTTCCGCGGGTCGTGGCCTTTCCGCGCCGCCCTTGGCTCCCCTTGCTGCATCAACTGGCTGGATAGGGATGAACTTGACGGAAGTGCTGGCGAACTGCGCCGGGTTCCTGAATTTCGCCAGGATCTCTGTCTCCATCTGCTTGACCTTCTTGACGTTCGCTTCCTTGACGTGGCCAAAGCCCTTGATCTGTGCCGGCAAACTGGCAAATTCCACTGCTGCCGCGTGATTGGAAGCCGTCAGCACGCCGGCCATCGTCGTCAATTGCTTTTCATAGTCATCGATCAGCCCGCGCTCCATCCGCCGCTCGGCGGTGTAACCGAACACATCGAACGCCGTGCCACGCAGGAACTTGAGACGGGCCAGAACGCCGAAGGCGTGGCCGACCCAGGCGCCATATTCGCGCTTGACCAGTTGCCCGGTCGCCGGGTCACGCTTGGCGAACAGCGGCGGAGCAAGGTTGTAGCGCAGTTTCATCTCGCCGGCGAAATTGTCTTTCAGCTGTTGCCTGAAGCTGGGCAGGCTGTAGAGGCGGCCGACCTCATACTCATCCTTGTACGCCATCAGCTTGGCAAAATTGCGCGCCACAGCGACCGCCAATGCCGTGCTGCCCGGCATAGCCTTGACTTCTGCCGCAGCGATCGTCTCCACCAGCCGCTGATAGCGCTGCGCGTAAGATGCATCTTGGTACGAGGTCAGCAACGCTGTCCGATGCGCAAGGATGTCTTCCAGACTGGTCAGCGGTTTGAATTCCGGCGCAGGCCGGCTGCGCACCAGCTTTTCTTCAAGGCGAGTCGGGTCGGCCGCCAGCAAGCGCCCCAGCGCAAGCGCTGTCTTGTTGAATTCCACCGACACTGCATTGATCTCAATGGCGCGCCCGATTGCTTCGGGGGATACCGGCAGCAAGCCCTTTTGTGACGCATAGCCGAGCATGAACAGGTTGGCGGCAATCGAATCGCCCAACAAGGCCAGGCCAAGCCCGGTCGCATCGACGTCATACAGGCGACCATCGCCGACGCGCATGCCCAGGCTATTGAGCAGCTGCGCCTGCTCAACCTGGAGATCACCATTGCGCTGGAAAGCCGGAAGCGGCGTAATGCGGGCATTCACCACGATTGCCGATTTATCTTTTGCCAGCGTGACGACGGCTTCTTTCGACATTGCCGCCACAGCGTCGAAGGCAAGCGCCAGATGCGCTTCGCCGATGCCAAGTTTTTGTGCACCCAGGTCGCCGGCACTGTCGCCGATGCGCACATGGCTGTATACCGCGCCATTCTTCTGGCTCAACCCCGTCATGTCGAACGTTGAGCACGCTTTACCCTCCAGGTGGGCAGCCATCGCCAGCAGCGCACCGACAGTAACTACCCCGGTGCCGCCGATCCCGGAGATCATGATGTTGTATGCACCGTCGTTCAACGTGGCGATGGCCGGCACAGGCAGGTCGGTGATACTGTCATCGGACAGTGTGGTACGTTCCGGCTTGCGGGGCTCTGCGTCGAGCACCGTGACGAAGCTGGGACAAAATCCCTTGACGCAGCTATAGTCCTTGTTACAGCTGGACTGATCGATCTGCCGCTTGCGACCCAGTTCGGTTTCTTTCGGCCAGACGCTCACACAGTTGGACTGGACCGAGCAGTCACCGCAACCTTCGCACACGTCGCTGTTGATGAACATACGCTTGGCAGGGTCGGGAAACTTGCCACGCTTGCGACGGCGGCGTTTCTCGGCCGCGCAGGTTTGCTCATAGACGATCACAGTGACGCCTTTGACCTCGCTCAGCTGGCGTTGAACACCGTCGTAATCATCCCGATGATGTACCGTGACGCCATCGGCCAGGCGACTCTGTGACACGTAATGACCCGGGTTGTCGGTCACCACGACACAGCGCACCGCGCCTTCCGCCAGCACCTGGCGGGTGATATCGCCAACCGACAACGGGCCATCGACCGGCTGGCCGCCGGTCATCGCGACGGCGTCGTTGAACAGGATCTTGAAGGTGATGTTGATCTTGGCCGCGACTGCGCCGCGTACCGCCAGCAACCCTGAGTGATAGTAAGTGCCGTCGCCCATGTTCTGGAAGATGTGCGGCAGGTCGGAGAATTTGGCCAGGCTGTACCAGTGCGCGCCCTCGCCGCCCATCTGGGTATTCGGCAGCATGTTTGCATCGCTGTACATCGCCATCGCATGGCAACCAATTCCGCCGGCCGCATAGCTGCCGTCCGGCTTGCGCGTGCCGGTGTTGTGCGGACAGCCCGAACAGAAATAGGGAGTACGCGCCGCGCCGGCCGGACTGGCTGCAGTCACCGCTTCCATCTGCTGCACAAGCGTCGCGGCACAGGCATGGACCTGCTCGGCAGCCACGCCCATCCGACGCAGTCGCTCCGCGATCACGATGGCTAACTGGATCGGTTCGAGCTGCACATCGGACGGAATCATGAAAGCCCCGTCTTCATCCGTCTTGCCGACGATCCGGGGTGCATTCGCGCGCCCATAGAGAATCGCCTTGGCCTGGTTTTCAGTCAGGCCATCTTTTTCTTCGACGAATAGCAGCTCGGCCTGGCCCGCCGCAAATTCGGCCAAGCCTTCGCGTTCGACCGGGAACATGCAGCCCAGCTTGTAAAAGGAAATACCGAGCGCGGCAGCGCCCGCGGCATCCAGCTGGAGCAGCTTCAGCGCCTGCAGCGCATCCTGCACCGCCTTGCCGGTGGCAACGATCCCCAGCTTGCGTACCGGCGCATCAATCAGGACGCGATCGATGCCATTGGCGCGGACGAACTTCTCCACGAGCGGCCAGCGATAACGCTTGACGACGACCTCGGAGCGCTGGCGGTCCACATGCGTGGCGACGTTATGGATGCCTTCCGGCGGCAATTCGCCGCGATCGGGGAAAACCGGATCATGCGCATGGCCGCCGATCTCGACAGTCATGGTCTGCTCCAGCGTCTCATTGCACATCTTGAAGCCCGTATAGAGCCCCGTATACCGCGACATCGCGAAACCCAGCAAGCCCAGGTCGATGACATCCTGGACATTCGACGGTGCCAGGATCGGCATGCCCGCGTGCATCAATGCGATCTCGCTCTGATGAGCGACGGTCGAGGATTTTCCGGAATGGTCGTCGCCGGCGACTATCAGCACGCCACCATGCTGATGAGTGCCGGCGATGTTGCCATGCTTGAAGGGGTCGCCCGAGCGGTCGACGCCGGGACCCTTGCCATACCAGATCGCGAATACGCCATCCTTGTTCGCCTGCGGCGTGGTCGCCAGCATCTGGGTGCCCCACACGGCCGTTGCCGCCAGGTCTTCATTGACGCCGGGCTGGAACACGATGTCGTTCTGTTCGAGCAGCTTGTGTGCGCGCCACAGTTCTTGATCGTAGGAGCCAAGCGGCGAGCCGCGGTAACCGGAGATGAACCCAGCAGTATTCAGTCCGGCGCGCCGGTCAACGCCACGCTGCAGCAGCGGCAGACGAACCAGTGCATGCGTCCCCGACATGAGGACGGCGCCGTTCTCACAAGTATATTTATCGTCAAGAGTTACGTTGCGCATTGCTTTTCCATTTCTCGCTGCCCAATTGATAGGCAGCGTTTTTTTCGATCAAATAGCCGGCCAGTGCAGTTTCGAAATCGGCCAGCACAACACTGCTGCTGGCGCGCCGGGACATCATGGCAAACCACGCCTCCAGTCCTTCGGTCGCAGCCAGAATCGAGCGGCCATATACGAAACGCGTTACGCGTTCGGCGATATCGAAGCAATAGAAAGCGAACAGATCGGCGTAGCTGAGCTCCTTGCCCAAAAGGAAGGGCCAGGGAGCTCCCAGGCGACTCAGCGCTTCGCTGGCCCGGCTGAGCGTGTGGCGCACCGCCTCGATCGTCTGCGGGCTATTCTGTCCTCCCAGGAATACGCCAGGAAACAGTAGGCGCACCTGCGCCTCGACATACATCTGGACAATGTTGATGATCTGGCGGCCACGCGCGCGCAGGTAAGGATTGGCCGGATGCAGGCGCGGGCCTTCCTGCGTATCTTCGATATATTCGAGGATCGCGACCGTCTCGCTCACCCAACCATGCGCCGTTTCCAGCACAGGTATCTTCCCCATCGGACTATGCGAAAGAAACTCGGGATCATGGCTGGCGCGCACGGTGACAATCTCGAAATCCACGCCTTTTTCAATCAGCGCCGCGCGGCCGATATTGAAATAGTTGCTAACGGCGTAGCCGTGAAGTCGCAGGGCAGGCATCATGCGTTTCCTGCCGCGACGGCGGCGAAAATCTTGCCGGGGTTAAGAATCCCGTTGGGGTCAAGCGTCTGCTTGATGCTTTGCATGAGAGTGCGTTCGATCTCGTTGCGGCTGATCGGAAACCAGGGGGCCTTTTCCAGGCCGATACCATGCTCAGCCGACACCGAGCCGCCAATTGAACGCAAGGGTTCGTAGACGCAGCTTTCGACGGCATGGCGGTCGTGTTCGCCACCGGCGCCGATTGCGATATGCAGATTGCCGTCGCCAACGTGGCCGAGGAAGGCAATCGCTCCTTGCGGCCAGCGCGCGCGCAGACGGGCGGCCACTTCGCGCATGTACGCTTCCATGTGGCCCACCGCGAGACTGACATCGAATGCATAGAACGGCTGGAATTCGCGCACCAGGTGTTCCAGGTCTTCGCGGATTGCCCAGATGCCCTGGCGTTCCCGCTCGGAGCGCGCGATGATCGCATCGCTGCATAGACCTTGTTCGAGACCAAGGCCCAATGCCTGTTCGAATGAACGCGTATCGTGTTCCTGGTCGGAACCGAGCGCTTCGATGATGGCGTAAAAAGGTTTATCGGATGGCAGCGGTGCGGCATGGCGGCCGGCGCCGGTATTGACCCGATAAAAATTGTTGTCGATCAGCTCGAAGGCGCTAAGCTGGCCGCCCAGCGCGCCATCCATGTGACGCAGCAGACGGGAGAGCTGATCGAAGCTGTCCGCGCACACCATCGCGGTATTGCTGCTGGTCGGGCGCTCACGCAGGCGCAGTACGAGACGGGTAATCACGCCCAGCGTGCCTTCGCTGCCGATGAAGAGCTGCTTCAAGTCATAACCGGTATTATTTTTGATCATCCGATTCATCGACGACACGATCCGGCCATCGGGCAGCACCGCTTCCAGGCCCAGCACTTGCTCGCGCATCATGCCGTAGCGGATCACGCGCATGCCTCCCGCATTGGTTGCGGCATTTCCGCCCAGCTGGCAGGAGCCGCGCCCACCCAGATCGAGGGGAAAGCTCAAGCCATAGCCGTCTACATGATTTTGAAAGGTTTCGAGCACAACGCCGGCCTGTACGGTGGCAGTGCGATTGGCCAGATCGACTTCTTCAATTGCGTTCAGGCGTTCCAGCGACAGTGCGATTTCGCCAGCCCGGGTCTGGGTGGCGCGCACCCAGCCCGACATGCCTCCCTGGATCACCACCGGCTGGCGCACGGCGTTACAAAGCGCCATCACTTGCGACACCTGCTCGACGCTCGCCGGGCGCACGATTGCATCCGCGCCGATTTCAGACATGAAAAACCCGGGATAACGAGAGCACACCTCACTGCCTGCCAGTACGCCCGCTTCGCCGACGACTGCGCGCAATTGATCCAGCAAGATCGTGTTCATAGCGCCACCAGGATATCGTCACCCTCGACCTTCACCTGGTAGACGTCCAGCGCCAGACACGGGTCATCGGTGCACACGCCGCTGTGAAGATCAAAGGTCCAGCCATGCCATGGGCAAGTCACCAAAGCGCCGGCCAGATCGCCGCGCTGGATCGGGCCACCGGCATGTGGGCATTTCCCACTGGTCGCGATGACTTCATCGTCGATGTAAAAAATCGCGATCTTCTGGCCGTTCAGCATGACGTCCAAAGACTTTCCCTCCTGGAGTTCCTTCAGAGAACCTGCTCGTTGCATCTCTTTCATCGTTATCACCTTTCCCATCTCATCGGCTGCCCTGCAGCCTGCTTGCCGAAGCCGTTATATCGAAGCGCGCGTACACGGAATCCAATCCGCACGCACAACCGATCGGCGACAGCGCAGGCCGCGGCCGGGTAGTCGCCGGATAGTCGTCAGTTATGCCGCCTGAAGCTGCTGATAAACCGGCACCGCATCCCAGATGCTGCGTTCGAGGATGATCTTGCCGTCTTTCCAACCCATCACAGTCACTCCGCGCGTCTTGGTAACCTTGCCTGCCGCAGGCATGCCCAGAAAATCGCCAGCATGTTTGGTTTCCCAGGTCCACTGGAAGGAACCAAGCTTGTCGTCGCCGACATAATCGAACACATCGAACCGGTTGTAGCTTTGCTCGGGATTGCTGATCACGAAACCGGAAAAGAACTTGCGTAGTGCTGCCAGATCGTCCTTGATCTGTATGCCGAAATTGATATCCTCAAACTGGAAGGTTGGCGAATAGAGCGACATGAGTTCGTCTGTGCCATTGGCAAACAGACCGATCCAGTGTTGTGCCCATTGCAGATTCATTTTTGTCTCCTGTGTAAATTTAAATATCCAGAACAAGAAGCTTGCTCTTGGAACGCGAACAACAAGGCATGAACTGATCGTTGGCCGCACGCTCAGCGTCCGACAGGCATACGTCACGATGATCCGGCTCCCCCTCCAGCACACGCGTCAGGCAGGTTCCGCATACGCCCTCATTACAACCGACCGGGATGACGATGCCGTGCTCCGCCAGCACCTCAGTGATCTTTTTGTCTCTCTCAACCATGAAGAGCGCGCCCGTGCTGGCGATCTTCACTTCAAATGCGCTGTTGTCCGAAGAAGCACCCGCTTCCGGCGCAGCGAAATACTCGCGGTGCAGGCGCTCTGCCGGCCACCCGGCTTCGGCGGCCGCGGTGAGAATCGCGTTCATGAAACCCGTAGGGCCGCAGACATACAAGTGCGAGCCTGCTTGCGCGGCTTCGGCGGCCAGCAAGCTGGCGGAATCCAGCTTTTGCTCAGCCGCGCCGTTGTCGAAATGAAAGAACACGCGATCGGCAAAAGGTGCGTTGCGAATGCGGTCATAAAAGGCCATCCGGCCTTTCGAACGCGCGCAGTAGTGCAGCTCGAAATCAGCGCCGGAGTCCCACAGTTGCTCTGCCATGCAAAGCATCGGCGTGATGCCGATGCCGCCCGCCATGAGCAAAGAGCGACGCGCTTCGCTCTGCAGCCGAAACAGATTGCGCGGCTCGCCGATGAGAAGTGTGTCGCCTTGCTGCACGCGATCATGCAGCGCGATAGAAACACCGCGCGATGCGGGGTCGCGCAAGACACCAATCAGATAGGATTCCCGCTGCGCCGGATGACTGCACAATGAATATTGACGCATCAGCCCTTCACCGACTTGCACGTCAATATGGGCTCCCGCCGTAAAGGGCGGCAGCGCATCTCCGTCGCAACGCACCAATTCGAAACTAACGATGTCGTCAGCTTCCTGCCGCTTGTGTTTCACGATTACTTCAATCATTACAGCCCCCTGGATACACAGTTGAGCGGGATCGCGGGATTGCGCGTACTGTCCGCCGTTTTCTTGTTATTCTTCAGTTGCCCGACGTTTGCGTTTTCCCCCGTACGCCCCGGCAAGGTCGCCCGCCGCATTTGTTCAGCTTGCAGCGGCAGACACGCCATAGATGCAGTTCAATACGGCATCCTGACGCTGATTGTTGGCATCGAGCGCATCGATGGTTTGCATGACATCCAGGCCGCGCAGGCCGAGCTGGGTTGGACGTCCGCCGTCGACCATGCGGTAAGCGGCTCGAACCGGACACACCTGGATGTTGCCGATGCGCTGGAACAGACTCGCGCCAACAGCCGAGAACACTTCAGTCAGGCACGCCTTCAGGCGCCGCTGATCCGGACAAACGATTTGAACCACGACATCGAATGTCGCATCGGGCGTATGGGTATGCTGGACGCCGGCCGGACTCCACCAGAGCGGATCTCCGGAAATGAGCACATGCGATCTCAGCTTCAGGATGGCGGCATGATCAGACAGCATCGGCAACAGGATCTGCTCGATAGCGCTGGCTGTTTCCTCACCCGCATGGCCAGCACGGCGTCCGATCAGCAGAAAGACGCTGGCCGTATCCGGCCGCTCGGCCGCCGACTTGCCATCCTGGCCCAATCGGTCAACATGCGTGCGGCTTGCACCCGGCGCGAGGTTGTATAGAAGAGAGGTTTGAAACACATTGCGCTCATCTTCCTGGATCAATGCAGCGACTGCGCTCGTCGCCAGTCCCGCGCGATCTTGTTCTTTGTTGAAAAGAACTTCGGCGACACCATCAAAGCGGACTGATTGCGATATCGGTACGCCTGTATTTTTCAAATCCGTTTCGACATCCCCCATCGGCTCATCGAGATGAAACTGGAGGTAGGATTCAAATCCCGGGATGCGCGCCGCCAGCACTCCGTGCACATCGCGCCAGTAGCGTGAAAAAAGCGATGGAGAAATGCCATCTTTTCTGATCAGCAGCGCAATGGTCGACACTGCGGTAGCGGACGCCATAGATGAATCCAAGGTACTCATGCTTGTCTCCGACTGATGATTTGATTTTTGCCAAAAGTTTTTTGTGCGACAGCGCCACTATAGCCAGCGGCTTCCGGCAATGAACCACCCTTGTTGAGGGGTTGGAGGGTGGCTGATCTGAATCGATTTTTTCTTGATGTCGTTTCGAGATATTCAGATCAGGAGCGGTATGGAGGACAGAAAATTTGTGCCATACTCGTTAAAAACCATAAGTAACATCATCAGGAGACAAGCATGAACAATCTGACATTTTCCCGAATGGCGCCGCTTCATTTCGAACCACATCCGTACGAGCCGGGATGGCGCGCCCTCTCTTTTTTTATTCCTGCAGCTACCGTTTCCGGCTGATCTGATCCTGTTTTTTCGCGACCGTTATCGCTACGCGAGGAGATGCCTGCACAATGCGCTTGCATCAATGCGCGGCCAGTCGCGATTCCTCTTTCGAGAAACTGATTTCCACGCCCGCCCTATCCGGGATGACATCGAAGTCCGACCATGATCACTACCAAAACTGTTCCGCCGCGCTACCGCCGCAAGCTGATCGAACGCGCACGCCTGATCGATCGACTCAATGAAGAGGCTTATCACAGCCTCATTTTCCTCAAGGCCGCCAGCGGCTTTGGCAAGACCTCCTTGCTCACGCAATGGCGCCAGAGCCTGGTTTCCCAAGGATGCAAGGTCGGCTGGGTCAACCTGGATGCCTCAGACAATGAGGAAAGCCAGTTCCTCACCTACTGGATCGCCGCCTTGCAGTTTGCCGGGTGCGATTTTGGCCAAGGTGCCCTTGCCGTCTATCGGCGCGGCGAGCCAAGCACCATCACCTCATTTGTCACTGCCCTGATCAATGATCTGTCGACGCTCGATTCTGAAATTTATCTGGTACTCGAGGATTACCACTCCATCACCAATCAGGATATTCATGACATGATTGAGCGCGTGCTCAATTACGCGCCGACCAATTTTCATCTGGTCATTACCTCGCGCACTGGCTTACCCTTCGACCTGCATCAATTACGCGTACATGACCGGCTCACTGAACTTGGGGTCAAGTCGCTGCGCTTCACTTTCGAGGAAACCCATGCGCTGCTCGCGGACCGCGTATCGGATCAGGTTGAGCCGGAGCAGAGCCGCTCGCTGCACGACGCCACGGAAGGCTGGGTCGCCGGGATCCAGATGCTGTCGATGGCATGGCGGGCAGACGGCAGCCCGCGTGGCACGCAAAGCACGCTGGCCGTGGCGCATAGCCATCTGTCCGAGTCGATACTCCAGTCAACGTTCGAACGGCTGTCGCCGCCGACCGCCGACTTGCTGGTGCGGCTTTCCATCTTTGAACGCTTTTCAGCGCCCTTGTGCGAAGAAGTCATCGGGATTGCCCACGCCGGCGAAGCTCTGGAAAGACTGGCTTCCGACGGCGTGCTGCTCGTACCGCTCGATCATGAGGAGTACTGGTATCGTTTCCACCCGATGTTTGCCGAGTATTTGCGACGCAAACTGTTATCTCGCGTGGTGGAGCATCTGTCAGGGCTCCACGACAAGGCGCGCGAATTCCTGGATAACGCTGAGTCGGTCATGTCGCCAGGCTTCTCGACGTTCATGCGTGACTGCCGCACGACGCTGGCGTTGGTGGACTTGCCCACCGTGCATCTCAAGGCAAGCATGTGGTTCGAGAAGCAAGGATATTTGATCGAAGCGGTTTCACATGCGCTGAGCGCCGGCGAAAATGCCTACGCCTACGACTTGATCGAACGGTGCGCCATGACGGCCGTCGAGCAAGGCAACCTGAACTACGTTCTGGCATGGGTCGACAACATGCCTGCAGATCAGTTGGCGACACGCTGGCGATTGCGCCTGGTCAAATTCTGGGCACTGGCGTTGAGCAACCAGCTGGCGGCTTCCCAAGCCGAACTGGACGGCCTTTCCGCGAGCGTGTCATTACCGGGAGGGATCACCCCATTCGAGTTCGCGGTATGCCGTAGCGCCCTGGCCTGCGTCAGCGAGCGCAGCAATATCACACTCGAGTTTGAAGCATTGCGCACACCGTCCGGCGACGCGTTTCACAATACCGTTGCATGTAATGTATTGACCTATGCCTATGGCTACGCAGGACAATTCGAGAAAGCCAAGGAAGCGCAGGCCCTATTCAGGGAAAGCTTGAAAAAGACCAAGTGGACCATCGCCCTTTCCTATGACCGCAGCTTCGTTGCCCGGCAATTCATGATGCAAGGCGATTTCGGGATGGCGATATCGGTCTTGCGTGAAGCAGTGACGTTCGCGGAAGAGAAGTTCGGCCGTCGCTCGACGCCGGCGTGCGCAGTCGCCAGTTACCTTGCCGAACTGCTTTACGAATCCAATTCGCTGATTGAAGCGGAAAGTTTGCTGGCTGGTCGGCTCGATGTGATGAATCAGCTGCTGTTTTTCGAAAGCGTGGTGCAAGCCTACTTGACAGGTGCCAGGCTGCGTTTCATTCGTGGCGATGCCACCGCGGCATTCGACCTGCTGGACCAGCTCAAGGTATACGGCTCCACTATGGGGCTGGTGCGGCCGATCGCGGCAGCGCTTGCAGAACGGATCCGGATGGCGCTGCTGCAAACCGACCCGCTGACGGCATTGCTGCTGCAACAGCAGCTCGAGGGGATCGCCATTCCCTATGGCGCCGAGCCGAAATGGGCGACACTGGGCAACGCGATGGAGATACCCCTGATTGCACGCCTGTCTCGCGCGCGCTGTGCCATTGCCAGCGACGATGCTGCCGGCGCGCTAGCGGTGCTGGATTCGCTGGCAGCCGCGCCCGTGATTGCCTGCCGCTACAGTGTCATGGTCGGCATCCATGTGCTGCGCGCGATGGCACTGGATAACCGTGGCGACTCGACGCAGGCAGTTGCAGCGATGTGCGATGCCGTCCGCATGAGCGCCCGCGCCGGCATGGTGCGCAGCTTCACGGACGAAGGTCCGGCATGCCTCAAGCTGCTGGAGATGTGCCGGACCGGGTTCGCCGCGAGCCAGGCACAGGGCGAGGTGCAGGACGAGGCGCGGGACAGGCATTTTGGCGCGATCCTGGCCTCGTTCAATCCATCGCAGCAAGGACAGCGTGACCTCTCGAAGCACCAGGATGAAGCTTTTGCGAATACCGGACCAAACCGGCTCAGCACGCGTGAATGTGATGTCCTGAAACTTCTTGCGCAAGGCATGCCGAACAAACGTATCGCTGCCACGATGAATGTGTCGATTGACACCGTCAAGTGGCACTTGAAAAATATTTTTGGCAAGCTCGAAGTAGTGGACCGCGTCGGCGCAGTCGACAAGGCCCGCCGCGCCGGCATCATCACCTCCTGACCTTGAAGGCTTGACACAAAAAAAGATCGCCATGAAGGAATGGCGATCTTTTTCAACCATCTGCCGGGCAATGCCGCCGAGCGGCATGACATCACCCGGCCTTGCCAGACTACTTTCCTAGCCTTTCAGCGCCACGCCAATATCTCCCTCGACATGCTGCACGAAAAGCTCTCGATGAACGATGCGCCAGCCTTTCGGGCCTAGCTGCAGGTGGTCGCAATATTCTCCCCAGACCGTCATCGTCTTTCCGGCATGGCTGCCCTGCCCCGCATGCGTTGCCTGAAGGTAGCACTTGGCGCGCGCTTGCTTGCCGTCGACGTTGACCCTGACATTGCCGATCATGTGCTGCGTCGGCCCGCACTTGTCCAGAAAGCCCTGGATCACGCCGACAATTGCCGGCCTTCCCTCGAAAGCGCCGACGCCATGGTAATTGACGCTCGCGTCTGCTGTGAAAACCTCATCCAGCCCGGCCCAGTTCCTTGCGTCCAGCAAGGTCGCATACTGCAGCAGCACCTGATTGATCCTGTTCCGCTCCAGCAAATCGCTTACGGCGTTGTCGTTCATATGTCTATGCCTTGAAGAGTTATTCCGTTATCTGCCTGACGGGAAATGGGGCATATCGATCTGGTCGAACATGCCACCATACCCAAGCGCTTTCTGCATTTCCCAATCCACCATGCAATAAGGGTGGCCGAGATCAAACGCGCTGGCTTGATCGAGTTCCCGCAACGTCACCTCGTCCAGCACCAGTTCGGTTGCCTTCAGGTTCTCTTGCAACTGCCGCACCGAAGTCGCGCCGGCAATCGGAATCACGCCGCGCGACATCACCCATGCCAGCGCCACTTGCGACGACGCCACGCCAAGACGATCGGCAACAGCGTCAACCGCGAGTGCAATGGTACGGTTGCGGGCGTTGAGTTCCTGCAGCTGCATCGACTCAAGCCGCACCGGGCCTTCATGCTTCTTCTGTCGCGTGTACTTTCCACTCAGGATGCCGCTCGCCAGGGGCGACCAGGCAGTCACGCCGATGTCATAAGTTTTCGCCAGAGGTAGATGCTCACGCTCGATCGAACGCTGCACCAGGCTGTACTCGAGCTGCATGCAGGCGACCGGAGCAAGCCCGCGCAGCTCATGGAAAGCCTGCGTGCGCGATACCACCCATGCCGGCACGTCCGACAAACCGATATGCAGGATCTTCCCGGCTCGTACCGCATCGTCCAGCGCGCGCTGCACCTCTTCCACTGGCGTCGTGAAATCCCACCAATGGACGAAATAGAGGTCGATATAGTCGACACCGAGGCGATTGAGGCTGGTATCGAGCGACTGCGTCAGGCTCTTGCGATGCATCCCGGCCGCGTTGGCGTCATTACGGCCCGGCACCGCATTGGCGTACTTGGTGGCGATGACGAATCGTTCGCGGTCATTTGCCACCAGCCTGCCGACAATCTGCTCGCTCTCCCCACCCGTGTACATATTGGCGGTGTCGATAAAGTTGCCACCGGCCTCGGCGTAGGCTTCAAAAATGGCCCGTGATTCTGATTCCGAACGGGACCACTCACTTCCCGGCCCGAACGTCATCGTACCCAGGCACATTTGAGAAACGCGCAGTCCGCTCCTTCCCAGAATTGAATAACGCATGATCAAACCTTCAAAGCGCGCGCGTTGGGATTCGGCACGCTGCGCCACTTCTCGTCAGGCGCCGGAATCACCCCAAGCTGGATAGCGAACTCGCGAAAATTCCAGTGCGTGCGGCAGCGGACAATCTTGCCATTTCGATAGAACTGCGTGGTCGTGCCGCGGGTATATGTCGTTTTACCTTTGGCCGGAATGCCAAAGAAATCCTCATTGTGCGTGGCTTGCCATACCCACTGCATGTAACCCCACTCGTCATATTCAAAATCCGCGCCGAGCAGAATATTGTTCGCCAGGCGGTTGTAATCCGTGGAATTCCAGTCAGCCGGAGGAGGAGCTTTCCTTTTTTCGGCTTTCGATCCCGGCGCGACGGTGCCGCCGTCATAACTAATCATTTCGAATTTGTGCACGCCGAACGGCGACTTCGGGCCGGAATTGTTGAATACCACGAATGCCTTGTACAACTCATCCTTGGTCGCGATGGTCTGGCCGAATTCGATGTCTTCCCAGATGAACTTATCGTCGTAATACCCCAGCACCACATCGGCGCCTTTGTTGAAGAAGGCCGTCACCCAGTCTTCCGCCGTGGTGAAATTCTTGGTGCGCTTGCCGGCGACAGTCTTCGCGCCGGTTCGTTGCGCCGCCATGGCAGCATTCCCCGCCAGCAGGGCGAGCGCGCTGCCGGATAGCGCCACTGTGGAAGCCTTGCCCAATGCGGCGCGGCGCGACAAATCGGTCGGTTGCTCAGTTTTTTTCACTAAAGTGTCTCCTTTTATAGGTGTGCGCAATAAGCAGCGAATCGCTGCGGCACGAACTGACTACGTGAATCTCAGACGTTGATTTGCTTAATTCTGGATATACGCCACTTGCGTATGCATGTATTCATACAAGCCATGCTTGCCATCGGTGCCACCAATGCCAGAGCGCCGCACACCTGCGTGGAACCCCTGGATCGTTTCAAAATTCTCACGGTTGACGTAGGTTTCACCGTATTTCAGGGAATTGATGGCGTGCATGGCGGAACCGAGATTGCTGGTGAAAATCGAGGAAGTCAGGCCATACTCGTTCGCATTGGCCAGCTTGATCGCTTCGTCGAGATCATCGACCGGCTCGACCAGGAGCACTGGGCCGAAGATTTCACGTCTCAGGATCTGCGCGTTCCCATTGACGCCGGCAAGGACGGTCGGCTTGAAATAGCAACCGTCGCCGATTTCCGCCCTGCTGCCGCCAGTCAGTGTTTCCGCGCCATGGGCCTTGGCATCCTCCACCAGCGAATCGATCCTTTCCACTGCGGCTTGATTGATCAGCGGCCCCATGTCAATCGGACGCGACCCGAGCGGATCGCCAAAACTGATCTGTCCGACCGCAGCCGCAAGCTTTTCACTGAGCTCGGCATATTTCGCGCGCTCGACAAACACGCGCTCGGTAGAGTTGCAGGCCTGTCCGCTGTTGATTGTCTTGGACATCTTCAACATCGCCACGGCCTGGTCGATATTGGCGTCGGCCAGCACGATCGCCGGCGCCTTGCCGCCAAGTTCGAGATTCACCTTGGTGATGTTGCGAGCAGCATTGGCCATGATGGTCGAACCGGCCGCTGAACTGCCGGTGAAGCTGACCATATCGATACCCGGGTGACCTACCAGCGCTTCGCCGACGCTTCGCCCCAATCCGCCGATCAGGTTGAATACCCCGGTTGGCAACTCGACCTGGGCAGCGATTTTGGCGAATTCGTAAGCGCTATACGGCGTTTCCTCGCTGGGCTTCATCACGATCGTATTGCCGGTGACCAGTGCCGGCGCAAGCTTTCGGACAATCATGAAAAACGGGAAGTTCCACGGCAGGATGGCCGCGACCACGCCCATCGGCCGACGGAACAGGAAAATGTTTTCGCGCGGCCGGTCGCTGTTGATGATTTCGCCCTCGATTCGCCTGGCCCATTCCGCCATGTAGTCGAGGTATTCGGCAGACAGGAAGACTTCCATTTCAGCCAAGGGCAGCACTTTGCCCTGCTCCATGGCGACGACCCGCGCAAGCCGCGGAATATTTTCGCGTACGATTTTTGCCATGTGGCGCAAATATTGGGCGCGCTCATTGGCCGGCCGGGTTGCCCAGCCACCCTGCGCAGCGCGTGCTGCGGCGACTGCTTCATTGACCAGATTTTCATCTCCATCGGGAATCGCGCCAAGCAAGGCGCCGCTCGCCGGGTTGACCACCTTGATGCTATCCGTGTAACCGGCGATGAAGCGCCCGGCTACAAAATGTTCGAATGTAGAAGCAATATTTGTCATTTCATACTCCGGGTAAGTTTGGTGATGGTATTTGGCTCTGCCGCGGGCAAATGCATAAAGTCCGGCAACCTGTCCGCAGGCCTGATGTGGCACCGGGTGATTTCGTCAACGCTTGAACAACCGATCAGTGCCAGCGTTCTTGCCGTTTCCTGCTGCAACAAGCTCAGCACCCGGTCTACACCTGGCTTGCCAAAGGCAGACAAACCGTACAGGTAGGGACGCCCGATCATGCAAGCCCGCGCTCCCATGGCCAGCGCCTTGACGACATGACTGCCACGCCGCACGCCGCCATCCAGGACAACTTCGAGTCGGTCGCCTACGGCATCGACAAGATCGGCGACCAGATCAATGGTGGCGGCGCCGCCGTCGAGCTGGCGCCCCCCATGGTTCGAAACGACGATGCCCGCGACCCCGCAAGCGACGGCGTCGCGGGCATCGGCGACCGACTGCAAGCCTTTCACGACAAACGGCTTTCCCCAATGGCGCATGAGCCGTTCAATGCGCGACCAGGTAATGTTCTGCTCCATGTTTGCGCCAAAGTACGCAGCAAGGGTGCCGAGATCTTGATTGCCTTTGCCGGTCGGGATATTCGGCAAGGTCACGCCGCCACTGGCGAGATATCGGAAACACCAGGAAGGTCGCCGGGCGAACCCGAGCAGGTTCCGGCGATTCAGCCTGGGCGGCACCGTCAGGCCGGTGCGATGGTCGCGTTCGCGGTTACCGGCGACGATGGTATCGACCGTCAAACACAGCACGTCGAAACCCGCAGCCTTGCAGCGTTCTATCATCTCGATGTTGGCGGCATCGTCTTTCAGCAAATACAGCTGATAGATTTTCGGTCCCTTGCATGCGGCCGCCACCTCCTCGATGCTGGTGGTTGCCATCGTGGAAAGCGAATAGGCCACGCCGGAACCGGCAGCAGACTGAGCGGCGGCGCGTTCTCCGTCGGGATGAAACACCCCGCTCAATCCCGTCGGAGAAAGCATGAGCGGCCATGCGAGGTCCATTCCGAAGACCGTCCGCCGCATGTCGATCTTGCGGATGTCACGCAAGTAATCGGGGATGAAGTGATACCGCTCAAACGCCGAGGTATTGGCGCACTTGGTCACCTCGTCATCTGATCCGCCGCTGATGTAATGAAATAGCGGACCGGGCAAGCGTTCACGGGCCGCTTTTTCAAAATCGAGAAGATTGAAGCAATCGATAATCTTGGTCATGAGGCCGCCCGGAAGCTCAGGATTCGCGCTTAGCTCAGCTTGTAGCGCACGCGCAGATGGTGCGGGCCTCGGGCAAAATAGGAATCGATCCATTCCACCTTGTCCGACACCGGCTCCAGGGTTTCAAATCGCTTGAACACGATTTCCAGGGCTGAGCGCGTCTCCATCAGGCTTAGATACTTGCCGAGGCAGAAATGCGGCCCTTGTCCGAATGACATCAAGGGCACTGATGACTTGCGATCCATATCGAAGCTTTCGGAATCGCTGAACTTGGTTTCGTCGCGGTTTGCCGATGCGAGCAACACCATGATTGCGGATCCCTTGGGCATGTGCACGCCAGCCAGCTCCGTATTGCAGGTGGTATGGCGGAAGATCATTTGCACGACAGGATTAAAGCGCAGCACTTCGTCGATAAATTGCGGAATCAGCGCCGGCTCCTTGCGCAGCCTGGCATATACCTCCGGCCTGCGCTTGAGTTCAACCAACGAATTGCCCAGCAGGTTGGTTGTGGTTTCGACGCCGCCGATCAGCAACAGGATGGCCATCTGGATGACTTCAATGCGCGTCAGCCTCACGCCATCGACTTCAGCCTGGATCAACTGGGAAATCATGTCGTTTCCGGGGTTAGCGGTGCGCTGGTCATACAACTCTTCAAAGAACGCGCGCACCGCATCGGAGCTTTTGCGGATTTCGGCCAGGCGCTCGGGGCCGTATGCAGCCCGATTGGCGGCGGCCAGGACGTCATCGACCCATACCTTGAATTCGGCCCGGCGCTCACTCGGGACTCCCAGCACCTCGGAAATCACTGTGACCGGATACAGCGAAGTGAAATCCCAGACCCAGTCACACTCCCCTTCCGAACCATACTTTTCAGCCAGGTCGTCGATCAGCTGATTCGCGATATCGACGGTGCGCTGCGTCAGCGCATTCACTTGGGTCGGAAGGAAGGCGCGGTTGACCAGCTTGCGCAGTTGCATATGATTCGGCGGATCCATCGAAATCATTGGCGGCACTTCAGGCACCGGATCAAACTCGCCCAACAACGCTGGCCAGAACTGCGCCGAACTGAAGATGCTGGCATCCTTCAACACAGTATCAACGTCGTCATAGCGCGCCACCGCAAACGCCTGCAAACCCTCAATCCACTTTACCGGCTCGTCACGGCGCAACTTGGCATAGTAGGGATACGGATCCTGCTTGATTTCAAGATCCAACGGATCGTAAGTCTTGGCGAGATTGGCGGCTTGTGCCGCGTACTGGCTGTCTTGGTGATTCATGGAGGTCTCCTAGGACTGATAGTTATTACCTGAGCACCAAATCTGAGCATTTCTGCTCTTGTCGGAAGAAATTTTCGGCGCTTCCCAAAGGGCGCTGAAATAGTGACGTTTGTCTCCGAGCTGTAATTTGTTTCTTTGGGCTTTTTGACTACAGGCACAATGTATTCGTGACCTCGGCGCGAGAGCCCACCCTGGTTGAGTAGTTATAGGGTGGCCATCCGGAGTCATTCCCGGTTTGCTCCGTCCGGAAAACCGGTCAGGTCACGCGCCAATGGCATATCCTTGCCCTACACCGCTTATGGACGGCTGGCTGAAATTGCCGACGGTGCGATTGTCGAGAAGAAGCGGCTTGGCCATGTGCTGCAGATTGCAGCCCAAGTGCAGGAACAGCGGGATAACCGGCGCAGCCGGTCCGGCCCGTGACGGGTGCATAGTGGCCAGGGGCCGATCCGGTTAAAGACGGTGCCGGGAAAGAAATCGCAACGGCATCTGGATGAGGCGGATCTGTAGCAAGCCATCAAGAAGACGGCTCGCTGATGAAACGCGGGGCGAAATTCCGGTCTTGCAAGCAACACTGATAATCAATAGCGCTGCAGATCTTGCTGGTGATTTCGCGGCATGGCTCCGTTTCCTAAAACCCCGAGAAACATCGCCCAGGACATCTGAAAATGGCCGGCCGTGGGCCATTTGAATCTGGCTTTGACAGTTGCCGTAGCAGCTAAATGAGAATGCTTCGATCTGGCTAAATCAGAGTGTCCCACTTGGTGCACATTGGCGTGGCGCAGATAGCGCACGCTGGACGCTTCCTGTTCGGCATTTGACGTCTAAGCAGGCGATGCAACGCCTTGATCACGCGACAGGCACGACGGCCGGCAAATCGATATCGGGATGACGCGCTAGCAATCCTTCATGAGAACATGATTGCCAGGCAGGACCTTTACCGGGTGGCGCAGCCCGCGGTCGGCATTGTCTTGCAGTTTGGCGCGCAAGACGGCATTAGCCTCCTCGCTCAGCCAGCTCCGGTTATGCCCCCAGATGCTGGGACCATCGGTCAGTTCCACTGCCTGCCAGTTGGCGGGATCGATGACGAGACCTCCCCATCCGTACTCGATCATGAAGTCCGAGGGCGTCCTTACATAGAAGGACGTCATGTGGTCATTGGAATGCCGGCCCAGAGTCACCGCGAGATTTTCCTTGCGCAACTGGACAAGGTCGTGCGCATGCCCTACATCGTCGAACTGCATCAGCTCCATCATCAGGTGATGGACGCCGCGTTGTCCCGTTTCCAGCAAAGCCAGGCTGTGATGGCGCGGATTCACGTGCAGAAAATAGGCCTTGAACGGCGCCAGGACGTAATCGGACACGCCGAAGCCAAGCAACTCGGTATAAAAGTGCAAGGCCGGCTCTATCCTTTCACAGGTAAGGGCCACGTGGCCGATGCCAAGCGGACCGGTGCGGAATCCGGCGATATTGCGCCCCGGCGTGAATGGGCTGTCTGCCTTTTCCGGCCCCCAGTAGAGTTCAACCCGGTTTCCTGCCGGGTCATGCATCCAAATGAGTTCGCGCACCCGACGCTGCGCGGTCAGCGCGGCGCTCCCCTGCTCGACTCGGACGCCGGCCGCTTCCAGGCGTGCCGCGATCGCTTGCAACGCCGCTCCGCTTTCCACTTCCCACCCCAGATGCTGGATGACGCCGTCCGCACCTTCTTCGAAATGAAAGCGCTGGCTCAAGTCGTCCATGCGGAAGGACAGGGTTCGCGCCGATTGATCTGCAATTTGCAGGCCGAGAAACTTCGTCCCGAATTCAGCCCAATCGGCGAGGCGACTAGTGCTAATGCCCGCATAACCCAATGCGACGACGCTCATGCGTATTCCTCCATGAAGCGGGTGACGATGCCAACAAATTCCTGTTTCTTTTCGATCTGAACCCAGTGGCCGCATTGGTCGATGGCGTGCAGGGTCGCATTGGGCAATTTTTCCGCGAGCATTTCCGATACCCTGAAAGGAATGACGCGATCATCGCGGCCATGCACGAGGGCGACCGGCACGCGGATGGCGTTCAATTGCGCATCGCTCAGCGCAAGCATTTCGACACCCTTCTGGCGCGGCGCGGGAAACAACCGTGAAAAACGCTCTTGCACGTCGGCGCGAATGCTGGCGCGGTAGCGCATGTCGACCAGGTCGTCGGTGACGATGGACTGGTCGTAGGCGAAGATGCCGATCAGTTCGCGCATCGCTTCGCGCGAAGCCTGATATCCCCACACTTTGTCCAGCCCTTCGCTGATGGGGAAGCTCGTTCCCGCCGACCCCATCAGCACCAGCTTCTTGACGCGGTCCGGATACATGCTCGCCGTCTTGAGCGCAATGGCTCCGCCAAAGGAATTGCCGACGATGGAAAACTGCGCGATTCCCAGCGCATCCATCAGGCCGATGACTTGCGCGACCCAGTTGCCCGGAGAGGTCTGATACCCGGGCGGCGTTTGCGTGTAGCCGAAGCCGGCCATGTCCGGCGCGATCACGCGGTGCGTAGAGGCCAGCTCCGGCAGGACCAGGCGCCAGTTCGCCCATGCCGTCACACCAGGGCCGGAGCCGTGAATGAGCAGGATGGCGTCACCCTGCCCGCGATCGTGATAGTTGATGTTCACCCCGTCGAGGGTGATGCTGTTGCCCATCTCGGGAACGTTCTCGCTCATGCTTGCCTTCCTAAGTTTCTTGCCGTGCGAAGTATTGCTGCCTTGGTCTTCCTGGATTCAGTGACGACGAGCCGAACTCAACTGCGCTTCCAGGCCAGCCGTGCGGTACGCGCTTCGGAGGTGCCATCTTCCAGCCGCGCCACCAGCACCAGTTGGCCCGCATCCATCGTTTCGATGCGGCGCTTCTGGGTGCCGCCCTTCCAGTTGGGAAAGGCGCTCAACTCGACGTGATGGCTGACGATATCACCTGAACACGTGTAGGTTCCGGCATAGGCCAGCATAGTGTTGTAGGCCTGGGCCTTTTCCTGCTCGGAGGCGTTCCATTGCCCGCCGCTGGTGAAGTTCCGACGGTCACCGCGGCACAGCATGCACATCATGCGGCCATCCGGGTCGTATTGGATGAAGCCTTCAAGTTGCTGCCCCATCGGGTAAGTGCGGCGGCCATCATCGTAGACCTGTTCCCATGCGACGATTTGCCAGCGCCCTGTCATTCCTTGTTCACTCATTGACTATCCTCAGCTACCTACCTTGTTGAAAATCTTGCCGATTCATTCCGCCAGGAATTCCAGCACCATGCGGTTGAATTTGTCTGCATGCTCCCACTGCACCCAATGGCCGCAACGATTGAAGATGTGCATCTCGGCGTTCGGCATGCCCCACAGCAGGCGCAGGCCGATATCGAAAGGAACGAAGCGATCATCGCGACCCCAGATGATGAGGGCCGGCGCCTTGACCTCGCCGAGGCGCGCGCCATAGTCGCTGAATTGCTTCGGGTTCGCCGCCAGGCTCTTCACCCAGTTGTCGAGGTGTTCGCGGCGCGCGAGCATGTTGTCTACGCGCAGCTGCAACAGATCGTCCGTCAGCGCACCGGCATCGAACACGAAGACGTTCATCATGCGCTTGACGTTCTCGAGCGTCGGTTCACGGTAGACGAGGTGGATCAGCTTGATGCCTTCTGTGGGCATCGGCACGAACTGGCTCGGGCCGCCCGTGCCGCCGCCCATCAATACCAGCTTGCCGACGCGCTCGGGATGGGCGAGCGCGAAGGCCGTGGTGCTGTGTCCACCCATTGAATTGCCGATTACGTGTGCGCGTTCGACGTCAAGCTGGTCGAGCACGAGCTTGACGATACGCCCGTTGAAGTCCGAACGCGAGCCAGCCGTGTTGAGGAACACGTCGCTCTTGCCAAAGCCGGGCATGTCGATCAGGAGCAGGCGAAAGCCGGCCGCGATGAGCGGCTCGATGTTACGGTGAAAATTTGCCCAGCCGGTTGCGCCCGGACCCGAGCCGTGCAGCATCACGATGGCTTGGCCGGATGCTGGGCCGACGTCGTTATAGTGAACCTTGTACTCCGCATCGCCGTCGCGAACTCTCACGAAGCGGCTTGTCGAGGCTTCGGTATAGGATTTACTCATGTGCGATTCCTTCGCATGAACGTGTTTCGATGAAATGCATCTGCGTCAGGTGAATGCTGTTCAGTCAGCATTATTTTTTCTTGCGCCGGCCCTGCGCAGAGATTCATAGGTAGCCCCCTCCAGCGGCTCAGCATGGGTCCCCGCCTGCGCGGGGACGACAATTTTGCGCAAGCAGGCATCACTGAACGGCAGGCCCTGCATCAGGCTGCCTTCTTCTTCAGCATGTCGAGTGCGACGTCGACAATCATGTCTTCCTGGCCACCCACCATGCGGCGCTTTCCCAGTTCGACCAGAATGTCGAAGGCCCGCAAGCCGTATTTCTGTGCAGCGGCTTCGGAATGACGCAGGAAGCTGCTGTAGACCCCGGCATAACCCAGTGCCAGCGTCTCGCGGTCCACCCGCACCGGGCGTTCCTGGATCGGGCGCACGATGTCTTCCGCTGCGCCGATCAGCTTCTTCACGTCGCAGCCGTGGTTCAGGCCCATGCGGTCGATGGCAGCGATGAAGACTTCCAGCGGTGCATTGCCCGCCCCTGCCCCCATGCCCGTCAAGCTGGCATCGATGCGGTCACAGCCGTTTTCGAGCGCGACGATGGAATTGGCCACGCCGAGGGACAGGTTGTGGTGCGCGTGCATGCCGGTGTGCGTTTCGGGCTTCAGCACGTCCTTGAACGCCTTGAAGCGATCGGCGATGTCATACATGTTCATCGCGCCACCCGAGTCCACAACGTAAATCGTGGTCGCACCATAGCTTTCCATCTTCCTCGCTTCCTGTGCGAGGTTTTGCGGCGTTGTCATATGGCTCATCATCAGGAAGCCGACGGTGTCCATGCCAAGCTCTCGTGCGTATTCGATGTGCTGCTTCGAGATGTCCGCTTCCGTGCAGTGAGTCGCGACGCGAACAATGCGCGCCCCGGCGTCGTAGGCATTCTTGAGATCGTGGATGGTGCCGATACCGGGCAACAGAAGCGTTGCCACTTTCGCATGCTTCAGCACGCCGGCGACCGCCTCGATCCATTCCAGGTCGGTGTGCGCGCCGAAGCCGTAGTTGAAGCTCGAGCCTTGCAAGCCGTCACCGTGGGCGACTTCAATGGAATCGACTTTCGCTTCGTCCAGCGCCCTGGCAATGCGCACCGCCTGCTCCAGGCTGTATTGATGGCGGATGGCGTGCATGCCGTCGCGCAGGGTGACGTCGGAGACGTAAATCTTTTTTGTCTTGTCGAACATAGGCATTCCTCCGCTCAGGCCGCTGCTGCGAGAAGTTGACGCTCGGCCATGCGCTCTGCCGTCTTCAAGGCAGCGCTGGTCATGATGTCGAGGTTGCCGGCATAGGCCGGCAGGTAGTGGGCCGCGCCTTCGACTTCGAGGAACACGGAGACTTTCAGGCCGGGCTGCTTTCCGATGCCGGGCAGGTTCAAGCCGTTCTCGTAACGGTCGAACTGCACTTCCTGTTTCAGGCGATAACCTGGCACATATTCCTGTACGGCGGCTGCCATATCCTTGACCGATTGGCGGATGGCGTCCTGGTCGGCGTTGAGCTCCGTCATGCAATAGACGGTGTCGCGCATGATCAGGGGCGGCTCGGCCGGATTCAGAATGATGATGGCCTTGCCCTTTTGCGCGCCGCCGACCTGTTCGATGGCCCTGGACGTCGTTTCGGTAAATTCGTCGATGTTCGCACGCGTGCCGGGGCCGGCGGACTTGCTGGAGATCGAGGCGATGATTTCGCCGTAGCAGACCTTGGCCACGCGCGACACGGCGGCGACCATCGGGATCGTCGCCTGGCCACCGCAGGTAACCATGTTTACGTTCGGCGCATCCAGGTGCGCGTCGCCGTTGACCACGGGGATGCAGTACGGGCCGATCGCCGCAGGCGTCAGGTCGATCATCCGGATGCCGGGTTTGAGCTTGCGCAGGAAAGCGTCGTTCTTGACATGCGCCGCAGCCGACGTGGCATCGAACACGATGTCGATGTCGGCGAAGTTGGCCATCCTGGTCAAGCCTGCCACGCCTTCATGCGTGACCGCCACACCCATGCGCACGGCACGCGCGAGGCCATCCGAGTTCGGGTCAATGCCGACCATTGCGCCCATCTCTACGTGCTTGCCGTGGCGCAGGATCTTGATCATCAAGTCCGTGCCGATGTTGCCGCTGCCGATGATGGCAGCCTTGAGTTTCTCGCTCATTGCATGATTCCTTATTCGCTAAATACCGCCCGCACGCTGCTCAGTCCGTCGATCTGCGCGATGAACGTTCCTGGCTGCGTGACGGGTACCATCGGCCCGAGCGCGCCGGTCATCAGCACGTCGCCGGCCCGCAAGGGCGTGTTCATTTTCACCATCATGTCGGCCAGCCAGACGGCTGCGTTCAGCGGGTTGCCGAGACAGGCAGCGCCACTGCCGCGCGACAACACTTCGCCGTCACGCGATAGCGTCATCGCCGCTGCGACGAGATCGAGATCGGCCAGCGGTACCGGTCGGCTGCCGAGCACAAACATGGCGCTCGACGCATTGTCGGCAACGGTATCCACGAAGCGGATGTCCCAGTGCTGGATGCGGCTGTCGACCACCTCGATGGCGGCGAGCGCGTAGTCCGTGGCGCCAATGATGTCGGCAAAGGTGTGCTTTTCACGGGTGAGATCGTGCTTGAGCACAAGGGCGATTTCGGCTTCGACCTTGGGCTGGATCAAACGCGACAAGGGCATTGGTTGGCCGTCGCCGTAGGCCATGTTCGCAAACAGCGCGCCGAAGTCGGGCTGGTCGACACCAAGCTGCTTTTGCACCGCGAACGAGGTCAGGCCGATCTTGCGGCCGACGATACGTTCGCCGTTCGCTACACGCGCATCGACGTTCGCCCGCTGCACGGCATAGGCAGTGGTCATGTCGCTGAGCGCGACTTCGCCGCGCACCGGCCCCACCGGCTGGCGCGTTTCTTCTGCAGTGCGCAGACGTACGGCCAGTTCGTTTATCAATGTTTGGTTCGACATCTTCTCTCCTCGTGATGCTTGTCGTCAGGCTTGCAGCGGGTCGGCGTGCATAGCGGCAAATCCGGCAATCCATTCAGGGATCGCACGGTAGAAATCAATATGCGCGTCGTACGGGCCGAAGGCCGACAGCGCGCCGAATGCGGCGACCCAGGTGCGAATCTCGTGTGCCGAGCGGCCGCCGTCACGCGTGATCGCGCCGTCGGTCATGCCGTCCACCGCACGCAGATCCTGTTGCAGGCGCTTCAGGAACGCCGTGTCCCACTCCGGGTTCAACGGCCGCATTCCCGGCGCTTCGCCCTTGGAGAAGGCGACGGCGGCAGCCACGGTGCGCTCCTGGCGCGCCGCGCGCGCTTCCGGCGAAGGATTGCGGTTGGAGATCAGGCGTTCAGCGACTTCCTGTGTGGCGCCTTTCATTTGCGGCACCGGCGGCTCATGCGAAATGCCGCCCGAACCGATCACGAGCACGCGCTTGCCGGTGCGCTGGAGGAAGCGGCCGATGGCCTCGCCGAGCAGACGGGCCCGGCGCAGCGACGCCATCGGGGGCGCCACTGAATTGATGAACACCGGGATCACCGGATAGGTATCAAGGTCGCCCGTCAGCTCTTCAAGCGCTTGCGCGCAGCCATGATCGACCTGCATGCGGTACGAGATCGCAGTATCGATGTCTGCGGCGAGGACGGCTTCGGCCATCTCGCGCGCAAGTTCGACCGGCACGTTCAGCGCTCCCGGCTTGCTCTTGTAGTCGCCGATTGACTGCGCCGCGGCACCGATGCAGAACGGCGGCATCATGTCGTAGAAAAAACCGTTGTAATGGTCGGGCGCAAACACGATCACCAGTTCCGGATCATAGGCACGCACGCGCTCCCGGGCGGCAGCGACCGCCTCCTCGACCTCGGCGACGATCTGCGGCGCGGGATCGAAGTAGCCGTGCAGCGGCGTATGGGAAAGGCATTCGAGATGAATTGGCATGACGATGTTCTTAAGATGCTTGTTGGGCGATCCCCAACACTCGCAACGGAAGCGCTCGGCGAGCTGCACTCCGTCGGAGGTGTTGTCACGCCAGGTCGCACCCTGGCATGACGGGTAAAAAGGAGGCCGCCCGCAAAGGAGCGAGCGGCCCCAAACACGCCATTAGCGATGCCTCATCGCCCTGCCGACTCCAGCCTCGTCAGCGATACATCGCTCGGCTTGGCGTCGAAGTTGGTACGCCAGGTCGACACATCGATCAGCGAAACGGTTGCGTGGTTGCGCTGGAAGTCGATCACGCTGGCAGAGACGGTGCGGATGTCACCGGCCTTGGGATTGACGTAGGAGTGCATTTCGATGAACTTCCAGAACTCGCCCTTGCGGTTGTAGGTCTCGACGAAGTGCACACGCGGATAGGCCGTTTCGATGTACAGCACCTTCTTGCTGTACGGGTGCTGCGCCGGGGTAGCGACCTCGACCATATACACCTCGCGCGGCTCGAACGAGTCGTTCAGGTTCCAGAACGGCGCAGAGCGATCCAGTGTCGGATACTTCTCGGCAGTCGCGGACGCTTTCTGGTTCCAGACATCCACCCGGCTGTTGGCCGGAGCCAGAATCCAGCGCTTTCCCAGCAGCTTGTAACCCGGATACCAGCACGGACGTGCATTGAAGCCGTCGATCTCATCCTGCAACTGGTCGGAGGAACCGACCGGGTCCATCCATGCGCCGCCCGACAAGCGACGGGTGCGGCGCACCGCGGGAACATAGGCCCAGACGTCCGGCACCTTGTTGGAGTCGTACATCATCGTGTAGGTGCCGATGCCCTTGACCTCGGAAGGCGCCTTGAAGAACAGCAGCTGGCGCGCGCTCTCGTCGTCATCGCCGATGGTGGACGAGCCGCCGGTCAAGCGGCCTTTCATGTTGAAGCGCGTAAATTCGGCCACCAGTTCGGCGTGGATGCCGTTTTTGCCGTCAATCAGCAACTGGGTGAAATTCGGCACGGAAGACACGTCACCGAGCAGTGAGCCCAGGTGCAGGTTCCAGACGATCTTCTTCGCGGCTTCCGGATCTTTCATGTCGATCTCGGGGAACGGCTCGCCCGCTTTCCAGCCATCGACCTTGCAAGTGGCATCGTTGATTTTGGTCTTGCCTTCATTGGCCTTGCTGGCCTTGACCCAGTTCGGGTCAAGCGCCACTTTCTTCGCATGCGCCAGCGTGAGCTTCCAGCCGCTGTTACGGATACGCCACTCCATTCTCTCGGACAGCATGCTGCCGATGGTGTGACCGTCGAACGTGGCGTTCTTGACCTGGTCCAGGTTGGCGGCGGAAATCACGGTGCCTTCAGCCAGATCTGCTGCCAGGGCCGGCAGGCAGGCCGCGCCGATCAGTGCGGCGATCAGAGGGGAATACAGAGTTGTTGCTTTCATGATTGCTCTCCGGTGCAATGAATTAGAAGAGATAGGTCAGGCTGGTATAGACCTGATCGCGGTTGTGCAAATAGCCGAACAGCGTCGTCCTGTCGCTGCCAGGGACTGGAGCCTTGGCATAGCCGTTGTCCCAGAAGCCGTCGTACTCGATCTTCCAGCGCAAGTTCTTGCTCAACTGCGTCGTGAACGAAGGGATGAAGAAACCGCCGCCATTGGTGACGTCCGAACCCAGCACAAGCTGCGGATGGAGCCGGCCGTTGTCATAGCTCAGGTCGAAGATGGCTGTCGCCAGCGTGTTGTGGCGCTTGACGCGGCCGCCCCAGCCGACGCTGTAGAGCAGATTCTCGTTCTGGTCGAAGTTCTGGATCCATTTGTCGAACAGCTGCACCGAGAAGAACATCGGCTTTTCCGTGCCCAGGAGGCTCTGGGTGAACGCGAAATTCTTGTCCATGCGGATCATGGAAGCGATCACGTTCTTGGTCTTCCAGCCGTCGAAGCCCGGCGCTACGGCTCCGCTCAACGGCGACGGTGTTGCTGCGGCAAAGTTGAAAGGCGCATCCTTGATGTAGGCCACTTCGGTGCTGAACACGGCATCGGCCATGTCGGAATAGCGGCTCGCCGTCGCGCCGATCACGTTCACGATCGGATAGATGATCTCGCCGGCCAGGCCAGCCGTGGTTGCGCTTCCCGTCGGGGTGGCGCCGGACGGCACGTTGGGCAGGCCGAACAGCGCCAGGTTCGGCGACGGATTCATGATCGGCGAGTTGTAGAAGGTGCGCATCCATGAAACCGAGTAGTTGGTGTCGCCCGCCATGCCGCTCCAGCGCACGCCGCCGGTCTTGCTGTCAATGTCAGCCTTCGCGTTGTGCCAGGAGTACGGGTCGATCTTCCGGAAGTCCACGCCGGCATAGGGCTGACTGGACCAACGGCCGCCATAGATATCGATCTCGGTGCCGATATCCCTCTTGCGGTCCCAGCCCGGACGAATGAAAGCTTCAATGCCGCCGTTCGCCTCGGGAACATCGATATTGGCCTTGAGGATAATGTTGCCCTTGCGCAGCTCTTCGTTGGCCGGCTCAAGGAAGCTGCGCCAGACGTTGTCATAGCCTTGCGCGAGGTCGTTGGCGACGAAGAAGTCGGTCTCGCCCCAGACGATCTGCTGCTTGCCGAAACGGAATTTGACGCGGTCGCTTGCCTTGACGTCGGCATACCATTCGCGCACATCGACATCGTCGTACAGGTCCCTCGTCAGCCCCTGGTTCCTGTAGCTGTTGGCGCCCATACCTTCCAGATGCTTCAGGAACGGGGTATTCAATTCTTTGGACGCACGCGCCTTCGCCACAAATGTGACGGTGTCGTTCGCCTTGAAATCCATGTTCAGGCGTGCGGTGGTACGCGCCATGGATACCTTGCCCGTGTCGTTGTAGCCGGGCGTGTCCTGCCAGTTCTTGGCGTTGATCGACACTTCTTCGCGCAGATAACCGTCGAAGTGGAAGCGGCCTTCACCGCTGTTGTCATCGGCCAGTGCCAGCGGGCTGGCGGCTACGGTCACCGCGGCGGGGATCAGCGCGTGGATCAGTCGGCTACGCCGCGTAAGCTTCATCTTGCGTTGCTTCATTTTGTCTCCCAACAAAGAGGCATGAAAAGGAATTGGAAATATGTTTTTGTTTTGTTCAGAAATCAGGCTGCCTGCGGCAGCGGCACCTTGGCATCTCCTCCTCGCGAGCCAAAAATGAACTTGGGACGGAACACATAGATCAGCGAAGGCATCACGAACAGCGCCGACATCGCAGAGACGGAGAGCCAGATGGCCATCAGGAGGCCCATCTCTGCCTGGAAGCGCAGCGACGAGACCCACCACAAGAGCGTGCTCAGGATCAGCACGCTGGCCGTGACGATGACGCCCATGCCGGCCGAATGCAGCGCCTGGCTGATGGCATGCTCGGGTGAGCTGCCGATGGCAATTTCTTCCTTGACGCGGTCGGCAATGTAAAACGCGTAATCCACGCCCAGGCCGATGCCGAGGGCCGCCACCGGCACGGTATTGATGTTCATGCCGATGCCTTTCCAGACCATGAAAGCAAAGGTCAGCATGTTGGAGATGATGACCGGCATCATGAACAGCATCCCGGCGATCGTCGAGCGATAGACGACGGTGCAGAGCACCGCCAGCACCAGCAGCGCCAGCGCGATGGCTTCAATCTGGCTGGAGAGGATGATTTCGTTGATCGCCGCCATCACGCCAACCGCGCCGCCTGCCAGCTGCCAGTGGCCTTCCTTGAGCGGGTTGGCGGCGATGAATTCCTTGATGCGTGCCACCGCGGTGCGAATCGTTTCGCCCTGGCGGTCGCGGAACATCAGCGTGACTGAGCCGTTGGCGGCCTGCTTGTCGACAAAGCGATCCATGTCGCCCGGTTCGGAGACCGACTCCAGCATCGCCATCAGGCTGGCGTTGATGGTCGCGTTGTCCGACATTTCCTGATAATGCGGATTGCCTTCGTGCAGGCTGGCATTCACCTGCGGGATCACGTCGGCGATCGACAGCGAACCGCCGATTTCGGGCTGCACTTCCATGAAGCGCTGGAAGCGGTCCATCGATGGCAGTATGTCATTGCCCTTGACCACGCCCGGCCGATTGTCGTCGCCAATTACGACGAACAAGCGATCGACGCCTTCAAAGCGCGAATTGATGGCCCTGGAATCCTGGTTGTACTTTGCGTGCGGCCACAGGATCGGCGATCCGGGATTGGCGTCGCCGATCTTCAGGTTCAGCGCATAGATGCCGGCGCTGACAATCACCACCAGGCTCGTGCCCAGCACCGCATAGCGGGCACGGGACAAGGTGATGCCGACCGCGAAGTCCAGCACCTTGCGCAAGACCGGTTGCAGATTGAGAGGATGCGCATAGCCGCGTGGCCTGCGGATATAAGACAGCAGCACCGGCGTGAGGATCACGGCGCTGACGGTCAGCGTGGACACCCAGACCACGGACAGCACCGTGAGCTTTTGCAGCATCGGGATCGGGCTCATGGCCACCACCGCCATGCAGGCCGCGTCGGCGATCACGCCCAGCATGCCGGGACGGAACAGGTCGGCCAGCGCGACGCGGGCTGCAGTGGCGGACAGATCTGCGCCACTGAGTTGCGGCTGCGCCTCCAGTTCGTCATCGAAACGATTGACGATCTGCACCGAGTGCGAGACAGCGCGCGAGGTGATGAGCATCGCCACCACGATCACCAACGGCTCGAAACTGATGCCGAGAATCTGGCAGATACCCAGCGCCCAGATCGCGGAGACAAGGCCGGCCAGCAAGGGCAGCACGACGCCGCGCCAGGTGCGCAACAGGACGAACAGCATGGCCAGCGTGACGCCCAGCGCGTAGAACACCAGGTGCAGGGTTTCCGGCAGATAGTGGTTCACCCAGCCGAACAGGATCGGATCACCGACCACGCGGATCTTGACTGAGCTGTCGGCAACCTTGGCGATCTGCGCATTGATCTCCTTGAAGACCGTCGCGTAATCGACCTTCTGATCGATGAAATCCACCGTGATCAGCGTGGCCTGCAAATCCTTCGACACGTAAGGACCGTACACCAACGGGTTGCGCAGGACCGCCGATTTCAGCTCGGCCATCTTCTCGGCCGTCTGCGGTACGTCCGGCCACATCAGCGGCGAGCTTTCGATGCCGCTGGTTGAGGCGTGCACTTCCTTGAGCTTTTTGGACGCCAGCGAAGTGATCTGGAACTGGTTGACCGCAGACACTTCACGCATGCCCAAGGTCAGATCGCGCACTTTCTCAAGAACGGGGGTCTGGAAAATGTCGCCCTTGTCGACCTCGAGCATGATGGTGACCATGTTCGAGCCGCCAAAGGTGTCCTTGAATTTCTCGTGGGTCTTTACGTACTCGTGCTTCGAGGGCAGCATGTCCTCGAACACGGTACGCACCTGGATGTGCAGGGCGAACCAGCTCAGGATGAGGGTACAGGCCAGCAGCAGGCCGACGACCAGTTTGCGCCGGCTGATGCAGAAATGCGCGATGCGTTCAATCATGGGAGCAGTCTCGAAAAATTCGGGGATTCAATTCGGGTTGAACGGCGTCCATCGCTGGCCGTCCCAGGTGCCGACATCGGCGCCGGCCAGCCAGTAGGTGGAACCGGACGCCAGGGCGCGGGTATGCCAGGAAAGGGCACGCTCGCCCAGCACGCCGGTCTTCCATTGCACGCTGTCGGTGGCTTGCGTGTCTCCTTGTGTCCCGGCAATCCAGCGGCCCAGCAAGCCGACGGCGAACCATTCCTTCTTGTCTGCATTCCAGAGCACATCCAGCAAATGCTCATGCGCAGGCAGCTTGATCCTGGTCCATTGGCGTCCGCCATCACTGCTGCTCAGTACGACGCCATCAAGGCCGACGGCAATACCATTGGATGCATCACGGAACGCGACCGCCATCAGCGAACCTTCCACCGGTGCTTGTTCCTTCTCCCAAGTCTTGCCGCCGTCAACGCTGCGCAGGATCTTGCCGAATTCGCCCACCACCACGAACGCGCTGCCGTCCAGGATGGCAACGTCGTTCCAGGCCACGTCTTCTTCTTCGCGCAAGCGCTCCCAGGTCTTGCCGTAATCTTGTGTGCGCAGCAGCGCACCCATCTCGCCCACGGCGACCGCGATGCCGTTGGTGCCGGTGCGCACGCGGTTGAGCTTGTTGGCGACTTGCGAACGCGGCACCTTGTCGGCCTTGATCCAGTGTTTGCCGCCGTCATCGGTGGTGAGAATGACGTTGTCGTTGCCGACCGCCACAGCATGCTTAGCATCGTACGCGGCGATGTCCTGCAAGGACAGGTTGGCCGGCGTTGTCTGGCGCGCGATCTTGCGGTCCGCGCCGACGGCCAGGATCTTGCCGTTGGAAGCGGCCGCCAACAGCGTGCCGCCCTCTCCGTGCGCGATGCCGTAGACACGGTCGCGACGCTCCAGCGCCGGCGGTGTGACGCTCGCGCCCACTGCCTGGGGTTTGATGAACAGGCCTGCATACAACAGGCCGGCGATAATCATCCACGGCAGCGCCGACACGAGGAGATTGGCCAGGCGCTGCTTGCCGTCCAATCGGCGCGGTTGCTCCATGCTTTGACTGGAGAACTGGTTCATAAAGCGATCCATAAAGTTGACATGCAAAAAATGGCTTCTACGAACGGATTTTCTCGATCCCGCTCGTGCACGACTATCCGAACACTGCGGGCTTATCCCTTGCCTGCAACATTCATGACGGCCGCGCCACAAGCCGGAGATCCGTGCGCATAGCGCACATAGCACGACGAAGCTATGTCAGGCAGGCGGTATACGACCGAGCACCGATTCGATGGCAATCCCGATCGCCAGCAGGCGGCGATCGCTTCGAGCCGGCGCATCCAGTTCCAGCCCGACCGGCAGGCCGCTGCGCCCACCGAGGCCGACCGGCAACTGGATACAGGCAAGGCCCGCGCTGGCGGCGGGTTCGGTATTGCGGATCAGGCGTTCGAATGTTTCCGGTTCATTGACTTCCGGGCCTGCCAGCGGCGCCACGATGGTGGTCGTGGGAAATACCAGGGCGTCGATCGACAAGCTTTCGAACAGGGTTTGGTAGCGCTGCTTCAGCGCGTTGCGGCCGGTCTTCTCGGCGGCCTCGAACAAGGGCTCGACATCGACCATGCCCTGCGGCGTTGGCAATTTGCCGGGAAGGACCCATTGCTCATAAATGGCTTTCACATCCGGACTATTGATCTTCTCGACCATGGCCTCGATCGATATCCCCGGACCCTGCTCGCGCAGATACGCCTGCATGCCGACGCGTGCCTCATGGATCACGACAGGAAAACCGATCGGCTGGTTCAGGTCGAACAGTCCCGCATCAGGAATGTCGACCAGCGTCACGCCGTGCTCGCGCAACCAGGTCAGCGCTGCCTCGGCGCATGCCTGCGTGTCCTCGTCCAGATTGGCCCAGAATTCCGCAGGAACGCCAAGACGCAATTCGGCCAGCGCGATGGGAGGCATGGCATAGTCATCGGTAATCAGTGCATCAAGCAGCGCCACGTCCGACATGCATTGCGCCATCGGCCCGACGGTATCCCGGCTGGTCGAAATGGGAATCGTGCCCAGGCTTGGATAACGGCCGCTGCTGGGCCGCAGTGATGCGCAGCCGTTCAGCGCACAGGGGATGCGCATCGATCCGCCCGTGTCCGTGCCCAGCGCCGCCAGCGACATGCGTGCGCCAATCGCTGCCGCGCTGCCCGAGGACGAACCGCCGGCAATCCGTTCACTGTCATACGCATTGCGAACGCCCACCTTGCGGCCGGTATTGAATGAGGGGTTATAGCCCGTCGCGCCAAAGGCGAACTCGTTCATGTTGGTCTTGCCCAGCACCACGGCACCCGCGTCGCGCAGCTTCTGCAATGTGGGGGCATCCTTTTCGGGCACGAAATCGGCCAGTGCGGGGGAACCCGCCGTGCACGGCAGGCCGGCGGCATGGATATTGTCCTTGACCACGATGGGAATGCCGGCAAGCGGCTTGAGTGGCTTTCCGGCAGCGCGGTCCATGTCGGCTTGTGCGGCGGCCTTGCGCGCACCGGCTGCATCGACCGTCACAAAGACGTTGAGATGCTTGAGCTCCTCGATACGCTGCAAGCAGGCCTCGACCAGTGACGCGCTGGTCAGCGTGCCATTACGGAACGCTTCAATGGCCTGGTAAATGGTGAGATCGGTCGACAGCGCTTGGGCTGTCGCTTGAGACGTTTTCATGCAAGGCTCCTGTGCTGCCATGTCAAATGCCGAATCAAATACGGAAGGCCTGATCCTTGATCACTTCCGGGCTGGGGAAGGCGGTCTTGCTGTGCGCGATGCCAAGGTCGAGCAGCATTTCGCACATCTTGTAGGCGATCACGCCGGGATTGAGGACCGGCACCGGCAAGTTGGCTGCCAGATAGGCATGCGACTGATGCATGGTGGTGGAACCCAGTACCAGCACATCCGCGCCGTCTTCCTCGATCGCCAGCCTGGCCTGCTCCAGCAGCTTGCCGAACACGACTTCCTCCTTGCCTTGCAACAGAGACTCCGTATCAGGACGAACGTTGATGGAGCGGATCGATGCCACACGGGATTCGAGCCCGTACTCCTTGAGCGTCTTGCGGTAGAGCGCGAACCACTGCGGCCACATCGTCAGGACGCTGAATTTGTGACCGAGCGTGCACGCCAGATGGAATGCGCTCTGGCCAGGTGCCATGACGGGAATCGACAGGCGCGAGCGCAAACCGTAGAGGCCGGAATCGCTGACGGTATTGATGCACACCGCATCGAAGCCCTCTTCCTCCGCCTTCATGCCGGCGGCCAGCACTGCGGCGTCCATCAGGGTCGTGTCGTAATAGCTGTCGGCCAGGCTGAGCACACTGCCGGCGCCGACGAACTCCACGTCGATGTCCTCGCGCACCATGCCGGGAGGAAGCTGGGAGGCGAACATGGCTTTGGTCTGTTCGCTCATCGGCACGGGGACAATGAGCTTGATGCGTTTCTTCTTCATGGTCGGATCCTTTCAGTTATTGCGTTGACAAACCCAGTTCGCTGCGGGAGCGCGTCAAGGTATCAATGAGCGCGTACATGATTTTTCTGGCGCAGGGAATGAGTTCGGGGATGTAGGTCGCACCCATGCCACCCAGCCCTTCCGCCACCGGCAGTGGCGCCCCTTGCGCCGGCCACGGCCAGCCGATCCGTGCGGTCGGCACACCCCAGCGGCGCAAGGCCGCGCCGTCGGTCTGTCCGCCCAGCCAGTCGGGCGTACCATGCGGCTTACCTTCGATATGTTCCCAGCCGCGCTTGCAGGACTGGATGATCCAGTTGTGCGGATCGGTTGTGCCGCCCGGTACGGAACCGTACATTTCCCAATCCATCTGCAACTCGGGCCGGCGTGCCTTGAGGTCGGCGACAAAGGCAGCGAACTGCGCTTTCACCTCGGCCGGCGACATGCGTGGATTGACCCGCACGTCGAAGAACAATTCGGTCAGGAAGGACGGGAAGGCCGGGCGTTCGGGATCGCCGCCGCGCACGCCGGCAATCCAGCCATGCGGCTTGACCACGCCGGAGGTATTTTTCTCGGCGTAGTCGATGATCCATTTCTCCAGCTCTGGAATGACGGTGGCGGTGGCGCCGACCGAGCTGCGGAAGCCGGGAATGTCGTGCGGCACACCCGCGTAGCCCAGCGTGCCGTAGACGCGCAACTTGAACCAGGCCATGCCGGGCTCTTCGTGATACACCCAGTTCCACGGCTTCATGATGATGGCGAAGTCGGGATACATGCCGCGATTGAGCAGGTGCAGCACGCCGCCGGACATGCCGGCGTGCTGGCGTGCCGCGATGTCCACCGGCATGCCGCCGTCGGCCATGCCCATCAGCAGGTCGCCGCGCAGCGGCACCTTGGCTTCGATCAGCGCGGTGGCGACTTCGGTCAAGGTGGCGATCATGCCCTTGGGGTTGGACGCGCCTAGGCCGAACACCCAGTCGTCGATCTGTTGCGCGCGCGGCTGCATGTCGGCCTCGGTGGCCGGTCCGGTCAGCAGTTCCTTTTCTTCCGGTGTGCAGTCGAGATGCGTGTCGATCGGCGCGTACAGCATCACGGACGCGCCGCCGCCCGTGCCCTTGTACTGTGCCTTGACGTTGCCGCTGATGTCGGTCAGCGGCTGGTAGCCGGCATCGAAGCCAACCTTGCCCAGGTGGGCGACCATGAATTCGCTGGCCGCGCGCGTGGCGCCAGTCGGGCTGTGGATGTCGGTCAGATCGAACAGCAGTTGTTGCAGTCGCCTCGGATCGATCTTCGCGCAGGCCTGCTCATACCATTTCTTCTGTTCGGCTGAAAACGGGACGGGGGTGGTAGCGGGCAGCATGACTGGTTCCTTTGCGTTTCTTTTCTTAAGTGCGTCCAACAACATGCGCGGCGACCGACCCAAGGTGAAATCGGGAAGCGCGGTCGTACATGCGGTACGACGCGCATCGCCGGTTCGAGATTGGGCCGCGCAGCAGCATGGCGCTCTAATTGCTCGGCGTGAATTTTTCGCTGTAGATGTTGGCCGGATCGGCGCCCAGCTCGATCAAACGCTTGGTGGCGGCGTCGATCATGACTTGCGGCCCACAGAGATAGGCGACGGTGTCTGGCTTGACATCGCCTTCGCGCAGGGCGCTGACCGGATTGCCGTGATGCATGCCTTCCTGCGGATCGCGGTCGACGCAGATGCGCGTTTCGAGCGTCGGCAGCCATTGCTTGCGCAGCTCGATGTCATCTAGGCAGAACAGCGCATCCGGCGTGGCGCAACCGAAACTGAGCAGCATGGGCGGCTTGCGTCCGCCGCTTTGGCGCAGCGTGTCGATCATCGACAGGATGGGCGCGAGGCCGGTGCCGCCCGCCACGAAAATGTGCGGCGCACGCTTTTTCTCTTCGCGCAGGAAGAAGGAGCCGTACGGGCCTCTCAGCTTGAGCACCTGATCCGGCGCGGCGTCCTTCGACAGGAAGCTGGACATGGCGCCCTCGGGCAGGATACGGATCAGGAACTCCATTTTCGGCACGTCGGTGCCCACGCTGGAGGGCGAATAGCTGCGCAGCACGCCAAGTCCTGGCACCTCGATCTGCATGAACTGGCCGGGACGAAACTCCATCCACTCTCCCTCCGCCAGTTCCACTGTCAGGCGCACGGCATTGCTGGCGATCTGTTCGACCGAGTCGATGAAGGCATGGACAGCGTGCGCGGCGCCGCTGCCGGCTTCACTGGTGTAGGGAAGCTCGAAGCTGCAATCCGAACCGGCTTCGCAGACACACAGCAGGCGCGTGCCGGTGGCCACTTCACTGGCCAGCAAGGTCGAGCTGACGCCGGCGCGCACCGGCGCATCACCCGACGATAGTTGGGCCGCACAGGACGAGCAGCTGCCGGACTGGCACTGATACAGGAGGGGAACCTCGGCGGCGATGGCGGCATCGAGGATGAGCTCGCCGGATGCCACTTCAAAACTGTGGCTGACGCCATCGGCATAATTGAGTGTGACTTGATGCATGGTGTGTCTCATTACGATGAATTCAGATTCCGGGCGGATGCTGCTTGTGCCAGTCGCTGACGCGCTGCACGGCCATGCCGGCACGGCACAAGACGGCTTCCGAACCTTTTTTACCGATGAATTGCACCCCCAGGGGCAGGCCTTGCCGCGTGCAGCCGTAAGGCAGGCTCAGGCAGGGATGGCCACTGACGTTGAACGGCGAGGTGAACTGGATCAGGCGACGATTGGCCTCTGGATCCAGCGCGAGGTCAGCGAGCTGCTCGTAGGTCGGCGCCGCATACGGCTGCACGGGCGCGAGCACCAGATCGACCTGATTGAGCAAGGCATCGACTTCGCCGGTAAAGCGCTTCGCCGCCAGCAGGATGCGCTGGTAATCCATACCGCCCAGTTCCCGTCCTCCGTCAATCAGGCGGCTGAGCGCAGGGCCATATTCGGCGGCTCGACTCGGGTAAGTGGCTTCGTGCGCGATCGCGGTCTGCACGCCGCAATGGCGCTCCCAGTTGGTGCTCACGGCTCGGGTATCGGGCATCCGCACGCTTTGCAGGACACCGCCACCTTCACGGATATGCGCCATGATCTGATGCAGGCCATGCTGGATCGCAGGATCAACACCATCGCTCAACCAGGACTCGTCCACGCCCACGCGCAGACCCTTGAAGGTTTCGTCAATGCCGGGAATTTCCAGGCACGCGCCGGGTAGCGAAGTGGGATCCTTGGGGTCATGGCCGGCGATGGCGCACAATAGGTAGAGCACGTCCCTGGCGCTACGGGCCATGGGGCCGACATGGTCAAGGCTGGCCGCCAGCTCGAACACGCCATGCCGGCTCACACGGCCCCACGTCGGCTTGAGGCCGGTCAGGTTGTTGGCTGCGCAGGGGAAACGGATCGAGCCACCTGTATCTGTGCCGAGCGCGCCATAGCAGAGGCCCGCCGCCGTGGCCACGCCGCTGCCGCTGGACGAAGCGCCGGCCCAATGCGCCGCGCCCCAGGGGTTGTTCGGCGCCGGCAGGTCGGGATGATGAATGGCAAACGCGCCCTCGGTCATGCGCAGCTTGCCGAGGATCACCGCACCCGCTTCTTTCAAGCGTGTCACCACCGTGGCGTCTTCCGGCGGCAGGAAGTCGCGGTAGATTGTGGTACCCGCCGTGGTCGGCATGTCCTTCGTCCAGAACAGGTCTTTGACGGCAACCGGCACGCCATGCAAGGGGCTACGATAGTCGCCGCGCGCGATGTCGGCTTCGGCCTGGCGCGCCTGCGCCAGCGCCTGCTCCGCCGCGACGCAGGCATAGCTGTTGAGACTGCCGTCGAGCTTCTCGATACGCGCAAGTTGCGCCTTCGTCACTTCGACGGGCGAAATCTTGCCGCTGCGGATCAGCAGCGACAGATCGGACACTTCCAGATAATGCAATTCGTTTTCCATGCTCACTCCTCGCCACGAAAGAAGGGCGATGCGAAGGTTTCGTCGCGCGGGTGGTTTTTCTGCAGCTCCGGTGAAAGGAATGCCGCCGCGCGAGAAACAAGAGAGGGTCTGGCGAGCCCGGAAACACCGGCCACCGGCCGTCAGGCTCGCGAGCAGCGAAACAGGGACGCGCCCGATGGCGCAGCCCTGTCCTTCTCTCTTACTCTTCGTCCGAAATCTTCGGAACCTTGTAGCCGGGTCGCATGCCGTCGGCGGTGTCCTTGAAGCGCAGGCTGGTCGTCTTCAGTGCGCCAGCCACACCGCGTCCGGGCTTGGCGATCCCACGGTTCCAGCGCGATGCCACCTTGCGCCAGGTGATGGGAGACACGTCGGTTACCACGAGTTGCTCGTCATCCCAGCCGGTGCCGTCGGCGTAGAAGTTCTGCATCGCTTCGCGGGCATACAGATCGCAATCGTTGAAGCCATGCAGCGCGAGCGGCTTGTAGACACGGTCGAAGCGATACTGGAACTTCTTGCGGTCTTCCTCCGTTGGGCAGACGCGCACCAGCACTTCCCAGTATTCGTGCGTGTCGTCGGTGATTGGTACGTACCATTCGTACTGCACCACATGCTCTTCCGGCCAGTTCTCGACCATCAGCACGCCCGGCAACACCACCGAGGTACGGTAGTAGCGGCCCTTGATGCCTTCCACTTTGAGGCCGAGCTGTTCGTTCTCGAGCACGGGTGCCCACTTGTCGGTGAACAGCCACTGCATCAGTCCCTTCGGACCCTTGTCGTCTTCGATCGTGGTAATGCAGTCGTCGCTGGCGGGCAAGATCCCCAGGGGAAGAACCCAATCCAGCGCATGGACGATTGTGTTGTCCTTGTGGACCAGGATGTGGGCATTGTCGAAGCCGTTCTCGCAAGCGATGCGCCAATTGCCGAAGCCGGTGCGATGCATGCCAAGCGCTACCGCGCCTTCGTCCAGCACGCTCGGTGCGGACGGCCACAGCGGGTGCGGGAAGCGCTCGCTGTTGTCCGGAAAGCGGAATGGCAAGTCATCGGACAGCGGCGGGACGTCGGCATCGGCGAAATCGTCTTCGCGTACGAACACGAAAATCATGCCCGCAACTTCCTGCACCGGATAAGTGGTGATGCCGGTCGTGCCGATCAGCTTGTCATCCGGGTTGGCCACGATGGTGGACAACACGCCCGACTCGAGATTGAAGGTAAAACCGTGATACCAACACGAGATCGTGTCCTTGGTGAAGCACATCGGCTTCTCTGACAGGCGAACACCGCGGTGCACACATTGATCCTTCAGCGCATAGATCTTGCCATCCACACGACGCAGCACAATGGGAATGCCGCAGATCTGGATGCCTTCGACCTGACCTTCCTGCAGTTCATTGCTGAACAAAGCCGGGTACCAATGATTGATGAAGCCCCAGGCCGCATCCTTGTACGGCTGGTACTGGCTCTGCACTTTGCTGTTATTGGTGCGCGATTCACTGATGCCGTTCTTGACGACGCGGCGACGGACAACCGGTTGATCTGCCATGAGAGTCTCCTACTGTTTGGAAAAACGCTTCGTGCTATGCGAAGCAGTGATTTCATAATACGTAGCAGCATTCCGGCTGGCGCTCCCGCAGGCGAACGCACTATCCCATCAATGCAAAAAACACGCGCTGCATTTGCATTCATCTGCATGGCAATGCGCAGACTTCAGCGATCAGGAATGCGCCCGTGTTTCGGGCTGCTCTCTTTTGTGTCGTTGAACTGAAAAATCGAACGCCACAATGAGCGAGGGCTGAGCCGTGCATTGCACAGGACTCAGCCCTCGCGGCGGATTTGACGTGTTGGTGTTTGTTGTTCGTGTTTGTAGTTTGTGTTTGCTGTTCAGGCCGTCATGCCGCCGTCAACGGACAGCGTCGTGCCCGTCACATAAGCCGATTTTGCCGACAGCAGGTAGAGCACGGCATCAGCCACTTCCTGTGGCTGGCCGATACGGCGCATCGGGATCATGTCGTCGAGCAGATGAACGTCGCCGCCTGTCGAACGCATGTAATTCGGCGTCTCGGTCGCGCCCGGGCATACTGCATTGATACGAATGTTCTGGCCCGCGTACTCTTTCGCAACCGCCTTTGTAAGACCAACGACCGCATGCTTGGCCGCCACATAGTGGGCAATGCCATTCATGCCGCGCAGGCCAAAGATCGACGCATTGTTCACGATGGCACCGCCACCCGCTCGCAGCATGGCCTCGATCTGATACTTCACTCCGTAATAGACACCCTTGAAGTTGAGGTCGATGATCCATTCCGACTCCTCGACCGGCGTCTGATGGATCGGCTTGAAATCGGCGTGACCGCCCGCGTTGTTGAACGCGAAATCGATGCGGCCGAAACGTGACTCGATGAACCGGACGAGCGCTTCGTTGTCTTCGCGGCGCGACGCGTCCATCACCCTGATCTCCGCCCTGCCGCCCGACGTGACGATTTCATTGCGCACGGTGGCGAGCTTGTCTTCTGTACGGCCCGCGAGCACTACCGTCGCGCCTTCCGCCGCGAGTGTCAGTGCAGTGGCGCGCCCCATGCCGGAGCCGCCGCCCGTCACCAGGCCAACCTTATCTTTCATCAACATGCAGCCCTCCTTCGCTCAGGCGAATGTCGATTCTTGCTGCACACCGGCAGCAACGTCGCGTCGCAGAATCACCGGTAAGCCGCCATGCTTGCGTTTGCTGATCCAGGCGGACAGCGCGGAATCGAGATATGTGGCGTGCTTCGGGAACCAGTCGGCGAGCGCGGCAGCAAGGCGCTGCACATCGCGCAGGCCGATCTGGCCGGCCTTTGCGAGCCGGTTCACCTCCAGTACCGTGTCAAGCACCTTCTGATGCTCGTCGAGATGGCAATCCATGTTTGGATACTCCGTGCGCACCATCCAGTTTCGCTCTGCCTCGAAATGTGCAAGCAGATGATCCTCGACCGCCTGCAGGCAGCCAAGGGCCGTTACCGCATTGGACGCGGCAAGTGCCTTGACGACATGCACAAATTCTTCATGCGTGTCGTCCATCGGGGGATGACCAAGTAACATCGCGTCGCTCCATTCGAGCTTCGCGGCAGCGTTCTCATCGAATTCGCCCTGATGCGCGTGTGCGTGATGATGTGACATACGGAGACTCCTGTGTCGGTCTGTCAGGTTTTGGCGCCAATCAGCACGGACAGCATCACTGCCGGCGTTTCAGTCCGGTTGCGCCATGCATGGCGTGTGCCGTTCTGGATCACGACATCCCCTGCCTTGAGATGACGAACCTCGCCATCGTCGAGCTCGAGCCAGAGTTCTCCGGACAGGATCACGTCGTAGTCGACCGTCGCGGTCCGGTGAAAACCGGAGCCGTCGCTATCGAAGCTCTCGGCGAGACCCGGCAGGTACTTTGCGTATTCCGCGCCGGCCGCGGCACCGTCGAAGCCAGGCGCAGCCATCACGCTATCGGGCGGGAACTGCACGACAATGACACGCGTGCCATGCGGAGCGGGCAACATGGATTCGATACGCGCCACTGGGTCGCGCCCATCGAATGGCAACGTGGGCTCGGCTTCGGTAGTGGCCCACGCGAGCGTGGTGCGAAAACCGGGCACCGACGCGTAGTCGTGAGTATTTTCCACCTGACCATCGGATACCACCACCGACTTGCCGTTCCGTTCGCCGGTTACGATACGTCTTACCATTTCAAACTCCTTGTCCTTGTTGTATTTGGGCCGTGCGCTTACTGCACGATCACCACGTTGACGAAACCGCCCTTGCGCTGCTCGGCATCGGCGAGCGCTTCGTTAGCCTGCTCCAGCGTGTAGCGGTGATGATCGAAGACGCTCAAATCCAGCGTTCCCGCTGCGGCCATATAGGCAAGATCCTGACCTTCGCCCACCGTGAACCACAGGGAGCTCATCAGGCTGATCTGCGAGCACATCATTTCGTGCAGGTTCAAGGGCAGCGGATCGGACATGGCACCGACTTCGACCAGGCGGCCGCCACGTGCGAGCGATCTCAGGCAATCGAGCGTGACCTGGTGCGACGCGCCCGGGCCGATCGCGTCGAGCACTGCATCGACGCCCACGCCGCCCGTCTCGTCCCGCACCCATGCACCGAGATCGCCGGAACCATACGAGAAGGTGCGGATGCGTTGCGGATCGAGCGCACGCACGCGTTCGAGCAAGTCAGGGTTGCGTGCAACGCAGAAAATCTTGACCGCGCCCATCGCCCGCGCGATCTGCACCGCCCCAAGGCCCAGCGTACCGCTGGCGCCATTGATCAGCACCGTCTTGCCGGCGCCGACACCTGCCTTGCGCAAACCCGAATAGGCTGTACCCAGATAGCCGAAGCGGGCCGCTTGCTCGAAGCTGACCGCTGGCGGCAGCTTCACCAGACCGTCAGCCGGCGCTGTTGCATACTGACCGAAGCCGCCGTACGGATATTGCTTGTAAATCTGCTTGGAGCGGGGTCCAAAGCCGAAATAGCCCTGGAAGGTGTATGCGACGCAGTTTGTCGGATCACCATTGCGGCAGGCATGGCACGATCCGCACGAACGGCCCGGATTGATGTACACACGATCACCTGGCACGATGCCAGTCACAGCCTCGCCGACCTCGGCGACGACGCCTGCGGTATCGAGACCAAAAATCGCGGGCAAGTCCGGCAAGGTCAGGTAAGAGCGTTCGCCATAGTGGCTGATCACATTACGCAGGTTCGGCACGACGCCGGATGCCTTGACTTCGACGAGCACGTCTGTCGGGCGCAGCAGCTCCGGACGCGGCAATGTGTCAAGCTGAAAACGGCCGCTGGCGTCGTGTACGCGCATTGCCTTCATCTGCTTCGAAGCATTCATTTCGGTCTCCTTGATCTGGTAATAGGTTCGAGCCCTGCCATACGGCAGCAGAATGCGGGATGCACCGCGCGCGGCGCGGCCGACACCCCGGCTACGGCTTCGATCCTAGGGCAGGCAGAGACAGGCCGGCACTCCCGCAGGTGAACCCACTATCCCGCCAGTGCAGAAATGCAGCCGCTTTGTGCAGTCATGGGCGTGGCCGCGAACAGCACGGCTGCACGACAGCGGTCAGGAACGCATCGATGTTTCGGAGGAATTTCACCGAAGCCACGCTTATCGTCGGTTATGAAGTGGCCTGGATGGCTGAAGAGTCAGTGGCAGGTGATGGCAGTCATGACGCCACTGAAAAAAGTGGTGCCGGCAGAAGCTCGCCTGCAGGTGGCGCAAGCGAGCTTCTTTCGAGTAAGGCATCAGCGAGATATGGCGTATCAGGAGCGCGTCAATGTCTCGGACGGCGTTTCGCCGAAGCGGCGCTTGTAATCGGTCGTGAAGTGGCCCAGATGACTGAAGCCCCAGCGGAATGCGATGGCAGTCACGGTCCCGCTGGACGCCTGGGCCTGCAGGAGTTCGTCATGCACCCGACGCAAGCGAACTTCCTTCAGGTAATGCATCGGCGAGATATTGCGGAAGCGGCGAAAACCCGAGAACAGAGTCCGGGTGCTGACGCCGGCATGTTCTGCCAGATCGCCCACCGATATCGGCTCATGGGCATGCTCTTCAATGTACTGCTCGATGCGTTTGACGAAGGACGGCGCGAGGGAGTGTCCTTTGTCTTCGCACAATTCCGCACTGTAGTTGTTGGGCTGGCAATTCAACAGCATGCCCACGAACGTGGATTCGAGTTGGGTGCTCAACAACGGCGACAGCTTGTCCGTCGTCGACAGGACATCGCACATCCACGCCATCATCTGGACTAGGCTGCGGCCGTCGGGCGTATCGAGAGCCATTTCCATCTTGAATTCGACATCCTTCTGCAAGGTGCGGCCCAGATGCTGCTGGCACTGCCGCCTGACCACCTCATTATCGACTCGGATGATGATTTTCTCGGTGCCTCCCATGTGCTGAATGCGCGTGCTGGCGTGCGCATTCAGCACCACGCCCTGATCGGACTCGAACACGGCGCGCTTGCCGTCGGACTCGATAAATTCGCGTCCCCTGATCGGGACCTGGATCAGTGAGAACGATTCCAGCACATCCGGAGCGATGATGGTCTCGCCGCCATAAGTCATGCGTCCCACGCCCAAGCTGCCCGCATGCCGATAGTTGACGCGGGTATTGAACTGAGGATCTTTCGAATAGATGGCATTCTTGCAAAAGATACGCTCGCCAACTGAACGCGCCTCTTCAATATCGGACGTCCGACACAGGTCATAGTCTGACAACACAGAGTCGGCTGGAGTCACAGAAGGAAAGATACTGAGTGCCATAGTCTCTTGGATAAGTGATGAACAAGTGGGGGTTTGGTTTTCGGAGCGCGCTGAAATCCCCCTGGTCGTGCTGCACATCAAAGAAAACGTGCGACACACGAATCCATCACTCAGCCTGTCTCCCCCGTTATACGGCGCATGGTGTGAGCAGTGCTTTTGCCTGCTCGTTATAAGAATGATCCGCGCCGGGTGCAGAAATATTACCCGAAAATATGACCTCATTTCTTATTTTTGACATGCATCAAGGACGCATATTGCCGACCTGTGCTTGACCCGAAAAAGGTCAGAAAGGCAACAAAACTTGTGATTTGTGCCACTTGTTTGCAAATGACAAATGACTTCAGTCGAGTTGCCATTCATTGCTCGGATGCTCAGTGACAAGCTGGAACTCGCAGCTGTCTCTCCGGTTGCACCAATCACCAAGACTTCCCTCGACGAGGATGAAAGTGCCTATCAAAATGCTACGGAGCAACCCGATCCAGGCTCGGCCTGCTCGCTACGCATTTTGATAGGCGCATATGGACGTGCCCTGTTTCGCTATGCAGCAAGCCGCACATGGTGGAGCCTGCTCGATCAAGCACATTCGCGATCAGCCGATTCCATTCACGAAGGGCGCATATGTGGATTGAGAGATAGCGCGGCAGACCTATAATGTCGAACCAGTTCCCGCATTGCCGCTGCCCCGAATGAGCATCAACTTGCGCAATTCCTCCCTCACCAGTTCCCTGGCCCCGATTGAAACTCTCGCCATTTCTCCTGACATCGATGGCCGGGACGGAACCAACCGTGCGAGCGGGAACCGTCCGCAAATCGCCGCCACGAATGACATCGATGCGCTCAAAGCTTGGCTCGCGCGCTTTGTCGATACAAAAACCACGTTCGACAACTACCGCAAGGAAGCCGAGCGGCTCTTGTTGTGGTCGACGATCCAACTGCAGAAGCCGTTTTCCTCGCTCACGCACGAAGACTTGCTCGCGTACCGGCATTTCCTTGCCGACCCGCAGCCGGCCGCGCGCTGGGTGATGCGCGATGGACGCAAGTTCGGGCGGGCACATCCCGAATGGCGCCCGTTCGCTGGTGCGCTTTCCCAGTCGAGCCAGCGTCAGGCATTCATCATTCTCAATACCCTGTTCTCGTGGCTCGTCAATGCCGGCTATCTCGCCGGGAACCCGTTGTCGCTGTCGCGCCAGCGGACAAGGAAAGCGATGCCGCGGGTCACGCGCTACCTCGACGAAGACCTGTGGAATGAAGTGAAGTTGACGATCGACCTCATGCCCAGGGAAACAGATCGCGAGCGCGAACACTATCTGCGAATGCGGTGGCTGTTTTCACTGCTCTATCTCTGTGGATTGCGCATTTCCGAAGTTGTCGGGAATACCATGGGAGGGTTTTTTTGCCGGCGCGACAAGGACGGCCAGGAACGCTGGTGGCTGGAGATCACCGGCAAGGGTGACAAGACGCGCCTCATCCCGGCCACCAATGAGCTGATGGTCGAGCTGGCCCGCTATCGGCGGGAAAAAACGCTTCCGCCCTTCCCTGCGCAGGCGGAAGACATCCCGCTGTTGCTCCCGATCGGGATGCAACGGCGTCAAATGACGCGGGGCGCAGTGCATGGCGTCGTGAAGCAGGTGTTCCAGGACACCGCGGCTCGCCTGCGCACGCGAGGTGCAGAGTTCGAACCGCTTGCCGTTCGCGTCGAAGCGGCGTCGGCGCACTGGTTAAGGCATACGGCCGGATCTCATATGGCGAACAGTGATGTCGACCTGCGCCATGTGCGGGACAACCTCGGGCATGAATCACTGACCACCACCAGCGGTTATCTGCATTCCTCTGATGATGCCCGACACTGCGAAACGGAGGAGCGTCACAAGATCAACTGGAAGGCGCAGTCCTGAACTGGATCGTAATAGCCTTATGCGATCAGGCCGGGCACCCTAGGCTCTCCGTCTGATCTTACTGCCGCGTTGGACTGTGCCGGAAAGTGTGCTGGCATTCTGTCGCGAAGATTCTCGCAATTGACACGCAGTGGTCCGGCGGCGGCAAAGCGGATGCCATGCTCATACACCCACTACACCACGCATTTTCCTTAACGGCGACCGACAGGTCCCAGTTACACGGGCTTTGGTTTGCGCTGCCGTACCGGCTTCGCTACCTTGGCCAGATCTTCCAACTTCCGTTGCGCCTGGTCCAGCTGCACCCTCAACTCGATCGCTTCGTTTTCCATGCGGGTCGCATGAGCATGCTTGTCGTTCAGGAGATTGCGCACCGTCTTCAGCTCGTCTGACACCAGGTCGCGGTTTGTAGTGACTTCCTTCAGGTTGCCCTCGAGCTCCCCCACCCTTTGCCGGAAATCACCCAGCTGCTGGTTGAGCGTCGACGTTTCGACGCGTTGACGTTCCGCCTGCTGCTCGGCGGTTTTACGGGTCGCATCGAGCTCCTTCTGCAGCCTCGCGGCGGCGGTGCGCTCGCGGTCGATCTCCATGAGCGCCCTCGCCTCCGATGCCCGATAGCGTTCTTCGGCCAGGCTCGCCGCGGCGCGCAGCTTTTCCAGCTCCGTGCTGAAATCGCGCCGTGCCTCTTCAAGTTTCTGCAGCAAGCCGGTGTTTTCGCCGCGGGCATTCTGCAACTGGCCCTCCAGCGCGGCGATCGTTGCCTCGCGCGCGGCAAGCGCTTGCTCCAGTTCCCCGATGCGGGCGTGCGCCTGCTCCAGGGTCTGACTGACCAGCGCATGGGAAGCCCGTATTGCGTCTCGATCGGCTTCCGCCACCGCCTGCAGTTGCCGGGCTTCCGCCACCTGAATCTGAGCATCGCCGCGCAACTCCGCCAGACCTTCCTGCGCGGCAGCCTGGGCCGAAGACCAGAGCTGCGCCACCAGTTCGCCGGCAGCCGTCTTGAGCGATTCCGGCAAATCGGGATGTTCGATCCGCACGCGGCTCTTGTCGCGTAAGTCTTCCCAGAAACGCCCCAGCGCTTCTGCCGGTGCACTCATGCTGCCTTTGCGCACCAGTTGGTATAACTTGTTGGTTGTCGGTGTCACGCCGTAGCGGAAGAACAGCAGGATGCAGACTTCGCGGTACAGGTCCTGGGTCTGGGGAAATTGGCCACGCAGCTGGTCGATGTCGGCAAGCAGCTGTTTTTCGTTGAATTCAGGGGCGTTCATGGCGTAGAAAGTCAGAAAGGTAATTGATATTACAACGGAATACCTCTACTTTCCAACTTTCAAACGTTTTAATATGACATTATTCTTATAATGTCGATCAGAAAGTATATCGGCTGACTTTCGCTGCTTATCTCGCTCGCTCGGCGAGTGCCGACCGCTCACAGCGCCAATCGCCTGCGAGTGCTCGCTCAGCAACAAGCAGTACTGCTATCGAGGCTTCCGTTTTTACGAACTAATTCCTCGGTTCGTCACTCTTTTTCTGATGGTCTGCCCGCCCTTAGAATGACGTCTGTGAATATGCCCTGTAGATGACAGAGAACGAAATGACGGAAAAAGCAGAATGGGAAGTTGTCGATCACGAGCGAGTAGCATCCCGGCCAAACGTGGCCGATGTAATGAGAGCATTGCTGGGGCCGTGGTGGCGATGGAAGCTTGCAGCGAGCGCCGTCGTGACATGTATTGCCCTCACCCTTATCGTCACGCTTTCGGGCATCCTTGTTTCGGTTCTGCTCATGGTGGGCGTCACGGTCATAGCCCTGCGAAAGGTCGGCTCGTGGCTTCGGGGTGGCAATTCACCGAAGAATATCTGGCTGGCCCCTCACAAGCGAAGCGGCAAGCAGATGTCCTGATAATACTAAGTCATTGACTCGTAGGGCTCAGCTCGAGTGCGTCATAGGGGAGGCAAAAAACAAAAAAGCCCGCCAAGGCGGGCAAAACCCTGAATCCTATATTTTTCCATCCTTAACGATAAGGAAAATATAGGAGGAGACTTTTTCATCAGGGCGGGGACAAGCTTGAACTGTCGCGCTTTGCGACGGCCACTACGTCTTCATTCGCGTTACTCGATGATCTAGCGAATCTGCGTATTCCTGAGAAGGCGCAGCCGACGCTGCACGGGAAACAAGTGAAGATCAAATCGCTTGGCGATGAAGCCCCATAAACCTTCCGGGAACCAGATTGTTACCACAATAGCCATCAAACCCAAAGCCGTTAAATACCATGTTCCGTAATCTTCAAAGACCTTCGACAGAATAAAAAACAGTACTGCACCAAGCAGGGGCCCTTCGATCGTTCCCACTCCGCCGATGATCACCATAAAGATGATCAGCGGTGACCACGACACTCCAAAGGCTGCGTCAGGCGAAATACGAAGATTCGACAGGAAGTAGAGCCCACCGCTAATGCCGAAACCAAAGGCAGAAACGAGGTATACCAGGAACTTCGTACGCTTTACGTCGATTCCCTGGCTTTGTGCAGCCACCTCTGCATCCCGCAAGGCGGTAAGCGCCAGGCCGTACCTGGACCGAAGCAGCAGATACACGAGAAGCACGGAGGCATACGATGCAGAAATCGCTAGCCAGAACGTCATGGATTCTCGCGTTGCGCGTTCAATCCCTTTGAGTGCTGTAAGGCTTGCTCCTGATCCTCCGCCCAGTACCGTCATATTCGCCACCAGCAGCCGGAAAATTTCGGCTACCGCCCATGTCCCGATAGCGAATGCGGCGCCGGGGAGCCGGAATACGACCTGCGACACCGGCACGGCGAACAGCGCCGCGAACACACCGCACAACAGGACAGCGGCAAAGGGGTTGATTCCGGCGAAGTTCGCCAGAACGATAAGTGCGTAGCCGCCGATGCCAATGTATGCCTGCTGTCCGATGGACACCAATCCGCCGTACCCGGCGAGCAAGTTCCACATTTGCGCCATCACGAAGTAGCATGCGAGTTCGGACAGGAGCCGCAGATAGCTTGCATCAGCCCAGAACGGCATCGAAATCGAAAATCCAAGCGATACCGCGAAGAAGACCATGGTCGCGATCCCGAGCCATGTCGAGCGCTCCACGCTATAGTCGGACTTGGGAGTTGCGTCCACGGTAATAACTGCCTGCTTTGCCAAGGTATTCATTTCATCCTCTTCCTTGCGCCTTAGCGCATCTTCGGGAAAAAGCCATTTGGCCGGAACAACAGAACCATCACGAACATCACGTGACCGAAAAGTACGCTCCATCCCGGATCAACGCGTGCGCCGATCGCCTGCGTCACGCCCAGCAGCACACCGCCGGCCAGCGTGCCCCAGAATGAACCCATTCCGCCGATGATGACCGCCTCGAAGGCATAGATCAGTTGTGCCGGCCCGTCGGTGGGAGCGAAAGTAGTGCGCATGCCGTGGAAGACGCCGGCAACGCCCAGGATACCGACGGCGATTGCGGTCGCGAATGCGTACACGTGGGAGTTATTCACGCCCATCAGCGAGGCAGCACCAGGATCATCCGAGGTGGCGCGGAATGCACGTCCGATGGAAGTATTCCCAAACAACAGCTGCAATCCCAAGGTCAGAAGCACTGCAAACCCGAAGGTAATGAGCGGCAAGACGCCCGCAGCGAGATTCGCCGTCAGTTGAACGCTTTGCGATTCCAGCCCGCCCGAGGTAATCGCACGCGTATCGGCGGAATAGAACTCGAGCAGCAGATTTTGAATCACGATGGAAATACCGAAGGTCACGACCAGGGACCGCAATGGGTCCTTGCTGATCGTCTTGTTCAGCACGACGCGCTGGAGAATATAGCCGAAGCAGAATGCAATCGGCACGACGACAATCATCGCGACAAAGGGGTGAAGCCCTAATGCGTCCGTCAGCCCGAACCCCAGAAAGGCCATCAGAATCACCATGTCGCCATGTGCAACATTCACCATGCGCATGATGCCGAACATAAGCGCCAGGCCCATGGCAAACATGGCGTAAAGCCCGCCAATCAGAATGCCCTGCAGCACGGCATCAATCCAAACTGTCATGATCTGTCCTCCTCATACCAGAATCACTAAACGCCAAAATAGGCATGGGAAATCTGCTCATGGCTTAACTCGTCCGACCTGCCCTGTAGAGAAACCCTACCCTCCTGGAAACAGTACAGCCGCTGCGACACCCGCTTTGCCATCCCGATGTCCTGTTCCACGATGATTGCTGTCAGGCCGTTCTGCACGATCGTTCCCAGTGCCTCGTAAATCTCCTTGATCACTGCGGGCGCCAGGCCTAGGGAAATCTCATCGCAAATCAGCAAATCCGGATTGCTCATTAGTGCCCTGCCAATGGCAACCATCTGCTGCTGCCCGCCAGAGAGAGATGTTCCTGGCACATTCCTTTTCGCCTTGAGGATCGGGAACAACAGGTAGACCTGTTCCAGGTTCCACGGCCCGTGGCGCTTGGTGAACTGCCCCATGAGAAGGTTTTCTTCCACCGACAGGCTTGGAAAAAGCCGCCGCCCCTCGGGCACCATTGCCAATCCCTCGGCCACAATGCGATGAGGTGCTTGCCCGCCGATGGGGTATCCCTTGAACATGACCTTCGCCGACTGGGCTTTCAAGAGGCCGGTAATGGTCTTGAGGAAGGTCGATTTCCCAGCACCGTTCGCGCCGATGATGGCAACAATTTCTTGCGGCATGATGTCAAAATCAATACCGAACAATGCCTGGAAGTCGCCGTAGTAGGCTTCCAGGCCATTTGTCGACAATAACGGGTTCATACTTCGATTCCCATATAGACACGTTTTACTTCCGGGTTATTCATGACGGCCTCCGGCTCGCCTTCAGCAAGCTTGGATCCGAAGTTGACAACGAGGAGGCGGTCCGCAACCGCGAGAAGTGCGTGTACCACGTGCTCGATCCAGATCATGGACACGCCAAACGACTTGATTTCCTTGATCAGCGCGACCAGTTCAACTGCCTCATGCTCGGTCAGGCCGCCGGCGATCTCGTCCAGGAGAAGCACCGACGGCTGGGTGGCCAGTGCCCGTGCCAATTCGAGACGTTTGCGATCCAGAAGCGTTAGAGAACCGGCAAGCTGGTTCGCCTTCTTGATGAGACCAGTCTTCTCCAGCGTCTCAATGCATAACGGGTCAGCCTCGTCTTCCGACATGCCCCCACCGAATGTCGCGCCAACCAACAGGTTCTCGAAGACCGTCATACCGCCGAACGGCTGCGGAATTTGGTAGGACCTGCCAATACCCATCCTGCAGCGCTGGTGCGGTCGGAGTGAAGTAATGTCGCTGTTGCGGAAATGAATGCGACCGGCATCCGCACGCACGTCGCCACTGATCAGATTAAATAACGTGGTCTTGCCAGCGCCGTTCGGCCCGAGGATGCCCAATGTCTCTCCTTGGTCGAGCGAGAAACTGAGATCATTGGTCACCCTGAGCGCACCGTATGACTTGCTCACATTGTCCAGTGCAAGAATTGCCCCCATGGGCCGCTCCCCCTTGTAATGCTAATGATTCTGCTGCCGGGGCGACCCACGCCCCGGCGGATTGGATCAGGAAATCAGTTTCAACTTCCCGTTGGGTTGAATGTGCGGAGCGAGCTTGTTGTCAACAATGACGAGGTCATACTTGAACTTCTTGCCCTTCACCCACTGGCCGCCCACGAGCGCCGTCTTGGCGACATTCTTGATTGGGCCCTTGCCCCAGGCAACGTTACCGACAATGGTATTGAGGTTAGTCGTGGCAATTGCGTTGCGGATGCTCGCTTTGTCGTCGATATCCTTGGTACGTTTCAGCACGTCGACAGCGACCTCAAACAGTGCATGGGAAAACCCAAGCGGTTGGGTCCATTGCTTCTTGGTCGCGGCCTCATATGATTCGGCGAGTTGTGCCGTAGTTGCGCCGGTTAGCGACGACTTGAACGGATGATAGGGGGTCCACCAGACTTCGGTCGTCAGACCCTCTGCGAGATCTCCCATGGCTTCCACGGACGCCGGGAACAGCAGGCCCTTACCGATAGACACCACCTTCGGCTTGAAGCCCTGCTGCTTGGCTTGCGTCCAGAAGGTCTTGACGTCGGGCGGAATCATGTTGCCGACCACGATCTCACAACCCGCACTCTTGTATGCAGCGATCTGGGCGCTAAAGTCGGCGTTCAGCACCTGGTAACGGCCCGGATCTTTCAGTTTGAAGCCAGCCTTGTTGATCGCCGGCGGGAATCCGAACTTGGCATCGCCCCAGGCATTGCCATCGGTATCGTTAGGGAACAGGCCGCCGATGACGTTGTTAGTCTTGGCCGTTTTCCACATATCCATATAGGTGTCGATCACGTCTTCGAGACCCCAGAAGAAGTGATATGTCCACTCAAAGCCGGTTTGCGGGTTGCTTCCGCGTCCAAAGAGCCACGGTTGCCACGGCGAGACGGTTGAGATGCATGGAACGCCATTGAGTTCGCATTGATCCGCAACGGGATTAGTGGTCTCGGGTGCGGCGGCCACCAACATGAGATCGATCTTGTCCTTCAGGATCAGATTAGCGGCCACCTCACCGGCCTTGTTCGTGTTGGACTCGCTGTTCTTGACGATGATTTCGACCGGATAGCGCTGCCCGCCGACCATAACACCATCCTTCAGTGCCTGGTGCATGGCGTCGATGACAAATTTGTCTGCCTCACCGAAGGGTGCGAGCGGCCCTGTCAGTGGTGTCACGAAACCGATTTTCACCTTGCGCGGAGATTTCGCGAATGCGACGGGCATCATCCCTGCCACGGCGACCGCGCCAATCGTTTTGATAACGCGTCTGCGTTCCGGGCTGGAGCGCTTAGGCAGATCATGCTTATCACTCATGGTAGTCTTCCTCCTTATCGAGTTTATAAAAATCCGGATATGCTTCAAGTTGACCTGCGCGGACGGACCGAATTCTCCTCCTGCATGATGTCCTCGGCGTGGCAGTTGCGATGAACGCAAACCGGATGAGCCAAACAACACGATAGATATCAAGGATTGTGCCAACGGAGTTCCTGCCGACAATGCGCATTGAAATCAACGCCTTATCAAGCTATTCCGTCGGAGCTCGCTTCTCGGACTGCGACTTCGCCGATACTTGTCTCATACATCTGTCGCAGTCTGCGAATCCCGTTTCGAGAATTGTTTGCGACCAGCGTCTTTGAGACAGTAGAGCGCGCTGTCGGAGCGCAGATCGGTCTCTCGATGAAGAGTGAAATGCGCCCAAAAAAACAGCACGAGAGAAAACCCATAACAGCCGAGCCAGGTTCTCTTCGTGCCCTTCGTGCATTTCGTTTCTGGTTGACTTCCAACCTTTACTTCTCGGGGAAACGCGGGTGCCATAGCCTCCGCTCGGTATCACGTCCGTATGCTTTCCCTTGCGGATAACTCACCAGCTCAAGTTGCATGCCCCATGGTGTCAGAAAGTAGACCCAGGACTGGCCTCCGCTAGGGCCGGCTGCGCGTACTGTTGGCTCGCCAAGAATTTGCACGCCTTTGGCACGCAGGTAGGAAACTGCAGCATCCATATCGTCGACATAGAAGGCCAGATGGTGGCCGCCGACATCACTGTTTCTTGGCTGCTCACGCCTCTGGTCTGGCGCCTCGTATTCGAAGACTTCGAAATTCGAGCCGTGCGCACAGCGGAAAAACCGGAGCTTGCGCATGATGGTTTCCTTGTGCACGTTCAGATGCGTCTGCATCCAGTCGTCTTTAGCCTGAAATGGCCCCAGATCATAGAACGCTTCGCATCCGATGACGTCGACAAAGAAATCCGTCGCTTCCTGCAAATCTGGCACAGTAAAGCCGATATGGTCGGTTCCTCGCAGGCCAGGCAGGCCGTTCCTTTCCGAGGTGACGCCTTGCAGGTCGCCCACGCCAGAATGCACATTGCCCATATTTTTTGAACTATCTGGCATAAAAAACTCGCCTTAGAAAAAATGATGTCGATTATGTGGAGCAGACAGGTCGAAAGTGGGTCCAACCGGAATGATCCCCGCTGGGTTCAGATGGGGATGGCTAAGGTAATAATGGCGCTTCATATGGTCCATATTGACGGTGCCCGCCACACCTGGTACTTGATACATATCCTTCAGGTAATTCGCGAGATTCGGATACTCCGTGATCCGCCTGAGGCAGCATTTGAAATGAATGAAGTACACGCAATCAAAACGAACCAGGGTCGGAAACAACCGTAAGTCTGGCTCCGCAATGAAGTCTCCCATCAGGTAGCGGGAAGAAGACAAGCGATCTTCCAGTATGTCGAGTGCATCAAACAGTGAGGCCACGGCCTCGTTATATGCGGGTTGCGTCGTCGCGAAGCCACATTGATACACCCCGTTGTTCACATGCCGATAGATGAAATCGTTCATGGCGTCGATTTCACTATTCAATGACGTCGGACGGAAATCTACGGAATGACGCTGGAAGTCGGTGAACGCGCCATTGAGCATACGAATGATGTCCGACGACTCGTTGCTCACGATCCGTCCGGTGCGCTTGTCCCAGAGAACTGGCACCGTGACGCGTCCTGTGTAATCGCTCCGATTTAGCGTGTAGAGTTCGTGCAGCGCCGCTAGGCCGTTGACATGATCGATCGTGGCGCCGGGATAAGAGGAGAACATCCATCCGTTCTCACCACATACTGGATCTACGACAGACGCTGAAATGATGTCTTCCAGGCCCTTGAGTGCGCGAACGAGGAGTGTACGATGTGCCCATGGGCACGCGTAGGAAACGTAGAGATGGTAACGCCCTGCTTCCGGCTCGAAATCGCCACTTCCATCGTCGGTAATCCAGCCGCGAAATTGCGACTCACTACGTACGAATTCACCCTGTGCATTGACCAGCGGCGGAGCAGCTGTCTGCCAGATGCCATTTTTCAGATAACCCCCCATGATATCCTCGCCGTGCGCACGGTTCTGTTTTGTCAGCGTACATCGCGCATTGCCACGCGCCCTTCGCCGGCATTTCTTCAGTGAGAGGAATGCCGGCAACCGAAACGCAACACGCAATGCTGATGCTTAGCTAGCCGGCGTGAGCTCTTTCCGGTTAGTAGCAATATTGAACACGCCGCCGCCCTTCTGGCCCACCTTGATCGTACCTATATACAGGCTTTCTGCCAGGCTGACATTCACTACCGCTGTGCCCAGCGTCGGATGCGAAATCTCCACCTGATAGTCGCCGCTGTTCGGATCGAGCTGGTCGAACTTGAAATCGCCGAATGCATCTGTCTGGAGCGATGCGATGCTTACCTTGTTGCGCTTCAGCGTTACTTCGGCACCTGGAATGCTTTCGATCAGGCCTTTGACTTCCGCAACCACAGTGCCGCCGATGAAGCATTTGTTATAGCGGTACAGGTTGCGGTAATACACCCGCGGCTTGGTCTTGAGATCCGGACGCAGCACCTCCAGCTTGTCCTTTTTCACGATCTCCTGCATTTCCTCATCCTCGATACACACTGCCTTGAAGACGCCGGTCGGGCAGGACTGCACGCAGCGCGGCTGTTTCCAGCCCTGGTCCAGCAGGTGAGCGTCGAAGATCCACTTCTGCGGCAGCTGCAGCTCCTCGTTCCACCAGATCGCGCCATAGGGGCAGGATCCGACGATGTCGCGCCGCCCCTTCGCCTTCACCGGATCGATGATCACGACCCCGTCGGGCCGTTTGTACACCGAGCCGTCGCCCGCCTTCGCAATGCACGGTGCGTTGTCGCATTGGTTACAGGTTGTCGGGCGATAGGCGGCGTCCACCATTGCACCCTCGCCACGCACCTTGCGCTCCACCTTGATCCAGTAATGCCCATGCACCGGCTGTGGGGCAGCATAGCCCGGAAAATCGTTGCCGACGTGTTCGTCACGCGTGGTCAACATGCAGTTGTTGCAGTTCTCGCACTTGGCCACATCAATAATCAGGTTCCACTTTTTCACGAAAGTCACCCTTCCTGTTCGTAATCGTTCGTTGACTCAATGCTTGCCGACGACGTCTGTCACGCCGCGGCAGTCTGCTTGCCGGTTGGGCGCGAGTTCGCTGGCGCCATGCCCTTGACCTGCACCTTGCTGACGAGGCCAGGCGGCGGCGTCCACACTTCCATCTCCACCAGGCATGAGTTCGCGGCCATGCCTTCCGTCCGCTGCTGCTGCGGGCGCGGCGGGGTCAGAACGTTGGCGCAACCCGATCTGTCGGAGAAGCCCTCCGGCCCTGCGGATGGGACCGGATCAAAATCGGCATTCGACTCAAAGGTCTTCATGATCCCGCCTCCGACCAGCGGGGAGACATCAGCCACAAAAATCACCGAGCCGCGGTCGTTGAAGACACGGATCAGATCCCGATGCTTGATACCTCTCTGGCGCGCATCCTCGGGATTGATCTTCATGACCCAGTAGTAGTAGCCGTCAACGAAGAAACGATGATCCTCGATGTCGTTCATGGCGCTGTCCTTGCCGTCGCCATAGGTGTGGAAGCTGTAGCGCGGATGGGTCGAGATCATCTGCAACGGATACTTGTCGAACAGTTCCTTGCTGTGCGGGCCCTCCCATGCCGGGATATAGCGGTTGAGCGCCGGACGTTCCGGATTGTCCGGTTGCCCGCGCTGGAGCGAGGACGAGACGAATTCGAGCTTGCCAGACTGCGTTTCCAGGCCCTTGCCGAATTCTCCGGTGAACTGCGACGGCAACGGGTGCGGTTCCGGAATGTCCTTGTGGCGGTCTTCCGCATACCAGCGCATCGACACAGGGGTGCGCGTTTTTTCCGGCTCGGCCGGAACCACGTAGTAGCCCTTCTTGACGAATTCCTTCCAGCTGATGTACTTCGGCAGGTCGGTCGAGTCAAAAATCCGCTTGCACCAGTCCAGCTCGCTGCAGCCTTCAGAGAACATGGCGCCCAGACCGAGGCGTTGCAGAATCTCGAGGTAGATCTGGTAGTCCGACTTCGACTCGCCCAGCGGCTCGATGCACTTGTGCTGCATCGTGACCATGCGGTGATTCAGTTGCGAGTTGTTATGATGAATGTAACCAGCGCAATTGGCCCATTCACTAATGTCATAGCGTTCGAACGAGGTGCAGGCCGGGAGGATAATGTCGGCGTAGCGCGCATCGCCCTCGAACCAGATCGACTGGTTCACCACGCATTCAATTGATGGGTCACGGTAGGACTTCTCGAAGCGGGTCGAGTTTGCGATGGTGCCGAACGTGGACCCGCCGTAACGGTAGATCATATGAATCTTCGAATAGCCTGGCATCGGGTATTCGAACGGCGCGAACTGGGCCTCCATCGACGAGCCATCCCACATGTAGCCGGTGGACTTGCCATTGAGGATAGCCTCGGGCAGACGCTGGCGCGGAATCATCTGCTTGACCGGATTCATGGTGATCAGATGCGGCATCCGCTGGTAATTGTTGATGCCCGACGCGGTGAAAGCGATTTCGCCGGAGATGCCGCCTTCCGCATAGCCGGGGAAGTAGAACTCGTAATCCAGCGGTGCGCCAAATTGCAGATTACCGAAGTTGACGCCTGGCTTGCCCCAACCCTGCATGGCCATCATGAGGATCATGCAGCGTGCCCATTGCGAACCGGTCGCAGAACGGCAGGCACCGCCCCAGCCTGCACCAAGGCCGCCGGCGGAAAGATAAGTTTTCTTCTTGCCCCAGGAACGTGCCAGCGCGCGGCAAACATGGGCGGGAACACCGGTTTCGCCTTCCTGCCATTCCGGCGTCTTGACCACACCGTCGGTCTTGCCGAGGAGGTAGTCGCGCCATTCCTCGAAGCCGGTGGTGCGTTTCGCGACGTAGTCCTTGTCGTACAAATTCTCGGTGAGCCACACATGCATGATGCCCTGTGCGAGTGCCGCGTCCGTCGCCGGCCGGATGGAGATCCACTTCCCTCCCAGGAGCTGCGCAGTAGGATTGAGGTGCGGGTCGATGTGGACGAATTCAATACCAAGTTCCTTGGCCCACAAGCGCCGCTGTGTTCCCTCGAAACCGGCATAGAGACCGTTGGTGGATTCTGGGTCGCTCGACCAGAACACGATCTGCTGCGTTTCCTTCAGGCAGTCCTCAACTGTCCCATAGAAGCTCGGAATGCCGAGGCGAAGCGAGCTGCCGAAATGATGCATGGCGCCCCAGTACCAGCCTTCCCAGCTATCAGGGTTCGGCGCCACGCGGGTAAAGCCGATCAGATTGCCAAACCGGAGCAGCGCACTGAGGTAGTAACCAATGTTCCCCCACTGGTGGTGGGACGGCATCGGGATAGCGATCGCGCCCGGGCCATGTTCGGTCTTCATGCGACTGATTTCGCTGGACACGATGTCGAGCGCCTCATCCCAGCTGATGCGCTCGTAGCCTGAAATACCACGATTTTGCGGGTTGCGTTCCCCCTTCGGGTCAAAGTCGACGCGCTTCATTGGATACAACAGACGCTTGTCGGAGTACACCATGGATTTGAGACCCGAAGCATGCGGGCTGAGGGTCGATTTGCGACGGGGCGTAAAGGACTTGCCGCGTGCGTTGATCGTCCACGACGGCGCGTCGGTTTCGTCGAGCTCGATTGGCGTCATGCGGAGGATTTTCCCATCCTTCACATAGACGAACATCGTGCCACCGTTGGTATTGGTTGTATAACGCACCGACCCGTCTGGCATCTTCGTACCGATCTCCAGGCCTTCGGTCTGGATCCGGTTCATCAACTGCATAAACCAGACCGACAGCTCGTCCCTGCCGATCACCATGACCCTGAAATTCTTTGCCGCATTCAGAATTTCTCCCTGATCCGGTTTCGGCCTCAGGAACGACAGTGCTGTTTTCAGATCCTTGAAGATCAGACAGACGTCCGGTTTGGGATGCACGCCGGTCCCCGAAGTCAGCTTCCCGTTCTGAAAAGAGTAGTAACGGCCAATGCTGTCATCCTTCAGCTTGATCTGTACCACGCAATTGTGCCGCTTCATTTCCTGCCTGAACCCGGGATGCTTCTTCGCCATGCGTCGAAGCACCACCGGCAGCCCGAACAAGATTGTCTTCAGGAGCGCCTGTTTCATCCTTTGTTTCCTCCATTATTTGGTGATATGACCCGCGTCACATCCGATCGGGACTTGTCTAGAGACCGCATCGCAGGGCGTCCCCCTTCGTCGCACGGCCACTCTCGCGACACATTTTTGCAATAAGCGTACCAGCGAAAAATCGGCGCTCAAGTCACTGTTTTTTATCGATTTTCTAGTCGAGAAAAATGAGAGACGTGCTGTCGCACTGAAATGCACGTCGCACCTTGCGACGCACATCTCATTTGGCGAGAACGCACAGAAAATTCGCATTCGTCATGCAACGACAGCCGCGAAACCGGCCAGATTTGTCCATCCGGGTTGCAGAGAGTTCAGACGAATAGTGCGGAGACTGATGGCCGTAACACCGCGCGCATCGCTGTGCCCTCGGTCGCACGCGCCATGGACGAATGCGAAGCCAGTCGCAGCATGAGACGTGTATCGCGTCTCACGGCGTGCGAAACGCCATATCAAATGCAGGAAGAGCCAAATATCAGGCAGTTACAGGACCATCTGCATGTGGCATGCATCTTGCCAAGTCTGGTCCGTCGTACTTAAGGGACTGCCGATAGGAAGGGGCGTTGGCCGGTCGCTCCCGTACTCAAACAAAGGAATAAGAATGCCTACTACCACCAACATTCAATATGCCGAGCCTTGGCTCGAAGTGGCGTCGACGCCGCAGGACTGGAGAAACGCCGGACAGGCGAATCTGCTGCGCATACTGTATTACCTGCACGTTGTCCGCGCCTTCGAGGAGGCGGTGCTGAATCTCGAGAAGGCCGGGCTCGTTCACGGCCCGGCGCACTCCAGTATTGGTCAGGAGGGTGGTGCCGTCGGATCGATTATGCTGCTCAATTCCGACGACATGATCACGGGTTCGCATCGGGGTCATCATCAGTTTCTCGTCAAGGGGATGCGGCACATCGACTCGCCCGAATTCGATCCGCGCAAGACCGCGCTCCCGGAAAACGTCAAGACTTTCCTTTACCGCACGTTGGCGGAGATCCTCGGCCTTGCCGATGGATTCTGCCGCGGCCGTGGCGGATCCATGCACCTGCGTTGGGTCGAGGCTGGCGCGATGGGAACCAACGCGATCGTCGGCGGCGGGGTGCCGATTGCCAATGGCCTGGCATGGGCGCAGAAGCGACGTAACAAGGGTGAAGTCACCTTCACCTTCTTTGGTGATGGCGCCATGAACATCGGTGCCGTGCCCGAATCAATGAATCTTGCCGCACTCTGGAATCTGCCGATCTGCTTCTTCGTTGAGAACAACGGTTACGCCGTGTCCACGACCCTGGCGGAGGAAACGCGGGAAACACGCCTGTCCTCGCGCGGCGGCGCCTATGGCATCCCCGCTTACCGCGTCGACGGCATGGATCCGATGGCCGTGCTACATGCCTCCCAAATGGCGCTCGAGCACATGCGCTCCGGCAAGGGGCCAGCGATCATCGAGGCGATGGTCTATCGCTATTTCCATCATGGCGGTTCAATTCCCGGCAGCGCGTTCGGCTACCGCAGCAAGGACGAGGAGTCTTCGTGGACCAGCAAGGATCCAATCGAGCGCACCGTGCAGCAGATGGTCAAGCTCAAGTGGCTGACAGAGGAAGAAAACAAGACCATTCGCCAGCATTGCGTCGACGCGATGCAGGAAATCGTCACGCGTCTGACAGAAGGTGAAGGCTCGAAACGACGCATCCGTCCGGAGCTCTGGCCGAAGCCGGAATTCCGTGACCAGGGCCTGCGCGGTGACCTCTCCGAATTCGCCGGCGTGCGATTCGAGGAACTGGAAACCGCCACTGGCCCGGTCGAGAACATGAAGTTCATCGATGCGGTCGCCAAGGTCATGGCGCGACGCATGGAAACCGATGAGCGCATCTTCTGCATGGGCGAAGATATCCACCGACTCAAGGGTGGAACAAACGGTGCGACCAAGGGTTTGGCTGATCGCTTCCCGGACCGCATCATTCCCACTCCCATCGCCGAGCAGGGTTTTGCCGGTCTTGCGGGAGGCGTTGCCGTGGAAGGCTCGTATCGTCCGGTAGTGGAACTGATGTATTCCGATTTCGCGCTGGTCGCCGCAGACCAGTTGTTCAACCAGATTGGCAAGGCCCGTCACATGTTCGGTGGCGATTCGGCCGTGCCCTTCGTGCTCCGCACGAAGTGTGCAATAGGCACAGGGTATGGCTCGCAGCACTCGATGGATCCAGCGGGTCTGTATGCGATGTGGCCGGGATGGCGCATCGTCGCGCCCAGCACCCCGTTCGACTACGTCGGGCTGATGAACAGCGCACTCAAGTGCGAGGATCCCGTACTTGTCATCGAACATACCGATCTCTACAACACAACCGGCCCGGGACCGAAAGAGGATTCTGACTATTACATCCCGCTCGGCAAGGCCAAGGTGGTGCGCAAGGGTTCCGCCTTCACTGTGCTTACCTATCTAGCGATGACCCCGCTCGCGCTCCAGGTCGCCGAGGAAATGGGAGTCGATGCCGAAATCATTGACCTGCGCTCGCTCGACCGTGCCGGACTCGACTGGGAAACAATCGGCGAAAGCGTCCGCAAGACCAACAATATCGTGGTGCTGGAGCAAAGTCCGCTGACCGTGTCCTACGGTGCAATGGTCACCGACGAAATCCAGCGGCGCTTCTTCGATTATCTCGACCAGCCTGTGCAGCGAATTCATGGCGGGGAAGCATCGCCGTCTGTATCCAAGGTACTCGAGCGCGCTGCCTTTGTCGGCGCGGAGGAAGTTCGCAAGGGGTTCGCCAGGATGATGGCCGACATGGGCCGTCCGGTCACGGCCGGCGAAGCGCAAGCGGCAAATGCAAACATCGCGTGACAGTAAGGAGAAAACGTGGCAACTGAAATCATCATGCCAACCGTGTCGACCTCAATGACCGAGGCGGTGCTGGCGCGCTGGGCAAAGAACGAAGGCGACAGCGTCAAGAAAGGGGAAGTGGTCGCCGAGATCGAATCCGACAAAGCCCTTCTGGAACTGGAAGCGGAGGCCGATGGCGTGCTGGGCAAGCGGTTTGTGCCGGACGGCGCGACCGTGGCAGTCGGCGCACCCATAGGCATCATACTCACGCCCGGCGAGGCCATGCCCGCCCTGCTCGCTGGCGGCAGTGCACCGCAAAAAGCGGCTGTTGAAAGCGCGCCAGCCACCGTCGCTCTGGCCACAAGCGGGAACCAGAATGCCGGGGAAAAAGGCGGACGGCTCTTCGCCAGCCCGCTGGCAAGAAATCTCGCTCTGATCCACGACGTGGACCTTGCACATATCGAAGGTTCCGGCCCGAACGGGCGCATCGTCAAGCGTGATATCGAGGCGGCCGTCGCCGCCACGCATCAGGGCGCGGCCATCGCGTCGCCTGAACAACCGGCACCGAAACCAGCCCGTGATGTGGCGGCGCCCGCGCCCCTCGCCCCGGATTATGAAGAGATCCCGCATTCCTCGATGCGTCGCGTGATCGCACAGCGCCTGTCGGAGTCGAAGCAGCAGGTTCCGCACTTCTATCTGACGATCGACTGCCAGATCGACGAGCTGCTCGCCTTGCGCAAGCAGATCAACGGATCACTGCCAGACGTCAAGGTCTCCGTCAACGACTTCGTCGTCCGTGCTGTCGCGGTTGCACTGAAGAAGGTGCCAGCGGCCAATGCTTCCTGGACCGATACCGCCATCCGTCGTTATCGCTCGGTTGATGTTTCGGTCGCAGTGGCAACGCCGAACGGCCTGATCACACCGGTAGTCCGCAATGCCGATACGAAGAGCCTCGGCACGATTTCCGGCGACGTGAAGGATCTCGCGGAACGCGCGCGCCAGGGCAAGCTGCGTCCAGATGAGTACCAGGGCGGAGGGTTCTCAATCTCCAATCTTGGCATGTACGGCATTAAGGAATTTGCGGCCATCATCAACCCGCCGCAGGCCTGCATTCTCGCGGTCGGCGCTGGAGAGCAGCGCCCGGTAGTCAGGGACGGCGCGGTTGTACCGGCCACGGTGATGAGCTGCACGCTGTCGGTTGATCATCGCGTCGTCGATGGCGCAGTAGGTGCCGAATTCCTGGCCGCCTTCAAGGCATTGATCGAAAAGCCGATGGGCTTGCTGGTGTAAAGGAACCGGAATGGCACAGGAACAATTCGACATCGCGGTCGTCGGCGGCGGGCCAGGCGGCTATGTCGCTGCGATACGCGCGGCGCAACTTGGTTTTCGTACGGTGCTGGTCGAGCGCGAACATCTGGGAGGCATCTGCCTCAACTGGGGATGCATTCCCACCAAGGCTCTGCTGCGCTCAGCGGAAATTCTTGATCACATCAGGCACGCGACAGACTACGGCCTGCATGTAGGGGACAGCGGATTCGATCTGCAAAAGATCGTCGAGCGCTCGCGGAAGGTCGCGGCGCAGCTCAATGCCGGGGTCAGGCATCTGCTCAAGAAAAACAAGGTTCAGGTGCTTGAAGGGCATGCGCGGCTTGCTGGCGCCGGCAAGTTACATATCACCCAGAAAAATGGCGCGCTTGACATCGGCGCGACGCACATCATCCTCGCTACCGGTGCGCGGGCAAGGGCCATGGCACCTGTTGAACCGGACGGCAAGCTGGTCTGGAGCTACAAGGAAGCGATGACGCCGGACCGGATGCCGAAGTCCTTGCTCGTCGTCGGCTCTGGGGCCATTGGCATCGAGTTCGCGAGCTTTTACCGCTCGCTGGGTGCCGAAGTCACCGTCGTTGAAGTGCGCGATCGCATCCTTCCGGTCGAAGACGCGGAGATCTCTGAATTTTCGCGCAAGTCGTTCGAGCGCCAGGGGATGAAAATCCTGACTTCTGCAAGCGTGCAGTCGCTCGAGAAGAAGGCGGATGGCGTCGTTGCCAAACTGGATGTGGCCGGGCAGAAGCTCACGGTAGAGGCGGATCGGGTAATTGCGGCCGTGGGCATCGTCGGCAATGTCGAAAACCTCGGTCTGGAAGGGTCAGGCGTGCAGGTCGAGGGAACGCACATCGTCACCGATGAATGGTGCCGCACCGGCGAGCCGGGCGTGTACGCGATCGGCGATGTCGCGAGCGCACCTTGGCTGGCGCACAAGGCGAGCCACGAAGGCATTCTTTGCGTCGAACGCATCGCTGGCGTCAAAGGCATTCACGCGTTGGACAGGACCCGGATTCCGGGCTGTACCTACAGTCGTCCCCAGGTGGCAAGCATCGGCTTAACAGAGGCGATGGCAGTCGAGCGCGGCTACCAGATCAAGGTTGGCCGCTTTCCTTTTGCTGGCAATGGAAAAGCGATCGCACTCGGCGAACCGGAGGGATTGATTAAAACGGTTTTCGATGCAAAAACCGGAGAACTCCTTGGCGCGCATATGGCTGGCGCCGAGGTGACCGAACTGATTCATGGCTATTCCATCGGCAAGACACTTGAGACGACGGAAGCAGAATTGGCGCATACCGTCTTCCCACATCCAACACTGTCGGAGATGCTGCATGAAGCAACTCTGGCGGCATACGGCAAGGCAATTCATTCCTGACACCGCTGGGAGGGTGAGAAGTGGCGAGCGAACGATTTCTGGTGAGTGTCGCTGCTGCGTGGCGGCAGTTTGTCGAGACGGGGCAGGTGGACGAGACGGCGGTGCGGCCGGTGGTGGTGCAGTCGTGGCTGCGCTGCCGCGCGCTGGGGGTGGATCCACGCGCGCCGAAGCTGCCGGTGACGCTCGAT
>NZ_DATFAI010000034.1:0-34819 GCF_035254685.1 Noviherbaspirillum sp. | reverse complement strand
GGCACACGCTGCCCGGCACGCCTGAAGTGGTCGCGAAAGACGCGTTGCATGCGCTCGTCGGCCTCGCATTCGGCGGCTCGCTCATCTCCATCTTCGCGCGTCTCGGCGGCGGCATCTTCACCAAGGGCGCCGACGTGGGCGCCGACCTGGTGGGCAAGGTCGAGGCGGGCATTCCCGAGGACGATCCGCGCAATCCGGCGGTGATCGCTGACAACGTCGGTGACAACGTCGGTGACTGCGCCGGCATGGCCGCCGACCTGTTCGAAACCTATGCGGTGACCCTGATCGCCACCATGACGCTTGGCGCGCTCATGGTGACCGGCGCGCCGCTGAACGCGGTGATCTACCCGCTGGTACTCGGCGGCGTGTCGATCATTGCTTCGATCATCGGCTGCAGCTTCGTCAAGGCCTCGCCCGGCATGAAGAACGTAATGCCCGCGCTGTACAAGGGGCTGATCGTTGCCGGCGTGATTTCGCTGATCGCCTTCTACTTCGTCACGACCTGGCTGTTCCCGCAAGCCGTTTCCGTTGTCGGCGGCAAGACGGTCAGCGCCATGGCACTGTTCGGCGCCTGCGTCGTCGGCCTTCTGCTCACCGCGCTGATGGTGTGGATCACCGAGTACTACACCGGCACCGATTACAAGCCGGTGCAGCACGTCGCACAGGCATCGACCACCGGCCATGGCACCAACATCATCGCCGGACTTGGCGTGTCGATGAAGTCCACTGCATGGCCGGTGCTCTTCGTCTGTATGGCGATCGGCGTTTCCTATTCGCTGGCCGGCCTGTACGGCATCGCAGTTGCGGCGACTGCCATGCTCAGCATGGCGGGCATCGTGGTCGCGCTGGACGCGTATGGTCCGATCACCGACAACGCCGGCGGCATCGCCGAAATGGCCGAACTGCCGGATTCCGTGCGTGACATCACCGACCCGCTCGACGCCGTGGGCAACACGACCAAGGCCGTCACCAAAGGCTACGCGATCGGTTCTGCCGGCCTCGCTGCACTGGTGCTCTTTGCGGACTACACCCACGCGCTCGAAGGCCGCGGCATGCACCTGTCCTTCGACCTGTCCGACCACATGGTCATCATCGGCCTCTTCATCGGCGGCCTGATTCCCTACCTGTTCGGCGCGATGGCGATGGAAGCAGTCGGCCGCGCAGCAGGTAGCGTGGTTGAGGAAGTGCGTCGCCAGTTCCGCGAGATCAAGGGCATTATGGAAGGCACCGCCAAGCCGGAATACGGCAAGGCAGTCGACATGCTGACCACGGCGGCGATCAAGGAAATGATCATTCCTTCATTGCTGCCGGTCGTTGTGCCGATCCTGGTCGGTCTGCTTCTGGGTCCGGCCGCGCTCGGCGGCTTGCTGATGGGTACCATCGTCACCGGCCTGTTCGTGGCGATCTCGATGTGTACCGGCGGCGGCGCGTGGGATAACGCCAAGAAGTACATCGAAGACGGCCACCACGGCGGCAAGGGTTCCGAAGCGCACAAGGCTGCCGTGACCGGCGATACCGTGGGCGATCCTTACAAGGACACCGCTGGCCCCGCAGTCAACCCGCTGATCAAGATCATCAATATCGTGGCATTGCTGATCGTGCCGCTATTACCGATGGTCGGCGGCTCGGCACCTGTTGCGCATACGACAAACACGCCGGCAGTCACTGCTCCGGCAGCGACCGCACCTGCAGCAGCGCCGGCCGAGGCAGCTCCGGCGACCGCGCCTGCTTCCAAGCCATAAGACAGGGCAGGCCCTCCGAAAAGGCAGCTACGGCTGCCTTTTTCTTTTTCGGTTTCTTTTCAGGCATGAAAAATTGGCTACAATGACGCTTCTTACGTTTACGTAAACGTCACTTTCGCGCAACATTTTCATTCTTCAACAGGAGAGGGGCAGCATGCAGATCCAGAACAATGTATTCATCATCACCGGCGGCGCATCCGGCCTTGGCGCGGCTACCGCGCGCATGATTACCGAGAATGGCGGGAAGGTCGTGCTGGCCGACGTACAGGTCGAGCCAGGCGAGAAGCTGGCCAGCGAATTGAAGGGCAGGTTCGTCAAGTGCGACGTAACATCGGAAGCCGACGGCAAGGCCGTGGTGGAAGCCGCTACTTCGATGGGCACCCTGCGCGGACTAGTGAACTGCGCAGGCGTAGCGCCGGCGGTGAAAACAGTCGGCAAGGAAGGCCCGCATCCGCTGGAGATATTCCAGCGCACCATCAATATCAACCTGGTCGGCACGTTCAACATGGCGCGCTTGGCAGCGGATTCTATGTCGAAGGCCGACGCCACAGCAGACGGCGAGCGCGGCATCATCATCAACACCGCATCGGTCGCCGCGTATGACGGTCAGATCGGCCAAGCCGCGTATGGCGCATCCAAGGCAGGCGTGGTCGGTCTTACATTGCCAATGGCGCGCGACCTGTCGCGCAGCGGCATCCGCGTGATGACGATTGCGCCGGGCATTTTCGAAACACCGATGCTGCTTGGCATGCCAAAGGAAGTGCAGGACGCCCTTGGCCGCATGGTGCCGTTCCCTCCGCGCCTTGGCAAACCGGCCGAATATGCCAACCTCGCAAAAACCATCATCGAAAACATGATGCTCAATGGCGAAACCATCCGTCTCGACGGCGCCATCCGCATGCAGCCGAAGTGATTCGGTTTTGCCGGTCAGTACCGGCATGAAAGGGCAGGCGCGCCGGAGTGAGCACGCTCAAGTGCGCCTGCGGGAATTTCCATAGACTAAGACAAGCAATTCGCTTGTCTTTTTCCTTCTGGAGCCGGCAATGGGCAAAACAAGGCTGTTTTCCGTCGCGTTCGTAGCGCTGCTGCTTGGCGCATGCGCAACATCGCCGTCACAACAGAACCTGCCACTCGGTACGCAGGCGCCGGAACGCGCCACCGGCTACGTTGAAAAGCCCGGATGGATCGCGAAGAAGTACATGGTCGCCGCGGCCAATCCGCTTGCCACCGACGCCGGTTATCAGGTTTTGCGGGCAGGTGGCTCGGCTGTCGATGCCGCCATCGCGGTCCAAATGGTGCTGAACCTGGTTGAGCCGCAATCCTCCGGTATCGGCGGCGGCGCGTTCCTGATGCACTTCGACGGCAAAACCGTCAAGGCGTTCGATGGCCGCGAAACGGCTCCTGCCGCCGCTACGGAAAGGCTTTTCCTGGATGCAGCGGGCAAGGCGCTTCCCTTCTATGAAGGTGTGGTCGGCGGGCGTTCGGTCGGCACGCCCGGCGTGCTGCGCATGCTGGAGCTGGCGCATCGGCAATACGGACGTTTGCCATGGGCATCGCTGTTCGCGCCGGCCATCACGCTGGCGGAAAATGGATTCGCTGTCAGTCCGCGCCTCGCAGCGATGCTGCAGACCGAGCCGCATTTGAAGAAGGAGCCGGTCGCCGCCGCCTATTTCTATGACAAGGACGGCAAGCCATGGCCGGCTGGGCATGTACTGAAGAACCCGGAACTGGCGAAGGTGCTACGTCAAGTAGCACTAGGCGGCGCCGATGCATTCTACAAAGGGCAGGTTGCGCACGATATCGAGGCGAAGGTCAAGAGCCATCCCGTCAATCCCGGCGGCTTGAGCGCCGTCGATCTTGCAGGCTACCAGGCGAAGTTGCGCGAACCGGTATGCACCGACTACAAAGCCTGGACAGTCTGCGGCATGCCGCCGCCATCCTCGGGCGGTATTGCAATTGCGCAGATGCTCGGGATCCTGGAGGTGAAAGACATTCGTCCATATACACCGAAAGAGGGCATTCCGAGCGCCGAGGGCATCCATCTCTTTTCCGAAGCTGGCCGGCTCGCCTATGCCGATCGCGGCCGTTATGTGGCCGACGCGGATTTTGTACCTCTCCCCGGCAACAGCATCAAGCCGCTCCTCGACAAAGAATACCTCGCCCAACGGGCAGCGCTCATCACGGAGAAATCGATGGGGCAGGCCCGTTACGGCACTCCTCCCGCAACGGCGCTGGCTCGCGGACAGGACACTTCTCCCGAACTGCCATCGACCTCGCATATTTCTGTGGTTGATGCCTTTGGCAACGCCATTTCCATGACCACCACTATCGAGGACGCGTTCGGCTCGCGCCAGATGGTGGACGGCTTCCTGCTCAATAACCAGCTGACGGACTTTTCGTTCGACGCAGTGGATGCAAACGGACCTGTCGCCAATCGCGTACAGCCGGGGAAGCGCCCGCGCAGCTCGATGTCGCCGACACTGGTGTTTGACAAGCGAACGAAGAAGCTGGTCATGTCGACCGGATCTCCGGGCGGATCGGCCATCATCAATTACGTCGCCAAGGTCCTGGTCGGCACGATGGACTGGGGCCTGAACGTGCAACAGGCAATCAGCCTTCCCAACTTCGGTAGCCGTAACGGCCCTACTGAACTGGAACAGGGGCGCTTTCCTGACGCGGTGATCGAGCAATTGAAAGCCAAAGGACATAATGTGCGGGTGATGGAGCAAACCTCCGGGCTGCAGGGCATCATGCGAACCAACATTCATGGCGAGGACGTGTGGTTCGGCGGCGCTGATCCACGGCGTGAAGGTGTAGTGATGGGCGACTGAACAGGCGACCCGGGTTCGGGTGACGTTGTTTTTCGTGTGTGGTTGCCGGCGACTTTCCTCCACAATTCGCGTTTGCCCTGCTAATCTCACGAGATGCACGGCAGAAAGAAAACAGGTCTGGTCCTGACAGGAGGAGGCGCACGGGCGGCATACCAGGTAGGTGTGCTGCACGGGGTGTCGGCTATTCTTCGCGAGGCGGGCTGGCAGCATTCGCGCAGCCCCTATGACATCATCTGCGGTACATCCGCGGGTGCGATCAATGCGACCGCCCTAGCGTGCCACGCCGACAACTTCAACGAGGGGCTGGAAAAAGTCTTCCAGGTTTGGGAGCACATCACGGCTGAAGAGGTCTATCGCGCCGACTCGCTCGGTGTGCTGCGGTCCGGCGCACGTTGGCTCTCATTGCTGTCGTTCGGATGGTTGCTGCGCAAGTGGAAAGCCAATCCGCCGAATGCGCTGCTGGACAACACGCCGCTGGTGACCTTGCTCAATCGGATGCTGAATTTCCCGCGACTCGATGCGGCCCTGCTCGAAGGCTCACTGCATGCGCTTGCGGTCACGGCGTCTTCCTACACGCATGGCCGACACATTACATTCTTCCAGACTGAAGCCGCGATTGATCCCTGGGTGCGCTCGCAACGGATCGCGCAGCGCGGGCAGATCGGTGTCGAGCACCTGCTCGCGTCGTCCGCTATTCCGCTCATCTTTCCGGCCACGCCAATCTATTGCGACGGCCGGCGGGAATATTTTGGCGACGGTTCGATGCGGCAGATTGCGCCGATATCGCCAGCAATTCACCTTGGTGCGGACAAGGTACTCGTGATCGGTGCCGGCCGCCTGACAGAAAACTGGCGCGAAACCCCGGAGTTCGCGCCATATCCTTCACTGGCGCAAATCGCCGGCCACGCGTTGTCGAGCATCTTCCTCGACAGTCTTGCCGTCGACATTGAGCGCATGTCCAGAATCAATCTGACGCTGTCATATATGACGGAAGAGCAGAGGGAGAGGACTCCTCTGAGGCCGATTGATCTGCTGATCATTGCTCCGTCGGAACGGCTTGATGAAATGGCAAGCAGGCATGTGCAAAGCCTGCCAGGACCGGTGCGGATGCTCTTGGGCACCATCGGCGCGACAGAAGCACGTGGCGGTGCCCTGGCTTCGTACCTTCTGTTCGAGGCCAGCTATACCTGCGAACTGATCGAACTGGGACAAAAGGATGCATTTGCACGACGGGCTGACATTCTTGCGTTTTTTGGAATGAATGAAGAGGCGGGAATACGCCCGGAGCGAGCCCTCAAGACTGGCTGATTCCGCCGGAAATCATGTACTGCGGGGTGCGACTGGCAGCCGGGCTGAACCCGGCTGCCACATTGCCTGCGATTGACCGTCGTTGCTTAACGCCAGTCGTGATGATGCTTCCAGTGACCGTGCGGTCTACCGTAACCATACGGCGCGACGTAATACGGCTGGCCGTAACGGATTACGGTCGTCGGCTGCACATAAACCGGGGCGGGGCGTACATACACTGGCGCCGGATTCACATAGACCGGCTCGGGTTGTACGTAGACCACGGGCGGCGGCGGAGCGTAAATGCCAGGTGACCCGAGGGTGACGGACCAGTTGACATTTCCGCCATGCGCCATTGCAAGTGGCGCTGCTGCAACCAGCGCGGCGGCAGCTATGAACCGAAGGCTTGGGATAAGAGTGGGGCGAGTCATAACATTCTCCTTGATGTCCTTCGTTACATTAAACGCCAAACCTAGCGGGACCGCCTACCGTCAATTGTTTATTGGCAAGTAAGTATTGCAACAATTTGTAATCGCAGCGGCTGCAAGGCAATTCAACTGCAGAACGCGCGCTCCAGGCTGGAAATTCATGGGCCGGAAGCGGGAAAGGTCATAAGGGGGTAGCCTTGTTGACAACATTTTTCAATCCCGACAGAATGATTGCACGCGATGCATGCAACCGGCGGGGTTGCTTCGTTCATCACAAGCAGTTACCCTAGAGCACTGTGATCATCGTGCTTGTTAATTTTTCAACTAAATCAGCAAGATTTCGACGGTGAATGCCAAGTTTCTGAAAAGTTGGACTTTTTTTCTTGCAGTCTTACTGCTATCGCTGAATGTACTGGCAAAAGGCAAAGACCGAATCGATGTCATTGCCGTTCACGAACTGCCTCGGGAAGCACAGCAGACCCTGACATTGATCAAGAAGGGCGGGCCATTCCCTTATGTCAAGGATGGCGTCGTATTCGGCAACTATGAAGGGGTTTTACCCAGACGCAAGCGAGGGTATTATCACGAGTTTACGGTAAAGACACCCGGCACCCGCAGTCGCGGCGCACGCCGCATCATCGCCGGTGGCGATCCCATGTCCTCCGGTGAATACTATTATACCGATGACCATTATGCGACTTTCAAGCGCATCAAAGAGTAAAGAAATGCGAATCGAGCCACTGCACAGCGAACCCGCAACGCTAATCGCACGAGCGGAGGATAACATGGACCTGTTCAAACACGTGCCGCCTAACTGGGTGCAGTCCATTCGCGCATTCAGGGTGACCGACCTGCAGGAAGAGGCTGCGCGCCTTGGCCAGCATTTTCTCTATGCTTATTGCGCAGAAGCGACAACCAAGCAGCAGGTATTGGCCTGCATCGCCAGCGCCTTTCATTTTCCAAAGCATTTCGGCAAGAATTTCGATGCGCTGAGCGACTGCCTCACTGATTTGCCCTACAAGGCGGGCCCTCAACCCGGTTTCCTGGTTGTCCTCGAACAATTGCCGAACACGCCGAAGTTCGACAAGGAAGCGCGCGAAACGCTGCTCGATGTCTTCCGCGATGCAGCGGACTTCTGGGCTGAAAAGAACGTGGCATTCCGCGTCTTCTATTCTTTCCAGTAATCCCGCTTCGATAGTCTTTCGACATGCCGGCCTGTGGGCCGGCTTTTTATTTCAGCCCCGGAAGGATGCGTGGGGTAAAATGCGCGCCATGAAAAAGATCGTTATTCTGATTTCCGGACGCGGCAGCAACATGCAGGCCATTGTCCGCGCTGCACAAGCAGAAAAATGGCCCTGCCGGATTGCGGCTGTGATCAGCAACCGCGCCGACGCGGAGGGCTTGCGTTTCGCCGCCGAACACGGCATTCCGACCGATGTGGTCGTCAGCAAGGAATTTTCGAACCGCGAAGCCTTCGATACCGCGCTGCGTGGCGCCATCGACCGGTTTTCGCCCGATCTCGTCGTACTTGCCGGATTCATGCGCATCCTGACGCCGCCTTTTGTTGAGCATTATTCAGGCCGCATGCTCAATATCCATCCATCCCTGCTGCCGAGCTTTCCTGGACTGGCCACCCATCGCCAGGCGCTGGATGCCGGCGTGAAGGTACATGGTGCCACCGTGCACTTCGTTACCGCTGACCTCGACCATGGCCCGATCGTCGCCCAGGCGGCGGTACCGCTGTTGCCCGATGACGATGAGCACACGCTGGCCGACCGGGTACTGGCCCAGGAGCACGTCATTTATCCGCGTGCCGTACGTTGGTTCGTCGAAGGCCGCCTGAAGATCGAAAACGGCCTGGTCCGTGTGCTCGAAGAGCGAGCACAGCCTGCGAACACCTGAAAGATTCCCATGAGATTGCATCCCGCGGTCGTCAACCACGCCGAACAAGTATTGCGCGAAGTCTTGCGCTTTACCGGGCCCGCTGACGTCATCCTGTCGCATTATTTCCGCGAACACCCCAAACTCGGCTCGCGCGAACGCAACGCCGTCGCCGAAGGCATTTATGCCGTGCTGCGCAACAAGCTCGCCTATGCCAGTTTCGCTGAATCCGGCTTCGGGCCAGCCATGCGCCGCTTGGTATTGCTCGGACTGGCGGACGCTGTCGGTGCTGACTCGCTGGCCGGCCTGGCGCAGGAAGAAGCTGACTGGCTGCATCGAATTGCTCAGATCGAACGCCATTCCCTGCCGGCGGCGTTGCGCGCCAATTTGCCTGCGTGGCTTTATGACAAACTGGTGGCGCGCGACGGCGAGGCAGCCACTCTGCAACTGGCTGAGGCACTCAACCGTTCTGCGCCGCTGGATCTGCGCGTCAATGCGCTCAAGGCAAAGCGCGAGGATGTGATCGCCGAGCTCTCGACCGCACCGATCGAGTGCGAGCCGACGCCGTATGCACCGCTCGGTATCCGCATCCGGAAAAAACCGGCATTACAGAATCTCCCGCTGTTCAAATCGGGCGCCATCGAAGTGCAGGACGAAGGCAGCCAGCTGCTGGCGCAGATCGTCGGCGCAAAGCGCGGCGAAATGGTAGTTGACTTCTGTGCCGGCGCGGGCGGCAAAACTCTCGCGCTTGGCGCCGCGATGCGCAACACTGGGCGCCTGTATGCATTCGACGTGTCGGACAAGCGCCTGGCCAAGCTCAAACCACGGCTTGCGCGCAGCGGGTTGTCGAATGTTTATCCGGTGGTGATCGCGCATGAGAACGACGCCAAGGTCAAGCGCCTGGTTGCAAAGATCGACCGAGTGCTTGTGGATGCGCCGTGTAGCGGACTGGGTACGTTGCGCCGCAACCCCGACATGAAATGGCGGCAGACTCCCGAATCGGTGCTCGAACTGAATGCAAAGCAGGCGGCCATCCTGTCGAGCGCGGCGCGCCTGTTGAAGCCGGGTGGTCGTCTGGTGTATGCGACATGCAGCCTGCTCGACGAGGAAAACGAAGCCATCGCTGCGCAGTTCCTGGAAGCACATCCGGATTTTTCGCTGGTCCCGATGAAAGATGTGCTGGCAGAGCAGAAAATTCCCCTCGAGATGCAGGATTACCTCAAGCTGATGCCGCATCTTCACCAGACCGATGGATTCTTCGCCGCCGTCTTCGAGCGGAAAAAATGATTCGTCCCGTTCGTGTTGCCGTAGCATGCCTGTTCATGATCGCGGCTGCTGCGGCGTCTTGCCGCGGCGTCTCGCCCGTCATGCAGGCGCAAGGCACGCTCCAGGCTGCCTTTACGCCCGGAGATGACATCGAGGCGCTCGTGGTGGGCACGATTGAAGGCGCACGCCAGCAGGTTCTGGTGCAGGCCTATCTATTGACGAGTAAAAAGATCGCATCTAGCCTTGTCTCAGCGCATCGTCGCGGCATTGACGTGCGCGTCTTGGTCGATGCCGACCAGCTCGAGCGGACAGAATCTTCGGCCGCGCCCACACTGGCTGCCGCAGGAATCCCGGTCTGGCTCGAAACAAAGTACCAGAACGCGCATAACAAGGTGATTGTGATCGACCCCAACGGGCAGGACGCAACGGTCGTCACCGGCAGTTTCAATTTCACGTGGACGGCGCAGCACAGGAATGCGGAAAACGTGCTGATTGCCAGGAAAAACCCCGCGCTGGCAGAACGCTATGCGCAGAACTGGGAGCGGCATAGGCAAGACGCAACGCCGTACAAGCGATGAAAAACGATGCCATTTCCGGCCTGCTGGTTGATTTCTTGAACGATCTTCGTGAGCCGGGCCTGTTGGGCCAGATTGCCACCCTGGTTTTGTGCCTTTCTGTGGGATGGGCGATTGCACGCGTCGTCCGCAATCGCCTGACTGCACACGATATGCAGTTGCGCGTCATGCGACTCGGCATGGAAAGTTTCGCCCGCGTCCTGTCGCCCCTTGTGTCGCTCGCGCTGATTTCCATCGCCAAACCGCTGCTGGGGCAATACCAGCATGTCAACCTGCTCAAGGTGGCGATTCCCCTGGTCGGCTCGTTTGCGCTCATTCGGCTGAGCTTTTACGTGCTGCATCGTATCTTCGTGCGCGGCGGAAAGGCCGGCGCCTTCGTACTGATCTTTGAAAAGGCGTTCGCGACACTGGTCTGGCTGGGCGTCGCGCTCTACATCACTGGATGGTGGCCGGAACTGCTGCAGTACCTGGACGACACTGTGCTTCCGGTTGGCCGCCACAAGGTTTCGCTGCTGACCATGTTGCAGGCCGCTGTATCGGTGCTAGTTACACTGGTGATTGCTCTCTGGGCCGCGGCGACGCTCGAAGAACGGCTGATGCGAATGGAAAGCGTGCATTCATCGCTGCGAGTGGTGATGGCGCGCATGGGTCGCGCCGTATTCATTCTCGTCGCCGTGTTGATCAGCCTCTCGCTGGTCGGCATTGACCTGACCGTGTTGTCGGTATTTGGTGGTGCGCTGGGCGTCGGCCTCGGCCTCGGCCTGCAGAAAATCGTCAGCAGTTATGTGTCCGGGTTCGTGATTCTTCTCGAGCGCAGCCTGGCGATTGGCGACCTGGTGACCATCGACAAGTATTCCGGTCAGGTCACGCAGATCAATACCCGTTACACGGTTGTGCGAGGTCCGGAGGGCGTCGAAACTGTCATTCCCAATGAAATGCTGCTGTCCGGACCAGTGCTGAACTATTCGTTGACGGACAAGATCTTGCGGCTTTTCACGCGAGTGACGGTGGGTTACGAGACCGATATTGACCTGGTGCTGCGCCTGATGGAGGAGGTCGCCGCAGGCATTCCCCGCGTATCATCCAGCCCGGCGCCGCAGGCCTACCTGATCAAGTTCGAAGCTGACGGACTTGAACTGGAACTCGGTTTTTGGATCTCGGATCCGGAGAACGGCCGTACCAATGTCCTGTCTGACGTGAACAGGGCAATCTGGAAGATGTTGCAGGAAAACCAAATACAGGTGCCATACCCGCAGCGTGAAGTCAGGCTCATTGATCTCCCCGCCGAAAGCGAGCACCGGATATCGAAGGTCGTGCGCGCAACCGAGACTTCGTAAACAGCGTACAATCGGGGCCAAAATGCATTCCGGAAGTCCGATTCTGGCTGACAGCATGACTCTTATGCTTTCCTGGAGTGCACACTGTCCGGAGTTTGAATGATTGAGAATACCATGTTCGATGCAGTACTGAGTTTCCTTTCCAACGGCATGACGGGAGCAAGCGGCTGGGAAGTTCTTGCCTATACGCTCATCGTCACGCATATCACCATTGCCAGCGTCACGATCTTCCTGCATCGCTGCCAGGCGCATCGCGCGCTTGACCTGCACGCCATACCCAGCCATTTCTTTCGTTTCTGGCTGTGGATGACCACCGGCATGGTGACCAAGGAATGGGCGGCAATTCACCGCAAGCACCACGCCAAGTGCGAGACCGAGGAAGACCCGCACAGCCCGGTGACGCGCGGCATCACGAAGGTGCTGCTCGAAGGTGCCGAACTCTATCGCGCCGAATCGAAGAATCGCGAAACCATGGAGAAGTACGGTCACGGCACGCCGGATGACTGGATCGAGCGCAACATCTACAGCAAGTACAGCTGGCAGGGTGTCGGTCTGATGCTCATCATTGATGTGCTGCTGTTCGGCGTTGTCGGCGTCACTGTATGGGCAGTACAGATGCTCTGGATTCCGATCAGTGCGGCCGGCATCATCAATGGCATTGGCCATTACTGGGGTTATCGCAACTACGATTGCACTGACGCATCGACCAACATTTTTCCGATCGGCATCATTATCGGTGGTGAGGAATTGCACAACAATCATCACACCTTTGGCACCTCCGCCAAGCTCTCGTCGAAATGGTATGAATTCGATATCGGCTGGCTATATATTCGCATTCTCGCCACCCTCGGGCTGGCGAAGGTGAAGAAAGTGGCGCCGGCGCCGAAATTCAACCGTGCGAAAATGGTTGCGGATTTTGACACCTTGCAATCGGTGATTGCCAACCGTTACGATGTGATGGCGAAATACGCGAAGTCGATCAAGCGCGCCTGGCGGGAGGAGGTAGAGCACCTCGCGGAAAAGGCCAAGTTTGAAGCGAAGTTTCTCAAGTCGTCGAAGAAGTTGCTTCAGCGGGAGCCGGCAAAGCTGGAAGCGCCGCAAAAGCAGCAGTTGACGGAGTTGTTTGCTCACAGCAACGTGCTGCAGACCATGCATGAGATGCGTGTCGAACTTGGCGCAATCTGGGAGCGTTCAAATTCGAGCAGGGAACAACTGCTGCAGCAATTGCAGGATTGGTGTGCACGGGCGGAAGCTTCCGGCATCAAGGCATTGCAGGAGTTTGCGCTGCGCTTGCGCAGCTACGCATGACAGAATACTGCCCTGCGGCAGCATGATCATGAAACGCGGCCGTGGATTTCCTGGCGGCGTTTTTGTTTCACCTGATGGTACATGTCAATAAAAAGCCCCGCAGTTGCGGGGCTTTTTGTCTTTGTACTGAAGCCGATCAATTACTTGATCTTGGTTTCCTTGTATTCCACGTGCTTGCGTGCCTTCGGATCAAACTTCATGATCGTCAATTTTTCCGGCGTGGTGCGCTTGTTCTTCGTGGTGGTGTAGAAGTGACCAGTACCAGCGGTCGATTCCAGCTTGATTTTGTCGCGGTTAGATTTTGCCATGATATTTTCCTAATAAATGCCGCTCGGGGGCGCTTAGATTTTTTCGCCGCGAGCACGCATGTCAGCGAGCACTGCGTCGATGCCAATCTTGTCGATCACGCGCAGACCGGCGTTGGACACACGCAGAGACACCCAGCGGTTTTCGGATTCAACGAAGATGCGACGGTTTTGCAGGTTCGGCAAAAAACGACGCTTGGTCTTGTTGTTGGCATGGGAAACGTTGTTGCCGACCATCGGCCCCTTCCCGGTGACTTGGCAAACACGTGCCATGGCTAACTCCTTTAAAAGATTCCAGATTTGGAAAAAACGAAAGTATAGCGAAAAAAATGTGTTTTTTCAATGACTTGCGAAAAATAATTGTGTCTTCTAATCTTCGCTTGATTTAACAATTCTGCCGGCTTGGTTTTCACATTTCACCGTGTTCGGCAAAGGAATAAACATCGCTGCCGGCGACGATGAAATGATCGAGTATCCGAATATCTACCAGCGCCAATGCCTGCTTGAGCGCGCCCGTCAGCGTCCTGTCCGCCTCGCTCGGCTCCGGCGTGCCGGACGGGTGGTTGTGCGCGAGGATGATGCTCGCGGCATTCTGTGCCAGCGCAGCTTTGACAACCTCGCGCGGATAAACGCTTGTTTGTGTCAATGTGCCGCGGAAAAGCTCCTCGGAGGCAAGCAGGCGATTTTTCACGTCAAGAAACAGAACCGCGAATGATTCATAAGGACGCTTTGCCAGCATCAGTTGCAGATATTGCCTGACGGATTTCGGCGAGCCAAGTACTTCGCCGAGGCGCAGTTCTTCCATCAGGGAGCGCCGCGCCAGTTCCATGACTGCCTGAAGCTGCGCATATTTGGCCGGTCCGAGCCCGTGCATCCTCGCAAAATCATCCAGCGACGCAGTGAACAGTCCGTTCAACGAACCAAAGTGCCCGATCATGTCGCGTCCCAGGTCGACTGCGCTTTTGCCGGCGACACCAACGCGGAGAAATACTGCGAGCAGTTCTGCGTCGGAAAGCATCTGCGCTCCGTGCCTGATCAGGCGTTCACGGGGACGTTGTTCTTCCGGCCAGTGATTGATAGCCATGGGTTGATGAATGCCTTAAAGGCAATAGTGACAAAATTGCAATTATAGATATAAAAACTGCAATGTTGTCAGCGCCACCACCGTGGATTCTCCCGTGAACACTTTGGCGTCATCCCCAAAGCCCCTTGCTGAGGCGGGTGAAAAGCGCGTGTCAGGAGACAAGCTCGCTTACAATAACGGGTTACCACCTCATTCGAAGATGTCATGTCGATTCCAACCACTCCTGTAGTAACCCCCACTGCCTACCTGACCCTGCACTACCGCCTCGCTGCATCAGAAGGAGGTGACCTCGTCAGCACATTCAATGAAAAGCCCGCCACGCTCCAGCTCGGCACCGGACAGCTGGCCCCGTTTCTCGAAGATTGCCTGATGGGCCTGGAGGAAGGGGCGCACCGGACCTTCGACCTCCAGCCGGAGCAGGGCTTCGGCCCGCGCAATCCGGATCTGCTCCAGCGCATCGCACGCAGCGCACTTGGCGATCAGTCGGCGGAAGGGGAGGATTATGAAGTCGGCGACATGGTTGAATTTTCTGCGCCGAGCGGTGGACGCTTCACGGGCGTGGTGCGCGATGTCGATGCGACCAGCGTGCTGTTCGACTTCAATCATCCGCTCGCTGGCAAGGCGTTGACGTTCGAAGTGAAGATCATCGGGATACTGTAAGGCATAAGTGCAGGTCCGCATCAAGGAATGAACATGGAAAAGGAAGTTCTGCTTGCACAGCCGCGCGGCTTCTGCGCGGGAGTCGACCGTGCGATCGAGATCGTTGAACGTGCGCTGCAGGAATTCGGTGCGCCGATCTACGTCCGCCATGAGATCGTGCACAACGCCTATGTGGTGAACGACTTGCGCCGCAAGGGCGCGGTATTCATTGAAGAACTTGCCGACGTCCCTCCCGGCAATACGGTCATTTTCTCTGCGCATGGCGTGTCCAAGGCGGTGCAGGAGGAAGCGCTGCAGCGCGGCCTGCGCGTGTTCGATGCAACCTGTCCGCTGGTCACAAAGGTGCATGTCGAGGTGGCGAAGATGCGCCGCGAGGGCCGTGAGATCATCATGATCGGGCACCATGGACACCCTGAAGTGGAAGGCACGATGGGGCAGGCGGATAAAGGCATGTATCTGGTCGAAACGGTTGCCGATGTCGATGTGCTGCAGGTTTCCAATCCCGACATGCTCGCCTATGTGTCGCAGACCACATTGTCCGTCGATGATACCGCCGATGTCATTGCCGCGCTCAAGTGCAGGTTTCCAAAAATTGCGGAGCCGAAGAAGGGCGATATCTGCTACGCAACGACCAACCGCCAGGAGGCCGTCAAGGTCATGGCGCCGCAAGTCGACTTGGTAATCGTCGTCGGTAGCCCCAACAGTTCCAATTCCAATCGTCTGCGCGAAGTCGCCGAGAAGAGGGGGGCAGCCGCATATATGGTCGACATGGCGTCGCAAATCGATCCGGCCTGGCTTGAAGGGAAGAGCCGCATCGGGGTCACGGCTGGGGCATCCGCTCCCGAAGTCCTGGTGCAAGCAGTCATCGATCGATTGAAGGAACTCGGCGCAAAGAGCGTGCGTCCGCTTCCGGGCGCCGAAGAGCATGTCATCTTCCCGATGCCGAAAGGATTGTCGGCATCACGTGCCCTTTAATGGTGCAGCCGGATGTCTGCATTTGGACATCCGGAATTTAATTCAGACCACCCCGTTTATTTCCATCGATTGTTTTTTGCGTTCATCGTTATGATGCTGCCTGCAACGTTACCCGCTCGCGATGCAAATATCGATCGTGTTTTCGCTCCAGCCCCGGATACAGAAAACAGCGTAAGGAAGTCGCAGACGGAATACCTGGAATCCAGGCTTCGATCCAGCAAAAATAATCAGGAAGTTTTGCCCCGGATTGAATATAAAGTAAACATTCTTGTCTTTTTAAAACTGCGGGTACGTTTCATGCAGGATCGAGTCGGAAAGGCAGCAGCTGTTTTGCATGCACTTTTCTGGAAATACGGCGACCGGGCAACGGTTCGAGGTTTCAATACGGAACAGGTTAGGTATAATGCCGCGCGGTTCCGTGGGCTCACAAGGCAGCACTAAACTATAAGAAAGTTTTTACCAAAGACGGGAAAAGGAGACACTATCATGCGCATTGATCACGCCATCGCTACCCGCATTGCCGAGGCAGATCCTTTCAGATAAACATTGAATATTCAAGCGGCACCCATTTGGCTTTTCCCGGGGGTGCCGTTTTTGTTATCAGAGATGATTTTGCTGCAATCGCACAAGGAAATGTCATGAGAGGCGTGGGGTTTCCAGGCAGTTCATGATATTTCCAATACCGCGATGAAGTTGCAAAACGACTTGAACGATCTTTTATAGAGAGTAGGAAATCATGGATACATTTATCCAACAAATCATCAACGGGCTGGTGCTGGGAAGCATGTACGCCCTTGTCGCGCTCGGGTACACCATGGTGTATGGCGTGCTCAACCTGATCAACTTCGCGCATGGCGACGTGCTCATGATTGGTGCGATGGTGGGTGTGACCATCCTGAAGATCGTACAGTCCGTCGCTCCGAACCTTCCTGGCATCGTCAAGCTCTGCATCGCGATCATCGGCGCGATTCCGGTGTGTATTGTCGTCAATATCATCATTGAACGCGTGGCATACCGTCGCCTGCGCAATGCACCTCGCCTAGCGCCGCTGATCACGGCGATCGGCGTGTCGATCCTGTTGCAGACGTTCGCGATGATGATCTGGGGTCGAAGCCCGATTCCTTTCCCGCAAGTCATGCCGACCGAATCGTTCGAGATCATGGGTGCGCTGATTTCGCAGACCCAGGTCATGTTGCTGGTGCTGGCGCTCTTGTCGATGATCGCCCTGGTACTGCTGGTCGAAAGAACAAAGATGGGGCGTGCCATGCGCGCCACCGCTGAGAATCCGCGTGTGGCAGGCCTGATGGGTGTAGATGCAAACAAGGTGGTCGTGCTGACCTTCGCCATGGGTGCCGCGCTGGCGGCCGTTGCGGGCGTAATGTGGGGGGCAAACTATTCCTCCGCCCAATTCGCGATGGGCTTCGTGCCTGGCCTGAAGGCATTCTCGGCAGCCGTGCTGGGCGGCATCGGCAACATCTACGGCGCAATGGTAGGCGGCGTGCTGTTGGGTCTGATCGAAAGCCTTGGCGCCGGCTACATCGGCGATCTGACTGGCGATTTCCTCGGCAGCCAGTATCAGGACATTTTCGCGTTCATCGTGCTTATCATCGTGCTCACATTGCGTCCCTCCGGCATCATGGGTGAACGCGTGGCGGATCGTGCGTAAAGGGGAATCACATGTCTACACTGTTCGACGTCAAACACAATCCGCGCAAGGCATACACGAGCTTTGCCATTCTCGTTGTCATGTTGGTGGCATTCCCGTTCATCGCTGCCAACTACGGTAATTCCTGGGTGCGCATCATGGACCTGGCGCTGCTGTACATCATGCTGGCGTTGGGCCTGAACATCGTGGTCGGTTTCGCCGGCCTGCTGGATCTTGGCTATATCGCCTTCTATGCACTCGGCGCCTATATGACCGGGCTGCTGGCATCACCACAATTCGCCACCGTGCTGGAATCCTTTGTGAACCAGTACCCGGCAGTAGCCGACGTGCTACGGGCAATGGTGGGAGATGAGGCTGCCAAGAACGGCATCCATCTGTCGGTCTGGCTGATCGTGCCGCTGGGCGCGGCGCTTGCAGCTGTCTTTGGCGCCTTGCTCGGTGCGCCGACCCTGAAGCTGCGCGGCGACTACCTGGCGATTGTGACCCTCGGCTTCGGTGAAATCATCCGCATCTTCATGAACAACCTGAATGCGCCGGTCAACATCACCAACGGCCCGCAGGGCATCAACCTGATCGACCCGATCCGGATCTTCGGCGTGTCGCTTGCCGGCGAACCGGGATCAGGCGCGATGGTAAAGTTCGGTCCGTTCTCGATGCCCTCAGTGAACGCGTACTACTTCCTGTTCCTGCTGCTGTGCTGCGCAATCATCTTCATTACGATCCGTCTCCAGCATTCGCGTCTGGGCCGCGCCTGGGTTGCAATCCGTGAAGACGAGATTGCCGCGAAGGCAATGGGCATCAATACCCGTAACATCAAGCTGCTCGCCTTCGCCATGGGCGCGTCCTTTGGCGGCGTTTCCGGTGCAATGTTTGCTTCGTTCCAAGGATTCGTGTCGCCGGAATCGTTCTCGTTGATGGAATCGATTGCAGTCCTCGCGATGGTGGTGCTCGGCGGTATCGGCCACATCCCCGGCGTCGTGCTCGGTGGCGTCATTCTTGCCGCACTGCCGGAAGTGCTGCGTCACGTCGTGGAGCCGGTTCAGCGTCAGCTGTTCGGCACCGTCCTGATCGAAGCGGAAGTGCTGCGCCAGCTCCTGTATGGTCTGGCAATGGTCGTCATCATGCTGTACCGTCCGGCCGGTATCTGGCCTTCGCCGCGCCACGAGGATCGAATGGATGCGAACTCGCAGAAGCGCCTCGATGAAAAAGAACCTACTGCACTCGCAGCATAAGGAAATTCCATGAGCGAACAAGTCATTCTGAATATCGCGGGTGTGAACAAGCGGTTCGGCGGCCTGCAAGCGTTGTCGGACGTGAACGTCAAAATCATGCGTGGCCAGATCTATGGCCTGATCGGGCCGAACGGCGCCGGCAAGACGACCTTCTTCAATGTCATCACCGGTCTCTATCAGCCGGATACCGGATCGTTCGAGCTCGCCGGCAAGCCGTATTCGCCGTCTGCGCCGCATGAAGTGGCCAAGGCAGGCATTGCCCGCACCTTCCAGAACATTCGCCTGTTCGGCGAAATGTCTGCACTGGAGAACGTGATGGTCGGACGGCACGTCCGCACGCATCAGGGCGTCCTCGGCGCGGTATTACGCCACAAGGCGGCGCGCGAGGAAGAAGCCGCGATTCGCCGCCGCGCCATGGAGTTGCTGGATTTCGTCGGCATCGCACATTTCGCCAATCGTACCTCGCGACACCTGTCCTACGGTGATCAGCGTCGCCTCGAAATTGCGCGCGCGCTCGCCACCGATCCGCAGCTGCTGGCACTGGACGAGCCGGCGGCTGGCATGAACGCGACCGAAAAGCTCGCGCTACGCGAACTGCTGGTCAAGATCAAGGCTGAGGGCAGGACGATTCTCCTGATTGAACACGACGTGAAATTGGTGATGGGGCTCTGTGACCGCCTGACGGTTCTGGATTACGGAAAACCGATTGCGGAAGGCGTGCCGGCCGAGGTGCAGAAAAACCCGGCCGTCATCGAGGCATACTTGGGAGGGTCTCATTAATGAATGAAAATATCCTGAAGATCAGCAGCCTGAAAATCGCTTATGGCGGCATTCAGGCGGTCAAAGGCATCGACCTTGAAGTCAACAAGGGCGAGCTGGTAACGCTGATCGGCGCCAACGGTGCGGGCAAAACCACGACGCTGAAGGCGATCACCGGCACGCTGCCGGGCTGCAAGGTGGAAGGGCAGATCCATTACAGTGGACAGTCGATCAACGGCACGAATTCGTTCGAGCTCGTGAAAAGGCAATTGGCGATGGTTCCGGAAGGTCGTGGCGTGTTCACCCGCATGTCGATCCTCGAAAACCTGCTGATGGGTGCCTACATTCGCAACGACAAGGATGGCATCCAGGCTGACATCGACAAATGGTTCAGTGTCTTCCCGCGCCTGAAAGAGCGTTCCTCGCAACTGGCCGGCACCTTGTCTGGCGGCGAACAGCAGATGCTGGCGATGGCGCGCGCGCTGATGAGCCATCCGAAGCTCCTGCTGCTCGATGAACCGTCGATGGGCCTGTCGCCGATCATGGTGGAGAAGATTTTCGAAGTTGTTCGCAATGTGTCGGCGCAAGGCGTGACCATTTTACTGGTCGAGCAAAATGCGAAACTGGCGCTGCAGGCGGCACATCGCGGCTACGTGATGGATTCCGGCCTGATCACGATGAGCGGCAATGCGAAGGATATGCTGGACGATCCGAAGGTAAAGGAAGCCTATCTCGGCGAAGGCTGACCGGACAAGGTCCAAAGCACCGCCAATCAACCGCCTTGGATGCGCTGCAAACAAGGCGGTTTTGTTTTTGGCGGGCGAATGCATGCATGACGCGCAGAGGCTCATAGGCAATGGCATAATCGAGATCGCGTTTCAAGATCATTGGCACACGCAGGGAGATTCAAGCCTTGCCGCGTGCTGTAACGATTGCCATACCCGCGGATGTGCTTGTCGCGGGCAAATCCAGAAAACCCAGGAGTCCGCCATGAATTTTGTCTTCCCTCCACAAACTGCCGTCGTTCCTGTTGCCGGCAGTGACGCCATGTTTCCGGTTCACCGTATTTACTGTGTCGGCCGCAACTATGTCGAGCATGCGAAAGAGATGGGCGCGACCGGCCGCGAAGCGCCATTCTTTTTCATGAAACCGGCAGATGCCGTCCTGCCGGTAGCGCACGGAACGATCGGCGAAATGCCTTACCCTGGCATGACGAATGACCTGCATCATGAGGTCGAATTGGTGGTGGCGATTGGCAAGGGCGGAACAAACATTGCGGCGGCAGACGCGACGCAGCACGTCTGGGGTTATGCCGTCGGCCTCGATATGACACGCCGTGACCTTCAGGGCGAGGCGAAGAAACTGGGCCGTCCGTGGTGCACCGGCAAGGGCTTCGACTTCTCCGCACCGATTTCGCCGATTCACCCGATCACCGAGACGGGCTCCATCGTGCAGGGCGAGATTCGGCTCGATGTCAACGGCGCAACCCGCCAGAATAGCAATATGGAAAAGCTGATCTGGAACGTCGCAGAAACCATCGAGCACCTGTCGAAGTACTATGCGTTGCAGCCCGGCGACCTGATTTTCACCGGCACGCCTGAAGGCGTCGCGGCGGTCCGGCAAGGGGACCTGCTGGAAGCGACGATTGAGAGTGTGGGCGACTTGCGAGTCAGGATCGTCTAGGAAAATTTTCTGGAGGGGCGGTGAAACTTTACGGCTACTTCCGCAGCTCGGCATCCTACCGGGTACGCATTGCGCTCAACCTCAAAGGGCTGGCGTATGAGAAAGTGCCGGTGGACCTGGTGAAGAACGGCGGCGAACAGTTCTCGGACGAGTACCGCAAGCTCAATCCGGACGCACTCGTGCCGGCGCTGATTGACGTTGCGGCCGACGAGCCGGCAGTGCTGGTGCAGTCGCTTGCCATCATCGAGTACCTTGACGAGACGCATCCGAAACCGCCCCTGTTGCCGCCTGATCCTGTTGATCGCGCATTCGTACGCGGTATCGCCATGTCGGTTGCTTGCGACATTCATCCCCTGAACAACCTGCGCGTGTTGCGCTACCTTTCCCGACAATTGCGTATCGACGAAGATGGCAGGAACGCCTGGTACCGGCACTGGTGCGAGCAGGGCCTGGGCGCGATTGAAGCGATGCTCGCGAAGGACAAGCGGGTTGGCCGGTTCTGCTTCGGTGACGCGCCGACGCTCGCCGACTGCTGCCTCATCCCGCAAATTGCCAATGCCCGGCGCGTCGACTGCGATTTTTCAGCCATGCCCAACGTCATGCGCATCAATGACGCCTGCCTGGCATTGGACGCATTTGCCATGGCAGCGCCGGCGAATCAGCCTGACGCAGTATAGGTACTCCACCTTTGCCTGAGCAGTATCACGACATCGAGCCCGTCGTGCTAATTCGCAATCAGCTTGACCGTCGGTGCGGCGGCTCCAATCATGACCGCGCGGATGATCCCGGGCTTATTTTGATACGTCCGCTATGCCGTGCACCAGGGTGATCGAACACCTGCTCTTCGCGCAGGAATCTGTGGCATCGTGAGAGACGATAGCAGAGTGAATTCGCATGGCATTACAGGGTAGCCGCAAGAATCAGGGAAACACCCCCTGATTCTTGCGATGGGAGTGCGGCGGCGGCTTTCTCAGTCCGCCTTGTAAGCGACGACAATCTGCTGCTGTTCGCCGAGACCGGAAATGCCAAGTGACAGTACGTCGCCGCGCTTCAAGAAGCGTGGTGGCTTCATACCCATACCTACACCAGGCGGCGTACCGGTCGCGATGATGTCGCCGGGCATGAGCGTCATGAAACGGCTGACGTAGCTGACGATCTTCGCGACTGAAAACACCATCGTCCTGGTATTCCCCGTCTGCATCCGTTTGCCATTGAGGTCGAGCCAGAGATCCAGGCGTTGTGGGTTGGGTACTTCATCGCGTGTCACCAGCCATGGCCCGACCGGCCCGAAGGTATCGCAACCCTTGCCCTTGTCCCATTGCGGGCCGCGTTCCAGCTGGAATTCACGTTCGGAAACATCATTGACCACGCAATAGCCCACGACATGGCTCAGGGCATCCTTTTCCGGAACTGAGCGGGCCATCGTGCCGATCACTACGCCGAGTTCGACTTCCCAGTCCGATTTCTTCGAACCCTTCGGCAGCATCACCGGATCGTTTGCGCCTGAAAGCGAAGTCGTCGCTTTCATGAACACAATGGGCTCTTTTGGCAACGGCATGCCTGCTTCCGCCGCGTGGTCGGAATAGTTCAGCCCGATCCCGATGAATTTGCCGACCTGCGCAATCGGCACGCCCCAGCGCGGCGTTCCACGCGCCAATGGGAGTTTTGTGTGATCAAGCCTGGCGAGTTTCGCCAGAACCTTGTCCGACAATTGTTCGGGGCCAATATCGGGAATGACGGCGGACAGATCGCGCAATTTGCCATCGCGATCGATCAAACCCGGTTTTTCCTTGCCGGGACGGCCATAACGGGCCAGTTTCATGCGATCTCCTTGGGAAAAACGCTCGCAGGATTTTCCTGTAAGCAATGCAATCAGAGATCGCAATATATGCGCCTCCCGCTGCCTTGTCCACCATGGTCACGCGGAGACGGATTGCCGAGGTGTTGCTGTCTTCTATTCGCCGCTGCTCAGCGTTTTCTTGGCTTCGGCAAGGTCATTCTGCAAATTGGCCCTGGCGTCCTTCAGGCAGGTTGTCCGCTCTGCGCCGCGCACTTTTCTACAATCGGCGACAGCTTCCTTGTAGGCCGCGTTGGCTTCCCGTGTGGCGTTCTTGTAGCGCGCCTGAGCCGACATGTCCTCAGTCGTTTGCTGCGCCTCGGCCTTGCTGACCGATTGATGCTTTGCCGCCATCGCTGGCACTATTGCCAGCACCAGACATGCAAGGAAAGATACGGCTGCGCAGCGTTTCGCGTTGTCGTTCATAAGGTCCTCCAAAGTGCTCACATGGGAAAGCAGCGTTCGTGCATGCTCGCTGTCTTGATTTTCATCAACGAACGAATTCCCTTGCGGATCATGAACATAGGCATTGTTATCCGTGGTTATCCACAGAATTGGCCACAGTTTATGTGAGTAAATTCAAGTGGCAGGAATCGGCCGTTATTCAGGGTGTGGAGGGCGGAATGATAAGCTTGCCCAGCAGCCGAACTCGCTTTGTCACCTCGGATGAAAGGTCGAGCGCCGCGTCAGATTCCTCCTTGCCGGGATTTGGTTCAGGGACAGTGGTGTTGTCCGGTTTGGAAAGAGGGGAATTCTGGTGGTCTGTCGTTGACATCGTTAACCTTGACGGGAGTAGTCTCATCCCATGGTAGTACGCGTTGATCTCGTGGGCGCGGATCGATGCCTCGACATTGAGCTGCGTCATTGTGAAGGGAGGGCGTGCTGACAGGAAGAATGGTTGCCGATTTCGTGAAGAAGGAAATCGCTGGAGGCCGACATTGCCAAGGTGAAATTGGTCCCGCCGACAGGAATCGAACCTGTATCTAGCGCTTAGGAGGCACTCGTTCTATCCATTGAACTACGGCGAGACGCTAAGTTGCGACGGACGTATTTTCCGCCACGCCCGAGATTATAGCCGAGACCTTGCATAAATAACTTTCCAATCGCAGCAATCGGTACAATGCGTGCTTCATTTCCTGATTAAGGTACGTTTCCCCTGCGGAAGCGGTCTTGTGTATGGCAGTCATTTCACTCACCAACGCCCAGCTCGCATTCGGCCATGTGGCCTTGCTCGATCATGCAGAATTTTCCCTCGAACCCGGCGAGCGCGTCGGATTGATCGGCCGAAACGGCACCGGCAAATCGTCCCTGCTAAAAATCATCGCTGGCATTTCCAGGCTCGACGACGGGCTGCTTGTCATGCAACAGGGACTGAAGATCGCCTACGTCGAGCAGGAGCCGCAGTTTGCGGGCGACATGACAGTATTTGATGCGGTCGCCGGCGGCATGGGCGAACTCCAGTCGCTGCTGACGGAATACAACACACTTACCGAACGCCTGGGAGGTGCCGACGACGAGGCGTTGATGGAGCGCATGCATGCCATTCAGGCGAAGCTGGATGCAGCCGATGCATGGAATCTGTCGAACCGTGTGGAAACCATTCTCGCGCGCCTCAATCTCGACAAGGATGCACTGATGGGCACACTGTCCGGCGGCACGCAAAAGCGCGTAGCGCTGGCGTGCGCGCTCGTGAGTGCGCCTGACGTGCTGTTGCTCGACGAACCGACCAACCACCTCGACTTCACTTCCATCCTCTGGCTGGAAGGATTGCTGCGCGATTTCAAGGGCAGCATCCTGTTCATCACGCACGACCGCTCCTTCCTCGATAATGTGGCGACCCGCATCGTCGAACTCGATCGCGGCCGCTTGCTCTCCTTCCCTGGCAACTTCAGCGCATATCAGGCGCGCAAGGCGGAACAGCTTGAGATCGAGGCCGTCGAAAACGCTAAGTTCGACAAGTTTCTCGCGCAAGAAGAGGTGTGGATACGCAAGGGCGTGGAGGCGCGCCGTACGCGTAATGAGGGCCGTGTCCGTCGACTGGAGGAATTGCGGCGCCAGCGCAGCTCACGACGGGAACAGCAGGGACAGGTCAAGCTGGATGTTGCGGCCGGAGAGCGCTCCGGGAAAATCGTGGCGGAATTGACCAACATCGAGAAGCGCTATGGCGACAAGGTCATCGTGCGTGGCTTCAGCGCCACTATCCTGCGTGGCGACAAGGTCGGCCTGATCGGGCCGAACGGCGCGGGCAAGACAACGCTGCTCAAGCTCATTCTCGGCGAAGAGCAACCCGATTCAGGCGCGGTGAAGCAGGGAGCACGGCTGCAGATTGCGTATTTCGACCAGATGCGCGCGCAGTTGAACGAGGAAGCAAGCCTCGCCGACACCATTTCGCCAGGCAGCGACTGGGTCGAGATCAACGGGCAGCGCAAGCATGTCATGACGTATCTGAGCGATTTTCTTTTTGCTCCGGAGCGGGCGCGTTCACCGGTCAAGTCCCTGTCGGGAGGCGAGCGCAATCGCCTGCTGCTTGCCCGCCTGTTTGCCAAGCCGGCGAATGTGCTGGTGCTGGATGAGCCGACCAACGATCTGGATATCGATACCCTCGAACTGCTGGAAGAGCTGCTGGAAGATTATAGCGGCACGGTGTTCCTTGTCAGCCATGACCGTATGTTCCTCGATAATGTCGTCACTCAGGTGATCGTTGCGGAAGGCAATGGCGTGTGGCGCGAGTATATCGGCGGCTACAGCGACTGGGAGCGTGTGCGGGAAGCGGTTGCGCCGGCTCCCGCTAGGCCGGTGCCGAAAGCCGATGCCAAGCCAGCAACGAAGGAAGCACAGTCGGGATCGGCAAAGACAAAGAAGCTGAGCTACAAGGAGCAACGGGAACTGGAAAGCCTGCCGGGATTAATCGCCGCGCTGGAGGATGAGCAGAAAGCGATCTCGGAACAACTGGCTGATCCGGAACTGTATCGACAGCGACCCGAGGAGGTGCAGCGGCTCAATCAGCGATTTGCCGAAATCGACGGGCAGCTGCTCGAGAGTCTCGAACGATGGGAGGCGATCGAAGCCAAGACAAAAGTGTGAACGTTCAGTTCATGCGTCGGCTTGCTTCCCGCAACTCAGGCAGCTTGCTGCGCAATAGTTCGGCGTCAGGCGCGTATGGCCGCTCCGCGAGGTAGGCTTCCAGGTCGTCGAGTGCCGCTTGGGGGCACTCCAGATTGGCATAGGCCAAGCCGCGGTCGCGGCGTTCGGTAATTTCGTCAGGAAGCAGGATCAGCAACCGTTGCTGTACACCGAGCACGCGTTGCCAGCGCATGTGTTCCACAAACAGCGTCTTCAGGTTGCGTAGCATGCGCACGAGGATCTCGCGCGGATGGGCGGCGTGCAGGTAATAGGAAAGTGGAATCGCCCCGGGATAGCTCTGCTGTTCGAAGTAAGGCTCGAGTCGTTCTTCCAGCTCTTCGCGCGACAGGCTGGCGCCATTGAAGGGGTCTAGCACGATGTCCCCGGATTGCACCGACAGTTTCATCAGGAAGTGGCCTGGAAATGAAATACCCTTCATGTTCAGGCCGATCTGCTGCGCCAGTTCCATATACAGCACCGCCAGCGAAATCGGAATGCCGCGGCGCGTGCGAATCACGCGATGCAGATAGCTGTTGTCCGGGTCGTAATAATCGTTCACATTGCCGCCGAACCCCAACTCACGATAAAAGAAATGATTCAGCATGCGCAGCTTTTGCACGCTGGAGGCGTCAGACGGAAGCCGTCGCTGCAATTTCGCCGCAAGCCTGTCAACCTCCACTTGTGTCTCTTCCAGATCGAGCAGCGGATCGACGTCCTGTGCTATGGCCAATGCCGCCTCGAACAGCGGGATGGAGTCGTCCTGTTGAACCAGCGACGCGAAGTAATCGAGAGTTTTGATCACCATACATTAGCCATCATAAACCATCGTACAGCCAAATAAAGGCCGGGATGAAAAACGATGGCGATTCCGGAGTCCCTGTCAGGCCGTGACGCGCTTGAAGTCGCGGAAGCGGAACCCCATGGCAAGTAATGCACCGAAGTATGTTACTCCGCACGCAAGCATGACCAGGCACAGCGCTGTTACCCGATGCAGGGGGGTGGCGCGCATTGCCACCCAGTCGAATTGTCCGCTGGTCCAGAGAGCGACGCCGGCCAGCAAGAAGAGGGCGCCGGTCAGCTTTGCGAGGAAGATTCCCCAGCCGCGATGCGGCACATAGATGCCGCGTCGGCGCAGTCCCCAGAACAGGAACGCGGCATTCAGGCAAGCGCCGAGTCCGACCGAGAGCGCAAGGCCAGCGTGTGCAATCCACGGCACGAACATCAGGTTCATGAATTGTGTCGCGACCAGGACAACGATGCCGATCTTCACGGGCGTCCTGATGTCCTGCTTCGCATAGAATCCGGGCGCGAGAATCTTGACTACGATCAAGCCGATCAGGCCGACGCCATAAGCGACGAGCGCGTGGCTGGTCATGGTGACAGCCTGCGTATCGAATTTACCGTAGTGAAACAGCGTGGTCGTCAGCGGCTCGGACAGCGTGGCGAGGCCGACCGCGGACGGCAGGGCGATCAGGAAGGTGAGTCGCAATCCCCAGTCAAGCAGGGAAGAGTATTCCGTGTGGTCGCTGTCTGCATGCGCCTTCGACAGGCTGGGCAGGAGAATTGTCCCCAGTGCGACGCCAAGCAATGCAGTGGGGAATTCCATCAGGCGGTCGGCATAGGTGAGCCAAGACACGCTGCCAGCGGCGAGGTGGGACGCAATGTTGGTATTGATAATGATGCTGATCTGCGCGACGGAAACTGCAACGATCGCCGGCACCATCTGCCTCAGCACACGCTGCACGCCCGCGTCCTTGAGCGCGAACTTCGGATTGAATCCGATGCGTGGGAGCATGCCGATCCGGTACAAGGCCGGAACCTGTATCGCGACCTGCAAAATGCCGCCCAGCACCACAGCAATCGCCAGCGCATAGACGGGTTGTGCCAGGTGCGGCGACAGGAGCAACGAGGAACCGATGAAAGCGAGATTGAGCAAGACCGGCGTGAATGCGGGGACCTGGAATTGTCGCCATGTATTCAGAATGCCACCTGCGAGCGCAACAAAGGCCATGAAACCGATGTAGGGAAACATGATGCGCGTCATGAGTACGGAGACTGCGAACGCGTCAGGATCCGATTTAAGGCCGGTCGCGATGAAATAAACGACGACCGGGGAGGCAATGATCCCGAGGATGCAGGTTCCTACCAGCGCCATGATCAGAATAGTGGCGACATGATCGACCAGATCCTTGGTAGCGGCCTCGCCTTTCTTGTTCTTGTATTCGGCCAGGATGGGAACGAATGCCTGTGAGAAGGCGCCTTCCGCGAACAAGCGGCGCAAGAGGTTGGGGATGCGAAAGGCGACGTTGAACGCGTCGGTATAAGCTGAAGCGCCAAATGCGCGCGCGATGAGGAGTTCTCGCAGCAGACCTGTCACTCGTGACAGCATCGTCATGCCAGAGACGGTGGCAAGCGTTTTGTGCAGATTCATGGTGCGCAATTATAGTGCCGGAGCCAAGCTGGCCGGGCGATAAACGGCGGAGTTTGTGTAACCTTTTATTGCGCCTGCAAAATCGGCACAAACCTGCGCGGTGAATAGGCTCCCGTTGATGTTTCCGAAAGGAAGGTGGGCGGGCAAACATTCTAATTGCTCATTTCCCAAAAAAACGTTATAATCCACGGCTTTACAGAATTCTGTGTCGCAACCGCGAACGCAATCCGATTTCGTCTTAGGAACTATTCATGGCAAATACCGCACAAGCGCGCAAACGTGCTCGTCAAGCAGTCAAGCAAAACGCACACAACTCCAGCCAGCGTTCGACGCTACGTACCGCAGTCAAGGCCGTACGCAAGGCCATCGAAGCCGGCGACAAGGCAGCAGCTGCGCAAGTATTCCAGGCTTCTGTTTCGACGATCGATCGTATTGCTGACAAGAAGATCATCCACAAGAACAAGGCCGCTCGTCACAAGAGCCGTCTGGCTGCAGCCCTGAAGGCGCTTGCCGCTTAAGGTGCTGCTGTTGTCCTGACGGCTGGATGCTGTCAGGTAGCTGGACAGTCAAAAACCCGCTCAACTCAAGTTGTGCGGGTTTTTGTTGTTTCTGTATTTTGTAAATGCACCTGACAGCTGGAAATGGTGCATTCAAGGGCGAGTGGACTGAAGGCTGATCTTGGTCACTGCCCCGGCTTCTTCTGTTTGCCTAGCGAGGAAGTCCGTCTATCGCGCTTCCCGGCTTGATGTTTTTCTGCTTGAACCAGCCTTGGTTCATTTCCAGTGCGTAGCGAACCGGTCTCTTTGCGCAGTGCGGATTCGTCGTTTGCGGTTGCATATCCTCGATATTGACGATCTTGCCACTTTCGTCGATGAATGCGACGGAAAGCGGAATCACCGTGTTTTTCATCCACATGCAGACACCGGCCGGCGCCTCGAACAGAAACACCATCCCTTCATTTGGTCCCAGTTTTTCGCGAAACATCAAGCCTTGCTGGCGTTCAGCGTCTCGCGCGGCCACTTCCGCCTTGATCACATGAATACCCGCATTTAATGAGATGACGGGAAATTTTGCAGGTTGCTGGCTCATGGCAACGGGGCTGTTGAACGCAAGCACGGCAGCCAGCAAGGTTGATGCTGAAAGTTGGGTCCTGGAGATCATCTGAAGTTGATTACTGAGATAAAAAAGGCCTGGAAAGCTTAGCCCATAAGCGACGAAAAGACGGCGTGTATCGTCTCATTGCCTGAATATTGTCCAAAAAATAAAAAAGGCAGGACAAGCCTGCCTTTTTTACGCGGAAGCGGGAATTACTTGGAAGCTTCGGCAGAAGCAGCTGCAGCCTTCTTGGCCTTCTTGGCCTTCTTGGCTTTCTTTGCCTTCGGAGCGGGAGCGGCAGCAGCCGGAGCAGAGGCCGAAGCCGATGCGGAAGCAGGAGCGGGGTCAGCGGCGAATGCGGAAGCGGCGAACAGACCAGCGATCAAAGCGGCGATCAGGTTTTTCATTTTTGTCCCTCAAATTGGCATATTGATAAAAACGGTGATTCTCACGAATCAATGTGAATAACGAAATGCAAAAGCATCGGTTGACATGTTGTCTGAGGAAATTTTCAAATAGCCAATCCTCGGCTGTAGACTCGGCGGACCGGCATATGCATTTACATTGAGCTGGTGCGCCTGTGCGCATTGGCGCCAGCTTCCAGTTCCGCTGTCGATACCTCGCGCCAGTCCCCGGGCCATAGGGGATGTGTTGCCAGTGAAAATGGACCGACGGCGATCCTGACAAGCCTCAACGTGGGAAGTCCGACCGCTGCAGTCATGCGACGCACTTGTCGATTCTTTCCCTCGGAAAGGGTGATTGCCAGCCAACTCGTCGGACTGCTTTCCCGTTGCCGGATCGGCGGATTGCGTTCCCACAGCCATTCCGGCGGTTCGATCTGTTTCACGTCGCAGCGCTGGGTCACGAAATCGCCCAGATTCAGCGGCTCGCGCAATCTCGTCAGGGTATCGTCATCCGGAATGCCTTCTACCTGGACAATATAAGTCTTTGGCTGTTTGCTGTCGGGGTGGCTGATCCGATGCTGAAGCTTGCCGTCGTCGGTCAGCAGCAGCAAGCCTTCGCTATCGGCGTCAAGGCGCCCTGCAGGGTAGATGCCAGGAATGTCCAGGAAATCTGCAAGCGTCTTGCGGGTGGGATGCGGCGAAAACTGGCACATCACCTGGAAAGGCTTGTTGAAGAGAATGAGTGGCATGCGCTCGGCCGGGCGGAAAATGATGGACGCGTATTTTACGCTTTGTGCATCCACAACCGACGGACTAATCTGTTAGTCCGTCCCGGCGATTCCGCATGAGAGGGCATGACGAACCTCCTGCCTTGCGAAGCGCCGCAGAAGCAAGCAATCGGGTCGTCGATCCGATATATATTGCCGATAGAAAAGTTATGGCATCTAGTAAAATACTGGTGCATAATACGAAATGCTGTCTTATGTCTTATATAAGACTGAGATTCGACTTTAAAACAAAAATTTAAAGTGCAACCGCCTTCTATTCCTCCTCAACCCCCGGAGCCTACGATGTATCAACATATCAAAGTGCCTGCCGACGGCAAAAAGATCACCGTCAATGCCGATTTCTCGTTGAATGTTCCCGACAACCCGATCGTCCCCTATCTCGAAGGTGATGGCACCGGCGTGGATATCACTCCGGTCATGATCAAGGTGGTTGATGCAGCCGTTGCGAAGGCATATGGCGGCAAGCGCAAGATCAGCTGGATGGAAATTTTTGCTGGCGAGAAGTCGACCAAGGTCTATGGTCCGGATGTGTGGCTGCCGGAAGAGTCGCTGCAAGTCTTGAAGGATTACGTCGTTTCGATCAAGGGGCCATTGACGACCCCGGTCGGCGGCGGTATCCGCTCCCTGAACGTTGCGCTGCGCCAGGAACTCGACCTGTATGTCTGCCTGCGCCCGGTGCGTTACTTCAAGGGCGTGCCTTCACCGGTACGTGAGCCGGAGAAGACCGACATGGTGATCTTCCGCGAGAACTCCGAAGACATCTACGCCGGTATCGAGTGGCAGGAAGGCAGCGACGCCGCCAAGAAGGTGATCGACTTCCTGATCAAGGAAATGGGCGTCAAGAAAATTCGCTTCCCGGGTTCGTCCGGCATCGGCATCAAGCCGGTTTCCCGTGAAGGCACCGAGCGGCTCGTCCGCAAGGCGATCCAGTACGCCATCGACAACGACAAGCCTTCCGTGACGATCGTCCACAAGGGCAACATCATGAAGTACACGGAAGGCGGTTTCCGCGACTGGGCCTATGCGCTGGCACAGCACGAATTCGGCGCCCAGCTGATCGATGGTGGCCCGTGGTGCAAGTTCAAGAATCCGAAGACCGGCAAGGAAATCACAATCAAGGATTCTATCGCTGACGCGTTCCTGCAACAGATCCTGCTTCGTCCCGCAGAATACAGCGTGATCGCCACGTTGAACCTGAATGGCGACTACATCTCCGACGCGCTGGCAGCGCAGGTCGGTGGCATCGGCATCGCTCCTGGTGCCAACCTGTCCGACTCCGTCGCCATGTTCGAAGCGACCCACGGTACTGCGCCGAAGTACGCTGGCAAGGATTATGTGAATCCGGGTTCCCTGATCCTGTCCGCAGAAATGATGCTGCGCCACATGGGTTGGGTTGAAGCGGCTGACCTGATCATCACGTCGATGGAGAAGTCGATCGCGTCGAAGAAAGTTACCTACGACTTTGCGCGCCTGATGGAAGGTGCAACGCAGGTTTCGTGCTCTGGCTTTGGCGAGGTCATGATTTCGAACATGTGATTCGTTCGATGCAAGATGAAATGGCCGGAGCAATCCGGCCATTTTTTTTGGCGACAAGGAAAAGGGGGCTTATTCCGCCAAGTCCATTTGGCCTCTTATTATTTTGTGCTACCTGATCTGCGTCTGCTCCAGCGCGAAACGGATCAGGTCCGCTTGGCCTTCGATGCCGAGCTTGCGCTTGATGTTGAGCCGATGCGTTTCCACGGTTCTTACACTCAGGTTCATTTCGCGCGCGATATGCTTGTTCGATTTGCCTGTGGCGATGCATTTCAGCACTTCACGTTCGCGTGGAGTCAGCAGCAACGCCGGCGGCATGGGGCGGGCGAGCTGTTTTGCCAGTCCTGCGCTGTAATAGATGCCGCCTGACATGACCGTATCGATTGCCGTGATGATGTCGAGCGCCGGTGCATCCTTCAGCACGTAACCGCGGGCGCCTGCCTGGATTGCCTGCATCACGTACTCCGCCTTGTCATGCATGCTCAGCATCAGGACGGCAATTTCCGGATAGAGCGTATTAAGACGGCCGGTCAGTTCGATTCCGTTCATTCCAGAAAGATTAATGTCCATCAATGCGATGTCGATTGTCTGTGTCGCCGCATGCTGCAGTGCCTCATTCGCATCACCGGCCTCCGCCACGATCGTGAAATGCGGAATGGTCTCAAGGCGGGCGCGCAAGCCATCGCGCACCAGCGGGTGGTCATCGACTAACAGGATGTGAACGTACGGTTGACTGCTCATTTTCACTTACACTCTACGCAAGCTTGCGGTTACTCGGGTGCCCTCAACTGACGAGGCCACGTACATCGTACCGCCGACAGCCTCTACGCGTTCATGCATGTTGCGCAGGCCGATGCCTCGCTTGGGATGCTGCGCAATGCCGGCAACGTCAAATCCGATGCCGTCATCGGAAATGGTCAGCGTCACGTCGCTCTTGCTGCCAACAAGGCGCACGTTCACATTCCTTGCGTTCGCGTGGCGCTTGATGTTGGTCAGCGCTTCCTGTGCGATGCGGAAAAGCACGGTATTCGATACGTCCCCGAGGCCGTCGACTGAGCCATCGGCCGTGAACCGCGTTGTAATGGAGGTGTGCTCACTGAATTCCGTAACCAGGTGATCGAGCGCTGCGGCAAGGCCGAGGTCGTCAAGCAGGGCGGGCCTGAGATCGTGCGAAATGCGCCGGACTTCGCCCAGTACATCGTTGAGCTGTCCTGCTGCACGATCAAAGGAGGTGCGGGCAAGTTCAGGTTGCGCCGCGTTGGCAATCAGTTTGGCAATCCCTGACTCAACCTGCAGCTTGATCGAGACGAGCCACTGGCTGATCCCGTCATGCAGATCGCGCGACAGTCGGGCGCGCTCTTCTTCCTGTGAACGTACGACGCGTTGCGCAAGCGCGCGGAGTTTGGCATCTGCTACACGATTTTCGCTGATGTTCAAGGCCAGGCCGGAAAGCCCGATAATCAGTGCGCTCGCAATAGCGATGCCGGTGATCCACAGCATCGTGTTATTGATGTTCCCGGAAATCTGCGTGTCGATCTTGGCAAGAGCGGCATCCACGTCGTCAAGATAAAGGCCCGTTCCCAGCATCCATCCCCAGCGCTCGAGTTCAACCACGTATCCCAGCTTGGGAGACATCTTTCCAGACGACGGTTTTTCCCATTGATAGCGCACGAATCCGCCGCCGGCCTTCGCCTGCGCGATGAGTCGCTGTATCGTCGGACTGCCGTTTGTATCCCGAAGATCCCACAGGTCCCGGCCGACCAGTTCGGGCTTGCGCGGATGCATGAGGTTGCGGCCATGGAGGTCGTAGAGGAAAAAATAGCCGTCGTCGCCATAGTCGAGCGTCGCAAGGATGGCCTTCGCCTCATTCAGCGTTGCTTCATCATGTCGGCCCGACTCGTACAGGTGTTCAATCGAGCGAGTCGCCAGCACCACGAAATGCTTGAGCTCCGCTTCCTTGCTGGCGAGGTATGCGGCTTCCACCGACGTGCGCTGCTGTTTCGCCAGCACTGCCGCCTGGTAGCGGACGGCGAGGGCGATGGCGACCAGCGCAACGATAAGAGGGGTGATCGCGAGTAGCAGGATTTTTTGCCGGAGTTTCATGGGGCATTACTTTACAGCCATTTTCCCCATTTACGCATATACGACAACCGGGGTTTCCGAAATGGGATTCAATCAAGTTGCATTTTAGGAAAGAGTGGGTGGCGATCCTTTTATGCTCATGCAATCTTTACCTGACTAAAACCAGGACGAAAAAAAACCCCGCCAATGCGGGGTTTTTATTGTTCCAGCTAATCGATGTGATCAGGGCGATTGAATATTGGAAGCTTGCTTGCCCTTGGGGCCTTGCGTGACTTCGAACGAGACCTTTTGACCTTCTTTGAGAGTCTTGAAGCCTTGCATCTGGATTGCAGAAAAATGGGCGAACAAATCTTCACCGCCGTCATCGGGAGTGATAAATCCGAAGCCTTTGGAATCGTTGAACCACTTGACGGTACCTGTTGCCATAAAAGCGTCTTTCATTAATAGCTAATCACACGAGCCGTATAAGCAAGAAGCCTCGCGTCACGCTGCCGCCCCCTCCTAAAA
>NZ_DATFAI010000033.1:0-29646 GCF_035254685.1 Noviherbaspirillum sp. | reverse complement strand
GATTCCGGTCGACGCGGCTTGCTCGTCGCTACGTGTGCGGCGGGTGGTGTGGCCGGATTGGCTACGGCAGGGGCCTTTGTGTCCACCTTCCAGCCGTCCGAGCGAGCAAAAGCCGCAGGCGCTCCGGTGGAGGTTGATATCACGGGCATGGCTCCGGGGGAGATGAAGACCGTGGAGTGGCGCGGCAAACCGGTCTGGATTCTGAAGCGCTCACCCGAAATGGTCGAGTCGCTGAAGAAAACTGACGCCCAGGTTGCCGATCCTAAGTCGGAACGTAATCAGGCCGACTTGACGCCGGAATATGCGCGTAACGAATACCGTTCCCGCAAGCCGGAAGTCCTCGTCGCAGTGGGCATCTGTTCGCATCTGGGCTGCTCCCCGAGCAGCAAGCTGCAACCCGGAGCGCAGCCTTCGCTGCCGGACGATTGGCAGGGCGGTTTCCTCTGCCCGTGCCACGGTTCGACCTTTGACCTGGCCGGGCGCGTGTTCAAGAACAAGCCGGCTCCTGACAACCTGCAAGTACCGCCGCACATGTATCTGAGCGATACGCGCTTGCTGATCGGCAAAGACGAGAAAGGCGAAGCATAATCATGGCATTCCAAGAGAAAAAGCTCCCCGCCGACGCGCCGTTCTCCGCCAAGGCGCTGAACTGGGTCGACGCCCGATTCCCGCTGACTTCCACCTGGAAGGCGCACCTCTCCGAGTACTACGCACCGAAGAACTTCAACTTCTGGTACGCATTCGGCTCCCTCGCATTGCTGGTCCTGGTCATCCAGATCGTCACCGGCATTTTCCTCGTGATGCACTACAAGCCGGACGCCACCCTCGCGTTCAATTCGGTCGAGTACATCATGCGCGACGTGCCCTGGGGCTGGCTGATTCGCTACATGCACTCCACCGGCGCATCCGCCTTCTTCATTGTCGTTTACCTGCACATGTTGCGTGGCCTGCTGTACGGGTCCTATCGCAAGCCGCGTGAACTGGTCTGGCTGTTCGGCGTCGCCATCTTCCTGGCGCTCATGGCAGAGGCATTCTTCGGCTACCTGCTCCCATGGGGCCAGATGTCCTACTGGGGCGCGCAGGTGATCGTGAACCTGTTCGGCGCCATCCCGTTCATCGGCCCGGACCTGTCCCTGTGGATTCGCGGTGACTACGTCGTGTCGGACGCAACCCTGAACCGCTTCTTCTCGTTCCATGTGATCGCGATCCCGCTGGTCCTGCTGGGCCTGGTCGTGGCGCACATCATTGCGCTGCACGAAGTGGGTTCCAACAATCCGGATGGCATCGAGATCAAGGAAAAGACGGACTCCAACGGCGTGCCGCTGGATGGCATTCCGTTCCATCCGTACTACTCGGTGCATGATGTGTTCGTCGTCGCCGTGTTCCTGATCGTTTTCAGCGCAATCATCTTCTTCGCGCCGGAAATGGGCGGTTACTTCCTCGAGTACAACAACTTCATCCCGGCTGATCCGCTGAAGACCCCGCCGCACATTGCGCCGGTCTGGTACTTCACGCCATTCTACTCGGTCCTGCGCGCAACGACTTCGCAGTTCATGTACGCGCTGGAAGTCGGCCTGGTGGCATACGTTGCGCTGGTGATCGCGAAGTCGAAGCTGAGCGGCAAGGTGAAAATTGCGTTTATCGTCGTTGGCGCTGCTGCGCTGGTCGGCATGTTCATCTTCGACGCCAAATTCTGGGGCGTGGTCCTGATGGGCGTGTCCGTGCTGATCCTCGGTGGTCTGCCGTGGCTCGACCACTCGCCGGTCAAGTCGATCCGTTATCGCCCGGGCTGGCATCGTTACGTGTACCTGGTCTTCGGCATTGCATTCGTGATCCTGGGTTACCTCGGCGTGTTGCCGCCGACCGAAACCCGCACTCTGGTGGCACAGATTTGCACGTTCATTTACCTCGGCTTCTTCCTGTTGATGCCTTGGTGGAGCTCCATGGGGCAGTTCAAGCCCGTGCCCGAGCGTGTTACTTTCAAGCCGCACTAAGCCGCAAAGGGATAAGAGAATCATGAAATTGCTGAAAAAACTGATTGCGGTCCTGGCACTGGTGCCGGCAGTCGTGCTGGCCAGCGAAACTGCCACCCTTGACCAGGCACCGAACCGGATCCATGATCTGGCCGCGCTGCAAAACGGTGCCAAGATCTTCGTCAACTATTGCCTGAACTGCCACTCGGCTGCCGCCATGCGCTACAACCGCCTGCGCGACATCGGACTGACGGAAGATCAGATCAAGAACAATCTTCTGTTCGCGACGGACAAGGTAGGTGACCTGATGAAGGTGGCGATGCAACCGAAGGATGCGAAGGTCTGGTTCGGCGCTGCGCCGCCGGATCTGTCGGTGATCGCACGTGCTAAAGCTTCCGAAGCGGGCTCCGGTCCGGACTGGCTGTACACCTACCTGCGTACCTTCTACAAGGACGATTCCCGCCCGACGGGCTGGAACAACCTTGTGTTCCCGAACGTCGGCATGCCGCACGTGCTGTGGGAGCTTCAGGGTGTGCGCAGCGCCAAGTTCGTCGAAGAGAAGGATCCGCACGATCCGGGCAAGATGGTTCACAAGTTTGCCGGATTCGAACAAGTGACGCCCGGCAAGTTGTCGCCGATCGAGTATGACAATGCCGTTGCTGACCTGGTGGGTTATCTTCAGTGGATGGCCGAGCCTGCGCAAAATACCCGCAAGCGCCTCGGTGTTGGCGTATTGCTCTTCCTTGGTCTGTTCCTGGTACTGTCCTGGCGTTTGAACGCGTCCTACTGGAAAGACATCAAGTAAATCTTGCCCGCTATCCGGACGGACGGCGGGCGTTTGTTTCAGGGTGAGCCGTATGACGTCTCACCCTTTTGTTTCTAAGGAACTACAACATGATGGTTCTCTATTCGGGCACTACCTGCCCATTTTCGCAGCGCTGCCGTCTCGTGTTGTTCGAGAAGGGAATGGATTTCGAAATTCGCGATGTCGACCTGTTCAACAAGCCGGAAGACATCTCGGTAATGAATCCTTATGGTCAGGTGCCGATCCTGGTCGAGCGCGACCTCATTCTGTATGAGTCGAACATCATCAACGAATATATCGATGAGCGTTTTCCGCATCCGCAACTGATGCCGGCGGATCCGCTCATGCGCGCGCGTGCGCGCCTGATGCTGTTTAACTTCGAGAAAGAGTTGTTCGTCCACGTCCACACCCTGGAAAACGACAAGTCCAAAGGGGCCGAAAAAGGGCATGACAAGGCGCGCGCCGAAATCCGTGATCGCTTGACCACACTGGCACCGCTGTTTTTGAAGAACAAGTACATGCTGGGCGACGAGTTTTCCATGCTCGACGTCGCGATCGCGCCCTTGCTCTGGCGCCTTGATCATTACGGTATCGAACTATCCAAGACCGCGGCGCCTCTGATGAAATATGCGGAGCGCATTTTCTCGCGCCCGGCCTACATTGAAGCGTTGACGCCGTCCGAGAAGGTTATGCGCCGCTGATACTGCTTGCCCCTGCGTAAGTGCACCCGGAATTCTTCAAGGGGTGCATTCCGCGGCGCAGGCGTTTTAACCGGGAAACCATGCCAGAAATTTCTACCAAGCCCTACTTGCTGCGGGCGATCTACGAGTGGTGCACGGATAACGGATATACGCCGTATCTTGCCGCCGCCGTCGATGCGCAGACCCGCGTACCACGCGAATTCGTGAAGAATGGCGAGATCGTGCTCAACATCAGCTTCACTGCAACAAGCGGCTTGAAGATGGATAACGATGCGATCCATTTCCATGCTCGCTTCGGAGGCGTGTCGCGCGAGATCCTGATTCCCGTGGAAAACGTCGTGGCGATCTATGCGCGCGAGAACGGGCAGGGCATGGCATTCGAGGTTTCTCCGGCATCTCAGGATGAGCGCAGCGACGAGACCTCGAAAGCGCCTCCGCTTTCGGCTGTTCCGCAAACGGAAGGCGAGACCAGCGACACCAGCAACACCTCGACAGGCGGCCCGGACGATGACAATGAGCCGCCAAAAAAAGGCGGGCGTCCTACACTAACGCGGATCAAATAAAGTACAATACGGGACTTTCCAGTTTCGCCGGCTTAGCTCATCTGGTAGAGCAGTTGATTTGTAATCATCAGGTGGCGGGTTCGAGTCCTGCAGCCGGCACCAATGCAAAGCCCACGATCATCATCAATGATCGTGGGCTTTTTCTTTTCATGTTGAATTTACGTCGGATGACTTCCCCTGCAAGGGAGACAGAGATCCCGGCTATATCCACCCGCGACCAAACATTACTGTTCCTGCTTGATGCCGCTCCAGCGAGGCGTGAGCGCGTGAGAAATCGAGAACAGGTCCAGAACTCTCCCGACAGTGTGGTCGACCAATTCCGCAATGGATTGTGGGCGATGATAGAAACCAGGTAACGGTGGGAAAATGATGCCGCCCATTTCCGTGACCGCAGTCATGTTGCGCAGATGGGCGAGATTGAATGGTGTCTCGCGCACCATCAACACCAAGCGACGTCGTTCTTTCAGTACGACGTCCGCGGCCCGCGCGATCAGGTTATCGGAAAAACCATGTGCGACGGAGGCCAGCGTTTTCATCGAGCAGGGCGCAACAATCATGCCCTCCGACTGGAACGAGCCACTCGCGATCGACGCGCCAACGTCTCGCACGTGATGAACGACATGCGCCAGTGCCTCTACTTCCTTGCGCGCCATGTCCAGCTCCTGATGCAGGCTGAGGACGCCTGCATCGGAGACGACCATATGGGTTTCGATGCCACCGCTGTCGCGCAACACTTGCAGAAGACGCACCCCATATACGGCACCGGTTGCACCGGTGATGGCGATGATCAGGCGTTTGTTCGGCATCGGCTGTCGTTGATGCATCCCGGCGGATGCAACCGCATCAGGACTTCAGCAGGTTCTGCAACTCGCCCGACTCGTACATCTCGGTCATGATGTCCGAACCGCCGACGAATTCGCCTTTGACGAAGAGCTGCGGAATGGTCGGCCAGTTGGAATATTCCTTGATGCCTTGGCGCACTTCTGCGTCTTCCAGAACATTGATGGTCACGATGTTTTCGATCCCGCAGGATTGCAGGATCTGGATGGCGCGGCCGGAAAAGCCGCACTGCGGAAATTGCGCCGTACCTTTCATGAACAGCACGACCGGGTGCTGGCTGACGGTGTCCTTGATCCAGGAATGGATATCATTGCTCATGGCCTAACCTCTCAAAAATGCGGGATAGCGCCCATTATATGAAAAAGACGCAGTGCACGCCGGTAAGTCCTTCAAAAACCCGGGGGAATCCAGACTTTATTCTTTGGGATCAACGCCCATTCAGAGAAAAGTTGCCGTCCAAATAAAAGGGCTCGCCTTGCGCGAGCCCGTGCTGTTTCCCAGTCCAGGCGGCCTCAACCTTTCAGCTTGGCAAAGGCAGCTGCCATGGCATTGTTGACCGCCGGCTGGCGCGACTGCTGATGCTGCGCGAGCCTCCGCGAATCATTGCGATCGCCGCGCTGTTCCGTACGTGCTCCGGCGGGCGCAGGCGTATCGGACAGACGCATCGTGAGCGCGATGCGGCGGCGCTTTTCGTCCACCTCAAGCACCTTCACCTTGACCACCTGGCCGGCCTTCACGACGGTATGCGGATCACGCACAAAGGTATTCGAGAGTGCCGAAATGTGGACCAGGCCATCCTGGTGCACGCCGATATCGACGAAGGCACCGAATGCGGCGACGTTGGTGACCACGCCTTCCAGAATCATGTCGGGTCGCAGGTCCCTGATATCCTCCACGCCTTCCTTGAAGGTGGCGGTGGTGAACTCGGGGCGAGGGTCGCGGCCCGGCTTTTCGAGTTCCTTCAGGATGTCCGTGATGGTCGGCACGCCGAACTTTTCATCCGCGTACTTCGCGGGGTTGAGCCCCTTCAACAGCTTGCCATCGCCGATCACGCCTTTCACATCTTTCTTGATGTCGTTGAGGATCTTCTCGACGACCGGATAGGATTCCGGGTGGACGGCAGACGCATCGAGCGGATTGTCGCCGTTCATGATGCGCAGGAAGCCGGCTGCCTGTTCAAAGGTCTTCTCCCCGAGCCGCGGTACCTCGCGCAGGGCAACGCGCGACGTGAACATGCCTTTCATGTCCCGGTAGCTGACGATGCTTTGCGCCACGCTGGCGTTCAGACCGGACACGCGAGCCAGCAGCGGAGCGGATGCCGTGTTGACGTCAACGCCCACCGCATTCACGCAATCCTCCACTACGGCATCCAGCGAGCGCGCCAGTTGTGTCTGGCTGACATCGTGCTGGTACTGGCCGACGCCGATCGACTTCGGATCGATCTTCACCAGTTCCGCCAGTGGATCCTGCAGGCGGCGTGCGATCGATACAGCGCCGCGCAACGAGACATCCAGCTCCGGCAATTCGCGCGATGCAAATTCCGAGGCCGAGTAAACCGACGCGCCCGCTTCGGATACCACGATCTTGGTCAGCTTCAGTTCCGGATGCTGCTTGATCAGGTCCTGCGCCAGCTTGTCGGTCTCGCGCGACGCGGTGCCGTTGCCGATCGAGATCAGCGCGACGTCATGCTTGCGCGCGAGTTGTGCGAGGGTGTGGATCGATCCATCCCAGTCGTTACGCGGCTGGTGCGGATAGATGGCGGTGGTGTCGACCACCTTGCCGGTGGCATCGACCACCGCAACCTTCACGCCGGTACGCAGCCCCGGGTCCAGGCCCATAGTCGCGCGCGGACCGGCAGGAGCGGCCAGCAGCAGGTCCTTGAGATTGCGGGCGAAGACGTTGATCGCTTCGATCTCGGCACGTTCGCGCAGGCTCGTCATCAGCTCCGTTTCCAAGTGCATGAAAACCTTCACGCGCCAGGTCCAGCGCACCGTGTCGGACAGCCACTTGTCTGCCGGGCGGCCCTGGTTGCTGATGCCGAAACGTGCGGCGATGCGGCTCTCGCACGGGTTATGTGGCGCATCCCATTTCGGCTTTTCCTCTTCGCTGTCGAGGCGCAGCGACACGTTCAGGATTTCTTCCCGACGCCCGCGGAACAGCGCCAGCGCACGATGCGAGGGAATCGTGCCGAGCGTTTCGGAGTAATCGAAGTAGTCAGCAAACTTCGCGCCCGCATCTTCCTTGCCCTCGACGACCTTTGATTCCACTACGCCGTGTTCCGTGATGTATTCGCGCAGCGCTTGCAGCAGCGTCGCGTCTTCGGCAAAGCGCTCCATCAGGATCTGGCGCGCGCCGTCCAGCGCAGCCTTGGCGTCGGGAACGCCCGGATTTTCGCCATTGTCGGTGCTGAACGCAGGCTTCAGGTACTTGGCCGCTTCCTCTTCGGGGCTCAGTGCCGGATTGGCCAGCAGGGCGTCCGCCAGCTCAGTGAGGCCGGCTTCGGCCGCGATCTGCGCCTTGGTGCGGCGCTTCGGCTTGTAAGGCAGGTACAGGTCTTCCAGCCGCGTCTTGTCTTCCGCATGCACGACGGCGTCCAGCAGTGCCGGCGTCATCTTGCCCTGCTCCTCGATCGAGGCGATGATTGCTGCGCGCCGATCCTCCAGCTCGCGCAGGTAACGCAGGCGTTCTTCCAGCAGGCGCAATTGCGTGTCGTCGAGCCCACCGGTAGCTTCCTTGCGATAGCGCGCAATGAAGGGAACGGTGGCGCCTTCGTCCAGCAGGGCGATGGCGGCGGCGACTTGCGCCGGCTTGGCGGCGAGTTCAACAGCAAGGCGTTGTTCGATCGATGGCAGCATGTGGAATCAAAATGGTGAAAACAAGCGGCAGATGATACGCAAATTATGCGAATCCGCCAGTCTTGACAGGGATAAAAAACATCATTGGGCTGGCGCTTAGCGGTGGCCGCCGCTGGCGCGCTCGATGCCGGCCAAGTCTTGCCAGCTTTGTACTGCGTGAAAGCCGTCCTTGGCCAGCAAGTCACGCACCGCCGGTGCCTGGTCGTAGCCATGTTCCATCAATAGCCAAGCGCCGGGAGCAAGATAGTCCGGTGCGCCGCGGATGATGGTACGCAGGGCGGACAAGCCATCGGCATGGTCGGTGAGCGCATCGGCCGGCTCAAAGCGCAGGTCGCCTTGCGCCAGGTGGGGATCGTTCTGCACGATATAGGGCGGATTGGAAACGATGACATCGAAGCGCTCCGGCGGCAGTGATTCGAACCAGTTGCTGCGCACGAATGACACACGGGCGCCATGTCGCGTTGCATTGCGCTGCGCGACCTGCAACGCGGCTGTGCTCGCGTCCAGTGCGGTTATCGAGACGTCGGGTCGGGCATGGGCAATGGCAATGGCGATTGCGCCGGAGCCTGTGCCCATGTCGAGCACGCGTCCTCCTTGCGGCAGCCGTTCAAGTGTGAGCTCGACCAGCAGTTCCGTTTCCGGGCGCGGGATCAGCACATCGGGCGTGGTGTAGAACGGCAATCCGTAGAATTCGCGCTCACCGACAATATAGGCAATCGGCTCACCATTGAGACGCCGTTGGAACAGGGACGATACGACGTTTGCTTCATCCGCGGTCAGGCTGCGTTCCGATTGCGTGATGAGCTGGACGCGCGACAACTGCAAGGCATGGCCCAGCAGGATGCGAGCTTCCAGCGGTTCGATCGGCGGAGTTTTCAGCACCGCGCCGAGCGTGGTGCCGGGAGAAATTGAAAACGATGACATGTTTTCGGTGCTGCTTTGCGGTTCTGCTCGTCGCAGCGCGTCAGCGGCTTTGCCGCAGTGCTGCCCAGATCAGCAGCAGCGCGAAGATCGAGAACCAGATCAGCGACCATTGCGGCGTCGAGAGGCCAAGAAGCGGCTCATATTCCGTCGAGCACAGGCCATCTGCCTTGAACAGCCAAGGCAGCCACTCGGCGGTGGCAATCTTGTTGAGCGAGGTTTCCAGCGGATCGATGCCGCAGGAAATCGCAGGATGCGCCTTCACCCACAGGTGCCAGCTCGCGATGCCCGCACCGGTCAGTGCTGCCAGCGCGCCCAGGCTCGCACCGAGCTTCGTCAGGCCGCGCGGCAGGGCGGCAAACACCAGGCAGATCAACCCGGTTGTGATGAATGCATAGCGCTGCATTACGCACAAGGGGCAGGGCAACTCATTCTTGACATGCTGCAGGTACAGCGCGGCACCAATCAGCAGGAAGGCAACGATTCCGACAGCGAGCAGCACAGGTTTGGAGGTTTTCATCGATCTGTCTTGTCAGTGAATAATGTCATGGGAGTAATACTGCGTGAAATGGTTCCCTTAATGCAAGCATTCCGCAACCCATCCGTATCAAGTTTTGCTGCGAAGATCAGGCCTCCTCGCTCAGTGCCGCAAGCTGCTCTGCCTGGTGCTCCGCCATCAACGCATTGGTCAGCTCCTCCAGGTCGCCATCCATGATGAAATCGATCTTGTAGAGCGTCAGATTGATGCGATGGTCAGTGACGCGGCCCTGCGGAAAATTGTAGGTGCGAATGCGCTCGCTGCGGTCGCCCGAGCCGATCAGCGATTTGCGCGTCGCCGCTTCCTTGGCCTGCTGCTCGCGCAATTGCATGTCCTTGATACGCGCGGCGAGCACTTTCAGCGCGGAGGCTTTGTTCTTGTGCTGGCTGCGGTCGTCCTGGCATTCGACCACGATGCCGGTCGGGATGTGGGTGATGCGCACCGCCGAATCGGTCTTGTTGATGTGCTGGCCACCCGCGCCGGATGCGCGGAAGGTGTCGATGCGGATGTCCGCCGGATTGATGTCGACGTCGCTCACCTCGTCGGCTTCCGGCATGACGGCAACCGTGCAGGCCGAGGTATGGATGCGCCCCTGCGTTTCGGTGGCCGGCACGCGTTGCACACGATGCCCGCCGGATTCGAATTTCAACTTCGAATATGCGCCATGTCCAATGATGCGCACGATGACTTCCTTGTAGCCGCCGATTTCCGAGGCCGACTCCGATACCATCTCCGCCTGCCAGCGATGGCGCTCGGCAAAGCGGGTGTACATGCGCAACAGGTCGCCGGCGAAGAGCGCGGCTTCATCACCTCCGGTGCCGGCGCGAATTTCAAGATAGATGTTGCGCTCGTCATTCGGGTCCTTCGGCAACAGCATCTTTTGCAGGTCGAGTTCGAGCTGTTCGATGCGCTCCTTTGCCGCTGCGATTTCCTCTTGCGCCAGTTCCTTCATGTCGGGATCCGACAGCATTTCCTGCGCCGCTTCGATGTCGTCGCCGGCTTTGCGGTATTCCTTGTAGAGCGCGACCAGCGGGCCGAGCTCGGCATGTTCACGCGTCAGCCTGCGGTACTGGTCCATGTCGGAAGTCACGCCTTCCTGCATCAGCAGGTTGTTCAGTTCTTCCAGCCTTTCGCTGAGCTGGTCGAGCTTGGCAAGCATGGATGGTTTCATCGGTAATCGTCTCGGTTGAATGATGGGGAGCGCGACGCGATGCGGCCGGCGCCGAACCGGAAGCCCGCCACGCGCAGCGGCAGGGCTCGATGAGGGGGTAGCTAGCGCTTGGTGCGGAACAGTTGCGGCAGCAGCGCGGCAAGGCGTGCGCGTTCGTCGCCCTGGGCATTGTGCAAGGCTTGCTGCGGTCCGTGCAGGAATTTCGCGGTGAGCCCCTTGGACAGCGCCTCGAGCACTGCGTCGATGTCCTCACCCTTGGCAAGCAGCTTCCTGGCGCGTTCGAGTTCAGTCAGGCGCATCGATTCGCTGGATTCATGCAGGTCGCGGATCACCGGCACCACCGCGCGGGTATCCATCCAGTGCATGAACGATTGCACGCGATTTTCAATGATCGCCTCTGCCTGCGCGACTGCGGCCTGGCGGTTCTCGATGCCGGTCTGAACGGCCGTACCGAGATCGTCTACGGTGTAGAGGAACACGTCGTCGAGTCGGCCGACTTCCGATTCGATATCGCGCGGCACGGCAAGGTCGACCATGAACATGGGCTTGTGGCGGCGCGCCTTGATCGCGCGCTCGACCATGCCGAGGCCGATGATCGGCAGCGAGGAGGCGGTACTCGACACGACGATGTCGAACTGTGCCAATTGCTCGGGCAGATCGCCCAAGCGGATAGCGTGCCCGTTGAATCGGTGGGCGAGGGATTCGCCGCGCTCCAGCGTGCGGTTGGCAATTGTCAGAGTCTTCGGATTCTGTGCGGCGAAGTGGGTCGCGCACAATTCAATCATTTCGCCGGCGCCGATGAACAGCACGTTCTGTTCGGATATCTTGTCGAAGATGCGTTGCGACAGGCGTACCGCTGCAGCGGCCATCGACACGCTGTGCGCGCCGATCTCGGTGGTGGTGCGCACTTCCTTCGCGACGGCGAAGGTGCGCTGGAACATCTGGTGCAGGTAAGTGCCTAGCCCGCCGGCGGCTTCCGCGCGGCGCACCGCTTCCTTCATCTGGCCAAGGATCTGCGCTTCGCCCAGCACCATCGAGTCGAGCCCGGACGCGACACGGAATGCGTGACGCACCGCGTTATCCTGCGGCAGCGTGTAGAGGTATGGCCGCAGTTCGGAATAGGGCAGATTGTGATACTCGGCGAGGAAATGCGCGGTGGTGTCGATTGCTGCTTCGACGCCGCCCGGAACATGACTGGCGGCGTAGAGTTCGGTGCGATTGCAGGTGGAAAGAATCGCTGCTTCATCTGTCGAGCCGGCGGGAGCATGACGCGCAAACCAGGCGCGCGCTGACGCGACCGCCTGGCCGATCTGGTCAGCGGGAAAAGCCACTTTTTCGCGCAACGCAACCGGCGCGGTGTTGTGGTTGAGGCCGACGGTGAGAAGCTGCATTCCTGTTATGTCAATGCGGGTATTCGCGACGCTCTATTATAGCGCGTTGCCCCTCTGCAGGAGAGGGGCGTTTTCGTTGATAAAACGGCATTCAAGCCGTTCATCTTGACTTGGGATAAGTGAGGCGAAGAGGAGTCAGCGCGCCGGCAATTGCTCCAGCTGATAGCCGTAGCTGTACACGGGAACCAGGCGAAACCCGTTTTCCGGCCGCAGCCCGAGCTTGTTGCGCACGCGCGAAACGTGCGTGTCAATGGTGCGCGAGGGCGTCTCCGTATCGTGCGACCAGATCTTTTCGAGGATGTAGGCGCGCGACAGTGGTCTGCCAAGATTGCGGAAGAAGAGCAGCGCCAGTTCGAACTCCTTCTGCGTGACGTCGATCGTTGCGTCTGCGCGCGTGATGCGCGACCTGTCCGGCTCAAAGGTAAAGGGGCCGAAGCAAAACTCTTCACCGGCGTGCATGCCGGGATAGGCGCGCGCGAGCAGTACCTGCATGCGCAGCTGGAATTCGCCGCGGCGTAGCGGTTTGACAATGTAGTCGGTGGTGCCGCCCGCCAGCGCCTCGGCAAGCTGTTTTTCGTGCGTGCGTTGCGCCAGCAGCAGGATGGGCAGGTCGGCTGGCGCAATGGACCGGATTGCCTGCAGCGTCGGCAGGATGGATGGCTCGCCGGCCTTCCCGTCCATGACAAGCGCTTCGAAGTGCGATTGCCCGAGTGCGGCGAGGAGTTCCCGCGGATGACGAAACGCCTGGCAGGCATGGCCGGCATGCGTCAATTCCTGCCGCAGCAGTTCGACTTGATCACGGTCGGAATCCAGTACGGCTATCAGCATCACAAATCTTCGTGTTGCAGGTTGCTACTTGTCTTGGGCATGTTGTTCTTGCGCATGAGGGCGAGACGTAATTTACCCTATATTGCAAACTCCGCAAGCTTGCACAATTTTGCCGAGGCTCATCGAACCATCATGTTTTGCGCCAGCCAAATAACCACCTGCCCTGATCCTCATTCACGCAACACCCGCGGAAATCGATGCCGCCCAAAGGCTTTCCGCAGCCTCGCCGCCAGTCACCCAGCAGTCTCAGCGAGGGTGACCATGATTTCGGTTCGGGGCACGGATATCGACGTTGACGCAGCCCTTCTTGCCAGGCTGATCAGGGACGCGCCCATCGCGTTCGGTTTGTCTCTCTCGCAGGCGAGGAGATGATCGACCGCAGGAGAAGCCGGCACCGTGAAGTGGTTCGTTGCGTAGCCAAGCCCTGCAGCAGTCCTGGCTACGCAACGTTGAAGGTGATGTTATGCCTCGGCCAGAGTGATCGTCAGCTTCTGGAAAAAGCCGCCGAAGAATCTTTCCTGCCGAATGCTGGCAATGTGGGCATCCTTGGGCAGCCAGTCCCGGATTTCTCCTTTCCACATATCGGGTGCGAAAGGTTCAAGTTTCGTCAGCACCAGTGTCCAGAACCGGCAGAACAGGTTGGAGTGGTACGGGCGCGCAAAATCGACGATGGTGATCGTGCCGCCCGGGCGAACTACCCGCAGTGCCTCGGCGAGGGTCTTCTTGCGCACGGTCATGGGCTGTTCATGCATGAGGAAGAACAACAGGGCTTGGTCGAAGCGGCCATCGGCGAACTTGAGTGCCGTGGAATCCATCTGGTGCAGGGTGACGGGAGCCCAGGGCGATAGTTTGGGTGCAAGGTTGTCGAGTTGAACGCGGAGGATGTCAATCACGTCAAGCATGCCACCCGCCTCGACGCAGCGTGCCAGGCGCGGCGTGATGTCACCGTAGGCGCAGGAAATCTGCAGCGTGCGTCCCGGCAGGCTGCTGCCGTATCCGTCCAGCACGGCGCCGCACAGGCGCTTGTAGTTGCCAAGCAGGATGAGGTTGACCAGCCATTGCCGGTCCCAGAATCGCACTGCGCGCGGGTGCACGTACGCCCACCAGTAATTGTCCTGGAGGTAGTCGGGCACTGCGTATTGCGGCATGTCGGAAACAAGATCGGAAACTGCCGTGCTGTCAAATGAGTTTTCCATGTAGGGCCTCGCGGTTAGGTGCTTTCAGCATGTTGTTGTACTTGTATTGCGCCGGGGCAGCGGGTGCTGGACCTGGCTTGGTGCGGTGAAGCAAATCCTTGAATGCGAAGCGCGCGGCGTGCAGCCGGAAGCAATGTTTGCCGCGGCGCTGAAGCGCGGACAGGATCGGGTGCGAAGGCGGAAAAAGGAAAAGGATGGGCAGCAGGCTGGAAAAAAAGGAATCCAGCGCAGATCTGGAAAATGCCGGTCGCGCACGGCCGGCACCGAGCAACGCCCGACGTGGGCGTTGGATCGTTTCATGACTCCCGACTCCCGCAACCGATCGTGTCGGCAGCGTAGGTCCCCGGTTACGCCTTGATGATATCGTCGGCGATGGATGGGTGAACGCGTGTGTTCGGATCGTTCAATCCAGCGTGTCGTCGCGGGTACCGCGTAATCGAAGGTAGTTAGCGGTGATGAGGCTCAAATTCGACGACGAAGTATCGGCTTGGTTGATGCCTCGATGCAATGACTGGGATCAAGGAAAAAAGGAGCGCCGCCCGTTTCTGGAGGGAAGAACGGTGAGTAGCAGCCAGCCGGTCGCCAGATCGCAAAGGACAAGATGGCGATGGTAAAAACAAAAACGCCAGCTTTTGCAAGCTGGCGTTTTTCGGAATTTTTTGGTGGCCCGGGGCGGAATCGAACCACCGACACAAGGATTTTCAATCCTCTGCTCTACCAACTGAGCTACCAGGCCAAGGCGCGCAAGTATAGCAAACCTGTGGGATTATGCAAGCTTTTTGGCAAAGCGGATCATGCCGCAACGGCTATAATGCGATCTGAACGCTTGGCTTTTCATTTCTACCGGGCACTAGCCTCATGCATTTTCAAAGCAATATTTGTGTTATCGGGAACGGTGCGGTCGGCAAGGCTGCAGCCCTTGGTTTTGCGCAGGCCGGCCTCAGCGTTACCTTGCTGGCGCCGCATGCTGCGCCAACGGAGCCGGCACAGGCGGCGAGCTGGGATGTGCGCGTCTATGCTCTGAACCAAGTGGCACACGATCTGCTGTCATCCCTGAAAGTATGGCAGGCACTCGACGCGTCGCGTGTCGCGGCGGTCGATTCGATGGTCGTCAAGGGTGATGGCGAACAGGCTGGCAACCTCGCCTTTGATGCTTTCGGCGCACGCGCCGGCGCACTCGCATGGATTGTCGAAGACAGGAACATCAACCAGGCACTCGATGCCGCGCTCAAGTTCGCGCCGAACACACGCATCGTGAGTGGGCGGGCAACGCGCCTGGCTGCCGGCGCAGAGGGCGCGACTGTACATCTCGACAACGGCGATGTGATCGGGGCATCCCTGGTGGTCGGCGCAGACGGCGCGCAATCCTGGGTGCGCGGGCAATGCGATATCGGCATCGATTACCGCTCCTACGGTCAGCGCGCGATCGTGACCAATTTCGAATGCAGCAGGCCGCACCATGGCGCCGCGTATCAATGGTTCACTTCCACCGAAGGCATCGTGGCGCTGTTGCCCCTCCCCGGGCAGCGCACATCCCTGGTCTGGTCGGCGCCGGAAGTCCTGGCGCAAACACTGCTGCGCGAACCCTTGTCGCAGCTCGCCGAACGCGTCACGCAGTTGTCCGGGCATCAACTGGGGCAGTTGCATCCGCTGCAGCCTGAACTGGTCAGGGCATTCCCGCTCAGCCTGCTGCGTCCGCATGCCATCGTGGCGCCGCGCGTCGCGCTGATCGGCGATGCGGCGCATGTCGTGCATCCGCTGGCAGGGCACGGCATGAACCTCGGGTTCGCCGATGTCGCGGCCCTGGTCAAGCTGGTCGCGGAACGCGAGCCGCACCGGGATTGCGGCGACGAGCGCGTCCTCGCCCGGTATTCACGCACGCGCAAGGAAGACATTTTCCTCATGCAGGCAGCCACCGACGGCCTGGAGCGCCTGTTTGCGGCCGATTTCGAACCATTGCGCATCGCACGCAACCTGGGATTGAACTTGGTCAACAAATTACCGGTCTTAAAACGGGCATTGATTTCCCATGCCATGGGGAAAAAGCCTTGAAACAATCGAAAGATGAACTGAAAGACATGATGAAACTGACCAGATTGACTGCCATCGGCCTGTTGAGCCTTGCAGCAGGAATGGCGCTGGCGGAAAGCGCGTCGAAAGCGGTGCCCCAAAAGGAGACGGCCCAAAAAGACGGGAATCAGAAAGAGGCGATCCGTAAAGAAGCGATCCGAAAAGCGATCGAACCGCGCCTTGGCGACGGCGTCAAGATCGACTCCATTACCAAGACGCCGTATGGTGGTTGGTATGAAGTGCGCGTCGGCAGCGATGTCTTCTATACGGATCCGAAAGGGGAATACCTGTTCATCGGCCGTGTGGTCGATACCAAGACCTTCACCGACCACACCAAGGAACGCGTCGACGAACTCACGAAGATCAAATTCTCTGACCTGCCGTTCGAGTCCGCGCTGAAAACTGTCAAAGGCAACGGCAAGCGCGTCATTGCAGTGTTCGAGGATCCGAATTGCGGTTATTGCAAGCGCTTCCGCCAGACCCTAAGCCAGATGGACAACCTGACGGTCTATACCTTCATGTACAACATCCTTGCCGAGGATTCGGCCGTCAAGTCACGCAACATCTGGTGCTCCGCGGATCGTGCCAAGGCATGGGATGACTGGATGTTGAAGGGCAAGGCTGCCGATGCGGCACCGGCCAACTGCACTGCGCCGAATGAAAAGATTCTCGCACTCGGCCAGAAGCTGAAGATCACCGGCACGCCGACCGTCTTCTTCACCGATGGCACACGTGTTCCGGGCGCGATCGACCGCGCCGCGCTGGAAAACAAATTCGCCTCGATCAAGTAAGCAGAAATTTCATCGCGAGGGCGCGCATTCCAAACGGGGTGCGCGCCTTTTTTACGTCAATACGCGCTTTCCGGTCGCGCACTATAATCAAAAATTCACCCATGGAGACGCCCTATGTTCAATGCGATTTTGCTCAACAAGAATGAAGACGGCACGACAGATGCCAGGCTGACGCAACTCGATGACGCGCAACTTCCCGCTGACGGTGACGTGACAGTGCGTATCGACTACTCCACCATCAACTACAAGGACGGCCTCGCCATCACCGGCAAATCGCCTGTCGTGCGCAAGTGGCCGATGGTGCCCGGCATTGACGGTGCCGGCGAAGTGATTACTTCCACGCATCCAGACTGGAAAGCGGGTGATGTCTTCGTTCTCAACGGCTGGGGTGTCGGTGAAGTGCACATGGGCTGCCTCGCGCAGCGCGCCAGGCTGAAGGGCGACTGGCTTATCCCCCGCCCGCAAGGCATGTCCGCAAAGACCGCCATGGCGATCGGTACTGCAGGCTATACAGCCATGCTGTGCGCCATGGCACTACAGGAAAATGGGGTGACGAAGGACAGCGGCGACATCCTGGTGACCGGCGCATCGGGCGGGGTCGGCAGCGTGGCCGTTGCGATCCTGTCCGGCTGGGGTTATCGCGTGGTGGCATCCACCGGCAAGCAGACCGAAGCGGATTACCTGAAATCCATTGGTGCGGTGGAAATCATCGACCGCGCGGAACTGTCCGTGCCTGGCAAGCCCTTGCAGAAAGAGCGCTGGGCTGGCGTTGTTGACGCAGTTGGTTCGCATACGCTGGTCAACGCATTGGCCCAAACCCGCTACGGCGGTGTTGTCGCTGCATGCGGGCTGGCGCAGGGCATGGATCTTCCGGGGTCGGTTGCGCCATTCATCCTGCGCGGCGTCCGGCTGATCGGCATTGACAGCGTCATGGCGCCGAAGGCGAGGCGCATCGCCGCATGGCAGAAACTTGCCACCGACCTTGATGCTTCCAAGCTGGCTGCCATTACGCAGGAAATCACGCTGGCCGACGCGCTCGTGAAAGCGCGCGACATCATCGAAGGAAAAGTCCGCGGCCGGCTGGTGGTGAACGTCAATGCGTAGGATCCATGCATAACGACGTAGTCCGGCTGACCGGAATACTGCTTGCCGCGGGGCGGGGCACACGCTTCGACCCGAGCGGCGCGCAGGACAAGCTGCAGCAAATCCTGCCCGACGGACGACGCGTCGCTGTTACCGCCGCAAGAAACCTCCTCTCGGTCTTGCCGAAAGTGCTTGCGGTCGTTCGCCCCGAACAGCATGCACTGGCAGCAGAGCTGCGAGCGATCGGCTGCGAAGTGACGGTTTGCCAAAATGCGAATGAAGGCATGGCAGCATCGCTCGTTCACGCACTTTCGCAGGCACGCGACGCAGCAGGCTGGTTGATCGCCCTGGCCGACATGCCGCATGTGCAGTCGCGCACGATGGCAGCCCTCTCTGCTGCGATCCAGCAAGACACCGACATCGCCGTACCCATATATCGCGGCCTGCGCGGTAATCCCGTCGCATTCGGCCGCGCGCATCTGCACGACCTGCTGGCCCTGCGCGGCGACCAGGGCGCGCGCCAACTTCTCAAGACCCGGCCGCTGACAGAGGTCGTCACCGATGACCCTGGCATCGTGCGGGATATCGATACCGTCGCGGACCTCGCCGGCGTGCCGCTGGCTGCAAACGGCAGCGACAACAAACTGGATTGAAATGAAAAACGCGGTTTACTACACCATCGCCCCCAAGGATCTTGCGGCACACCTGTTTGAGGTCACCCTGATCGTCGACAAACCCGATCCAGACGGCCAGGTCTTCTCACTGCCGGCATGGATACCAGGCAGTTACATGATTCGCGAATTCGCACGCAACATCGTGCGCATTCATGCGTCATCGGGTGATGGAGACGTCGCGTTGGAAAAGCGCGACAAGCATACCTGGCAGGCGGCCCCATGCAAGGGGCCGCTCGTGCTTGCTTACGAAGTCTATGCATGGGACTTGTCGGTGCGTGCCGCCCACCTGGACCAGACGCACGGCTTCTTCAATGGCCCCAGCGTATTCCTCAGCGTGCGCGGACAGGAGAGCCTGAGCCATGTCGTCGACATCCGTCCTCCGGAGGGCGAGGTGTTCAAGGCATGGCGCGTTGCCACCGCGCTTCCCGGATTGAAGGCGAAGCGCTACGGCTTCGGCACCTATATGGCTGCCAGCTATGATGAACTGATCGACCATCCGGTCGAGATGGGCACCTTCGAACTGGCGACGTTCAAGGCCCACGGCGTTGCCCACGACGTCGTCATCACCGGGCGTGTGCCTAACCTCGACATGGCACGACTGACGGCAGACCTGAAAAAGATTTGCGAGGCGCAGATCGCCCTGTTCGAGCCGAAAAGCAGGCGCGCGCCGATGGACCGCTATGTGTTCATGACGCTTGCGCTAGGCGACGGCTACGGCGGCCTTGAGCACCGCACATCCACCGCCCTGGTTTGTTCACGCAACGACCTGCCGGTCAAGGGGCAGAAGGAAATGAGCGAAGGCTATCGGACATATCTCGGCCTGTGCAGCCACGAGTACTTCCACACCTGGAACGTCAAGCGCATCAAGCCGGCGGCGTTCGCGCCCTACGATCTGAGCACCGAAGGCTACACCTCGCTGCTATGGCTGTTCGAAGGATTCACCAGTTACTACGATGACCTGATGCTCGTGCGCAGCGGCCTGATCGATGAAACTGCCTACTTCAAGCTGCTCGCGAAAACCATCAATGGCGTCCTGCGCGGCAGCGGGCGCACCAAGCAGAGCGTCGCGGAGTCGAGCTTCGATGCCTGGACGAAGTACTATCGCCAGGATGAGAATTCGCCGAATGCGATCGTCAGCTATTACGCCAAGGGATCGTTGGTCGGTCTCGCACTTGACCTGACAATTCGCACCGAAACGAAGGGGCGCAAGTCGCTGGACGACGTGATGCGTGCGCTATGGCAGCGCTATGGCCGCGATTTCTACAGTGCCATCGGCGGCGAGGGTGTGTCTGAAGCCGGCGTAGAGCGCTTGTTCGATGAAGTCACCGGCCTGAAGCTCAAGCGTTTCTTCGACCGTTACGTGCGGGGCACCGATGACTTGCCGCTCACAAAACTGCTGGCGCCGTTCGGCGTCGAGGTGTCGGACAAGCGCAAGGATGGCAAGGAGGCGAAAGCGAGCCTGAACGTCCGCACCACGCGCGACGGCAACGACTGCAAGCTCGCGAATGTGTATGAGGGCGGCGCCGCGCATCGTGCAGGGCTTTCCGCCGGAGACATTCTTGTCGCAGTAGACGGCTTGCGCGTGACGGCTACTAACCTGGACAGCCTGCTGGCACGTTATCGTGTTGAGGATGCCGTCACGGTGCATGCATTCCGTCGCGATGAATTGATGGTGTTCACCGCGACGCTGGCTTCTGACGATGCGCCGCAGATGACGCTGGCAGGCCAGTCGAAACCGGTGGCGCTCGCGCGCCTGCGTGCTAACTGGCTGGGAATGAAAACGGCGTAGGCCCTGTTTGTTCGACAAGCCACGGTGCAGCCTGGCTTGTCGAACAGAGCCTGGAGGAACTTCAGAGGCTGAAAAGGCGTGCCAGTTCGGTGCCCGGATCGGGTGCGCGCATGAAGGCTTCACCGACCAGGAAGGCATGCACGTCTGCGTCGCGCATGCGCTTGACGTCATCCTGCGTCAGGATGCCGGATTCGGTGACCACCAGCTTTTCCGGCGGAATGCGCGGCAGCAGGTCGATGGTGGTCTGCAAGGATGTTTCGAACGTACGCAGGTTGCGATTGTTGATGCCGAGAAGGGCTGTCTTGAGCTTCAGCGCTGCGTCGAGTTCGTCAGCGTCATGCACTTCAACCAGCACACTCATGCCGAGTTCGTGCGCGCAGACTTCCAGTTCAGTCATCAAGCCATGATCGAGTGCGGCGACGATCAGCAGGATACAATCCGCGCCCCATGAGCGCGCTTCGTACACCTGGTATGGATCGACGATGAAATCCTTGCGCAGGACAGGAATGTCGCATGCGGCGCGCGCCCGCTTGAGGTATTCGGGCGAACCCTGGAAGAACTGCACATCGGTCAGAACTGACAGGCACGCGGCGCCGTGCGTGGCATACGATTCAGCAATCTCAGCGGGCTGGAAATCCGCCCGCAGCACACCCTTGGAAGGCGATGCCTTCTTGACTTCGGCAATCACGCCGGCATGACCAGCGGCAATCTTCGAGCGTAGACTGGTTTCGAAACCGCGCAGACCCTGGCGTGCTTCCGTGTCCGTTTCCACCTCGCGGCGCAGGCTGGCAAAGTCGCGATACTTCTTCGCAGCAGCAACTTCGCCGGCCTTCACATCGAGAATCTTTTTGAGAATATCGGACATGGCGGTTCAGGCAGATGCGCCAAGACGTTGCGTCGCTTCGACGAACTGATTCAGCTTCGCGCGCGCAGCACCCGAGGCAATGACTTCGCGCGCTTTGCCAAGGCCATCAGCGATCGAGGCCGCAACACCTGCCGCATACAGCGCCGTCCCGGCGTTGAGCACGACGATGTCGCGCACCGGACCCGGTTTGTTGTCCAGCGCCTCGAAGATCTTTTCTTTCGATTCCGCTGAACCGGATACTTTCAAATTGCGGCTTGCCACCATCTGCAGACCGAAATCTTCCGGATGGATTTCGTATTCGCGAATCTTGCCGTTGACCAGTTCGCCGATCATTGTGGCCGCACCGAGGGATACTTCGTCCATGTTGTCGCGACCCCAAACGACGACCGCATGCTGCGCACCAAGTCGCTCCAGCACGCGTACCTGGATGCCGACCAGGTCCGGATGGAACACGCCCATCAGGATGTTCGGCGCGCCGGCAGGATTGGTCAGCGGGCCGAGGATGTTGAAGATCGTGCGCACGCCCAGTTCCTTGCGCACCGGTGCCGCATGCTTCATCGCGGCATGGTGGTTCGGCGCGAACATGAAGCCGATGCCGGTTTCCTCGATCGATTCCGCGACCTGTTCCGGTTTCAGGTTGATGTTGGCGCCAAGCGCCTCCAGCACGTCCGCACTGCCGGAAGAGGAGGACACGCTGCGTCCGCCATGCTTGGCAACGCGCGCACCGGCTGCTGCGGCAACGAACATGGATGCCGTCGAAATGTTGAAGGTGTGGGCGGCGTCGCCGCCGGTCCCCACGATATCCAGCAGATTGTGTGTATTCTTTGTGGGAACCTTGGTGCAGAATTCGCGCATTACCTGCGCGGCGGCGGTGATTTCACCGATGGTTTCCTTCTTCACGCGCAAGCCCATCGTCAGTGCCGCGATCATGACAGGCGACATTTCGCCGCCCATGATCTTGCGGAACAACGACAGCATTTCATCGTGGAAGATTTCCCGGTGTTCGATACAGCGCAGCAGCGCTTCCTGCGGGGTGATCGGCATGGCAGTTTCTCCTTGCTTATCTCGTTTCACACCTTCCCTTTCGAGGGGATGGGGTGCGGATGGATGTAGGTCAGGTGTTCAGGAAATTCTTCAGCAGTTCGTGCCCATGCTCGGACAGAATCGATTCGGGGTGGAACTGTACTCCCTCCACTTTGAATTCCTTGTGGCGCACGCCCATGATCTCGCCGTCGTCGGTCCATGCTGTGATTTCGAGGCAATCCGGCAGCGACTCACGCTCAATGGCGAGCGAGTGATAGCGGATGACCGTGAATGGGCTGGGCAGTCCCTTGAACACACCGACGCCGGTATGCGTAATCGGTGAAGTCTTGCCATGCATGACCTGCTTCGCGCGAACCACCTTGCCTCCGAATGCGGCGCCGATGCTCTGGTGGCCGAGGCAGACGCCAAGGATCGGGATCTTCCCGGAAAATTCCTTCAGCAAGGCGATGGAAATCCCGGCCTCATGCGGCGTGCACGGCCCGGGCGAAATGCAGATGCGATCCGGCTTCATTGCTGCGATCTGGTCCAGCGTGATTTCATCATTTCGGAAGGTGCGCACTTCTTCACCGAGCTCGCCAAAGTACTGGACCAGGTTATAGGTGAAGGAGTCGTAGTTATCAATCATCAGCAACATGTCAGATCCCCCCGTCCAGTCCGTCTTGCACCTGCTCGGCCGCGCGCAACACTGCGCGCGCCTTGTTCTCCGTTTCCTGCCATTCCATTTCCGGCACCGAGTCGGCCACCACGCCGGCAGCCGCCTGCACATACAGCATGCCGTCCTTGATCACGCCGGTGCGGATCGCAATCGCCAGATCCATTTCGCCGCCGAAGGACAGATAGCCGCAAGCGCCGCCATAGATGCCGCGCTTGACTGGTTCTAGCTCATCGATGATTTCCATCGCGCGAACCTTCGGTGCGCCGGAGAGTGTGCCGGCAGGGAAGGTCGCCTTCAGCACGTCGAGGTTGGAAAGTTCCGGCTTGAGCGTGCCTTCCACGTTCGACACGATATGCTGCACATGGGAGTATTTTTCGATCACCAGCTTGTCCGTCACCTTCACGCTGCCGGTTTCCGCGATACGGCCGATGTCGTTGCGCGCCAGGTCGATCAGCATCACATGTTCCGCGATTTCCTTTGGATCGGCCAGCAATTCCTTCGCCAGTTGAGCATCCTTCTCCGGCGTCGCACCGCGCGGACGGGTGCCGGCCAGTGGGCGAATCGTGACTTTCTTCTTGCCGTCGTCGGTCTGCTCGTTACGGACCAGGATCTCCGGCGATGCGCCGACGATCTGCATGTCGCCGAAGTTGTAGAAGTACATGTATGGTGACGGATTCAGCGAACGCAGCGCGCGGTACAGTGACAGCGGCGAATCCACATACGGCTTCTTGAGGCGCTGGCCGACCTGCACTTGCATCAGGTCGCCGGCCATGATGTATTCCTTGGCACGCGCGACCGCCTTCAGGTAATCGGCCTTGTCGAATTCACGGATGGTGTCGGTACGTACCGACGCCGACGTGACCGGCACATCAACCACCCGACGCAGCATCGCGCGCAGATCCTTCAGCCGCTGGCGCGCCTTGGAATATGCTTCCGGCTGGGTCGGATCGGCATAGACGATCAGGTATAGCTTGCCGGAAAGATTGTCGATCACCGCTAGCTCTTCCGTCACTAGCAACTGGATTTCCGGCACGCCGAGATCGTCTTTCGGCGCGGTATGCGCAAGGCGCTTCTCGATATGACGCACTGTGTCATAGCCAAAATACCCCGCCAGGCCGCCGCAAAAGCGCGGCATGCCGGGGCGGACCGCTGCCTTGTAGCGCGCCTGGAATTCGGTAATGAATTCGAGTGGATTGCCTTCATGCGTCTCCACCACCACGCCATTCTTCACCACCTCGGTCCTGGTGCCATAGCTGCGCATCAGCGTCGTTGCCGGCAGGCCGATGAACGAGTAGCGCCCGAAGCGCTCGCCGCCGACGACGGATTCGAGCAGGAAGGTATTCCGGCCGGCGTTCTGGGTCTGCGCGAGTTTCAGATAGAGCGTGAGAGGTGTTTCCAGATCGGCAAAAGCTTCGGCGATCAGCGGAATACGGTTGTAGCCTTGCGTGGCCAGCGATTTGAATTCGAGTTCGGTCATGTTTCTCTCCGGGCGCTATTGTAGAACGAGAGTGCAATAGCGGGGGGTATCAAAAAACGTTGCCAACCGGGCATGGCGGTCAGCGGCAATGTGGGTTATTCAGCCCAGGATTGCCAGCGTCGCCACAGCCAGGCCTCATACAGGCCCAGCGAGGTCGCATCACGTTTTTTGTCGAGAAACATTCGTTTGCGGTTATGCGGAAATGAGTTCAGCTGCGTCCAGCAGCGTCGAAACTATACCATCCGAATCGACTTTGTGTATAGATTCCCCATGGTTGTAACCGTAGGGCACGTTCAACACCCGACAACCCGCCGCCCGTGCTGCCTGGGCATCGTTGGAGGAATCACCGATGGCAAGCGCCTGTGCCGGGAGGACCTTGAAATCCTCGCAGACCTTCAGCAGTGGATAGGGATCCGGCTTTTTCTTCGGCAGCGAATCGCCGCCGTAGACGATGTCGAAATATCGGCGCAGCCCGGTTTTTTCGAGCAACGGCATGGCGAAGCCGATCGGCTTGTTGGTCACGCAAGCCAGGCGCAGACCCTTGGCCTGCAGTGCCGCCAGGCCCTCATGCACGCCAGGATAAACACTCGAGTACTCGCCATTGATTGCGAGGTAATGCTTCTCGTACGAAGCCAGCGCGCGCGGATAGTGCTGTTCGATGCCGTCTTCGGCATAGTCGACGCCGAGCACGCGCCGCATCAGGTTCTCAGTGCCCTTACCGACGAAATGCGTAATGCTTTCCATGTCCAGTGGGCCCAGGCCGAGTTCCGCGCGCATGCGGTTGACGGCGACGTGAAAGTCCGGTGCGGTATGCACCATCGTTCCGTCCAGGTCGATGATGGCGGCGCGGATGTCCTTCAGCGTGGTGAGTCTCGCTACGGTCATGCTTGCGCCAGCTGGCCGCGCATCGCGTCGATCACCGCCTTGTAGTCCGGTTTGCCGAAAATCGCGGAGCCTGCCACAAAGGTGTCCGCCCCGGCGCGCGCCGCGTCAGCGATATTCTCTACCTTGATGCCGCCGTCGACCTCCAGCATGATGTCCCGCCCTAATTCGTCGATGCGGCGCCGCACGTCGGAGATTTTCTTCAACGCACCCGGAATGAAGGACTGTCCGCCGAAGCCCGGGTTGACCGACATGATCAGGATGATATCGAGCTTGTCCATCACATGGTCGAGGTAATGAAGCGGCGTCGCCGGATTGAATACCAGGCCGGCCTTGCAGCCGTTGTCGCGGATCAGCTGCAGCGAGCGGTCGATGTGGTCGGATGCCTCCGGATGGAAGGTGATGATATTCGCACCCGCCTTGGCAAAATCTGGAATGATGCGGTCAACCGGCTTGATCATCAGGTGCACGTCGATCGGCACCTGCACATGCGGGCGGATGGCTTCGCAAACCAGCGGGCCGACGGTCAGATTCGGCACGTAATGGTTGTCCATCACGTCGAAATGAATGATGTCGGCGCCGGCGGCGACAACATTGCGGACTTCTTCTCCCAGGCGGGCGAAATCGGCAGAAAGGATGCTGGGAGCAATACGGTAGGTTGGCATGACAGACAAATTTAACAAGGATCCGCTATTCTACCCTTTCGGTTCATGCGCAGTATTGCAGGTGCGCCGGAATTCGTGTGCAATGAAACAACCTTCCGGCGGCATGAAAATAATGACAAGGAATCCAATGGCATCCTATGAATTTTCCGTATCCGTAAAGACGCAATACCTCGCCGAACAGTCCGATCCGGAACGTTCCAGTTATGTATTTGCCTACACGATTACGATCAAGAATACCGGAAGCGTGGCAGCCCAACTGATTTCGCGCCACTGGACCATCGTCGACGGAAATAACCGGGTGGAGGAGGTGCGTGGGCTTGGAGTTGTCGGCCATCAGCCCTTGCTCCAGCCGGGTGAGCAATTCGAATATACCAGCGGCACAGCGCTGGCCACGCCGCAAGGCTCGATGGTCGGGACTTATTTTTGCGTTGCCGAAGACGGCGAGCAGTTCGAGGCGAAGATTCCTGAATTCATCTTGTCGTTGCCTCGAACCTTGCATTGAATTAATGTTCCGGGTTGTCCTTGTGCGACAGCGGTTCCTGTTGCGCCGGCTGGTCCTGTTTTTTCCCGGAGAACATCGTCCACCAGACGATAAACACCAGCAAAAAGAGAGCGATTCCCGCTTCAAGCAATATCAGCCACATAGTTTTCTTGCATTCCCAATGTCAGTGATCCGCCCAAGTGTACTCGTAACGGCAATTATCGTCGTGCTTTCCGCCTGCACTACCGTTCAGGTGACCAAGCCTCCTGTCAGCACATCCAAACCTGCGGAAGGACCTCAGGAGATCCTGCGCCCAACAACGTTTTCCATGATTCCTGGCTGGGACAAGGACGACCTGCGTGAAGCCTTGCCACCATTTCTTGCGTCATGCGAAGCGCTGATAAAGAAGCCGGACTGGCGCGAACCATGCTTGGTCGCTCGTGAAGTCGACGCAAAGAGCGAGAAAGCAGTGCGAACCTTCTTCGAATCGTTTTTCGTGCCGCATCAGGTATTCAATCCGGACGGCACGGACAATGGCCTCGTTACCGGCTATTACGAGCCGCTCCTGCACGGAGCGCGCAAGCGCGGCGGTCCGTACCAGGTGCCGCTCTATCGTACGCCGGACGACTTGCTCACGATCGAACTGGGAAGCGTCTACCCTGAGCTCAAGAGCCTGCGGTTGCGTGGCCGCCTGGTTGGCAACAAGGTCCTGCCTTATCTGTCGCGCGCCGAGATGGCGCGATCCGGCGCACTCACTGGCAAGGAGCTCATGTGGGTCGATGATCCGATTGAAGCGTTCTTCTTGCAGGTGCAAGGTTCCGGACGCGTGCAACTTGCTGACACCAGAGAGACAGTGCGTATCGCCTTCGCCGATCAGAACGGATATCCGTACAAATCCATCGGCCGCTATCTGGTCGACAAGGGAGAAATGACGCTCGACCAAGCTTCCGCCCAGAATATCAAGGCATGGTTCGCTTCCCACCCGACACGCCAGCAGGAATTGTTGAACGCCAATCCGAGCTATGTCTTCTTCAAGGAAGAAAAATTGACGGATCCGAACAAAGGTCCCAAGGGGGCGCTCGGCGTGTCCCTGACTCCGCAGCGATCGATCGCCATTGATCCGCAATACATTCCACTCGGCGCTCCGGTTTTCCTTGCGACCTCGCAGCCTGGTACAGACGCACCATTGCAGCGGCTGATGTTCGCTCAGGACACCGGCGGCGCAATCAGGAATGCCGTCCGTGCGGACTTCTTCTGGGGCTTCGGTTCCGATGCCGGCGAGAAAGCAGGCAAGATGAAGCAACGCGGGCTGATGTGGGCATTGCTTCCGAAGGCCGCGGTGGTACTCCGCGCGACCAGATAACCTGCGAAAGCCTGGACGACCTTTCCAGGCGGAATGTGTGTGACCGGCGTCGTCAGAAAGGCGAGAAAGCGCCGGCCAGCAAACTGGATGGAGCCAGCGCTGCGGATTCCGCCGGAGTCGTCTGCATGGCAAGCGCCAACGTCGCATCCATCGTCGATAGATGGAATGCATACCACTGGGGCAAGAGTTGATCGACAAGCTCCCGGCCGACCTGCAGATCGCCGTCCATAATCCGTGAATGAACATTGTGCAACGCGCCTAACACCCGCGCATGCTGTTCCAAATGAGTTCTCGACGCCGGAAAGTCGACATCATCCATCCATTGCTCTTCCTGGCGAAAGGCTTGCTCGATCTTTTTTACAAAAGCCTCATACGCAATGCTGAATTCATGATCGCCGCTGCGTGACAACGCGTCCATGGTTTCGAAAATGTCATAGTGAAGGTGATCCATCGCCTGTACGCCTGATGTTGTTTCGATACCCGAGATTTCCTCTGACAAAATAATCCCTTTCCCGGAATGCCGCCCACCCGCGTCATCGGCGATGAACGTCTGCGACGGCTCTTGCAGCTCACGGCGCCGGAAAGGAGAACCGTCGACTGACTCCCGGCGCACGATCGGATTCGGCATGGCACTCGACTCGACGGAATATGTTTGCTGCATTACAGGTCCTCCGCGCGTTAATAGGAATTGACTTGTCATCCCTGATAGGCTTGACGCTATTTAGCCCGAGCCATGCTACGTGTTCAGGACAGGCCGGTTTTGACATTCCTCAAGCGGTGTCGGACGCTTGAACGCATGCGCGGGAAACATTTCAGGGCAAGAGTAAAATTACGCGGTTCTTTTTTGACAGGAGCTTTAGATGAACTATGAAAACATCGTGGTTGAGACCCAGGAGAAGGTCGGAGTCATCCGCTTGAACCGTCCGAAAGCGCTGAATGCGCTTAACAACCAACTGATGGATGAACTCGGCGCTGCGCTGCTCGCTTTCGATGCCAATGAAAACATTGGCTGCATTGTCATCACCGGGAACGAGAAGGCTTTCGCCGCCGGTGCGGACATCGGAGCGATGGCCGAGTACTCGTACATGGATGCCTTTAAAGGCGACTACATCACGCGCAACTGGGAGCAGATTCGCCGTGTCCGCAAGCCTGTGATTGCCGCGGTAGCCGGCTTCGCCCTCGGCGGTGGATGCGAATTGGCGATGATGTGCGATTTCATCATTGCAGCCGATACCGCGAGATTCGGTCAGCCCGAGGTCAAGCTTGGAACGATTCCGGGAGCCGGCGGAACACAGCGCCTTCCGCGTGCGGTTTCCAAGGCCAAGGCAATGGACATGTGTCTTACTGCTCGCATGATGGATGCAAACGAGGCCGAACGGGCCGGGTTGGTATCCCGCGTTGTGCCTGCTGAGAAACTGATGGAAGAAGCCCTTGCCGCGGCCGCCACCATCGCAGGAATGTCTCTCCCGATCGTCATGATGGTCAAGGAATCCATCAATCGGGCGTACGAGGCCACGCTTGCTGAAGGCGTGCAGTTCGAGCGACGGCTCTTCCATGCAACTTTTGCGACTGAAGATCAAAAAGAAGGCATGAAGGCTTTCATGGAGAAGCGTGTGCCGAACTTCCGCAACCTTTGACGTCTTTCGGATCCCGTCGGAACCGTGCAGGAAATCCAGTTGGCGATAGACTGCAACCACGAGTGCGCCAGGAGGGGGTAAGAAAGCTTCCGGGTGGCGGCTCAAGCAGGTTGACTGAATGCGGAAAACGCAGCATAATCTCCCCTCTTTGCTGCCGGTTAACAAAGCGATTTGCCGGCAGATGGCGAGGCTGAAAAGTCGAGCAAAAAGAAACGGTTAAGCGAGTAAGTCGATGGTGAATTCAGACTTGACGCGAATCGAAAAGTGCTTCATAATCTCGTTTCTCTGCTGCTGACAAACAAAACGATTTGTTGGGGCGTTGCGAAGCGCAAGCGAGCAACGGCGGAGCAGGTTCTTTAACAAATAACAGCCGATAAGTGTGGGCGCT
>NZ_DATFAI010000032.1:0-95883 GCF_035254685.1 Noviherbaspirillum sp. | reverse complement strand
AATTTAACGGAAAGGACATGCGCTTCGAGCGCGTGCAATACAGATGCATATCCCCCACATCGAATCAATTCAAAATCCCATGCTGTCGGCCCGCCTGGACGCGGTGATCGATAACAAGACCAAGCCGCGGGGCAGTCTGGGCATGCTGGAGTCACTGGCAAAGCAAGTCGGTCTGATCCAGAAGACGACGCGCCCGGCCCTGGTACAGCCCACGATCCTGGTGTTTGCCGGCGACCATGGCATCGTCGCTGAAAACGTGTCGGCATTCCCGCAGAGCGTCACCTGGCAGATGGTGGAGAACTTCCTCGCGGAGGGCGCAGCAATCAATGTCTTTGCGCGCCAGAACACGATTGCGCTGAAGGTAATTGATGCCGGCGTCAATCACGATTTTGGCTCGCGTGAGGGATTGATCAACCGGAAAGTCGGTCCGGGCACGCGCAATTTTGTCGATACGTCCGCGATGACGAAAGACGAATGCGCACGCGCGATGCAGCATGGCATGGCGCTGGTGAAGGAGCTGGAGGGCAATGTGATCGGTTTCGGCGAAATGGGCATCGGCAATACCACGCCTGCTGCGGCGATCCTGCACAAAATAACGGGCATGTCGGTGGCCGAATGCACTGGCGCCGGTACCGGACTGACAACTGAAGGCATTTCTCACAAACAGCGTGTGATCGAGCGTGCGGTGGCACATCATGAAGCGGTCGTCGAACCGCTGGACATTCTGGCAACCTTTGGCGGCTATGAAATTGCGATGATGGCCGGCGCCATGCTGCAAGCTGCCGAGCAACGCATGGTGCTGCTGATTGACGGCTTCATCGTCACCAGTGCACTCATGATCGCCGCCAGGATCAATCCCGCTGTCCTGGATTACTGCGTGTTTTCCCATTGCTCGGATGAGCAGGGCCACAAGGCAATGCTGCGATATTTCGACGCGCGACCGTTGCTGCAACTGAGCTTGCGACTGGGCGAGGGTACCGGCGGCGCGCTCGCGTATCCTCTGCTGCAAGCGGCCGTCAATTTTCTGAACGAGATGGCGACCTTCGAGTCGGCGCAAGTCAGTGAGCAAGTGGCCTAGCACAGATATTTCACCAGGCCAGCCCTCAACTTGATCGGAATCTGCATGTTTGTTGCGGATACGGCGTGCGACGACCGTATTCAATTTGTACTGCTGGTCTACGCAGGGGCCTGCGACGGTCCTCAGCACGGCGCGTGTCCGACGGGCCTGGTGATGCGGTGGCATTGGCGCGCATGGCCCGCCGGTATACAAATCTCGTTCACCTCGAGTCGGCGCGCAGGGCTCTTGCCGGTGTTCCGCCGCGAGGACAGGCCTGGCCCGTCCAGCGGGAGCTGTCGGCGATAACATGACAGCCCTTGCCGTCGCGCCCGTGCACGAAGTGCCTGGCCGCACTATCCGAGCGTGGGCAAGTCCTTCGGCACCCAATACTTGGGATGATCGATCCCATAGTCGACGCGGGCCAGCTGTTCCGCAATCTGCTGGAGCGGTGTCTCTCCACCGTAGTGCTGGTCGTTCACGCTTTTTGTCGCGTGTCCGATCAGGCGGCTGCGGTGCTCCAATGTCATGCCCTTCTTTTGAAGAATGCCATTTAATGTGCTGCGGAAGGAGTGAAAGACCTTCTTGCGTTCCCGGTACACGCCATAACGCTTCGTGTACTCGCGGAATGTGCGCGAGGGAATACGCCCGTAACCGGACTTTGGCTCATAGGTCAACTCAGGAAAGAGACGCTTGTGGCCAAGCGACTTGACGTACTCGAGGTAGAGATCCAGCCCGATCTCGATCAGTTTCGGGTGAATCGGAACGAGGCGTCGTGCAGCGTCCGTCTTCACGCTCTTGCGAAAGTCTTCGCGGCTCACTTCGGGCGAATACAGTTCACCATCGTGTTCATCCTCGTCCTCGGTGTCGGTGATATGGAAGCAGCGGATACCCTCTTCCGATACGACGATGTCTGCGACATCCATCTGTGCGATTTCGTTGATCCGCGCCCCGGTGTACAGTCCGATCAGGGGTATCCAGTATTGCGCGGCGGTCTTGAACAGATTGTCGCGATAATCGACGCTCTCGAACAGTATATGCAGTTCGGCATCGGTGAAGCGCAGGTAGCCGTGCTTGCCCTCACCGTTTTTCTTGCGCTGCTTGCTGGGCAGAATACCTGCAAAGCGGTCCCCTTCGGGAATGCAGCCATCGATGTAGGCCCAGCGCAGGAATGCCTTGACCACTTCGCATTTCTTGATCGCGTTTTGGGCACTCTGCCGAGGCAGATGGGTCATGGCGAGCGCATCCTTCGCGGTGAGCACTCCCTTGGCGGTGCCGCGCGTGCCTTGCCCGAAGCCCTTGGGCCAGACGCTCATTACGGATTTGAACTGGCGGATGTGGGTAGCGTCGATGTCCGCCACCGGGATATCGAAGATGCGGGCGGTCTTGCCGTTGATGACGACCGTGCGCTTTTCTGCCGTCGTCTCGTCCGGTGCGATGATTTCCCGGAAATGACGCAGGGCCGGCTCGTAGGCGCCCGGCCAGGTGCTGGCGCTGGCCCAGCGCTCTTCGAGCTCCATGTCTTGCTTGTAGCGCAGGATGGCGTCGGACAGCCACTCGCCGCGGCCGTCATTGCCCTGCTGACGCAGCAGTGTGCGCGTTTCCCGGATCTCGCGCGCGCTGGGCACAAACGTCGCGCGCTGGAACGGGTTCTCCAGCACTTCGAGGGGCACCCGGCCATTTTCCATCATCGCGTGGATGATCACGCTCAAGTCGTTCGGATCGTCGCCCGGTTGCCGGGTGACCTGCAAGCGGCCATCCGCAGCCTTGCCGATCAGCCATTGACTGGCTTCATTGTCGTAGCGCATCGCTGTCTCCATCGTCTTCGATTGCAGGAACAAGTCGTACGCCGCAGCGAAGCGCCGCGCCGCCGTTTTGGCCAGCCGCGGATTGCGCGTGTGGAGCGAGCGCCGGATTTCACGCGGCAATACAGGATAGGACAGGCGCCAGGCGCGCGGGATGACGACGCGCAGATAATAGATGCCGAGGCGGTTGCGGACGAGGTAGGAGGGCAGTTGCATGGAGTAAGTGGAGCACTGGTGTGTGCCACTTCGTGCCGTTCCATGAACCGCGAAAGGAAAAAGTCGGAAAATCAGCGACTTACGGAGTAGTGGTGGAGCGGAGGAGGATCGAACTCCCGACCTTCGCATTGCGAACGCGACGCTCTCCCAGCTGAGCTACCGCCCCACGAAGCCTTGATTTTATTGACTCGGGCTGTTTGATGCAAGGGGTCAATGGGATTTGCTTGATCAAAATGCGAATTTCAGAAATGTTTTCAAAAAACGTCCCCAAGTGATTGAATCTATTGACGGAAATTCGTCCCGGCCACTATAGTGACGGGATGATTTCCGATTTTCATCAACTTTCCGAAAAAGTCACGCAGCTGGCTGAACTGGCCCAATCCCTGCGCAGGGAAAATGCTGACTTGCGCCTGACGCTTGCTTCGCTCTCGGCGGAGAATGCTGAACTTTCCAGGCGTATCGAGGAGGCCTATCACCGTGTTTCCGCCCTGCTGGAAAAAATTCCGGTGGCGGGCGAGACGAATGAGGAGGCAGCATGATCCAGCTCGATGTCACGATCATGGGCATACCCTATCGCCTCGCATGCAGGGAAGGTGAAGAAGCCGCGTTGAAGCAGGCTGTCGACTACCTGAACGACAGGATGTGTGCGATCCGCGATGCCGGAAAGGTGAAGGGCAACGATCGCATTGCCGTCATGGCCGCGCTCGGCATCGCTGCCGAATTGCTTGCGACCAAGTCCGAGGACGGCCCGTTCTCGGGAATGACCGTGTCGGAAGTGAATCAGAAAATTGCAGCAATGCATACCGTCCTGGACGCGGCGCTTGCGCCCCAGCAGGACCTCTTCTGAGCGCACCTGCCAGCACGAATTCCGCCCCGGAATCCCGCCCGAAATTTTTCCGCAAAGTCTTTGACAAGGGGCGTGATTCAGGTACACTAAAGTCTCCTGCCGTGTTCGCGATTGCCATATATTCCTTGAACCATTTATGTGCATAGGTCGTGGAAATTTGTTCGATGGGCGTGCGCGTCGCTAGTCCGATGAACCCGAAATTGAACTAACTGCGACCACCTTGAACCGTAAGGTTCGGGATGCCGGCAAAGACGGCACAGGCGGGACTGATTCACGAGCGGCTGCATTCATGCAGCCGCTTTTTTATGTGCGCTTCGTTTGCGTCGGCGCTCACTTCGTGATGAGGACACGACTATGCAGTACTGGCTGATGAAATCTGAACCGGACGAGGTAAGCATCGACGATGCACTCGCCGCGCCGAAGCAGACGGTGCCGTGGTTCGGCGTGCGCAACTACCAGGCGCGCAACTTCATGCGCGACATGATGCATGTTGGCGATGGGGTGCTGTTCTATCACTCCAGTTGCGCCGAACCCGGCATCGCGGGCATTGCCGAGGTCGCCAGCTCACCCTATCCAGACGAGACCCAGTTCGACCCGAAAAGCAGCTACTACGATCCGAAGTCCACACGCGAGAATCCGCGCTGGATGCTGGTCGACGTGCGCGCCGTGAAAAAGACACGGCTCATGACCTTGCCTGAACTGCGCGCGCTTCCGGAATTGGCCGACATGCAGATCCTCCGTCGCGGCAACCGCCTCTCCATCACTCCAGTCACGCCATCCGAGTGGCGGTGTATCATCAAGCACATTTCATAATCTCGGGAAACATTCGGATGGACATCTCCCTGGTTGCAGGGCTGCTGGTGCTTGGCGCAGCGGTCGGGTTTGCCGCGGGGCTGCTCGGCATTGGCGGTGGCATGCTGCTGGTGCCTTTCATGACCATGCTGCTGACGGCGAAGCATTTTCCGCACGAGCAGATCGTCCACATGGCGATTGCGACGTCGCTTGGCACTATCATGTTCACTTCGCTGTCGTCAGTGCGCGCGCATCACTCCCGTGGAGCAGTGCTGTGGAATGTGGTGAAGCTGCTGGCGCCCGGCATTCTCATTGGTTCCTGGATCGGTCCGTGGATCGGGGCGCAGATGAATTCCTCTGCGCTGGCACTGTCTTTCGCCGTATTCGTTGCGTTCTCCGCGACGCAGATGCTGCTCGACAAGAAGCCGGCAGGCTCGCGTGAATTGCCGAAGCCGCCGGGCATGTTTGCGGCCGGCGGCGTGATCGGTACGCTGGCGGGACTCGTGGGCGCGGGAGGCGGATTCGTCTCCGTTCCCTTCATGACGTGGTGCAACGTCAAGATTCACAATGCGGTGGCAACCAGCGCTGCGCTCGGTTTTCCGATCGCGCTCGCTGGCACCCTGTCCAACATTTACTTCGGCATGAAAGTGCCCGACCTGCCTTCCGGCTCGCTGGGTTACATCTACCTGCCGGCACTGTTCGTGATCTCGCTTGCCAGCGTGACCACCGCGCCGCTCGGTGCGAAGACCGCGCACAATCTGCCAGTGAAAAGCCTGAAGAAGATTTTTGCCCTCATGCTGTACCTGCTGGCAGCGTACATGATGGTCAAGGCATTTCGTTAGTGGCAGGAGAGCCGCCTCACAGGCTCAGGCATTCTTGAACTGTTCTCGCAACACATTCTTCTGCACCTTGCCCATCGTGTTGCGCGGCAGGTCCTGCAGGAAGAACACGCGCTTCGGCACCTTGAAATTCGCGATGCGCGACTTGAGGTAAGCGATGACATCGACCTCGGTCAGTGTCGAACCGGGACGCGGCACAATGACGGCAGTCACCGCTTCGCCGAAGTCATGGTGCGGCACACCGACTACCGCCGATTCGGTCACACCCTCCATCTCGTCGATGAAGGATTCGATTTCCTTTGGATACACGTTGTAGCCGCCCGAGATGATCAGGTCTTTGCTCCGCCCGACAATCGACAGATAGCCGTCGGCATCGAACTTGCCCACATCGCCCGTCTTGAAATAAGCATCAGCCGTGAATTCTTCCGCCGTCTTTTCCGGCATGCGCCAGTAACCCTTGAAGACATTCGGACCCTTGACCTGGATGTCGCCGATCTCATCGGCCGCGCACGGCGTGCCGTCGCCTTTCACTACGCGCACCGACACGCCGGTCAGCGGCAGGCCGACCGTGCCTCCCTTGCGCTTGCCTTCATACGGGTTCGACACCAGCATCGTGGTTTCGCTCATGCCGTAACGTTCGAGGATGGTGTGGCCGGTGCGCTCGATGAACTCATTGAACGTGTCGGTCAGCAGCGGCGCCGAGCCGGAGACGAACAGCCTCATGTTCGCACAGGCTTTCCTGTCGAACGACGCCTCGGCCAGCAGGCGGACATAGTAGGTCGGCACGCCCATGAACACCGTGGAGCGCGGCAGGTGGCGCATCACATCTGCGGCATCGAATTTCGGCAGGAAAATCATCTTGCTGCCGTTGAGCAGCGCGCCATGCGATGCGACGAACAGGCCGTGTACATGGAACAGCGGCAGTGCATGCAGCAGCACGTCGCCCGGCTGCCAGTGCCAGTAGTCGTGCAGCACCTTGGCATTGGAGGCGAGGTTATCGTGCGTCAGCATGGCGCCCTTGCTGCGGCCGGTGGTTCCCGAGGTGTACAGGATCGCAGCGAGATCGTCGGGACGGCGTTCGACGGTGTCGAAACTGTTCGACTGCAACGCGGCGCGCACCAGCAACGATCCCTGTCGGTCGTCGCCCAGCGTGAAGACATGCTGCGTGCCGCACTTGAAGGCGATCTTCGACACCCAGCCGAAGTTCTGCGGCGAGCAGACCACGACAGCAGGTTCGGCATTGCCGACGAAATATTCGATCTCCGCCGCGCGATACGCGGTATTGAGGGGCAGATAGATATAGCCGGCGCGGATGGTCGCGAGATAGAGGATCAGCGCTTCCGGCGATTTCTCGACCTGCACCGCGATGCGTGAATCCTTCGGCAGGTTGAGACCGGCGAGGAGGTTGGCGATTTTCGCAGTGGCACGATCGAGGTCGTTCCATGTGTAGAACAGGCCATCATGCGTTTCGATGCAGCAGGAAGCGCGGTCTTGCGGAAAGCGGGAAGTGAAGAGAGCGTACAGGTTGGCGTTCATGGCGGGAAGTTATTTTCCTGAAAATACCGGTTTGCGCTTGTTGAGAAAAGTTTGGACGCCTTCGCGGTAATCCTGCGAGGCGAGAAAGGAGAAGGCGTCGTGCAGTTCCTGCTCGGTCAGCGGCTCGGGCTGTGCGGCCAGCCGATTGACAAGGCGCTTGTTCATGCGCGCGGCGAGCGGCGCACCCTGCGCAATGCGGGAGGCGGTCTTGCCGGCCTCCGCATGCACGTCCGAAGCAATGCGATGGATCAGTCCCTTGTCCTTCGCTTCGGCAGCATCGAACACGCGGCCTTCCAGCAGGATTTCCAGCACGACGGCCTTACCGACCAGCTGCAGCAGGCTCTGCAGTTCGCCGGGCGCTAGCGGAAAGCCGAGGCGATTGATCGGGATGCCGAAACGAGCCGAGGGTGCGGCGATCCGCAGATCGCAGGCGCAGGCGATTTCCAGGCCGCCGCCGACGCAGACGCCTTCGATCGCTGCGATGGTCGGGTGCTGGCATTGCGGCACGGCGTGCAGCGCCTGCGCAATGGTTTCGGTGTGGTAGCGGATGCCCTGTGCCATCGTATTGCGCACGGTAGAAAATTCCTCCACGTCGGCGCCCGCCGCGAAATTGCCTTCGTCGCCGCGCACGATCACGCAGCGCAGCGACTCATCCTGCGACAGCACGGTAAAGGCATGCGCCAGCGCCTTCCACATCGCCACATCGATGGCATTGAGCTTGTGCGGATTGGACAGGATGATAGTGGCGACGACGTCTTTTTTCTCTATGCGAATTTCCGACATTAGCTTCGATGCCTGCGGTAGGTGACGATGAGGGCGACCGCACCGAAAACGATCATCGGCAGCGACAGCATCTGTCCGGCGGAGATGGTGATGCCGGCGAAACTGACTTCATAGTCTGGCGTGCGGAAGTATTCGGTGAAGAAGCGCGCCATGCCGTACAGCATGACGAACATCGCGCCCACCGCCAGCGGCGGACGTGGCTTGCGCGCGTAGATCCACAGGATGATGAACAGCAGCAGGCCATCGACCAGCGCCTGGTAGATCGGCGAGGGATGGCGCGGCAGGTTGTCGACGTTCGGCCAGATCATCGCCCACGGCAGCGAAGGGTCGGCGACGCGGCCCGGCAATTCCGCGTTGATGAAATTGCCGATGCGCCCGGCGGCATAACCGAGCGGCACCATCGGTGCGATGAAATCGTACACATCAATGAGATTCTTGCCGGCCTTGCGCGCCCACAGCCACATTGCAATCAGCACGCCGAGGAAACCACCATGGAAGGACATGCCACCCTTCCATATGGCGATGATTTCGAGCGGGTGGGTGAAGTAATACTCCGGATGGTAGAACAGCACTTCACCCAGCCGGCCGCCGAGCACGACGCCCAGCACGCCATAGAACAGCATGTCGTCCAGCTGCTCAGGCTTCCAGCCGGCGGCCGCCATGTGCGGCTGACGTGCGCGGACGCGTCCGAGAACGATGAACTGGATGAAGCCGAACAGGTACATCAGGCCGTACCAGTGCACCTTGAGCGGGCCAATAGAGAAAGCGATCGGATCGGGAAGTGGATGTATCAGCATTTATCGTTTCTTTCGCAGTAATTCGAGAAAGGTATGCAGCACCGGGGACATGTTGTCGCGTCGCCATGCCAGTCCGGTCTCGATGGACACGGGCTTACCGGAAAGCGTCTTGTATTCGACGCCGGGGCGCTTCAGGTTCGACACGGATTGTGGCACAAGCGCGATGCCCATGCCTGCGGAAACGAGCCCGACGATGGTTTGCATCTGGATCGCTTCCTGGCCAATATGTGGCGTCAGACCGGCGTCGCGGAAACAGCCGACGATCGCGTCATGGAAAGCGGGCGCGATGCGCCGTGGGAAAATGATCAGCGGCATGTCCGATATGCTGCCGAGTGACACCTCGCGCTTGCCGCGCAAGGCTTTCAGGCCCTTCGGCGCGGCCAGCACCAGCGGCTCGGAGAATACTCTCAGGTAGTCAAGTTCCGCCTTGACCTTGTCCTGGAGCGGCGCAATCAGCAGACCGGCATCGATCCGGTTCTGCATCAGGTCTTCCAGTTGCACATCTGTGGTGGCTTCGCGCAACTCGATACGAACCTGCGGATGACGTTCGCGGAATTCCCGCAGGAGCGGCGGCAAAACGCTGTAATCGGCGGTGGAGACGAAGGACAGTGACAGCAGGCCGGATTCGCCCGAAGCAGCGCGCCGAGCCAGATCGGGCAGCGCGCCGGCCTGCTGCAATATGCGACGTGCTTCGGGTAGCAAGGCAGCGCCGGCGGGCGTCAGGGCGACGCGACGCTTGGTGCGGGCAAAAAGCGGTGTACCGAGGGCGGCTTCCAGCGACTGGATGGTTTGCGACAGCGGCGGCTGCGTCATGTGCAGGCGCACGGCGGCGCGCCCGAAGTGGCTCTCCTCGGCCACCGCGACAAAATAGCGCAATTGCCGCAGCTCAATATTCATATGCAATTCGAATTAATAGGCAATGAATCATATATTTGACACGCAGCTTCGCGCAAGGCAATCTAGTTCCTTTATCGTGACGCCGCCTGAAGCAGGCGACTGGACGCAGATTCATTTCCGGAGAGTGACATGCCGCAATACCGTTCCCGCACCACCACCCATGGCCGCAACATGGCCGGCGCACGCGCATTATGGCGCGCCACCGGCATGAAGGATAGCGACTTCAGCAAGCCGATCATCGCCGTGGTCAATTCGTTCACCCAGTTCGTGCCGGGCCACGTGCACCTGAAGGACATGGGGCAGCTGGTCGCGCGCGAGATCGAGGCAGCCGGCGGCGTGGCGAAGGAATTCAATACCATCGCAGTGGACGACGGCATCGCCATGGGCCACGGCGGCATGCTGTATTCGCTGCCGTCGCGCGAGCTGATCGCCGACTCGGTCGAGTATATGGTCAACGCGCACTGCGCCGACGCGATGGTCTGCATTTCCAACTGCGACAAGATCACCCCCGGCATGCTGATGGCCGCGATGCGTCTGAACATCCCGGTGGTGTTCGTCTCCGGCGGCCCGATGGAGGCCGGCAAGGTGATCGAGGCATTGCACGGCAAGCAGGAAGGATCGCAGAAGATCATCAAGGTCGACCTGATCGATGCCATGATCCAGGCCGGCGACCCGACCGTATCCGATGCGCAGGTAGCCGACATCGAGCGCTCCGCCTGCCCGACCTGCGGTTCCTGCTCCGGCATGTTCACCGCGAATTCCATGAACTGCCTGACTGAAGCGTTAGGCCTGTCCCTGCCGGGCAACGGCACGACGGTGGCGACGCATGCCGACCGCAAGCAGTTGTTCCTGCGCGCCGGCCGCCTGGTCGTGGACCTGGCCAAGCGCTATTACGAGCAGGACGATGCTTCCATCCTGCCGCGCAGCATCGCCACCAAGGCAGCCTTCGAGAATGCGATGGCGCTCGATGTGTCGATGGGCGGCTCGACCAACACCGTACTGCACCTGCTGGCCGCAGCGCAGGAAGCCGGCGTGGATTTCACGATGGCCGACATTGATCGCATCTCGCGCAAGGTACCTTGCCTTTGCAAGGTGGCGCCCGCAACCCAGGATTACCACATCGAGGACGTGCACCGCGCAGGCGGCATCATGGCTATCCTCGGCGAACTCAACCGTGCCGGCCTGCTGGAGACTAACTTGCCGACCGTGCATAGCAAGACGCTGGGCGAAGCGATCGCCGCCAACGATATCGTGACGAACCAGGATGAAGCCGTACGCCAGCGCTTCCTCGCCGCTCCTGGCGGCGTGCCCACCCAGGTTGCGTTCTCGCAGGACAAGCGTTACGACAGGCTCGACACCGATCGCGCCCACGGTTGCATCCGCGACAAGGCTCATGCGTATTCGGAGGACGGCGGCCTCGCGGTCCTGTACGGCAACCTGGCCGAGAAGGGTTGCATCGTGAAGACCGCGGGCGTGGATGAAAGCATCCTGAAGTTCACCGGCAAGGCGCGCGTGTTCGAGAGCCAGGACGCGGCAGTGGAAGCCATCCTCGGCGATGTCGTGAAAGAAGGCGATGTCGTCATCATTCGCTACGAAGGCCCGAAGGGCGGGCCGGGGATGCAGGAAATGCTGTATCCGACTTCGTACATCAAATCCAAGGGGCTGGGCAAGGTCTGTGCACTGTTTACCGACGGCCGATTCTCTGGTGGTTCCTCCGGCCTGGTGATCGGCCACGCATCGCCTGAAGCGGCGGAAGGTGGCGCGATCGGCCTCGTGAACGATGGCGACACCATCGAGATCGACATCCCGGCACGCCGCATTCACTTGAGCATCAGCGATGCTGAGATGGCAGCCCGCAGGACGGCGATGGAAGCGAAGGGCGACAAGGCATGGAAGCCGGAGAACCGCCAGCGCGTCGTATCGCAGGCGCTGCAGGCTTATGCTGCGCTGGCGACATCGGCTGACCGGGGCGCGGTGCGCGACCTGTCGCAACTGAAGAGATAAGCGGTTTGTCCTGCTGATGCAACAAGGGCGGCACATGTGCCGCCCTTGTTGCTTTTGTACTAGTTCTTGAAGGTTTTCTTGACCCGTTCCTTGCGTGCTTTCTCCAACTGCTCATGCGCCTTGCGTTTGTCCAGGCCAAGCATGCGTTCGATGAATTCGAACCAGACGAAAGCCACACCGAGCAGTGCGGCAATCCACCACCAGGAAAGATCGGCAACGATGCTGACTTCAAAGTATTTCAGGATTGACAATACGACAATGGCGATGATGATAGGCATGACTACTCCGGGATTCACATTTCTTGCAGGATATTGCTAAAGAGTGTAACGGTCAATTTACACTGTCAACCGCGCAAGGAAGCTTGCCGTTTCGGAATGGAACAGGTAATGTGCATGTCCAGTTCACCGGTGAATGACCGGGATTTTTTCATGGAGAAAGTAATGAAGGGTTCTTTGTTGGTAGTTCTGGCCGCAGGTGTCCTGGTTTCCAATGCTGCGATGGCAAACGCCGATCTGGCGAAGGCGAAGAACTGCCTGGCTTGTCACTCCGTTGCGAACAAGGTCGTCGGACCGGCATTCAAGGATGTCGCTGCCAAGTACGCGGGCCAGAAAGATGCTGAAGACAAGCTCACGCAAAAGGTGCTGAAGGGTGGCAGCGGCGTGTGGGGCGCAGTCCCGATGCCCGCCAACGCACAGGTCAACGAAGCGGAAGCCCGCACCCTGGTGAAGTGGGTGCTGTCGCAGAAATAATCCCGCTCTCGGTTGATCACGAAAAAGCGCTCGCACGAGCGCTTTTTTTATTGGCGTGGCGGCGCACGCGTCCGCAGGTGATCGGCCCGGGACGAAAAAAAGCCCCGGCTGAAAACCGGGGCTTTTTGCCATCGTCGTGCTGGTGTTACTTGGTCACGGCGATCTGCTGGCGCTTGCCATCCTTGTAGGTGTACAGCGTCAGGGTGCCGTCCTTCATGTCGCCCTTGGCATCGAAGGAGATATGGCCGGTCACGCCCTTGTAGCTGGTCTTCGCCAGCTCCGGCAGGTACTTTGCCGGCTCGGCCGAACCGGCCTTCTTCATCGCTTCGACCATCACCATCACGGCGTCATAGACGTACGGTGCATACAGTTGCACGTCGTTGCCAAACTTCTTCTTGTAAGCGGCGCGGAAATCGTCCATGCCCTTCTTCTGAGAATCTTCCACGCCGCCCGCTTCTGCGCAGACGATCTGGCCCGGGGCGCCAATGGCGTCGCCAGCCAGGTTCACCAGGTTTTCGGTGCAGACGCCGTCGCCGCCCATGAACTTGGCATTGATGCCCAGCGCTTTCATCTGACGCAGCATCGGGCCGGCCACAGCGTCCATGCCGCCGAAGAAGACGGTGTCAGGATTCTTGGCCTTGATGGCGGTCAGAATGGCGTTGAAATCGGTGGCCTTGTCGTTGGTGTACTGCTGCGCCACGATCTGCGCAGCGCCACCCTTGGACTTGACGCCCTTGATGAACTCTTCCGCCACGCCCTGGCCGTAAGCAGTACGGTCGTCGATCACCGCAACGCGCTTGGCCTTGTTGATCTGCACAGCGTAACGGCCCAGCGTGCCGCCGAGCTGGCCGTCGTTGGCCACCACGCGGAAGGTGGTCTTGAAGCCTTGCTGCGTGTATTTCGGATTGGTGGCGGACGGGGAGATCTGCGGGATGCCGGCGTCGGAGTAGATCTTGGAAGCCGGGATGGTGGTGCCGGAGTTCAGGTGGCCGATCACGCCGTTGACCTTGGCATCGACCAGTTTCTGTGCAGCTGCAGTTCCTTGCTTCGGATCGGCGGCATCGTCTTCTGCGAGCAGTTCGAACTTGGCCTTCTTGCCACCGATGGTCACGCCCTTGGCGTTGAGTTCGTCGACGGCCATGCGCGCGCCGTTTTCATTGTCCTTGCCGAGGTGGGCAATGGCGCCGGAGATCGGGCCGACGTGGCCGATCTTGACGACCAGTTCCTGTGCCGATGCGGCACCTGCAAAGGCAAATGCAATCGCGCCAGCCAACGGAATCATTTTTGTCTTGAACTGCATAAAATATCCTCCTAAGGATTGAAAAAACGCAGGGTTGCTGCAACACTCACCTATTGAATGGCTATCGGAATGGTGTGGCCTGGACTGGTTTTCAGTCTTCTAGTGACGCTCCCGACAGCCGTTTATTATTCAGTTTTTCTGAACACGCAGACGGTACAACAGAAAAAACGGTTCGAAAAGAGTTTTTCTGTGGTTTTTTCAAACATTCTTCGTTTTTTATATGCCCAAATTCCATGTCCTGGACAAGGTTGATCGCAAACTGCTGAACCTTCTGCAGAAGGATAACCAGATGCCTACCCGGACTTTGGCTGAAAAGGTGCACATCTCCCAGCCGACATGCCTGCGCCGGATGAGGGAGTTGCGCGAGGCGGGCATCATCAGCGCGGACGTGTCGCTGGTTGATCCGTTTGCCCTGGGATACGGGATGCTCGCCTTCCTCGAGGTGTCGCTCAACAACCAGTCGGACGAGCACATGCAGGAATTCGAGGCGCGCATGGCGAAGGAAATCGAAGTCATGCAGTGCTACTTCGTCTCCGGAGAGTACGACTACTTCCTCGTCGTGCACGTGATCGACATGGATGCCTACTACCAGTTCGTGCGCAAGGTCATCTCCGGCTCGGGCAATGTCCGCCATTTCCAGTCGCGCTTCCCCATGAAGCGCGCGAAGTTTGCTACTCGCGTCGCTTTCGACGAAAAGCAGGCCGAGGTGCAGGTGCGTGTCGGGAAATAGACTACGCACGGGCGGTCGACGTACCGCCGGACCGGACATTGCCGTGGGCAGGCATGCCGGTGAAGGCGAAATCCACTTCCGGCCGGCGGCCCGAGACGATGTCGGCAATTGCCCGCCCCGAGCCGCAACCCATGGTCCATCCAAGCGTGCCATGCCCCGTGTTGAGGAACAGGTTGGCAAAGCGCGTCCTGCCGATATAGGGGACGTTTGACGGCGTCACGGGACGCAGGCCGGCCCAGTACATCGGATTGTCATAGTCGCAGGCGTCCGGAAACAGTTCGCGCGTGCGCCGGGTGATGGCTTCGCAGCGAGTCGTGTTCAGATCGCGACCATAACCGTTCATCTCGGCCGTACCTGCCACGCGCAGGCGGTTGCCGAGACGGGATATCACCAGTTTGTAACCGTCGTCGGTGAGCGATACCGTCGGCGCCGCATCCGGTGTGGTGACGGTGTAAGTGGCGGAGTAGCCCTTGCCGGGATAGACCATCAGCCTGATGCCGAGCGGATCGAGTAGGGGCACAGAGAAACTGCCCATGGCGACCACGAAGGCATCCGCATGCAAGACTTCGTACGTGCCATCGGGGTTGATGATTTCGACGCCGCTGATTTTTCCGTCGTCATTCAGCAGCCGCGTAATGGTTGTGTTGAACCGAAACTGCGCGCCGGCTGCGCCGGCTCTATCGGCAAGTCCGCTGGTGAATTTAAATACGTCGCCTGATTCATCCGTCGCCGTGTAGTCGCCGCCGACGATCTTGCCGGCGATGCGAGACAGTGCAGGCTCGATCTTCACAACTTCCTCCGGGCCGATGGACTGGCGCGGGCAACCCAACTCGCGCATCAGTCGTGCCGCTTCCAGCGAATGCTCGAACTCCTTGTGATCAGTGTAGAAGTGCAGGATACCGCGCGTGAGCTGGTCATATTCGATGCCGGTCTCGGCGCGCACCGCCTGCAGCGTCTGGCGGCTGTATTCGGCGATGGCGACGATCTGCCTCATGTTGTCCGCCACGCGCGCCGGCGCGCATTCACGCAGGAAGCGCAGGCCCCAGATCCATTGCTGCCACTCCGGGCGTAGGCGGAACAGCAGGGGAGCATCTTCCTTGCCCAGCCATTTGAGGATCTTCATCGGGGCCGCCGGATTGGCCCAGGGCTCCGCGTGCGAGACGGAAATCTGGCAGCCGTTGGCGAAGCTGGTTTCGCGCGCTGCGCCGGTCTGGCGATCGATGACTGTGACCTCATGCCCCGCCTTGTTCAGGAACCATGCGGATGCGGTGCCGATGATGCCGGCGCCCAGTACGATGACTTTCATGACAACAAAATCTCCGGATGTGAATGCAAGTGTCGGGCATGCCGAAAGGTGCAGGCGATCTGCATTTCCGGCGCGCTGCGTTCCTGTGTACGCCATTCCGCAGGGCATGCGCCATGCGCCCGGTCAAACATAGGAGCCTTCTGCTGCGGAGTCCTCGAGAAAACGTGATGCGTGCCGTGAACATAGCATTTGTCACGGCCGGTGATGGAGCGATTCGATGGGAATGTGTTCACGGATGAACAGGGTGTCTATTTTTTTGCAGACTGCAGCTTGCTGATTTCCTGCGTCACTGCGCGTGTGACGGCATCCTTGATGGAGTGATGCAGGCCGTCCTTGATCTCGGCAGCCAGTTTTTCGACAGCAGTCTGCAGGACATCGGCCAGGCTGTCTCGGACGCGCTGCTCGAGCACGAAATCGATGCGCTCCAGCACCTGCACGAGGACGCGCTCCCTGACCTCGTGTTCAAGGCGCTCGAACTGTTCTTCGTCAAGCGCGGCCGGAGCGATGGAAGATTTGGCGGCTGTCTCGTCCTTGAGCGGGGGCGGAGGCGGCGTCGGTGCGGCAGGCTGCTTCGGCGACGCAACCGGAGCGGGGATGATTTCGGTCAGGACTGGAATGCTCGCGTCCAGAGAGGGGTTTGTCATGCCTTGTCTGCCGTGAAATGCTGCAGTGGGTAGCCGCGCTGCTGGTAGAAACGGTAACGCTCGCGGCCTGCCAAGGTCTCGGCCTCGTCACGAGTGACGATCTCGACCATGCGCTCGAAACGCGCAAAATGCGCCGGCGTGCGGCCGGAGAGGTTGACCAGGACTTCGTAATGCGGCAACTCGGCCTGGTCGTCTTCGGTGAGAATGATCGGCGTGCTGTTCGCGTGTGGGTCGGAGAGCGGCACGTGCGGCAGGAAGTCGAGTTCCGAAAAAGTCCAGAGCGCCTGGTCCAGCGCCGCCATTTCCGGGCCGTCGCTGGTTAGCAGCACGATCTGGCAATTCGCCGTCCGCGCCTTGCGGACCAGGCGGCAGGTGTACGCGATCTTGTCCGGGACGTTGGTGTGGAAGTCGATGCGTGTCATGGTGCCTGATCAGAAACGGAAGCCCGGCGGCGCGTTGCCGATGGCTGGCGGCAGCTCGGTCGCCGAGGAGCGGGAGGCCTGCTTGCCGACGTTGTCGCCATTCTGTCGTTTTTCGGCAATGGCCTTCGGCGCAGGTGCTGCCGGTTCAGCCGGGGGATTGTGATAAGACTTCGACAACTTGCTTGTTTCGGGATAGCCCGCCGCAGTCAGTGCGCCATTCCACGCGCCGGCTTCGTAGCCGCGCTGCTTGTTACGACCGACGAAGAGTACTGGCACCTGACCATCCTCGCCCATCTGCCTGAAACGCACGGCATCTTCAGCCGTGTTGACAGTCTTTTCAGAGAATGGAATGCCGCGCGCGGTGAGCATCTTGCGGCCATCGTCGCAGGGAGCGCAATTGCGCGCTGTGTACAAGGTGACCGGATGGTTCTTCACCGCTTCCGCGACTTCATAGGGAAGATCTCCGGTGTTGGCGCTGCCGCTGGCGACCGTTTTCGTCTCGACGCGCGACGCCGAAGCCGGCGGCACGTCGCTGTAGGTCACCTTTCCGTCCGGCCCGACCGACTTGTACAGTTGCGCGTGAGCGCTTGCGGCGACCAGCAAGAGCAGTGCCGTACACGTTGGCAGCACACGATTCATTTCTTCTCCCTGTAACTACGATGTCTTACGAGGCCATGCCGCTGTGGCGCAACAGCGCGTCGATCGTCGGTTCACGGCCGCGGAAGGCCTTGAACGATTCGAGCGCGGTGCGAGCTCCGCCTGCGCCAAGGATCTCGCGCTGGAATTTCCGGCCTGTTTCGATCGACAGGATATTGCCGCCGACCGCGCCGGCTTCTTCGAACGCGCCATAAGCGTCGGCCGACAGGACCTCGGCCCATTTGTAGCTATAGTATCCTGCCGCGTAGCCGCCGGCAAAGATGTGGCCGAAGGAATTCTCGAAGCGGTTGAATTCCGGCGGGATCATTACCGCAACCCGGTGCCGCACGTCGTTCAGTACGTCGCGCGCCGACCTCGGGCCGTACGAATCGTGGTCGAAATGCAAATGCATGTCGAACAATGCGAACTCGATCTGGCGCAGCATCTGCAGGCCGGACTGGAAGTTCTTGGCCGCGATCATCTTGTTGAACAGTTCACGCGGCAAAGGCGCGCCGGTATCGACATGCGAGGTCATGTGCTGCAGCACATCCCATTCCCAGCAGAAGTTTTCCATGAACTGCGAAGGCAGTTCGACCGCATCCCATTCGACGCCGGAGATGCCGGATACGCCGAGTTCGTCCACTTCCGTGAGCATGTGATGCAGGCCGTGTCCTGTTTCGTGGAACAGCGTGATCACTTCATCGTGCGTGAACAGCGCGGGTCTGGCCTTGCCGTCGACAACAGCCGGTTCGCTGAAGTTGCAGGTGAGGTAGGCAACCGGGGTCTGCACGCCCGTTTTCGTCAGGCGGCGGCCGCGCGCATCGTCCATCCAGGCGCCGCCGCGCTTGCCGTTGCGTGCATAGAGGTCGAGATAGAACTGGCCGACCAGCTTGCCGTCCTTTTCGATGCGGTAGAACTTCACATCCTTGTGCCAGGCAGGCGCGCTGTCGGGTTTCAGCTCGACCGAGAACAGCGTCTGGATCACGCGGAACAAGCCTTCGATGACTTTCGGCTCGGGGAAGTACTGTTTCACTTCCTGCTCGGAGAATGCATAGCGTTGCTCGCGCAGCTTTTCGGAAGCATAGGTCACGTCCCATGCTTCGAGCTTGTCGAGGCCGAGTTCCTTCTTCGCGAACGCGCGCAATTCGGCAAGGTCGTTTTCCGCGAAGGGGCGCGCGCGACTGGCGAGATCTTCGAGGAAGGAGATGACCTGTTCCGGCGTCTCGGCCATCTTCGGCACCAGCGACACTTCCGCGAAATTCCTGAAGCCGAGCAGCTTCGCTTCTTCGTCGCGCAACTTGAGGATCTCAGCGATGTTCTGCGTGTTGTCCCATTCGGGCTTTTCGCCGAGCTCGGACGCTTTCGTGACGTTGGCGCGGTAGATGGTTTCGCGCAGCTCGCGCTTGTCCGCGTACTGCAGCACCGGGAAGTAGGACGGGAAGTGCAGCGTGAATTTGTAGCCGGGCTTGCCGTCCTTTTCCGCTGCGGCGCGCGCGGCCTGCTTCACGTCGTCCGGAAGGCCGGAGAGGTCGGCTTCGTTCTCGACGAACAGCGCATAGTGGTTTGTCGCATCCAGCACGTTTTCGGAAAACTTCGTGGACAGCGCCGCCTGCTGTTCCTGGATTTCTGCGAAGCGCGCCTTCTTGTCGTCGGGCAGTTCGGCGCCACCGAGGCGGAAATCGCGCAGGGCGTTCTCGACGATCTTCTTGCGTGCAGGATTGAGCGTGGCGTATTCGCTGCCTGTCTTGAGCGCCTTGTACTTCTCGAACAGAGTAAGGTTCTGCCCGAGTTCGGTCCAGAACTCGGTGATCTTGGGCAGGTTCTCGTTGTACGTCGCGCGCAACTCGGGCGTATCGACCACTGCGTTCAGGTGACTGACGATGCCCCACGCCCTGCCGAGCTTTTCCGTCGCATTGTCGAGCGGCTCGACAAAGTTATCCCATGTCACATTTTGCGCGGGCGCTTCGAGTTGTTTGACGACCGCGCGATTTTCATCAAGCAATGCGGAGATGGCGGGTGTGACGTGTTCCGGCCGAATGGCGTCGAAGCGCGGAAGGTCGGAAAAGTTGAGCAGGGGGTTCTGGGCAGAGTTCATATGATTACGTTCTTTCCGCGGCCTCAATGGTGTTAACGAGCAGCATCGTAATGGTCATCGGCCCGACGCCTCCAGGCACCGGGGTGATGTAGCCGGCGACCTCTTTGGCATTGGCAAAGTCCACATCGCCGCACAGCTTGCCGTTGTCGTCGCGATTCATGCCAACGTCGATGACGACCGCGCCCGGCTTGACCATGTCGGCAGTAACGATATTGCGCTTGCCGGTGGCGACCACGAGGATGTCGGCCTGCCGCGTGTGATGGCCGAGGTCCCGGGTCTTCGAATTGCAGATCGTGACCGTCGCGCCAGCCTGCAGCAGCAGCATAGCCTGCGGCTTGCCGACGATGTTCGACGCGCCGACCACGACGGCGACCGCACCGCGCACCGGATAGTTGATCGATTCCAGCATTTTCATCACCCCATAGGGTGTGCACGGCCGGAACAACGGCTGGCCAGTCATCAGCAGGCCCGCGTTGCTGACGTGGAAGCCGTCCACGTCCTTCTCCGGCGCGATCGCTTCAATCACCTTATGGGCATTGATATGCGGAGGCAAGGGAAGTTGCACCAGGATGCCATGTATCTTTGGATCCCGGTTCAGCGCATCGATGCGCGCCAGCAGCGCTTCTTCGCTCATGTCGGCGTCGTACTTCTCCATGACCGAGTAGATGCCGTTGTCCTGGCAGGCCTTCACCTTGTTGCGCACATAGACCTGCGACGCCGGGCTGTCGCCGACCAGGATCACGGCGAGGCCGGGCTGCTTGCCTTTTGCCGTGAGGGCGGCGGCGCGCTTCGCAACGTCGGCGCGGATTTGCTGGGAGAGTTCGTTTCCGTTGATGAGTTGGGCTGACATGTTTTTATGCGGGAAGGTGAGGAGGGTTTAAAACGGAATTATAAGTCGCCGGCCTGATCAGGCCGACATGCTTGCCCGGATTTGCTGCGCCGCGGCAGAAAATTTCACATTATGAGATTCAATCTCGCGATTTGAAAAGTTGAAAAAGTACTGTTAGAATCTTTTCACCGCGCACAAACGCGACAGACAAAATCTTGTCAAAAAATTCCGGACCGCGAGACCCGAGATACCGGACCGGCAAGCCTTATCAACCAGGAGACGCAACATGTCCGCCCAGCTCGATCAAGTGTTGGCGCAAGCCGCCAATGACCCCGATGTAATGGAAACCCAGGAATGGCTTGATGCACTTGAAGCCGTCATCGAAACCGAAGGACCGGAACGCGCCCACTACCTGATGGAGCGCATGGTCGATCTGGCCCGTCGGCGCGGCGCCTACATTCCGTTTTCCGCCAATACGGCCTACGTCAATACCATACCCGCCCATCTCGGCGAGCATTGCCCGGGCAATCTCGAATACGAAGAGCGCCTGCGCTCCTGGATGCGCTGGAACGCGATGGCGATGGTGGTGAAGGCCAATCGTCTCGACGGCGATCTCGGCGGCCATATTTCCAGCTTTGCATCGCTGGCCAACATGCTGGGTATCGGCTTCAACCATTTCTGGCATGCGCCGACCGAAGACCACGGCGGCGACCTCCTGTACCTGCAAGGCCATTCCTCTCCCGGCATCTACGCGCGCGCCTTCCTCGAAGGCCGACTTTCCGAAGAGCAGCTGCTCAATTTCCGCCGCGAAGTGGACGGCAAGGGACTGTCCTCCTATCCGCATCCGAAATTAATGCCGGAATTCTGGCAATTCCCCACCGTATCGATGGGCCTCGGGCCCCTCATGGCGATCTACCAGGCGCGTTTCCTCAAATATTTGCATGCGCGTAACATCGCCGATACGTCGAAGCGCAAGGTGTGGGCATTCTGCGGCGACGGCGAGATGGACGAGCCGGAATCGATGGGTGCGATCGGCATGGCCGGACGCGAAAAGCTCGACAACCTCGTGTTCGTCATCAACTGCAACCTGCAACGCCTCGACGGCCCCGTGCGCGGCAACGGCAAGATCATCCAGGAACTGGAGGCCGATTTCCGTGGCGCGGGCTGGAACGTGATCAAGGTGATCTGGGGCAGCTACTGGGATGAACTGCTGGCGCGCGACAAGGAAGGCATCCTGCAACGCGTGATGATGGAAACCGTCGACGGCGAATACCAGAATTACAAGGCCAAGGATGGCGCCTACGTGCGCAAGCATTTCTTCGGCAAGCATCCGAAATTGCTCGAAATGGTGTCCAAGATGTCCGACGACGACATCTGGCGCCTCAACCGCGGCGGCCACGATCCGCACAAGATTTATGCGGCCTTCAAGCAGGCGCAGGAACATACCGGCCAGCCGACGGTCATTCTCGCCAAGACCATCAAGGGCTTCGGCATGGGCAAGTCGGGTGAAGCGCGCAATACCGCGCACCAGACCAAGAAGCTCGACGACGAGGCAGTGCGCGAGATGCGCGACCGCTTCAACATCCCGGTCCCGGACGACAAGCTGAAGGAAATCCCGTTCTTCCGGCCCTCCGACGACACACCGGAAATGAAGTACCTGCACGAGCGCCGCAAGGCGCTGGGCGGCTACCTGCCGCAGCGCCGCATGAAGGCGGACGAAACGCTGCCGATACCGGATCTGTCCGCGTTCAAGGCCGTACTTGACCCGACCGCGGAAGGCCGCGAGATATCCAGCACGCAGGCATTCGTGCGCATCATCACGACACTGCTGCGCGATGCCAACCTTGGCAAGCGCGTGGTGCCGATCCTGGTCGATGAAACTCGCACCTTCGGCATGGAAGGCCTGTTCCGCCAGATCGGCATCTTCAACCAGCAGGGACAACTGTACGAACCGGTCGATCGCGACCAGGTGATGTACTACCGCGAAGACAAGTCCGGCCAGATTCTGCAGGAAGGCATCAACGAGGCGGGCGGCATGAGCTCATGGATTGCGGCGGCGACGTCGTACTCGACCAGCAACCGCATCATGATCCCGTTCTACATCTATTACTCGATGTTTGGCTTCCAGCGCTTCGGCGACCTGGCCTGGGCCGCGGGCGACATGCGTGCACGCGGCTTCATCCTTGGCGGCACCGCCGGCCGCACCACGCTGAACGGCGAGGGCCTGCAGCACGAGGATGGCCACAGCCACATCCTGGCCTCGACGATTCCGAACTGCCTGCCGTACGACCCGACCTTCGCGCATGAAGTCGCCGTCATCATCCATGATGGCCTGAAGCGCATGATGGAGAAGCAGGAGGATGTCTTCTATTACATCACCCTGATGAATGAAAACTACCCTCAGCCGGGCATCAAGCCGGGACAGGAGGAGAACATCCTCAAGGGACTGTATCTCCTGCAAGAAGGCGACAAGAAGGCCAAGCAGCGCGTGCAGCTCATGGGCTCCGGCACCATCCTGCGCGAAGTCATCGCCGCTGCCGAGCTGCTGCAGAACGACTGGGGCGTTGCCGCCGATGTGTGGTCCGCGCCGTCCTTCACCCTGCTGGCACGCGACGGCCAGGACGTGGAGCGCTGGAACATGCTGCACCCGGCGGAGCCGCAGCGCGTGCCGCATGCCACCAGCTCGCTGCAGGACAGCAAGGGGCCGATCGTGGCGTCGAGCGACTACATGCGCACCTTTGCCGAGCAGATCCGTGCTTACATGCCGAAGGGACGTACTTACAAGGTGCTTGGAACGGACGGCTTCGGACGCTCCGACACGCGCGCCAAGCTGCGCGAGTTCTTCGAAGTCGATCGCCACTTCGTGACGATCGCGGCGCTCAAGGCGCTGGCGGAAGAGGGCGCCGTCAAGGCGTCCGTGGTGGCCGATGCGATCGCGAAGTACGGGATCAATCCGGACAAGCCGAATCCCGTGACGCAGTAATTAACAATAAATCTTCTTCGCTGCCGCTAGTATTCCCTCCTCCTGGCAGGGGGAGGAACAGGGTGAGGGGAAGAGGTTGAGCAATCGCCTGCTGCTGCTCGACTTCTCCACCCCCATCCCGACCTTCCTTCCCGAGAGGGAGAAGGAGCAAGGCAGCGAAGGAACAAAAACGGAGCTAGCGCTATGAGCTTAACGGAAGTCAAAGTCCCGGATATCGGCGATTTCAAGGAAGTGGAAGTCATCGAACTGATGGTCAAGCCGGGCGACAGGATCGCGGTTGACCAGTCGCTGATCACGGTGGAGTCGGACAAGGCCAGCATGGAGATTCCCTCCACTCACGCGGGCATCGTGAAGGAATTGAAGATCAAGATCGGCGACAAGGTGTCGGAAGGCACACCCTTGCTGGTCTTGGATACGGAAGGCGCTGCGACACCGGCGCCTGCACCGGAGACGGCTGCTGCGGCTGCTACACCTGCAGCTGCCGCACCTGCAGCCGCCGTACCTGCACCTGCGCCTGCGGCAACGCCGCCATCACCGCCCAACCTGACGCTGGTCGAGTCGAAGCCGGTGCCCACCGCTGCGCTTGAACCGCGCGAAGAAACCGGCATCAAGCCGCATGCATCGCCCTCGGTACGCAAGTTCTCGCGCGAGCTCGGAGTCGACCTGGTGCGCCTCCGGGGCACGGGGCCGAAAGGCCGGATTCTGCATGAAGACGTGCAGAACTATGTCAAGGCGATCATGTCCGGCCACGCGGAAGCGGCGCCTGCTGCACCTGTGGCGAAGGGCGGCGGCATCGGCCTGGAGCTGTTGCCTTGGCCGTCACTGGATTTCTCAAAGTTCGGCGAGACCGAATTGCAGCCGCTCTCGCGCATCAAGAAGATCAGCGGACCGAACCTGCATCGCAACTGGGTGATGATCCCGCACGTGACGCAGTTCGACGAGGCCGATGTGACCGAGCTCGAGGAATTCCGCAAGGAGTCCAACAATGCATTCGCCAAGTCGGGCATCAAGCTCACCATGCTCGCCTTTGTGATCAGGGCCAGCGTCGCGGCGCTAAAGAAATTCCCCGTCTTCAATTCCTCTCTGGACGAGAAGGGCGAGAACCTGATCTTGAAGAAGTTTTTCAACATCGGGTTTGCGGCCGACACGCCGAACGGACTGGTGGTGCCGGTAGTCAAGAATGCCGATACGAAGAGTATTTCGCAGATCGCGCAGGAAATGGGCGACCTGTCCGCACAGGCGCGCGAAGGCAAGCTGAAGCCGGCCGACATGCAGGGGGCGACCTTCACGATTTCTTCGCTCGGCGGCATCGGCGGCACGGCATTTACGCCGATCATCAATGCGCCGGAAGTCGCGATCCTTGGCTTGTCGAAGTCGAGCATCAAGCCGGTGTGGGACGGCAAGCAGTTCGCACCGCGCCTGATGCTGCCGCTCTCGCTGTCCTACGATCACCGCGTGATCGACGGCGCGATGGCAGCGCGCTTCGCGGCCTATCTTGCCGAAGTGCTCGGCGACATGCGCAAGACATTGCTGTAATCCAATAGCAGGAGAGGAAGCTCCGGGCATCCGGGAAAGTGAGAGAATTCAGCTCATTTCATTTGCCCTGGTGCCTTCCTTACTTGCTGGAGAATAACAATGACTACTTGCGTCGTCGTCAAGAAAAACAACGAAATCGCGATCGCGTCCGATTCCCTCGTCACGTTCGGTGACACCCGTTTGTCGCATGCGTACGAGGTGAACGAAAAGGTTTTCAAGGTCGGCGACTCTTATGTCACGCTGGCCGGCACGGCGGCTCACTTTCCGGTCATGCGCAAGCTGATGTCCGGCATGGGTGAAGAATGCCGGCTGGGCAATCGCGATGAAGTGTTCGAGACCTTCTCGAAGGTGCATGAAATACTCAAGGAAAAGTATTTCCTGAACACGAAGGAAGACGAGGACGATCCGTACGAATCGTCGCAGATCACGGCGCTGATCGCCAATCCGCACGGGATTTTCGGCGTGTATTCATACCGTGAAGTGTTCAGCTTTGACCGCTTCTGGGGAATCGGCAGCGGGCGCAATTTTGCGCTGGGTGCGATGTACGCGGCGTATGACCGCGAGAACAATGCCCGTGAAATCGCCGAGATCGGCGTGCTGGCGGGTGCCGAGTTTGACAAGAGCACATCGGGGCCGTTCAGGATCTACAGTTTCCCGATGAATGAACAAGATAAATAATCCCTCTGCCGCGTAGAGGGAAACAGACGGAGCGAAAGCCATGAGTTTGCAGGAAGTGAAGGTCCCGGATATTGGTGATTTCAAGGAAGTGGAAGTCATCGAATTGCTCGTCAAGCCCGGTGACACCGTGAACGTCGATCAGTCGCTGGTGACCGTCGAATCCGACAAGGCCAGCATGGAGATTCCGTCGACCCACGCCGGCGTGGTCAGGGAGATGAAGGTCAAGATCGGCGACAAGGTGTCCGAAGGATCGCTGCTGCTCATGCTCGAACCCGCTGCAGGTACGGAGGCTGCTGCCTCCGCACCGGCGCCTGCCGCAGCGGCTGCGCCCGCGGCATCCGCCCCGGCTGCAGCGGTACCTTCACCTGCACCTGCCCCTGCACCTGCGGCTGGCAGTTATGCCGGCAAGGTCGACATCGAATGCGACATGCTGGTGCTCGGCGCCGGCCCCGGCGGCTACTCGGCTGCCTTCCGTTCCGCCGACCTCGGCATGACCACGGTGCTGGTCGAGCGCTATTCCACGCTGGGCGGCGTTTGCCTGAACGTCGGCTGCATTCCGTCCAAGGCCTTGCTGCATGTAGCGGCGGTCATCGACGAGGCTGCATCGATGGAGGCGCATGGCGTTTCCTTTGGCAAGCCGCAGATCGATATTGACAAGCTGCGCGCGTACAAGGAGAAGGTCGTCAAGAAGATGACCACCGGCCTGTCGGGCATGGCGCGTTCACGCAAGGTGAATGTGGTGCAGGGCATCGGCCAGTTCGTCAGCCCGAACCACATGGAAGTGACTGCAGCTGACGGTAGCAAAAAGACGGTGCAGTTCAAGCAGGCGATCATCGCCGCCGGTTCGTCCGTGGTGAAGCTGCCCTTTGTTCCGGAAGACTCGCGCATCGTCGATTCCACCGGCGCGCTCGAACTGCGCGAGGTGCCGAAGCGCATGCTTGTCATTGGTGGCGGCATCATCGGCCTGGAAATGGCAACCGTATATTCCACGCTCGGCGCGCGCATCGATGTGGTCGAAATGCTGGACGGCCTGATGCAGGGCGCGGACCGCGACCTGGTTAAGGTATGGCAGAAGTTCAATGAAAAGCGCTTCGACAGGATCATGACGAAGACGAAGACCGTTGCGGTCGAGGCGCTCAAGGAAGGCATCAAGGTGAGCTTTGAAAGCGCCGACCCGTCGGTGACTGCACCGGAGCCGCAACTGTACGACCTGGTGCTGGTGGCCGTCGGCCGCAGTCCGAACGGCAAGAAGATCGCCGCAGACAAGGCCGGTGTGGCAGTGACCGACCGCGGCTTCATCCAGGTCGATGCGCAGATGCGCACCAACGTGCCACACATCTTCGCCATCGGCGACGTCATCGGCCAGCCGATGCTGGCACACAAGGCGGTGCACGAGGCGCATGTCGCGGCGGAAGCCGCAGCGGGGCAGAAGTCCTACTTCGATGCGCGCGTGATCCCGTCCGTCGCCTACACCGATCCCGAAGTGGCCTGGGTCGGCATGACTGAAGATGAAGCGAAGGCCAAGGGCGTCAAGTTGGAGAAGGGCCTGTTCCCCTGGGCCGCGAGCGGACGCGCCACGGCGAATGGTCGCGACGAAGGTTTCACCAAGCTGCTGTTCGATGCCGAGACGCATCGCATCGTCGGCGGTGGTATCGTCGGCACGCACGCGGGCGACATGATCGGCGAAATCGCGCTGGCGATCGAGATGGGCGCCGATGCCGTCGATATCGGCAAGACGATCCATCCGCATCCGACCCTCGGCGAAACGATCGGCATGGCGGCGGAAGCTTTCGAAGGTGTTTGCACGGACCTGCCGCCGGCACGTAAGAAATAGTCTGTCGGACAAGATCCGCTTACTCGAAGCGCCAGCCACAAGCTGGCGCTTTTTTATTTTGTCCACGGAAAACACGGAAAGCACAGAAAGTTTCATGGTTCGTGTTTGCGCCGAGCTTCGTCGCTCATTGAGGTGGAATGCATACAGCGCTGTATGGTCAAGCTGGCTCTTCCATACAGCGCTGTATTGACACTCTCTCTTTGCCGGGGATAAACTCTTTTTGATGAAATATTCTGCATGGGCATTGATGCGGGAAGGGCTTGCCGGCAACGCCGACTGGACTCCCGCATGGTCGGACGCCGAGCCGAAGGCACAGTACGACGCGATCGTTGTTGGTGGCGGCGGACATGGTCTGGCGACCGCTTACTACCTCGCAAAAAACCACGGTCTCAGCAGGGTCGCAGTCCTCGAAAAGGGCTGGATCGGCGGCGGCAACACCGGACGCAACACCACAGTCGTCCGTTCGAACTATCTCTATCCGGAAAGTGCGCGGCTCTATGAGTTCTCGCTGAAGCTTTACGAGAACCTTTCGCGGGACCTCAACTTCAATATCATGTTCAGCCAGCGCGGCATGGTCACGCTGGCGCATACGCGGCATGACATCGATTCCATGTCGCGCTGGGCGAATGCGATGCGGCTCAACGGCATCGATTCCGACCTGTTGACGCGCGATGAGGTGATGGCCCTCTGCCCGGCACTCACTGACGGCGGGCCGCAGGCGCGCTTTCCGATACTCGGCGGATTCATCCAGCGTCGCGCTGGTACCGCGCGTCACGACGCAGTGGCCTGGGCCTATGCGCGCGCCGCGTCCGCACTGGGCGTCGACATCATCCAGAATTGCGCCGTAACCGGACTCGAGATGGCGGGCGACAGGGTGAGCGGCGTCAGGACCAGCCGTGGTGCGATTCGCTCCGAACGCATTGGTATGGCGGTAGCGGGCAGCAGCACCCTGCTGGCCGACATGGCCGGCTTCCGGTTGCCGGTGACCAGCTATGCATTGCAGGCGATGGTGAGCGAACCGGTCAAGCCAGTACTCGATACCGTCCTCATGTCGCCCGCCGTCGGCGCCTACTGGAGCCAGTCCGACAAGGGCGAACTGGTGATCGGCGGCGGCATCGATCATTTCATCTCCTACGCCCAGCGCGGCAGTTTCGCCGTGACGCAGCAGGTACTTGCCGCGACGCTCGAGATGTTCCCTTCGTTCAGCCGCTTGCGTCTGATGCGGCAATGGGCCGGCATCGTCGACGTGGTGCAGGACTCCAGCCCGATCATCGGGCCGACGCCGGTGAAAGGCCTGTATATCAATTGCGGCTGGGGCACCGGCGGTTTCAAGGCGATCCCGGTCGGCGGGTGGACGCTCGCGCATGTGATGGCAACCGGCCGCAGCCATGATCTGGCCGAACCCTTCCAGCTCGAGCGTTTCCATACCGGTCGCCTGATCGATGAAGCGGCGGCATCCGGCATCGCTCACTAGGAATCAACCATGATGCAACTCACATGCCCGTGGTGCGGCACGCGGCCAGAAAGCGAATTCCACTGCGGCGGCCAGACCGCCATCGCCCGCCCCGGGCCGGCATACAGCGTTGCCGACGAGACCTGGGGCGAGTACCTGTTCTTCCGCGACAATCCGCGCGGCGTGCATGCCGAGCGCTGGCGACATACCTTCGGCTGCGGCCAATGGTTCAATGTGTTGCGCGACACCGTCACGCATGAAGTGCATGCCGTCTACGACATTGTCGGCAAGCCGCCGGCACTGGCCGGCAAGGGAGAAACCCGATGAGCGGCTACCGTCTTGATGCGAAGGGGCCGAGCCTGATCGACAGGTCGCGTCGGATCGCCTTCCGCTTTGGCGGGCGCACGCTGTATGGCTATGAGGGCGACACGCTGGCATCGGCATTGATTGCCTCCGGCGTGCGCACGGTGGCGCGCAGCTACAAGCTGCATCGTCCGCGCGGTGTTTTTACCTGCGGCCCGGAAGAGCCGAGTGCGATCGTGGACATCGGCCAGGGTGCCGCGCGCATACCGGTGACGCGCGCGACGGATGTCGAACTGTTCGACGGGCTCGTGGCCGATGCAGGCAATGCCTGGCCGAGCGTGGACTTCGATGTCGCGGCGGCGATGTCGGCGTTTGCCCGTTTCCTGCCGTCCGGCTTCTACTACAAGACCTTCATGTGGCCGCACTGGCATCTGTTCGAGCCAGGCGTGCGCAAAATGGCGGGCCTCGGCATTGCGCCGCAAGAGCGTGATCCGGAGCGATATGACGAAGTCAGCATCGACACCGATGTGCTGGTCATTGGCGGCGGCGCCAGCGGCCTGGCTGCTGCGCGTGCTGCTGCGGCAGCGGGCGCCGGCACGATCCTGCTGGAATCCGACAAGGCGCTCGGCGGCTGGCATCGCTGGGCGCAGCAGGCCGATGCCGATGCATGGCGCGAGGATCTTGCGCGCGCCGGCGTGCAGGTCCTGCTCCGCGCGACGGCATTCGGTTTGTATGACCACAATTTCGTCACTGCGCTCGAAACGCTTCCTCCCGGCGCCCACGTGCGTGAACGGCTGTGGAAGATACGCGCGACCCACATGGTCCTTGCCACCGGCGCTTATGAGCGCCCCATGCTCTTCCCCGATAACGATCGCCCCGGCGTGATGCTCGCGGGCGCGGTGCAGCGCTATGCCTCCGACTATGCGGCGGCCTGCGGCAAGCGCGTGCTGCTGGCGGTGAATGCCGACAGCGGCTATGCGACAGCCGATGCGCTGCTGCGTGCGGGAATGGAGGTTGCGGGAATCGCCGATGTGCGTCCGGAGAAATATCGCAGCGACAACGTCAGCATTCCGGCTGGCGTGCCGCATTGGCATGACGCCTTTGTGATCGGCGTCGAGGGCAAGAACTTGGTGGACGGTGCGCAGCTGATGACGGGCGGCAAAGTGCTGTCCGTGGATGCGGACACGATTGCCTGCGTCGGTGGCTTCACGCCGAACGTCAACCTGTTTTCGCAGGCAGGCGGCAAGCTGCGCTGGATCGATGAATGCGCGATGTTTGTACCCGATGGTTCGCCTGCCGGCATCGCCTGCATCGGTGCCGCTGCAGGCGTGTTCGACGATGCCGCGGCATGTGCTCATGCGGAAGACGCGGTACGCGCACTGCTGCGCGGTGACATGGTTCCGGCGGCGCCCATACGCGGCGCGGGACAGTCGCTTGCCGATACCCATCCGTCACCCGCTGCGCTCGGCAACGCAGCGCGCAAAGGCAAGATCTTCGTCGATCTGCAAAGCGATGTCAGCAGCGACGACGTGCGCGTGGCGGCGAGCGAGAACTATCGCTCCGTCGAACATCTCAAGCGCTATACCGCCACCGGCATGGGCACCGACCAGGGCAAGACGAGCAACGTCAACGCGCTGGTCCGGCTCGGCGCGCATACCTCGCGCCAGCCGGCAGAGGTCGGCACGACCAAATTCCGTCCGCCCTTCAAGCCGGTCACGCTGGGCGCCATCGTCGGCGGCCGCAGCGGTGAGCGTTATCGTCCGCGCCGGCAGTTGCAGGCGCGGACCTGGCATGAGCAGCGCGGTGCGCTGTTCGAGGAATTCGGCGGCTGGATGCGACCGGCGGCCTATCCGCGCGCTGGCGAAGGACTGGAGCAGGCAGCAGCACGCGAATCACTGGCGGTGCGCAATGGCGTCGGCCTGTTCGACGGCTCGCCGCTCGGCAAGATCGAGGTGGTCGGGCCGGATGCCGCGGCCTTCCTCGACCTGATGTACGTCGGCACCATGTCCACGCTCAAGCCGGGGCAGGGCCGCTACGGACTGCTGCTGAACGAGAACGGTGTGATCGTGGATGACGGCATCGTGGTGCGCATGTCCGAGCAGCACTTCTGGGTCAATACCACCAGCGGCGGCGTGGAGCGCACCGCGGCGGCGTTCGACGAATGGCTGCAGTGCGAGTATGTCGACATGCGGGTCGCCGTCGTTCCCGTGACGAACCAATGGGCCAACATCACCGTGGCCGGGCCGTTCGCCTGGAAGCTGTTGCAGGCGGCGGGCTTGCCGCCGGAATTCGCGCCGGACAGCATGAAGCACATGACCATGCGCGAGGCGACTGTCGATGGCGTGCCGCTGCGCGTGCTGCGTGCCAGCTTCTGCGGTGAACTCAGCTATGAAATCAACCTTCCGCCATCGCAGGCGCAGCGCTTGCTCGAACGCCTGTGGGAAGTGGGGCAGGCGTTCGACGTAACGGCCTACGGCGTCGAAGCGCTGCAGATCATGCGCACCGAAAAGGGTTACCTGCACGTCGGCGCGGACACAGACGGCACGACGCTGCCGGGGGACGTCGGCTTCGACCGGGGCATCGAAAAGAAGGTGGCGAACTTTGTCGGCCGCCGGTCCTTGCTGCGGCCCGCGGCCATGGATGTGTCGCGCATGCAGCTGGTCGGAATGCGCCCGGTCGATCGGCGCACGAAGCTGCCGGTCGGTGCGCAGGTGGCGCCGGAACCGCTGCCCTGTGAGACCGAAGGCTGGGTGACGTCGAGCTATTACAGCCCGATCCTCGGCGAGCCGATTGCGCTCGGCATGTTGCGCGGCGGGCGCAACAGGACAGGGGAACGCATTCGCCTGCATCATATGGGCGCATGGCTGGAAGCGGAGGTGGTCGAAACGACGTTCTACGACCGCGCCGGAGAACGATTGAATGGAGCCTGACCTCATGCGTCCCACCATGAAACGACTGGCTGGATGGAACGTGGCCACCATCCGCGTATTCAAGAATGGCGAACCGGCGGTTGCTGCCGCCGCCACGGACGCGCTTGGCATCGCCTGGCCGCAGAGCCATGGCGCATGGAGCGGCAGCGATCCGTGGATGATCTGGCGCAGTCCGGTGGAGCGAATCGTGCTGTCCTCCTCGCAGCAAAGTTTGCAGACGCTGCTGGCGAACTTGCGGCCGGGGCGCATGGATGCGGGCTGCGCCGTCGATCTCGCCGAAGCGATCGCTGTCTGGCACCTGGAGGGCAGCGCGCTCGCGGGAGTGATGACGCGCCTGGCCGATGCGTTGGCGCTGCCGGCGCCGGGAAATGCCACGCGCCTGCGCTGGGCGGATGTCTCGGTGATCCTGATGCGCCTCTCGCAGTCCGAGGCCTTGCTGCTTGCCGATGCCACGCTGGAACCTTATCTTGATGACTGGTGGGCCTACGCCTGCGACGCACTGTAAAACGACATGACACATCCAAGCGATCATTACATCCTCACCGTCCGCTGCGCAGACCAGTCGGGCATTGTCGCGGCGGTGGCGAGCGCGCTGTCGAGCCGGAACATCTTCATCACCGAATCCTCGCACTATGGCGATCCGGACACCGGCCTGTTTTTCATGCGCACCGTATTCCGCCCGGAAAGCGAGGGCTTTGCAGGAATGGACGCGGTCAACGCAGCGCTGCAGGCCGTGGCCGAGAAGTTCGGCATGACGATCCAGGTCACGCCGGAATCGCAGCGCATGCGCACCATCATCGCGGTGTCGAAGCATGGCCACTGTCTGAACAACCTGCTGCACCAGTGGCATTCCGGCGAACTGCCGATCGACGTTGCCGCCGTGGTATCGAACCACGACGACATGCGACGGCTGGTCGAGTGGTACGGCATTCCCTACGTGCACGTGCCGCTGGAGAACGGCGACAAGCGCGCTCAGGAGGAACGCATGCTGCACACGATCCGCGAATACGATGCCGAGCTGACGGTGCTGGCGCGTTACATGCAGATCCTGTCGGACGACATGTGCCGCGCACTCGCGGGACGCTGCATCAATATCCATCATTCCTTCCTTCCCAGCTTCAAGGGCGCCCGGCCGTATCACCAGGCGCATGCACGCGGCGTCAAGGTAATCGGCGCGACAGCGCATTACGTCACGCCTGATCTCGACGAAGGTCCGATCATCGAACAGGAAACCGTGCGTGTGGGCCATGCGCTGACGCCGGATGAATTCGTGCGCATCGGAAAGGACATCGAAAACGTTGTGCTGTCGCGTGCCGTCCGCTGGCATGCGCAGCGGCGCGTATTGTTGAACGGGGAACGCACTGTCGTTTTCCGGCAAGCCGGCTGAGCGGGTTTTCCGCGATGCATTGTTTTTTCTTCACACAGGGAGACTCTCGTAATGAAGCATATTGTTTTCTCGCGTTCGCGCCGCATGATCTTGCTTGCCGCGCTCTGCGCAAGCGCCTTCGCATTCAGCCAGCCTGCCGCTGCCGAAAAGGTCGTCAAGATCGGCGTGTCCGGCCCTTATAGCGGCGGCGTCGCGCACCTCGGCAAGGACTTCGAGAATTCCGTCAAGCTGGCGATCGAGGAAGCGAATGCTGCAGGCATCAAGCTGGGCGGCGAGAAGGTGCGCTTCGAGATGATTTCCGAAGACGATCAGGCCGATCCGAAGCAGGCAGTCGCCATCGCGAACCGGCTGGTCGATGCCGGCGTGGCCGGCGTCGTCGGCCACCTCAATTCGGGCACCACGGTCGTGGCCTCGAAGGTCTATAACGCCGCCGGCATTCCGCAAGTCGCCCCGGCTGCCACCAACCCGACGCTCACCCGCCAGAACTTCAACAACGTCTTTCGCGTCATCGGCGACGACCAGCAGGTGGGCGCCACGATCGCGCAATACATGGTGACCAAGCTCGGCGCGAAGAACGTCGCCGTGGTGGATGACCGTACCGCCTTCGGCCAGGGCCTGGCGGATGTTGTGGCCAAGACCGTCGTCAAGCTCGGCGGCAAGGTGGCTGCACGCGAGTACACCAACGACAAGGCAGCCGACTTCCGTCCGATCCTGACCAGCATCAAGAGCAAGAACGTGCAGGCCATCTTCTATGGCGGCGTCGATGCGCAGGCCGGCCCGTTCAAGAAGCAAATGGTCGAAATGGGCATGAAGATGCCGCTGTTCGGCTCCTCGATTTCCAGCGATGCGTTCGCGACGCTGGCCGGCAAGGAAGCGGCCGAGGGCACGTATTCCGGCGATTCCGGCCAGGCCATCGAGAAGATGCCCGGCGGTCCGGATTTCGTGAAGAGGTTCAACGCAAAGTTCGGCAAGGTTGTCATGTACGCGCCGTATGGCTATGATGCGACCAACGTGCTGATCAACGCCATGAAGGCAGCCGATTCCGCGGATCCGAAGAAGTACCTGCCCCAGATTTACAAGCTCAACTTCAAGGGCGTCACGGGTCCGATCGCGTTCGACAGCAAGGGTGATTTGCGTTCGGCAGCCGTGACCATTTCGCAGGTCAGGAACGGCAAGTTCGAGCCGCTGGAAACCATCTCCAACAAGTAAGGCATGCCATGACGAAAACGCGCAGCAAACCCGACGACAACCTTTCGGCACAGGACTGGGTTCTCGCTGCGCGTGCTGCCCTGATCCGACATGGCGTGGCTGACGTCAAGGTAGATCGTCTGGCGCGCGAGCTGAACGTGACGCGCGGCAGCTTCTACTGGCATTTCGCTGACCGCCAGGCATTGCTCGATGCGCTGCTGAAGCAATGGCGCTCGCAGAATACCGAACCCTTCTTGCGCGTGGTCGCGGACGACGCCGTTCCGCCACTGGAACAGCTCGCGCGCTTCACGCGCATCTGGCTGGACGAGAAGGAATTCGATCCGGCCTACGACAGCGCGGTGCGCGACTGGGCGCGCAATGCCCCCGAGGTGGCGCGCGCAGTGCGTTCGGCGGATACGGCGCGCTTGCGCGTGCTCACGCAGATATTCGCCGCGCTCGGCTATTCCGAGGGCGAAGCCGTAATCCGCGCGCGCATCACGTACTACCACCAGGTCGGCTACTACACCATGCGCATCACCGAATCGCATGCGCGCCGCGCCGAACTCTTTCCGGCCTACTTCGAAGTGCTGGCCGGCCAGCCGCTTCCTGCCAGGCAATAAGCGTTCAATTCAGCCAGGAGTCTGCGCGAGGATTGCGGCTATACTTGGGCGATTGCCTGCAATTGCCGTGCAAGGCCCTTCAACCCTCGATGACAGATCATGCCCTCCATACGCTATCGCATTCTCAACGTTTTTGCTGAAACACCCTTCGGCGGCAATCCGCTGGCCGTGATCGAAGACGGCAGTGGCTTGTCCGATGCCGAGATGCAGGCAGTGGCCCGCCAGTTCAACCTGTCGGAAACCACTTTTCTGTTTCCCTCCGAACGTGCGGCGGCTCGCGTGCGCATCTTCACGCCGACCTACGAGATGCCCTTCGCGGGACATCCGACGCTCGGTTCGGCGCAGGTGGTGCGCGAGCTGTTCAAGACCGGCGACAGCTTCACGCTGGAGATGCAGGCCGGGCTGATCCCGGTACGCGCCGATGGCGATCGATGGACCCTGCGCGCGAACCCGCCTGACTATCGGGCCATGGAAGCGACGCGCGCCGAACTGGCCGCCATGCTGAACCTGCCCGAGGAAGCGATCGCCGCGCCTGCGATGTGGGTCAATTGCGGCACGGAGCAACCCATGATCCCGCTCACCAGCGTCGATCATGTCAACGCCTGCCGGCCCGATTCTGCGCTGATGAAGAAATACAACACCAACACGCAGGGGCAGGCGAAGACCTACGTCTTCGCACGCACCGCAGACGGATTCGAATCGCGCTATTTCTGGATATCAGGCCAGGCCGGCCTCGGCGAAGATCCGGGCACGGGATCAGCCTGCGCCAATCTGGGCGGATGGTGGATGGCCGCCGAGGGCGACGAACCCCTGAAGGCAACAGTCAGGCAGGGTACGCTCATCAACCGACCGAACCTGCTGACGCTCGAAGTGACCGATGGCGAGATTCACGTGGGCGGTCGCGTGATCGAGCTCGGCGGCGGCGAGCTGCACTGGTAATCTCAGTCCGCGCCTTGTGTACTGTCGTGCACGGCCAGCGGATGCGCATCCTGCCAATGGCAGGTGCCGCCGCTGATGCTGCAGCGCTGGTCGGGCAGCCGGCAGGTGTCATGCACTTCACCGCGCGCGCGGCGCATGACAATCGCCTGCACGCGGCAAACCTCGCGGCACAGCGTCATCGTGGCCTCGTCGCCGATGCGGTAATAGACTTGCGTGCCTTCTTTGCGGCGCACGAGGATCCGTGACTGGTGCAGCATTTTGAGCTTGTGCGAGACGTTCGACTGCTTCGCTTCGATCTCGGCCGCAAGCTCGTTGACCGTGCGCTCGCCATGGCGCAGCGCAGTGAGTATCTTCAGGCGCGTCGGCTCCGACAGTACTGCGAAGTAAAACGAGACCATTTCCAGGTGATGGTCGTCCGGCATCTGTTGTAGAGAGGGTTGCATGTCGCCGAGTCGGTCCGATGTGCGTTTCATTTGGGACAAGGCTACCCCGCCGCCTACGCGGAAAAAATGATATGGATCAACTTTTCTGGACAGGCCCCTAGCCTGGCAGACGCAGCCCGGCAGCCAGCAGACGCGTCAGTTCGGCCGCCGGTATCGGCTTGCAGCCGGTCGCATTCTGCCCGCTCCACAAGGGGGAGAAGTCGCCCGAGCCCTGGCTTTCCGCCTTGGCGCGCAAGGGGCCGATCGCCGTGCTGGCAAGGGGAAATGCCGGCGCGGCCGATTCAATCGGTCCGAGTTCCCGGATGACGCGGTTAACAATGCCACGCGCCGGCCGCCCGCTGAAGATGTTGGTGACGGCGGTGTGGCGCGCATTCGCACTCGCGAGGGCGGCGCGGTATATCGCACTGGTCGTGGCCTCGGGGCAAAGCAGGTAGGCCGTGCCGACCTGCACGCCTGCGGCGCCCAGCGCCATGGCCGCGGCAACACCCTCCGCATCTGCGATGCCGCCAGCGGCGATGACCGGCACCTTCACCGCTTTCACCACCTGCGGCAGCAGCGCAAAGGTTCCCATCTGCGTCGTCAGGTCTTCCGTCAAGAACATGCCGCGATGCCCGCCTGCTTCAAAGCCCTGCGCGATGACTGCATCGGCGCCGCGCTCTTCCAGCCAGAGCGCTTCTTCCACCGTGGTGGCCGTCGACAGGATCTTCGCGCCGCATTTTTTTGCACGCTCCAGCAGGCGCTCCGAGGGCAGGCCGAAATGAAAGCTGACTGCGGCGGGCCTGAATTCATCCAGCACGTCGGCGGCTTCGTCGCTGAAAGGCATCCGCATGGGGGCGGCGGGAATATTGCTCGAGTCGATGCCGAATTCCTGGTAATACGGGGAGAGCGCCTTGCGCCATCCCGCCTCGCGTTCCGCGCTCGGTTCAGGCGGCTGGTGGCAGAAGAAATTGACGTTGAACGGTTTCTCGGTCTGCGCCTTGATAGTTGTCAGTTCCTTGCGCATGGCCTCCATGCCCAGCAGCGCGCAGGGCAGTGAACCAAGGCCGCCTGCATTGGACACGGCAATCGCGAGCGCACTGCCCTGCGAACCGGCCATGGGGGCCTGGATGATCGGCAAGGCGACACCGAGTAGCTGTTGCAGATTCATGTCTCACTCCATTGAATGAAGATAAAGAGGGCGGTCAAAGCCTGCTGAGCGGGAAATACAGCAGGGCAAGCATGCCGAGCGCGCCGAGAAAGGTGACGATGGCAACGATCAGCCTCGAAATGCGCGCCGCCTTGTCCTGCTCGGCCTGTTTCATATCGGAATTCATCACATGCCTCGTTGGCGCGGTCTTTTCACTCACATCGTACTGTAGCAGCTCCAGGCATTTCCGCCGTCTCGCTGCACCCAAACCATGCTACTGGTGAGAAACCGAAGATTCATTGACTGCACAAAAACCTTTGTCCACGGAAAACACGGAAAACACAGAAATTTTTGTCGTTGTCCGTGCTTTCTGTGTTTTCCGTGGACAAAGGGGTTTCTGCACGCTACAACATCGGCCGCCGCCCCGACACACCCATCTTCTCCTCCAGCGCGTGCGCGATCTGCAGCAGGGCGAACTCGCCCTGGTGCCGTCCAACGATTTGCATGCCGACCGGCAGGCCATCGTCAGTGAATCCGCAGGGCAGGGAAAGGGCAGGATGCGTGGTCACGGTGACGAGGTAGCAGGAGCGCATCCATTCGATGTAGCTTTCCATCTTCACGCCATCGATTTCCGTGATGTATTGCTGCTCGACGGGGAAGGGCGGCACCTGGTTGACCGGCAGCACGATGAAGTCGTAGGTCTGCATGAAGCGGTGCATGCGCTGGAACAGGGCCGTGCGCAGCTTGTTGGCGCGTGCGAGTTGCGATGCCGTGAGCTTGCGTCCTTCCATGATGTTCCACACCACCGTGTCCTTCAGCACGCCGGGATGGCGGTCCATCACGGTGCCGAGTCCGGACTCGAAGGCATAGGCGCGCAGGGCCATGAAGATGTCGTGCGCGTCGCGGAAATCCGGACAGGCTTCCTCGACCACGCAGCCGAGGTCTTCGAAGACCTTGCGCTGCGCATCGATGATATTCACCACGCGCCTGTCGACCGGCAGGCCGCCCATGTTCGGACTCCATGCGATGCGCGCGCCCTTGAAATCGCGATCGAGCGGCGCACGGAAACGTGCACCGTCCTCCGCGATGGCAAGCGGGTCACGCGCATCGGGGCCGGCCATGACAGACAGATAGAGCGCAAGGTCGGTCACATTGCGTGCCATCGGGCCGCTCACGGACAGCGTTTCCCAGCCATCGGTGGTCGGCACCTGCGGGACGCGGCCGACCGAAGGACGCAGTCCGACCACATTGCAGAAATTCGCCGGACAGCGCAGCGAGCCGCCCATGTCGGTGCCGTCGGCCAGCGGCACCATGCCGGTCGCCAGCGCGACCGCCGAGCCGCCGCTCGATCCGCCGCAGGTCTTCGACAGGTCCCAGGGATTGCGCGTAGCGCCGAACACCGCATTGAAGGTTTGCGAACCCGCGCCGAATTCCGGCGTGTTGGTCTTGCCGATGCTGATCGCGCCCGCCTGCTGCTGACGCTCGACCACGAGCGCGCTGCTGGTCGGAACCAGGTTCTCATGCACCTTCGAGCCGAAGGTGGTGCGCATGCCTTTGGTGAGCATCAGGTCCTTGTGCGCAACCGGCAGGCCGTGCAGCGGCCCGAGTGCTTCGCCGCGCGCCTGCTTCTCATCGGCCGCCGCGGCAGCCGCCAGCGCCTGTTCGGCATGCAGCGTGACGATGGCGTTCACCTTGGGATTGATGCTGTCGATGCGCGCCAGGTGAGCTTGCATCACTTCGCGTGCGGACAGACGGCCGGCGCGGATTTCGCCGGCCATGTCGCTTGCACTCAGATAGCAGATGTCTTGTGTCATGTTCAATAGCCGAAAGTCTGCGGCAGCCACAATGCGAGTTGCGGGAATGCGGTGACAAGGATCAGCGCAGTCATCATCGCGGCCACCATCCACAGCGCCCAGCGCACGGTGGATTCAATGGTAATTCCGGCCACGCGCGAGGTCACCATCAGGTTCACCGCCATCGGCGGCGTGAACTGGCCGATCGCGAGATTCATCGTCATGATGATGCCGAACCATACCGGGTCCCACTTGTAGATCGCCATGATCGGCAGCAGGATGGGCAGGAATACCAGATAGATCGATACCGCATCGAGCAGCATGCCGGCGATCAATAACATGATCGTCACCATGACCAGCATCATGCCTTCATTGCTGGTGAAGCCGAGCAGCAGTTTGGCGAAGGCGTCGAAGGCGCCGAGCGTCGAACCGGCATGCGCGAACACGCCGGCCAGCGAAATGATCAGCATCACCACGGCCGAAATTTCCGCCGACTCGACCAGTACCTTGTAGACATCGCGCAGCGTCAACGAGCGATATACGAAGACGCCGACAAAGAAGCCGTAGAAAGCGGCGACCACGGCCGCTTCCGTCGGCGTGAAGATGCCGGTGCGCAGGCCGCCGAGGATGATGACCGGTGCGAGCAGGCCCCACACCGCCTCCTTGAATGTCGCCCAGAAGGGCGGACTGACTTCACCGTCGCCCTTGCCCCAGCCGTGCTTGTGCGAGAAATACAGCGTCGGCATGATCAGCGCAAGGCCGGCCAGGATGCCGGGGATGACGCCGCCCGCAAAGAGTGCCGGCACGGATGCCGACGGTACCAGCACGCTGTACACGATCAGCGCGACCGAGGGTGGAATCAGGATGGCCGTCGAGCCGGCCGCCGCGATCAGCGTCGCGGAGAAAGCTTTCGGATAGCCTTGCGTGGACATGCTCGGAATCATCACCATTGCCACCGCCGCAGCATCGGCAGGGCCGGAGCCGGATATGCCACCGAGGAACATGCAGACCAGGATGGCGACGATGCCCTGTGCGCCACGCCGCTTGCCCACGATCGCCGACGCGAAGCGCACGATGCGCACCGCGACGCCGGCGCGTTCGAACATCATGCCCGCCAGCACGAACACCGGAAGTGCGAGCAGCGGATACTTAGCAATGCCGTTATAGGCGTTGGTTGGCACCGACATGATGCCGAGGCCTTCGGTGAGGATCACGGCGGTGCCGGAGATGCCAAGCGCAATCGCCAGCGGCGCGCCCATGGCCAGCAGCAGTGCGAAGCCAAGGAAAAGGATGAGGCTGCCTTGCGCGATCATGATGCGCTCCTTTCAGCAGCTTCCGCAGGCTGGCGGAAAAGCCGGATCAGACGCCCAATGATGCGCAGGAAGATCAGCGCCGACAGCAGCGGCAGCCAGATCGTGTAGATCCATTGCGGAATGCCGATGCCCGGCGAGGTGGTGTCGTACTGCCAGTCGTCCCAGAACAGGAAGGTGCCGTACCAGGCGAGCACGGCGAACATCACGGCACTGAGCAGCATGACCAGGTATTCCACCTTGCGCGCGATGCCGCGCGGCAGGCGTTCGGTGATGAAGGTCATGCGGATATGCTGGTCCTTGACGAAGGCGGCGGAAGCGCCAAACAGGGTCAGGACCACCATCAGGAAAATCGAAAACTCTTCGGTGAAGGCGAACGAGGCATCGGTGAAGTAGCGCACCAGCACGTTGGCAAAGGTGATGCAGCATATCAGGGCCATTGCCAGCGCGGCGCAGGCTTCTTCGATCTTCACGGTGATGCGTGGCGGCGCTTCGCCGCGTGATTCTGCGCTTTCCGGAAGGTCACTCGGCAGTTCGCTCATGTGAAATTCTCTTGGATACGTAAACAAAAATACCGCCTGGACAGCGGTTGGGGATGGAGCATGCTGTTGCGGCAGGGGCGCCTCTCTTCACTCTGGAAAAAAGACACCCCGCGCATGATGATGCTTACTTGCGTGCGGCGATTTCTGCTTCGGCCTTCTTGACCAGGTCGACGCCGACAGTCTTCGACCACTTGTCGAAGACCGGGCGGGTCAGTTTCTTGAACTGCGCCAGTTCGTCGGCGGTCGGATGCGTGACCTTCACGCCCTGTGCTTCCACTTCCTTCCACAGCGCGTTGTCGTTCGCGGTCAGGCCCTTGCGTGCCAGCGCGATTTCTTCCTTGCCGGCCTGGATCGCGGCGGCGCGCACGGCTTCCTGGTCAGCCTTGCTCCAGCTTTCCCATACCTTGCGGTTGACCACGAAGATCAGCGGATCGTTCATGTAGCCCCACTGCGTCAGGTATTTCTGGCCAACGGAGCTGATCTTCGCGCCGAGGAAGACCGAGATCGGATTTTCCTGGCCGTCGACAGCGCCGGAAGCCAGCGCGGGCTGCGCATCGGCCCAGCTCATCTGCGTCGGGTTCGCGCCGAGCGCGGTGAAGGTGTCGTTGAACAGCGGCGAGCCGACCACGCGGAACTTCATGCCTTTCATGTCGGCCGGCGTCCTGATCTCATGCTTGGAATTGCTGACCTCGCGGAAGCCGTTTTCTCCCCACGCCAGCGGCACCACGCCGTTCTTCTCGATCACCTTGAAAATGGCCTTGCCCGTCTCGCCGTTCATCAGCGCATCCGCGCCGCGATAATCCGGCACGAGGAAGGGTAACGAGAACAGATTCAGCTCCTTCACCTGCGGCGACCAGTTGATCGACGAGCCGACGGCAAGATCGATTACGCCCTGGCGGATCGCGGTGAATTCGCGGGTCTGGTCGCCAGCCACCAGCGAAGTGCCTGGATACATCTTGATGTTGATGCGGCCCTGGGTCTTTTCCTTGACCAGTTCCGCCCAGCGCTCGCCGCCCTTGCCCCAGGGGAAAGCGGTGCCGAGCACGGTCGACAGGCGATATTCAGGTTGGTATTTTTGTTCTGCGTGGGCGGGCGCGGTAAAGGCGAGCGCGGCCCCGATTGCCAATGTGAAGAGTGACTTGCGCAAAATGGCTCCTTCGAGGTTGAGTGGCAGTCTCGATCGGCTGCTCGATGAAATGTGGTGCGAGATGCACTCACAGACTTTACCAAATTTGAAAGAATCTTGCTTTTGGGAATATGCGGGAATCACGCGTTCGGCCTGGCCCAAGCGCGATGCGCTGTCGCGTGATGCTTGCGTGATCGAAAGTCTGCCGGTTGCGGATACCGGCAGTAAGAAGAGAAGGCGGGCCGCAGCCCGCCATACAGGACTGTTTAGTGGCCGAGCGACGTCAGCACGTCGGACAACATCGAAATCATGTGATCGATTTCCTCTGTCGTGATGTTCAGCGCCGGCATGAAGCGCAACAGATCGGGGCGCGGCGAATTGAGCAGCAGGCCGATCGGCTCCAGGTTGCGGGCCGTCTCGACGATCTTCGGCCCGATGTCCTTGCCCAGCTTGAGTGCGCGCAGCAAGCCTTCGCCGCGTTCGCCGTCGAGGCTGTGACGCACGCACAGCCTGCGCAGTTCGGCGCCGAGGTATTCGCCCTTGTCGCGCACCGCCGGCAGGAAGCCGGGCTTGAGCAATTCTGTGAGCACGGCAACGCCCGCCGCGGTCATGACCGGGTTGCCGTTATAGGTGCCGCCTTGCTCACCCGGTTCGAAGCAGGCAACTTCCTCGCGTGCCAGCAGTGCGGCCAGCGGCACGCCGCCGCCGATGCCCTTGCCGAGCGTCATGATGTCCGGCTCAACGTTCGACAACTGATAGGCGAACAGTTCGCCGGTACGGCCCATGCCGGCCTGCACTTCATCGACGATGAGCAACAGATTGCGCTGCTTCGTCAGTGCGCGCAGCGCCTGCATGAATTCGCGCGTGGCCGGAATGACGCCGCTTTCGCCTTGCACCGGTTCCAGCATCACGGCCACGGTCTTGTCGGTGATCAGCTTCTCGACGCTATCGATATCGTTCAGTTCCGCCTTGGGGAAGCCCGGCACCTGTGGCGCAAACATGGTGTCCCAGCCGGTCTTGCCGCTGGCCGACATGGTGGCCAGTGTGCGGCCGTGGAAGCCGTGGTTGAAGGTGATGATCTCGTAGCGGTTCTCGCCGGCCGCGTTCTTGTTGAGCTTGCCCCATTTGCGCGCCAGTTTGATGGCGCCTTCATTGGCTTCCGCGCCGCTGTTGGCGAAGAACACGCGGTCGAAGCAGGAGTTCTGCGTGAGCATGGAGGCCAGCACGATCGACGGCTCGTTGTAGAAGGCGGGCGAGGGGTTGATGAGCTTGCCGACCTGCGCCGTCACCGCGTCGACGACGCATTGGGGCGAGTGGCCGAGGCAGTTGACCGCCCAGCCCTGCAGGTAGTCGAGGTAGCGTTTGCCGGTATGGTCCGTCAGCCACATGCCGCGGCCCTCGGTAAACACCAGGTTGGGCCGGTTGGTGATTTTCATGAGGGCGTTGATGTCGTACTGGCTGAATTCCATGTCGGGCTCCTGAACTCTAAAAATGGGCAAATGGGAGAATCAAAAAAAAAGCCACAGGGCTGGCCTGTGGCTTGGTGAGCGCAAACGCTTACACGCACGGCTTCCCTGGCTGGGGCAGCAGGGAACGGCGTCGCAATGGTTTGGCTGTCGTGTTCATGAAAATAATATTACCGTTATTTTGCGCAGTGCGTCAAAAACTATTTTGCGGCCAGGTCCGCGGCGATGTCCGCTTCGGAGGTGAAGGCGTCAGCATAGAACTCCTCTTCCGGCAGCTTGCATTGCGCCACGAAATCGCGCTTCGCCGAGTCCACCATGACCGGCACGCCGCAGGCATAGACCTGATAGCCGGACAGGTCGGGAATGTCTTCCATCACGGCACGATGAACGAAGCCGCTGCGGCCGGTCCAGCCGTCTTCCGGCAGGGCATCCGATACCACGGGCACATACTTGAAATTCGGCACGCTGCGTGCCCATTCCTCGCAGAGAGCATGCATGTACAGGTCCTTCGGCCGGCGTCCGCCCCAGTAAAGCACCATCGGGCGCTGCGTCTTCTTGTGGATCGCATGCTCGATGATGGCCTTGATCGGCGCGAAGCCGGTGCCGGAAGCGAGCAGCACCATCGGCTTGTCAGACTCCTCGCGCAGGAAGAAGGTGCCGAGCGGACCTTCGAAGCGCAGGATCTCGCGTTCCTTCATGTTGTTGAACACATGGTCGGTGAACAGTCCGCCCGGCATATGGCGCACGTGGACCGTCAGGTGCTCATCCAGGTGCGGCGCATTGGCCATGCTGTAGCTGCGGCGCTTGCCGTCCCTCAGCAGGAATTCGATGTACTGGCCGGCCTTATACTGCAGGCGCTCGTTCGCAGGCAATTGCAGCGAGACGACCATCACGTCGTCCGCCACGCGGTCGAGCTTCGCCACGCGCGTCGGCAGTTTCTTGATCGGGAACTCGCCCACGCCCAGCACTTCGCGCGCTTCGATCACGATGTCCGAATGCGGCGTCGCGCAGCAGAACAGCGAGAAGCCTTTCTCTTCTTCCGCCGGCGACAGGGCTTTCTCCTGGTGTGCGCCGTGCGTCACCGTGCCTTCGACCAGCTTGCCCTTGCAGGTGCCGCAGGCGCCGTTCTTGCAGCCGTAGGGGAGACCGACGCCGGCGCGGATCGCCGCCGTCAATACGGTTTCGTCTTCTTCGCAGGTAAATTGCCGACCGCTCGGCTGAACAGTTACATGGAAAGTCATACAATCCTGATGATGATGAATAAAAAAATCGATATGCCGCGCGTGCTGATTGTCGGTTGCGGCGATGTCGGCATGCGCCTGCTGGCGCTGCTGCGCGGGCGCTTCCGCGTCTTCGCGGTGACGAGCCAGGAAGCGCGTCGGGACGAATTGCGCGCTGCCGGCGCGGTTCCCGTGATCGCCAACCTCGACCAGCCCACCAGCCTGGTGCGTCTCGGACAGCTCGCTTCCTGCATCGTGCATCTCGCACCGCCCGCGCCTGAAGGGGAAACAGACCGGCGCACGCGTAATTTGACCGCCATTTTACCCGACCATGCGACCCTGGTTTATGTGAGCACCACCGGGGTGTATGGCGATTGCGGCGGCGCGCTGGCCGACGAGACGCGGCCGGTCCATCCACATAATGCGCGCGCGGTGCGTCGTGTCGATGCAGAGCGCGTCCTGCGGGGATGGGCGCGGCGCTCGGGTTCGCAGCTCGCGATCCTGCGCGTGCCCGGCATTTACGCCGCCGACCGGCTGCCCATTGACCGCCTGAAAAAGGCCACGCCGGCACTCGTTCCCGAGGATGACGTCTTCACCAACCATATCCATGCCGACGACCTGGCGCGCATCGTCTTCATGGCGATGTTTCGAGCCCAGCCTTGCCGCGTCTATCACGCAGTGGATGATTCGGACATGAAAATGGCCGATTACTTCGACGCGGTCGCCGACGCCGCAGGCCTGCAAAGGCCCCCGCGCCTGCCGCGCGAGGAACTACGCAAGGCCGTCTCCCCGGTCATGCTGTCTTTCATGTCGGAATCACGCCGCCTCGCCAATGCCAGGATCAAGACGGAACTTGGTGTGCGCCTGCGTTATCCGACTGTCAACGATGCACTGCAGAAGGCTTTTGGCAAGGCTTGATTTGCCCGCTTGACCTTACCATGATAGGAAGGTCGATAATGCAGTCGATATGTTCATCAAGGAGCAGGCATGAGTGCGGTTCCGCAAGCCAATCCAGCCGGATTGAAGGAATTCACCGTCAAGATCGAGGGCATGAGTTGCGCCTCCTGTGTTGCAAGAATTGAAAAAGCCTTGCGCGCAGTGCCCGGCGTTGCCAATGCCAACGTCAACCTCGGTACCGAGAGCGCGACCGTGTCTGCCGAGGGCACAGTGGGCTTCGACACGGTAAGGCAAGTCGTCGAGAAAGCGGGCTACGAAGTTGCGCAGCAGGAAATTGACCTTGATGTCGAAGGCATGACGTGCGCCTCCTGCGTAGGCCGCGTGGAAAAGGCCTTGCGCAAGGTAAATGGCGTGGTCGATGCCACCGTCAACCTCGCCACCGAAAGCGCCCATGTGAAGGCTAGTGCCGCGCTTCCCGCAGAAGCCATGATTGCGGCGATCGAGGCGGCCGGGTATCACGCGCGTCCGCATCGCGCCACGAGCGCGGCCCAACAGGCGGAAAAACCGGTCGACAAGCAGTTGCGGCATGTAGTCTTCGCTGCATTGCTGTCGCTGCCGCTGATCGCGCCGATGCTGCTGAACCTGTTCGGTGGGCACTGGATGCTGCCCGGCTGGGTGCAACTGGCGCTGGCAACGCCCGTCCAGTTCTGGCTTGGCGCACGCTTCTATCGCGCTGGCTGGAAGGCGGTCAAGGCCGGTGCAGGCAACATGGACCTGCTGGTGGCGCTGGGCACCAGCGCCGCCTACGGCCTGAGCCTCTATCAATGGCTCGCATACGGCGAGCATGGCATGGCGCACCTGTATTTCGAAGCATCGGCAGTGGTGATCACTCTCGTCCTGCTCGGAAAATGGCTGGAGGCGCGCGCCAAGCGGCAGACCACGGAAGCGATCCGCGCCTTGCAGGTGCTGCGTCCCGATGTAGCGCGTGTGCGGCGCGAGGGTGTCGATACCGATGTGCCGATCGAACAGGTCCGTCTCGGCGATGTGATCGTGGTGCGTCCCGGCGAGCGGGTGGCGGTCGATGGCATCGTGCTCGAAGGCATGAGCCACATCGATGAATCGCTGATCACCGGCGAGAGCCTGCCCGTGGCCAAGCAGGCCGGCGACAAGGTGACCGGCGGTTCGATCAATGCGGAAGGCTTGCTGCTGGTGCGCACCGGCGCCGTCGGTGCGGAGACGACACTCTCGCGCATCATCCGCCTGGTCGAGAGCGCGCAGGCGGCCAAAGCACCGATCCAGCACCTGGTGGACAAGGTGAGCGCCATCTTCGTGCCGGTCGTTCTGGTCATTGCGCTGATCACGCTGTTCGCATGGTGGCTCTACAGCGGCAATATCGAACAATCCATCATCAACGCCGTGGCCGTGCTGGTGATTGCCTGCCCCTGTGCGCTCGGGCTGGCGACGCCGGCGGCGATCATGGCCGGCACCGGCGTTGGCGCGAAGAACGGGATCCTGATCAAGGATGCTGAGGCGCTCGAGATCGCGCATGCGATCACCACCGTGGTGTTCGACAAGACTGGCACGCTCACGATCGGCAAGCCTGCATTGACCGAAGCCGCGCCGAATGGCGTCGGCCAGGATGCGTTGCTCAGGCTCGCAGCGGCGGTGCAGCAGGGCAGCGAGCATCCGCTGGCCCGGGCGGTCGTCGATGCCGCTAAAGCCAGGGGCATCGCTGCGCCTGCGGCAAGTGAAGTCACCGCATTGCCCGGGCGCGGATTGGCGGCGACTGTAGATGGACATCAGCTCAAGCTCGGCAGCACCCGCCTCATGCAGGAACTCGGCATCCACCTGTCGCCCCTGGCGGAGCGCGCGGCCCTGCTGGAAGGCAAGGGCAACACGATTTCCTGGCTTGCCGAGGACGGCGCGGCAAAACAGCTGCTCGGCCTGCTGGCCTTCGGCGACCAGATCAAGCCCAGCGCGCAGGAGGCCGTCAGCCGCCTGCAAGCGCTCGGCGCGAAGACCGTGCTGCTGACCGGCGACAACAAGGGCAGTGCGAATGCGGTCGGCAACGCGCTGGGCATCGACCAGATCGTCGCGGAAGTGCTGCCCGCCGACAAGGCAGGCAAGGTTGCCGCTCTGAAGGGCAGGGGGCAGGTGGTGGCAATGGTCGGCGACGGCATCAACGATGCGCCGGCGCTCGCGGCCGCCGATGTCGGTGTGGCGATGGCAACCGGTACCGACGTTGCGATGCACGCTGCGGGCATTACGCTGATGCGTGGGGATCCGGCCCTGGTGGCAGATGCCATCGACATCTCGCGCCGCACCTATAGCAAGATTCGCCAGAACCTGTTCTGGGCATTCATCTACAACCTCGTCGGGATTCCGCTGGCAGCGTTCGGCATGCTCAATCCGGTGGTGGCCGGTGCGGCGATGGCATTCAGCTCGGTCAGCGTGATCAGCAACGCCTTGCTGCTGCGTCGCTGGAAACCGGTGGTTGCCGAGAGGGCAAAGGGGGCAGCATGAACATCGGCCAGGCATCCAGGGCATCGGGCGTATCGGCCAAGATGATCCGCTATTACGAAAGCATCCACCTGATCAAGGCCAGCGAACGTACCGAGTCCGGCTACCGGACCTATGGCAACAGCGATGTCCACACGCTGCGCTTCATCAAGCGCGCCCGCTCGCTCGGGTTTTCACTGGAGCAGATCAAGGAACTGCTGTCGCTGTGGGAGGATCCGCATCGTGCCAGCGCGGACGTGAAGGCGATCGCGCAGGAGCACGTTGCCCAGCTCGAACAACGCATCAGGGAGCTGTCGGAGATGCGCGATACCATCAGCCATCTCGCGCATGCCTGTTCCGGCGACAGCAGGCCGGAGTGTCCGATCCTGCAGAATCTGGCGTCGGTGCCCGAGGAGGGGCATAGCTGTCATTGAGGGGGCACCCATGTGCTTTACGGGACGGCGCAGGTTGCGCCGCCGGTCGGGTGCCTGGATAGGGGGACGGAAAGCCGCCCCATCCGTTTTATGCAGCGCTGCTTTCGAGCACCGGGTAGCCGGCTTCAACAATCGCGGATTTGATGTCGTCGAGCTTGGCGCTCGAATTGACGCGCACTTTCTGCGTGGCGAGATCCACGTCCACCTTCGCCGCGGCGTCCACCGCCTGCACCGACTTCGTGACCGTGCTGACGCAGTGGCCGCAACTCATTCCTTCGACTTTCAGTTCGTACATGGTGTGCTCCTGTTGAATGAAGATGGTGGTAGCGTAAGGCGTTCCAACATGGGAAGGTCAAGCGCCATCGGGGTTATTTCGTTCCGAACAACCTGTCTCCCGCATCGCCGAGCCCCGGAATGATGTAGGCGTGATCGTTCAGGTGCGAATCCAGCGACGCCACATACACCTTCACGTCCGGATGCGCCTGCTGGAACACCTGCACGCCTTCCGGCGCGGCGACCAGCGCGAGAAAGGAAATCTGCTCGGCGGACACACCGCGCTTTTTCAGTACATCAACGGCGTGCACCGCCGAATTGCCGGTGGCCAGCATCGGATCGCACAAAATGAAATTGCGGTCAGCCAGGTCGGGCAGGCGCACCAGGTATTCCACCGGCCGATGCGTTTCCGGGTCGCGGTAGACGCCGATATGGCCGACACGTGCCGACGGCACCAGTTCCAGCAGGCCGTCGCTCATGCCGATGCCGGCGCGCAGCACAGGCACCACGACCAGTTTCTTGCCGGCGATGACCGGCGCGTCGATGGTTTGCAGCGGCGTTTCAATGCGCATCGTCGTCAACGGCAGGTTGCGGGTGATCTCGTAGCCCATCAGCAGCGTGATTTCGCGCAGCAATTCGCGGAAGGTGCGCGTCGAGGTGTCGCGGTCGCGCATGTGCGTGAGCTTGTGCTGGATCAGCGGGTGGTCGAGGATGAAGAGGTTCGGAAAGCGGGGATCTTGTTTCATGGCGTAGTCGAGATTGGGATGAGCGGCTGAAGCCGATATTAGTCCATTCCGAAGCTAAAGCGCGAGCGGAACAAACATCGGCGCTGCCGCACAGTGCACGTTGCCTTCAGCGGGCAATGCGCACCGCGGTGAATCATGTGGATTCCGGAAAATCGTAGTGGGCAACATATTAATGGTTTTCCGGAAGTCGGGATTCACTATTTGGATTTCGGTCGGGAGGGTGACGGGAGTCCAGTCATTTCCGGCTTGCTTTCCTTGGGAAGACCGGGGGGAAGGCTGGCCCCGGCCAAGTTCGTCCGGCGGGTGACATGGTGCACTGACGGCGCCAGTGGCCGCATTCTGCCGGAAAAAAAGAAAAGGCGACTGTCCCTGAAGGAACAGTCGCCTGTGTCTGCTGGTGCCCATGGGCAGGATTGAACTGCCGACCTCTCCCTTACCAAGGGAGTGCTCTGCCACTGAGCTACATGGGCCAACCGTTGAAACCGCACGAGGCGGCTTCAATAAACAAAAAGCCCGGCCAACTGAACCGGGCTTTCTGCTGAATTTGCTGGTAGGCCGTGTAGGGCTCGAACCTACGACCAACGGATTAAGAGTCCGCTGCTCTACCAACTGAGCTAACGACCCAACGAGAGCGAGATTATACCCATTGCCTTGGCTCTGGTCTACTGTTCGCAGCAAAAAACTTTCTTCAGGTCAGCGCCGCGGTCACTTTCAGCACTTCATCGGCAGTCGTGGCGCCTTCCCTGATTTTTAATGCACCCGCGATGCGGAGGGGCTTCATGCCGTCGTTGACGCTCTGCTGCGTCAAGGCATGGATGTTGGTTTCCTGCTTGATCAGCTGGGCAAATGGTTGCGTCACGGTCAACAGTTCATACAGGCCGGTGCGGCCGCGATAGCCCGTCTGACGGCATTCGGGGCAACCGACGGGACGATAAATCTTCTCGGGCCTGGGCAGTTTCCAGCCTTGCGTCAGGCCTTGCCACACATCGTCGGAGAGTTCGCCGTCGGCCTTCTTGCATTCCGGGCACAAGGTGCGCACCAGGCGCTGCGCCATGATGCCGATCAGGGTTGCTTCCAGCAGGTAGTAGGGCACGCCGAGTTCCAGCAAGCGCATCACGGCGGACGGCGCGTCGTTGGTGTGAAGGGTCGACAGCACCAGGTGGCCGGTCAGCGCGGCCTGGATGGCCATCTCGGCGGTCTCCAGATCGCGGATTTCGCCGATCATGATGATGTCCGGGTCCTGCCGCATCAGCGCGCGCACGCCGTCCGCGAAGGACAGGTCGATGCCGTGCTGGACCTGCATCTGGTTGAAGGAACCCTCCACCATTTCGATCGGGTCTTCCACCGTGCAGACATTGACCTCCGACGTGGCCAGCGCCTTCAACGTGGTGTAGAGCGTGGTGGTCTTGCCGGAGCCGGTCGGACCGGTGACGAGGATGATGCCGTGCGGGCGTGCGGTCAGGGCATCCCAGCGTTGCGCGTCGTCCGGCGGAAAGCCGAGCTCCGGCAGGGTCTTGACCACGACCTCCGGGTCGAAAATGCGCATCACCAGCTTTTCGCCGAAGGCGGTCGGCATGGTGGACAGGCGCAGTTCGATTTCCTGCCCTCCCGATGTGCGTGTCTTGATGCGGCCGTCCTGGGGACGGCGCTTCTCGATCACGTCCATGCGCCCGAGCAGCTTGATGCGTGCTGTCATCGCGATCATGACGGCGGCCGGCACCTGGTAGACCTGGTGCAGCACGCCATCGATGCGGAAGCGAATTGCGCCGAGGTCGCGCTTGGGTTCGAGGTGGATGTCCGAGGCGCGCTGCTCGAAAGCGTATTGCCACAGCCAGTCGACGATGTTGACGATGTGCTGGTCGTTGGCGTCGAGCTGCTTGTCGCTCTTGCCGAGTTCGACCAGCTGCTCGAAGTTGTTGCGCAGGGCGAGGTCGTGCGTGTTCGACTTGTTTGCGCCCTTGATCGATTTCGCGAGCGTGAAGAATTGCGCGGTGTACTGGGCGATGTCGAGCGGATTGGCGACGACCAGCTTCACGTTGCGGCGCGTGATCTTGGCGATTTCCGCTTCCCAGTCCGCCACGAAGGGCTCGGCAGTGGCGATCACGACCTCGGCCGGCGTCATTTCCACCGGCAGGATGTTGAAGCGCGCCGCATAGTTCGCCGACATGACATCGGCGACCTTGGCGAAATCGATCTTCAGCGGATCGATGCGAAAGAAGGGCAGCCTGACCTTGCCCGCCATCCATTCGCTCAGCCAGTCCAGCGTGAGCAGCTTGTGCGGCGGCAGCGCCGATTGCAGTTTGCATTGCGCGACCGCGCTCAGGGGATGCATGGCAATCGTGGCATTGCGCAGCAGCGCTTGCGCCTGGTTGTAGGCGGTCTTGGCAGATGTCTTGTCCACGATGCCGTCCGCCAGCAGCCAGCTGAACACCTGGTGCAGGTCGAGCGCTTTGGGCGCGGCCTTGGGCCTCGGAGAGTCCTGCTGCTCGAGTCTGGCATCCATGATGGTGATCCCGGTAAATGTTTTCTTAGCGCGCCAATTGCCAGGCCTTCAGGCCGTTGACCCAGGACTTTGCCGGCAGGCGGGTCGCATCCGTGATCTCGGCGGCGCGTTCATAAAGTGCCGTGAAATCCAGTTCCGGCGCAGTCTTGAAGCCGATGGCGATGACGTTGCCTTCATGGACCGGCGGCAGGCACATCACCTCGTCGAAGGCGTAGCGCATCGCCTTCAGGTTCTTGCCGTAGCTCGGATGGTCGCCGAACAGGTTGACGGTCATGATGCCGTCGGGCGTCAGGCAGGTTTCGCAGGCCTTGTAGAACTCTGGCGTGTCGAGGACAGGCCCCTTCACCGTCGCGTCGTACAGGTCTGCCTGGATAACGTCGATCTTGCCGTGGTTGGCTTCGTCCAGCACGAAATCCATCGCATCCATTTCACGGATGGTGAGGCGCTCATCCTGGAATGGCAGGCGGAACATTGTGTGGCAAGTCATCACGACCGCAGGGTTGATCTCGACGGCAGTGACCAGCGATTCCGGGAAGTGCTTGTAGCAGAACTTGGTCAGCGCGCCGGTGCCAAGGCCGAGCTGCACGATGTGCTGCGGCGCGCGGTTGAACAGCATCCACGCCATCATCTGCTGTGCGTATTCCAGTTCGATCCAGTTCGGCTTGCGGATGCGCATTGCACCCTGGATCCACTCGTTGCCGAAGTGCAGGAACACCACACCGTTTTCCTCGGACAGGGTGATTGGCGCGAACTTCGGCTTGCGCGCCGGTTTCGCGGAGGATCTGGCATTGGACTCTGCGCGCGGGCCGGATTTGCGGTTGGCTTGCGCCTCGATGGAATTGCGTTTGATCAGCATGGGATACCTGGTAATGCAAGTTTCCGACATTCTACAGAATGATGTCTCGCCAAACCCCCAGTTTTTACCCGAAGGTCTTGTTGTTGTGGTAAATCTTCGCTCGTTACGGGCGTTGCCGTTTTGGCAAGGCGAAATGATTCGCTTGCGGGCGGAAGGCCGCTATGCTCGCTCAGACGAAGTCCTGCGGACGCTCAAACCGCGCCACCTTTTGCGATTCTGGCAAGCTGTCTCTGAGCGTTTCCCAACGATTGCCTCTGCGTTGCACCGACGAATCTCGCTCAAAAGGCCTTGTCCGCCGCTTCGGTTAAGCAGGCAAGAGGAACCGTCGCGCCGCTGGCCGCCACCTATCTGGGTCAACAGACGTCAGCAGATAACAAACGTTAGGCGCAACCAGGGAGCCGCCAGCATGGATGACAAAAAGAGTTTTGATACAGAGCGTTGTCAATCGATTGTCGCCGCACGGCACTTTGCGCCTTGCGCCGACCAGCGTCAGGTCAAACCTGAATACATCTCGGTCATGGTGCGCGGGGAGGGGACGTACCTTTGGGACAGCCAGGGAAAACAATATCTGGACGGGGTGTCCGGCGTATATTGCACGGCGCTTGGCTACGGCCGCGAAGAACTGGTTGAAGCTGCCACGAATCAGATGCGGCAATTGTCGTTCTGCAGTCCGTACATGAACGTGACGCATCCGTCCCTGGCCAATCTCGCGGAAAGATTGTTCTCGATTCTCCCCGAGCGCTACGGGCGCGTGGTCTACTGCAACTCGGGCTCGGAAGCCAATGAAACCTTGATCCGTACCGTACGACGCTACTGGGACACGATAGACAGGCCGCAGAAAAAGATTCTCATCAGCCGCCACAATGCTTATCACGGGTCGACCATGGGCAGCGCGTCGCTTGGCGGTTTCAAGGCCATGCATCAAATGGGAGGGCTTCCCATTCCCGGCATACATCATATTGGCGAACCGTACTGGTTTGCCTACCGGGGCGATCTTACGGAAGAGGAGTTCGGCCTGCGGATGGCCGGCGAGCTGGAAGAAAAGATTCTCGAACTGGGGCCGGACAATGTTACGGCGTTTGTCGCAGAGCCCATCCAGGGAGCCGGCGGATTCATTTTTCCGCCTTCGACCTACTGGCCGGAGATCCAGCGAATCTGCCGCAAGTACGATGTGCTGCTTTGCGTTGATGAAGTCATCGGCGGATTTGGCCGTATGGGCGAATGGTTTTCGCACCAGCTCTACGGCATTGAGCCTGACACCATTTCCATCGCCAAGGGCCTGACCTCGGGCTATGTGCCGATGGGCGGGCTGATCCTGTCGAGCAAAATCGCCGATGCGATCGCTGCAGGCGGCCTCTATGCGCACGTCTTCACCTATCAGGGCCACCCGCTGGCGGCGGCGGTCGCATGCGCCAATCTCGGCCTATTGAATGAAGGCGGAATTGTCGACAAGGTCAGGAATGACACCGGCCCGTATCTGCAGCGCTTGCTGCAAGAGACATTCGCCGGTCATCCTCTCGTGTGGGGCGTGCAGGGCGCAGGCGCGGCGGCAGCCTTGCAGCTTGCGCCGGTCAAGGGCAAAAAGCAGCGCTTTGCCAATGAAGACGTGGTCGGTGCGTATTGCACGCAATCGGCTTTTCAGACGGGGCTCATTGTCCGTTCAGTGATGGCACGGATGATCCTGGCACCGGCGTTGACGGCCACACGCGAAGAGATCGACGGGATTGTGCAACGACTGAAGCTGGCGGTGGACCGTACCGCGGAAGCGCTGGGGATCATTTGAGCGCTTTGGCGGGAATGGCGGAGATGCGCCAAAAAACCGCGGTTTCAGTGGGCGGGCATCATGGATCATGGCGAGGGCGGAAAAACAAAAAGCCGCTGCCTGCGTGGCAGCGGCTTTCCTTTTGCGGCAGAAGCCCTTTGATGCTGGACGCGCTTCCTTAGCCTGCCATCCCGAGCAGCATCTCGTTCAAGCGCTTCACGAATCCCGCCGGATCCGCGAGGGCACCGCCTTCGGCCAGCATCGCCTGATCGAACAGGATGTGCGACCAGTCATCGAACTTCGCTTCCTCGTATTTCAGGCGCTGCACCAGCGGATGATCCGGATTGATTTCGAGGATCGGCTTGCTTTCGGGTGCGTTCTGGCCGGCGGCCTTGAGCATGCGCACCAGATTGCCGGACAGTTCATGCTCTTCCGCCACCAGGCAGGCCGGCGAATCGGTCAGGCGGAAGGTGACGCGCACATCCTTGGCCTTGTCGCCCAGCGCCGTTTTCATCTTCTCGACCAGATCCTTGTACTGGTTCTCGGTTTCCTCGTGCTGCTTCTTCTCGGCTTCGTCTTCCAGCTTGCCGAGGTCGAGGTCGCCCTTGGCCACCGACACCAGTTCCTTGCCGTCCACCTCATGCAGGAAGGAGAGCATCCATTCGTCCACGCGGTCGGTCATCAGCATCACCTCGACGCCCTTCTTGCGGAAGATCTCGAGATGCGGGCTGTTCTTCGCCGCGGCGTAGGAGTCGGCGGCGATGTAATAGATCTTGTTCTGGCCTTCCTTCATGCGGCCGATATAGTCGGAGAAGGAGACATTTTGAGCGTCGCTGTCATTGTGTGTGGATGCGAAGCGCAGCAGCTTGGCGATGCGCTCCTTGTTCGCGTGGTCCTCGCCGATGCCTTCCTTGAGCACCTGGCCGAATTCCTTCCAGAAGGTCGCGTACTTGTCCTTCTCGGCCTGGTCGTCGCTGCTGGCCATGTCTTCCAGCAGGCCGAGGATGCGCTTGGTGGAGCCTTCACGGATGATGCGGATGTCGCGCGACTCCTGCAGGATTTCGCGGGAGACGTTCAGCGGCAGGTCGGCCGAGTCGATCACGCCCTTGACGAAGCGCAGGTAGACCGGCATCAGCTGTTCGGCATCGTCCATGATGAAGACGCGCTTCACATACAGCTTGATGCCCCCGCGCTTGTTGCGGTCCCACAGGTCGAACGGGGCGCGCTTCGGAATGTAAAGCAGCTGCGTATATTCGCTGCGGCCTTCGACGCGATTGTGCGTAAAGGCGAGCGGACCTTCGAAGTCATGCGAGACGTGCTTGTAAAACTCTTCGTACTGTTCCGGCGTGATGTCTGACTTGCTGCGCGACCACAGCGCGCTGGCCTGGTTGACGGTCTCGAACTCGTCCTTGACGATGGTTTCCTTCTTTTCCTCGTCCCATTCTTCCTTTTGCATCAGGATGGGCAGGGAAATGTGGTCGGAATACTTGCGGATGATGGACTTCAGCTTCCAGGACGAGAGCAGCTCATCCTCGCCTTCGCGCAGGTGCAGCGTGATGTCGGTGCCGCGCGAGGGCTTGTCAATCATCTCCACCGAGAAGTCGCCTTCGCCAGCCGATTCCCAGCGCACACCCTGGTCGGCCTTGAGGCCGGCGCGCCGCGTTTCCACCACGATCTTGTCTGCCACGATGAACGCTGAATAGAAGCCCACGCCAAATTGACCGATCAGCGCGGCATCCTTCTGCTGGTCGCCGGACAGCTTGGAAAAGAATTCCTTGGTGCCCGACTTGGCGATGGTGCCGAGGTGCTCGATGGCGTCCTCGCGGCTCATGCCGATGCCGTTGTCGGAAATGGTGATGGTGCGCGCTGCCTTGTCGAACGTCACCTTGATTTTCAGGTCGGGATCGTTTTCGAACAGACTGGCGTTGTTCATCGCCTCGAAACGCAGCTTGTCCGCGGCGTCGGAAGCGTTGGAGATAAGCTCACGCAGAAAGATTTCCTTGTTGGAGTACAAGGAGTGGATCATCAGGTGCAGCAATTGCTTGACTTCTGCCTGGAAGCCCAGGGTTTGCTTTTCGGTGACTGCCATTTTTCCCTCAAAAGTCGATGGACGATAATTTTTTACCAATTATTGGGACGGGTTGAAATATTTCAAGGCCCTGGAAACCGACATTTCGATACAAATCCGCCGCCGGGTGACAATCGGCGGATACAAAAAGAAGAGAACATTGGGAAAATTTCGACAATCGAAGCTGGGCTTTGGGCAAATCCCGCTGCCGGACACTGCCGCCATCACACCGGCGGCAGGCGCATAATTGCGCTCGTCCGCAGTACTCGAGGGAAATCAATGGATTCACAGGCAGAACATCAACAAGTCCGCCCCCAGGCGAAAGCCGGCAAGCGGAAATCCTTCATTGGCATCATCCTCGCGCTGCTATTGCTGGCCGGGCTGGGCTGGCTGGCGTGGCATCTCACGCACCAGCAGACGCAGGGCGGCCCGGGCCCCGGCGGACGGCGCGGACCGCCGTCGACCACAGTAGGCGTGGCGACAGCCGAGCGGGCTGACCTGCCGGTCACAGTGGAAGCGCTGGGCACGGTAACGGCCGCTGCCACCGCCGCTGTCCGCCCGCAGGTGTCCGGCGTGCTGAAACAGGTGAATTTCCAGGAAGGACAGATGGTGAAGGCCGGCCAGGTCCTTGCCGAGATCGATCCGCGCCAGTTCGAGATGACACTGATGCAGGCGAGCGGGCAACGCCAGCGCGATGAAGCGCAGCTGGAGAACGCCAAACTAGTGCTGGAACGCTACCGTACGCTGCTGGCGCAGGATTCGATCGCGCGCCAGGACGTGGACACCCAGGCTGCGCTGGTCAGGCAACTGGAGGGCACCGTGGTCGCTGACCGTGCCTCGGAAGGCACTGCCCGCCTGAACCTCGGCTATACCAAGGTGACGGCGCCGATCAGCGGCCGCGTCGGCCTGCGCGTGGTCGACATCGGCAACGTGGTCGGCCCGAACGACGCCAACGGCATCGTCGTCATTACGCAGACCGAGCCGATCGATGTGCAGTTCGCGGTGCCGCAGGACCGTATCGGGGAACTGCGCGGACAGATCAACGCAGGTGCGAAGATGCCGGTCACCGCGCTCGACCGCACCCGCAGCACGGCGCTGGAAACCGGAACCTTCCTGGCCATGGACAACCAGGTCGATGTGCAGACCGGCACAGTGAAGGCCAAGGCGCGCTTCGCCAACAGCAGCCACGGCCTGTTCCCCAGCCAGTTCGTCAATGTGCGCCTGCTGGTGCGCCAGGTCGAGGGCGCGATCATGGTGCCGATCAACGCCTTGCGCCACGGCAGCAACGGTGATTACGTTTACGTTCTGAATCCGGCAGAGAAGACCGTCAAGCTGCGGCCCGTGACCCGCGGCGCGATTGCCGGCGACAAGGTGCAGATCGTGTCCGGACTGAATGCCGGTGAACAAATCATTACCGAAGGCGCCGACCGGCTCAAGGATGGCGCGCATGTCAACTTGCCGGGAGACCGGCCAGCCGCCGGTCCGGGTGGTCAAGACAGTGGACGGCAAGGCTGGGGAGGCAGGAAGCGCTCCGGCGCCGGTGGCGACAATGCACCCATGCAAGCGCCCACCGAGCGGCGCGGCCGGCCCGGCGCCGCAGCGCAATGAATGGCAGGCCGGACGCCATCCCGAACAGATTGAAAGCATGAGTCCCTCCCGTCCCTTCATCCTCCGGCCGGTTGCCACATCGCTCCTGATGCTGGCCATCGTATTGGCCGGCATCATCGGCTACCGGTTCCTGCCGCTGTCGGCGCTGCCGCAAGTGGATTTTCCGACCATCCAGGTGCAGACGCTCTATCCGGGCGGCAGTCCGGAAGTCATGAGCCGCAGCGTCACCGCGCCGCTGGAACGCCAGTTCGGCCAGATGGCCGGCCTGCAGCGCATGAGTTCCACCAGTGCCGCCGGCGTTTCCATCATCACCCTGCAGTTCAGCCTCGGTCAGACGCTGGACGTGGCCGAGCAGGAAGTGCAGGCCGCGATCAATGCCTCCGGCTCGCTGCTGCCCGCCGACCTGCCGGCGCCGCCCGTGTACGCCAAGGTCAATCCGGCCGACGCGCCGGTGCTCACTCTTGCGATCACCTCCGACACGCTGCCGCTGACCGAAGTGCAGAACATCGTGAATACCCGGCTTGCGCTCAAGATCAGCCAGGTGTCCGGCGTCGGTCTCGTCACGCTCTCTGGCGGGCAACGGCCGGCGGTGCGCATCCAGGCCGATACGCAACTGCTCGCCTCCTACGGCCTCGGCCTCGACAACCTGCGTACCGCTATCGCCGCGGCGAATGCCAACAGTGCGAAAGGCAGCCTGGACGGCCCGACGCGCGCTTTCACCATCAACGCCAACGACCAGTTGCTGACCCTCGATGACTACAAGAACCTGATCGTCGCCTACCGCAATGGCGCGCCGGTACGCCTGTCGAACGTCGCGCAGGTGGTCGACAGCGCCGAAAACGTCCGCCTTGCCGCGTGGTCCGGCATGAAACCGGCCATCATCCTGAACGTGCAGCGCCAGCCCGGCGCCAACGTGATCGCCACGGTCGATGCGATCAAGGCACGCCTGCCCGAGCTGCAGGCCAGCCTGCCGGCAGCCCTGCGCGTCGACGTGCTGAGTGACCGCACCAACGGTATCCGCGCCTCGGTCGAGCATGTGGAAATCGAACTGATCCTCGCCGTGGTGCTTGTGGTACTGGTGATCTTTGCCTTCCTGCATGATCTGCGCGCCACCGTGATCGCCAGCCTGGCTGTCCCGATTTCCCTGATCGGCACCTGCGGCGCGATGTACCTGCTCGGCTACAGCCTCAACAATCTCAGCCTGATGGCACTGACCATCGCGACCGGTTTCGTGGTGGATGATGCCATTGTGATGATCGAGAACATCGCGCGCTACGTCGAACGCGGCGATCCGCCGATGCAGGCAGCGCTCAAGGGCGCGGCGCAAATCGGCTTCACCATCATTTCTCTGACCGTATCGCTGATCGCGGTGCTGATTCCGCTACTGTTCATGGGCGATGTGGTCGGGCGGCTGTTCCGCGAATTCGCCGTCACGCTGGCGATCACGATCCTGATCTCGGCCGTGGTGTCGCTGACTCTGGTGCCGATGATGTCGGCACGCTGGCATTCCGCGCCGGAGGGCAGCCGGCATGGGGTTGGTGCACGCATGCAGGCGATGTTCGAGCGCATCATCCATCGTTACGACAGGGCGCTGCAATGGGTGCTGGAACACCAGCCGCTCACCTTGCTGGTGGCCTTGGCCACGCTCGCGGTGACGGTGCTGCTCTACGTGGTGATTCCGAAAGGACTCTTCCCCGTGCAGGATACCGGTCAGTTGCAGGCGCGCGTCGAGGCGGCCGAGAGCGTGTCCTTTGCGCGCATGTCCGAGTTGCAGCAGCAGGCGGCCAAGGTGATTCTTGAAGATCCCGATGTCGCCACGCTCAGTTCACTGGTCGGCGTGGATGCCGCCAGCAACACCATGCTGCACACCGGCAGCATGCTGATCAACCTCAAGCCCGGCCGCAGCAATGCGCAGCAGGAGACGATGGAACGCCTGCGCGAGCGCGTCAGCCGCATTCCCGGCCTGCGGCTCTTTCTGCAGCCGACGCAGGACCTGACGATCGATGCCGAGACTGGCCCGACGCAATTCCGCGTATCAATGGAGGGCGCCGATAATGCCACGGTCGTGCAATGGGCGAACCGGCTCGCGCAACGCATGCGGGAAAGTCCGGCACTGCGCAACGTGGTGTCCGATGCCGGCGCGACCGGTACGGCAGCCACGATCAACATCGACCGCGACACCGCCTCGCGTCTCGCGATATCGGCCTCGACCATCGACGACGCGCTCTACAGCGCCTTCGGTCAGCGCATCATTTCGACCATCTTCACCCAGACCGACCAGTACCGCGTGATTCTCGAGGCACGGCCCGATGTGGCAACACCGGCCTTGCTCGGCCAGTTGCCGCTGCGCACCGGCTCGGGCAAGACGACGCCGCTCAATGCGGTAGCAAGCATCACCGAGCAACCTGCGCCGCTGCAGATCACCCACGTCGCGCAATACCCGGCCACCACCATCGGCTTCGATACGGGCGCGGGCACTTCGCTGGGGCAGGCGGTCGATGCCATTCGTCAAGCGGCGAAAGACATCCAGCTGCCGCCGTCGGTCAGCCTCACCTTCCTCGGTGCGGCTGGCGCCTACCAAGCCTCGCTGACCAACCAGCTCTGGCTGATCCTCGCGGCAGTGGTTTGCGTGTACATCGTGCTCGGCGTGCTGTACGAAAGCTATATCCATCCGCTCACTATCCTGTCGACGCTGCCATCGGCCGGTGTCGGCGCATTGCTCGCGCTCATCATCGCCGGACATGACCTCGGCGTAATCGGCATCATCGGCATCATCCTGCTGATCGGCATCGTGAAGAAGAACGCGATCATGATGATCGACTTCGCCATCGACGCCGAACGCAATGAAGGCCGGACGCCGCGCGAAGCGATCCACCAGGCGGCGCTGCTGCGCTTCCGGCCCATCCTGATGACGACGCTGGCTGCGCTGTTCGCCGCCTTGCCGCTGATGTTCGGCTGGGGCGAGGGCGCGGAACTGCGCCGCCCGCTCGGCCTGTCGATCTTCGGCGGCCTGATCGTGAGCCAGATGCTGACCTTGTTCACTACGCCGGTGATCTATCTCGGCTTCGACCGCCTCGGTCGGCGCTGGTCGCGCCAACCGTCAGGCGACGCAGCAGGTGGAGGCGCGCAGTGAACCTGTCAGCGCCCTTCGTCCGCCGGCCGGTCGCCACGGTCCTGTTGACCGTCGGTCTTGCGCTGGCCGGCATCGCCGCCTTCTTCGTGCTGCCGGTTTCGCCGCTGCCGCAAGTCGATTACCCTGCCATCTCGGTCAGCGCCCGCCTGCCCGGCGCCAGCCCGGAGACCATGGCGTCCAGCGTGGCAACGCCGCTGGAGCGACGGCTCGGCGTCATCGCCGGCATCAATGAAATGACCTCCAGCAGCGGCACCGGCTCCACGCGCATCAGCCTGCAGTTCGACCTCAACCGCAAGATCGATTCCGCCGCACGCGAGGTGCAGGCGGCGATCAACGCGGCGCGCGTGGACCTGCCGGCGACGCTGCGCAGCAATCCGACCTACCGCAAGATCAATCCGACCGACGCTCCGGTCCTGATCCTCGCGCTCACCTCGCAGACGCGTTCGGCCGGCCAGATCTATGACGAAGTGTCGAACATCGTGCAGCAGAAGCTGGCGCAGGTGCCTGGCGTCGGCGACGTGGAACTCGGCGGCGGCTCGCTGCCCGCGGTGCGGGTGGAATTGCTGCCGTTTGCGCTCAGCCGCAATGGCATCAGCATGGAAGACGTGCGGGCGGCGATCCAGGCCAGCACGGCCAACCGCCCGAAAGGCGCGGTGGAAGGCGATGGACGACGGCTGCAGATCTATTCGCAGGCGGTAGAAGGCGGTCGGCGGCCCATGGCGGCGGATTATCGCGGCCTGGTCGTGGCCTGGCGCAATGGCGCGCCGGTGCGCTTGTCGGATGTGGCGGAAGTCAACGACAGCGTCGAGGATACCCACACGCTCGGCCTGTTCAACGGCCAGCCGGCGGTGATCGTGCTGATCACCCGGCAGCCCGGCGCTAACGTCATCGAGACGGTGGACAACGTGCGCGCCTTGCTGCCGACGCTGCAGGCGCAGTTGCCGCCCGACGTACGGCTGCAGGTCGCCTCCGATCGCACCCATTCCATCCGCGCTTCACTCAAGGAAATCGAGATTACGCTGCTGATTGCGCTGGTGCTGGTGGTGCTGGTGGTGAGCGCCTTCCTGCGCAACGCGCGCGCTACCGTGATTCCCGCCGTAGCGACCGTGGTGTCACTGCTCGGCACCTTTGGCGTCATGTACCTGCTTGGATTCAGCCTGAACAACCTGAGCCTGATGGCGCTCACCGTCGCGACGGGTTTCGTGGTGGATGATGCGATCGTAGTGCTGGAGAATACCGCCCGCCACATCGAAGGCGGGATGGACCGATTCCGGGCGGCATTGCTCGGCGCGCGCGAGGTCGGTTTCACCGTGCTCTCGATCAGCCTGTCGCTGGTCGCAGTGTTCATTCCACTGCTGTTCATGGGCGGGCAAGTCGGACGCCTGTTCCGCGAGTTCGCGGTTACGCTATCGGCGGCAGTGCTGATCTCGATGGTGATCTCGCTGACCACCACGCCGATGATGTGCGCGTGGCTGCTCAAACCCGGCGCCGAGACGCGCCCGCCGGGCAGGGTCGCACGGGTGTTCGAGCGCGGCTTCGCCCGCCTGCTGCGCGGCTATGCGCACAGCCTGGAATGGGCGCTGTATCACCGCTGGCTGATCATGCTGATCCTCGCGGCGGTGATCGGATTGAATGTGTATCTCTTCATCGCCGCACCGAAAGGATTCTTTCCGCAGCAGGACACCGGACAGCTCAATGGCGGCCTGCGCGCGGACCAGAGCATTTCCTTCCAGGCGATGCAGGGCAAGCTGCGCGAGATCGTGAATATCATCCGCAAGGATCCGGCGGTCGAGACCGTGGTCGGGTTTACTGGCGGCTTCCGGGCCGGCGGTGGCTTCATGTTCGTCAATTTGAAGCCGGCTTCCGAGCGCACGGAAAGCGGGCAGGCGGTAATCGCACGCCTGCGTCCGCAACTGGCGCGTGTCACCGGCATCACGCTTTTCCTGAATCCAGTACAGGATGTGCGCATGGGAGGGCGCTCGTCGACATCCACCTACCAGTACACCTTGAAGAGCGACAACCGGGCCGACCTGCAGCGCTGGGCGACGCGACTGGCCGATGCGATGAAGCATCAACCCGCGCTGATCGACGTCGATACCGACCAGGAAGATACCGGCGTCGAAACTTTTGTCGATGTTGATCGTGAAAGCGCTGCGCGCCTCGGCATCAATTCGCGCGATGTCGACAACGCCTTGTACAACGCCTTCGGGCAGCGCCAGGTCGCGACCATTTATGACGAGCTGAACCAGTACCACGTCATCATGGAGGTCGCGCCGCAATACGCGCGCGGCCCGCAGGCGTTGGGAGATATTTACGTTCCCGCCAAGGCCAATGGCAATGTACAGACGGGCAGTGCGAACACCAGCACAAACAGCAGTACAAACACCAGCACGCCCGCGGTCATCAACCCGGGCCTGCGTGACCAGTCCAGCGGACAAGCGATCAGCACCACGCCGTCCACCATGGTGCCGCTGTCGGCGTTCGCCCGTTTTTCCGAACGCGCGACGCCGGGATCGATCAGCCATCAGGACGCCGAACTTGCGACGACCGTGTCGTTCAATCTCGCCGACGGCTACAAGCTCGGCGATGCGCAGGTGGCGATTGCACAGGCGGAAGCCGAGATCGGCATGCCGATCAATGTCCGCGGCAGTTTCCAGGGCACCGCGCGCAGCTTCCAGGAATCGCAGTCGCAGCAGCCGATGCTGATCGTCGCAGCGATGGTTGTGATCTACATCGTGCTCGGCATCCTGTACGAAAGCCTGGTGCACCCGGTCACGGTGCTGTCCACGCTGCCGTCCGCTGGTGTCGGCGCGGTGCTGGCGCTGCTGCTGTTCAACATGGAGTTTTCCATCATCGCGCTGATCGGCGTGTTCCTGCTGATTGGCATCGTGAAAAAGAATGCCATCCTGATCATCGATTTCGCGCTGGAAGCGGAGCGTGCGCGCGGTGTCTCTTCGATCGAAGCCGTGCGCGAGGCCTGCCTGCTGCGCTTCCGGCCCATCCTGATGACCACGCTGGCCGCAGCGCTCGGCGCGCTGCCTCTCGCGATCGGCTTCGGCGAAGGCGCCGAATTGCGCCGGCCGCTGGGCGTGGCGATCATCGGTGGACTGATCGCCAGCCAGCTGCTGACCTTGCTGACCACGCCCGTCGTTTATCTGCTGCTCGACAAGCTGCGCCGCCGCAAGCCCGATGAACGCCAACTCAGCCGGACTGCGCATGCACCGCAGCCAGGCATCGAACCGACATGAAGCGATCTACCATGCATTTTCTTTTCCCACTCTCCCACCGGCGTTTGCTGCACATCGCGCTCCTGCCCGTCCTGCCGATCCTGGTTGCGGGCTGCGCGCTCAGCCCGGTGTATGAACGTCCGGCGACGCCTGCGCCGACGGCATTCAAGGAGGCGCAGGGATGGGTCGCAGCCGTGCCCGGCGATGCGCTGGATCGCGGCAAGTGGTGGAGCTTGTTCGACGATCCGGTGCTCAACGATCTGGAGTCCGCCGTCGAGATATCGAACCAGAACGTCGCCGCCGCCACCGCTGCCTATGCGCAGGCGCGCGCACTGGTGGAGCAACAGCGTGCTGCCTTGTTCCCGGTGGTGTCGCTCGATGCCGGGGCATCTCGTTCGGGAGGTGGCACCTCAAGCACGCGCACCACGACCGCCAGTCGCAGCGGCAACAATGTGCAGCTGAGTCTCGGCGCCACCTGGGAGCCGGATGTCTGGGGCCGTCTGCGCGGCGCGGCGAACAGTGCCAGCGCGAGTGCGCAGGCCAGTGCGGCAGATCTCGCGTCCGCGAAGCTGTCTGCGCAGGGTGAACTGGCCGCGAATTATTTCTCGCTGCGCCTGGCCGACGCACAGGGCGCCTTGTTGCGCGATACGATTGCGGGCTATGAGCGTGCGTTGCAGATCGCGCGCAACCGTTATGCCGCCGGCATCGCCACCAAGACCGATCTGCTGCAGGCGGAAACCCAGCTGGCCAACGCGCAGGCGGATGAAGCCGGCGTCGTGCGCCAGCGCGCGCAATTCGAGCACGCCATTGCGGTGCTGGTCGGCAAGGCGCCGGCCGAATTCACGCTTGCGCCTGCTGCCTGGTCCGTGGCCGTGCCGCAGGTGCCGACCGGGGTGCCGTCCACCCTGCTGCAGCGCCGGCCCGACATTGCCGCCGCTGAACGGCGCGTGGCCGCCGCCAATGAACAGATCGGTGTTGCGCGTGCTGCCTTCTTCCCGAACATCGGGCTGAACGCTTCCTATGGCTCGTCCGGCAGCCGCGTGGCGGACCTGTTCGGTGCCGGCACGTCGTTATGGTCGCTCGGCCTGTCAGCGGCGCAGACGCTCTTCAATGCCGGTGCGACGAGCGCAAAGGTCGCCGGCGCGCAGGCGGCGCAGGAAGAGGCGGCGGCGCGTTATCGCCAGACAGTGCTTGCTGCATTCCAGGATGTCGAGAACCAGCTGTCCGCGGCGCAGGTGCTGGCGCGTCAGCAGGATTTGCGGCGCCAGGCATCGCAGGCCGCGGACGAAGCGGAACGCCTGATGCTGAACCGCTATCGCGCCGGACAGGTATCGTTCTCGGAGGTGGTCAGTGCGCAGGCGAGTGCGCTCAGTGCACGACGCGCACTGGTGCAGGCGCAGGCGGATCGCCAGACTGCAGCCATCGCGCTGATCCAGGCGCTCGGCGGCGGATGGCATGCCGAACCCTGATAATTCAAAGATGTTTTTCGAGGATGCGCAGCACGCCGCCCTGCGCCAGGTTCGCGATGTTCACTCGCATGCGCGTCGAAGGCAACTGGCTCGGCGAGAAAAGACTGCCCGGCGCAAGCAGATAACCTTCCTGTAATGCCTTTTCCGCCAGCACATTCGTGTCGCAGCCGGTGTCGGCCCAGAGGAACATGCCGGCCGGAGCCGAGATATCGATTTTCACGCCGACGCGCTCCAGCTGCTTGATGGTCTTGTCGCGTACGGCATCCAGTTTGCCGCGCAGGCGGTCCACGTGCTTGCGGTAGTGGCCTTCGGAGAGGATCTTGTACACGATTCGCTCGCCCAGGTCCGAGGTGGTGAGCGTTGTCAGCATCTTGCGGTCGGACAGCTGCTTGGCCATCTCGGCGGAAGTGGCAATGAAGCCCACGCGCAGGTTGGCGGCCAGCGTCTTGGAAAAGCCGCCGAGGTAGATGACGCGGTTGAGCTGGTCGAGCGCCGCAATGCGCGTGGCGGGCTGCACTGCGCTGCCGGGGTGCAGATCGCAATAGATGTCGTCTTCCACAATGGTGACGTCATGCTGCTCGGCGATCTTCAGGATCTGGAAGGCTTTCGCTGCCGACAGCGAGGTGGAGGTCGGATTGTGCAGCACTGAATTGATCACATACAACTTCGGCTTGTGCGCCGCCACCAGTTCCGCCAGTTTCGCGATGTCCGGCCCATCCGGCAGGCGCGGCACGCCGACCACCTTCGCGCCAAGCGTGGCAAAGGAACCGAACATCAGAAACCATGCCGGGTCGTCCACCAGGATAGTGTCGCCGGGCTGGGTGAAGTGGCGCGCGATGAGGTCCAGCGCCTGCGTGATGCCGGAGGTCGTGACGATCTGCTCCGGGGTAACGGCGATTTCGAGTTCGGCCAGTTTCGGTTGCAATTGCTGCCGCAGCGGAAGGAAACCCTGCGGATTGCCGTATTGCAGCAGCAGGTTCTGGTGTTGCCGGCTGATGGCGCGCAGCCCGTTGGCGATCAGCTCGCCATCCAGCCAGTCACTCGGCAACAAGCCAGAGCCCGGCATTTTCTCCGGCGGATGCTGACGGAACATGTTGCGCACCAGCCAGACCACGTCCAGTTGTTGCGGCATTGTCTCCACGGCGCGCGGCATGTTGCCCGTCGCTGCGATCGGCGAACGCTCTCGCACATAAAAGCCCGAGCCGCGACGCGATTCCAGATAGCCCTTTGCCACCAGCCGGTCATAGGCCTCTACCACGGTGAAGCGCGACACGCGATGCGTCTCTGCAAACTGCCGGATGGAGGGCATGCGCGCGCCGCTGCGCAAGAGCTTGTCGTCGATGCGCGACTCGACGGAGCGCACGATCTGGTCCACCAGCGATTCGCCGGCCTGGCGCGACAGCACCGCCGGTGCGGCAAGGCTGAGGTCGGCGGAAGAGGCTTTACGAGCTTGGGCTGTACTGGTCATTTTGCCGTGACAATGGTCGGAATTATTTGTTGAACTGTACTGGTACTGTATCGGTAATGTCGATTAGGATAGTTCAACCACAACCAAACTGCAACCACACCATGCGCCTTTCGCTGCCTGACAGACATGAACTCGAATCCGCCGCGCAGATCGTGTACCGCGCGATGCCCCCCACGCCGCAGTACAGCTGGCCGCTGCTCAACGAGGCGCTCGGTACCGAAGTGTGGATCAAGCACGAAAACCACACGCCCACCGGCGCCTTCAAGGTACGCGGCGGCCTGGTCTACATGGAGGGGCTGACGCGTCGCGCGCCGCAGGTCGCAGGCGTGGTGTCCGCCACGCGCGGCAACCACGGCCAGTCGGTCGGCTTCGCGGTGCGCCGCCATGGGCTCAAGGCGACGATCGTCGTCCCGCACGGCAACAGCAAAGAAAAGAATGCGGCGATGCGCGCGCTTGGCGTCAACCTGGTCGAGCACGGCAACGAATTCCAGGAAAGCCGGGAGCATGCCGCGCGCCTCGCGGACGAGCAGCGCCTGCACATGATCCCGTCCTTCCACCGGGACCTCGTCAACGGCGTGGCGAGCTACTGGATGGAACTGCTGACGGCGCAGCCCGACCTCGACACCATCTTCGTGCCGATCGGACAGGGTTCCGGGATCTGCGGTGCCATCGTGGCCCGTAACGCACTGGGGCTGAAGACGCGCATCATCGGCGTGGTCTCCGCGCATGCGCTCGCCTACAAGCTGTCGTTCGAGCAGCAACGCAAGATCGAATCACCGGTGAGTACCAAGACCGCCGACGGCATGGCCTGCCGCGTGCCGGACGAGGAATCGCTTGCGCTGATCATGCAGTACGCGGACGATGTCGTCGCGGTAACGGATGAGGAAGTCGAGGCGGCGATGCGGCAGTACTACGTCGCCACGCATAACGTCGCGGAAGGCGCGGGCGCGGCACCGCTCGCTGCCGCGATGCAGATGAAGGACAGCGTGCGCGGGCGCAAAATAGGCCTTCCGCTATGCGGCGGGAATGTCGACCATGACCAGTTCGCGCGGATTCTTTCAGCGCATTCCTTGACCTGAAGCGAAGGACGCAGCATGAGCGCTGTCATCACACAGGAAAGCCGCGGCATGTGGCTCGGTACGATCGGCGTGGCCATCTTCAGCCTCACCTTGCCGTTCACGCGCATGGCGGTTGCCGAACTCAACCCGGTGCTGGTTGCGCTCGGCCGTGCGGTGGTGGCAGCACTTTGCTCCGCTGTCCTGCTGTGGTGGATGGGCGCGCCGCGTCCGACGGCAACGCAGATGCGCGCACTGCTGATCACTTCGCTGGGCGTGGTCATCGGCTTTCCGGTCTTTTCCTCGATCGCGATGCGGTACGTGCCGGCGTCGCACGGCGCCATCGTGCTTGGCATCCTTCCGCTTGCCACCGCGCTGGTCGGCGCCTTGCGATTCAAAGAGAAACCGTCGCCCGGTTTCTGGATCACGGCGCTGATCGGCAGCGCCATCGTCGTGAGCTTTGCATTGTGGCAAGGCGGTGGAGAATTGCATGCGGCGGACCTTGCCCTGTTCGTTGCGGTCATCGCGGCGGCGCTGGGTTATGCGGAAGGCGGCCGCCTGTCGCAAACCATGGGTGGCCAGCAGGTGATTTCCTGGGCACTGGTACTTTCCATGCCGGTCCTGCTGCCGGTCACAGTGTGGCTGGGATGGCGCTATGGCATCACCGCCTCGCCGAAGGCATGGATAGGATTCGGCTATGTTTCCTTATTTTCGATGTTTATTGGGTTCTTCTTTTGGTATAAAGGACTGGCGCTGGGCGGTATCGCGCGGGTGGGACAGGTGCAATTGCTGCAACCTTTCCTGACCCTGATCGGCGCCGCGCTGATCCTGGGCGAGGCACTGGATGCGCGCAATATCCTGTTCGCGCTCGCCGTCATTGCGGTGGTCGCCGTTGGACGCCGTACGACGATCCGGAGGTAAAATCATCATCTTTGCATTGTGTTCAATGGAGCCCATCTTGTCCGTCTACGAAAAACTTAAAGCACTCAATATTGAACTGCCCACCGTCGCTTCCCCCGCGGCTGCGTATTTGATGTATGTACAGACCGGCAACACCGTATTCATTTCCGGCCATATAGCAAAGAAGGATGGCAAGCCCTGGGTCGGCCAGCTTGGCAAGAACATGAGCACCGACGAAGGCAAGCAGGCCGCGCGCGCGGTGGCCATCGACCTGCTCGCCACCCTGCAGGCCGCATGCGGCGGCGACCTCAAGCGCGTCAAGCGCATCGTCAAGGTCATGAGCCTCGTCAATTCAACGAGCGATTTCACCGAGCAGCACCTGGTCACGAACGGCGCATCCGAGCTGTTCGGCGAGGTGTTCGGCGAGCAGGGCCGGCATGCGCGTTCGGCATTCGGCGTGGCGCAGATCCCGCTCGGCGCCTGCGTTGAAATCGAACTGATCGCAGAAGTTGCCTGAACCGCACCAATACCTCGCCCTTTACTGACCGGCCCGCTCTATGGAAACCTATCATCCGCCTTCCGTCGTTTCGCTCGACCACATCCTTCCCGAAGAACCCTTGCTGATGATGGGCGCTGGTCCTGTGCCGATTCCGCACAAGGTGGCCTACGCCAATTCCATCGTCATCAACCATCTCGGCGAGACGATGAACAAGGTGATCGAGCAGGTCAAGGAAATGGGCCGCTACGTATTCCAGACGGCGTCGAGCCATGTACTCGGCGTGGCGGGCCCGGGTTCGGCGGCTATGGAAATGGCGGTCTGCAACCTGGTCACCCCTGGCAGCAAGGTGCTGTCGATCTGCAACGGCTACTTCAGCCGCCGCATGGCGGAGATGGCGACGCGCGTCGGTGCGGAAGTCACTGTCATCACCGTGCCGGACAATGAAGCCGCCGATCCCGATCTGATCGAACAGCACCTCAAGCAGGGCGAGTACAGAACGCTCACCATCGTACAGGGCGAAACCTCGAACACCGTCTACAACCGCCACCTGGAAGCGATCGCACGCCTCGGGCATGCCTACGGCTGCATGGTGATCGTGGATGCGGTCTGCACGCTCAGCACTATGCCGCTGGAGATGGATCGCTGGAAGGTGGACGCGGTGATCACCGGCGGACAGAAGGGATTGTCCTCGATTCCCGGCGTGTCGCTGCTGGCGTTTTCAGAGAACGCCTGGAAGCGCATCGAAGCGCGCGACAAGCCGATCACGCACTGGTGCCTCGATGCGCTGCTGGCGGACAAATTCTGGAACCAGAAGTCCTACCACTACACCGCGCCGGTCTCCGGCATCCTGGCGCTGCATGAAGCGCTGCGTCTCGTCTGCGACGAAACGCTGACGCGCCGTTTCCGTCGCCATGAAGTCTGTTCCAAGGCGCTGCAGCGCGGCATCGAAGCGATGGGCCTGAAGCTGCACGTGCCCGAGCCGGTGCGCCTGAATTCCGTGGTCGGCATCACCGTTCCGGACGGGATTTCCGGCGACGCGGTGCGAACGCACATGTCGCGCGTGCATCGCGTGGAGATCTCCGGTTCCTTCGGCCTGAACATCGTGCGCATCGGACAGATGGGCGAACAGAGCCGCGCGCACAACCTGTTCCGGACGTTGCATGCCTTGGGATCGAGCATGCAGTATGCCGGCGCGACACTCGACCTCCCGGCCGGCATCGCCGAACTTGAGAAGGGATTGTCGGCGAAGTTTTCCGGAAGCGACTCGGAGGCGCAACTCCAGTAATCCTGTTTTCGGACGGCATCTACCCGATGCCGTCCTTCCCTGGCCGCCACAAGCAGGCCTGACAACAAGGCAAATGTGATTCGCCCCGCCATCCGGGAACAACGCAGATGCCGCCATCATTCAAGTGAGACAAGCAATGAAAATGGAAAACCCGACACCGATGCAATGGAAATTCTCCGAGCGCGCGCAGCAGTTGCAAAGCTCTGCGATCCGCGAAATCCTGAAGGTGACTGTACGCCCCGAAGTCATCTCCTTTGCTGGCGGATTGCCGTCCCCTGAAACTTTCCCGGTCGAGAAAATGCGCGCCGCCTTCGACACCGTGCTGTCGAACCAGGGCAAGGTTGCGCTGCAATACGGCCCGTCGGACGGCTACGCTCCCTTGCGTGAATGGATTGCGAATTCCCTGTCGGTCAACGGCGCGAAGATTGTACCGGAGCAGGTGCTGATGGTGTCCGGCTCGCAGCAGGGCCTCGATCTGCTGGCCAAGGTGCTGGTCGACGAAGGCAGCAGGCTGCTGGTCGAAACGCCAAGTTATCTCGGCGCGCTGCAGGCCTTTTCCGTGTACCGCCCGCAATTCGTCTCCGTCGCCACCGACGAGCACGGCCTGCTGCCCGAGCATGTCGCCAGCATCGGGCAGGGCGCGAGCCTGCTGTACGCTTTGCCGAATTTCCAGAATCCGACCGGCCGCACGCTCTCCGTCGAACGCCGCGCCGCGCTGGTCGACACCTGCGCGCGTCTTGGCCTGCCGCTGATCGAGGACGATCCCTACGGCGCGCTGTGCTATCGCGGCGAGCCGTTGCCGAAGATGGTGACCATGAACCCTGACGGCGTGATCTACATGGGTTCCTTCTCCAAGGTGCTGACGCCCGGCATCCGCCTCGGTTACGTGGTTGCGCCGGTGCCGCTGATCCGCAAGCTGGAGCAGGCCAAGCAGGCCGCTGACCTGCACACCGCGCAGCTGACGCAGATGGTGGTGTACGAAGTCGTGAAGGATGGTTTCCTTGCCGAGCATATCCCCACGATTCGCAAGCTGTACGCCGATCAATGTCATGCGATGCTCACCGCACTGGATGAATTCTTCCCCTCGGGCGTCACCTGGACGCGCCCGGAAGGCGGCATGTTCATCTGGGTCACGCTACCGAAACATATCGACAGCATGAAGCTGCTCGATGAAGCAATTGCAGAGCATGTCGCTTTCGTTCCCGGCGGCCCGTTCTATGCAAATGCGCCGGAGAGCAATACGCTGCGGCTGAGCTTCGTCACGGTGCCGCCCGAGAAGATCCGCGAGGGCGTAGCACGCCTTGGAAAGCTGATCGCTGCGAAAATGTAGGTCAGTTCAGGGCTGTTTTGCGTGTCAGCCAAATGCCGCAGTGTTGCAAGCACTGCGGCATTTTTTGTTCGGACGACGCGGCGCTACTTGCCATTTCGTCAGGACGATAAAACAACATCCTTCCGTCGCTCGCGCCATCCCGCCGCCACGTCATTGCCGGACTTTCCGCCGCTGGTGTAACATCGGTTGAACTTGCTTCGCTGCAAGTATCCGGATCGCATGCATCGAAGCGGCTCTCCGGCCCTCGCTGAATTCCCTTCCGCGCAGTACGTTCGCAGCGCAAGCCTCCACCGAATCATCCTGGAACATGAACATCTCCGGCACAAGCACCGCCGATACGCTTGCTGGAACAGCAGGCGACGATCAATTAAACGGCCTCGACGGCAACGATACGCTTTTCGGATACGACGGCAACGACATCCTGGAGGGTGGTGCGGGCAACGACACGCTGGACGGCGGAACCGGCAACGACCTCCTGCTCGGCGGCTCCGGCAATGACTATTACATCATCCGCGACCGGCATGCGAGCATCTACGACAGCAGCGGCACCGATGGCGGCATCGTGTATGTCGACTTCTACAAGACCAATGCGGATGTCGAGAGCTGGTCCTGGGCGTCCGGCGTGCAGCGCCTGCCATACTGGATCGATGCGCTGTTGCCGGGCGATGCTCCCGGGTTCCAGCCGATGCTCAACGGCAGCAAGACGCTGTATTACTGCTTTCCGGCTACGCCACCGTCGCAATTCTCCAGTGACGACAGTAACGGATTCACGCCATTCAATGCGCAGCAAAAGGCGTTCGTGCAGCAGGCACTCGCCTATATATCAAGCATCATCGACATCCACTTTGTCGAGACCACTGATCCCGGGGCGCTGAACACCATCGTCTTTGCCAATAACATCCAGAGCACATCCGTCGGCTACGCCTACTATCCCTACGACGGTGCGATCGGCAGCGATGTCCTGCTGGACAACTCCACACCAGGCAACCTGACGCCGCAGGACGGCCAGTATGCCGCGCTCACGCTGATCCACGAAATCGGGCATGCGCTTGGGCTGAAGCACACCTTCTCGCATGTGTCTGCCGATGGTACCTACGGAGAAGGGCCCTATCTGCCTTCGGCGGAAGAGAGCACGCAATGGTCGGTGATGAGCTACACCGACCGACCGCAGGACTATCACCTGCGCTATTCACCCTTCGATATCGCCGCGCTGCAGTACCTGTACGGTCCCAGCACCGCTGTAACCACAGATAACGTCTACACGCTGCAGACCGCAAGCACCAACTTCATCTGGGACGGCGGCGGCAATGACACCATCGACGGCTCGGCGGTCACGCAGCCGATTAACCTGTACCTCGAACCGGGTTACTGGGGCTACATCGGCTCGAAGTCTTCGCTGATCTCATCCGCCGGCCAGATCAGCGTGAACTTCGGCACGGTGATCGAAAACGCAAAGGGGGGAAGCGGCAACGACTGCATCGTGGGGAATGCCGCGGCCAACCATATCTGGGGCAACGGCGGCAATGACAACCTGACCGGCGGCGGGGGCGACGATGTGCTCGACGGCGGAACCGGGGTTGATACGGCCGTCTATGCCGGGTTACGGAGCAATTACACCATCGCCAGAAATGCCACGGGATATACCGTCATTGATCGTGCCGGCACGGAAGGCTGCGATTCACTGCTCAATGTCGAGACGATCCAGTTTTACAACCTGTCGCTTACGCCGGATAGCGATGCGAGCGTGGGCAAGACCTGTATTGGGACGGCGTCAAACGACATCATCGACGGCACGAGTGGCGACGACATCCTGTCTGGCAATGACGGCAACGACCGTCTGATCGCGTGTGCCGGCAATGACGTCATTGACGGTGGCGCCGGCCTGGACAGCGTTGTCTTTTCCGGAAACCGTAGCAATTATGCGATCTACAAAACGGCCAGCGGATTGACGGTGGTCGACAACACCGGGTCGCAGGGCACCGACGTCCTGTCCAATGCGGAACGTCTTGTTTTCGACAACACGGCCTTGGCTTTCGACATCAATGGCGATGCAGGCATGGCTTATCGCCTCTACCAGGCCGCGTTCAATCGCGCGCCGGACCTGCCTGGACTCGGATTCTGGATCAATGCGCTCGACGCCGGTTTTTCGCTGATGAACGTCGCCTCGGGTTTCTATTACTCCGACGAGTTCCGCTCGCTGTACGGCACATCACCTTCGAATGCCGATATCCTCACCCACTACTACCAGAACGTGTTGCACCGCGCCCCAGATGCCGAAGGATTCGCGTGGTGGCTGAATGTGCTGGATAACGGCGTGGCGTCGCAGATACGCGTGCTGATCGATTTCAGCGAGAGCCCGGAGAACCAGGCGCAATTGATGGGCGTGGTGCAGAACGGCATTGAATACACGCCGTATGTGTAAAGGAAACGCGGCTGCGCATCTCGCGGTCGCGCAGCCGCTTGAGACGATTACTTCGCAGCCGCCAGGCCGCTTGGCTTGATCTTCGCTTCCAGCGCCTTGCCTTTGCGCGCGCGCTTGCCAAAGTGGTTCGCCAGCGCAGCACCGGACAAGGTCAGCTCCTGCGCCTTCCCGCCGCGTCCCGTGCCGAATACGACAACACCCTTCTTGCTGATCGGCTGGGCAGCCACCAGCTTCTCGTTATTTTCCAGCTCCATGAGGATAACGCCACGCCCGCCGCCGGACTGCATCTTGATCTCATCCAGGCCGAAGACCAGCAGACGTCCTTTTTCCGAGAGGCAGGCAAGGGCACCTGCGTCGGTCGTAACGACGCGCGGCGCCGCGGGCGTATCGCCGTCATCGATGGTCATGAACGCCTTGCCCGCCTTGATGCGACTGACCATGTCGCCAGCCTTCGCGGTGAAGCCATAGCCTGCCGTGGAAGCAAGCATCAGCGTCGTATCGGCCGGGCCGACGAAGTAATGCAGCAGGTGTGTGCCGCTGGCCAGTTCGATCAGCGTGGTGACCGGCACGCCGTCGCCGCGTGCGCCGGGCAGGGCGGACACTGCGACGGAATAGATGCGCCCGTTCGAGCCGAAGGCCAGCAAGGTATCCACCGTGCGGCATTCGAAGGTGCCATACAGGCTGTCGCCGGCCTTGAAGGTGAACTGCGCCGGATCATGGCCGTGGCCGGTGCGGGCCCGTACCCAGCCGTTCGTCGAAACGACGACAGTGACCGGCTCGTCCAGCACCTTCTGTTCGACGACCGCCTTCTCTGCTTCTTCGATCAGCGTGCGGCGCGCATCGCCGAATTGCTTGGCGTCACCCTCGATTTCCTTGATCACCAGCCGTTTCATCGACGACGGATTGTCGAGCAGATCGTGCAGCGTCGCCTTTTCGTTGCGCAGTTCTTTCAGCTCCTGCTGGATCTTGATTGCTTCCAGTCGCGCCAACTGGCGCAAGCGGATTTCCAGGATGTCCTCGGCCTGGCGGTCGGATAGCCGGAAGGCATGCATCAGCGCCGGTTTCGGCTCATCCGATTCGCGGATGATCTTGATGACTTTGTCGATGTTCAGCAGGACCGCCTCACGGCCTTCCAGGATGTGGATGCGGTCGTCGACCTTCTGCAACCGGAACTGAGTCCTGCGGGTGATCGTCGCAAAGCGGAAATCGATCCACTCGTGCAGGATATGGCCGAGGCCCTTTTGCCGCGGACGTCCGTCGCCGCCGATCATCACCAGGTTGATCGACGTGCCGGTCTCCAGCGAGGTGTTGGCGAGCAGGATGTTCATGAACTCGGTCTGGTCCTGGTTCTTGGACTTCGGTTCGAGTACCAGACGCACGGGCGCATCCTTGCCCGATTCGTCGCGCACCGTGTCGAGCACGGAGAGAATCATCTGCTTCATCGCCAGCTGTTCCGGCAGCAGCGACTTCTTGCCGACCTTCACCTTCGGATTGGTCAGCTCCTCGATTTCCTCCAGCACCTTCTGCGAAGAAGTGCCGGGCGGCAGTTCGGTGACGACAGCCTGCCACTGGCCGCGCGCGAGGTCTTCGATCTTCCAGCGGGCGCGTACCTTGAGCGTGCCGCGGCCGTTCTCGTACATCTCGGTAATCGCGGAGGACGGCGTGATGATCTGTCCGCCACCGGGAAAGTCGGGACCGGGAATGAGTTGCATCAGCTCCGCGTGTGTGATCTTCGGATTGCGGATCATCGCCACCGCAGCCTTCGCGACTTCACTCAGGTTATGCGAAGGGATTTCTGTCGCGAGGCCGACCGCAATGCCCGATGCGCCGTTCAGCAGCACGAAGGGCAGGCGCGCCGGCAGCAGTTTGGGCTCCTCTGTCGAACCATCGTAGTTCGGCTGGAAATCGACCGTGCCCATGTCGATTTCGTCGAGCAGCAATTTCGAGATCGGTGTCAGGCGCGCTTCCGTGTAGCGCATCGCCGCGGCACCGTCGCCGTCGCGCGAGCCGAAGTTGCCCTGACCGTCGATCAGCGGATAACGCAGCGAGAAATCCTGTGCCATGCGTACCAGTGCGTCGTATACCGACTGGTCGCCGTGCGGATGCAGCTTGCCCAGCACGTCGCCCACCACCGCGGCGGACTTGCGCGGCTTCGCGGCGGCATTCAGGCCGAGTTCATGCATCGCATACAGGATGCGGCGCTGCACCGGCTTCTGGCCATCACACACATCCGGCAGCGCGCGGCCCTTGACGACGGAGATGGCGTAGTCGAGATAGGCACGTTCCGCAAAGGTGGCGAGCGTCAGCGCTTCGCCGTCGCCGGACGGCATTTCTTCAAACAGGGAGGCTTGTTCGGTCATTGTGGTTCAAGTCTTGAAGTTCCCTCCCCCTTGCAGGGGGAGGGTTAGGGTGGGGGGAGTGAGGTTGAACAAACGACTGCGACAGTTCAATCACTTCACCCCTCGCCGGGCGCCCCCATCCCAACCATCCCGCTAAGAGGGGGAAGGAGTCATTAATCAGATCAGATATCCGCTTCCGCTTCATTGCCATGCTCTTCCAGCCAGGCACGCCGCGCGGCGGCTTCGCCTTTACCCATCAGCATGTTGAAGCGCGATTCGGAAGCCGCGAGGTCGAAGTCGCCCAGCGAGACCGGCAACAGGCGGCGGGTATCCGGGTTCATCGTGGTTTCCCACAACTGTTCCGCATTCATTTCACCCAGGCCCTTGAAGCGCGAGATGGTCCACGCGCCGTCCTTCAGTCCATCCTTGCGCAACTTGTCCTCGATCGCTTCCAGTTCGCCCTCATCCAGTGCGTACAGCTTCTGCGCCTGCTTCTTGCCGCGCGCCGGTGCATCGATGCGGAACAGGGGAGGGCGCGCAACACAGATATGTCCGCGCGCCATCAGCTGCGGGAAGTGCTTGAAGAACAGCGTCAGCAGCAACACCTGGATGTGCGAGCCGTCCACGTCTGCATCGGACAGGATGCAGATTTTTCCGTAACGCAGTCCGCTCAGATCAGGGGTGTCGTTCGGCCCATGAGGATCGACGCCGATGGCCACCGCGATGTCATGGATCTCGTTGTTTGCGAACAGACGGTCGCGTTCGGTTTCCCAGGAATTGAGCACCTTGCCACGCAGCGGCAGGATGGCCTGGAATTCCTTGTCGCGCCCCATCTTGGCCGAACCGCCGGCAGAATCGCCCTCGACCAGGAAAAGCTCGTTGCGGCTCACGTCATCCGATTCGCAATCGGTCAGCTTGCCGGGCAACACGGCAACGCCGGAGGACTTCTTCTTCTCCACCTTCTGCGCCGAGCGCAGGCGGGATTGCGCCTGCTTGATCACCAGTTCGGCCAGCTTCTTGCCGTAGTCGACATGATGATTCAGCCACAGTTCCAGCGCGGGCCGCGTGAAGGTGGCGATCAGGCGCACTGCATCGCGCGAATTCAGCCGTTCCTTGATCTGGCCCTGGAACTGCGGATCGAGCACCTTGGCAGAGAGCACGAAGGACACGCGGGTGAACACGTCTTCCGGCAAGAGCTTCACGCCCTTGGGCAGCATCGAATGCATCTCGACGAAGCTTTTCACCGCGCCGAACAGGCCTTCGCGCAAGCCCGCTTCATGCGTGCCGCCGGCCGGTGTCGGGATCAGGTTGACGTAGGATTCGCGCACGACATTGCCTTCTTCCGTCCAGGCCACCACCCATGCAGCACCTTCGCCTTCGGCAAAGCCGTCGACGTCGCCGCTCGCGTACTGCTCGCCTTCAAACAGAGGGATCAGCGGATCGGCATTGGATGACTGCGCCAGCGACTCGACCAGGTAGCCGCGCAAGCCCTGGTCGTACTGCCAGGTCTGCGTATCGCCATTCTTCGCATTGGTCAGCGTGACCCGCACGCCGGGCAGCAGCACCGCCTTGGAGCGCAGCAGGCGCTGCAATTCTGCGTTCGGGATGGCTGAGGAGTCGAAGTATTTCGCGTTAGGCCAGACGGTGACGCGGGTGCCAGTGCGCCGTTCATCTCTTGCCAGCGTGCGCGATTTCAGTTTCTCGATGACATCGCCGTCGGCAAACGTGATCTTGTGCTCGCCGCCTTCGCGCCACACCGTGATTTCGAGGCGCGAGGACAGCGCGTTGGTGACGGAAACGCCGACGCCGTGCAGACCGCCCGAAAAGGAATAGGCACCGCCCGAGCCCTTGTCGAACTTGCCGCCCGCATGCAGTCGGGTGAAGACGATTTCCACCGTCGGCACCTTTTCTTCCGGATGCAGGCCGACGGGAATCCCGCGCCCGTCATCCTCGACGCTGACGCTGCCGTCGGTGTTGAGCGTCACTGAAATGTTCTTGCAGAAGCCGCCCAGCGCTTCGTCCGAGGCGTTGTCGATCACTTCCTGGATGATATGCAGCGGATTCTCGGTGCGGGTGTACATGCCGGGGCGCTGCTTGACCGGCTCGAGTCCCTTCAGGACCCGGATGGACGATTCGCTGTAATCAGATGCAGAGGATTTTTTGGTTGCCATTCAAATGGAGGTGCCTGATAGGCTGTTATTGCTTGATGGAATGTATTTAAACATAAGTCACAGCATTCTAATGAAAAATCGGGGGTGAATGCGGGAGAACCAAGATGGGGGCGATATTCCGCCTTCCAATGCGGTCCAGCGGGAATGTGCAAGGGCTTGGTAGCGCAGGTGATGCGTGATTGCAATTTAATTGGTGCAAGGTCATGAAATCTTTATAAAATGAAACCTCATGTCATCCCGCAATTTTCCATTCGCCGTACGCTTGATCGGATTTCCTCCGCAGGAGCTGGAGGCTTTCGACGCTGCTTTCGAGACGGAGCAAGCAAACAGCTACGGCTATTTTCGCCTCGCGGAAGGAAATCTGCAGGATCCCGACCTCTACATCGCCAACGCCGGGGAACTGAAGGCGCTCGTCACGCTGACGGACCTGCGTCCGAGTGATGTACGGCCCGCCTTGCTGATCGGGCAGCCCGATGTGGAGCTCCCTTATCGGCAGCTGGACCGGCCGCTCGCATGGCCCGAATTGTTTGCAGCCCTCGATGCACTCATGGAAACACGCGCCGACGCGTTGTCGCGTCTGGAGGCGTCCGATGTCGTGACCGTGCCGGAACGTCGTCGCCGCGACCGCCTCGACCTGGACCTCACCGATCCGGCAGAATACGAGAAAATGCGCTCCAAGGTTCGCCGTGACGGCGCGGTGCTCGTGGTCGACAAGAGTGCCGCGCTGCGCGACTACCTGGCCGACCTGCTGGCGCGCCAGCGGATTCCTGTCGTCTGGGTGAATGACGAAGTCGACGCGGTGGAAGTGTGCAAGCAGGAGCCCATCTCGGCTGTGTTGATCAATACCTCAACGCCCGGCGTCGATCCTTACCGCTTGTGCTGGGCGATCAAGGAAAAAGATTCCCCGGTCAGGATCGCCGTAATCTTCCTGATCAGCAAACCCTTCGTGTACGACCTGGAACAGGCCAGCTACGTGGGCGCCGACGGCTTCCTCAACAAACCCCTCGCCAGCCATCACCTGATCACCGCGCTGAAGAAATTCCTGCCGTTTGCGCGTTGAAGGGCGAGGGTCCGCAGAAAACACTCGGCGTCCCCTTCAGAAAACACGGAAAAATACGAAAGTGTTACTGGAAAAGCCCGAACGAATGTCAGTGCTCGACATATGGCTAACGACTGCAGTCCAGGATCTTGATCTGTTCCGTGTCTTCCGTGTTTTCCGTGGACAAAATCAAACTACTTGCTCAACAACCGCATGCCGCGTTCCAGCCCTTCGATCGTGACCGGGAACATGCGGTTGTTCATCAGTTGACGGATGACGGAGATGGACTGGCGGTATTGCCACAATCCTTCCGGCTCGGGGTTGAGCCAGATGAATTTCGGGAAAGTGCTGGTGAAGCGTTGCAGCCATTCGGCGCCGGCTTCCTCGTTGTTGTATTCGATCGAGCCGCCAGCCTGCAGGATTTCGTATGGGCTCATGGTCGCGTCGCCGACGAAGATCAGCTTGGTGTCGGGCGTGTACTTGCGCAGGATATCCCAGGTCGGGAAGCGCTCCGCGTGGCGGCGCCGATTGTTCTTCCACAGGTAGTCGTACACGCAGTTGTGAAAGTAGAAGAACTCCATGTTCTTGAATTCGGTCTTCGCCGCCGAGAACAATTCTTCGGTGCGCGCGATGTGATCGTCCATCGTTCCGCCCACATCCAGCAGCATCAGCACCTTGATGTTGTTCTTGCGCTCCGGCTGCATCTTGATGTCGAGATAGCCGGCGTTGTTCGCGGTGGCGCGAATCGTGTCATCCAGCGCGAGTTCCTCGTCCGCGCCTTCGCGCGCGAACTTGCGCAGGCGGCGCAACGCGACCTTGATGTTGCGCGTGCCGAGTTCGCGTTCATCGTCGTAATCACGATAGGCGCGTGCTTCCCAGACCTTCACCGCGCTGCGGTTGCCACCTTCGCCGCCGATACGGATGCCTTCCGGATTCTTGCCGCCGTTGCCGAAAGGTGAAGTGCCGCCAGTACCGATCCACTTGTTGCCGCCTTCGTGGCGTTCCTTCTGCTCGTTCAGCAGTTCCTTCAGTCGGTCCATCAGCTTGTCGTAGCCGAACTTCTCGATCGCCGCGATCTGCTCCGGCGTGAGTTCGCGCTCCATGCGCTTTTTCAGCCACTCGAGCGGAATCTCCGGATTCTTCTCAAAGATCGCATCGATGCCCTTGAAATACAGGCCGAACGCCTTGTCGAACTTGTCGTAATGCGCTTCGTCCTTGACCAGCGTGGTACGCGACAGGAAATAGAATTCGTCCAGCGACGGATTGATGACGTTCTTCTGCATCGCTTCCAGCAGGATCAGGAATTCCTTGATCGACACCGGAATCTTCGCGTCTTTCAGTGTGAAGAAAAAATCGATCAGCATGTCAGTCCCTGGAAGCCAGTTTGTGCTGCAGGTTCTTTTTCACGCCGGGCCACTCGTTCTGGATGACGCTGTAGACCACCGAATCGCGAATGCGCCCGTCCTGCATGATGATGTGGTTGCGCAAGACGCCGTCGCGCTTCGCGCCGAGTCGTTCGATCGCAGCCTGCGATCGCTTGTTGAACCAGTCGGTGCGGAACTCAACCGCGATGCAGCGCAGCTTCTCGAAGGCATGTCCCAGCAGCATCAGCTTGCACTCGGTATTGATCCCGGTGCGCTGGGCGCGTTGCGCATACCAGGTTCCGCCGATCTCAAGCCGCCGATTGGCTTCATCGAGATGCAGGTAGCGCGTGCAGCCCACGATCCTGCCGTTCGCGCTGTCGCGCACCGCAAAGGCAAATGCCTCGCCGTGCTCCCGCTGCAAAAGAAGTTGTTCGATATAGTCGCGCACGCCTTCCGGTTTTGGCACCGTCGTGAACCAGAGCTCCCACAGCTCGCCGTCCGCAACGGCCAGCCTGATTTCTTCCTCATGCTCCAGGGCCAGCGGTTCCAGCGTGGCATGTCGGCCGGACAGGACGACGGGCTCAATGAAGGCCATGGCAGCCGCTCCCTCAGCGATTCGCGCGCGACATGAATACCAGCCGCTCGAACAAATGCACATCCTGTTCATTCTTCAGCAGCGCGCCATGCAGCGGCGGCACGATGGCCTTCGCATCCTTGCTGCGTAATGCATCCGGCGGAATGTCCTCGGCCAGCAGCAGCTTCAGCCAGTCGAGCAGCTCGGAGGTGGAAGGTTTTTTCTTCAGGCCGGCGACTTCCCGCACTTCGTAGAAGGTCTCCAGCGCCTTCGCAAGCAGGTCCTTTTTCAGATCCGGGAAATGCACGTCGACGATCTGCGACATCGTGTCCTTGTCGGGGAAACGGATGTAGTGGAAGAAGCAACGGCGCAGGAAGGCGTCGGGCAATTCCTTCTCGTTGTTCGAAGTGATGATCACCAGCGGGCGCGTCTTCGCCTTCACCAGCTCGCGCGTTTCGTACACATAGAATTCCATGCGGTCGAGTTCACGCAGCAGGTCATTCGGAAATTCGATGTCCGCCTTGTCGATTTCATCGATCAGCAGCACGACCTGCTCCTCCGACGTGAACGCCTGCCACAGCACACCCTTGACGATGTAGTTGTGGATGTCCTTCACGCGCTCGTCGCCGAGCTGCGAATCGCGCAGGCGCGACACGGCATCGTATTCATACAGGCCCTGCTGCGCCTTGGTAGTGGACTTGATGTGCCACTGCAGCAGCGGCATGCCGAGCGCGGCGGCCACTTCCTCGGCCAGCATGGTCTTGCCGGTCCCCGGTTCACCCTTGATCAGCAGCGGACGCTGCAACGTCAATGCAGCATTGACCGCGAGTTTCAGATCGTTGGTCGCAACATAATTTTGGGAACCTTCGAAGCGGGTATCTTGTCGCATAGCGTTGTGTCATCAAGATTGAAAATAAGACCAAGTATAAGCGAGAAAGATAATACGGGCTGGAGGAAAGCCTCGAGCCAATTTTCTTCATTTCCAAAATTTCATGAAAATTTCCCTGCTGAAGCTTTGGGTGATGTGGCGTCGTTTTCGCCGGACATCACCCCGCCATAACGAGCATCACCTGCAGTACATCGTACAGATCGAAGCCTTGATGCGGCGCGCCAATCCCTTTGCCGCCTGGACCGAGCGCGCCAACTGGATGATCGATGTCGCCGACTGGCTTCGACACGGCCCGCGCAAGTCGAGCCTGGATGAAAACACCTGGCGGCGCATCAAGCACCAGCGCACGCGTTTCATGCTCGACTGGCTCGACAGTCATCGGGATGTGCGCCGCGTGGTGCAGGCAACGCTGCAGAAAACCTTGCGTGAGGCGGCCGGACCGGAACTGTTCTGCGCCACCGGCCTGCCACACGAACCGGCATTTTTCGGTGAACTGTCGGAACGCATTGCCAAAATGATCTTGCCGAAAGCACCATCGGCACATGAGCTTTCCGCCTTGTTTACCACGATGTTCCCGGATCCTGCCGATGCCGACTGGCTCACCGGCATGGATCACAAGACCCTGGCGCGCCTCTGGAAGCTGTGCGCCGACGACGGGATTACGCACGCCTACAGCCAGCAGATCGACGAAGCGCTCACTTATCTGGTATCGATGATCATCGCGGTCGGCATCAGCCCGGAGTTCCGCCAGCGACTGGAGCCGCGCGTGCCGCTGCAGGCAACCCCGTTCATGGCGCTGCAGCGCGAATTGCAGAAGTACCTGATGGCGGGCGCGCATGATGAGGCCGCGCTGCGCAGCGTGCGCATGCTGGTCGCAGTTTGCCAGGCGCAGACTGACCGCATCTATGCGCACCTCGATGAGCACGGCGTATCGGTCGGACTGGTCTACCGTGTCGAACGCATGCGCGCGCAACTGGCGCGGATGGCGCGCCTGATCGACCTGCGATCCGCGCTGCCCGGCTCGCAGCTGAGCGTGCCGGTGCAGGCGCTGCTGCTGGATCTGGTCGAGGCGCATCATTATCGCTCCACGGTGCGCGGGCTGATCAGCCGCAGCTTTTCGCTGTTGGCGCGCAAGATGGTCGAGCGCAATGCTGACCGCGGCGAGGCTTATGTTTCGCGCGACCGTGGTGAATATCTGGCAATGTTCAGATCGGCATGCCGGGGCGGGGCGGTAAGCGCCATGACTGTGCTCGTCAAGGCGGCGATCCCTGCCGCCGGCGTTGCGCGCTTTTTCGAGGGCGCGTTTGCTTCGCTGAATTACGCCGTGAGTTTCCTTGCGATTTCCATGACGGGCGGCACACTCGCAGCGAGGCAGCCCGCCATTACCGCACCCGCACTGGCCTCGAAGATGCAGTCACTCGATACGGCCGATGGCATGCGCAAGCTGATTGCCGAAATCGGCGCGCTGCTGCGCTCGCAGGCGGCGGCGGTCTTCGGCAATGTCGCTGCCATCATTCCGGCAATGGTCGTGGTGTCGCTCGCGATGTGGCTCGCAACTGGCTCAGGGCTCATGTCGCCTGACCGCGCGCATGCCAGCCTGAATGGACTGTCGATGCTTGGCGTGACGCCATTGTTCGCGGCTTTCACCGGCGTGCTGCTGTGGCTATCAAGCCTCGGCGCCGGTTTTGCCGACAACTGGTTCGCGTTGCGGAAAATGCGCGAAGCGCTGGCACATCATCGCCGGTTGGTCCACGCGCTCGGGCCGGTCCGTGCCGATCGTCTCGCGCACTGGCTTGAGCGCAACGTCGCCGGTATTGTCGGCAATGTGTCGCTGGCACTCCTGCTGGGCATGTCGCCCGTCCTCCTGCAGTTTTTCGGCCTGCCGCTGGACGTGCGACATGTCACGCTCGCCACCGGCACGCTTGCGGCGGCCGGCGCGAGCCTGGGATGGAGCGTGTTCGGTACGGCTGAGTTCTGGCTCGCGGCGGGCGGCGTTTTCCTGACCGGCATACTGAACATCGGCGTGGCATTCGGCTGCGCGCTTGTGCTGGCACTGCACGCACGCGACGTGCCGGTGCGGCTTCGCCGCGTGGTGATGCGCGCCGTCGTGCGACGCCTGATCGCCTCGCCGCGTGCCTTCCTGTTGCCCGAACGTCAACTCGCCACGGTCGAGGTTTTACCTGAACGGAAAGCTCCGGAAGAGCAGGAAAGCGTGAAGCGGTCGAGGACCGGCCAATAGTCTGTTGCCCATGTCGGAGACGGTCTCCGCCTCGCGTGGACGATCGGACAATGTTAATGTAGAATTACTTGATTTTGATGCGTCAGAGAAACACCTACAAAACGCATCGGGAACTTATTCGCAAGTAGTTCGGGTCGGCTGTCTCCCTTGGTCTTACGGTGCCGGAAAACGGCCTGCTGCCAGTTCCCTGGCGAGCAGGCACGTGTCCCGTACGGACTTCTTGCGAATAAGGCAGTTCCGGATTTCGTATCACTCACCCCTCCATCGACCATGAAAAAACTATTTGCGTTCCTCGCGCTCGCAGGTGTTGCCAGCGTCGCCGCATCCGCGGACCTCGTCGGCAATCCCAAGGCGGCAGAAAACAAGGTTGCCATGTGCATCGGGTGCCACGGCATCCCGGGCTACAAGGCCTCGTTCCCCGAGGTGTACTCGGTGCCCATGCTGGGCGGGCAGAATGCGAAGTACATCATGAACGCCCTCAACGAGTACAAGAAGGGGGATCGCAAGAACCCGAGCATGCGCGGCATCGCGGCCGGCCTGTCGAATCAGGACATCGCCGACGTCGCGGCATACTACGCACAGCAGAAATGAGGGGACAGACGATGAAAAAGATTCTCGCGGGCGCAGCCGTCCTGATGTCGTTCAATGCATTTGCAGGCGGCAATATCGAAGCCGGCAAGGCTGCCGTCCAGAAATTCAATTGCGCCGCTTGCCATGGCCAGGATTTCAATTCCCCGGTTGATCCGAGCTATCCAAAGCTCGCCGGCCAGCACGAGGATTATCTGGCGCATGCGCTGATTGCGTACCAGCGCGGCGCAGACGGCGCCAATGGCCGGGGCAATGCAATCATGGGTTCGCAAGCCAAGCCGCTGTCGCATCAGAACATCCAGGACATCGCCGCTTATCTGCACAGCCTGCCGGGTTCACTCGTGCTGCGCAAGTAATCGCTGCACTCACTTCATGCAAAAGCCACGATGCTTCGTGGCTTTTTGTTTTTGGACGTCGATTCCGCAATGGTGGCCGCTAGTCCAGCGATAATCCCGCGGCCCGCATCCGGGAACGCAGCCGCTCGAGTTCATCGAAAAGGTCGGTGACCAGCCCGGCCAGTTCCGGATTGGCGTCGAAAGTGCGTTCCAGCTCGTGGAGGCGGCGCGTCCGCATGAGGTCGCGCCCGGAGAAATGCCACTGTCCGGGATCATCGCTGGCCTGGCCGGGAAGGGCGCCGGCCCGCACATGTTCGACGATCCATTCGCGGCTCACCGTGCAGCTCACGGCCAGTTCATCCAGCGAGAGCCGCGCTTCCTCCATCACAATTGCCACAATTTCCTGCGTCATCGTTCACACTCCCAGTGCCTGGCGTGGATTGAAGGCGAGTTCACGCGCCATCGTTTCATACAGGTTGCGCGCCTCGGCGCTGGCGGCAGGCGGCAGCACAACCTCCATCACGAGGTACAAATCGCCCGGCGGCGAGCCGGGAATTCCCCGCCCTTTGAGGCGGAGCTTGCGCCCCGATTGGGAACCCTCGGGAATGCGCACTTCCACTATTCCATCCGGCAACGGCGCCTTCACGCTGGCGCCGAGCGCAGCTTCCCACGGCGCGATCGGCAGGCTGGCGTACACGTCGCGTCCGTCGACACGGTAGCGGGCGTGCGGATTGAAATGCACTTCCAGATACAGGTCGCCGGACTGCCCGCCGCCTGCACCGGGCGCGCCCTGACCGGCAAGGCGAATCAGCTGGCCTTCGCGCACACCCTTGGGAATGCGCACGTCCAGCGAATGCTCGGTAAGCGTCACATGGCCGTGCTGGTCGACGCGCGGTACGCGCAGGCTCAACGTGCGCGACGCGCCGTGATAGGCATCCTCGATGTCGAGCATGATTTTCGCATGATGGTCTTGGCCGCGTGCATGAGACCCCGCCCCCGCCCCGCCAAAGCCGCCCATGCGACCGCCGAACAGCTCCGAAAAGAAATCGCTGAAGTCTGTAGTTTCCGATCCACTGAAGCCACGTCCTGAAAATTCGAAGCCAGCGTCCCAGTCCGGCGGCGGACGAAATTCCTGGCCGGCATGGTAGCGCTGTCCGAGCTGATCATAGGCGGCGCGCTTCTCGGGATCCGACAGCACCGCGAAAGCCTCGTTGAGCTCCTTCATGCGGGCTTCCGCACCGGGTTCCTTGGAGACATCGGGGTGGTACTTGCGTGCAAGGCGGCGGAACGATTTCTTGATCTCGTCTGCTGGCGCGTCCCGGGCAACGCCCAGAACCTGGTAGTAGTCCTTGAATTCCAATCGGATTCTCCTTCTACTTATTGATTCGTTTATATCAATAATGGTGCCGCACGAGCGGCAATTCAAGGTATTGAATTTTTTTCAGCTGCGCATATGTTGTCCATGTACGCCGATAACGAACGGCGTCGGGCTGAATCAACTTCAACATGACAGGAGGATGAAATGTTGTACCGATCGGTATTTCCTCGGGACGTGTTTTCCGAACTTGAACGGCTGCAACGCGAGATGCAGCAAGCATTGGAAGGCGGCCCGAGCATCCGCGGTATCGGCCGCGGCGGCTTCCCTGCCTTGAACGTCGGCAATACGCAGCAATCGGTGGAGCTCTATGCCTTTGCACCAGGACTCGATCCGGCCAGCATCGAAGTCCATCTGGAACGCGGTGTCCTGACGATATCCGGTCGGCGCTCTGCCGATCTTCCTGCGGAGGGCGACAAGGCGTCCGTGCATATCAACGAACGTTTCGCCGGCCCGTTCCGTCGCGTGGTGAGCCTGCCGGAAGATGATGTCAATCCGAGCGGCGTTTCCGCCGAGTACAAGAATGGCGTGCTGCATGTCAGCGTCAAGCGTCGTGAAGCACCGCAGCCGCGCCGTATCTCTATCCAGTAATCGAGGAGGAAGCACCATGAACGACAAAGCGAATGTCACCAAGGCCAATGAAGGCGCTCGCCCGGAGGTCGCCTTGCTCCCGCCGGTCGATGTGATCGAGGACGCTTCCGGCATCACGCTGTTTGCGGACCTGCCCGGCGTGCCCAAGGAGAAGCTCAACCTGCAACTCGAAGCAGAGACCCTGACGATTGACGGCGAAGTGGAGTTGAATGCGCCGCAGGAGATCGAATCCAGCCACGTCGAAGTGCGGCTGCCGCGCTATCGCCGGGTGTTCACGCTCTCACGCGAACTCGACAGCGAAAAGGCGACGGCAGAATTCAAGAATGGCGTGCTCAAGTTGCGCATACCGAAGGCGGAGCACGCGCAGCCGCGCAGGATCGACATCAAGGTCTCCTGATTGAAAGAAGGGCCGCGTATGCGGCCATTTTCCGGTTCGATGGAGGTAAGCGATGAACTTCGACGAGATCAAGCAAGGCTGGTCTTCTTTCTGGGATTCGGTCGCTGAAGGCTGGCAGCATCTGCGTCAATCGGCTTCCAGCGCGATTACCCGTTTCAAGCCGAGCACGCAGACCAATCTGCCGGCAAAAAGCGATATCGATGACGCGTTCTTCATTCCATCGATGGGCTGGTCCATGCTGGGTGGCGATGTGTTCGAAGACGACAAACGCATCGTCGTGCGCATTGAAGTGCCGGGACTGGACAAGAACGACATCGACATCGAGGTGAGCGGCAACTCCCTCGTGGTGCGCGGCGAGAAGCGCTTTGAACGTGAAGATACGGAAGGGCGCTATCGCGTGCTGCAATGTGCTTACGGCAGCTTCGAGCGTCTCGTTCCGCTGAATACGGCGGTCAAGGCCGATCAGGCCAAGGCCAGCTACAGGAACGGCGTGCTGCGCGTGGAATTACCCAAGGTGGAAGAAGTCAAACCGAACAGGCTGACTGTCAGGATCCACTGACGCCTGTTGCGAAAACGCGCGTCTGCGAGGGCGCGCTTTCTTTATTGATACTGGTCTAGCGCAACTGCGTCAAAAAACTGAGTCATATGGCTCCCTCCCCCTTGCAGCGGGAAGGAGCCACTCATTGCCGATTTTTGACGCAGTAGAGCTAGCGTCGCTTCACGCATTCGACATAGGCAGCGCCGTCCGGCGGCAGGCCGCTGCGCTGTGAATTCCAGATCATCTCGCCCAGGCACTCCATCACCTGGTGATGCGCTTCATGTTCCGAGCCCAGTCTTTGCGAAAGCGAAAGAAAGGCACCGCGGATGCCCGGCGGCTGGTCGATCGAAATCTGCTCGGCAATCGAAAGGTGCATCGACAGGTGCAGGAAGGGATTGGTCTGTCCACTCTCCACGGAGTAGTCCTTTGCCAGTGCCGCTTCCGTGTCGGCAAGCGCGTCCCAGTACTCCTCGTGCTGCATGATCCAGTCGCGCGCGATGGCCTCCATCGGCGTAAGAATCTCGTTGGCCATGGCCTTGCGATAGGTATCGCAAAAAAAGCGTCGAACGTCGTGCTGCGAAGGAGTAAACATCATTCAGGAAAATGAATCTCGGTGAAGCTGCTTATTGTACCGGCACAAACCTGCCGCCGCGGATTCCTTTAACATAGACAACATTCCCCGCATCACGAGCGCGAGGAAATCTGAACCATCAAAAATGGAACCCAACATGTTGAATGACAGTGCACTCGATATCCTGTTCCGCAATGCACGGACGCACAACGGCTGGCGCGAAAAGCCGGTCTCCGACGAGCAATTGCGACAGCTCTATGACCTGATGAAATGGGGGCCGACCTCGGCGAACTGCAGTCCGGCGCGCATCGTCTTCGTGAAGTCGGCCGAGGCGAAGGAAAAACTGCTCGCCTGCATGGATCCGGGGAATGTCGACAAGACCAGGGCGGCGCCCGTGACAGCGATCATCGGCATGGACATGGCGTTTTACGAGAGAATGCCACAACTCTTTCCGCATAATCCCGACGCGCGTTCGTGGTTTGCGGGCAAGCCGGAAGTGATTGCGAGCACCGCGATGCGCAATTCATCGTTGCAGGGTGCTTATCTCATTATGGCTGCGCGCGCCATCGGTCTGGATTGCGCACCGATGTCGGGCTTCAATGCGGACAAGATGAACGCGGCATTTTTTCAGGGCACATCGATCAAGGCAAACTTCGTGTGCAGCCTCGGGTACGGCGATACCAGCAAGCTGCATCCGAGAGGTCCGCGCCTCACCTTCGACGAGGCGTGCCGGACCGAATAAAAGCGTGCGCGTTCAGACGCCTTTCTCGGGCAAAGGCGTCTTGTCCTTGTATTCGCACAGGTCGGCAATCAGGCAATTCCAGCACTGAGGCTTGCGCGCGATGCAGATGTAGCGGCCGTGCAGGATCAACCAGTGATGCGCTTCGTGCCGAAATTCCTCCGGCACGACCTTCAGCAGCTTCCGCTCGACTTCCTCGACATTCTTTCCCGGCGCGATGCCGGTGCGATTGGCGACGCGGAAGATGTGCGTGTCGACGGCAATGGTCGGTTCTCCGAACGCCGTGTTGAGCACCACGTTTGCTGTCTTGCGACCGACACCCGGCAAGGCCTCCAGCGCCTCGCGCGAGTGCGGCACCTTGCCGTCATGCTGTTCGAGCAGGATGCGGCAGGTTTCGATCACGTTCTTCGCCTTGGTACGATACAGGCCGATGGTACGAATGTATTCGGTCAGACCTTCCACGCCCAAGGCGTAGATTTTGGCGGGCGTATTCGCGAGCGGGTAAAGTTTGCGCGTTGCCTTGTTGACCGAAACATCGGTCGCCTGCGCAGACAGGATGACGGCGATCAGCAGTTCGAACGGCGTGGTGTATTCCAGTTCCGTGGTCGGGTGCGGATTAGCCTTGCGAAATCGGTTGAAAAGCTCGAGGCGCTTTTCTGCGTTCATGGCTTGTCTTTCGCTTCGTCCAGCATGGTGTTGATTTCAGCGATCTGTTTCTTCACCGAACGCGAGACATCAGCGAGGCCTGGGGCATTCGCTGCCTGCGCCGCCATTTGCTCTTTCTTGAGCCGCGCGCGCTCCATCGCTGCCTGGATGATGGCCCGCTTGCGTTCCTGCGCCGCCTTTTCTTCCGATGTCAGCGTCGATTCGGCTTCCACCGTCTTGAGCTTGGCCGCGGCCTTTGCCGCCAGTCGCGCATCGTTTTCTTCCTTGTCGCGTCGCAGCCGCAAGACATGGAAGGCATGCCGCTGGCGCGCGGCATCCGCCTGCTCTTGCGACCATGCGTCCCAGCCGGTCTTGCCCGGGGTGACGTCGATCATCGCGATGCAGTCGACCGGGCAGGGCGCAACGCAGAGGTCGCATCCGGTGCACAGGTCTGGAATGACGGTATGCATCTGCTTCGCGGCACCAATAATGGCATCCACCGGGCAGGCCTGGATGCAAAGCGTGCAGCCGATGCACAGGCTCTCGTCGATCACCGCGACCGGGCGCGGGCGTTCAATGCCGTTGATCGGATTCAGGGGGATGACAGGTTTGCCCAGCAGCGTCGCAAGCCTGGCAATGCCTTGCGCGCCGCCAGGCGGGCACTGGTTGTAGGAGGCCGTGCCGCTCGCTACTGCCTCGGCATAGGGACGGCAGGCGGGATAGCCGCACTTCGTGCATTGCGTTTGCGGCAGCAGGTCTTCGATCTGGTCGGCCAGCAGTTTGGCGTTGGATGACACGGCAGGTTCTGCAAAAGGTAAAAACAGGATTATCCGACAAACCGCGCATGCAATAAATAAAAAAGCCGTTCCCGGCGGGGAACGGCTTTGACATGCAATTGAGGCTGATCAGGAATAGGTCTTGATGAATTCCGTGATCTTCGGGCAGATGATTTCACGCCAGCGACGACCGGAGAAAATACCGTAATGGCCGCACTTCTCGGCAACGTAATGTTGCTTTTTCGCCTTCGGAATGCTGGAGCACAGACCATGCGCCGCTTCCGTCTGGCCGAGACCGGAAATGTCGTCCAGTTCACCTTCGATGGTGAACAGCGCGACGCTCTTGATGTCCTGCGGACGCACCAGCTTGCCCTCCACTTCCCAGGTACCCATCGGCAGGCGGAACTCCTGGAAGACTGTCTTGATGGTCTCGAGATAGTATTCGGCCGGCATGTCGAGCACAGCGTTGTACTCGTCATAGAACTTGCGATGCATTTCCGCCGACTCGTTGTCGCCTTCGCGCAGGTGCATGTAGAAATCCCAGTGGCTCTGCGCGTGGCGCCCCGGGTTCATCGCGATGAAGCCGGCGTGCTGCAGGAAGCCCGGGTAGACCTTGCGGCCGAAGCCGGGATAGTTCGGCGGCACGCTGTAGATCACCCTGGTTTCGAACCAGGAGTAGGGTCGCTTGGTTGCGAGGTCGTTGACCTCGGTAGGCGATTTGCGCGGATCGATTGGGCCGCCCATCATGGTCATGGTCTTCGGCAGCTTCGGATCGTTTTCAGTCGCCATCAGCGAGATGGCGGCGAGGACCGGCACTGTCGGCTGGCACACCGAGATTACATGCAGATCAGGACCGAGGCGGCGGATGAAGTCCTGCACGTAGTAGATGTAGTCGTGCAGGTGGAACGGTCCTTCGGATGCTGGCACCATGCGCGCATCGGTCCAGTCAGTGATGTACACATCATGGTCCGACAGCAGGCTGCGGGCGGTATCGCGCAGGAGTGTCGAATGGTGGCCGGACAACGGGGCGACCAGCAGCACGGTTGGCTGCTTCAGTTCCGCGAACTGCTTGTCGGTCAGGTCTTTCTTGAAGTGGATAAGGCGGCAGAACGGTTTTTGCTCGGCGACTTCTTCAAAAACGCCAACGGGCTTGCCATTGACCGGAACAGTCTTGATACCGAACTCGGGCTTTTCGTAATCCTTGCCGAGCCGGTACATCAATTCGTAGCCGGCCGCGATACGTTGCGCGAACGGCGTGTGGGCGAGCGGGGAAACCGGGTTCGTGAACAACTTGGCGGAAGCCTCCGCCCATTGGATCAGCGGGTTCAGGAAAGTCCGGTTCAGCTCGTGAAATTGGTAAAGCATAGTGGCCTCTTTCAAGTGGTACCAGTGGCGCTAGATTCTCCAGATAAACATCAGTTGCTGCAATGCATCATATGCAATTTTAGGAAATTTCCGCAAGAAATATATTTCCTGTTTGCAGTTTTGCCTTGCTGGCCGTTTCTTTCCTCTGCTGCCTTCCTGCCAACAATGGGCAAAGAAATGTGCGGTCAAGAAACATCATACCTACTTCGTCTGTTGGCCGCAGTGCGACTGTTTCGTTATCTGTTGCCCTTGGTACGACACGCTATCCGTATGGATGCATTCTCCATGAAAACAACAGACTCTTGATTACCCGTACCTCACTTGGTCGTTCCTGCCTTTCGCCGCGTTACATCCATCCGTGTTTGCGTAGCACATTCACCACGCCTTCTGTGGTGGCCCGGACCACTATGCCAAGCGACGGGCAAGGAAAAGCCTGAGGCGGCCTCATTGGCCGCTGCTCTTGAAATCGCCCGGAGCAAATCGTTTATGAGCGACCAGCATGTCTGCTGGCTGGCCGTTCCTTGGCTGGTTGCTGCCCTGATGCAGCCTGTTCTGCACAGAAATCAAAGCATTTTCCATGCCGGTAGCAGGGTGACTGCTTCGAGGAAGGGCAGGGCGCATTTGTCGCTGCAGCTCAGACGGAGCGGGCGGCAGAGCCGTATCGTCGCCACCTTGAAGAGTTTGCTGCGCGGGTGGTCAATTTGTAAAAATTACCTGCAATCCGACCGCTCACAGTGATGACTGCATGTTGTGAGGCAACAACGGATTCCTCAGCGCCCTGCGGGAACGATGAATAATGTGGCAGCAAAGAAAAACGCCCCGGACCTTGGCAGGCGCGGGGCGTTCCGGTGACTTGCAGAATGCTCAGTCGAATACCGGGCTTTCCACGCCCAGCACCTTGTGCAGCTTCGGCGAGGTGGTGGTGTACTGCATGTGAATCTTCTTTTCCGGGAAGATGTACGGTGCGGCGCCGAACGCCGCCAGCGCAGCTTCATGGAAGCCCGACAGGATCAGTTTCTTCTTGCCCGGATAGGTGTTGATGTCGCCCACCGCAAAGATGCCCGGTACATTCGTCTCAAACTTCTCGGTGTCGACCTTCAGCTGCTTGCGCTCGATATCCAGGCCCCAGTCCGCAATCGGCCCCAGCTTGGGCGACAGGCCGAAGAACACCAGCAGGTCGTCCAGCGGCAGGCGGCGCGTCACGCCGTCGGCGCCGGTCACCTTGATTTCGGTGAGCTTGTCGTTCTGCTCTTCAAAGCCGGTCACCTGGCCCACCAGGAACTGCATCTCGTAGTTTTCGCACAGCTCCTTCATCTTCGCCACGGAAGCAGGCGCGGCACGGAATTCTTCGCGACGGTGCAGCAGAACGACCGATTCCGCCTTGCCGACCAGGTCCAGCGTCCAGTCCAGCGCGGAGTCGCCGCCGCCGCAAATCACGAGGTTCTTGCCGTGGAAGCGCGACGGATCCTTGACGCGATAGAACAGCTGCTTTCCTTCGAATTTCTCGATGCCGTCGACCTTGATCGTGCGCGGCTGGAAGGAACCGACACCGGCGGCGATGAAGATGGTCTTGGTGATGAAACGGGTGCCTGCCGAGGTCTCGAGATTGAAGCGGCCGTCTTCGCGCTTTTCGACCACGGTGACTTCCTGCCCGAGGTGGAAGGTGGCGCCGAAGGGCTCGATCTGCTTGAGCAGGTTGTCGGTCAGTTCCTGGCCGGTGCAGCTGGGCACGGCGGGGATGTCGTAGATGGGCTTG
>NZ_DATFAI010000031.1:0-33661 GCF_035254685.1 Noviherbaspirillum sp. | reverse complement strand
CAGGCCGAGGAAAGAGCCGGCACGCTTGCGGGTGGCGCAGTATTCCGGCAGGTAGCGGCCTGCCTGGCGCATGAGCCACAGCGGCGTGTAGTCGGTCGGCTGGCGCAACAGGGCGCGCAGGAAGGTGTCGTTTTTCAGGGGAGCGAAGGTGGATGACATGAATTTGCTTTCGGTAATTTGCCATTATCGCCGATGCGCCACGCCAGCGAAATCGTATGGATCATTCGATGAGAAGGAGTTTTCGCCGCGTGATCCACGGAGAGTTCGTTGTTGTGCAAGATGCAATGCTTGCGCAGACAGGGAAAAGGAGTCGACGATAGAGTGAGCACGTGCTGCCGCTGCAACGCCTGGCTTATGCCGTAGATGCGGGCACGGCGGCAAGCAAGCCGGTGCACGCATCGGCGAGCAATGCTGCCCACGCGCGGCATCCGCTCTCGGATGGGTGGTAGCCATCCGGCGCTACCAGGCTTCGGTCATGGGTGTCGAGCAGCAAGGGAACATATAGCGTATGCGCGAAGGCTGGCACAAGCATGCGGACTTCCGCGTCAAGTACCTGAGCCTTCAGCCCCATGACCCAGCGCAGGGGCTGCGGCAAGGCCGGGAGATGCGCCATTGGCGGCACGCCGGAAACGATCATGCAGGTGGGGGAGCATCGCTCCTGCAAGGCATCGAGCAGGATGCCCAGTTCACGCCGCCACGCCGAGGCCGGGCGAAATGCCGTCGTGTCGTTGACGCCAAAGGCAATCAGCGCGATGTCGACTGGCGCGGCTGGAATGTGCGGAAAAATCTGTTTGAACGCTTCCCGGACCGTGACGCCATTCTTTCCGCAGGCGCGCCATGCGACGGGGCGCTGCAGACGCTCAGCCAGGGCGGACGCGAACTGCCCCGTGATGGCCTGCTCGTGGTTGCGCACGCCAACTCCAGCAACCGGCGATTCGCCCACTGCAAGCAGAGACAGGGGCCGACCGGCGTGGGAAGTGCCGGCGATGCCTTCGTTCGGCCCTCCTGCCTCGGGAAGGCGCGGCGTGACCCGTCGCGTGCGTCGTCCCTGCACAATCAGGAAAGGCAGCAAGGGCAAGGCGACCAGTTCGGGCACGAAGCGACGCATACCGGCAGCCCACTATGCGTGGAGTGCGTGCTCGACCTTGATGCACTTGTCCATTACGACCTTCAGGCCAACCGCCCTCGCCTTTTCCGCCGCCGCCTGGTGAGCGATGCCAAGCTGCATCCAGATGCAATCTGCCTTGATCGCAATGGCGTCGTCGACGACCGGCGGGATGTCTTCCGCCTTGCGGAAGACATCCACCACGTCGATTTTCTGCCCCTTTTTTTCTACTGCCGACGCCGCTTCTTGCAGCGTTGCATAACACGGCTCGCCGAGAATGTGAGCGCCCGCATACGTCGGATTGACCGGCACGATCCGGTAACCGTGCGACTGCAGGTAATGGGCGACTTCATAGCTCGGACGATCGGCGTTCGAGGAGAGGCCGACGACAGCGATGATGCGGCTCTCGGCAAGAATGGACGGGATGAGGTCTTCGGGATCGGTAACTTGGCTCATGGAAATCCTGCTGCAAAATAAAAAAGGCAGCCGAAGCTGCCTTTTCATTGTACTGCCAACATCCTTAGCGTTTTTGACGCAGCTTCTGGATCGCTGCCAACTGGGCGACGGCCGCAGCCAGTTCAGCTTGTGCCTTGGCGTAATCGATTTCCGATTCGCGGTTGGCAAGTGCTTCCTCGGCCAGCTTCTTCGCTTCGGTTGCCTTCGCTTCGTCCAGGTCGTGGCCGCGGATCGCGGTATCGGCCAGCACGGTAACGTTGTTGGGTTGCACTTCGAGGATGCCACCGGCGACGAAAACGAACTCCTCGTCCGTCCGGCCCGGCACCTTGATGCGCACCGCACCCGGGCGGATGCGGGTAATCAGCGGCGTGTGCATCGGATAGATGCCCAGCTCGCCCGATTCGCCCGGCAACGCGACGAATTCGGCTTCGCCGGCGAAGATTTCTTCTTCGGCGGAGACGACGTCTACGTGAATAGTGTGTGCCATGTTAGAACCTTTTTTGTTCGTCTGAAGAACAGACCGTTTGCACGCGATCCTTGCCAGTCAGATGCCGTAGCGCTCCGGCATCCGGGCTGGCGCACATCGCGTGCTCCCGATTACTGAATCTTCTTGGCTTTTTCGATTGCTTCCTCGATCGTGCCGACCATGTAGAACGCTTGTTCCGGCAGGTGATCGAGTTCGCCGCTGGCGATCATCTTGAAGCCCTTGATCGTGTCCTTCAGCGAAACGTACTTGCCGGGCGCGCCGGTAAACACTTCAGCAACGTGGAACGGCTGCGACAGGAAACGCTGCATCTTGCGAGCGCGTGCCACGACCAGCTTGTCTTCCGGAGCCAGTTCGTCCATGCCCAGAATCGCGATGATGTCGCGCAGTTCCTTGTAGCGCTGCAGCGTGCCTTGAACAGCACGGGCTGTCTCATAGTGCTCGGCGCCCACGACGTTCGGGTCCAGCTGACGCGAGGTCGAGTCCAGCGGGTCCACGGCGGGGTAGATACCGAGCGCGGCGATGTCACGCGACAGCACGACGGTGGAGTCCAAGTGCGCGAAGGTCGTTGCCGGGGACGGGTCGGTCAAGTCGTCGGCAGGCACGTACACGGCCTGAATCGACGTAATCGAACCGGTCTTGGTCGAGGTAATACGCTCTTGCAGGCGGCCCATCTCTTCGGCCAGCGTCGGCTGGTAACCCACCGCGGAAGGCATACGGCCCAGCAGTGCGGACACTTCGGTACCGGCCAGCGTGTAACGGTAGATGTTGTCGACGAAGAACAGCACGTCACGGCCTTCGTCACGGAAGGATTCCGCAATGGTCAGACCGGTCAGCGCCACGCGCAGGCGGTTGCCCGGCGGTTCGTTCATCTGGCCGTACACCATCGCCACCTTCGACTTGGAGAAGTCTTCGGTGTTGACCACGCCTGCTTCCATCATTTCATGGTAGAAGTCGTTGCCTTCACGGGTACGCTCACCCACGCCGGCGAACACGGACAGACCGGAGTGCGCCTTCGCGATGTTGTTGATGAGTTCCATCATGTTCACGGTCTTGCCCACGCCTGCACCGCCGAACAGACCGACCTTACCACCCTTCGCGAACGGGCAAACCAGGTCAATAACTTTAATACCGGTTTCCAGCAGTTCCTGCGACGGCGACAGTTCGTCGTATGACGGCGGCTTGCGGTGGATCGACGCAGTGTGCTCGGAATTGACCGGACCGACTTCGTCGATCGGGTTGCCCAGCACGTCCATGATGCGGCCCAGTGTAGCGTGACCAACCGGCACCGAAATCGGTGCGCCGGTGTTCTGGATCACCATGCCGCGACGCAGACCGTCGGAGGAGCCCAGCGCAATGGTGCGGACCACGCCGTCACCCAACTGCTGCTGCACTTCCAGGGTCAGCGCGGAGCCTTCCATTTTCAAGGCATCGTATACCTTGGGCATGGCGTTGCGGGGGAATTCCACGTCCACCACCGCGCCGATACACTGAACGATTTTGCCTTCAGCCATTTTCGTTCCTTCAATATAAGTAAATTCTTCTAGTTAAACCGCAGCCGCACCGGCGACGATCTCGGACAGTTCCTTCGTAATCGCGGCCTGACGGGTCTTGTTGTAGACCAGTTTCAGCTCGCTGATCACGTTACCGGCGTTGTCGGACGCTGCCTTCATCGCCACCATGCGCGCCGACTGCTCGGACGCCATGTTCTCGGCGACGGACTGGTAGATCAGTGCTTCGACATAACGCACCAGCAGCTCGTCGATCACCGACTGTGCATCCGGCTCATAGATGTAATCCCAGGAATGGGAGTTCTTGTCAGCCTTCATGCGGTCGGACGACAGCGGCAGCAACTGATCCATCATCGGTTCCTGCTTCATCGTGTTGATGAACTTGGTGTAGAACAGGTAAACCGCGTCGAGCCTGCCTTCCTGGTATTCGTCGAGCAGCACCTTGACCGGGCCGATCAGCTTATCCAGGTGCGGCGTGTCGCCGAGCTGGACAGCGTGCGACACGACCTTGGCGCCGATACGATTCAGGAAGCCGAGTCCCTTGTTGCCGATGGCGACTGCTTCGGTTTTGATGCCTTGACCTTCGAGTTCGCGCACCTTGTTGGTCACCATGCGCAGGACGTTGGTGTTCAGGCCGCCGCACAGACCCTTGTCGGTCGTGATGACGATGATGCCCACCTTCTTCGCTGCATTCTGCTTGACCAGGAACGGGTGCGTGTACTCCGGATTGGCTTCGGACAAGTGAGCGGCGATATTACGAATCTTGTCACTGTAGGGACGGGCGGCGCGCATCCGGTCCTGCGCCTTGCGCATCTTGGATGCGGCGACCATTTCCATCGCCTTGGTGATCTTCTTCGTATTCTCTACGCTCTTGATCTTGCCACGTATCTCTTTGCCTGCAGCCATGAGTAATTACTCCTTTAGCTCCAGTGATCAGAAGGTTTTCTTGAAGGCGGCAATCGCGGCGGCAAGTTCAGCTTCGCCGTCTTTATCGAGTTGCTTGGTGTCTTCAATCTTCTGCAGCAGGCTGCCGTAGCTGGTCTTCATGAAGTTGTGCAGGCCGGATTCGAACGCCAGCACTTTCTTCACATCGACGTCGTCCAGGTAGCCCTTGTTCACTGCGAACAGCGTCACGGCCATCAGCGAAATCGGCAGCGGCGAGTATTGCGCCTGCTTCAGCAGTTCGGTCACGCGTGCGCCGCGGTCGAGCTGCTTGCGGGTGGCTTCGTCCAGATCCGATGCGAACTGCGCGAACGCAGCCAGTTCACGGTACTGCGCCAGGTCGGTGCGGATACCGCCGGACAGGCCCTTGATGACCTTGGTCTGGGCAGCACCACCGACGCGGGACACCGAGATACCGGCATTGATCGCGGGACGGATACCGGCGTTGAACAACGAGGTTTCGAGGAAGATCTGGCCGTCGGTAATCGAAATCACGTTGGTCGGAACGAATGCGGACACGTCGCCTGCCTGGGTTTCAATGATCGGCAATGCGGTCAGCGAACCGGTCTGGCCCTTGACGGCGCCGTTGGTGAATTTCTCGACATAGTCGGGATTCACGCGAGCAGCGCGCTCGAGCAGACGGGAGTGCAGGTAGAACACGTCGCCCGGATACGCTTCACGGCCCGGCGGACGGCGCAGCAGCAGCGAAACCTGGCGGTAGGCAACCGCTTGTTTCGACAGATCGTCATAAATGATCAGAGCGTCCTGGCCGCGGTCGCGGAAGTACTCGCCCATCGTGCAACCGGAGTAAGCAGCGATGTACTGCATCGCGGCGGACTCGGAAGCATTGGCGGCAACGACGATGGTGTATTCCATCGCGCCGTGCTGTTCCAGCGCGCGCACGATGTTCTTGACAGTGGATGCCTTCTGGCCGATCGCGACGTAGATACACGTCATGTTCTGGCCCTTCTGGTTGATGATAGTATCCACCGCGACAGCAGACTTACCGGTTTGGCGGTCGCCGATGATCAGCTCACGCTGACCGCGGCCGATCGGCACCATCGAGTCAATTGCCTTCAGGCCGGTTTGCATCGGCTGGGACACGGACTGACGCGCGATAACGCCCGGTGCGACCTTTTCGATCACGTCGGTCATCTTGGCGTTGATCGGGCCCTTGCCGTCGATCGGCTGGCCCAATGCGTTGACCACGCGGCCAACCAGTTCCGGGCCGACCGGCACTTCCAGCACGCGGCCGGTGCACTTGACGGTGTCGCCTTCGGAAATGTGCTCGTACTCGCCCAGGATAACGGCGCCGACGGAGTCGCGCTCGAGGTTCAGTGCGAGGCCATAGGTGTTGCCCGGGAATTCCAGCATCTCGCCTTGCATCGCCTCGGAAAGACCGTGGATGCGGCAGATACCGTCGGTCACGGAGATGACCGTGCCCTGATTGCGAATCTCAGCGCCTTCACCAAGGCCTTGAATCCGGCTCTTGATCAGTTCGCTGATTTCAGACGGGTTGAGTTGCATGTTAACTCCTAAAATTTTGTATCTCTTACGCTAGCGCTGTGGCCATCAATGCGCAGTCAATCACGACGCGAGGGCGGTGTACATCTGCTGCAGCTTGGCGCGAACCGAAGTGTCCAGCACTTCGTCGCCCACTGCGACACGTACGCCCCCGATCAGCGAGTTGTCCACCTTGACGATCGGATTGAGCTTGCGGCCGAATTTCTTTTCCAGCGTCGCCACGAGGTCTTTCACTTGTGCGTCGGTCAACTCGAACGCGCTCGTGATTTCCGCATCGGCTGCACCTTCAGCGGCATTCTTCAAGGCGTGGAATTGCGCGCCGACTTCCGGCAACAACGTCAGGCGGCCGTTTTCGACCAGCATCGCGACGAAGTTTTTGGCTTCCGGGGTGACGTTGGACTTCAACAGCGACAAGAACGTTTCGGCAACTTGCTTATCCGAGAGCTTCGGATTGCTGGCGAAAGACTTGACTTCGGGGAGAGCGGCAACGGCCGCCATTTCCGACACGAGGTCGGTCCAGGCGGCGATATTGCCGGACTTGGCTACACGGAACAGTGCTTCTGCGTAAGGACGAGCAATCGTTGCGAGTTCGGCCATGATTACAGCTCGTTCTTCAGTTGGTTCAGCAGTTCGGCATGGGCCGATGCATTCACCTCACGCTTCAGAATCTGCTCGGCACCCTTGACCGCGAGACCCGCGACCTGGGCACGCAGTTCGTCGCGTGCACGAGTTACCTGCTGGTCCGCATCGGCCTTGGCTGTGGCGACAATGCGCGCAGCTTCTTCAGATGCAGTTTTCTTGGCTTCGTCGATAATTGCCTGGGCGCGCTTCTCGGCGTCGATAATGCGCTTCTGACCTTCGTCGCGGGCGGTAGCCAGTTCAGCCTGCGCGCGCTTTTCTGCGGCGGCCATTTCCGCTTTGCCCCGGTCGGCGGCAGCCAGACCGTTCGCGATCTTCTCGGCGCGCTCGTCGAGCGCCTTCATCAACGGCGGCCACACGAATTTCATCGTGAACCACGCGAGGATGAAGAAGACCACGAACTGCGCAAACAAGGTTGCATTTAAGTTCACGGTATTTTCCTTCTCAAAGTGAAGAATGCCGAACGCGAAGGTTCGGCAGCTTGGTGTTCAGGCGTTGCCCGATTACCCTTTGATGAACGGATTGGCGAATGCGAACAGCATGGCGATACCGACACCGATCAGGAACGCAGCGTCGATCAGACCAGCCAGCAGGAACATCTTGGTTTGCAGAGTGTTCATGAGTTCAGGCTGACGTGCCGATGCTTCCAGGTATTTGCCGCCCATGATCGCGATACCGATACAAGCGCCGATTGCACCCAGGCCAATGATCAAGCCGCAAGCCAAAGCAACAAAAGAGATGTCAGTCATGAGAATTCCTTCAAAAGGTTAAAGTTAAAAACAAAAATACAAAAACAAACTTCTTTACTTGCTACTGTCTTTCGATTTCTTGCTCAGTGGCCTTCATGGGCCTGGCCCATATACACCAGGGTCAGCATCATGAAAATGAAGGCTTGCAGGAAGACAATCAGAATATGGAAGATCGCCCATGCCGAACCCGCGATCACCTGTCCGATGAAGCCAAACGCGGTCGCAGTGGAACCGAGCAGCGCGATCAGCAGGAACAGCAGCTCACCCGCGTACATGTTGCCGAAAAGTCGCATGCCGAGCGAGACGGCCTTGGCCAGATATTCGATGATGTTGAGCAGCAGGTTGAACGGCGCAAGCGCGATACCGAACGGCGCAGCGAACAGCTCGTGCAGCCAGCCGCCGAGCCCCTTGATCTTGATGCCGTAGTAGAGCATCAGCGCCAGAACGCCCAGGGACATGCCGAGTGTGCCATTAAGGTCGGCGGTCGGCACTACACGATGATGAGTTTCGATGCCAAGCAGGCGGAAGATGCTGGAGAAGAGGTCGACCGGCAGGAAGTCGAGCGAGTTCATCATCGCGACCCAAACAAAAACCGTGAGGGCCAGCGGCGCGATGAAGGTGCGATCGCCATGAACGATGGCCTTCGACTGGTCCTCGACCAGCTCGACGAGGAGTTCGACGAAAGCCTGGAAGCGGCCCGGGACGCCGGAAGTCGCCTTGCGGGCAGCCAGCCACATCACGAAGCAGGCGACCACGCCCATCGCAACGGACCAGAAGATCGTGTCCATGTTGAAGATCGAAAAATCGACGATCTTTTCCTGGTGATGCGTGGAGAGATGTCCGAGATGGTGGACGATGTATTCGGACGCGGTTGGCGCGTGTCCTGCTGCTTCAGTCGCTGGAGATGACATGTCAGTGCCTAAATAATAAGATGATGTAACTTTTCAGCGCCACGATGAAGGCGGCGATCAGCGCCAGCCAGTTCAGATCGTGGTACAGCCAGACCACCGCGCCCAGTAGCGCGATCGTCAATGCAATCTTGATAAATTCGCCGATGAAAAACGTCATCGGATTGACAGCACCCGGCTTGCGCGCGTTAATGAACAAACGCAAGGCGAACAAGCCATTCGGCACCACACAGCACAAGCCACCAAGAAGCGCAGATATCAGCGCGTGTTTTCCGCCAAGCAGACCGGCAATCAATCCGGTAACGACCGTAGTCGAAAATTGCAGGAGGACAATGCGTAGCATATTGGTCCTAAGTCATGCAATCCGTCGGGCCTTTGTGGGCGCCGGCTACGGGCCGCGGTGTTCCAGGGTGGTGCGTTTTGTGAAACCACGGGATTATAAGTGTTTTCCACAGTCACCGTCAAACCTTTGCGCACCCGTACTACAGTCAAAACACACGGTAAAACTACGGTTGTCAGGACTGCAGCTCGTCCAGCCAGCGGCGTCCCTGTTCCCATGTTCCGAGGCCGCTTTCGGCATTGATATGTCCGCGCGGGCCAATGTCATGAAACTGCGCGCCCCAATCCTGCGCCCAGGATTGCGCTTTTGGCAAGGCACACCAGGGATCGTCGGAAGATGCGGCGACGATAGTCCTGAATGGCATTTCCGAGCGCGGCATGGGCGCGAATCCTGTCACAAAATCCGGGAAGTCCGCACGCTCGACGTCGGGCGGCGCAACCAGCAAGGCGCCTCGGACCTTCGACGCATGCGCTTGTCCCCGGCTCGTCTTTACCCACCAGGCTGTCAATGCGCAGCCGAGGCTGTGCGCCACCAGGATGACCGGGCCGTCGCTGGAATGGATCGCGGCATCCAGGGTTGCCGTCCAGTCCGTCTGCTGCGGCGTGTTCCAGTCCCGCTGCTGCACGCGGCACGCATTGGGCAGCAGCGCTTCCCATCGGCTTTGCCAGTGGCCAGCGTCGGAATTGTACAGACCGGGCAGGATGAGCAGCTTGTGCATGGTGTGTTCTCGGGCCTGGAATCAGGCTAGTGGATAGCCGGCAGCGCGCCAATTACCAGAGAGGTAATGTTTCGCATACAACCGGGTAAAGTCGGTGCGATGGCAAGACGCTCAGCGTCGCAGTTTCGCGATCAGGTCGTCGAGCACGTCGAGATCGGCAAAATCGATGGTGAGCTGGCCCTTGTTCTTCGCACCGAGCTTGATCTGCACCTGCGTGGCAAGCGCGTCGGACAGCTCTTCTTCCAGCCGGGTGATGTCGCGCGACTTCTCCTTTGCGGCGCGCGGCTTGCTGGCGGCAGCCTGGTCGGTGGTGGTCTTGGCAACCAGCTTTTCGGCGTCGCGCACGGACATGCGGCGGGCGACGATCTGGTTGGCGAGCGTAATCTGGGTGGCAGCATCCACGGCAAGCAGGGCGCGCGCGTGGCCCATGTCGATGTCGCCAGCCATGAGCATGGTCTGGACCGGCTTGGCGAGGTTGAGCAGGCGCAGCAAGTTCGACACCGCGCTGCGCGAACGGCCAACGGCGCCGGCCGCCTGCTCATGGGTGAAATCGAAATCGGTGATGAGGCGATGAATGCCCTGCGCCTCTTCCAGCGGATTGAGATCTTCGCGCTGGATGTTTTCGATCAGCGCCATCGCGGCGGCAGCCTGGTCATCCACGTCCTTGACCAGTACCGGCACTTCGGCGAGGCCGGCGATCTGGGCTGCGCGGTAGCGGCGTTCGCCGGCGATGATTTCATAGCGGTCGCTGCCGTTGTGCCCGACCGGCCGCACGAGGATGGGTTGCATCAGGCCCTGCGCCTTAATCGACGCCGCCAGTTCGTTCAGCGCGCCCTCGTCCATGCGCGTGCGCGGCTGGTACTTGCCGGCCTGCAGTTGAGCGACGTTCAAGGTCGACGGCGCGCCCGCCACGGTCGGCACCGCTTCGGTGATGTCGTGCGAGCCCCCCAGCAGCGCGTCGAGGCCGCGCCCGAGTCCCTTGGATTTTTTCGTAGCCATGTTATGAGCGATTAGAGTGACTTGATGCGTTGGACCATTTCGGCGCCGAAGGCGATATAGGCCTGTGCGCCTTTCGATGCGGGGTCGAAGGTCACACCGGGCATGCCGTAGGACGGCGCTTCGGCCAGGCGCACATTGCGCGGGATGATCGTCTTGAACACCTTGTCGCCGAAGTGCTGTTCGAGCTGGGCGGAGACTTGCTGCGACAGCGTCATGCGCGGGTCGAACATCACGCGCAGCAGGCCGATGATCTTTAGGTCGGTGTTCAGCTTGGCGTGCACCTTCTTGATGGTATTGACGAGATCCGACAAGCCTTCCAGCGCATAGTATTCGCACTGCATCGGGATGATCACGCCGTGGGCCGCGCACAGGCCGTTCAGCGTCAGCATCGACAAGGCCGGCGGACAGTCGATCAGGACAAAATCGTATTCTGCGTCGACGCCGGCAATCGCGTCCTTCAGGCGCTTCTCGCGGTTGTCGAGCTCCACCATTTCGACTTCGGCGCCGGCCAGCTCGCGGTTGGCGGGCAACACGTCGAACTTGCCGGTCTCGGAATGCTTGCGCGCGGCCTTGATGTCGGCCAGGCCGAGCAACACTTCGTAGACAGAGGAGGAAAGCTCTGACTTGTTGATGCCGGCGCCCATCGTAGCGTTTCCTTGCGGATCGAGGTCGACCAGCAGCACGCGTTGATCGAGTTGGGCGAGACCGGCGGCGAGATTGACCGCTGTGGTTGTTTTGCCAACGCCGCCTTTCTGGTTGGCGACGCAGAATATTTTGGCCATATCTTAGTTTGTAGTCAGTTTGATGCCGAAGCCGATCAGGAAGATGCCCGCCATGCGTGTCGCAAACGCTGCAATGCGACGGTTGCGAGCGAGGCGCCGCGCCGCGGCGTTTCCGACGAGAACGAGTAGGCTACCGTAAAACAGCGTGCAGCTGGAAATCACTGCGCCCATTGCAATGAACGTTGTGCTTCCCTGGTGCGTGGCGGGATCAATGAAGAGTGGGAAAAACGCCATGTAAAACACGATCGCCTTCGGATTGATGAGCGTCACCAGGAAGCCGCGGCGGAAATCGGCGGCATTCGAGAACGGAACGAATGTCCCGCCCTGCTCTTTCTTCGCAGTCAACAACCTGATGCCGAGATAAGCGAGATAAGCCGCGCCGAGGTACTGCAAGCCCTTGAACAGCAGCGGATTTGCCTGCAGCAAGGCGGCGACGCCGATGGCGGCCAGGAACATCAGCACGGCGTCACCCAGCATCAGGCCGAACAGGGACGCGTAGCCGCCGCGCACGCCGCGTTGACCGGTGCAGGTCAGCACGCAGAAAGTGCCGGGGCCGGGCAGCATCAGGAATACCATGGTGGCGGCAATCAGTTGCCAGATGTCGGTGATGCCAAGGGAGTGAAACAGCGCGCTCATGCTTGTTCTCCTGCTTCAATGAAAATCAGGTGGCGTTCGGCATTGAGGCCGGGGACGTCGAGTGCTTGCACCTGCGTCACTTTCCAGCCGGCAGGCAGGCGCAAGATTTCTTCCTTCGGCAGCACACCCTTCATCGCAATGAACCGGCCGCCCTCTTTCAGCAGATGGCCGGACCAGTTCACGAAATCCCCCAGCTCGGCAAAGGCGCGCGAGGTGATGACATCGAATTTCTCCGGCACCCGCAGTTGCTCGACGCGCATGGTGTGCACGGTCACGTTCGCCAGGCCAAGTTCCGCCTTCACTTGTGTCAGGAAAGCAGTTTTCTTGTGCACGGTGTCGATCATGGATACCTGCATGTCAGGACGGGCAATGGCGAGGGCGATGCCGGGCAAGCCGCCGCCGGCGCCCACATCCAGCACGTTTTTCGCGCCGGCAAAAGCCGGGACGGCAGCCAGTGAATCAAGCAGATGCTGCGTGACCATCTGCGCCGGATCGCGTACGGCGGTCAGGTTGTACACGGCGTTCCACTTCGCCAGCAACGCCAGGTAATCCATCAGTTGCGCGAACTGCGCGTCGTTCAGGTCGAGCGAAAGCGCGCGCACTCCCTCGATGAGCGTTCGCATCAAAATATCACGTTGGAAAGCGGCCATCGCGCTGCTGTCCTCAGGCCGCCGCCTGGGCGTTGGCGAATTCCTTGAATCCGCCTTTTTTCAGGTGGACGAGCAACAGCGAGACGGCTGCCGGCGTCACGCCGGAAATGCGGGATGCCTGGCCAAGTGTTTCCGGGCGATGCTTGTTCAGCTTTTGCCTCACTTCCACGGAAAGGCCGCGCACTTCCATATAATCGATGTCGCTCGGCAGCTTAAGATTTTCATAGTAGTCGTGACGCTCGACTTCACGCGCCTGGCGATCGATATAGCCGGCGTATTTCACATGAATCTCGACCTGTTCGCGGACCGCTTCATCGGTAACGCCGGGTCCGGCAAGGGCCTGGCCGTCCACACCTTTCAAGGTCATCAGGCTTTCATAGCTCACGTTGGGGCGGCGCAACAAATCAGTGAGCGCATACTCTCGCTCAATCGCTTTGCCCAGCACACGCTCGGCCTCGGCGCCGTCAAGCACGCGGGGGTTGACCCAAGTCGATTTCAAACGCTCCAACTCGCGTGCAACGGCTTCGCGTTTTTTCTCGAATACTTCCCACTGTGCGTCGGTCACGCAGCCTAGCTGGCGGCCGATTTCCGTCAGGCGCATGTCGGCATTGTCTTCACGCAGGCTCAGTCGATATTCGGCACGGCTGGTGAACATGCGGTACGGCTCCTGCACTCCCTTGGTGATCAGATCGTCGACCAGCACGCCGAGATAGGCTTCGTCACGGCGTGGCGTCCAGGCCTCGCGCCCTTGCGTCAGCAGCGCCGCATTCAGCCCGGCAAGCATGCCCTGTGCCGCGGCTTCTTCGTAACCGGTGGTCCCGTTGATCTGGCCGGCAAAGAACAAGCCCTGGATCGCCTTGGTCTCGAGGGATGCTTTCAGGCCGCGCGGATCAAAGTAGTCATATTCGATGGCGTAGCCGGGGCGCAAGATGTGGGCGTTTTCCAGGCCGCGCATCGAGTGCACCAGTTCGAGTTGGACGTCGAACGGCAGGCTGGTGGAAATTCCATTCGGGTAGAACTCGTTCGTCGTCAGGCCTTCGGGCTCCAGGAAGATCTGGTGCGAATTCTTGTCGGCGAAGCGATGGATCTTGTCTTCGATTGACGGACAGTAACGTGGGCCGATGCCTTCGATCACGCCGGTGTACATCGGGCTGCGGTCGAGGCCGCCGCGGATGATGTCGTGCGTACGTTCATTGGTGTGCGTGACCCAGCACGGAAGTTGCTGCGGATGAAGTTGGACTGAACCCATCACCGAAAACACCGGGATCGGATCGAGGTCGCCCGGCTGTTCTTCCATGACGGAGAAGTCGATGGTGCGCCCGTCAATGCGGGGCGGCGTCCCAGTCTTCAGCCTGCCCTGTGGCAGCTTCAGTTCCTTCAGCCTGGCCGACAAGGAAATTGCCGGGGGATCGCCAGCGCGCCCGGCGGCGTAATTGTTCAGCCCAACATGAATCTTGCCGTCGAGGAAAGTCCCGGCGGTCAGGACTACTGCACGGCTGCGGAAGTGTATGCCGACCTGGGTGATAGCGCCGACGACGCGGTCGCCGTCGACCATCAGATCGTCGACGGCCTGCTGGAACAGCCACAGGTTCTCCTGGTTTTCAAGGCGCGAGCGGATGGCTTGCTTGTAGAGGAGGCGGTCGGCCTGCGCCCGGGTTGCCCGCACGGCGGGGCCCTTGGATGAGTTCAGGATACGGAACTGGATGCCGGCTTCGTCAGTGGCAATCGCCATCGCCCCGCCCATCGCGTCAACTTCCTTTACCAGATGGCCCTTGCCAATACCGCCTATCGACGGATTGCAGGACATCTGACCGAGGGTCTCGATATTATGGGTGAGCAACAGGGTCTTCTGACCCATGCGTGCGGACGCGAGTGCAGCTTCGGTGCCGGCATGGCCGCCGCCGACGACGATGACATCGAATTCTGTAGGAAAAAGCATAGTGCGCCTCAGTGAGACGTGAAAGACGAAGGCTGGCGTAATCCTCTTCGAAGGGCGATGAAGTTTACGCTGGAGGCGAGATTATAGAATGGTTTTCGTCCTGCCCGCGCGCGTCGAGCAAGGTCCGGCAGTATTTTGTTTCACGTGAAACAGTTCAGCGGATCAGATTGGAAAACAGGTAGCTGCCGATGCATGCGAAGCCGAGCCCGATCATCCAATATCCCCAATGAAAACCTTTTGTGCCGGGTTGCGACAATGCGAGAACCGGCTTACGGCGCTTGGGCTTTGGTATCTCAGGAGCCGGCTGGAGGCGGGAAATCTTTTCATGTTTGCGCGCCCTCACCTCGTTCTCGACTGAACTGGCAAGCTCGGCCAGTTCCGCCAGCTCTGCAAGTTCTTCGACGGCAAAGTCGCCTTTATTTGCCGCATTCTGTGCCATGACAGCTTCGAGAGTCGGGATGGCAATCTGCTCCGGATGGGGAGCGTCGGTAATAGCACGATCTGGGGGTCGCGAGACAGGATTCTTGGCAGGAGAAATCTTATGCAATAAGCCAAGCTCGTTTTCGGGATCGATAAAGAGAATGGTCACGGGATCCAGCGGATCCTGCTGCAGGAAACGATCTGCTACGGACTGTTCAATTTCGTCCGCCTTCTGCCCTTCCAGGGGCATGAAGACTTCAAGGATGAGTTCTTTTTTTTGCAGGGTAAACATTGCCCGTTCAAAGCGCTCATCCACCAGCGAAGTCAGCTTTTCCCTCACCGTGCCGGATGATGTCACCCCGTCGATCATGATCAGGACCAGCCGCTCGCTCTGCGTCAGCCCATGGCTTTTGTTGTAGACCTCATCGCGACCGGCTTGCGTGCGCTGGAAAATGATGGCGGGATCAATCATGGAAGAGCCCCTTGCGTATGTTTCACGTGAAACATTCCGTTTGTTAACGAACGGGAATAAGGGAATCGTAGACGATTTGCCCAGCGGCATGAATTCTCGTTACATTCCGCTACAAGTCACTGTGCCTCCTGCACAACACGCTGCTCCGGCTTCTGCCCCACCCCGCGGTCCACGCGCATGACGTCCCCTTGCTACAATGGACCATTATCAAGGAGAGACGATGACTACCACACCATTCAGCCCATTCAGCTTCAGTACTGTGCCGCATGTCGTTTCCGAACCCGGTGCCGCGAAACGTATCGGCAGTTATGTCCAGCAGCATTTTCCGAATGCCCGCCGTGCCCTGATCGTCACCGACAATGGATTCCTGAAAACCGGCCTCGTCGATGCACCAATCGCTGCTCTCAAGGACGCCGGACTGAGCGTCAACATTTTCTCCGATGTTGTTGCCGACCCGCCCGAAGCCGTGGTGCTGCAGGCCGTCTCGAACGCGCGGGCGAATGAAATCGATCTGGTCATCGGTCTCGGCGGCGGCAGCTCGATGGACGTCGCCAAGTTGATCGCAGTACTCACCAATACCGATCAGGAATTGAAGACGATGTACGGCATCGGCAATGTGAAAGGCGGTCGCCTGCCGCTGGTGCAGATTCCGACCACTGCCGGAACTGGCTCGGAAGTCACGCCGATTTCCATCGTCACTACGGGCGCCACGACGAAGATGGGCGTGGTGTCGCCGCAATTGTATGCGGACCTTGCCATCCTGGATGCTGAGCTCACGGTCGGCCTGCCGCCGAAAGTTACTGCGGCTACCGGCATCGATGCCATGGTGCATGCCATTGAAGCCTATACCACCCGCCTGAAGAAGAATCCGCTCTCCGATATGCTCGCGTGCCAAGCGCTAACATTACTCTCAAACAATATTGTCGCTGCCTGTGAAGACGGAAAGAATCTTGCTGTTCGGCAGGCAATGCTGCTCGGCGCCATGCTTGCCGGACAATCGTTCGCGAACGCGCCCTGCGCCGCCGTACACGCCCTCGCCTATCCGATCGGCGGAATTTTCCATGTGCCACACGGCCTGTCGAACTCGCTCGTCCTGCCACACGTTCTTCGCTTCAACGCGCCGAGCGCTGCGACGCACTATGCGGAACTGGCGGAAATCCTCGCACCGGGCGTCACAGGGAGCACCGAGGCGCGCACGCAGGCACTGATTGACCGCATGGATGAGATCGCCCGACGGACTGGTATTGAAACCCGCTTGCAGCAAGTCGGCATCACGGAAACCGACCTTGACCGCCTCGCCGATGACGCCATGCTGCAGACGCGCCTGCTGACCAACAACCCGCGCGAAGTCACACGCGCGGATGCACGGGCGATTTACGCTGCTGCGTTGTGATCAAGAAAAACCGGTTGTCCACGGAAGACGCGGAAGACACGGAAATTTTTATGTCTGTTCGACGTGCGCTCTCCGGCGAGAGCGTCGAACAGACAGGATCTTTTTCCGTGTTTTTTGTGTTTTCCGTGGACAACAAAAGCCGGCAGCAGGACGCTGCCGGCTGACGTTCAGTGTGAAGCCGCAGAACCGGCTTTGGAACGACTGAACAGTGCGATGAACTCGCCGACGATGCCGCGGCGGAATGCCAGCACGCAGACGATGAAGATGAAGCCGGTGACGATGGTGACCGACTCGCCGATCGAGCGGAACCATTCGATGGTGGTGATATTCGCCAGCCAGTTCCCCATGTCGCCCAGCTTGTTTTCCAGCGAAACAATCAGGATCGCGCCAACCACCGGGCCGGCCAGCGTGCCAAGGCCGCCGACCAGGGTCATCAGCACGACGAGTCCCGACATCGCCCAGTGCACATCGGTCAGCGTCTCGAAGCCAAGCACTACAGTTTTAGTAGCGCCAGCGAGCCCCGACAGTGCGGCCGACAACACGAAGGCCAGCAGCTTGTACCTGTCCGTGTCGTAGCCGAGCGAGATCGCGCGCGGCTCGTTTTCCTTCACTGCCTTGAGCACCTGCCCGAAGGGCGAATGCACGGTGCGTACGATCAGCGCGAAGCCGGCGATGAAGATCGCCAGCACCACGTAATAGAGCGTCATGTCGTCTTCCAGCGAGAGCATACCGAGCAGCGCGCCGCGCGGCACGCCCTGCAGGCCGTCCTCGCCGCCGGTAAACGGCGCCTGCAGGCAAACAAAGAACAGCATCTGCGCCAGCGCCAGCGTGATCATGGTGAAGTAGATGCCTTGCCGGCGGATCGCCAGCAAGCCCATGATCAATCCGATCAATGCCGCCGCGGCGACGCCCGCCACGACGCCAAGCTCGAAGGGAAGCCCCATCGACTTGAGCGCATAGCCCGCCACATAGCCTGCCCCGCCGAAGAAGGCCGCGTGCCCGAAGGACAGCAATCCGGTGAAGCCGATCAACAGGTTGAAGGCGCAGGCGAACAGCGCGAAGCACAGCACCTTCATCAGGAATACCGGGTAGATCACGAACGGCGCGGCGAGAGCAGCGACGAATGCGATTGCATAACCAACTTTGCTATTCATGCGATTCCCTCTCTTACTTCTCTTTGCCGAACAGGCCAGCCGGGCGGATCATCAGGACGATCGCCATGATGATGAAAATCACCGTCGCCGATGCCTCCGGATAAAACACGCGGGTAAAGCCTTCGATCACGCCCAGTCCCAGGCCAGTGACGATGGAGCCCATGATGGAGCCCATGCCGCCAATCACGACTACCGCGAACACCACGATGATCAGATGCGAACCCATCAGCGGCGACACCTGGATGACCGGCGCGGCCAGCACGCCGGCAAAGGCCGCGAGCGCGACGCCGAAACCGTAGGTGAGCGTCACCATCAGCGGCACGTTGATGCCGAACGCTTCCACCAGCTTCGGGTTCTCGGTGCCTGCGCGCAGGTAGGCGCCGAGCTTCGTCTTCTCGATCACGAACCAAGTCGCGAAGCACACCACCAACGACGCCAGCACCACCCAGGCGCGATACTTGGGCAGGATCATGAAGCCGAGGTTGAAAGCGCCGCCCAGCGCTTCCGGCACGGAATACGGCTGGCCGGAGACGCCATAGAAGGAGCGGAACAGCCCTTCGACCATCAGCGTGATGCCGAAGGTGAGCAGCAGGCCGTACAGATGGTCGAGCTTGTACAGCCAGCGCAGCATGGTTCTTTCGATGATGATGCCGAAAACGCCGACCAGGAGCGGTGCGACGATCAGCATCACCCAGTAATTGATCTCGAAATAGTTCATCCCCATCCAGGCGAGGAAGGCGCCCATCATGTACAACGCGCCGTGCGCGAAGTTGATCACGTTGAGCAGGCCGAAGATCACGGCCAGGCCGAGAGAAAGCATCGCGTAGAACGAGCCGTTGACCAGACCGAGCAGGAGCTGGCTCAGCAATGCTTGCATGGGGATTCCGAATATTTCCATAAGCGGGCCAAGAAAAGTTGCTGCTGAAAGAGCGGCGCGAACATTCCGCGCCCTGATGAGTTGCGCCCAGATCCAGGGCGGCCGGACGCGGGCGCGGCAGGTGACACCTGCACGCGCCCGTCGCCCCTGCCCTCTCGTCTTGCAGAGAGGGAGTTACAAGGAATGCCTGACGGTCAAACGATCGTCAGCTTACTTCCACAGCGCGCACTTCGATTCGGCCTTGGTGGTGAAGGCCTGGTCGCCCGGAATGGTCTGGGCGACCTTGTAGTAGTCCCAAGGGTACTTGGACTCGGACGGCTTCTTCACTTCCATCAGGAACATGTCATGCACCATGCGGCCGTCCGGACGGATCGTGCCGTTCTTCGCATACATGTCGTTGACCTTGGTCTTCTTGAACTGGTTGAATGCCTTGTCCGGATCATCCGTACCAGCGGCCTTGACGGCTTGCAGGTAGTGCAGCGCAGACGAATAGTCGGCCGCCTGCAGCGAGGACGGCTCCTTCTTCATCTTCTCGAAATAGCGCTTGGACCAGGCGCGCGAATCGTTATTCATGTCCCAGTACCAGCTGTCGGTCAGGTACATGCCTTGCGTCAGGTTCAGGCCGAGCGAATGCACGTCGTTGATGAACATCAGCAGGCCGGCCAGCTTCATGGTCTTGGTGACGCCGAACTCGTTGGCGGCCTTGATCGAGTTGATGGTGTCGCCGCCGGCGTTGGCCAGGCCGAGGATCTGCGCCTTCGACGCCTGTGCCTGCAACAGGAAGGAGGAGAAGTCGGATGCCGACAGCGGATGCTTCACGCTACCCAGCACCTTGCCGCCATTGGCCTTCACGACGTTGGCGGTATCATTTTCAAGCGACGCACCGAATGCATAGTCAGCGGTCAGGAAGAACCAGGTCTTGCCACCTTGCTTGACGACCGCGGAACCGGTGCCCTTGGCCAGCGCCACGGTGTCGTAGGCATAGTGCACGGTGTAGGGCGAGCACTCTTCATTGGTCAGGCGAGCGGTGCCGGCGCCGATGGCGATGAAAGGCTTCTTCTTCTCGGCAGCCACCTTGGCCATCGAGAGGCTCGTCGCGGAGTTGGTGCCGGCGATCAGCACGTCAACGCCTTCGCGGTCGAACCATTCGCGCGCCTTGGACGCAGCGATGTCAGCCTTGTTCTGATGGTCGGCCGTGAGCAGTTCGATCTTCTTGCCGTTGATTGCGCCGCCCATGTCGGCAATCGCCATCTTGATTGCTTCGGCGCCGCCGGGACCGTCGATGTCCGCATACAGGCCCGACATGTCGGTGATGAAGCCGATCTTGACCGTGTCACCGGAAATCTGCGCCGATGCCGATCCCGCCAGACCCATTGCGAACGTTGCCGATACAGCGACTGCCATAGCTTTCAGTTTCATTTCCATCTCCTTGAGTGTGAACAATGCACAGCTTGTTATACGCCGAGCAGCGAGTGCAGCACGGGCATCTTGGAATCCAGTTCAGAGGCGGCGAAGCTTTCGACGATGTGGCCATGCTCCACCACGTAAAAGCGGTCTGCCAGGGGCGCAGCAAAGCGGAAGTTCTGCTCCACCATCACGATGGTGTAACCCTTCGCCTTCAGGGTCGTGATCATGCGCGCGAGCGCCTGCACGATGACGGGCGCGAGGCCTTCGGAAATTTCGTCCAGCAGCAGCAGCCGCGCGCCGGTGCGCAGGATGCGCGCGACCGCCAGCATCTGTTGCTCGCCGCCCGACAGGCGCGTGCCCTGGCTAGTCTTGCGTTCCTTCAGGTTGGGAAACATCTGGTAGATCTCATCCACCGACATGCCTTTGTCGGTCTTCGATACCGACGGCGGCAGCATCAGGTTCTCTTCCGTCGACAGCGACGAGAAAATGCCCCGCTCTTCCGGACAATAGCCGACGCCGAGATGCGCGATCTTGTGGGTCGACAGATGGATCGCTTCGACGCCATTGATCTTGATCGATCCCGTGCGTGCGCCGGTCAGTCCCATGATGGCGCGCAATGTCGTGGTACGACCAGCACCGTTGCGCCCCAGCAGGGTGACGACCTCGCCGTGGTTCACCGAGAAATTGACGTCATGCAGAATGTGCGACTCGCCGTACCAGGCGTGCAGGTTGGTGATTTCCAATGCCGCTGCTGATCCAGCCATTCAATGCGCTCCTTCCAGTACGCCGGAGGTGGTGCCCATGTAGGCTTCCATCACCTGCGGGTTCTTCGAAACTTCTTCATAGGTGCCTTCGGCGAGCACCGCACCGCGCTGCAAGACCGAGATACGGTCGCTGATGCCGGCAATCACGCTCATGTTGTGCTCCACCATCAGGATGGTGCGGCCCTGCGACACTTTCTTGATCAGCTCGGTCACGCGATGCACGTCTTCATGTCCCATGCCCTGCGTCGGTTCGTCGAGCAGCATGAGCTCCGGCTCCATGCCGAGCGTGGTGGCAATCTCGAGCGCGCGCTTGCGGCCGTAGGGCAAATCCACTGTCACGGTGTCGGCGAATGACTCCAGGTCGACCTGCGCCAGCAAGGCCATCGCACGGTCATTGAGCGCATTGAGTTTCTTTTCGCTCTGCCAGAAAGAGAAGGAATTGCCGAGCGGTCTTTGCAGACCGATGCGCACGTTTTCCAGAACGGTCAGGTGCGGGAACACCGCGGAAATCTGAAAGGAACGGATGATGCCCTGGCGCGCGATCTGCGCGGGCTTGGCCATCGTGATGTCGCGGCCATTAAAAAGGATCTGTCCTGAGGTGGGTACCAGGAACTTGGTAAGCAGGTTGAAACAGGTTGTCTTGCCGGCGCCGTTAGGGCCGATCAATGCATGGATATGACCACGCTGAACCTGCAGGTTGACATTGTTGACCGCGGTGAATCCCTTGAACTCCTTGGTCAACTGTCTCGTCTCCAAAACCACGTCCGCCATGGGCTCTCCCTACTGACTAACAATAGTGTCGGGCTCACTCCGACACCCGAGCGTGTCATGCATAACGATGATGCACAGTACACAGTACGACTAGGGGGGTGGCAATACAAGCGACAACTCATCTGCCGTTTGTTTGGCCTGTATCAATCTTGTACATGTCGCTTTATCAGGCACACTGATCTTAGCATGAAGAGCTAATAATTGCTTGCAGTCAATTCAATGAATCGTAATTCGTTTCCCTCCTCGCAGCAGTGAAATGCAGCCTGATGTTGACGATGCGTTCCTGCTTATACCGACTCGGCCACACGCAGCGGCGCAGCGCTTCCCGCCTTCCCGTCCTTGCGCGAAGCACGGATCAGCGCGGCCGCTTTTTCCGCGATCATGATCGTCGGTGAATTCGTATTGCCCGAGGTGATGGTCGGCATGATCGACGCATCGACCACGCGCAGGCCCTTCACGCCGCGCACGCGCAACTGGCTGTCGACGACTGCCATCGCATCATCCTCGCGCCCCATCTTGCAGGTGCCGATCGGATGGAAGATGGTGGTGCCGATATCGCCCGCCGCTTTCGCGAGATCTTCGTCGGTACGGTACTGCAAGCCCGGCTTGAATTCTTCCGGTTTATATTTTTTCAGCGCGGGTGCGGCAACGATGTTGCGCGTCAGCTTGAGCGCGTCCGCCGCAATCTTGCGATCCTCCGGCGTGCTCAAATAATTCGGCGTGATCTTCGGCGCGGCGAATGCATCGCCGGAGGCAATGCGGATGTGCCCGCGCGATGTGGGCCGCAAATTGCACACGCTCGCGGTGAAGGCCGGGAAGGGATGCAATGGTTCGCCGAAGCGCTCCAGCGACAAGGGCTGCACATGGTATTCCAGGTTGGCGCTCGCCTGCGACGAATCGGAGCGCGTAAAAGCACCGAGCTGCGAAGGCGCCATCGACATCGGGCCGCTGCGCGAGAGAGCGTACTGCATGCCGATCTGCATCTTGCCGAACCAGTTGTTGGCCATCATGTTGAGCGTCTTCACGCCTTCGACCTTGAAGGCCATGCGCAGCTGCAGGTGGTCCTGCAGGTTTTCGCCGACGCCAGGCAGGTCGAGCAGCACCGGCACGCCGTGTTGCTGCAGCAGGTTCGCCGGGCCGATGCCCGACAGTTGCAGGATCTGCGGCGAACCCACCGCGCCTGCCGTTGAAATCGTTTCGCGCGCCGCCTCGGCAAACCACTCGGTGCCGCCGCCGGTGAATTCCACGCCGGTGCACGCCACCCCGTCTGCCGTCGATTGCAGGCGCAGGCGTTTGACGTGGCAGCCGGTCATGATCTCGAGCTTGCCCTTGCGGCCTTCGGTCGATTTCAAAAAGGCCTGTGCGGTGTTCCAGCGCCAGCCTTTCTTCTGGTTCACTTCGAAGTAGCCGCAGCCTTCGTTGTCGCCGCGGTTGAAGTCGTCCACCTTCGGGATGCCGACCTGCTCGGCCGCCTCGCGGAAGGCGTCGAGGATCTCCCACGACAGGCGCTGCTTCTCCACGCGCCATTCGCCGCCGGCGCCGTGAAACTGGTCGGCGCCCTTGTAGTAATCCTCGCTCTTCCTGAACACCTGCAGCACATTCTCCCAGCGCCAGCCATCGTCGCCGGACAGTTGTGCCCACTCGTTGTAGTCGCGCGCCTGGCCGCGCATGTAGATCATGCCGTTGATGGACGAACAGCCACCCATCACCTTGCCGCGCGGGTAAATCAGGCTGCGACCGTTCAGGCCCGCATCGGCTTCCGTGCGGAAGCGCCAGTCGGTGCGCGGATTGTCGATGCAATACAGGTAACCGACAGGAATGTGGATCCAGACGTAGTCGTCCTTGCGCCCCGCTTCCAGCAGCAGGACTGATACGCCAGCGTCCTGCGCAAGGCGGTTGGCAAGCACACAGCCGGCACTGCCGGCGCCGATGATGATGTAGTCGTATTTTCCTGCGGATTCCATGATGGCCTCGCGGTGGATGATGTTGCTTCGGAACTGCTCCTTCCCCCTCGCAGGGGGAGGGGACCATGTCGCAATGGCTTGTGGCGAAAGAGTATTACTTCGCTACCGGCATCGTAAATTCCGCGCCCTTGCCGATCGAATCCGGCCAGCGCTGCATGATCGACTTGTAGCGCGTGTAGAAACGGATGCCTTCTTCGCCGTAGGCATGCGCATCGCCGAACAGCGAACGCTTCCAGCCGCCGAAGGAATGCCATGCCATCGGCACCGGGATCGGCACGTTGATGCCGACCATGCCGACTTCGATGCGGCGGGAGAATTCGCGCGCAGTGTTGCCGTCCGAAGTGAACAGCGCCACGCCGTTGCCGAATTCATGCGCATTGATCAGGCGCACCGCCGAGGCGAAGTCCGGCACGCGCACCACGCACAGCACCGGCCCGAAGATTTCTTCCTTGTAGATCTTCATCTCGGGCGTGACATGATCGAACAGGGTGCCGCCAATGAAGAAGCCGCTTTCATGGCCCGCCACCTTCAGGCCGCGGCCATCGACCAGCAGCTTCGCGCCGCCCTGCACGCCTTCTTCGATATAGCCTTCGATCTTTGCCTTGTGCTGCGCGGTCACCACCGGGCCCATTTCGGCGTCGGCTTCCATGCCGTTCTTGACCTTCAGCGCCTTCACGCGCGGGATCAGCGCCTCGATCAGCCTGTCGGCGACATTGCCCACGGCGACAGCCACCGAGATGGCCATGCAGCGCTCGCCGGCCGAACCGTAGGCGGCGCCAATCAGGGCATCGACTGCCTGGTTGAGGTTCGCGTCGGGCATCACCACCATGTGGTTCTTCGCGCCGCCCAATGCCTGCACGCGCAGCGGATACGCGCCCTTGCGCTTCGTGCCCTCGGTGTAGATGTATTCAGCGATCGGCGTGGAGCCGACGAAGGACACCGCGTTCACATCCGGATGATGCAGCAGCGTATCGACCGCAACCTTGTCGCCCTGCACCACGTTGAACACGCCATCCGGCAGGCCGGCGCGCTTGAGCAGGTCGGCGACCATCAGCGACGGCGACGGATCGCGCTCGGAGGGCTTAAGGATGAAGCTGTTGCCGGTGGCGATCGCCATCGGCGCCATCCACATCGGCACCATGAAGGGGAAATTGAACGGCGTAATGCCGGCGGTGACGCCGAGCGGCTGGCGCAATTGCCAGTTGTCGATGCCGCCGCCGATGTTGTCGGTGAACTGGGTCTTCAGCAGCTGCGGAATGCCGCAGGCGAATTCGACCACTTCCAGGCCGCGGGTGACTTCGCCCTTTGCATCGGAAAAAACCTTACCGTGCTCGCGCGTGATGGCGGCGGCGAGGTCGTCATGATGCTTCTCGATCAGCTCCTTGAACTTCGACAGCACGCGGGCGCGCTTCAGCGGGGCGGTATCGGCCCAAGCCGGCGCAGCGGCGCGTGCGGCATCAACCGCGGCATTCACTTCTTCGACACTGGCCAGCACCACCTGCGCGCTTGCTTCGCCCGTGGCGGGATTGAAGACATCCTGTTTGCGGCCGCTCGTGGACTCGACCACACGGCCGCCGATGTAATGCTGGATCAAGGCTTGCGTCATAAGGATTCCTTTGAGAGATAGGCAGACTTTGCGAGGATATCCCCGCTTTCCGGCGGAATCCAATGAGTTGTTATCAAGTCGAATATAAGGAAGACTTATAATGATCGTTCCACTGGAGAACGATCATGGACTTCACCCAGCTCCGCGCCTTCGTCACTGTCGCCCGGGAAGGCAACCTGACCCGCGCCGCCGAACGCCTGCACCTGACGCAGCCGGCAGTCAGCCTGCAGATCAAGGCATTGCAGGCCAGCCTCGACCTGCAGCTGTTCACCCGTACGCCAAGCGGAATGACACTGACAGACGATGGCGCCAAGCTGCTGCCCTTCGCCGAACGTGTGATGGAAAGCGTCGCCGAATTCCGCCAGGGCGCGGCCTCCCTGCACTCCACCCTGTCCGGCACGCTGGCCATCGGCACCATCCTTGATCCGGAATTCATCCGCCTCGGCGCCTTCCTGAAACGCCTGGTGGAAACCTATCCGCTGATTTCGACCCGGCTGCAGCACGGCATGTCCGGCTGGGTCATGCACCAGATCAAGAACGGCGAACTCGACGTCGGCTATTTCCTCGGCACGCCGGGCAAGGAATTCCATGCGCAGACGCTGACCTCCTTCACCTACAACGTGGTCGCGCCGCAAGGCTGGAAAAACCGGGTCGCCGGACGTGACTGGCCGGCGCTGGCAAAGCTGCCGTGGATCTGGACGCCGCCGGAATCCGCACACAACCGTTTGCTGAGCAAGACCTTCGCAAAATACAAGGTCACGCCGAACAAGGTCGCACTGGTCGACCAGGAACCGTCGATGCTGGACCTGGTGAAATCCGGTGTCGGCCTGTCGCTGGTACGCGAATCGGTCGCGCTGGGCGAAGCGCATGCGCACGGACTCGTGATCGCCGATGCCGTCAGTCTCTCGACCGAACTCTCCTTCATCACCCTCGCCAAGCGCAAGAACGAGCCGACGATCGCTGCCGTGTTTTCATTATTGCAATCGCTCTGGCAAAGCTGATCCCGCCGTTGCGCGGCCTGTGGGTAATTCCTTGCATATCCGGTGGAAGCATTGGGGAAAAGCACTGCCTGTATGAGGACGGCCTTTTTTATCCAAGAAGTTTCCTTTGCTCATACAGGGATTGTCCATCCGCTTTTCCCGCGCAGAAGCTGTTGATTTTCCTGGCCTTTATCCACTTATCCCCAGATTCAGTGCAACGTTAACCATTATCACTATTCGTATACATCAATCTTTAAGATAAAACCCGAGGCACTTCCTTGCGCGCGGAAACAGGGCAAACCGCTCCCGTTTTGCCTGTTCGAATGTCGTTTGGAAAACGGCGTGTCTATTTATCTTTTTACAAGCATTGCTGGAAACCGCAGCGTTGTCCGCATACCCTCTTGTGGATAAGTCTTTGGACAGCAGCTTGAACAGATGGGGATAAAGAAGGAAATCTGTTGAAGGGCTTTTTTTATACAGAATCTGTCCTGTTGAGATACACCGTTTATTCAGGACTTATGCCGCGCGTAAACAGTTGATCCAGTATCGGTTTACGCGGTTATCCACAGGCTGGAGGGCGCGTTAACACTACTACTACTTGTATACATCAACCAAAGTAAACAAAAACCGCAAAAACATCAGGCGCCACCGGTTGCACAAACAATGCAGGAAGCAATACGCTACGTTCTTGCCGCAAGGATTGCGGCTTTCAGATTATTTAGAAGAAAAGTTAACAATGAGTTCACAAATCATCCGTCTTGGGCTGATCAGCGCCATGCACCAGGAGCAGGCCGGCCTGATCGACATCATGCAGGACACGGAAAAGTCCCATCGAGGCATGCGCGATTATGTGTATGGCAAGCTGTGGGGGATCGATACGGTCTGTGTGCTGTCCAGGGTGGGAAAAGTCGCGGCTGCGGCCACTGCAGCCACCCTGATCGAACGTTTCGGGGTCACCCACATCCTGTTCACCGGGGTGGCTGGAGCGGCGGAAAACGACTTGCGAGTTGGCGACATCGTGGTTGCCGATGCCCTCGTCCAGCACGACATGAACACCATGCCGCTGTTTCCGCAATACGAAGTACCCTTGCTCGGGCTCTCGCATTTCTCTTCTGACAAGAGCCTGACCGACCGCCTGACGCAGGCCGCAAGCGATTTCGTCGCCCATGATGCCGGCGAGATGATTTCCGAAGAGGACCGCGCCACCTTCCGGCTCGCCTCTCCGCGTGTTTTTCGCGGCCTGATCGCCAGCGGCGACGAATTCGTCCATCGTCAGGAACGGCGCGACGCACTGAAAGCGGCATTCCCTCCCCTGCTCGCGTTGGAGATGGAAGGCGCGGCGGTGGCACAGGTGTGTTTTGAATTCGGCGTACCGTTCGCGGTGATCCGCACGATTTCCGACAGCGCGAATGAATCGGCGCCGCTCGATTTCATGCAATTCATCGAGCGCGTGGCGTCGCGTTATGCGTTCGGGGTGGTGAAAAGGTTGTGCATGCAGGGTGGATAAGTTTGGAAAACGCTGCACCGATTGAACGCGCGTTCGGGGCTGACGCATGCCCACTGCCAGCACGGCCCATTCCTGAACTGTTTTCGGAAGACAATGATTCGCGCCTTGTACCGGCATCTGCGGATGCAAAGGAACTTTTCTTGCGGGTTTGATGGTCCCATCCGGAATCTGCAACGAGAGTCTCATGAAACCTGAAGATCAAATGGATTTCCCTACCTTGGTGCCGTCAAAACGCCGCATGGCGCGTGCGGCGGTATTCATCGCAGTGCCGATGTTGGCCATCGGGCTTTTACTGGGGGTAATGGTGTATTACGCACCCGGCAGCGCACTTGCCAGAGCGCTGGGCGGTGCCTTCCTTGCTGGCGGGCCGTCCGCATTCATGGCGCCTGGCGGACGGATGCTTGCGCTGAAGGCCGGCGCGGTGTGGGCTGCATCGCTTGTATTCCTGGTCGGCCCTTTCATCTTCATGGCGTGGCTAAGTTACCAGGTGAAGAAGGAGTACAACAGATTGCGCGACGAGCAAAGAATGAACGAGTATCGCCGCAAGATTGCAGGAAAGCCGCGAGAATAAGCAATCGACCTTTGCTGAAAAGCTGTTGCACCGATTGCGGCCGTTGGCCTTATCCGATTCACCACAAATTTCGTTTTCTAGGCGACGCCGTGGTCCGCGTTCAGGATATCCAGCTTTTCAGCCCTTCCGGAGGAAAAGCTGGCCAGAACCGAAAATGACAAATGGACATGCGGGCTATCTACGCGCGCCTGTCTATGCGCGCCCCTCTACTGAGGGCGAAGGGGCGACCACTCCCAAAGACGCTGATCGAAGTGGTCCCATCGGCCATCAGGGCGTTCACGGCTTTCATAGTTGAGGGGCGCCTTGTCCCAACAGACCATTTCGCTCTGCAGGGTGTCCAATACGATCGTGCCCTCATTGGTTTCCACAAAAAGGATGGCGTGAGGACATTTGAATTCCTTGTGAAAGACAATGCCCATGGTCATCGCCGCGCGCGGCAGACCCCGTTTCACCAGCCTTCTTCTTTTTTCCAGTGCCAAGTCCTCGCAATCGCCCGTTCCCAGGGAAGGATAATTCCATTCTTCTTCCTTTCCCCGCCATTCAAGATCATCGGTGATGCGGAATTCGGCATTTACTTCGCGATTGACCTTGTCCAGTTTCTCTTGCGCTGCAGGAGTCAATTCAATGACCGGCGAGCCGGCCATGTCGCAATCGCCCGGATGAGCGTCGCAAAATTCGCTATACGCAGCAGGACGAGATGTGACCCGCTCGACAGGCAAGCTTAATCGCGTGCATTGCTCGAATGCTTTGGTGGACCCCAGTGGCGTCGATACGGCGCTTGCCAGTCCCAGGAACATCACTGAAAAAAACGGAAGCCTGGTTGCCATCGCCATCTTCCTCCCGGCCAGATGCAAATATTCCGATGCGCGGCATCAGGCTCATTTGCCACCTCATCTGCCGCCTTATTTGCCACTGGTGTTTTCACTCTTCCTGCTCGCTGTCGGCGCCACCGGTTTCGCGGTCGCTTGCGCAAGCAGCATGCCGCATTCACTCTTCTCTCCCGGCCCGACATTCACCAGCGGAATCAGGGCCGCAGCCACCGGTGCCAGGGCGCCGAGCGCGATCGCGCTGCCGGCCTTGAGCGCCACCGTGCCCTTGTCGATGCCGACCTTAGGTTTCTTGAAGGTGCCATCCAGGTGAAGCGGCGAGCGCAGGGAAATCAGGCGCACGCCCTTGGTATCCGGATAGATCATCATTGCCAGTTGTTCTTTCGCCAGGTTGATGTTTCCGGTAACGTGGATCGTCGCATCTGCGGTGTCGACGACGAAGGCCTGCGCGTGCATGATGCCCTTGTTCACGACGAAATCGGTCGCCGCGCAGTTGATCTGGACCGGCTTGTCGCCGAACATCTGCGTGACGATGATGCTGCCGATGTTCAGGCCCATTTTCTCGAGCAGCAGCTTGCTCATCGTGCCCTGGTTGATCACAGCCTTGATTTCGCCGTCGGAGGTGGCGAGCAGTTCCGCGATCGAGTTGCCGCTTGCCGTCAATGCGGCATCGCCATTGATTTCGCCCAGGGTCGCGGCCTGTTGCGATTGCAAGACAGGGAACAGTTGCCTGAGTTTCATGTGACGCGCGGACAGTTTCAGCTCCGCCTTGACTGGCTTGCTCTTGCCGTTAAGCGTGATGTTGGAAACGAGGTTGCCGCCGGCGATGCCGAACTTGAGCGGCGCAAGCGAGATCACGCCGTCGCGCAGATGGATGCGCGTTACGAGATCGTCGATGGGAAGTTCTTCCTTGCGCACGATCTTGCGTCCGCTGAACTGCACATCAGCGTCAATGCTGTTCCAGCGTTCCGCGCGGAAGCTCTCGACCGGCAAGACCTTGTCCGGCGGCTGGACGGTCTTTGAACCGCGTTCCTTGCGACTTGCAGCGGAGTCGGCGCCAATCAGCGGCGAGAGGTCATTGAAGTTCAGGAAACTGGAGGCGACCGTGCCTTCGAGCAGCGGACGCTCTTCGTGCCTACCTTCGCGCCCTCGATAGTGCAGGCTGCCGGACAGGTCGCTTGCGCCCATCTTGCCTGTGAAGTTTTCATAGACCCAGTTGCCGCCGTGCGGACCCGGGCTGCCGTGCAGACGGCCTTCGGTCATGAAGGGACGGGTTTCCGGCAACACCACGCCGATGATCGGGTACAGCTGCGCCATGCTTACGCTGGCAATCTTCAGCTGCAGGTCGAGCGCGACAAGTTGGCGCGGGTCGGTCAGTGTGCCCTTGGCATCGATGCTGGTCTTGCCGATGCGCACGCTGGCGTCGACCGGATATTGCAGGTTCTGCTTTTGCAGCGACAGGACGCCGCCTGCCCTTCCCTGCCCACTGACTTCCTCGTCATTGTAGGTGCCGGCAACACGCCATCCGAGACGGTAATTTTCCTTCCCGCCGTCATCCAGCGTATTGATATCCGCCTTCAGTTTCGCATGCTTGATCGCGTCCTGCAGCCTGATTGTTCCCTTGTTGAGGATCAGGCGCTGCAATTCGAACTGCCATTTGGATTGACCGCCCTTGCTGCCAAAGGTCCAGTTGTTGCGTCCGTCGTCAAGGCGCTGCAATGACAGCTCGGGTGCGTCGAGCGCCAATGAAGGGATGACGATTTTCTTGTTGAGCAGAGGCAGCGGGCTGATGGAAAACGTCACCTCGCGAGCGCGTGCCATGACAGGATCATGCGCCCAGTCGGGATTGCCGAACACGACATCGTGCGCCGCCAGGCGCGGCCAGGGCACCCAGCCGCGCCATCCCTGTTCGCCTTGTGGCGCGTGCCAGGTCAATGCGAGCTTGCCGTTGATTGCGAATGCGCGGCCGGTCGCCGTACTGACATGCGAACTGATCCACGGCTTGGCGCGGTTCCAGTCGAAATTGAGGAGCAAGGCGACGCCGAGTACAAGTACGGCGACGACGCCGGCGACGCTGTATAGCGCGATTTTTGCTCCGCGGGACATGCCATTAAGACTTGACCGCCTTGCAAGAGTTCAGCGCGAGGCAAGGCTCGCGCATCAGAGGTTGCTAGAGCGTGCCAGAGGCGCCGGCAATGTTGCGCCGGCACCTCTTTCCGTCATGCACCCAGCGTCATCAGGCTCGCGTTGCCGCCTGCGGCTGTGGTGTTGACGCACAATGCGCGCTCGGCCACGAGGCGCCACAACGGAACGGCGTCGTTATCGCTCGTTTCGATGCAGGGCACGAGGGCACCGTCGCGTGCGGCAAGGCGCGGCAACAGCGTGGCCAGCCTTGCTGCATCAAGCAATGCAACATGCAGCGTTTCCTTGGCGAGCCCATTCTCGTCGATCACCTTGACGGCGTTGCGAATGGCTTGCGGCAGACCGGAAGGCAACAAGGCCGCAGACACATCGTCCATGACAACGCGGTTGCCTGTTGCGAGTGCAGCAGCCAGCTGGTTCAGCAACACGCCGACGCTGCTTGCCGCGCACAGCACCGTGCCGCGCGGTGCGAAGCTCAAGGTGTTGCGTTCGCCGGTCGGCCCGGGAAGGATGAGCGAGGTATTGAGCAAGGTCGCATGCGCATAGGTTTCGCCCAGGCTTGCGATACGCTCCTGGCCGTGAGTGTTCGCCCATGCAAGCAATTGCTGGAATGCCGGTTGTGCAAGAGCCGCCGCCTGCTGCTCATGGATGGTGTGTCCATGCAGCGCGATCACCGCGTTGCGTTGCAGGCGCTTCAGGTACAGCGGTCCACCTGCCTTCGGCCCGGTGCCGGATTTTCCTTCGCCGCCGAAAGGTTGCACGCCGACTACTGCACCGACGATGTTGCGATTAACATAAATGTTGCCGACATGTGCACGCGCCGTGATGAAATCGATGGTTTCATCGATGCGCGAATGGATGCCGAGTGTGAGGCCGTAGCCGGTCGCATTGATGTCGTCGATCAGTTGCGGCAATTTGTCGCGCTGGTAACGGATCACGTGCAGAACGGGGCCAAAGACTTCGCGCTGCAGTTCCGACAACGAAGAAATTTCGATGACCGTCGGCGGCACGAAGGTGCCGTTGCTGCAATTGTCGGGCAAGGTGAGCTGGTGGAAATCACGCGCATGCGTCTTGATGCGCTCGATGTGGCGCAGCAAACCTTTCTGGGCATCGGCATCGATCACCGGGCCGATGTCCGTCGCAAGGCGGTCCGGATTCCCGATGCGCAATTCCTGCATGGCACCCTTCAGCATGCGGATCGTCTTGTCGGCAATGTCGGCCTGCAGGCAAAGTACGCGCAGCGCCGAGCAACGCTGGCCCGCGCTGTCGAAGGCGGACGTCAGCACATCTTGCACGACTTGTTCCGGCAAGGCGCTCGAATCGACGATCATCGCATTCTGCCCGCCGGTTTCGGCGATCAACGGAATCTCGCGCGACTCTTTCACGGCGCGTTGCGCCAGCGTGCGGTTGATCAGTTGCGCTACTTCTGTCGAGCCGGTGAAGATCACGCCGCGCACACGCGCATCGGCTGTCAATGTCGCACCGACGGTTTCGCCGCGGCCTGGCAGGAGTTGCAGTGCGCCGCGCGGCACACCGGCTTCATGCAGCAGTTGCACGGCGCGATGCGCGATCAGTGGCGTCTGTTCGGCAGGCTTGGCCAGCACGACATTGCCCGCGGCCAGCGCGGCGCTGACTTCGCCGATGAAAATGGCAAGCGGGAAATTCCAGGGGCTGATGCAGACCACTGGGCCCAGTGCGAAGGTGTTCGCGCCATCCTGCACTTGCGTCGCGTAGTAGCGCAGGAAATCGACCGCCTCGCGTACTTCCGCAATTGCATTCGGCAGCGACTTGCCGGCTTCGCGCACTGCCAGCGCCATCAGTTCCAGCTTGTGCTCTTCCAGCAGATCGGCGGCACGCTGCAAGGCAGCAGCGCGCGTGGCCGGCGGCGTGGTTTGCCAGTCGGTTGCATAGGCTTCGGCGGAACTCAACGCGCTTTCCACTTCTTCGGCGCCGGCTTCGATCACATGGCCAACGACGTCGCGATGGTCCGCGGGATTGGTCACCGGCTGCGCCTGGCCCGCATTCCCTGTTGCAATGGCGAGCAGGGGCGAGGCTTCCCATTGCTTGCTGCCGAAACGCATGAACGCGGCATCGGCATCGCGCAGCACGTCTTCATTGCTCAGGTCGATGCCAGCCGAATTCTTGCGCTCCGTGCCGAACATGTCGAGCGGCAAGGGGATATTCGGATGCGCGGTGCCATCAAGCTTCTTTGCCACCTCGATGGGATCGGCGATCAGGCTGTCGATCGCGACGCTTTCATCGACGATCTGGTTCACAAAGGAGGAATTCGAACCGTTTTCCAGCAGGCGGCGCACCAGGTAGGCAAGCAGGGTTTCATGCGAACCGACCGGCGCATAGATGCGGCAGGCCTTGCCCAGCTTGTCGTCGCCGACCACCTGGTCGTACAGCGTTTCGCCCATGCCG
>NZ_DATFAI010000030.1:0-98253 GCF_035254685.1 Noviherbaspirillum sp. | reverse complement strand
TAACAGTCGTTTTCGCGGGTTTTTTCATTGCGTTTGCCATGGAATCAATACCAACTGGTTTGCTCTCGTGCGCCGAGTGAATTGCGCTTGGTGGAGCCGATGAATCTGTACTGGCTTCGGCATTCGCCCGCGCGACATCCTTGGTAATTTCGTTACAAGGCTTGTTATCAGCCGTGGAATCGATCTTGCCTAAGGTCTTGAATCAAAAGCTTTAAATTGTACCACAGGGAGCAACGTTTCTCCATCACAAAGGCATAGAGGCTGGTTACCGCGGTATGCTTTCGACCGCAGCTTGCTGCCGGAGTTGCTCTTGTTGTTGCATCAGTTCGCGATATCGTGTACGCGCCTCCTCCGTCGCCAGTCCGGTTGTCGCAAGTCGGTCCATCTCCGCTTTTACTACTTGCATTTTAGTCTGCCGCAGTGCGCCGGCAAGTTCGAGGCGCGCGGTTTCGACATCAGACTCCGTATCTGCAGCAATTTCGGCGATCAGGGGGGCAAAATCGTTGTTTATTGCGCGAAGCTGTTCGGCCAGAGCGGCGAAATTGGCTTGCGGTCCGAGCGCCAGGCAGGCGTCAACCAGCTGTTTCAGCATCGCCGCATTGTCCGGCGCCAGCTGCGCGGTGGCATCCAGCGCCGCCTCGTCTATTCCCGATGCGAGTGACGGATGGGCAACCAGCAACCGGATCATCTGGCGTTCAAGGCCCATCGGCGGCGTGCGCTTGGCCCGCGGCGGCGCGACTCTCGTGCGCGCGACCGGTTGCGCCAGTTCGAACAAGGCCTCGATTTCGGCCGGCGTGGTCTGCGTCAGCTGCGCCAGGCGACGCACGATCTGCAGCCGCAAGGCCGAGGGGGGCATGGCCTGCAGGAGCGGCTTGGCGTCGAACTGCGCCCTCGCCCTTCCCTCAGGGCTGGACAAATCGACATCCTGCGTCACTTCGTTGATCAGGAATTGCGACAATGGCATGGCGTTGCGCACCTGCTCCTCGAAAGCGTCCGCGCCGAGTTCGCGGATGTAGCTGTCCGGGTCGTGCTCAGCCGGCAGGAACAGGAATTTCAGGGTCTTGTTGTCGGTGGCATGCGGCAGGCAGGCGTCGAGCGCGCGGCGGGCCGCGCGGCGACCAGCGGCATCGCCATCGAAACTGAAGATGACATGGTCAGTCTGGCGCAGGAGCTTCTGCACATGCGTGGCCGTGCAGGCCGTACCGAGCGTCGCGACGGCTTGCGGAAAACCGAGCTGGGCCAGCGCGACGACGTCCATATAACCTTCGGTCACCAGGACGTAGCCAGCCTCGCGGATCGCCTGGCGCGCTTCGAACAGACCGTACAGTTCATGCCCTTTTTGAAACAAGGGTGTTTCCGGCGAATTCAGGTATTTGGGTTCACCGGTATCAAGAACGCGCCCGCCGAAGCCGATCACCTGCCCCTTGGTATTACGAATCGGGAACATGATGCGGTCACGGAACCGGTCGTAGCGCTTGCGGCCGTGACCTTCTTCCTCGCTCTTGTCGATGACGAGACCGGTTTCGACCAGCGCCGGAATATCGTAGTCCGGGAAGACGCTGCGCAGGTTATCCCAACCCTCAGGCGCGTAGCCCAGCCCGAATTTCGCGGCGATCTCTCCAGTGAGGCCACGGTTCTTGAGGTAGCCAACGGCTCGCTGCGCGCCTCGCAACTGATGGCGGTAATAGTCGCACGCCTTGCTCATTACATCGGAGAGGGCGAGGCTCTTTGCCTGCACTTCCGCGCGCTGGGCCGGCGGCAGGCGATCCTCGTCGGGGACGGTCATGCCGACACCCTGTGCGAGATCTTTCACCGCCTCGACGAAACCGAGGCCGGAGTATTCGATCAGGAAGCCGATGGCCGTACCGTGTGCGCCGCAGCCGAAGCAGTGATAGAACTGCTTGGTCGGACTGACCGTAAAGCTGGGGGATTTTTCGTTATGAAACGGGCACAGGCCCATGAAGTTGGCGCCGCCCTTCTTCAGTTGCACGTAGCGGCCGACAACATCGACGATGTCGACCCGGTTGAGCAAATCCTGAATGAAAGACTGTGGAATCACGGCGAATGGCGGTCTGTCCCGGGTGGCTTGTCGTTGAAACTTCGATCAGTGTCGCGTCCGGATCCTGGACGCGGGCATGTGCCTGAAATGGGGACGAAGCCGGATTTTTAAACTGCTTCGCCCCGAACGCCTCAGGCCTTGGACAATGCCGCCTTCACCATTCCGGAAACAGTGGTCATGTCGGCACGCCCGGCGAGCTTCGGCTTGAGCACGCCCATTACCTTGCCCATGTCCTGCGGGCCCGCAGCGCCGGTCGCGGCAATAGCGGCGGCAACCTCTGCCTGGATCTCGGCCTCGGGCATCGCTGCCGGCATGTAGGCCGACAGCACGACAACTTCCGCCTTCTCCGCATCGACCAGGTCCTGGCGACCGCCGGCTTCGAACTGGCTGATGGAATCCTTGCGCTGCTTGATCATTTTTTCAATGATTGCAAGGACCTGAGCGTCGTTCAGCTCAATGCGCTCGTCGACTTCCTTCTGCTTTATCGCCGCGGTCAGGAGGCGGATGGTGCCGAGCTTGACGCTGTCCTTGGCGCGCATCGCAGCTTTCATGTCTTCGGTGATCTGCTCTTTCAGGCTCATGTTCTTCTCCAAATTAGAATCCGCCAATGAATCATGTGGTCAAGAAAGCGTAGCGAGCGGGCTGAGTTTCGTTCGAGGAGCGCAGCCGTACTGGAGTACGACGAGCACCGCAGAGCGAAAATCGGCTCGCGCAGCAGCTTTATTGACCACATGAAACGCCAAAACCCGCTGCGGGAACTCTTCCGGAGCGGGTTTGCACGGCATGCCGCACACAACGTGCGACAGCTAAAATCAGTACAGCTTCTTCGGCAATTGCTGGCTGCGGATGCGCTTGTAGTGGCGCTTCACGGCAGCGGCGAGCTTACGCTTGCGCTCGGCGGTCGGCTTCTCATAGAACTCGCGCGCACGCAACTCAGTCAGCAGACCGGTTTTCTCAATGGTGCGCTTGAAGCGACGCATGGCGACTTCGAAAGGCTCGTTTTCTTTAAGGCGAATTGTGGTCATGTAAACTCTAACCGAGGGGTTTTTAGGGAAAGACTCAAAGTATAACACCTTCAACAGGCATTGCAAACCCTGTCAAGTGATTCGTCGCTTTGTCGCAAACATATCAAACCGACAAGCCTGCCGCCGTGCCGGAGGCCCATGCCCACTGGAAGTTGTAGCCGCCAAGCCAGCCTGTGACATCGACCGCTTCGCCGATGAAATGCAGCCCCGGCACCTTTTCGGACATCATGGTTTGCTGTGACAGTTCCCGCGTATCCACACCGCCGCGCGTGACCTCGGCCTTTTTGTAACCCTCCGACCCGTTCGGAATGACGACCCAGCGGTTGAGCGACTCACCCAGCTTGCGCAAGGCCTTGTCCGGCATGTCTGCCGGTCGCGCATCCGGCCTGAAACCGTTTGCCAGCAGCCAGCCCTCGGCCAGCCGCGCGGGCAGCCATTGCGACAACTGGTTGGCGAGGTTCTTCCTGATCGACCCCTTGCCTTCGATCAGAACTTGCGCGACGTCGATTTCCGGCACAAGGTTCAGCACCAGCGGCGCGCCGGGTTCCCAGGAACTGGAAATCTGCAGCACCGCCGGGCCGGACAGCCCGCGGTGGGTAAACAGCAGGTCTTCCCGAAAATGCGCGTGCGACTTTTTCTCGCCGGTTTCGATCTCGACCTCAAGGGCGATGCCTGACAGCGGGACAAAGGGCTCCCATGCCGCATGGTCGAAGGTCAGCGGCACCAGCGCGGGTCGCGGATCGACCAGCTTGAGGCCGAACTGCTTCGCAATGCGAAAGGCAAAATCGGTCGCACCGATCTTTGGAATCGACAGCCCTCCAGTAGCAATCACGAGCTTGTCGGCCAGCAGTTCGCCAGCATCGGTGTCGATGCGGAAGCGTTCGCCCTGCCTGCCGACTGCCGCGACCCGGCATGGCATGCGCCACGCGACGTGGCCGAGTTCGCACTCGGACTTGAGCATGTTAATGATCTGCTCGGACGAGTCGTCGCAGAACAGCTGTCCCTTGTGCTTTTCGTGGTACGCGATCCGGTAGCGCTTGACCAGCGCGAGGAAATCCTGCGGCGTGTAGCGCGCCAGGGCACTGCGGCAGAAATGCCGGTTATTGGAAATGAAATTCTGCGGACCGGCGTGCAGGTTGGTGAAATTGCAGCGTCCGCCGCCGGAGATGCGGATCTTTTCCGCCAGCCGGGTCGCATGGTCGATCAGCACGACCTTGCGGCCGCGCTGGCCGGCGACGGCGGCGCACATCATGCCGGCCGCGCCTGCGCCGATCACTGCGACATCAAACTGGTTTGTCATGGCTTGGGGGAATTTGCACAAGCCGTGATTGTAAGCGACGGCGCGCAGAGTGGAAGTGTCCACGAAAAACACAAAATACACGAAAAATCTTCTATTGCTTTTCGTGCCTTTCGTGGGGCACGCCGAGTGCTTTTCGTGGACCGGAATTGCGCGGCCGTAGATGCTTTTTCGTCAGATCAATCGGAGCGCTGCTCGCAAGCGCTTTGCGACTTGCAGGCAATGCTCGACCTGCTCTGCAATCGGCGCGGGGATGGGCTGCGTGCCAGCGAGCGCCTGCCTGATCCATTCCGCCGTCGTCTCTGCATCATTTGACGACGGCAAGGGAGGCATTTCGTCGACCGGTTCCTGCTTCTGCACCAGGATCGTGCGCTCGTGGTCGTGGAACCATTCAATCTGTTGGGCACGCTTGGCATTGGCGACGGTTTCGCCTTCGGTGCCGCGCATCAGGAATGCGTCGCCGCGCTCGATGGGTGCGGCAACGGAGAAATAGGCGCTCAGCATCTCCAGGTATTCGGGATGCGTGTAAGACCCCAGGCGCAAGGCCGGACCGGTGAAGGGCTGGAGAATCTTGACGAGCGTATGCGTCGAATTGCGCACGCCGAGAATCCGGCGCAATGCCAGCAGGCGCGCCATGCGCGGCGCGAGCGCGTCGATCGGCATGAAGACCGGTACGTTGCGCGTGAAGCCTTGTTGCGCTTCCTGCACGTTCTGCGCGAAAGAGAACCCAAGCGCCTGCAGAATCACCGCCGTGGTAACGCGACCGGGGTCGCGTATCACGCCGTGAATCAGCACCGGTGCACCGCGTTGCACAAGCAGCAGGGCCAGCAAAGGCGTGAGGTTCGGCATCTGGCGCGAACCGTTGTAGCTGGGGATGACGATGGGCGCGTATTCACCCTCGGGCACAGACAGTTTTTCGAATGAGGCTTCCGCTGCGTCGAGAAAGCCTGCGATCTCGTCGACCGACTCCCCCTTGATGCGCAACGCGAGCACGATGGCGCCGAGTTCCAGGTCGGAAACACGGCCATCGAGCATCGCGGCGTAGAGTTCGCGGGCATCTTCGCGCGACATGCTGCGCGCACCTTTCCTGCCGCGACCGATTTCCTTGATGAAGCGGGCGGCGGGGAATGACTTGTCAGTATGAGCGTGTTCCATATCGGCAGAGTATACCGAAGCGACGCCTGGAGGAAGAAAAGGCTTCAGCGCCGCTCCGGAGCGATCGGCAGTTCGATCACGAATTCCGCGCCGCCGCCCACGGCATTGCGCGCGTACATCCTGCCGCCATGTTGCTCGATGATGCCGTAGCTGATCGACAGGCCGAGCCCGGTTCCCTTCCCGACCGGCTTGGTGGTGAAAAACGGATCAAAGATCTGCGACATGTACTCGGCGGGAATGCCGGGACCGTTGTCGCGCAGCGTCAGCGTGACGTGCTGCGTGTCGGTGCTGGCGGCGATCCAGAGCTGCGGCTGCGTGACATGCGCGGCGCTTGCTGCATCGTAGGCATTCTGGATCAGGTTCATCAGTACCTGCAGGAGCTGGCCTGCATTGCCGATCACATTCAATGCCTCGCCGGCTTCCCAGTGCACGGTGAATTCCGGCGCGGTGCCTTTCTTTACCCAATGGATCGCGCGCTTCACCACGCCGCCGAGATCCACCATGATCTTTTCCTCGCGGTCCACCACGGAGAAACGCTTCAAACCATTGACGATGTCCGCGGTGCGCTGCGCGCCTTCGATGGTGCCGTCGATCAGCGATGGCAGATCGCCAAGAATACGGTCGATGCGCAACTGCTTGCGCAGATCGACCAGATCCGGCGGCGAACCGTGCTGGTGCAGTGCATCCACGTAGGTGGCGAGACGTTCGCTGTAACGCTTGAGCGCGTGGACGTTGCCGAGCACGAAACTGATCGGGTTGTTCAGTTCATGCGCAACGCCGGCGACAAGGCGGCCGAGCGATGCCATCTTCTCCGAATGCAGGAGCTGCCGCTGCGTGCGCTTGAGCGCCTCATGCGTCTCGCGCAGCTCGTGGTAGGCGCGCTTGAGTTCGCCTACCGGGCGGCCCACGAATACAAAGCCGGCGTGGCGGCCGGCACTGTCGATGCGCGGCGTGCAATTGACGTCGACCGGCACGCTACCGTGGGCTGCATTGCTCAGGTTGAGTTCGGTGACCTCGCCCATGCGGCGCGGCTCGGCCTGCTCGATCACCTTGCGCACACGCTCCACGCTTTCCTGGTCGGCCAGCAGCTTGTAGATCGGCATGCCATGCAATGCTGCTTCGCTGGACCCGACGAGCTCGCGCAGCGCCGCATTGGTTTCCTCGATCTCGCCCAAATGGTTACAGGCGATCAGCACATCCGACATGGCGGACAGCAGACTGAAGATGAACTGCTGCGAGCGCTCCAGTGCCTCGTTCTTTTCTTCAAGCGCGATTTCGTCGCGCACCAGTTGCGAATACACCTCATCCATCTTGTGAATCACATCCACCCACGTCGCTTCATCCACTCCTTCGATCGGCGGCTGGTTGGGCAACGCGCCGATGTGCGGCAGTGACGGCGATTTGGTTTTCGATCTGCGCTGGGGCATGGTTTATGGCTTAGAAAAACTGGTGTCCACGGAAAACACGAAAAACACGGAAAAGTTCTGTAGAGAACTCATATGCTTGCGGGACTCGTCAGGAATCAACAATCAGTTACCCATCTTGAGGAGATCTTCATTCTTTCTGTGCCTTCCGTGTTTTCCGTGGACAAAAAATAGTCAGTGCACGGTGCATACCATGCAGGGGTCGAACGAGCGAACGATGTGCTGCACGGCGACCGGTGTGTCTTCGCCTTCGCGTACCGGCGCGCCGACAAGTGCCGCTTCGAGCGCACCGGGAACGCCTTGCGCATCGCGCGGCGAAAAATTCCAGGAGGTCGGTGCGACGATCTGGTAATTCAATATCTTGCCGTCGCGGATCGCGATCCAGTGGCCGAGGCTGCCGCGCGCGGCTTCCGCAAGGCCGGCGCCCTCTGCATGATCTGGCAAGGGGACGTCGATGAAATAAGGGTCGCCAATGCGAATCGCGCCCAGCCATTTTTCCATGGCCGGAATCACCAGCGCGAGTTCCAGCAGGCGTGCCAGTACGCGGGTAAAGGCCGTACCGCCGCAACGCGCCGCGGCATCGCGTACCAGTGGATGGCCACTCACCAACTGACGGGCGAGTGCGCCGGTTTCCAGCACGCGGCCGCCGAGGCGCGGCGCCTTGTTCCAGGTGTAGGCATCCGGCTTGTCGGGCGCTGGCAGCGTGATGCCTTCGCGCGGATGGCGCGGGCCGCCTTGGTCGGATAGCCATGCACGCGTGGCATCTTCTTCAACGGCGGCGATGTCCAGCGGATGCGCGGCCTGCTGCGTCGCATCCCAGACGCCGCGCGCGAAACGCATTGCGCCATCGTATTGCGGATAGGCGCCGTAGGAAAGGTAATAGCCCGGTCCCTGCCCCAGCCGGTCGAGCCCGGCACCCTTCGCGATCGTGAGGAAAAGGCGGAAGTCACCCGCATCCGGGGCCGCCGCGGCATGCCAGTCCTGCAATGCCGCTTCGCTGTCGAGCGCGGCAACCTGCTCCAGCGGCGCGGCGAACAGGGTGCGCTCGAGGAAGGCACGGAATTCCCGGATGCGCGCCAGCATGCGGATCCGCTCTGCCGCATCGATGGCGCGCGCGGAGCCGCCGGGATGGATCGACTGCGTGTGCGGCCACTTGCCACCAAGCGTGCCGAGCAGCGTGAACCAGCGCTGGCGCGCCGCAACGGCCTGCCTTGCGTGCTCGCCCTGCTGCGCGGCAAAGCGCTGCCGCACCTGCTCGTGCCACGGCATGTTTGCATAGGCGGGGCGCGCGAAGTCGGGCATGAAGAACAGGTAGAAATGGCTGAGGTGGTCGGCCAGGTTTTCCGCCGCGAGCATCAGGTTGGTGACGATCAAGCCGTTCGGCGGCGGCACGACTTGCATGGCATCGGCCAGTGCGCGCGAGGCGGCGACGGACTGTGACACGGAACAGATGCCGCAGATGCGCGGCACGTAGACCATGGCATCGAAGGGATGCTTCTGCTGCAGGATCTGCTCGAAGCCGCGGTACATGGGCGCATTCACGCGCGCCGAGCGAACGGCGCCGTCCGCGACATCGAGCTGCACTTCGAGGTCGCCCTCGACACGGTTAAAGGGGCCGACGATCAGGCGGGACATGCGTTCCTCATTTCAGTCTCGTCTTGCGGATCGCGGGGTTGACCACCTGGTGGTCGACGCGCGCATTGTCCCGCACGCGCTTTGGCGTGGCGGATTTCGACAGCGAGGACAAGGCGACGAACCAGGCCTTCGGCATGTCGGACGGCAGGCCGATGGGAATACCGGCGATCTTCGGCGTGAGGTGGAAAGGATGGCCCGGCTCCTCGAAGCCGGGTTCGGTGCAGCTGATGCAGGCATAGCCGCCGCGCAGGCAGGAGCCTTCGCCGTTCCAGGGCCGCGCGCCGCAATCGGCATGCGCCTGCGTGCCCTTGCATCCCATGTTCTCCATCAGGCAGCCAAGATCGGACGGCTTAGCCGCGCTGGCCTTGAATTCATAGAACTCGTTGCGCGTGCAGCCGTGGTGCACGAGGCGGTCGGCATAAAAGCGCGGACGGCCAAGTGCGTCGATCTGGCTCGCACCGAATTGATCGGCAGCGAGTGCCATTAAGGTTTCGATCACCCACTGCGGATGCGTGGGGCAGCCGGCGACGTTGATGACGGGCAGGCCGGAGCGGGCGCGGTAGTGCGCGCCGAGCAATCCGCCGATACGGTCGCCTTCGTATTGCAGGCCGCAGGCATCGGTCGGATTGACGCCGCCAGCGGTGATGCCGCCGTACGCGGCGCAGCTTCCGACGGCGATTGCATAATCGGCAACGGCGGCAAGCTCGCGCACCCAGGCGACCATCGGCTTCGCGGTGCCGGAGAGCAGGTGGAAGCGCCCTGTTCCGCCAGGGCCGCGCAGCAGCGCGCCTTCCACGCACAAGGCATTCAGGGGTATCTCGCGGTCTATGCAGGCACGCAGGATCTGCACGGCATCGGCGCCACTTTCCAGCGACAGCGAAGGATGCCACAGCAGCTTGATGCCTGCATCAGTGAGCGAGCCGAAGAAATCCGGTGTGTCCGCGCAGAGCAGCGACATGGTGCAGCCGCCGCAGCCGCCGGATTGCAGCCACAGTACGTTGAAACCGGGGCGCCGGTCAGGAAAGGAATCACGCGGCATCATTTTTCCTCCAGGCCGAAACGCAGCAGCTTGCTGCGCAGGCCCACGCGCGAGAGGCCCAGTTCTTTCGATGCATGCGTCTTGTTCCAGCGGTAGCGCAGCAAGGTCTCTTTCAGGATCACCGCCTCGATCGCGTCGAGGCGCTCCTGCAGCGTGCCCGATTGTGGCATGCCAGGGTAGCCTGGCGCATTGCTGCCGTGAATGGCTGCGGTGCCGGGCTGGCCCTGCAGCACTTTGCTGGAGAAGGCGCGTGCGCCGACTTCGCTGCCTTCGCTCAGTGCGACGGCACGATAGATCTCGTTGCGCAGCTCTCGGATATTGCCGGGCCAGGGATAGGAAACCATGCTCGCCAGCGCCTCGGCGGCGAAACGTTCGATCGGCTTGCCAAGTTCGCGCGCGGCCTGCTGCAGCAGCGATTCGGCAATCGGCGGAATATCGCCCGGCCGTTCGCGCAGCGGCGGGATCGCCATCGTCATGCCGGCGAGGCGGTAGTAGAGGTCCTGGCGAAAGCGGCCCGCGTGCACATCGTCTTCGAGATTGCGATGCGTCGCAGCGATCACGCGCACGTTGACGGGAATCGCACGCGTCGCGCCGACCGGACGCACCTCGCCCTCCTGCAACACGCGCAGCAGCTTGACCTGGAAGCCGGGCGAGGTATCACCGATCTCGTCAAGGAACACCGTACCACCGTCGGCACGCTGGAAAAGGCCGACATGGTCTTCATACGCGCCGGTGAACGAACCGCGCTTGTGGCCGAACAGTTCCGATTCCAGCAGCGTTTCCGACATCGCCGCGCAGTTCTCCATCACGAAGGCGCGCGCGGCGCGCGGGCTGGCGTAGTGCATGGCGCGCGCCAGCAATTCCTTGCCGCTGCCGGATTCGCCGAGCACCAGCACCGAGAGGTCGTAACGCGCAATGCGTGCCGCGATCTCGCACACCTGGTCCATCGGACTGCCCGGCGCGCGCACGATGCGGTTGAAGTCGAAGGCATCGCGCACGGTGGCCTGCTTCTCCGCAGTACGTGCACGCAGCACCGGCGTGCTGTTGCGCAGCTCGATGTTCAGGCGATGCATGTCGGATTGCAGGCCTTGCGCCTCGACCGCGCGCCGCACAGTTTCCAGCAGGTGATCGGGCAGCCAGGGCTTGAGCAGGTACTGGTAAATGCCTGCTTCGTTGATGCCTTCGATGATGTCCTCGGAATCGGTGTAGCCGGAGATGATGATGCGCACCACGTCCGGCCAGCGTTCGCGCACTTCCTTCAGGAACTGCACGCCTGTCGTGCCTGGCATGCGCTGGTCGCACAAGATGACGGACACGTGGTACCGCGCCATCATGTCGCGCCCGTCGTCGGCCGCGCCGGCGGTGATGACATTGAAGTCCTCTTCGAGCGTGCGCCGGATCGCGTCCTGCGAGCGCGGTTCGTCGTCGATGACAAGGACGGTGGGCAGCGTGGTGGGATGGGCGGCGTTCATGGCATTAACTCAGGATCAACTCAGCGGTGAAGGGCGAGGTGGCGCGGCGTCCACGCGTGCGGCAACTTGTGCACGAAGTGGTAGCGTGCGACATGGTAACTGGGGTCGAATCCGTAAAAATTGCGGCGCATCCTCGCGAGTTCTTCCTCGCGGTAGGCCGCCAGCGGTTTGGCGGCCTCGTCGGCGGCACGCCGCTCGCGCTTGGCTGCGAGCCGCTCCGGGTAATCGGCCGCGTTCGCCAGTGCCTGCGCGCGGTGCTTCACCTCCCGCATGAAGCTGTCCGCGTCGCGGCCGAAAGCGGTATCGATGAGTCCCTGCCTTGCCGCCTGCGTCGCCGAAATCGGCAGCCGGTTCTGCGTGATGGCGCGTGCCTGCTCGGCACCGACACGCCGTGGCAGCAGGTAGGTCCAGTACTCGGAACCATAAAGGTTGCCCATGTTCTTGTAATGCGGGTTGAGCAGCACGCCTTCGTGCGCCCAGACCATGTCGGCGGCCAGTGCAAGGAAAGCACCGCCGGCGCCGGCATTGCCGCGCATGGCGGCGATGGTGAGCTGGTCGGTGGCAGTCAGGATTTCCAGCGCGAGGTCGTCCATCGCGTTGATGTTGTACCAGGACTCGTCGGCCGCGCTCTCGTCCGGCCGGTGCGCCGCCGCTTCGATGCAGTTCAGGTGGATGCCGTTGCTGAAGAAATCGTCGCCGCCCAGCATCACCAGCACGCGCGTCGGCCGCTCCCTTGCCTGCAGCACCGCGTCGCGCAGGCGGCGGCATTGCACGGTGGACATCGCGCCGTTGTAGAAATCGAAGGACAGATAGCCAACCGCGCCCTCCTCCCGATAGCGCAGCTCGCCCCACTCTTCCTCGGGACGCTGCAGCGGCACCGGCAGTTCCGGCAGGACGGCGGTTTCGGCAGGAAAGGTGACCGCGACCGGCAACTTGAGCATCTTGTCAAAATCGTCGGCAGCAGGCGCGCGGCGCGCGTGGCCGATCCATACGCCGCCGTCGCGCGTGCGGCGCAGCACCGCCTCGTCGCGCCGCGCGACGACGTCACCGGCACGTCCCTGCGTCGCCGCCAGCGCGGTTGTCGTGGCCGGATGGGCGTCGTACAGATAGCACGGCGTGCCGAACAGGCTGTCGAGCACGCCGGGAAAGCCGTCGCCGCCATGGATCTTCGCCAGCACCGTAGCGGTGTCGTCGTTCTGCCAGTCGATGCGCCGCTGTTCCTGGCGCAAGAGCGGGCGCAATTGCCCATGCAGTTGTCCATGTATTTTGCCGGCCGCAGCCAGGGGCATGGGCCACTCGTCGCGCTCGAACTTGCCGATGGCTTCCAGCACGGCAGCGACGGCAGCGTTAGTCACTTCGTTGCGATACAGGCTGCTCTTCATGGCAGCCCGCATCGGGAAGGTGGCGGTGGTCCAAATGTCGCCAGCGTCCATCTCGGCATTGGCCTGCAGCACGGTCACGCCCCAGACCGGCTCACGGTTCAGGATCGCCCAGTCGAGCGCCGAGGGGCCGCGATCACCAACGATACCGGGATGCACGATCAGGCAGACGTGGTTCTGCCAGATCGATGCAGGCACGGCGCGTTTCAGGAAAGGCGCGATGATCAGGTCGGGACGGTACATGGCGACCGCTTCCTCGCTGACCGAATCCGCGATGTCCAACTCGATCGATACCTCGTGGCCGCGCGCGCGCAGTTCGACGAACAGGCGCTGGGTGAGGCTGTTGAAACTGTGGGAAATGAAAAGAATGCGCATGGTCGGTTCAGCAGATGCGTGGCAGTTGTTCACCGGAGAGCCAGTCGACCACGCGCCGGCCGCCGAAGCGGGTTTTCATCTGCACGAAACCGTGCGCGTCCTCGGTCACGGTGCCGATACGTACCGCGTCCTTGCCGAGCGGATGCGCGCGCATCGCGGCGAGCAGTGCCTCGGCGTCCTGCTCCGCGCAGATCGCGATCAGCTTGCCTTCGTTCGCGACGTAGAGCGGATCGAGGCCGAGGAATTCGCAGGCTGCCTCGACCTGCGGCAACACCGGTATCGCGGCCTCATCGAGCAGCATGCCGACGCCCGACTGCTTCGCGATTTCATTGAGCGTGGTGGCAAGGCCGCCGCGCGTGGGATCGCGCAGCACATGCACGCGCGGCATCGCGGCCAGCATGTCTGCCACCAGCCCGTGCAATGCGGCTGTGTCGGACAGGATCTCGGTCTCGAAGGCGAGCGACTCGCGCTTGGACATGATGGCCACGCCGTGGCTGCCGATATGGCCGGAGACGATGATGGCGTCGCCTGGTTTCGCATAGGCACCATCAATGTCGATACCCGGCGGCACCACGCCCACGCCCGTGGTGCTGATGAACACACCGTCGCCCTTGCCGCGCTCGACCACCTTGGTATCGCCGGTGACGACCGGCACGCTTGCTTCACGGGAGGCCTGCGCCATCGAATCGACGATGCGCTTGAGCTCCGACAGGGCGAAGCCTTCCTCGATGATGAAACTGGCGGACAGGTACAGCGGCCTGGCGCCGTTCATCGCCACGTCATTGATGGTGCCGTGCACCGACAGGCAGCCGATATCGCCGCCCGGGAAGACCAGTGGCGACACGACATGCGCGTCGGTGGCCATTACCATGCGTCCCGCCGGCATGTCCATGCGCGCGCCGTCGTTGCCCTGGCGCAGCCATTCATTGTCGAAGGCGGTGACGAACAATTCGTCGATCAGTTGTGCCGAGGCGCGCCCTCCCGCGCCGTGTCCCATGTCGATGCGTCCATTCTTGAGATCAAGCGGACGGATGTAATTCTTTTTCACAGTTCCATTCATGCAGTCACCACCGGAATATCCTTGAATCTGCCATACGAGTAATGCGCGGCGCAGGCCCCTTCGCTCGACACCATGCAGGAGCCCATCGGGTTCTCCGGCGTGCAGACGGTGCCGAACAGCTTGCAGTCGGTCGGGCCTTTCACGCCGCGCAGGATCGCGCCGCATTCGCAGGCCTTGTTATCGGCTACCGGCCGATAGGCAAGCCCGAACTTCTTCTCGGCGTCATAACGCGCATAAGCGGGACGGATGCGCAATGCGCTGTACGGCACTTCGCCCAGGCCGCGCCATTCGAAGGTGGTGCGCAGCTCGAACACCTCCGACACCAGCGTCTGCGCGGTGAGGTTGCCCTCTGTCGTGACAGCGCGCATGAATTCGTTTTCCACTTCGGAGCGGCCTTCGTTGACCTGGCGCACCAGCATCAGGATGGCCTGGATCACGTCCAGCGGCTCGAAGCCGGCAACGACGACGGGCTTGCGGTATTCCTCCGCGAAGTGGTCATACGGCCCGGAGCCGATCACGATGCTCACGTGCGCCGGGCCGATGAAGCCGTCGATGGGCACGGTGCCGTAATCGCGCACTTCGGGCGATTCGAGAATATGGGTGATGGCCGATGGTGTGAGCACATGGCAGCACAGCACGCTGAAGTTATGTACCTTGCGCGCCGCCGCTTCGCGCAGCACGATGGCCGTGGGTGGCGTGGTGGTTTCGAAGCCGATGGCGAAGAACACCACTTCTCGGTCCGGATTGTCGATGGCAGTCTTCAGCGCGTCAGCGGCGGAATACACCATGCGGATATCCGCCCCGCGCGCCTTGGCTTTGATCAGCGACAGGCCATCGGAAGCCGGTACGCGCATGGTGTCGCCGTAGGTACAGACGATGGCGTTGTGTTCCAGCGCCAGCTTGATGGCATGGTCGATGCGTCCGATGGGCAGCACGCACACCGGACAACCGGGGCCGTGGATCATGCGCACATTCTTCGGCAACAGCTCGCTCACGCCGTAGCGTGAAATGGCATGCGTGTGGCCGCCACAGAATTCCATGAAGCTGTAGCGTCTTGTCGGATCCGCTTCCGCGTGGATGCGCGCCGCGATCTTTTGCGCCGTCTCTCCGTCTCGATATTCAGCGATGTATTTCATTTTTAAAAACCCTGTTGTCCACGGAAAACACTGAAGGCACAGAAAACTTCCTTGAACACTTTCGTGTTTTCCGTGTTTTCCGTGGACAAATTGCTTTTGCTGTCATTTGGCCGGCTCCGTCATCCCTGGTATCGACGAAACCTGGGCCATCTCCAGCTCATTGAACATCGCGAGCGTACGCTGCGCCTCTTCGGGATCGACCTTACCGATCGCATAGCCGACGTGGACGATCACGTAGTCGTCGACGCTGACGGCATCGACCAGCGCGGTCGAAATCTCCTTGCGTACACCGGACAGTTCGATCACCGCCATCTGGCCGGGCCGCACTTCGACCACGCGGGTGGGTATTGCTAGGCACATGCATTCGCTCCTGTCTTGCTGGTTTCGGTTTCCTGCAACTGATGCGCTGCCACCCATGCCTGTCCGAGCGCGAGGCCGGCGTCGCCGCAAGACACTTTCTGCGGCAGGAAGACGTGCAGGTCGCGCCGCTCGAGTTCTGCGCCGAGGCGCGATGTCAGCACGCGGTTGAAGAAGCAGCCGCCGCCGAAGGCGATCGCACCTGCGTCGTAGCGTTTCGCGGCGTGCTCGGTCCATTCAGCAAGCGCGGCGACGAGCGTCGTATGGAACAGGGCCGCGCCGCGCGCGACATCCCTTGCATCGCCCTCGCCGAGCGCGAACAGGCGCGCGAAGAGCGGGCGCAGATCCAGTACGCCTTCATCGTCGATCGCATAGTCGCGTGCGCCGTCGGGCTCGCCATGTTCCGCAAGCCAGGCGGTAGCGAGCCTTTCCAGCGCAATCGCCGCTTCGGCTTCGAAGGCCTGTTTCACGCTGATGCCAAGCGCGCCCGCTGCCGCATCGAACCAGCGCCCCGCGCCGGTCGCAGGCGGGCAGTTCAGGCCGCGCGCCAGCATCGATTGCACGGTCTGCGCGGCCGGCTTGCCGACCTTGTCGCCGTAACGTGCCACGATTTCCGCATCGCGCCCCATGCCATGCAAGACCGCAGCGGCCATGCGCCAAGGTTCGCGCGCAGCGGTGTCGCCGCCGGGCAGCGCCAATGTCTGCAGATGGCCGAGGCGTCGCCATTGCGCGCCGTCGACCCAGAGCAGTTCACCGCCCCAGGCCACGCCGTCCGTACCCAGGCCGACACCGTCGAGTGCCAGTCCGATCAGCGGCTCGTGCAGGCCGAACTCGGCGGCCACTGCGCCGATGTGCGCGTGGTGATGCTGCACCCCGATCGCGGGAACGCCGAGCTGGTCGGCGATGCGCAGCGCAAGCTGCGAACTAAAGAAGTCTGGATGCAGGTCATGTGCGATTGCATCCACCTGCCCGCCGGCTTTCTGCAGCAAGGCTTCGACGGACTGCTCCAGTGCAATGCAATTGGCCGGGTCGCCCAGGTCGCCGTGCACGGGCGACCATTGCACATGCTGCCCATTCAGCAGGCAGGCGGCGTTCTTGAGCCAAGCGCCGCAGGCGAGGACGGCGGCGTTCGATGCCGCCGCCGGCAAATCGAGAGATGGCGCCGTCATCACACGCTCGCCATCGTGCGTTGTCCGGCGGCGATCCAGTCGAGCCATGCATCCATCCCCTGCCCGCTGGTGGCCGACAGCTGCAGTACTTCGATGGACGGGTTGACGCGCCGCGCGTAGGCAATGCATTGCTCGACGTCGAAGCGCAGGTAGGGCAGCAGGTCGACCTTGTTCAGGATCATGAGGCGCGCGGCGGCGAACATGTCCGGGTACTTGAGTGGCTTGTCCTCACCTTCCGTGACGGAAAGGATGGCCACCTTCGCCGCTTCGCCGAGATCCCACATCGCCGGGCAAACGAGATTGCCGACGTTCTCGATGAACAGGACGCCGCCCTGCTCATCATGTCCATCGTGCGCATGCAGCGGGAGGCGTGAAAAGGCGTTACCGACCATTTGCGCATCGAGGTGACAGCCCTTGCCGGTGTTGACCTGGATGGCCGGCGCGCCGGTGGCGCGGATGCGGTCGGCGTCGTTGCTGGTCTGCTGGTCGCCTTCGATCACGGCGACGGGAGGTTGGTTGCTGCGCTGCTTCAGCGCCTCGATCGTGGCACACAACAATGTGGTCTTGCCGGAGCCGGGGCTGGAGACGAGGTTGAGCGCGAGGATGCCGTGGTGCGCAAAATGTTCGCGGTTCTGCGCCGCGAACTGGTTGTTCTTGCCCAGCACATCCTGTTCGAGCTTGATGGTGCGCGACTGGCTCATGCCGGGCACCGACACGCAGGCGGGGCCGTGACCGAAGTGCAGGTCGCCGGTGGCGGCGTCGACGGCTATGTGCTCATGCTCAGGTTCGTGCTCATGCTCATGTTCGTGATCATGTTCGTGATCATGCCCGTGCGCATGATCGTGTCCATGATAGTGGTCATGATGATGACCGTGCGACTGGTGCAGCAGGCTGCCCGCCTGCGTCTGCACTTGCCGGTATGGCAATCCGCTTTCCGTCTTGTGGTCCTGGCTCTTGCCATTTCCGTGGTTTCCGCATCCGCATACCACGCACATCATTGGTCTCCTCGCCGGCTCTTCTCCGGCTTGTCATCGTTGAGTTTAATGAGCTTCCACTTGCGTGTCCAACGTGGAAAGCAAACTTCCGCTGCGAGTGCTGCAAGCACGGCCAATTCGGCCTGATTTGCTGGAAGCGCACTTTGCGTTTCCCAGCCAAAACGACACTTGTGATTGCAGCACTCCGCATCCTTCGACGGCATCGACCGCGCTGTCCTGCACTCCTTCAATCGGCGTACGGCAAGGCCCCGCCTTGCTTTGCCGCGCATGCCATCGAAAAAAAATGTCGTGGCACAAAAGTTGCGCATCGCTATCAGTCCCGTCTGGTCTTCCTCACTTGCAATATTCGTGACAACCCCATGACGGTGACAGCAGGCGGCACGGCGAACATGTATTTCGATGCATATCACCTGTCGTCATTTGTCTTACACCTTCCAGTCGGTGCTCAAAGAACATCAACGGAAAGAGGAGCGGGGGATGAACAAGAACAAACAAGACCGGGCGGAAAATGCCGTCGCGGTGGTCGAAAAGCGGCTCGGCATTTCGCGGCGCAGCTTTTTGCAGTTATGCACGGCGATGGCATCGACCATGGGCCTGCCCACGGGCGCGGATGCGGCCATCGTGCAGGCCGTGGCCAACAAGAAGCGGCCTTCGGTGATCTGGCTGCACTTCCAGGAGTGCACCGGCTGTACCGAGTCGATGCTGCGCGCGGAGCATCCGACGCTCGAGAAGCTGATCCTCGACGTCATTTCGCTCGATTACCACGAAACCCTTTTCGCGGCCGCCGGCCACCAGGCTGAAGCAGCGCGACGCGCGGCGATGAAGGCCAACAAGGGCAAGTATCTGCTCGTGGTGGAAGGCGCGATTCCGACCAAGGATAACGGCGTCTATTGCAAGGTCGGCGGCCAGACCGCGATGGACATGCTGAAGGAATGCGCGGCGGATGCGGCGGCGGTGATCGCCATCGGCAGCTGCGCGGCCTGGGGCGGCATGCCCTCCACCGGCCCGAATCCGACCGGTGCGTCGAGCGCGGCGCAGGTGCTCGGCAGGCCGGTGGCGAACATCCCCGGCTGCCCGCCGAATCCGTACAACTTCCTGTCGACGGTGGTGCACTTCCTGACCTTCGGCAAACTGCCGGAACTGGATGCCAAGAGCCGCCCGAAGTTCGCCTACTCGCGCCTCGTGCACGACAACTGCGAACGGCGCGCGCACTTCGATGCCGGCCGCTTCGCCATGGAGTTCGGCGACGAAGGGCATCGCAAGGGATGGTGCCTGTACAAGCTCGGCTGCAAGGGACCGGAGACTTACGCGAACTGCCCGTCCATCCTGTTTGGCGATGTCGGCAATGCGAGCTGGCCGGTCGGCACGGGCCATCCCTGCATCGGCTGCACCGAGCAGGGTGTCGGCTTTGCGAAACCGATCCACGCGCTGGCGGAACTCAAGACCAATACACCGCCGGTCGGTTATCCACGGGTGGAAGAACAGAAAGGACACGGCGCGACGATGGGTGCGGTTGCCGTGGTGGCCGGTGTGGCTGGCGTAGTCGCGGGCGGCACAGTGGCGATGGCGAAGAATCTCGGCAAGTGCCAGACCGAATGCCCGAGCAAGTCCGCCGGCAAACCGTCCACTGAAAAGGAAAGGACGGAATCATGAGTCTCGACCGGCGCGATTTCCTGAAAGGCGCGCTGGGTGGCGGAGCATTGCTCGCCACGGCCACTTCGGTGGAGGCCCGCGACAACAAGCCGATGCCGCCGGAAGCGGTCGGCCTGTTGTTCGACAGTACGCTGTGCATCGGCTGCAAGGCCTGTGTTGCCGCGTGCAAGGAAGCCAACGGCATGCCGCCGGAATTTTCCACCGAAGACCAGCTTTGGGACACCCCGCTCGACCTGTCCGGCAAGACGCTCAATGTCATCAAGATGTATAAGGATGGCACGGGCGAGAAGAAGGACAGCGTGATCGACGGCTTTGCCTTCAACAAGGCCTCCTGCCTGCACTGTGCTGACCCGTCCTGCGTGTCGGCCTGCCCGGTGAAGGCAATGACGAAGGACCCGGTGACGGGCATCGTCAGCTACAACAAGGATGCCTGCATCGGCTGCCGCTACTGCGTCGCGGCCTGCCCGTTCGGCGTGCCCCGCTTCGAGTACGACAAGGCCATCCCGAAAATCTCCAAGTGTCAGTTGTGCAAGCACCGCATGCCCGAAGGGAAGTACGCGGCCTGTGCGGAAGTCTGCCCGACGGGCGCGACGCTGTTCGGCAAGGTGAAGGACCTGAAGGTGGAAGCAAAGCGCCGGATGGAACTCAAGCCCGGCCAGGAAACGGCTTTCCCGCGCGGTAACCTGAACACACGTGATCAGTCACCGCACGTGGCGAAGATCCCGAACTATGTGCAGCATGTTTACGGCGACAAGGAAGTCGGCGGCACGCAGGTGATCCGTCTGTCCGCCGTGCCGTTCGAGAAGCTGGGCATGCCCACGCTGCCCGAACGCTCCTTCGCGGCCAATTCCGAAACCATACAGCATGGCCTGTACAGCGGCATGGTGCTACCGATCGCTTTCCTCGGCGTGCTGGGCTTCATCGCCAAGCGCAACGTGAAGGCTGAGGACGAAAGCAAGCCGACGGACAAGACACAAGGAGGTTCCGATGTCTGATGCACATCACGCCGCCCCCGCTCCAGTCGGCGGACCGATGGTGACGCCGACAACCGTCACGCTCGCGATCCTGGCGGCGATCGCGGTCGTCATTCTCGGCATCCGCTTCCTGCATGGCATGGGCGCGGTCAGCAATATCAGCGATGGACAGACCTGGGGCATCTGGGTCGTGTACGACGTGATGATCGGCTCCGCCTTCGCCTGCGGCGGCTACGTCATGGCGATCCTGGTCTATATCTTCAACAAGGGCGAATACCACCCGATGGTGCGGCCGGCGTTGCTGGGCAGCCTGTTCGGCTACACGCTGGCCGGTATCTCGGCGGCGGTCGACCTCGGCCGTTACTGGAACTTCTGGCATGTGTTCGTACCGGGTTACGCGCAGGTGAATTCGGTGATGCTCGAAGTGGCCCTGTGCGTATCGGCCTACATCATCGTGATGTGGATCGAGTTCGCGCCGGCGCTGCTGGAGAAATTCGGCCTCAACGTGCAGAAGAAAAAGCTGAGCAAGGTGCTGTTCTTCTTCATCGCGCTCGGTGTGGTATTGCCGACCATGCACCAGTCCTCGCTCGGCTCGATGCTCACCGTGTTCGGCTATCACGTGCATCCGCTGTGGCAAAGCCCGGTTATCTCGTTGCTGTTCCTGATGACCGCGGTGACGAGCGGCTTCGCGGTCGTGTTCTTCGAAGCCTGCCTGTCGTCGTCCGGCTTCCAGCGGCCGCTGGAAATGCACCTGCTGGGCAAGCTGTCGCGCCTGATGGTGTGGGTGGTCGCGGCCTTCGTAGTGGTGCGCTTTGTCGACCTGGCCATGCGCGGCGCGATCGGTTTCATGTTCGAGCCCGGCGTGAAGGCCCTGATGTTCTGGATCGAGACCCTCGCCTTCATCGCGCCGCTGGTGATGCTGCGCGACGAGAAGCGACGCAGCCAGCCGGCGAAGCTGTTCGTCGCCGCCGTGCTGCTGATGACGGGCGCCTTCCTGTTGCGCATCAACGCCTACATCGTCGGTTACAGCACCGGGCTGGGCTGGAGTTACTTCCCGTCGGTGCCGGAAATCATGGTCAGCATCGGCATCATCGCAATCGAAATCCTGGGCTATATCGTGCTGGTTCGGTATCTGCCGATCCTGCCCCAAGAGGAATAATTTAGGAGACAAGCATGGCAAAGAGAATCACGATCGACCCGATCACCAGGATTGAGGGTCACCTGCGCATCGACTGCGAAGTCGACGGCGGCAAGGTGAAGAAGGCATGGGCGTCGGGCCAGATGTGGCGCGGTGTCGAGCAGATCCTGGTGGGGCGCGATCCGCGCGACGCATGGTCGATCACGCAGCGCATTTGCGGCGTGTGCACCACGGTGCATGCGATCACCTCGGTGCGCGCAATCGAGAACGCGCTGAAGATGGAAGTGCCTCTCAACGCGCAATACATCCGCAACCTGATCATCACGGCGCACGCCATCCACGACCATATCGTGCACTTCTACCACCTGTCCGCGCTGGACTGGGTGGACGTGACGTCGGCGCTCAAGGGCGATCCGGCCAAGACCGCGCAACTGGCGGAAAGCCTGTCGACCTGGAGCGGCAACAGCAAGCATGAATTCGCGAAGGTGAAGGAACGCCTGTCCGGCTTCGTCGGCACCGGCCAGCTCGGCATTTTCACCAACGGCTACTGGGGCCATCCGGCGATGAAACTGCCGCCGGACGTGAACCTGCTGGCGACCACGCACTACCTGCAGGCGCTGGAAATCCAGCGCAAGGCAAACAAGATCGTCTCCATCCTCGGCTCGAAGACGCCGCACATCCAGAACGTTGCCGTGGGCGGCGTGTCGAACCCGATCGATTTCGACTCGCAATCGTCGCTGACGATGGAACGCCTGATGGCGATCAAGGGCTGGATCGACGAGCTGGCGGACTTCGTGAAGAACGTGTACCTGGTCGACGTCGCCGCCATCGGCGCCTTCTATGCCGACTGGACGGGCATCGGCGCCGGCGTGCTCGAATACCTTGCGGTGCCTGATATTCCGCTCGATACCAAGGGCACGCAGTTCGCCCTGCCCGGCGGCTACATCAAGGGCGGTGACCTCGCCTCCTTCCAGCAGATCAAGAGCTTCGGCGACCCGTTCTTCCGCGACGGCGTGGAGGAAAGCGTCAAGCATGCGTGGTACAAGGGCGGCAAGGGTGCGCTGCATCCGTTCAAGGGCGAGACCGAGCCGCAGTACACCGACTTCCAGGACGACGGCAAGTACTCCTGGGTCAAGTCGCCGACCTTCTACGGCAAGCCGGCGCAGGTCGGACCGCTCTCGCGCGTGCTGACCATGGTCGCCGCCAAACATGAGCCGACCATCAAGTACGTGACCCAGACGCTGGACACGGTAAGCGCACTGGCGAAGACCAAGGTGCCGGTGGCCGCGCTGCATTCCACCATCGGCCGCCATGCGGCGCGCGCGGTGTCCTGCGCGGTGCAGGTGGATGTTCTCGCACAGCAGTGGCAGCTCCTGCTCGACAACATCGCCAAGGGTGACCGCCAGACCTTCAACAAGCCGACCTTCCCGAAGGGCGAAGTCACCGGCGTGGGCTTCCACGAGGCGCCGCGCGGCGCGCTGTCGCACTGGGTCGTGCTCAATGACGGCAAAATCAGCAACTACCAGTGCGTCGTGCCGACGACCTGGAACGCTGCGCCGCGCAACGAGCATGAGGCGATCGGTCCGTACGAGGCTTCGTTGCTGAACACGCCGGTGGCCGATCCTGAGCGTCCGCTGGAAGTGCTTCGCACGGTGCACTCCTTCGATCCCTGCCTCGCCTGCGCGGTGCATGTGCTCGATACCGACCAGCAGGAAGTGGTCAAGGTGCAGGTGCTGTAAACAACGCCAAACAAAGGCAAACCATGTCCGTGGCGTGCAATGTGTGCGCGCCACGGAAAATACTCTTACTGCATTGGAACATCATGCGCATAGTCATCCTCGGCGTCGGCAACATCCTCCTCTCCGATGAAGGTGTCGGCGTGCGTGCCATCGAGCGCTTCCAGCACGAGTACCGCGTGCCGCCGCAGGTCGAGGTGATCGACGGCGGCACCGCGGGCATGGAATTGCTGGAAGACCTGGCCCATGCCACGCATCTGATCATCGTCGATGCCGTGCGCAGCCGGAAGGAGCCGGGCACCATCGTGCGCATCGCCGGCGACGACGTGCCGGTGTTCTTCAAGACCAAGCTCTCGCCGCACCAGGTGGGATTGTCCGATGTGCTCGCCACGCTGGCCTTCAACAACGAACAACCGGGCGGCGTGACGGTGTTCGGCGTCGAACCGTTGTCACTGGAAACCGGCATGGCGCTGACACCGCAGGTCGAAGCACTGCTGCCGACGCTGACCTCCCTCATCGTCTCCGAACTCGGCCTGCTCGGCGTCGTCGTGGAACGCGCGGCGCTGGAGGCGGCGTAATGTGCATGGCGATTCCCTCGCGCATCGTCGCCATCGATGGCGACATGGCGACCGTGGAAGCCTTCGGCAAGCAGCGCCGGGTCAGCCTGATCTTGATGGCGGAGCCTGTGCACCTCGGCGACTACCTGCTGATCCAGGCCGGCAGCTTCGCTTACGAACGGGTCGATCCGGATCGCGCGCTGGAAACACTGGCCATTCTGGATGGGATCGTCGATGATGCAGGTTGAAGATCGACGTTTCTGAATCCGTATCGTGAACCTGGAAGGAAAGATCCGCATCGCGCTGGAGTTCGACGGCCGACGCATCGTCGCCGCCGCCGTGCAGCCTCGCGCGCTGATTCCGCTCAACCGGCTCTTGCAAGGCAGGCCTGCCGCACACGCGCTGCAGGTCATTCCCCTTCTGTTCAGCATTTGTGGCAAGGCGCAGGGAGCGGCGGCAAGCACCGCGGTCCAGGTCGCGCTGGAGCAATCAACAGCGGTAAGCTTGCAGTGCGAGCGGCTTGTGCTGGCGGAAGCCTTGCAGGAATTGCTGTGGCGCTTCCTGATCGACCTGCCGCGCATCATGCAGGCGCCGTCGGATCCCACCCTGCTCGCCTGGTTACGGCAGCACATGACGGCATGCTGCCGCGATGGCTTCGATGAAACCGGCTGGCAGGCCGGCATGGTCGAAATGGAAAGCCGCGTTGGTGCCGCGCTGCTCGGCGATGCGTGGCAGTACTTGCAAGATGCTGGCGACACGAACACGCTGATGCGCTGGCTGCATGACGCAAGGACGCCCACCGCGCGCCTGTTGCTGCAATGCTTGCCGCTGGACGAGCCAAGCCATGACGGTGCCGCATCCCTGATGCCGTGGGTGAATCGCGAGAACATGCTGACGTATCTGTTGCCTTCCATGACGAACGAGGGGCATTTCGCCTCGCGTCCCCATTGGCAGGGGCAGGCGCTGGAAACCGGCAGCCTGGCGCGCATGCAGGCGCATCCTGCCCTTGCCGTCTTGTTGCGCGAGCAAGGTGTGTCCATCTTTGCGCGATTGCTGGCGCGGCTGCTCGAAATCCATGCACTATTCGATCGCCTGCGCAGAAGCGAACCCGCGGAAGACGCCTGGGTGCAGGGCCATGCAGGGGAAGCAGCCGTCGGACTGGCCTGTGTGCAGAACGCGCGCGGGCTGCTGCTGCATCGCGTTGTGCTCGATGCGCAGCGCAGGATCGCGGATTACCGGATCGTCGCACCGACCGAATGGAATTTTCACCCCGAGGGTGCCTGTGCCCGGAGCCTGGCCGGCGTTGAAGCCGCTGAAGAAACTGCAATATTGCGCCGCACGGAACTGCTGGTTCATTCGCTGGACCCGTGCGTCGCCTGTGAAATCGAGGTCAACCATGCATGAGATGTCGCTCGCGGAAGGCGTGCTCCAGGTCATTGAGGACAGCGCCAGGGCAAACGCATTCACCCGCGTAAAAACCGTGTGGCTGGAGATCGGCGCGCTGGCCGGCGTGGAAGTGGAAGCCATGCGCTTCTGTTTCGATGCCGTGGTCAAGGACACGCTGGCCGAGGGCACGCGACTGGAGATCATCGAGACCAAAGGACAGGGCTGGTGCATGTCCTGCAACAAGACGGTGCCGATCAGCCAGCGCTACGACCCCTGCCCGGATTGCGGCGGCTACCAGGTACAGCCAACCGGCGGGCTGGAACTGAAAGTCAGGGAACTGGAAGTCGAATAGCGTCGCGCCCGGCAGCCTGGCTCATGCGGCGCGCGATCGCATAGCCGGCGAGGATAATGGTCAGCACCGCGGCGCCGAACAAGAGTTCCTTGCCGTCGGTCCATTGGTCGAACGCGTCCGACACGAGCTTCGATGCACCCAGACCCGCCACCAGCAATGCACTGGCGGCGACCAGCAGCGAAAACATCCGTCCTGCCCGCTGCACGAAGCGCTCGCTGCGCCGGATCAGGCTGGCCACGACCAGGCCATTGAGCGTATCGGTCAGCACCATGCCGCCGACGAAACACACCGCGAGCATCAGCGTTGCCAGCATGCCGCCATGACGGCTCCCCGCCAGGCCGAACCATGCCGCCACTGTCATCGCGTCGAACGATAGCGCGAACATGCCGCCGACGAGTACGCTTCCCATGAAGCCTTGCGGCAGCGGCAGGCGCATGACGAAGCGCGCCAGCGGCGGCGGAACGGCCGGGCTGTGCGCGGGCCGCGACGCATTGGCCAGGTTGACCATGCCGATGGCAAGAAGGAAGACGATGGAAATCCATGCACCGAGCGGTTCAAGCCACGCAGGCAGGCGTCCCGCGCCAAGTTGTACGAACACCCAGGCGGCACCGAGCACCACCAGTCCATGTCCCAGCGAGAACAGCAGCCCGGCGCTGCGCGCGAGGCGCGCGTGCCCGAGGCGGGACTGGAGGCGCGCCAGACCGTCGATGCTGGCAAGATGGTCGGCATCGAAGCCGTGTTTGATCCCGAACAGCAGGGCAAACGCCATCAGGCTGCTGAACGCGAGGGAAGCCTCCGGCATGCATGTCTCCTTTGTGCATGAGAATTTTTCAGGGAACTCATACAAGAAGCGTGCCATTGTCCTCTGGGCGGCGATGCTTGCGCAGGCATCCGGGCAATACAGGAAGTTTGCGGCCTGCAGGGCAGTTGCCCTTGCGTAGACGAGTCAGGCCGTCGGCATGGATGGGGCAAGACGGATAGCAGGTTTGCAGCAGCATCCCGTGCTGCAAGCTGACTTTACAGTCGCACATGCGGAGCAGCGTCGAATGGTTCTCTCCCCTTGCAGGGCTGCGGTATGCGCATATCTTTGCAATAGGCGTTCGAGGGCGGGCATTGCCGGTTGTTCCTATCCCACAACTTCTCCCCGTCGCCCTCGCGAAGGCGGGGGCCCAGAACCGAGTCCATTCTGCGGCTCGCTCAAACAGGCACATGAAGATGCCCAATCTCCCCATGGGCCCCCGCCTTCGCGAGGGCGACGGAGGAAGGCATCACAACGTTCAACTTTTGACGCCCGCCCGCATGCAAACCATAGCCTTGCAGGAGGAAGGAACGGATCATTGGTCACTGGTGCCGCAGTTGTACTAAATCGCCACACCCGCAGCCGCCCTCTGCTCCAGGATGATCTTCCTCAGTTCGCTCACACACGACCCGCAATTCGTCCCGCACTTCAGCTTCTGCTGCATGTCCGCCAGCACAGCATTCGGCGTTCCCGCATTGATCCAGTTCTGCCTCGCGAGCACATCCCTGATTTCAGTTTCGGCAACATCGAAGCAATTGCAGACGATCCTGCCTCGCGAGCGAAAGCCTTGCGGTGCTTTCGCGGACGGCACCAGCAGCATGCGCCCCAGCCCCGCAACAGGCTGTCCGCTTTCGAGGTACTCCTTGAGCCAGGACTCGGCCGAGGTATCACCCGCGAGCGACACCGCTTCCAGCTTACCGTCCCGCACGAGGACGTGACGCGCGTTGCCGCGGCGCGCATCGTCATAACGCAGCACCTGCGGGCCGACTATGCCGAAGCTAGCCTCGATTGCCTGCACCAGCTCGGTCTCGGCCGGATAATCGTCGGCGGCGCGAAACAGCACACCGGTCTTCTCGCGGCCGAACAGTGTGCAGGAGGCATACGCGAAGCGTCGCATCCATGGCCTCAGCCCCGCCTGCACCGCAAGTGCCTGCGACGAATCGATCCAGCCGAACACCAGGAAGCGCCACGGCAGCTCTGCCTTCAGGATCTTCACCGCCGCATGCTTGAGTTCCGGCTGCTTCGATACCGGGCACAGCACTGGCAAGGTCAGCGCGTTCACGCCGTGCGTGCCTTCCTCGTCCCGCGATCGACCCGACACGAATTCCTCGCCCCAATGCATGCCGATGAACGCCTGCCCGGAACGGAGATCGTCGCTCGCCATCGCCGGCAGGATCTGCGATCCGCGCCTGCTGGTGACATGAACCAGCTCGCCGTTGCCGATCATGCGCCGGTCCATGTCGACCTGCGCCATCAGCACCGCCGGCTCCGGCGCATGTGAAAAGAGCTGCGCCACGGTGCCGGTGCGGCTCATGCCATGCCACTGGTCACGCAGGCGGCCGGTATTCAGGCGGAACGGATAGCGCGCATCGACCTTCTCGGCGACCGGTTGGTACGCCACGTTCACGAACTTCGCGCGCCCGCTCGCCGTAGCAAAGCGGCCGTCTTCATACAGCCGTTTCCTGCCTTCGGTTGCCCCCTCGGGAAAGGGCCATTGCTGCGGCCCCTGCTCTTCCAGCAACTTGTACGATAGGCCCGTGATGTCGAGGTCGCGCCCGCGCGTCGACTCGCGATGCTCGTTCCAGATTTCCTCGACATTCGCGTAGCGAAAGAGCGTCCTGCTTCTTTCCATCTTCTTTTCCAGTCGGTGCGCGATCTCGACCACGATTTCCCAGTCGTGGCGCGCCTGCCCGGGTTTCGGCAGGATCGGTTTGGTGCGCGTAATGCGTCGCTCCGAATTGGTGACCGTGCCCTCCTTCTCGCTCCAGGTCGTCGCCGGCAGCAGCACGTCGGCATAGCCGACTGTTGCCGTCGTCTTGAAGGCTTCCTGCACGATCACCAGTTCCGCCCGCTTCAATGCCTCGCGCACCAGCGCCTGTTCCGGCAGCGATTGCGCCGGATTGGTGCAGGCGATCCAGATGATCCTGATCTCGCCGGCACGCAGCGCGTCGAACATTTCAATCGCCGTCTTCCCCGGCGTTGCGGGCACCTCGTCCACGCCCCACAGGCGCGCCACTTCTGCGCGGTGGTCCGGATTGGCCAAATCGCGATGCGCCGAGAGCAGGTTGGCCATGCCGCCCACTTCGCGGCCGCCCATCGCATTCGGCTGGCCGGTCAGCGAGAACGGCCCGGCGCCCGGCTTGCCGATCTGGTGTGTCGCGAGATGCAGGTTGATCAGGGCGGCATTTTTCGCCGTGCCCTGCGACGACTGATTCAAACCTTGGCAATACAGCGAGAGCGACGCCTTCGATTCGCCAAACCAGCGCGCCGCCTTGACCAGATCGTCTTCGCTGATGCCGCAGGTATCGGCCACGAATGTCGGTGTGTATTCGCGCACTGTGCGCTTCAACTCGGCAAAGCCTTCGGTGTGCGCGTCGATGTAGGCGTTGTCGATCAGGCCTTCCCACAGGCAGATGTGCAGCATGCCGTTGAAGAGCGCGACATCGGTACCCGGCAGGATGGGCAGGAACAGGTCCGCATCACGCGCGGTATCGGTGCGGCGCGGATCGGCGACGACCAGCTTCAGGCGAGGATTGCGCCTGCGTGCCTCCTCGATGCGCCGATAGAGCACGGGATGCGCATAGGCCGTGTTCGAACCGGCGATGAAGATCAGTTCCGCATGGTCGATGTCCTCGTAGCAGGCCGGCGGCGCATCCGCGCCCAGCGTCTGCTTGTAGCCGGCGACGGCACTCGACATGCACAGGCGCGAATTGGTGTCGATGTTATTGGTGCCGATCAAACCTTTCGCCAGCTTGTTGAAGACGTAGTAGTCCTCTGTCAGCAGTTGCCCGGAAATATAGAAGCCCACGCTGTCCGGGCCATGCTCGCGGATCGTTTCGTCGAATTTTCCGGCGATGAAATCCAGAGCCTCGTCCCAGGGCACCTGGGCGCGCGATGCGTCCCGCGTGACACGCATCTCCGGGTGCAGCGCGCGCGTCTGCCGTTGCAGCACCGGGTCGGCGGCCAGGTGCAGCGTGCTCCCCTTGGTGCACAGCCGTCCGAAGTTGGCCGGATGATCCGGGTCACCACGCACGCCCACCAACTTTTCGCCATCGCTCTGCACAATGACGCCGCAGCCGACGCCGCAATAGCAGCAGGTGGTCTTCGATTCGCGCAATGCACTCATGCAGCCTTCGCTTCAACCGCCAGCGCGTTCAGTTCATCGAGATCGAGAAAGACCTTGCCGTCTTCCACCTTGACGCTGAATTTCTGCGTGCAGCCTTCATCCGGTGCGACCGCACAACCGGAGCCCAGCTCGATGTTCCAGCTGTGCAACGGGCAAGCGACGCGCTCGCCGAACACGATGCCTTGCGACAGCGGCCCGCCCTTGTGCGGGCAACGGTCGAGCAGGGCGAATATCTTGTCGTCACTGTTGCGGAAGACGGCGACATCGTCAGTGGTGGCGCGATGCACGACACGCGCGCCGAGTACCGGGATATCCGTCACATTGCAGACGGCTTTCCATTGTTGGGACATGTTGTTTCCTTGATCACGTTGAGAATGGTTGGCTGGTGGTTCCGGGTCACGCATTGATCGGCTCGAACTGCCGCTCATCGACCTGCGCCTTTTCCTTCTCATGCCACGGATCCGGCTCGCCATCGAGCGCAAACAGCAGGCGCTCGTATAAGGCCTTGCGATTCGCGGCGTCCTCCACCACCTTCTCCTTCACATAGTCCAGTCCGACGCGCGCAATGTAGTGGACGGTGCGTTCGAGATACCAGCCCTCCTCGCGATACAGTTGCAGGAATGCGCCGGCATGCTCCAGCACTTCCTCATGTGTTTTCACCTTCACGAAGAACTGCGCCACTTCGGTCTTGATGCCGCCATTGCCGCCGACATAGATCTCCCAACCCGAATCCACGCCGATCACGCCGACGTCCTTGATGCCCGATTCGGCGCAGTTGCGCGGGCAGCCGGAGACTGCGATCTTGACCTTGTGCGGCGCATACATGCGCCACAGCACGCGTTCCATTTCCTGTCCCATGCGCGTCGAATCCTGCGTGCCGAAGCGGCACCATTCCGACCCGACGCAAGTCTTCACCGTGCGCAGCGCTTTCGCATACGCATGGCCGCAAGGCATGCCGAGGTCCTGCCACACGGCGGGCAGGTCTTCCTTCTTCACGCCCAGCAGATCGATGCGCTGGCCGCCGGTCACCTTCACCGTCGGGATACGGTACTTGTCGACCACGTCGGCGATGCGGCGCAGTTCGGAGGCATTGGTCTCGCCGCCCCACATGCGCGGAATGACCGAATAGGTGCCGTCCTTCTGGATGTTGGCGTGCGCGCGTTCGTTGATGAAGCGCGACTGCGGATCGTCCTTCGCCTCATGCGGCCAGGTCGATATCAGGTAGTAGTTGAGCGCGGGGCGACAGGTCGAGCAACCGTTCGGCGTGCGCCATTCCATGAAGCGCATCGTGTCGGCGATCGTCAGCAGCTTGTTGACCTTGATCACATCGCGCACTTCCTGGTGCGTGTGGTCGGTGCAGGCGCACAGCGGCTTGGCCTTGTTGGCAGACGAGTAATCGCCGCCGACGGTTGCCATGATGATCTGCTCGACCAGACCGGTGCAGGAGCCGCAGGAGGCCGACGCCTTGGTGTGCTTGCGCACGTCTTCCAGCGTGAACAGGCCCTTCTCCTTGATCGCCTTGACGATGGTGCCCTTGCACACGCCGTTGCAGCCGCAGACCTCGGCATTGTCCGGCATGGACACGGCCCTGGTGAAGCCGGCATGTCCGGTGTCGCCGGGTCGACCCGTATTCGACTCGCCGAACATCAGCGTGTCGCGGATGTCGCTGATGTTCTTGCCTTCGCGCAGCAGCTTGAAATACCAGCTGCCGTCCACCGTGTCGCCATACAGGCAGGCGCCGACCAGCTTGTCGTCCTTGATCACCAGCTTCTTGTACACGCCGCCGATCGGATCGGCCAGCACGATCTCTTCCGTTCCTTCGCCGCCCATGAACTCGCCGGCCGAGAACAGGTCGATGCCGGTGACTTTCAGCTTGGTGGACGTGACCGAGCCCTGGTAGCGGCCAATGCCGAAGTTCGCAAGATGGTTGGCGCAGACCTTGGCCATTTCAAATAGTGGCGCGACCAGGCCGTAGGCGGTGCCGCGATGATTCACGCATTCGCCCACTGCGTAGATGCGCGGATCGTAGGTCTGCATTGTGTCATTGACCACAATGCCACCGGGTCTGGCAGATGAGCAGTGCAGGCCCGCCGATTCTGCCAGCGTGGCATTGGGGCGAATGCCGACTGCCATCACCGCCAGCTCGGCCGGCACTTCGAGGCCGTCGGTGAAGCGCACTGCCTTCACCCGACCATGTTCGTCGCCGAGGATTTCCTTTGTGTTCCTGTCGAGCAGGAACTGCAGTCCCCGATCTTCCAGAGATTTTTGCAGCATCTTGCCTGCTGTCGGATCGAGCTGTCGTTCCATCAGCCACGCGGGGAGATGCACGACGCTCACTGCCATGCCGCGCTGCTTCAGTCCGTTCGCCGCTTCGAGGCCGAGCAGGCCGCCGCCGATCACGATCGCATGCCTGCACGTCTTCGCGGCTTCGATCATGGCGTTGGTATCGTGGATGTCGCGATAGGAGATCACGCCCTCCAGGTCTTTGCCTGGCACGGGCAGCATGAAGGGCGTGGAGCCCGTGGCCAGCAACAGGCGATCGTATTCGGCAGTGGTGCCGTCCTCCGCAATGACCTGGCGCCGCGCGCGATCGATCTTCACGATCTTCTTGCCGAGGTGAAGCGTGATCCGGTTCTGCACATACCAGTCGACGTCATTCAGCATGATGTCCTTGATGGTCTGCTCGCCGGCCAGCACGGGCGAGAGCAGGATGCGGTTGTAGTTCGGGTACGGCTCGGCGCCGAACACCGTGATGTCATAGATATCAGGTGCGATCTTGAGCAGCTCTTCGAGCGTGCGCACACCCGCCATGCCATTGCCAACCATGACCAGTTTCAGCTTCTTCATTCCATCTCCTTGCTTGCACGACGGCGCATGGCCAGCCGCAATAATGATCCTTGCACCTCATATGCAAGAGCAGTGCCAAGGGTTTGATGCGGGAAATGCACCGCGATGATGTGAGGATTGCACTGCACCGGTGCGACAGGCAGAAGTTCGTGGTGCATGCAGACCGCATCAATGTCGTAGACTGGGTTGAGGAACGAAACCCGGCATTCCACTCTCCGCATGCTGGGTGTCGTTCCTCAACGCAGCCTACCTTTTTATTAGTCGTACGCAGCATGGAATGATCGATGGCACAACGATTGCATTACGTCGTTCACATTCAACTTCGCGCAAAGGGAGATCGTGAAAGCAAACTCGTTCTGGAAGACCGGCCACACGCCGACGCTCTTCGCTTCGTTTCTCTATTTCGATCTGAGCTTCATGGTCTGGGTGCTGCTCGGCCCGCTGGCCGTGCAGATTGCCAGGGATCTTGGATTGAGCCCGGCGCAGAAGGGTCTGATGGTGGCGACGCCCTTGCTCACCGGCGCGCTGCTGCGCATCGTGATGGGTATTCTCGTTGACCACTTGAAACCGAAGAGAGCCGGCGCGATCGGCCAGGTGATCGTGCTCGCCGCGCTGGCATGGGCCTGGCTCGGGCAATTGCAGAACTACGCATCGATACTCACGCTCGGCATGTTGCTCGGCGTGGCGGGCGCATCCTTCGCGGTCGCGCTGCCGCTCGCGTCGCGCTGGTATCCGCCGCAGCATCAGGGCACGGCGCTGGGCATCGCGGGGGCGGGCAATTCAGGCACCGCGTTCGCCGCGCTGTTCGCACCTTCGCTGGCGCTCGCCTTCGGCTGGCAGAACGTGTTCGGCCTGTGCATAATCCCGCTTGGCATTGTCTTCGTCGTTTACATGATGCTGGCGAAAGACGCGCCATCGTCACCCGCGCCAAAGGCCTTGATCGAATACCTGCATGTGCTCAAGGACAAGGACGCGTGGTGGTTCATGTTCTTCTATAGCGTCACCTTCGGCGGCTTTTCCGGGCTGGCCTCGTCGCTGACGATCTACTTCAATACGCAATACGGCCTGTCGCCAGTCACCGCCGGCTATTTCACCGCGGCCTGCGTCTTTGCCGGGTCGATGGTGCGTCCCATGGGCGGCATCATTGCGGACCGCATCGGCGGCATCCGGACGCTGTCGCTCATGTATGTGATCGCCGCGCTGTTCCTGTTCATCGCCAGTCAGGGCCTGCGTTCCCATGTCCTGGCGCTGATCGTATTCGTGGTCGCCATGCTGGCGCTGGGCACTGGCAATGGTGCGGTCTTCCAACTGGTGCCGCAACGCTTTCGCAAGGAGATCGGCGTGATGACCGGGCTGGTCGGCATGGCGGGCGGCATCGGCGGCTTTTACCTCGCTTCCAGCCTTGGCTATTCGAAGCAGATCACCGGCAGCTACCAGTTCGGCCTGACCATTTTTGCCACGCTGGCGGTCGCGGCGCTGGTTGGCTTGAGCGCGGTCAAGGAACGCTGGCGTACTACCTGGGGAAGCGCAGCGATGACGACTGCAAAGATCTAAACCTGTATAGAATCGGCAAGGGGGCTTGCTGCGGGGATACCCGTGGCAGGCCCCGCGGCCATCTCCGTTGCCGCATTCATCCACCCAGAGCCCGTCATGTCCCTGTCCGTGAGCATCGGCCATGCGACGCGCGCCGGCCAGCGCGAGCGCAATGAAGATTTCGTCGGCATGGTCACGCCCATCGAGCCGGAACTCTCGACCAAGGGGATGATCGCGGCAATCGCCGACGGCGTATCGGGCAACGATGGAGGGCGTGAGGCATCGGAGTACACGGTGCGCGGCCTGCTGGCCGATTACTATGCGACACCCGACACCTGGCCGGTGACGCAATCGCTCGATCGTGTCATCAAGGCGATCAACAGCTGGGTGCAAAAACAGGGCGCGTCGCGCAAGGAACTGGCCGGCATGGCCACCACCCTGACCGCCGTGGTGCTTCGCGGCGGCTTCTACTATTTCACCCATGTCGGCGACACGCGGCTGTATCTGCTGCACGGCGGCATCCTCACCCAGCTCACCACAGACCATGTCTGGGATCGCCCTGAAATGCGCCATGTGCTGACGCGCGCCATCGGCATGGATTCCCATGTGGCGCTCGACCATGGCATGGGCGAACTGCAGGAGCGCGATGTGCTGCTGCTCGCCTCGGATGGCGTCTGGTCGTGGATGACAGAATACGACATGACCTTGCAGCTGTCGCAGCTCGCGCTGGGTGAACTGGATGGCATGACCACAGCCGGCCTGCTGGTCGATACCGCGCTATCCGCCGGCTCGCACGACAATTGCAGCGCGCTCGCGATCCGCATCGATGCACTGCCGGAAGCCGGGCTGCGCGATACGCTGTCGGCATCGCAGCAGCTTCCGGTGCCGCCGCTGCTCAAGCCGGGCGAGGAAATCGACGGTTTGCGCGTGGAGGAAATCATCCATGCATCGCCTTCCACCGTGCTGTATCGCGTCTGCGAGCTGAAGTCGCAACGGCAACTGGTATTGAAAACCCTGCAGCCGGAGCGCGCAAGCGATCCACATGAGCGGTCCGCGTTCGCCCAGGAGGAATGGCTTGCCCGGCGGGTCGTCGCGCGCTTTTTTCCGCAGGTCATCACGCCCGATCAGAAAAGCTGCCTGTACTACCTGACAACCTGGCATGAAGGCCAGACGCTGCAGCAGATGCTCGACGCCGGAGCGCATTTCACCGCACCCGAAACCGTGGCGCTCGGTGAAAAGCTGGCGCGGGCCATCGGCGCGCTGCATCGCCGCAGCATCCTCCATCGCGACATCAAGCCGGCCAATGTGCACCTGGGCGCCGACGGCGAGCTGCGCCTGCTCGACCTCGGCGTCGCCCTGTCCGGCGTGGACGATGAAGGCAGCATCGATGCGCCGCAGGCGGGCACACCCTCCTTCCTTGCGCCCGAGCAGTTCGATGATGCGCCGCCGTCGCGCCAGACAGACATCTATGCGGCAGGTGTGACGCTGTACCGGATGCTCACGCGCCACTATCCCTATGGCGAGATCGAGCCGTTCCAGCATCCCCGTTTCGGCGAACCGACGCCGCCGGGCCGTTATCGGCCGGATATCCCGATGTGGCTGGAAAACGTCCTGATCAAGGCGGTGGCGCGCGACCCGGCCGACCGCTACGAGACAGCGGAAGAATTGCTGCTGGCGCTGAGCCGCGGCGCCAGCAACCCGCTCCCCGCGCGCGCCGTTGCTTCGCTCGTCAAACGGGATCCGATAGCATTGTGGCGTGCGGTGGCGGTTGTTTCCATCGTGATGAACCTGCTGCTGCTTTATCTGGTCATGCTGCGCTAGGACATATCCGCTTAAAATGGAGTTTTGCAGAAAAACTCCCCCATCATGATTGTCCTCGGCGTCGAATCCTCCTGCGACGAAACCGGCATCGCCTTGTACGACACGCAACATGGCCTGCTGGCGCATGCGCTCCATTCCCAGGTCGCGATGCATGAAGAATACGGCGGCGTCGTGCCGGAACTCGCGTCGCGCGACCATATCAGGCGCGCGATTCCGCTGCTGGAGCAAGTGTTCCACCAGGCTGGCGTGCCGCGTTCGTCCATCGATGCGATCGCCTATACCCAGGGCCCGGGACTGGCCGGCGCGCTGCTGGTCGGCGCCTCGATCGCCTGCGGGCTCGGCCTGTCGCTCGACAAGCCGGTGCTCGGCGTGCACCACCTGGAAGGGCATCTGCTATCGCCACTGCTGGCGAGCGATCCGCCGGAGTTCCCGTTTGTCGCGCTGCTGGTCTCCGGCGGCCATACGCAACTCATGCGCGTGGACGGTGTCGGTCAGTACACTCTGTTGGGCGAAACCGTGGACGATGCCGCGGGCGAGGCTTTTGACAAATCGGCCAAGCTGCTCGGACTGGGCTATCCCGGCGGTCCGGCGATTTCGCGCCTGGCCGACTTCGGCGATGCCGGCGTCTACGAACTGCCGCGCCCGATGCTGCATTCAAAAGACCTGAACTTCAGTTTTTCCGGATTGAAGACCGCGGTGCTGACATTGGTGAAAAACCGCATTGCCAACATTTGCGAACAGGACAAGGCCAACGTCGCGCGCGCCTTCGTTGATGCCATCGTCGACGTGCTGGTGGCGAAATGCCTCAAGGCCCTGAAGCAGACCGGCCTGAAGCGGCTCGTCATTGCGGGCGGTGTCGGCGCCAACCGGCAGTTGCGCGATGCGCTCAATGCGGCCGCACAGAAACGGCGCTTCCGCGTGTACTACCCGGAACTGCAATTCTGCACGGATAATGGCGCCATGATCGCGTTTGCCGGCGCGATGCGCCTGCAGATCAATCCCGATGCCGCCAAACGCGATTATGCGTTCAACGTCAAGCCGCGCTGGCCGCTGGAAGACATCGGGATGGTGTAGGCGTCGACCGCAAGGCACAGCGCAAACACGGGAACCTTGACCTGCGTTGCCGAACTAAAGAAGCGAAGTGGAGTTGAAAGAACAGGGTTTCTCCACACTGCCGCATTTTTCTTGAGCGTCCGACAACATGAATACCAGGCATCCGCTCATCAGAACCCGCGTCATCCAACCGCTGGCCGCGGTCCTTCTCGGCACCATCCTGCCGGCCGCGCATTGTCATTCCGGCACACTCGTGGCCGACGCGCATGACATCACCCAAAGCCTGCCGGACCTGCCTGGCGACCAGGCCTCGCCCGCTTACTTCAACATGGGGAAAAAGCGCGCTGCGCTCGGCTACGCTACGCGTTTCGAAAAGCTGAATGCGACGCTCGACCAGTACTTCGGCGTGTCGCCTTCCGTTACGCTCGACTACGGCCTGCAACTGGCAGACCGTTTCGGCGCCGGCGGTTTCTACACGCGCGAGAGCGCGCAATCGGAACTGGTTGTCAATGGCATCTTCGCGCCGAAGCGAAACCTGCGCTACCGCCTGACCGGCTCGCAACTGCGCAGCTTCGGCGGCAGCGGCGACAGCGCCGGTACCATCTCGCAAAACGGCTACCTGGTCGGCGCAAGGAAATACTGGGACGACCAGCGTTACCTGTCCGACCTGGGCGTCGCGACCTATGTCGTGCATGCCAACGCGCCGGTGGATGCGATGGCAGGCAACCCGGATGCCGCCGAGGCCGGCGACCTGCCGGCCAGTCCGCCCGCGCTCGGCGACCTGCTCGGATACCGGCTCGACGTGGGCATGCAGCCGAATGAACACTCCCGCATCGAATGGCGGCGCGAAATCGGCCGCCTGACGTCCTTCTATCCCATCGGCGACCAGCGCGACGAGGCCATCGCCTCCAACCGTGTGAAATATTCGCATCGGCTCGGCAACTGCACGCAATTGCAGGGCGCCTACAGCATGACATCAGGCACGGACCACATGGACCTGAAGCTTGCCCGCGACCGTTGGGCGCTGCGCGTGTCGCAGGCAATGGAAGGTGTGCGCGATACCACGATCCGCCTGAGTTACGCCATACCGCTGGGCAGTAGCGGCCGCCGCGGCAACAACTGCAGCGATGGGTCGATCGCCACGCCGCATTTCGCTCCCCTGGTGGATGCCGCCACCGCGCGACCGCCGCAGTTGCCGAACCAACCCATCACCACGAGCGCCGCTCCCTGAACGGACGTTCCGCTAGGGCTCACCGGTTTTCCGCTGCATCATGAATGGCAGCGGCTGCAGGCCGGAATCCTCATCTACCTGTTCGATCACCTCGAGCAAGGCCTGCAAACCCTTGTCCAGGTCGGACAGGCTGGCGTGGCCCAGCTTGCCCAGCGCCTCGGGAAGCAGGCCGCGCGCAGGCTTCGGTGCCTTCACCAGCAAGGCGTCGCCCTTTTGCGCCAGCATCAGCTTGACCACCCGCTGATCATCCGGATCACGCTCCTTGACGACATAGCCGTTGCGCACCAGCGCTTCCAGCAGGTTGCTGGCCGTGGTCTGGTGGATCGCCAGGCGGCTGGCGATTTCGCCTACCCGCAGCCCGGGCGAATCATGCAATTCTTGCAATATCCATAGCTGCGCGCCGCTGATGCCGCATTGTCTTTCTATCCATGCCGAATGCCTTTGGGCCGCGCGAATCACGATACGGATCTTCTTCAGCACTTGCATATGCGTCATCCCTTCGTTCTCAGGCGGCCACACTGAAGTCTTGCCTTTTGCATTTTTTGTTGCCATGCGAAGTGCTCCGGAGTTATATTCCACGAAATATATATTTAGAGAAATATATTTTCCCGAATCGATTTTAATGTGTTCATCGGAATGTCGACCTGGCTCCGTCCGGCTGATCGTGTGCGACGGCGCCCCCTCTTCGCCTCATTTCCCATCTCCTGCGCCTGCGGAAACGCACACAGGTTCGATTCTTTCCCCATTGTTCTCAACTGACAATCCCAAAAGGAGAATTGCATGCATCACCTCAAACTGAAAGCCTTGATTGCATTTGGCGCCATCGCACTGACCGCCTGCTCGTCGACCCCGGTGACCACTGCTGACACCAGCGCCAAGCCGGCCGCCGCAGCCTCCACCGCCGACACGCGCAATGTCGCCACCGTCGATGCAACCAAGGATCCGCTGAACGATCCGAACGGCCCCCTGGCCAAGCGCAGCGTCTACTTCGATTTCGACAGCTACTTGCTGAAGGACAATTCAAAGCCGGTCGTTGATGCACATGCAAAATATTTGAGCGCGAACAAAGGACGCAAGATCGTCATCCAGGGTAATACCGATGAACGCGGCGGCGCCGAGTACAATCTGGCACTTGGCCAGAAGCGCGCGGAAGCGGTCCGCAAGTCCCTCACCGTGCTGGGCGTGGCCGACGGCCAGATGGAAGCAGTTTCCTTCGGCAAGGAAAAGCCCAAGGCAGCAGGTCATGACGAAGCATCGTGGGCCGAAAACCGCCGCGCCGACATCGTTTATCGTTGATCGCAGTTGAGAAGACTGCAGATGTCGTGACCGGTGGATCGCCTCCCGCGTTCCATTCCTGATGAGGTAAGCATGGAAAGCCTTCACGTCTCTGCAGACGCGCAGCGCGCGGCATCATGGCCGCGGCGCTGGTGCATTGCAGCACCGCTGGTTCTGCTGAGCGCCTGCGCCATGCAGCCGCCAGCTCCGCGACCCGCACCGCTTCCGCCGTCCCGGCCTCCCGTTACGGTGACGCCTGTACCGCCCCCGCAGCCTGTTCCGCCACCGCCAGCAACCCCGGCGATCCCCCCGCCGCAGCCCGCACTTCCCTCGCCGCAACCCGCGCCTGAAACGCCCGCGGTAACCCCCTCTGCAACGCCAGCTCCCGACAAGGCCACCGCGTTGCAAGCCTGGGTCGACCAGCAGGACCGGCTTTACAAGGTCGCCGCACCGCTCCTGATCGGCAATACCGAGCTGTGCGAACGCCATGTGCGCCAGCTTCTCGGATTTACCGCAAAGAACCAATACTCCTACACGGATGAGCTTGCCGACGTCGCGCACAACGCGCTCGGGCTCAACGGACGCCTGCATATCATGAGTGTGCTGCCCGGCAGCGGCGCAGAACAGGCTGGCCTGCGCAAGGGCGACATCCTGCTCGCCGCAGGCATCGATCCCCTGCCCGACGGACCGGAGGCGGAACATGAAGCCGCTTCGCTGATCCGCGGCGAGATGCAGGGCCGCTCGAACATCAGCCTGACCGTCCTGCGCGATGGCGAGCGCATACCGCTCGACGTGCCGCTGACCTCCGCATGCGCGATGGCGGTCGACCTGGGCGATTCCGATCGCGTCAATGCCTGGGCCGACGGAAACCGTGTGCTGGTCACGCGCGGTATGCTGAATTCCACGCGTTCCGATGCCGAGCTGGCGTATGTGCTGGCAAAGGAAATCGCGCTCAATATCCTGATGCCATCGGAGCGGAAGGACGCCGCAGCAGTCATCGACCGCCTGCGAGTACCGGTATTCGACAACACAGGCATGGCGCCGCCGGGGGAGGTGCAAGGCTACCAGCCCGCCATCGAATCCCGTGCGGACACACTGTCACTTTACCTGCTTGCGCGCGCCGGCTACGACATCGAGCATGCCCCGGCATTCTGGAAGCGGCTGGCGGAGACGTATCCCGAGCAGTTCAGCAGCAATGCGACGGTGATGGAGGAAACCATCCGGGTCATCAAGGACAAGGTGGCACAGAACCAGCCGCTCGTCCCCGAGGAGTTGTCAGGCGCGCCGGCCGCGCAATGACGGCGGCACGGCCTTGAATGGCAGGTACGGGAGAAATTATTTCTTCTTGCTGCCGATCCGGCTTTCCTTGCCGGCGATCAGATTCGCGATGTTCTGGCGATGGCGGTAAATCAGCAAACCGCTCATTGCCAGCACCGCCAGAAGGATGGGATCGAAGCCGAACAGCAGGCCGTAATAGAACGGCGCAAATACACTCGCAATCAGCGCGGCCAATGAGGAATAGCGGAAGGCATAGGCGACCACCAGCCAGGTAACCAGCGTCGCCAGGCCGAGCCAGCCGTTGATGCCGACCAGCACGCCGAGCGCGGTAGCCACGCCCTTGCCGCCGACGAACCGGAAGAAGACGGGCCACAGATGGCCAAGGAACACCCCAAGCGCCACCAGTGCGATTCCTGCATCACCCACGCCGAACTGCGGGCCATAGACCTGCGCCAGCCACACGGCGAACCAGCCCTTGACTGCATCGCCGAGCAAGGTCAGCGCCGCTGCCTTCTTGTTGCCGCTGCGCAGGACATTGGTCGCCCCCGGATTCTTCGAACCATAGGTACGCGGGTCGGCCAGTCCGAACCCTTTGCTGACGACCACCGCGAACGACACCGACCCGATCAGGTAGGCGGCAATCGCAAACAACACTGTATTCATTCTCTCCCTTTCACATTGCCTAGTCTTCGAGCGCGCAGTTCACCGGCTTCGCGGGAAGCACTTTCACCAGCGCGCCCGGATCGATCCCGACCAGGAAGCCGCGCCGGCCGCCGTTGATATAAATTTTGTCGAGCGCAAGGATACTCTCTTCGACATAGACCGGCATCGCTTTCCTGGTCCCGAACGGCGACGTGCCGCCCACCAGGTAGCCGGAATGCCGGTTCGCCACCTCCGGCTTGCACGGCTCGACCGACTTGCAGCCGATCTGGCGCGCCAGGTTCTTGGTCGACACCTTGCGGTCGCCGTGCATCAGGACGATCAGCGGCTTCGCTGCCTCATCCTGCATCACCAGCGTCTTGACCACCTGGTGTTCATCCACTCCCAGCTCGCGCGCCGACACCGCAGTGCCGCCGTGCTCTTCATACGCATACGGATGCTCGGAAAACGCGATGCCATGCTTGCGCAGGAACTGCGTCGCCGGCGTCTCGGAAACATGCTCTTTCTTTGCCATGACTTCACTCGAAAATTGCTGGACATTATGCAGCAAGATGAGGGCTTGCGGCGGAGTTGGGAGGGATTGAGAGAAACGCATTTGTCCACGGAAAACACGAAAAACACGAAAACTTCTCGGGTATTCCTGTTCGAGATCCGGTGTCGGTAGTGCCAACGTGCCATGCACCGTTTTCAAACAAAGAACTTTTTGTGTTTTTCGTGTTTTCCGTGGACAAAAATTCAAGCCGCCGGCAAGACCGCAGGCCGCATCAGCAGTGCGCTGAACTCCTCTGCGGGAACCGGCTTGCTGTAGTAATAACCCTGTGCGAGCACGCAGTGGTTGGAACGCAGGAAAGCTGCCTGTTCGGCGGTTTCCACGCCTTCGGCGATGACCTTCAGGTTGAGGCTGCGCGCCATGGCGATGATGGCGCTAGTGATGGCGGCGTCGTTCTGTTCCTGGCCGATGCCACGCACGAAGGACTGGTCGATCTTCAGGGCGTGGATCGGGAAGCGCTTCAGGTAGGACAGGCTGGAGTAGCCGGTGCCGAAATCGTCTACCCATAGCTGCACGCCCATGTTGCTCAGGGCAGTCAACGGCCCGAGGTTTTCCTCGCTCGGCAGCATGAGGACGCTTTCCGTGATTTCCAGTTCCAGCGCCGTTGCCGGCACGCCTGTCTCGTCCAGTGTGCGCGCGACAAAATCGGCGAAACCCGGATACAACAGCTGGCGCGCGGACAGATTCACCGAAATGCCGAGTTCGACGCGGCCCGTGTCCCGCCAGCGCCGCAGCTGCGTGCACGCCTCGCGCAGGACCCATTCGCCGATCTGCTGGATCAACCCGGTTTCCTCGGCGATGGGGATGAATTCGTTCGGCGGAATCATGCCGCGCTCCGGCTGGTGCCAGCGCAGCAAGGCCTCGGCGGAACAGATGACGCCGCGCTCCATGTCGATCTGCGGCTGGTAGGCCAGCCAGAACTCGCCGCGCGCGATGGCCTGGCGCAGCTGGTTGGCGGTGGTCAGTCGATGTTGTGCGACCGCATTCAGGCTCTCGGTGTAGAACTGGTAATTGCCGCGCCCCTTTGCCTTGGCGTGATACATCGCGGTATCCGCCGCGCGCATCAGAGCTTCGACGTCTCCGCCGTCGGTGGGATACATGCTGATGCCGATACTGGCGCTCGCATGCAGTTCATGGCCGCCCGCATGGAATCCCGTTTTCAGCTGCTCGAGGATTTTCTGCGCCACGGGAGCGGCCGCATGGTCGCTCTCCACGTCCGGCATGATCAGCAGGAATTCGTCACCACCCAGGCGCGCCAGGCTGTCGCCCTTGCGCAGGCACAGTTGCAGGCGTTCCGACACCAGTTGCAGCAACTGATCGCCGACCTGGTGGCCGAGCGAGTCGTTGATGTGCTTGAAGTAATCCAGATCGATGAACATCACCGCCACCGCCCGTCCGGTGCGCTGCGCCTGCACCACCGACTGCCGCAGGCGGTCCTGCAGCAGGGCCCGGTTGGGCAGGCCGGTCAGGGCATCGTGATGCGCCATGTAGCTGATGCGCTCTTCCGACTGCTTGCGCTCAATTGCGATGCCGGCGATGCGCACCGTGATGTCGGCCAGGCGCAGCTCATTCGGTGTCGGTTCGCGCACCATACGGTAATACATGCCGAATGCGCCAAGCACCGCGCCGTTCTGCGACATGATCGGCGTCGACCAGCAGGCGCGCAGGCCATGCTGCAATGCCAGGGCGCGGAATTCCCGCCATAACGGATCGCGTTCGATGTCCGCCACGATGACCCGCTCGCGTCGGTACATAGCCGTACCGCAGGAGCCCGCGCACGGACCTATTTCCCGTCCCTCCAGATTTGACGCATAGGCCTCCGGCAGGCTGGGCGCCGCTCCCATGCGTGCATGCACGCCATCCTCGTCGAGCAGCATGATGTAGCCGAACATGTCTTCGGTCTGCGACTCGATCACCAGCGCCAGGCTGGCCAGCACGTCGCATAGCGGCGCGCCGGCGGCAATCATTTCCAGCACGCGAGCCTGCCCGACGCGCAGCGCTTCCGCCTGCTTGCGCTCGGTGACTTCCTTGCCGGTGCCGCGATAACCCTTGAACACGCCGTCTTCGTCGAACACCGGTTCGCCGCTGACGCTGTGCCAGTGCCAGCGGCCATCGTTTCCGCGCATCCTGTATTCGAGGTTGAAGAACGGCTGGCGCGCCTCAAGCGCGCGCACATGCTCCTCCACCAGCGCCGGGTCGATGCCCGACACGCCTGCCATCAGGTCCTGGCGCCGCTTGCCGATCACGCGCTCCGGCGCCAGGCCGCCGACACGCTGCACGCCTTCGGAGACGAGGGTAAAACGGAAATTCTCGTCCTGCTCCCAGTACCAGTCAGACGACAGGCTGGTCAGGCTGCGGAAGCGTTCCTCGCTCCTGACCAGTGCCTGCTCGGCACGCTTGCGCTCGATGAATTGTCCGATCTGGCTGCCGAGGATCAGCATCATGTCCACGGTTTCCTGGTCCGGTTCCTGCGTCTGCCGGGTGAAGAAGGCCATCATGCTGGTGACCTTTCCGCCGCACAGGACCGGGAAAGCGAAATTGCCATGCAGTCCGATCTCGATCGCTTCCTGCGCACGACGAAAGTCCGGATCAGAAGCGACACCCGCGACCCACACCGGCTGGCGTGTCTGCATCACGCGCCCCGGGATTCCCCTGGAAGGCGACACCAGTTTCTTCCAGCCGGCGGCGGCGAAATTCGACGGCGCCACCGACGGCGCTTCCCAGCATTCCACCAGCCGCAGCACATCGGCCTTTTCATGCACCTGCCAGACCTCGCCGATCTCCCAGCCGAGCTGTTCGCAGATCACCTGCAGCAAGAGCGGCGCCGCCTCGGCAAACGATGCCGCATCGGCCAGCACGCGTGTGATGGCGAACTGCAGCGTCTGGCGCTGCTCGCCGCGCTTGCGGTCCGTAATGTCGCGGATATTGCATTGCACGACCCGCACATCATCCACGCTGTACGCGCTGCAAACGAATTCTGCCTCGATCGCATGGCCGTCGCGCGTGCGGATCGGCAGCGAGTCACGACGCAGCGCATCCTTGCTCTGCATCTCGCCGAACACCGCGCGATAGACCGCAAGCTCCCTGAACGAATCGATCTCCCACAGTTTCCTGCCGACGAATTCATCGTAGCGGTAACCAAGCGTCTCCAGCAGATAGGAATTCACATCCGTGACGATGCCTGAATCGGCGCGCAGCAGCAGGATGCCGTCCTTGGCTGTTTCAAACAGGCGACGGTAATGCGCCTCGGAGAGCTGCAGTTCGTGCTCCATGCGGCGCTGCGTCGCATTTTCCTCTTGCAGGCCGGTATAGAGCCGCGCATTCTCGAGCGAGATCGCCGCCTGTCCGGACAGTAGTTCGAGCACGTGCTGCGCGCCATCGGTGAAGGCGCCTGCGAGCAGATCGTTTTCCAGGTAGACCAGGCCGACCAGTTCACCCTGTCTGAAGATGGGCTGGCACAGCGCGGATATCGGCTGCGACCGGATGATGTAGGGATCGGACGCAAACCGGGCGTCAGCTGCCGCATTCTCGAGCACCAGCTTCTGCCGGATGTGCCACACGCAATTGACCACGGACACAGGCAGCGCGGACGATGCATTCAGCTCGTGCGAAGGCATGCGCTTCACCTCGAGCCTGCCGTCGGCGTGACGCGTTGCTTCTGCCTCAATCGCAAGACGGCTGCCATGCTTGAACAGGGCCACGCCCTTCTGTGCATTGATCTGCTCCATGACGGTCTGCAACAGCCTGCCGGGCAGCCTGTCCAGGACAATCTCGCCCGATAGGGCCTGCGACGCCTTGATCACGGCCAGCGCATCCATCTGCGCTGCGTCTCTGGTACCCGCATCAATTTCCGCGCCACGCTCGCGCTCCAGCAAGTGCGGGTGCAGCGATTCCAGTTGCTTGACCTTGCCCATCGCCCCCCAGCGCTGGTAGCAGGCGCAGGCCTGGCGCAGATACGCCCCCGCGGCAACGCCGGCGCCGTGCGTGCGGAAAAATTCTGAGGCCAGCTCACTGGCCACGGCCTCGTCGTGCACGAAGCCCTGCTTGCCGGCGGCGCGGATCGCTGCGTCGTAGTGCCGCATTGCGTCCGCATCCCGCCCTTCGATGCGCGCCAGTTCGGCCGCGATAAGCAGGCTGCGTCCCTGGAAATTTTCCGGACAGTTGCCCACCCATGCCTCGAACTTCCGCAGGTGCGTCTTCAGCGCCTGCATGGATTGCGCCTGCTGCTCGCCTGTCATCTGGCTGTATAGCGCGGCGAGCGTCAGCGCATGATAGAAATAATGCGTCGCTTCGATCGGCATGGACTGCATGACATCGATCATCGCGGCAGCCTGGTTTGCGGCGTCGATGGCATCGGCGTATCGGCGGTAGATGAACGAAGCCGACTGCTTCATCACGTGGTAGAACGCGACGCCGGCGCGGAAATGCGTGCGCTTGAACACCTCGAGGCATCCGGCCTCATCGAAGCCGTCGCCGCTGAAGCCAGCCTCCCGCGTGGCGCCCTGCAGGCACGCAATGAATTGCTGCTCGAGACGGATCGTGCGAAAGGCGATGTCGTTGCGCCCCTGTTGCGCGAATGCGGCAAATTTCTGCGATGCCCGTTGTACCTCATCCAGCGCTTCGCCCTTTTCGATGAGTTGCCAGATGGTGCGATAGGCCGCGTAGCCGGCCCAGGACAGGTTGCCGACCTCGATGCTGGCGCGGTATGCGGCTTCCATCACCGGAATGTTCGCGGCATAGGGCTGGCGCCAGAAATTGAAATAGTTGCCGTGCATGAAGAGCAGTGGTCCTCGCATCCGCACGTCGTTGAACCTGTCGTTCAGCTGCAGCGCCAGCCGGGAGAACGCGTGCCCCGCATCCGGCTGGCCGAGGCTCGACGCCAGCATCACGGCATAGCCACTGTAGGCGACGCAAGACTTTTCGGTATTGCCATGGCGGATCGAGAGATTGATCGCCTTGTACATCAGTAACTGGTAGAGCTCGGTACGCGCAACGAAGGTGCACGGCATGAGATCGACCAGCAGGCCGATGCCTGCGATCGCTTCGGGGTCGGTCGCGACCGATGCATCGACCAGGTCGGACGCATTGCGCCCGCCGAGATTGGCAAGAATCTGCTTGTGCTCTTCCCGTTCGAGCGCGGCAATCTCCTCGGCGGACTCGGGAAAGCGCATGTCGTACATGGCCAGCGCCTCCAGGCCGGCGTTGACGCCATCGAGGAAGCGGCCCGACGTCTGGCACAGGTTAATCCGCAGGCTGTAGACCTTCGCGCTGTCCAGCTTCGACCTGGCATTGTCGAGGATCAGCTGGAACAGTTGTTCTGCCTTCCCCGGGTGGCCAAGGAGATATTCGCATTCGGACAGTTCGAGATGGATTGCGAACGTGTCTTCAGCATCACTGCGCCACGCATCGGGCTCCGCCAGGGCCAGTGCGCGCCTGAAATAGTTGCGTGCCGCTGAATACGCAATTGATGATTTCGCGCGTTTGCCGGCGCGCATGTTCAGACGGCGCACCAGTGCCTTTTCATCACTCTCGCTGATCAGGTCGGCGCCGTGGTTGACCTGGTTTGCCACGTCAAAGATCTGCTCCTCGAGCTCCGACGGTTGCAGGCATGCGATCAGGCGCCGTCCGATGTGCAGATGCGCAGCCGGGCGCGCGTGCGGCGATACCAACGAATAGGCGGCTTCCTGCACGCGGTCGTGCAGGAATCGGTAGCGATCGCCAAGCCGGATCACCACGCCCACACGAATGGCTTCGGCCATGACAGCGTGCGTGTCGTTTTCCGTGCGGTCAAGCGCCAGCGCGAGCACGGATGTTCTGGCGCTGGTGCCGAGGCAGGCGAGCTGCTGCACGGCGTGCAGCGTATGGGCGGGCAACCTTTTCAGCCGCTCGACCATGAGTTCCGCCACGTTGTCCGTAAAGCCCTGGGCGTGGATGCGTTCGATGTCCCAGTTCCAGCCCGGTATACCGCGATCGAAATGCAGCAGCTTTTGATCATGCAGTTCGGCGAGGAACTGGATCGCAAAAAAGGGATTGCCGTCGGTCTTGTCTTTCACCAGCTCGACCAGCGGCACCACATCCTCGCGCCTGCGGTACAGGGCGTCGCTGATCAGGTCGGCCAGCGCGTCGTCAGTGAGCGGGCCGAGCACCACCTCCGATACCGGTGTGCCGGACTTGCGCATCGCCTCCAGGCTGAGATGGAAAGGATGGGCTGCATCCATCTCGCTGTCGCGATACGCGCATATCGGCAGGAAGTGATGCGACTCCGGATGCGTGAGCAGCGCTTCGAGCATAGCGAGGCTGGCAGGATCCGCCCATTGCAGGTCATCGAGGAATAGCACCAGCGGATGCTCGCGCTGCGCGAAGACGCTGATGAAATTGCGAAACACCATGCTGAAGCGGTTGTGCGCTTCGCTCGCCGGGACCTGCGCCACCGGCGGCTGCGGACCGATGATCAGCTCGACCGGCGGAATGACATCCACGATGAGTTGCGCGTTCGTACCGAGTGCCTTCAGCAGCCTTTCGCGCCATGCGGCGATGCGCTCCTCGCTCTCGGCGAGCAGTTCCAGCACCAGACCGGTCAAGGCCTCGACGATGGTCGCATGCGGGATGTCATGCTTGTACTGGTCGAATTTGCCGGCTGCGAAAAATCCGCGCCGATGAATGATCGGCTTGTAGAGTTCGTTGACCAGCGATGACTTGCCGATGCCCGAATAGCCCGAGACCAGCACCAGTTCCGGCTTTCCGGTACGCACCACGCGCTCGAAAGCTTCACCCAGCACGTCTGTCTCGCGTGCGCGGCCGTACAGTTTCTGCGGCAGCAGGAAATACTCCGGCACGTCGCTGCGTGCCAAGGCGAAGTTCGTGATGGCACCATGCGCATGCCATTGCGCGAGGCATTTCCGCAGGTCGCGCAGCAGCCCGTCCGCACTCTGGTAGCGATCCTCCGGCTCCTTGGCCAGCAGCTTCATGACGAGGTCGGACAGGACCTGCGGCAGTTCGCTCCGCACTGCGGAGGGCGCCGTCGCCTCGCGCGCGATGTGGCAGTAGGCCCACTCCAGCGCATCCGATGCATCGAAGGGCAGCCTGCCTGTCAGCATCCGGTAGAACACGATGCCGAGGGAATACAGATCGCTGCGACGATCGGGCGTGCGATTCATGCGCCCTGTCTGCTCCGGAGAAATGTAGGGCCGCGTGTCGGCCAAGTCCATATCGCATCGATCCTGGTGCGCGCTCGGCAGCACCGTGGCGCTGCCGAAATCGACGATGCGGATGTGATCATTTGACGGATCGATCAGGATGCATCCCGGATCCAGTGACTTGTGTGCGACATTGCAGCGGTGGATGTCGGACAGAGTAGAGGTGATGCGGACCGCAAGCTCCAGGAAGCGGTCGATGGCCAGGGGAGCATCAAGCCTGCGCTCGAGCGGTTCACCGGCAAACTCCTCCATCACGAGCGCCGGGCGCCCCTCGCAGGCATCCAGTGCAAGCGGTCGCGACGCCGCACCGAGCTCCAGGGAAGAGCAAATGTGGAAGTCGTTGCGCAGCCGCTGGACATGCGCGGCATGGTAATGCTCCGGCACCACGTTCAGCAACACCGGTGTTCCGTCGGCGTCGCGCACGCCACGGCACAGCATGCCCCTGCTCCCGGCATGCAGTATTTCATTGACCGTGTACATCCCGCTCCCGATTGCCGCGTGGGCTCGTATCTATGGTCTGCATCCTGATTCCCCCGATTCAGGCAGGCGTGGCGACTTGCACCACGCCAGCAGGTACCTGCTGTTTTATCTCATTGCGTATCGTTAACTAGCGTCACTTTACGTCAAGAAAGTCAGGTCGAGGCACAATTTTCTTTGGAATTGCACGAAGTTTTCGACTTTGAGCAAACTCAATGAACTTGTCGTTTGAGCTTGGCTCTTAACGCAAGGATGCAGGTCTTGTGTTAAAAACACGGTCGGCGCGCACGCTATTACCGCTGAAGGCCGACTACCGCATTCGGCCCGGAGCCGATGCTTGATTTCACGCACATCCCGAAATCGTATTTCCACGACAATATCGAAGTATTTTGTGCGGCGCACAAAATATCTCTTGACTTCACTATCCTCATCTGTAGAATTACATTTGTTGCAGTGCACAATAAAAATGCCTGCTGATCGAAATCACGCATTCACCCCAAGGAGTAATCCATGTTTAACATTCCTGAACAGTTTTCCAGCGTCGCCAAGGCCAATCTCGAAGCGCAACTGTCCCTGATCACCAGCCTGACCACGAAGGCTTTCGAAAGCGTGGAGAAGGTCGTCGACCTGAACCTGAACGTCGCGAAGGCATCCCTGGAAGACTCGTCGATCGCAGCCAAGCAATTGCTGTCGGCAAAGGATCCGCAGGAATTCTTCTCGCTGACCGCTGCGCAGGCGCAACCTGCCGCTGCCAAGGCGATCGCCTACGGTCGTCACCTGGCTGGCATCGCCACCAGCGCGCAAGCCGAATTTAGCCGCGCGACCGAGGAACAGATTGCTGAAGCTGGCCGCAAGGTTTCGGCGCTGGTCGAAGACGTGTCGAAGAACGCCCCGGCCGGTTCGGAAAACGTGATTGCCATCGTCAAGTCCGCGCTTGGCAATGCCAACGCCGGCTACGAGCAGTTCACCCGCAGCACCAAGCAGGCGGCTGAAGTCATGGAAGCGAACATGAATGCGGCAGTGAACCAGTTCACGCAAGCGGCAGAAAAGACTGCCAATCGCGCCCGGAAATAATTCCCTGCCTCACCAAACAAAACGGACCGCATGCGGTCCGTTTTTTTATGGCGGGGCAAAATGAGCCGGGCGGATGGCACAAGCAATCCGCGGGTGAACGCTTTCACCCCGATGCGGAACGGCAGGACGTGCAGTGAAAGACCGGGAAGTGATTCAGGCAAGCACGAACAGTCGGGACGCGGCCCTAGATCTGAGCGACCCAATAGGTGGCCACGAAAGTGGCAATCACCAGTACAACGTAGGAAATTGTACGCAATGTCTCCATGACAACCTTCTTCAAATAGCAAGCTACTCAACTGTAGCAAGTGGCTCATCGGCCTGAATTGAGATTGGACAGTGTTCCCTGTCTTGATTTTCATCAAGAAAATAATTTTCTTGACATTCATCAACATAGCGCAGCTTATCCCAACTTGTCCACAGAATTGACCACAGCTTTTGTGAGTAAGATACATCAGCGCATCAAACTTGCCGCATTGCCAATACCAGGCGGCGCCACCACGGTGTCGTAGTGCGCGGAAGTCGCATCGAAACGCGTCAGCACCGCCCTGGCCTTTGGCGGAACAACCGCGAGTTCGTACTGGTCGCCTGCAAAGGCTTTCACAGCGTCAATCGACTCGAACCACATGATGGTGGCGAATTCGACCTCCTCTCCCAGGTCGCGGCGTACCAGCGAAATGCCGCGATAGCCGGCTGCCTTGCGTGCTTCGATTCCGGGAAAGATTTCGGTGAGCAGCAGGTTCTGATAGGTCGATGCGTTGTGTGGCGTGGTCCAGCCGCGCCAGATGCGTGTGATCATGGTCAACTCCTCCTTGTGATGGAAGGCTTACCCAGGTTGTCTGCAAGCCCTATCCGCGTGGATGGTGCAGCGCGTGCAGCTTCTTCAGGCGCTCGCGCGCCACATGCGTGTAAATCTGCGTCGTGGAAATATCGGCGTGGCCGAGCAGCAGTTGCACTACGCGCAGGTCCGCGCCGCGATTCAGCAGATGTGTCGCGAATGCGTGGCGCAGCGTATGCGGCGACAGGGGTGCATTGATCTGCGCCTGGAATGCGTACTTCTTGATCAGTGTCCAGAACATCTGGCGTGTCATCGCGCTGCCTCGCGCGGTCACAAACAGGGCATCATCTACCTGCCCATTCAGGATCGCCGGACGCCCTTCCTTGAGGTAACGCTCGATCCATCCGCGCGCCTCTTCGCCGAATGGCACGAGGCGCGTCTTGCTGCCCTTGCCGGTGATACGCAGCACGCCTTCATTCATGCCCAGTTCGATGGTCTTGAGCAGCACCAGTTCCGATACGCGCAGGCCGCTCGCGTACATGAGTTCCAGCATGGTACGGTCGCGCAGGCCGAGCGGCGCGTTGATGTCGGGTGCGGCCAGCAGCGCATCCACCTGCGCCTCCGACAATGTCTTCGGCATGCGCGGCGGCTGTTTCGCCGACTTCATCCGGAGGCAAGGGTCGCTGCTGACCTTGTTCTGCCGCAGCGCAAGCTGGTAGAAACGGCGCAGCACCGCGAGGCGGCGGTTCGCTGATGTCGCCTTGGTCTCGGCGTGCTTCGCTGCAAAGTAATCGTTGATATCGGCTGCCTGCACCGCGTAGAGCGACTTGCCGCGCTCGGCATGCAGCCAGTTTCCGAACAGCGCCATGTCGCGCCGGTAGGCGTCGAGCGAATTCTTCGCCAGGCCATTCTCCAGCCACAGCGTATCGCAGAACTCGTCGATCGCCGCCTGGTTGGTTGAGCCCGTATCGCTCATCAGTATCCCTTGGCGCCCTCGTGTGCGAGCAGCCAGCGCTTCACGCCGACATGGAAGCCGGCTTCGTCGTCATGATTGGAAAACCCGCCGAGCCCGCCGGATGCAGTGACGCGGTGGCAAGGGATGATCAGCGGATACCAGTTGGCGCCGCAGGCCTGCCCTACGGCACGCGGCGCGGAGCGTATCTGCTTCGCGATCTGCCCATAGGTCAGTACATCGCCACGCGCAATCGCGGAAATGGCCTTCCACACCCTGTGCTGGAAATCGGTGCCGACATCGGCGAGCGGCAGGTTGAACTGGAAGTCCGGGTCATCGAAATAGTGCTCGACCTGGCGAGCAGCTTGTTCGGCAATGGCATCGGTCGGCGATTTCTCATTGAAGCTGCGCGGCAGGTAGACCAGCTCGCGCAGCACGCCCGGCTCGGTGCGCACACCAATAGCGCCGAACGGCGCTTCGACGATGGCGGAAAATATGGCAGTGGTTGAGGACGCAGAGGTGGGTTTCATGCGCATAGCATAAATCAATTTCGCGGGCCCGCCGCCGATTCACCCGCCTGCAATGCAGGGTATTACTTGATCAGCAACACCGGTACGTCGGACATGGAAACCACCTTGGTCGACACCGACCCCATGAACAGGCTGGCCATGGCGGAGTGGCCCTGCGTGCCGACGGCAATTTCATCGCAGCTCATTTCCTTCGCGCAGCGCACGATGATCGCCGCCGGGTCGCCGACGAAAAGATGATATTGATACGTTATGCCGGCCGCATCGAGCATCGCCCGCGCGGACGCAATCGCTTTCATTCCTTCGTCATGGTGATATTGCTTCACCTGGGCAGCACCGATGAAGGCGCTGATATCGCCATGGAAAGGATGTTGCACATTCACCAGCTGCACCTGGTGCTGGTCTTTCGCAGCGGACGCCCGCTTGATGACATACGCAACGGCGCGCAGAGAATTCTCCGAGCCATCCACCGCCAACAGGGTTTTCAGCATGATTTTTCTCCCGCAAGCATCTCAATCGTGGCCGCCCTTGCCTGCATCGGGCGAGTCCGGTTTTTCATGTGCAATGTCTTCCATGGCGACACCGCGCCGTGTTTCGTCGCGCGCCGCGAGCCACTTGCCGAGGGCGACGACCAGGCAGGCGCCCGCGAAGGGCACGACCCAGTGCGAGGCCGGAAAGACCTGCTGCGCCCAGTCGCTGATGGCGATGTCACTGACCGCCATGCCCCCTGCCAGCCAGCCAAGCAGCGCGCCGCCGCCGGTAATGATGATGGGGAAACGATCCATCAGCGTCATGACCAGTTGGCTGCCGAGCATGATGATCGGCACGCTCACCAGCAGGCCAAAGATGACCAGTAGCTGGCTATTGTGTGCAGCGGCCGCGATGGCAACGACGTTGTCCAGGCTCATCACCACGTCGGCAAGGATGATGGTCTTGACCGCATCCCAGAGCGTGTCGCCGGCCCGGATGTCGCTATCACCCTCCTCTTCCGGCCGCAACAGCTTGACGCCGATCCACATCAGCAGTGCGCCGCCGAGGACTTTCAGGTAGGGAATCGCCAGCAGTGCGACTGCGAAAAAAATCAGCACGACGCGCAAGCCGATGGCACCGGCCATGCCCCAGAGGATGCCGAGCCTGCGCTGGTGCGCCGGCAACCTGCGGCATGCGAGGCCGATGACCACCGCGTTGTCTCCGCTGAGGACGATATCAATGAGAATGATCTGCAGGGTGGCAACCCCGAATTGTGCTGCGCCGAATTCCATGACTATCCTGGATGACCGATGAATGTTCCCATGACCGGGGCGGAAGCTGGCGTCGCCGCCATGCAGTCAATGGACATGGGAACGATCACGCCAGCAAAAGTGCCGCCGGGGCTGACTGGGACTGATTGACCCTGATTATTGCCGCTTTGTTCACGCAGAGCAATGTCAGGTTTGCCTCTGCATCAACATTGCGAAGAATACCCGGTGAGGCTTTCAATTGGCTGTCGACGAAATAAGACCGCCGGCATGCAGTGACGCAGATGGCGGCGGCCTGTTGACGACACAACGAACGGTTCCTGCTGTACGCGGGAGCCGGCTGGCACGAGGTTCAGAATTCTTCCCACTCGTTACTGTTGCGCACCTGTGCGAGGGCAGGATTCGGCCTGGCGACCGGCTTCACAGCAGGCTTCGCCCGCGTGCCTTGGCGGGTCGCCATCAAGCTTTCTGCCTTTGGCGCAGCAACAGTCTGGCGGGATGGCGCCTGCCCGGCATCGAGCTTGAAGACCGAGACCGCCTGCGCCAGCAGGCCTGCCTGCTGCTGCATGGTTTGCGCGGAGGCGGCTGCCTGTTCCACCAGGGCGGCGTTCTGCTGCGTCATTTCATCCATCTGGGCAATCGCGCGGTTCAACTCCTCGATGCCGCCGCTCTGTTCCTGGCTGGCCGCGGTGATTTCGCCCATGATGTCGGCCACATGCTTGACCGAGCTGACGATCTCGCCCATCGTCCTTCCCGCCTCATCCACCAGCTTGCTGCCGGCATCGACTTTCTCCACCGAATCGCCGATCAGTTCCTTGATTTCCTTCGCGGCAGCCGCCGAACGCTGTGCCAGTGTGCGCACTTCAGCCGCCACTACGGCAAAACCGCGTCCCTGCTCGCCGGCGCGCGCCGCTTCCACTGCCGCATTGAGCGCGAGAATGTTGGTCTGGAAAGCGATGCCGTCGATCACGGCAATGATGTCGACAATCTTGCGCGAGCTGTCCTTGATCGAACCCATCGTCTCGACCACCTGGCCGACCACCTGCCCACCGCGCATCGCCACATCGGAAGCCGATACCACCAACTGGTTCGCCTGCCGCGCATTGTCGGCGTTCTGCCGCACCGTGGTGGTCAGTTCTTCCATGGAAGAAGCCGTTTCCTGCAGCGAGCCCGCCTGCGACTCGGTGCGCGCGGAGAGGTCGGCATTGCCGCTCGCGATCTCGCGCGAGCCCGTGTCGATCATCGATGCGCCATCGCGCACATTCGCGATCATGGAGGAAAGCTGCATCTTCATTTCGCCGACCTGCCGCAGGATGAAGCCCAGCTCATCCTTCGAACGCGCTTCCGGATCCGGCCCCAGGTCACCGCCATGCATGCGCTTGACCGAGGCTTCCAGCATGCCGAGATTGGAACGGAAGGCGGTATAGAACGCGAGCAGGAAATAGGCAGCCAGCAAGGCTGCCAGCACGATGGGAACAAGGAAGAGGAGTTGCCGCTGGCGCAAGCTGCCCTGGCGCGTGGCAAGCAGTGTTTCGAGGCTGTTCGATGCCTCCTCGGCAAGCTTGAACAAGCCGTCCGTTGCCTGCCCGGTCTTGTCGAGATAATCACGTGACGGCAACTGGAAGATCGGGCTGTTCGACAGGTCGCCTGCATGCGAATTCAGCATTTCCTGTAGCGCATCCAGATGCTTGCGCGCATTGCCAAGATCCTTGCCCAATGCCGGATTCTGCGCGACGGCAGCATCGATATCGGCGGCCGCGTCGGCCATCGAACGCTTCGCGAGCACCCCAAGCTCTGATGCCTTGCGCGCTTCCTGCAGCGTGATTTCCTTGCGTGCGATTGCACCGGCGGTGAGACTGCGGATGTCGTCCAGGTCGGCGGCCAGTGTCACCAGGGACGAGGTGACGGCATTCATCAGGTAGAAGGAATCCACGTCCGGATCCATTGCCAGGTTCGAATGGGTGGCGGCCTGCTTGATATGCTTCTGCAGTTCCGCCACAAATTTCCTGTAAGCGGGATCCATCGCTTCGCCAGTCGTTTTCTGCGTCTGCTCCCACTGCTGCCTGATCACCTGCCACTCTTTCGATAACTCCAGATCGTCGAGCGTGTCGCGCATGGCGTCGATCTTCTTGATTTGTGCTCCGGTGCGGTTGCGCAAATCTGCGTAGGCGCTACCCAGCGCGGCGTCATTGCCGTCCTGCACCGCGTTGGCGAATGCGTGCGTGGTTTCGCCCAACCGGGTCAATTGCAGCAACTGCTGCACATAGGCGACGCCGACACGCTCCTTGGCGGCGAAGGCTGCGTTGGACATCAACTCGCGCTGCAGCATGAAGAACAGTACCAGCAGCGGGATGACTCCCATGGAGGAAATCAGCAGGGTTTTCGGAAGGAAGCGCATTCCGTTCAGCATGCCGATTGCCGGCCGCAAGATCCGTTCGCTCGTCGTTCGATCGACACTCATTTGACGTCCCTCCTGGAAAGGAATTTATGCGAAATCGCCGTTGCAATACAAAAAGTAATGCCCATCGAATCAACTTTCTGTTACCACGTTGTCCGAATTCATGGGCTTTCTCTCGATCATAAACTTGTTGCCGTGCGGCATCTATTGTGTCTTTCACGTAGCATGGCTGTCGTCAAAATCCATCGCGAAAACCACGCAAAAAACAACAAGGCTGGCGTTATATGCAATAAAAAAGGCGCGCCCGCAGACGCGCCTCGATCTATTTCAGAACAAGCAGCTAGGTCTAGAACACCAGGTTAGGCAGCCAGAGCGAAAGTTGCGGCACATAGGTGATGAGCAACAGGAATGCGATCATCGTCAGCAGCCACGGCATCACTGCCACCGTGAGCTCCGTAATGCCCATCTTCGTGATCCCCGATGCCACATACAGGTTCAGGCCGACAGGCGGATGGCACATGCCGACTTCCATGTTCACCGTCATGATGATGCCGAAGTGAACCGGGTCGATGCCCAGCGCCGAAGCCACCGGGAACAGGATCGGTGCCATGATCAGCGTGATCGAAGACGGCTCCATCACGTTACCTGCAAGCAGCAGCAGGATGTTCACCACCAGCAGGAAGCTGACCGGACCAAAGCCCTTGTCCATGATCCAGCCCGCCATGGCTTGCGGAATGTTTTCATGCGTCATCAGGTAGGAGAACAGCACCGCGTTGGTGATGATGTACAGCAGCATCGCCGACATCGACGCCGAGTCCAACAGGACCTTCGGCACCTGGCTGAGCTTCAGGTCCTTGTAGACGAACACGGCGATGACGAAGGCATACACGGCGGACATGGCCGCGGCTTCCGTCGGCGTGAAGACGCCGGTGTAGATGCCGCCCATCACGATCACGATCAGCAGCAGGCCCCAGGCGCTCTTGCGGAACGCGGCCATACGCTCTGCCCAGGTCGAGCGCTTCATGCGCGGATAATTCTTCTTGCGTGCCAGCGCCCAGGTGGTCAGACCCAGCATGGATGCCAGTATCAGGCCAGGCACCACGCCGGCCATGAAGAGCTTGCCGACGGAGGTGTTGGTCGAGACGGAATACATCACCATCACGATCGACGGCGGGATCAGGATGCCGAGCGCGCCCGAGGTGGTGATCACGCCTGCGCCGAAGCTCTTCGGATAGCCCTGCTTGACCATGGCCGGCATCAGGATCGAGCCGATCGCAACCACCGTTGCCGGCGACGAACCCGAGACGGCAGCGAACAGTGCGCATGCCACCACGCCTGCCAGTGCCAGACCGCCGTGCCAGTGACCGACCATCGACGTGGCGAAGTTGATCATGCGCCGCGCCACGCCGCCATGCGTGAGGAAGTTACCTGCCAGGATGAAGAACGGGATCGCCATGATCTCGAAATTCTCGATGCCCGTGAACAGCTTGAGCGCGACCGATTCGACCGGCACCTGCGTCATCGTGAACAGGAAGGTCAGCACGGTCAGACCGAGCGAGATGGAGACCGGCATGCCGGTCAGCATCAGCACGATCAGGAGGATGAAGATGATTGCCGCGTTCATGCTTTGCTTCCCTCGATGTCTTCGTTTTCGATACCCTCGACATGCGCGTGGTCATGCTTGGGCAGATCGCCAGTCTTGATGAAGCGCCATGCCACTTGCAGGAAGCGGAAGCACATCAGGTAGGAACCGAGCGGCACAGCGGAATACACCATCCACATGGGCAGTTCCAGCACTTCTGAAGAACTGGTGGTGTGGCTCAGGTCGCGTACGAAATTGAAGCCCAGCGTGCCGACGATGCCAGTAAACAGCGCGCCGCACATCAGGCCGATCACGATGAACTTGTTGCGCCACGGCGTGTTGAGCTTGTTGATCAGCACGTCGACACCGACGTGGATGCCGGTACGCACGCCATACGCCGCGCCAAACTTGGCCATCCACACGAACATGTAAATGGTGATCTCCTGCGCCCAGCTCGTATTGAGCGTGATGAGCCAGTCCTGCAGCCCGGGAATGACGTCCAGGCCGGAAGCGTAGCGATGCAGCACGGCGACAAAGGTCACCAGCGTCGCCGCGCCCATCAGGAAGGCGATGATCCACTCCTCCAGATGATCGAGAAATTTCATAGGTTCTCCTGTTTGGCAGAGAGGCTGCCCATGCAGCCTCCCGTTGCCCTATTTACGCGATGCGGATCATGTGTCGATCACGCAGACCCGCATGCTTGCCGCCATTCGATTACTTGAAACCCAGTGCTGCGGATTCCTTGTTGACGGCCTGGATCAGATCCTTGCCGATGCGGCCTTCCATTTCCTTCTGCACCGGTTGCAGAGCCTTGCGCCATTCAGCCTTTTCGGCATCGGTCAGGACATAGACCGTCGACTTGCCCGACTTCTTCACCGCGTCCAGCGCCTTGTCGTTTTCCTGCTGCGCGATCGCATTGGCGTACTTGGTCGCTTCCTTCATCGCACCGTCCAACTCGGTACGGATGTCGGCCGGCAGGCCGTCCCAGAACTTCTTGTTGACGATCACCGCGTAGCCCAGGTAGCCGTGGTTGGAGACGGTCACGTGCTTCTGCACTTCATGCATCTTCTGGGTGTAGAGATTGGACGGCGGGTTCTCGGTGCCGTCGACCACGCCGGTCTGCAGCGCCTGATAGACTTCGGAGAAGGCCATCACTTGCGGGTTGGCGCCGAGGGCGCGCATCTGGGCGTCCAACACTTTGGACGACTGGATGCGCATCTTCAGGCCCTTGAAGTCGGCCGGATGGTGCAACGGCTTGTTGGCGGACATGACCTTGAAGCCGTTGTCCCAGTAAGCGAGGCCGGTAATGCCCTTGGATTCCAGCTTCTGGAACAGCTGCTTGCCGATCGGGCCTTCCGTGACGCGGTACAGTACGTCCTTGCTCGGGAAAATGTACGGCAGGTCAAAGACTTCGAATTCCTTCACGCCGAGCGGACCGAACTTGGCCAGCGACGGTGCGAGCATCTGCACGGCGCCGAGTTGCAGCGCCTCCATTTCTTCCTTATCCTTGTAGAGCGTGCTGTTCGGATAGACTTCGACCTTCACGCGGCCCTTGGTTGCCTTTTCGGCAAGCTCCTTGAAACGCTCCGCAGCCTTTCCCTTAGGCGTATCGTTGGCCACCACGTGGCTGAACTTAATGACGATGGGCGCTTGCGCGAATGCGTTGCCGCTGACAATTGCCGCGACGGACAGGGCGAAAACCAGGGATTTCAGCTTCATGAATGTCTCCATTTCAATGGTGGGGAACAAGACCTTTTCGGATCTGCAAGAGTATTGTCGTCAGGCTTGCTGCCGGTCACAACTGTGGATAACCACAACTACGTCACACCTGGATCAAGCTTTTCCTGGATTAAACTAGGCCCATGCCCCGCCGCCCGAAGTTCAATTTTGTCTTTCCGTCACGCCGTCATGCGTGGCGCTGGCTGCTGCCCATCCTGCTGGTGTTCGTGTTCCTGTCAACGCTGCTCTGGCTGCCCTGGCAGACGCAGCGCATGGAAGCCAACGAGCGCCAGGAGCAGTTGATTGCGGATACATTGTGGGTGGAACAAACCATCCAGTTCCAGCTCAGCCGCGACGACGAAAGCCTGCGCCTGATCGCGACCGAGATCGGCAACCGCGCCGCGTCGGAAAAGCGGGTGCACGACCGCATCACCGCGCTGATGCGCAACAACCACGAAATCTCGCGCATCGCACAATTCGACGCGAGCGGCAACCTGGTGGTATCAACCGACGAGGCGCCGCTGTCGCTGCGCGATTACCCGGTCGAGTCGATCATGGCCGCCGACGATGCGCGCAAGTCCAGGATGCCGCGCTACAGCAGTCCGGCACGCACGAAGATCCTGTCCGGCGCGATGACGCTCGATTATCACGTCCCGATCTTCAGTGGCGAGGAATACATCGGCGATCTGGTGGCCAGCTACTCGCTGGCGAGCATCCTGAACGAGATGGTGCCGTGGTGGTTTGCGCAGGACAACGAGATCGCCATCACCGACCAGGATGACAATACGCTTGAAGCGCGCGCTGCGGGCGGCCCCGGTCGCGGCGTCTACACCCACCGCCGGCCGCTCGAACTGCCGGGCGTGACGCTGTCGCTGCGCACCAACAGCGTGAAAGGTGAACCGAAGCTGCTGCCCAGCCTGCTGGTCGCTTCCGTCATCGCGCTGTCGCTCGGACTGCTGTGGAGCCTGTATGCGCTGTGGCGCGACATCAACCGTCGCCTCGCGGCTGAAGGTGCACTGCGGCAGCAGGTCGCGTTCCGCACCGCCATGGAAAACTCGCTGATGACAGGCCTGCGCGCACGCGACCTGAACGGCCGGGTGACCTATGTCAATCCCGCCTTCTGCAAAATGGTCGGCATCCCGGCCGAGGAGTTGGTCGGCAAGTCGCCGCCCATGCCCTACTGGGCGCCTGAGGCCATGAACGAATACCAGCAGCGCTTCAGCCAGGTTCTGGCTGGACAAGTGACGCCGCAGTTCGAGACCGTCTTCCAGCGCTCCGGCGGCGAGCGCTTCCCGGTGCTGATCTTCGAGTCCCCGCTGGTCGACGACACCGGCAAGCAGACCGGCTGGATGGGATCAATCCTCGATATTTCCGACCGCAAGCAGGTGGAAGACCTAAACCGGCGTCAGCAGGAAAAGCTGCAGGCCAGCGCGCGCCTGGCGACCATGGGCGAGATTGCGTCAACCCTGGCGCATGAACTCAACCAGCCGCTCGCCGCGATTTCCAGCTACACCACCGGCGCGCTCAACATGATCAGCAACCATGCCGCGCACCCCGGCAGCCTCGACTTGGAACTGCTCAAGCCGGCGCTGGAAAAAGCCGGCACCCAGGCGCAGCGCGCCGGTCACATCATCCGCAGCGTCCATACCTTCGTGAAGCGGCGCGAGCCGAGCCGCGAGCCATTGACGGTGACCGAGCTGATCGACAGCGTCATTCCGCTGATCGAGCTGCAGGCGCATCAGTTTTTCGTGGCCATCAACACCCGCATCGAGCCGAACCTGCCAGTCGTGCTGGCCGATCGCGTGATGCTGGAACAAGTACTGCTCAACCTCACGCGCAACGCCATCGAAGCAATGCAGGAAGTCGCCCCGGAACGCCGCATCCTGCGCATCACCGCGGAGCGCGACCCCGCGCAGCGCCACACCGTCGTCATCTCCGTCATCGACAACGGCCACGGCATCTCGGCGGAGGTCGCGGAGCGTCTGTTTTCCCCCTTCTTCTCGACCAAGGCCGAAGGCATGGGCATGGGCCTGAACATCTGCCGCACCGCGGTCGAATTCCACGGCGGGACGCTCGTCCACGCCCACAATCCCGACGGCGGCACGATCTTCCGCTTCTCCTTGCCCGGTCTGATCGAATCCATCGTGCCTTCCTCGGCAGATTCGGCGATAATCACCGGAAAATAACGGCAGGCCGCGCATGGCCATGACCGGAAACCGGAACCGCCACACATGGGAATGATGAGACCATTCCCCGGCGAAACTCTGGCCATTCCGGCAACACTGAGGAAACTGGATGCTGCACATTGTCGATGACGAAGAAGTCATTCGTGACTCGCTCACGTGGCTCGCGCGTTCCCGCTCGATCGCGGCGACAGGATACGAAAGCGGCACGGCGTTCCTGGCCGCACTGGGCCAATCCAAGGGCTTCGATCCGCAAGGCGAATGCATCCTTCTCGACGTGCGCATGCCCGACATCAGCGGCGCCGCCCTGTTCGATTCGCTTACTGCCCGCGGTCTCACCCGGCGCATGCCTGTCATCTTCCTCACCGGCCACGGCGACGTGCCGATGGCAGTTGACACCCTCAAGCGCGGCGCCTTCGACTTTTTCGAAAAGCCCTTCAATGACAACAAGCTGATGGACCGCGTGCAGGAAGCGCTCGCCGCGTCGCTGGAAGCCGGAGCCGCCGATGAAGTCCAGTCGCGCCTCGCCGCGCTCTCCATCCGCGAACGCGAAGTGCTCGACCTCATCCTCGCCGGCAAGATGAACAAGGTCATCGCCGACGAACTCGGCATCAGCATGCGCACCGTCGAAGTCCACCGCGCCCACATCTTCGACAAGATGAACGTCAAGACGGCGGTGGAGTTGGCGCGTCTGCTGAAATAACTTCGGGCGTCCACGGAAAACACGGAAGACACGAAATCGACAGATGATTTCCCGTGCTCTGCCCGCCTTGGGTTGGCTAGTTGTAATCACTCCCAGATCCGCCCCGTCAGCGTCAGAGCGAGCCCACCCTCAAAAACGTTGAAAAATCTTTCCGTGTTTTTCGTGTTTTCCGTGGACAGCCCTGACGAACGCAGCAAGGCCACTCCCCTACGAGTTATCACTTACGGCAACAAAACCGGAACCCCGCTACCATTGACGTTTTCCGTGGCCTCATGTGCGCCGTTCCATGTCGATTTTTACGCTGCTCTTCCCTGACTTCGCGCTGATCCTGCTCGGCGTCCTGCTGATGCGCTTCACGGATTGGGGAACGCAATTCTGGAGCGGACTGGAAAAGCTCATCTACTTTTTCCTCTTCCCCGCACTGCTGTTCTACTCCACCTCGCGCACGGCCTTTGATTTCGGCAGCACCGGCAAGATGCTGGCGGTAGCGATCACCGGCACCTGCAGCGGCGTCGCGCTGGGCTGGCTGGCCAGGCCGTTGTTCCGCAGCCCGCCGATGATGTTCGAATCCGGCGTGCAGACCGCCTTCCGCTTCAATTCCTACATCGCGCTGGCGATCGCATCGCGCCTCGCCGGTGAACAGGGAACGTCGCTGATGGCGCTGATCATGGGCTTTGTCGTCCCGATCTGCAACATGGCGGCAGTGCATGCGCTGGTGCACAAGAATGGCGGATTGCTGGTGGAGTTGGCGAAGAATCCCTTGCTGATCGCGACTGCTTCCGGCATGGCGGTCAACCTGCTCGGCCTGCATCTGCCCGAAGTGATCGGCGCCACGCTGTCGCGCATGGGCAATGCCTCCATCGCGGTCGGTCTGATCGCCGTTGGCGCCGGCCTGCGCTTGTCGGGATTGCATGAAGCGAAAGGCATGGCGAGCTACTTCCTCGCGGTCAAACTGCTCGCGCTGCCCGCCATCGCCTACGCACTCGGACGCTGGATGGATCTGCCGCCCCTGCAACTGCAGATTGCCGTGGTGTTCTGCGCATTGCCGACCGCGTCGAGCGCCTACGTGCTTGCCACGCGCATGGGCGGCAACGGCCCCTTCGTCGCCTTCCTGATCTCGTCCGGCACCGCACTCTCAGTGCTGACCCTGCCGGTCTGGCTCGGCCTCGTGCGCTAATGCGGCGTGCTGCGCGAGCGCCCAGGCGACATGCTCGCGCACGATATCGGAAGGATGGTCCGCGCGCGAGCGCAAAGCAGCGATGATCTCCGGTGCATTGGGCATCCGGCCCGCCGCATTGCCCAGCCCCACCGCGATATTCCTGAGCCAGCGCTCATGACCGATACGCCGGATCGGACTGCCTTCCAGCCGGCGGTTGAACTCCTCCTCAGTCCACGCGAACAGCTCGACCAGCGTTGCATCGTCCAGCCCGTTGCGCACGTCGAAGTCCGGCAGCGTCGCACGTTCCGCGAACTTGTTCCATGGGCAGACGAGCTGGCAGTCGTCGCAGCCATACACGCGGTTGCCAATCAGCGGACGCAGTTCCAGTGGAATGCTGCCCTTGAGTTCGATGGTGAGATAGGAAATGCAGCGCCGCGCGTCCAGCCGGTACGGGCCGAGGATGGCCTGCGTCGGGCAGACATCGATGCAGGCCCGGCACTGGCCGCAATGCGCGTCGCCAGGCTCGTCCACCGGCAGCGGCAGGTCGGTATACAGTTCACCGAGGAAGAACATGGAGCCCGCATGACGGTTCAGCAGCAGGGTGTGCTTGCCGCGCCAGCCGATGCCGGATTTTTGCGCCAGCTCGACCTCCAGTACCGGCGCCGAATCGGTGAAAACGCGAAAACCGAAATCGCCGATTTCCTTGCGGATGCGGTCGGCCAGCTGCTGCAGGCGCGAGCGCAACACCTTGTGATAATCGCGGCCGCGCGCATACACCGAAATGGCCGCGTTCTGCGCATGGGCATTCCGCGCCTCTTCCCGGTCGCGCCAGTCGTCGCCGGCATCGTGCGGCAGGTAATTCATGCGCGCGGTGATAATACGAATGGTGCCCGGAACCAGTTCCGGCGGGCGCGCGCGCTTCATTCCGTGCGCTGCCATATAATCCATGTCGCCGTGAAGACCTGCGTCAAGCCAGTCCTGCAAGCCGGGCTCGGCATGCGACAGGTCGACATCCGCAATCCCGATTTCGGAAAAGCCCAGCTCGCGCCCCCACGCCTTGATGGACAATGCGAGTGCGGACAGATTGTGATGGGGGAAGTTCATGGCACAGCTTCTTGCAGCGCGGGCATTTTGCGCCCGCGCCAAACGCGATAAAGAATCCATTTTACGAGATGCAGCACTTCCAGACCTACCTGCACGATGAAGAAGGCACCGCCGCGCTCGGCGCCGCATTGGCGCGCGCGCTTGCGCCCGGCCTGACCATCTACCTGCACGGCGACCTTGGCGCCGGCAAGACCGCGCTCACCCGCGCCATGCTGCATGCCGCGGGCTACGCCGGCCATGTCAAGAGCCCGACCTACACGCTGGCCGAGCCCTATCGCGTCGCGCTCGGCCCTCGCCAGGTCGAGGTCATTCACTTCGATCTGTACCGCCTCGCTGGCCCCGACGAATTTCTCGATGCCGGATTCCGCGACTACTTTAATGAAAACACCGTCTGCGTGATCGAATGGCCGGAAAAAGCTGAGGGCGTGTTGCCCGCGCCAGACATCAACGTGCATTTAAGCATCTCTGGCGACGGACGTGAGATAGAATTACGAGGCTTGTCCGATCAGGGTTGTCAATGTCTCGACCGTCTGAACTTCGCACCGAACCTGTAAAACCTGCCGCGTCCTCCAGGACGCGTCGCGCCGTCCTCAAGGCCGGTGGAACGCTGCTCCTTTCCGTTTTCGCACCGCTTCCCGCACGCGCTGCGCAGATCCTTGCCGTGCGCGTCTGGCCGGCCGAAGACTATACCCGCGTCACGCTCGAGAACGACAGCAACCTCAAGGCCAGCCACTTCATCGTCAAGGATCCGGAGCGGCTGGTGGTCGACATCGAGGGCCTTGAACTCAACCCCACCCTCAAGCAGCTGGTCGCCAAAATCGAGCCGAACGACCCCTACATCAGGAATGTGCGCGTAGGCCAGAATCGCCCCAACGTGGTACGCCTGGTGTTCGACCTGAAGGAAGAAGTCAATCCGCAGGTCTTCACCCTGGCGCCAATCGGCGAATACCGGCACCGCCTGATTTTCGACCTCTATCCGGTCAATCCGCCGGATCCGATCGCCGCGCTGATCGCCAAGGGCGAATGGGGAAACGACAAGCCTGCCGACCCCACCCCGCCCGGCGCGGATGCCAGGACGGAGGCACCGCCCGCAGCCACCGCCACCCATCCTGAGGCGCAGACCGCGAAGACCGATCCAAGGGAAGACAAGCCGGCCGTCCTGACACGCATGATCACCATCGCGCTCGACCCCGGTCACGGCGGCGAGGATCCGGGAGCGATCGGCCGCGCGGGCAGCCGCGAGAAGGACGTGGTTCTGTCGATCGCCAAACGCCTCAAGGGCAAGATCGAAGGCCAGCCGAACATGCGCGTCATGCTCACGCGCGACGCCGACTATTTTGTGCCCCTGCACGTGCGGGTGCAGAAAGCCCGCAAGGTGCAGGCTGACCTGTTCGTATCAATCCATGCCGACGCGTGGATCGAATCCACCGCACGCGGCTCGTCCGTCTTCGTGCTATCGGAGAAAGGCGCGTCGTCCACCGCCGCGCGCTGGCTGGCCAACAAGGAAAACGCCGCCGACCTGATCGGTGGCGTCAACATCAAGGTGCACGACCGGCAGCTCGCCCGTGTGCTGCTCGATCTGTCCACTACCGCGCAGATCAACGACAGCCTGAAACTAGCCAAGGCCGTACTCGGCGAGATCGGCGGCATCAACCGCCTGCACAAGGCCGCGGTCGAGCAGGCGGGCTTTGCCGTACTCAAGGCGCCGGACATTCCCAGCATCCTGATCGAAACCGCCTTCATCTCGAATCCGGAAGAAGAAGCGAAACTGACCGACGACGCCTACCAGGACAAGATGGCGGATGCGGTGCTGAAAGGCATCAGGAAATATTTTGCCAAGAATCCGCCGCTGGCGAAGAACCGCATGACCTGACCGCGGTTCGGGCATCGCGCCGTATCGCATTCCGGCAAAGACTCTGCTACTCTTTTATTGTGATTCGGAAATGATTTGACCTGTTCCGGACTTTCCCGCACCTTCGTGGAAAACAAGGACAGTTTCGAAAAGGACAAGCGACATGACGCAAATGACAACAGCCAGCATCGCAGCGACGGCATCGGAGACAGATATCGCCACCAACGAATTCCTCGCCTTCACCTTGGGCAAGGAGGAATACGGTATCCATATCCTGAAAGTGCAGGAACTGCGCGGTTACGAAGAGCCGACACGCATCGCAAACGCACCGGATTTCATCAAGGGCGTAGTCAACCTGCGCGGCATCATCGTGCCGATCATCGACATGCGGATCAAGTTCAACCTCGGCACGCCGACTTATGACCAGTTCACCGTCGTGATCATCCTCAACATCGGCGGCCGCATTGTCGGCATGGTGGTGGACAGCGTGTCCGACGTGATCACGCTCTCGCCGGACCAGGTCAAGCCCGCACCCGAAATGGGAACGGCGCTCAACACCGATTATCTGATCGGCCTGGGCACCGTCGACCAGCGCATGCTGATCCTGGTCGACATCGACAAGCTCATGTCCAGTGCGGAAATGGGCCTGATCGACAAGATCGCCGCATAGTCACTGCCACGACGGCACCACCGGAGTCCAGCGGACACGTTTCCGCTGGATGCCCTCTTACTTCAATACCCGCCTCGACAGCTTCCAGAGCCCACCCAGCGCAACCGGGATCACCGCTGCGCCAACGCCGATCAGCACGATGGTGTTCAGGTGGTCCCGGATGACGGGAATATTGCCGAAGAAGTAGCCCGCAGCGACCAGCCCCACGACCCACGCAGTCGCCCCGACCACGTTGAAGAACTGGAACCTGACGAAGGTCATGTCGGACACGCCCGCCACGAAGGGCGCGAAGGTGCGCACCACCGGGATGAAGCGAGCCAGGATGATCGTCTTGCCGCCATGGTTCTCGTAGAACGCATGGGTCTTGCGCAATGCATCCTTGTCCAGCCACCTGTAATCGTGGGTGAAGACCTTGTGCCCGATCGCGCTGCCGATCCAGTAGTTGACCGTATTGCCGCTCACCGCCGCGATAATAAGCAGCAGCATCAAGACCCACTCGTTCATCGCTCCGGTAGCACAAAACGCGCCGCCGATGAACAGCAGCGAATCGCCCGGCAGGAAGGGCAGCACCACCAGGCCGGTCTCGCAAAACACAATGGCGAACAGCATCGCATACACCATCGTCCCGTATTGCGAGATGACCTGCCCGAGATATTTATCGACATGCAAGATCATGTCGAGGAATTGCATGAAGTCCATTGGCGCTCCGCTGAAAGATGGCGGGCATCATACACCAGCGCTTTGCCGCGCATAAAGAGATGGAACAAACTCTTGCAAAACCCGCAGGGACCGTGCCATCGCCCGCCAGAGAAACATATCGATGCAGCGTTATAATCCCGCCATGAACGCACCGCACATCCCCGCCCGCCCGATCCAGGCGCTCTCCGACCAGCTCATCTCGCAAATTGCCGCCGGCGAAGTAGTCGACCGCCCATCGGCCGTGGTCAAGGAGTTGCTGGAAAATGCCCTGGATGCCGGTGCGACGCAAATCACCGTGCGACTGGAAGAAGGCGGCGTCAAACGCATTGCCATCACCGACAACGGGCGCGGCATTCCGCCCGAGCAGATGCCGCTCGCGCTGGCGCGCCACGCCACGTCCAAGATCGCCTCACTGGACGATCTTGAAAATGTCATCACGCTCGGCTTTCGCGGTGAAGCGCTGGCATCGATCGCCTCCGTCGCGCAACTGACGCTGACTTCGCGTACCGCAGGCGCCGCCCACGCATGGGAACTCGCTGGCAGCCAGCACAGCCAGGCTGCGCCCTCCTCCGGCGCGCAAGGAACCACGGTCGACGTGCGCGACCTGTATTTCAATACACCGGCGCGGCGCAAGTTCCTGAAATCGGAGCAGACCGAATTCGGCCACTGCGCCGAAGTCGTGCGCCGCATCGCGCTGTCGCGCCCCGATGTCGCGTTTTCGCTATCGCATAACGGCAAGACAGTCGAGCACTGGAACGTCAGCGAAGTCGACAAGCGCAGCGCCCACATACTCGGCAACGAATTTGCCAATGCGCGGATGCCACTGGACGAAAGCGCCGGCCCATTGCGTCTTTACGGCTTCGTCGGCCTGCCGACGGCATCAAAGGCGCGCGCCGATGCGCAGTATTTCTATGTCAACGGTCGTTTCGTGCGCGACAAGCTGCTCACGCACGCGGTGCGCGCCGCCTACCAGGACGTGCTGCATGGCGACCGCTACCCCTCCTACGTGCTAAGCCTGGATCTTGATCCCGCCCTGGTCGACGTCAATGTGCACCCGTCGAAAATCGAGGTGCGCTTCCGCGACAGCCGCGCGGTGCATCAGTTCATCTTCCATGCCATCAGTCGCGTGCTGGCGCAGACATCGGCGACCGCTGCCGGATCCGCGCCAGCGCCGGTTACTGCCACTCCCGCCGCCATCTCATGGATACGCGAACCGCAGCAGGCCACATTTGCTCCGCAATTCTCGTCAGGGCTGGGCGTCGCGCAGACCACCGCAAGTTATGGTGCACTGTTTGCAAGCACGCCCGATCATAACGTGGCACCTTCTGCCGTATCCACGCCGCAGGCACTGCCTGCCGATGAAGAACATCCGCTTGGATTTGCGCTCGCACAATTGCACGGGATTTATGTGCTCGCCCAGAACACAAAAGGTCTGATTCTCGTCGACATGCACGCGGCGCATGAGCGCATCCTTTACGAGCAGTTGAAAAATGCGCTGGACGCCGACGCGATGCAGGTGCAACCTCTGCTCATTCCAGTCACCTTCTATGCCGATCCGGTGGAAGTGGGCACCGCGCAGGAGAATGCCGACGCATTGACGGCGCTCGGTTTCGACATCAGCGCATTGTCACCCACAACACTTGCCGTGCGCGCCATTCCAGCCCTGCTGAAGAATGCGGATGCTCAGTCTCTCGCACGCGATGTGCTGCGGGACGTGCGCGAATTCGGCGGCTCGCGAGTGCTGGTCGAGCGCCGCAACGAAATGCTCGGGACACTGGCCTGCCACACCGCCGTGCGCGCCAATCGCGCACTAACGATTCCGGAAATGAATGCCTTGCTACGCCAGATGGAAGCAACCGAGCGCGCAGACCAATGCAACCACGGCCGGCCGACATGGGTGCAACTCGCCCTGTCCGACCTCGACAAGCTTTTCCTGCGCGGACAATAGGCGGTGAGCATGCCTGTCTTCCTGCAAGGCCAGTCATGACGACTGCATCAAAGCCGCTGGCAATCGCCATCATGGGCCCGACCGCATCCGGCAAGACCGCCGCGGCGCTCGAGGTCGCACGGCACATACCCTCGGAAATCATCTCGGTCGATTCCGCGCTGGTCTATCGCGGCATGGACATCGGCACGGCAAAGCCAACCGCAGCCGAGCGCGCCGAGGTGCCGCATCACCTGATCGACATCCTCGACCCGACCGAGAGCTACTCGGCGGCACAGTTTCGCGAAGATGCATTGCACCTCGTTGCGGAGATCAGACAATGCGGTCGACTGCCGCTGCTCGTCGGCGGCACCATGCTCTATTTCAAGGCCTTGCGCGAGGGGCTCGATGCGTTACCGCAGGCCGATGCCGAAGTGCGAGAGCGGCTCAACGCCGAAGCGGAGAGAATCGGCATACCGGCCATGCATGCCAGGCTGGCATCGCTCGATCCGGTGACCGCGGCGCGCCTGAAACCGAATGATGCGCAACGCATCCAGCGCGCCCTGGAAATCATCGAACTGACCGGCAAGCCGATGTCCGAGCTGCTTGCCAAGACGACAAAGACAGAACTGCCATTTACGCTGCTACCCCTTTCGCTGGAGCCGTCGGACCGCAGCGTCCTGCATGCGCGCTGCGCGGCGCGTTTCGACGCGATGCTGGACGCGCCGGACGGCGGCCTGCTGAAAGAAGTACAAGCCCTTCGTGCGCGAGGCGACCTGCATCTCAGGCTCCCGTCGATGCGCTGCGTCGGCTACCGGCAGGCCTGGGAATATCTGGACGGCGAGTACGACCTGCCGACCCTGCGCGAAAAAGGGATTGCCGCCACCAGACAGTTAGCAAAAAGACAGTTGACCTGGCTGCGTGCGATGCCCGACCGCATCGTGATCGATTGCATTGCCTCGGACGCCACAGAACAGGTTCTCAGCCAAGTGCGTCGCGCGCTGGATCAGCGCTAAAATACGGGCGAGCAAAAAATTCGACCCAAGCCATCTTGACAGACTTAACGAACGACATCATAATTTAGGGCTATTTTGGTGATATAGCTCAGCTGGTTAGAGCACAGCACTCATAATGCTGGGGTCGGTGGTTCAAGTCCACCTATCACCACCAATACCATGTCCCAGGAAATCCTGAGACATCCAAAAACCCGCTTCTAGCCCCGTGCTGATGCGGGTTTTTTGTTTTATACCGTTCAATAGCATCCATTTACATCCACGGTTTTTGCATCCATACTTTCACCCATGGATGCAAACTTCTCGACCGCTTGGATGCAAAATGCCCAAACTCGCGAAACCGCTCACTGACACCCAGGTAAAAAACGCCAAGCCCAGGGACAAGCCCTACACCCTGGCCGACGGCGGCGGCATGTACCTCGAGATCATGCCGACCGGCTCGAAGATATGGCGCATGAGCTATCGCCAGCCCAACGGCAAGAACAACCGGCTCACATTCGGCGCCTATCCCGAAGTGTCGCTCTTGGATGCACGCCAAAAGCGCATGGATGCAAGGAAGCTGAAGGCGGCGGGACAAGACCCGGCGCAAGCCAGACGAATCGACAAGGTCAACAAGGCGATCGCGAACGCCAACACGTTCGAGGCGGTGGCGCGCGAATGGCATGCCAACAAGCTGGAGACGTGGCAGCCCCGCACTGCCACCAATGTCCTGCACCGGCTGGAAAAGGACGTGTTCCCCTTGATCGGCAAACACCCGATCGCCGACATCAAGGCCCCCGTCATGCTGGACGTGCTGCGCCAGATCGAAAAGCGTGGCGCACTGGACATGGCGAAGCGGCAGGGACAAGTCTGCAGCCAGATATTCCGCTATGCGATTGCTTGCGGCAAGGCGGACACCGACCCGGTACCCAGCCTGCGGGGCGCACTCAAGCCGACCGCCAAGGGGCATCATGCGGCGATTACCCCGGATGACTTGCCGGAATTCATCCGCGCCTTTGAAAAGATCGAGGGGCGCATGTTCGTGCCAACCAAAGTCATGTTCCGGCTGATGATGCTGACCTTTGTCCGCACCAGCGAACTGACCGAAACACCGTGGACGGAAATCGACCTGGAAAACGAGTCGTGGGTAATCGACTGGCACCGGATGAAGATGGGCAAAAGGAAGGTCAACCCGCGCAAGGTCAATCATCATGTTTTCCTCCCACGCCAGGGCTGGGAACTGCTGCGGGAACTGCACGCCATTACAGGCAGCAACAAATATCTGTTCCCGAACCAGCGCGACCATGAAAAGCCCGCAACCAATTTCGGCATCCTGGCGGCGTTGAAGCGCATGGGATACAGCGGCAGGATGACAGGCCACGGATTCAGGTCACTGGCAATGGGTGTCATCAAGGAACGCCTGGGCTATCGGCACGAGGTGGTGGACCGCCAGCTATCCCATGCTTCCGGCGATGCCTACGGCGAAGCGTACGACCGCGCCCTGTTCCTTGATGAGCGCAGGATCATGATGCAGCAATACGCTGACTATCTGGAAACTGTTGCAAGCGGCAAGGTGATTGCAGGAAAGTTTGGCAGAGCGATCTAAGAAAATTGGCGCGGGCCACTGTCGCATTTATTTTTCGAATAAAGGGAGGGCAAGGGATCGGGAGTTCGCCCCCGCCCCGACCAATAGAATCAAAGACTTACGAAAAGCCGCCGTGTGCGGCTTTTTCGTTGGGCAGATTTTGGTAAGAAATTCGGTATGAAAAAATTCGGCCTTGGCCTTTGAAGCCGGGGATGGAAGTTTGCCGCGCCCGCCGAACTCCATCATCACCAATTCCAATAACCGGATGCGGAGACTGAAAAAGGAGGCCACCTTCGGACGGACAATTTAGGCAAATGCTGTGCAATGCCAGCACCTTATCCAGAGGTAGCAAATATTTAAACAACTCACGCTCCCCTACCAGTGGTAGCCCACCCAAGCGTCTCTCTGCCATCCCATATTTTTTGGGATGGCAGAGAGCCAAGGAGTCGGATTACAATTTAATGTTCACCAACTGCAACGTTCTTATTCCTGCACGTTGGCTCCCGTTTAAGGCTTGGCTTTTAGGGAAAGAAGGCGTTGATGGACTGGCGGCAATGGAAGCTGGAAGACTGGAACCGTGCGCTGGTGGCAACCCTTTTCTTCGATCAAGAAAGGCTCAACCAACCGGTAAGGCGCGTCGAGGCTTCGGATAAATTCCTTGCCAAGGCCACAGGGGACACTGCGGCTGGCTATGCGGAAGCCCGGAAGGCGTTCATCCGAAGCTTTGGCCAGTCCGGTGCGACAATACGCGCGTATTACGAGTGGTCGTCTGAGCACGCCAACCAGACCCGACGCCAAGGGTATCCAAGCATTGTCGCGCCGCTTTACCTTACCTTGCTCGCGGCTAGTGCCGATGAAACCACCCACTCGCACGGGAACTTCCGCGAACGTTTTGCCACGCTCTTGAAGCCCGTGGAGGTCGGCCACTTGGGTTTTGGTGACCTTCCGTCGCTATGGAAACATGTCGAGGCCTGGAGCGTGCGGCGTGCGAAAAACAACCTTGATTGCCGCGTGCTCCAATTGCCTCCCGTGAGGTGGCACGACAGGCTCATCAGCCATTCAAAGCTCCTAGCCTTCCCTGCCTATATCGATGAGTTGAGACTTCAGGAAGTGCTTGGCCGTGCCGGCCTAGACAGCGATTCTACTTTCCAAGAAATCGCCCACCACGTTTCCGCCAGGCTCGGGAAATTCAGCAAGTTCTTCCAAGAAGAGTTCGAGGTCTTTCGGAATCATCTCAACCGTGCAGAAAACCAAGAGGCGTACCAAACCCCCTTTTGGAGCGCTGTCGAAGCACTTACTTGGGAAAACCAGCGTGAGTTAGCGCGGACGACGGGGGAGTTTGCGCTTGGCATCGATGTAACTGACCCCGCTTTCCCGGAGTTCTACCTGTTGGCTGACGATATTGCCGCTAGCAAGCTACCGCGCCAACTCGCAACGGCGAGCGCTCCCCGTCCCGGGCGGTTACGCAACTTCACCAAGTTGGCCGATGGCAAGCCGTGGAACCCGGCCCTCGTCGAATCTGCGGTAGCGTTCCAAGCGAACCTTGCGCGCCTAAAGTTATGGAAGCGGTTGAAATCTGGCTGCATTGCGCTGTACTTCGACGAGTTTGGAAATCGCACGAGCGAAGGCTCGCATATCGACGGTGCCGGTGCTTGCATTATTGCCAAAGGCGCCATCGCGGATGAGCTAACCAAAACTAGCAAGAACCTGAGGTTAAAGTTTACCGAAACAAGGGCAAACGGCGGATTCGCGCCGTGGAGGGTTTTCCTGTTCGAAGAGCTCCTTGAACGGCAGCTGCAACGCCTCGGTGAAGACATGCCTGACGATGCCCGGCATGGCCTCCAAACCGCTTGGCGCCCGCCGCGGATTAGCTTTTCCGGTGGCGCGTGGGACGGCCAGATGCTGTTGCTCAATCCTGCTAGCGTGCCGCTCGTTGGCATGCCGAAAGTTGCCTCCGGCAGTTTTCAGGTTTTAAACGAAGGTGGCGACGTACTGGCCGAGGGTGGGCTTGAGCCCACCGATGGGGAAGGCCGCTTGGCCATTCCGCCCAAGACGCTGGCAGCGCTAGCGATACCCCATACATTGAAGGTCGCCGCGGTGACCAAGGACGCGTACCACGCGGAGTACTCATTGAGTGTAACCACTATGTTCCCGCCGAGTGCCCCGACGCCCCTTCCCGACCCTACCTCCTGGCTAGCCGATGGACCAGGTGGAATGCTTTCCTACATTGATGGGCACCCCGGGGCGCCACGACAACCCGGCAGTAGCGCACGCTCCTTGCCCCTTCCGAAGTTCGAACGCTGCCCGGGAGACCGGGCCATGCAGTTGGTGGAGGTTGGGCTGGATGCAATCCCACCGGCCTTGGACTGGCTCTGCGAAGCCTTGGCCCTGCGCTTCCAAACTCGGGCAACGCTTCCCTTTTCTCAGCTCATGGACCACATCAACCCTGCGAGCGAGGCATCCGGCGTGCCGGCATGGCAGTTGAAGCGGCTCCTCTTGTCATCCGGCTTGTTGCAAACGGTCCAGAAGCGCGATTCACCATACACCATAGTAGTGGCAGCGCCACGGACCATATCACTTGGCCAAGGGCCGGGCCAATGTGTCGCCAGGATTAGCGGCTTGTTGTCGAAATCCGAACGTGCAGCTCTAGCGGCGATACTGATGCCAGAAGAGCAGGCTTTCCGGCTCTCGCCCGAGGGTCCCTCCCTCGGGATAGGGGTTATCGAGCTTCGTCTCTCCGGCCCGGGGCGCATTCTCAAGATCGCTACGTCGCTTGGGCTCGTAGTCGCCGGTGCGCCTTTGCCGGCCCCACTTTCACCACCACGCGAGTTCCCCGCAGCGATAGCTGCGTCGGGTAGCGAATTGCCACGCGACGCCGGGTTAGAAGCCTACAACGCTGCGAAACAACGATGGGAACCGGCAACAACTGCCCAGCCGATTAGCCCAAAAGGAATGTTTTTCCGGTTGGTTTCCAAACAAAAGCGGGACTATTGGATTTCCACAGGATCTGGCTATATGTGGACTGATAGCCTGACCTGGGCGCAGGTATTCCGCACCGGGATCGCAGGAAAGCCATTTGGCCATGTACTACCGAATGGGGACTGCGTATTCGATGCGGGTATGTACGGCCTACCGCCCCCGCTGGTCCAATGGTGGCTGCAACAAGGCGGGGGGTATGTGGGAATCGGGCGGGAGGGCCAACTGGTATTTGCTGGTGGCGCAAGTGACGCCATATGGAAACAAGCCGGGGGTTGGTTTCCCCATAAGGTGGACGCTGTGGATGTCGAACCAATGGCCGCACTCGAGCGTCGCCGCCTAGCCCTGTCGCTGCGTAAACGACGGAGCAACTAAAAAAAGCTGACCCATTTCGTAAATAGCCTTCATTAGAAAGTTGCCCAGTATGTCATCGGTCCCAAAACCAATCATCCAAAAAACCCAATGGAACAAACTGCGCCTCTGCGACATGTTTTTCCATGGAGCTTCCGACGCAGAGCTTGGCGAATGCTTGAAGAAAAAGAAGCTCCAGCTTATAGCCGCAAGAGTCCGGGCCAGTAATGTCCCGCCGAACCACCTCGGGAAGGCGAAGTTCATTGCTGACATGGGTGACGAGGCGTTGGAACATATCAAGGAATGGTTCTACATGAATGGGAAGTTTTCCGACCTCCCGTCAGTTGCCGACGCATGCGAACGCCTCGCCGCCCACGCCGGTGTAGGGAGGGACGCTGTTTCAAAAAAAGAGGCCTATGTACTTTGGCGCTCGGTATTACACGCCTTCGCCGGCAATGTCGGAAAGCCAGTCGTCGAGTCGTTCCTCACACAAGTACCTGTACTAGGACAACCGGCCACGTCTGCAGTGCAAACTGGTATCCCCCTCGGCGACTTGGACGCGAACGATGGCTTGTTACTGTCGTTGGGGCGGGGGCAAAGTGCATCATTAGCCCGCCCTGGGGTGGCGGTCATTGCCGGCTTGGTAGCTGCGGCCCGCCATGACGGTGTCACATATAGTGCGGCGAAGCAGAAACTGCTCGACCTGAGGACACCTGTCGGCACACGGTTTGCAAGCGTCCTCGACTCTCTCTATAAACAATCGTATAACCATCAGGTTGTACAGGGGCACGGACAGCCCAAGCCAGCGCTGGGCTTGGCGGACGTGGACCTTGGCGACCGTGAACAAATGGTGGTCATTGGCGTGCGGCAGCGGGTCCTTGATAACGGAACATTTTTTGTCCACATTCTGGGGATTATCCAAGACGGCCATGTCATCGAGCTGGCGCCTGGGGAAGCCCGCGAAATTTTCTTGGAAAATGGGGATGCAATTGCCTTCCCCCACACTACAGGGTTGGTGCCACCAAACGACCACGGCCTCGGTGTTTGGGGCGTGCTCCATATGGATACCGACAAGAGCGCGCACTATAGTGTCACCCGCTACGAGCGCCGCGTGTACGACGTAGTCGAGGTGCCGCACCCGAAGGAGGATCCCGATAAGGTCCGGATTTGGATCCAACAGTCGTACAAGCCGCACCAAGATGTCTGCCCACTCTTCCGATTGGCAGATGGGACCATTTTCCGGCTCTCGGGGGATGTCACCGATCCTGCGAACGCCAATTTTGATTTCCCGCTCGTTGCCTACAACGACCTGCCGCTTTCTATTTTCCATAAACGGCTCGTCTTCGCGGGTGTTTTCCCTGCTCCACATAAGAAGTTCGACTGCGCACCCGCCCACGTCTTGGTTAAGCGCCTCTTCAAGGCTAAGTCCAGCCTCGCAAGCCTTGCTCAAGTGACCAAGGCAGAGGTCAACGAATTGGCAGCGTTGGCGGCAGCAGAGGCGACGGACGAGGCGCTACGCAACTCGTTGGAACGTGCAAAGGGAAAGGTCGGGGCTCTGATCGATGGCAAGGCCATGTTAGATGCTGTCATTGACGACATACTCAAGTTGCCGGAGGTGAAGGCGCGGCTCGACGAGGAGCGCCAACGGGTAGCAAGCGAGCTGGTCGGCCAGGCCGCAGCGGCCAATCAGGAGCTGGCTAAATTACAGGCCGACAAGGCCCAGCTGCAGTCCGAGCTAAAGAACCTCAAGGCCTCCATCGACCGCGAGGCAGCTTCACTGGCTTCGGAAGTAAAAAAAGCTTTCGAAGCCGCGAGCGCGGAAGGCATGAAGACCTTGGGTCAAGTAGCGGTCATCAGCCGTGCGCTTGGAATCGGCGGGGGTGGCGTGCAGCCGCGCGACCAGCAAGTGGCGGATGACGCCGTGGCGGGAACGGGTAGTACCTTCGCGCAAACAGGAACCTGTATCGGGACGAAGAAGCAACTCAACGCGACGATTGCGCAGTGGGCATTGGGTACTGGCTGGAGCAGCAAGCTCATGCATGCGGCAATTGCCGCATCAGCCAACGGCGTCATTGCCTTGGCCGGGCCGCGACAAGAGGAACTGTACGAGTTCCTTGTGGGCACAGTGTCTGGTGGCATTGCCTGTGACCTGTCGGTTTCTGCGGACATGTTTAGCGTGTCCGACCTACTGAACGCGCCCGCGGTAGTCCGGATTGGTAAGCAAGCCCAAGCCATGTCCCTTGGTGAATTCCTGTGTAGTGCAGGCGGACAGCCGAGGGCAAGGACCGTACGCTTGCATGGGGTGAACCGCGTGCCTCCAGAGTCACTCCTCCCGGAGTTACTTGATGTGTGCCGATCCCCCCCAACCTCACGGCAGTTGGCATGGACGGACAAACGCGGCGCGACCCGGCTACTGCAGCTTTCGACGCCAATTGTCTTTATCTTGGATTTCGTCCAAGGGCGGTCGGTATTCCCGTGCTATCCACCCACTTCCATGGCCCTTCCAGTGGTCGATACCGGCGCACCTTGGGGGGACTACTGCGACGCCGAATTGCCTGATGCAAAGCCGTGCGCTTTCATCGACGCTGGGTATTACTTTGAATCCCTTGGGCCTGATGCCACGGCTAGCCTTCCCCCAACACTGGAAGCATTACCCCAAGGATCCCTGTCCACGGCGGCCCGCTTGTACACCGCGGCATGCGCAACCGGCATGGCTACCGAAGACGCGAGCACCTTTGCCATCGCAGCCCTGGGTGTGGGCCGCGTGCCGCGCGACAAGTTGCCCGCGACGACGGGGGGACAGGCTTGGCAAAAGTACTTTGATGGCGCCGACACCTTGTTCGGCCAAGCGTTTTTTGAAAAGGATGGCGCTAAATGATTGATCCGATTTCGTCGTTCGACGCGATTAGGGATTTTTATATTACGTACCTTGAAACGGCATTCCGTATCGGGGATCCTGACATTCAGGCCAAGCGGCGTGCGCTCCTCGAGGAGGTGGACACGTTGTGCACGGAGCCTTACCTCGAGCCATTGCCTGCCTATGCCGATTACGGGTTGCGCATCGACGGCTTGCGGGCGGCGAAGGACGGCGCCAAGTGGCTCGCCGGTTTTGATCAAGGGGAGCGGGAAGCGTTCGTCGACCTTTGCCTTTCGGGCCTCCTCCCCGCCGACCCCAATGACTCGGCAAAGGGTCGGTTTGCCCTGTACACCCACCAGCTCGATATGCTCGCAAGAGGCATAGGCAAGAGCACGCCGGGGATCGTGACCTCGGGGACCGGTTCGGGGAAAACTGAATCGTTCCTCTTGCCGATCTTCGCGGCCCTGTCCAAGGAAGCCAAGAAGTGGCCGGCAAGCCCCAACCTCAAACATTGGAAGCCTTGGTGGCAGTCCGAAGGTAACGCTCCGACATTCCAGCGCGCTAGCGGCTACGAAGCGGCGAGGCGGCCGAAGGCGATACGTGCGATCGTCCTGTACCCGATGAATGCGTTGGTGGAGGACCAAATGGTCCGCCTACGGCGCGCACTTGATTCAGACGCTGCCCATCAGGCAATGGAGCAGCACTTCAACGGCAACCGCATTTTCTTCGGGCGCTACACGAGTGCAACTAAGGTTACTGGTTGGCTGAAGCACCCGCGGGTCAATGAGGACAAGGCGAAGGTCGCTGAGCGCGTGGAAGATCTGCGCAAATACATGGCGCAACTGGAGGAAACGCAACAGGCCATCAAGGAAATGGGAAAAGATGGGGAGGGGCTCCAATTCAACTTCCCCCGTGCGCCGGGCAACGAAGTTGTGAGTCGCTGGGAGATGCAGCAGACCCCCCCGGATATCCTCATCACCAACACAAGCATGTTGTCCACGATGTTGGTGCGTGAAATCGATGAGCCGGTCTTTGCGCAGACCAAGAAGTGGCTTGAAAGCGATCCGGATTCGTATTTCTACTTGGTGATCGATGAACTGCATTTGCAGCGTGGGTCAGCGGGGACGGAAGTAAGTTACTTGTTGCGCATGCTGCTTGAGCAACTTGGCCTTACCGATCCTGCCCACCAGCATAAACTGCGGATCCTCTGTTCTAGCGCATCACTGCCTGTAGATGGCGTGGAGCGGGAACAAAGCTTGGATTACCTTTGGGGCATGTTCGGCACGGCGGGCTTGCCTTCCACGGCAAAGCGCGAGGACTGGGCGCATGCCATCGTGAAGGGTACCTCCCCTGTAGTGCCGGCAGAGTTATTCGGCGGGAGTCCGACCGAGCTCCGCCTTGCCCTCGCTGCGGCCAAGGAGGCCAGCCAACAAGGGGAACAGGCGATCCCCTTACTGGAACAACAATGGCACGGTATAGCTTCGGCTCTGGGCATTGGTACCGTTGGGAAGACAGTGCCCGCCATTGCGGCCGAGGCCGTGGCAATGGCTGGGCGGCTACTGCAGTCGGGCTGTGCCCCTGACCAATCAGGGGGTAGGCGCGCAACGACGACCCGTGCCATCGGTCAAGCCGTGTTCGGTGGCGATTCGGGACCGGAAGTAGCCGGCCTACTGGTATGGTTGCGTGCCCTTTCGGACCTGTGGCCGGAGTGGTTCGGTGTTGACTTCAACCCGCCATCCGCCGCACCGCGCTTTAGGGTACATACCTTCCTGCGTGCGCTCGAGGGACTATTTGTGGCCCCCCTCCCCGCGCCTTCGGACGAGCCGCCGGCTGAACGGACCCAACGCTTGTTTGGCGACCTGTCCGTGGACTCGGGAACACGGTACGGTTCCAGCGACAGCGACGGGCGCAAGTCGCGCATGGTGGACATGCTCTACTGTGAATGTTGCGGCACTTTGTATTACGGCGGTAAGTTCGCCAAGTCGGGGGGGGCGGGCGAGCGTATTGAATTGCTGCCTAACGACCCGGATACTGCTTCGTTGCCGGAGCGTGCCAAGGTAACGATGGTCGAGCAGCGCTCGGCGGAAGACTACGCACTCTTCATGCCGACCGTTCGCCAATTTTGGCCGCAGGGGAACGACGAACCGGCCGACGACGAAGCACAAGGCCGCTGGCGGCAAGCCGAGTACGACCCGTGGACAGCGACCATTACGCCAGTCGCTGCCAAGCCCCTGGGCAATGGTATCCCCGGCTGGCATTACTACGTAGATAAAGCGAACTTCAAGGGTGAAGAGCGGCGTAACCAATCTTCGCCTGCGGATTCTGGCACGGCACTCCCCTTCCAGTGCCCATCCTGCGCGATCTCCTATCGGAAAGGCCTTGGCAAACTGTCACCCATCCGTGGCTTCCGGGTCGGTTTTGCGAAAACAACCCAGCTGCTCGCCAGTACGCTGATTTCGGAGCTGCGGCGTGGCAATGGCGAAGAGCGACTTGTCTCCTTCTCGGACAGCCGGCAAGATGCGGCAAATGCCGCATTTGACCTTGAAGGCGGGCACCATGATGACGTCCGTCGGGAACTCGTTGTCCGCAGCCTCGAGGCCTTACGTGATGCGCTGGGTAATGCCGGCCAACTGCAAGAAGAAAAGGCCCGGGTGATGGCGCGTATCCAAGAGATCACCGGCCAAGAGGAGCACGAAGACGAATTCCTTGCGCTATATGCCAAGCTCACTGCAATTAGTAAGCAGGCGAAAGCAAGCAAGAACGACTGGGTGGACATGGCTAGTATCCTTGAGCCCATCGAGCCTGTCCCAGGCGCACCGATCCGGCCCCTCTTGGCTGGCATGGTCGAACGTGGCATTCACCCGACTGACCGCACAGGGTTGGCCCCTGTCCCCGAGCCACGGCACAACGGCACGGTTTCATTTGCTTGGCAACAGTTGTTCGAGAAAGCCGATGGCCAGTGGCTGTGGCGGCAAAACGATGCCTACGAGGCCGAATTAAAGCAGGCTTCCAAGGAGGTTGCCGCGGACCTCGTCGAGCTCGTCGGGGAGACATTGTTTAGCCGGACGTATTTCGCACTCGAGGAATCGGGATGGGGATACCCATGCTTGCCATTGGCCGGCAGCGAAACACGGGAGGCGATGGGACCGTTCGACGCCATGGTCCGTGTCTTGGCAGACGCCGGCCGGGTCACACCCTCCAAGTACGGCGCCAAGCATGCACCATGGGACCGGCCTGAAAATATCAACCGGCGCCTGCGCGAGTTTGCCAAGGCGTACTGTGCGGCCTCCGGGAAGGACGTCAATGCCGTCCTTAGCGACTTCCTCGCGAAGCTGCTTGAAAAGGGCCACACGAATGGCCTTATCTCCGTCATCAAGATCGGTTACCGGCCGCTGCCGGTGGATGCGCAGTATTGGCGGTGCGCGGGCTGCGGGCGCGTGCACGTGCACCTAGGGGCGAAGGTTTGTACCCGATGCCTCGCACCGTTGCGAGCCACTGCCACCGGCACGGTTATGCAGCTTAGGGAGAGTAATTTCCTTGGCAAGCGCATTATGCGGTCCAAGGGGGCTTACCGCCTCCGCGCCGAGGAATTGACGGGTATGACGTCGAACCCTGCCGCACGCCTGCGCCGTTTCAAGGGCATCCTGATCCAAGACGACGACGACATCCTGCCAAGCGGATTCAGCGGCGTCGGAGCTGATGCTGGACTAGACCGTGCGGCCCGTCTGGTCGACGTCCTATCTGTCACAACGACCATGGAAGTCGGGGTGGACATCGGTGACCTGCGTGCCGTATTCCAAGCCAATATGCCGCCCCAGCGCTTTAACTACCAGCAGCGCGTGGGCCGAGCTGGTCGCCGCGGGCAGGCGTTTTCGTTCGTGCTTACTGTTTGCCGCAGCAAGAGCCATGACCTGCACTATTTTTGGCACCCGGAGCAGATTACCGGCGACCCGCCGCCCCCACCGTTCCTCACCACGGGGCTCGACCAAATCGCACAGCGCTTGGTGTTCAAGCATTGGCTCGTCGGGGCATTCAGGGACTTACGCCGGGGGCACCAAGGAAAATGGCCAGGCGACGACTTGCTAACCAAGCCGGACAACCACGGCGAGTTTTTCCGGGTCGAGACCTTGAAGGCGGAATGGGCGACGTGGATGCCAAAGATCAAGGAAGCCTTGGGTGCCGGCGCAAAGCGCCGGGACAAGTTTGCCCTGCTCTGTGTCCAAGGCAATGAGGCGCGGGCGCAGGCAATCATCGCTGCGTTGGATATTGGCAAGGCGGTCACGATGGTCAAGGATGCCACCCATGATCCTGCCATGTCCGGCAAGGGCCTCGCCGAGGCATTGGCCGAGCGTGGCGCGTTCCCCATGTACGGCATGCCGACCCGGACAAGGGTGCTACACACACGTCCCGTCCTCGGCAAACACGGCCGCGTGTCCTTCGCGTCCATGGACCGTGACCTGGATGTCGCGATCCAGGAATTTGCACCGGGCAAATTCCTGACGCATGACAAACGGCGTTACCTTACCGTCGGCTTTGCGGGTGGGATGTTGCAACAATCGAAGACGAAATCGCAGTCCTTCCAGTCGGTGCCCGGAGACCTCGGCGAAATGCAGGAGTTTGCCGAATGCCCGGTATGCGGGGCGTGGGAGGCACGCATTGGGCAGATGGAAGGGCACACGTGTAAATCGTGTGGGGCCGAGATGTCTGGCGCCAACGCTATCAAGACCTACGTACCCCGCGGGTTCATCACGTCGCTGAAGCCGAGCCGGGTGGAAGGTAATGGCAATGACTTCCTTGCGCGGTCCAACCGCATCGTCATGGCCGAAGCGGAAGACGTCGCGACGGGGTCTTGCTCCGGATCGAACCTCAAAATTGGCCTCAGCAACCAGTCGCGCGTCCTACGGCTGAACAAGGGACAACCTTCCGAGAACTCGTGGCCGGGATTTTCCGTTGCCAAGGGAGACCTTCGCGCCACTTACCTTCACAATGGCAAAGAACATTGGGTTTGGGCGAATGGCGTCTACGTCGACAGCAATATCCTCGCCGCGCCTAATGAGGCTTACCGGGATACGCAAGCGCGTTGGGGGGCGGACAAGGATGGGGTTGGTGAATCCAATTTCTACTTACTGGCACCGAAGGTGACGGACTCCCTTGTCCTAGCGCCTGCTACCCTTCCCGCTTGGCTGCAATTCCAGAAACCGAGCCAAGATGGCCAATTGCGGCCAACGGAAGCATTCCGCTCTGGCGCCCTGTCGGCATGCTTCATGGCCATCAACCATGCCTCCCGCAAGTTGCTTGACGTTGACCCGGATGAGTTCCAAATCCTGGAACCCCGCCTCAAGCGCATGCCAGACGGCGCGATGATGCCGTTCTTGCAGGTTTCCGACGACCTGATCAATGGCTCCGGGCTGTGCGACCGCTTGCAGCAGCAGGGGACATCCGGCGCGCCTATCATCTTGGAAGTCATCCAGCATATCGTTCATCAACGCGGGGAATCACCACTCGCGGACATGATGGAGGCGAGCCACACGTCCAAGTGCCTCACCGGTTGCTACCGCTGCCTGCATCGCTACGGCAACCAGGCCTACCATGGCTTGCTCGATTGGCGGCTCGGCCTTGGCGTACTCCACCTGTTACTTGACGCCGGGCAAACGCTGGGAATAGACGGCAACTTTGATTCCCCTAGCGTCGAGGATTGGCCGGAAGTGGCTCGGCAACTGCGGGACGAGGCGGCCAGCTTTTTTGGGAGCAATCGTATCGAGATTGGGTCAATCCCGTTGCTCGAAGTCGTGAGTGGTAAGTGGGCGGCCATTGTCCACCCGTTCTGGCAATGGCAGTCGGTGCTCGAGCAGCATCCTGCCCTTAGCGAGTTCGCCATTGAAAATGGTGAACTCGTGCCGGTGACGACGTTTGAGCTGGCAAGGCAGATGGGAAGCGTTCTTTCGCGCCTACGTGCTGGACAAGGGGCATGATGGCAAACGTGCCGCTAACGCTAAAACGGACGAGGCCGATTTCGCCGTCCAAGCTGTCGACGTTCACGACCTGCCCGCTGCGCTACCTCCTTGAAACGGAGCGCCCTCCTAAGGGCGGCCTTTCTTCCAACCCAATCGCGTTAAGGGGCACGATCACCCATGGGTTGATTGAGCAATCCACGGGGAAGCCCCTGCCCAAGGCGCAGGAGTTATTGGAACAGTTCCATGCCCTGCTGGCGGCGGCGGTGACCAAGAAAGATGCAAACCCGTTACTCAAACTCGCGTTCGAGCGGGCCGGCCACGCCGGCGTGCTTAGCGTGCCGCAAGTTGTGTCCGCATGCAGCTTCGTGATGAAAATCCTCAAGGCGCACCCGCAGGGGCTGCCAGCGGTTGGCACCGGTACGGCTGGCCAAGGAAGCGCTAGCCCCATTGGGCCGGAGAGGAAGTTCGAGGACTCAAGCCTTGACCTTGGCGGTTATATCGACCTCACTTACGCCGACGATGTCGGCAACGTCCATATTGTCGACTACAAGACGGGCAGCGTGCTCGGTGAGGATGGCGGGCCGCGCGCGGAATACCTGCTGCAAATGGGGGCATATGGGATACTCGTTAAGAAGGTACTTGGGCCGCCGAAGGTTTTCCTAGAGCTAGCGGGTGCAAGTTCTTCTTGGCAGGGGGAGTTGGATGCCGGCCTCGAGGCCACCGCGCTGCAATTGGTCAATCGCTTACGGTGCCAACTGCCGCGCGGTGAAGTGGTCGATGCCGACCACCTATCAAAGCAGGGGGTACATTGCCAAGGGTGCGGGTTCCGGCCGTCTTGCCGGGCCTACCTGGATTGCCTTCAGCATGCCCCAACGAGTGACCAACGCCTGTCACCAAAGGATGTCGCGGGTGAAATCATCGAAGTCTCCCCAATGGGTGCTCTTATTTCGCTCCGCCTCCGCACTACGAAGGGCCATATCGTTTCTATTGGAGGCGTGCCGGCACACTTACTGCAGGATGCCACGCCCGGGACATTGGTGGCCGCGTATGGCCTAGGGCACTTTGATGACCTCACACGTGCAAAGTTTGCCGCAAACTTCTTTATCTTCCGCGAGGACAACCCCGCTGCTAGTGCATTCGAGGCGACCCTAAAGCGGGTTGCATAGCCACCTGCGCCCACTTGTCGAGCGCTTAGGGAATTATTCCCGAGACTCCCCAGCGAATCAGTGCGTAATTTTCTTATTTGAATGAGCGGCTAAATCCTACCAATGCTGAGGATTCGCATGGCTTACGACTAGGGCAATGAACGCCTGCTCGGCCAGGTAAAGCCAGCATATCTCCATTAAAAAACAGCCACAAGAGGACGCGACGCAATCTGTCACATAGCATCAATACAGTTCAAGCCTGACTGTGTGAGTAAAATATAGCTGCCCTATAAATTTGGATGCATCCTCCCCGCCCTTTCCATTCGTTTGCGTTATCCATGTCACAAATTCAAAACATTCTCGTCGACGAGGCGTTTGTCGCGCTGGACCGGCAGCTTAGCGGCTTTAACTTCTTTGATGTCCTCAATCTGCGTAATGCTGAGATACGGCATACACGCTTTCTTGCACACTTACTTGATCCCCTGGCTTCCCATGGACTGGGTGATGTCTTCCTGCGCGCATTTCTGTTGCAGGCCGCTGCGCTTGGCAAGCTTTCGCTCGATGGTGTGAAGCAGCTTGAAGTACAGGATCTCGACCTGCAACTCGCCCGTGTGATTCCCGAGATACCATTCAAGAACTCAACTCCTTTGGACGAAGCGCCTTCCAGTGAAGCCAATGCAAACCCGAAAGGCGGGCAGCTCGACATTTTTATGCAGATTCCGCTGCGTACGCGCGGAGGTAGAGACCTTGTTATTGCGATCGAAAACAAAATCCAGGCACAGGCAGGGGTAGGGCAACTGCAGAACTATAAAAAGTGGCTGGATGCAAAGTTTAAGCGACATAAAATTCATTGTCTTTATCTGACCGTACAGGAACAGGATGCGAACACGGGATGGGTACACGTCACCTATAGCGAGCTGGTGTACCCGGCACTGGTCGCTACGCAACACGCGACGGCACATTCTGCTTCTCAGGACGTTGCCATCTTCCTCTGCCATTACGCACAGGTGCTGCGGGACATTGTGGAATCAGAAGCCGCTTATGCAACGACGGATGCACTTGCAGAAAGGCTGATGGAGAAATACCCGCGGGTGCAGGAAGACATAAAAAGGCTGATCGATGAATGGCCGCGGCTCGCCGACGGAGCGCCGTTGAAACCCAGCTGGGGACTGTATCGTCGCTATATGAAGACGTTTCAGTTTCTTGCCAGCTTCGACACCGACGAATCGACGCAGGTATTGCGGTGGTTCACACACCAGTGGGGATCCGGACTCAAGGAGCGAAATCTACAGATTTTGCGAGATGATTCCAATCGCGGATACTTGCGGTTCCTGCCCATCGCACCGGATAGCGCACTTGCCGCACTATCTAAACAGTGTGGGAAGAAGCGGCGCTCAGATGAGCGGTATCCGTGGACATCAGGGGAAAACGGCGTCCTGTTTGAAATCCGCTGTTCAGCTGACGGCGGCAGGTCCCGTGAAGGCAGCCGTCGCTCTCAGACTGATCGATCTGATTCAGTAGTTCAATACAAATGGTGTTTGCATGTGGTCGTTGGTCCCCTAGAAGGCATGAACCGGGCATCGCTGGTGGACAGGCTCAGGTGTTTATACAGAATTGCATGGCCACAGACTCAGGTGCGGAAAAACCAAAAGGATCGTCCGGTAATACAGGAGCGGGTACTGTCAGAGCAGTTCTATTCGGTGATGAAGTGGAATTTCGAGGCCGGCGACTACAAGGTACTCCAGAAAAAAATGGTGTCTCCGAAGTTTCTAGACTTTCTGCAACAGGCAGCCGTCCTGACGGAAGAAGCGCTCGCGGAGTGCCTGGCTGGCCAGGCATGAATTTGCCGCCTCAGGAGCATTGGCAATGTCGGGCAATGCACACACCGTCTCACGCAAGAACACGGATAGAGCAATGAAAACTCTGGATTTGTCCCACTGGAATCGAGTACCACGCTGGATCAGGTAATCACCGAATGGAAGCCATTGCTTGGGTAATGCAGCCTAAGTGCCGGCTATGGTCGAGACTTCGATGAATGACCGATTTCTCCTTTATATCGAATCCTTGGCTTCTTGGAGATGACGCAGGAGGAACCTCGCAAGGTCGCCTGTACGTACGCGATCCTCGATTCACTACTAGCGTATCGGAAGCGGCACCTCGCTGTTCCAACGAATCTCCAATCCCACGAAATGACGTTAAAGGTGCAAATTCGACCACGGCAAAACGACGCCTAACCCTTCACTCCAGCGAACGTGTTACGGCTTGCGGGCTTTGCAGGCCGCTGAGCTCAAACGTTAGACGACCGCTTTCGACGGCATCGTCAAAATTAGAGTCTGACTTTGATGATATGTGAGCGCAACGTTGACACACTTGCGCGTTAGCCACCAGCTTAACAACTGGAGGCTAACCTAAGGCTTGGTGTCACGACTACCCGCAGGATGGCCGAATGCGTCATCGAATGCGAGCTCCGCAAGCTTTCGGACTTCCTGCGAGCTTTCATTCATCCGGTGCACCAGTACAACCCAACTGTACCGATTGTGCGGCTCTAAATTGATGTCAATCCCACTCGGCCCACCCGCATCAAGCTTGATGCAATGTGCCCAGTGGGGCTCGTAGAACAACTTCCCTTTGTTTTTGGGATCGGCGTTGTACCGGGAGGCGCGTGCCTGGTATTCCGCGTTATATCGCGAGTTGAGCAGGTGGCTTTGGATCCGCTTCCTCACTGTCCCACATTCACCCCGGTAGATGGCGCGAAGCGCCCCGAAGCTAAGGCGGCAGGAATTGCCGTCAACCGGCCGGTCTGAAAGGATGATGTAGAAGCCCTGGCCAGAGTAGATTTTTGCCAGATCATCGTGGGTAGTAAGTTGGACGACATCGATCCTTGGATTTGCTGCGGAAAATCGGTGTGGGACCATGCCGCCGCCGTAAATATTTTCGAAGGCGACTGCAAACTGGTCGCGGATACGCCCTTGCACTACTGCCAGGGCGTTATCCAATTCTGATTTCATCGTTGAAACGTTGTACATGGGCTGACGATGATTAAAGTTTAAATTCGACCGTGGCAGCGGTCCTTATTTGCCCGCGTGACGTTTAATCTTGCAAGGAAGCAGGCGCAGACGCCGGTCAAACATGGACAGGTTAGCGCTGGAATTTCCCTCGCCGACAAGGGCATCCGAAAATTACGTGGCCGACCCAAAATGTGCTTTATAAAGGGCATCGACGGAGCCGATTGAACGGAAGCTAGAAACCGGAACGATACGCAAATTCGGGCGTTCCTTCTTTACACCATTTGCGTCGGCCCTGGTATGCTTTGACGTCTCGAAGCCAAACAGGTTAGGCAGCGGTTTGTCAGGATCGCCTCCGAAGAACATGAAATGGTCGATCCGCATGTCAATCGGGTTGAACTTCATCCAAATCACGCAGCCGGAGGGTTTATTCGCCAACTGGAGGTGGATCGCCTGCGACCGCGTCGTGGCGGATAGGGAAGAAGACTTTAGCTGGACGTGGCGAACCGTTCCCTTGGCTTCCAACACGACATCGTGGCCTGCCCGGTCGACTGCAGGCTGCGAAACTTCCAGCTCAGCCCCGTGGTTCAGCCATGCATGTTTCAACAACTCACCGATGAGTACGTGTTTGAGAAGGCGCTCCCGGTATACTGATTGCAGGAAGTCTTGGCTCATATTGTCATTGTTTTTCCCCCGCTGTCCTGCTTAGCACAGGCCGCAAGTAGCGAAGCTTATGCCGTTTTTATCCTAGCGTAAGCAAGAAATTGTGGGCACACGCGGGTTTTAGGAAAAATAGATTATCCACGCGATTCACGTGGTCGGGTAGCGACCAACCGATCAAGATTGCGCGGACATCCAACCATACGCGCTCCCCGCTGGGCCACAAACGTAGACAGGCCTCGCTCGTATCCGGCCACGCCAAGCTTTTCCGTGCATTCCTTGCTATTGCCAACATCGCTCCCCCTTATACATGATTGCTTCGTCGACGGACAAATCCAGGATCCGTCTCTCAGGGTGAACAATTGTCGGTGCGTGCGATCTTCTGTTTCGCATGTAAACGCCGGCTCTGCGAATGACAGGTGTGCACACTGGAAACCGGGTTACTTGTAGTGTAGTTTTCACCCAGAATTGACCCACTCTGTCCGAGCAGGGCTGTTGGACGGTCCGCTACTTGGACTACAACTTTGGCTGGACTTGCCTGCTGCCCTCTATTGCATGTATACCTTACTGGACTCAGGGTGCTAGGAGCGTAGGAGGGCACCTCACACCGAAATGCTTGAACCAGTCGACGGGATCAACCATGTCGCCGAAATAAATGTTGTGGCAATCAAACTTGCACTTATTACCATCGGCGCCGAAGCCATCAAGTCCTGCCACTTGGGGATATCCCTTGTTTAGCATCAGGGTTTGGTCGGCCATGCCTCCGATTTGCACTAGTACATGATCGAATTCTGCGTTGGGGTCATTGTTGTTTAACAGACTCGTGAAAATCGCATAATCGTATTGTTGGTGCGCCGCAACGTAATCAGGAATGGAGCCCTCAAAGGTTGGATTGAGGAGGTAGTTCCGTGCCTTGGTCTTTACATCCGCGGTTATCGTCCGGTCGCCAAAATAGATTTCGTAGTCGAAGACCGTGGTATTGACGTACTTGAACTCTATCCCAAGGCGACCCAAGAGCCGTTCGAACGCGATCTCCCCCAGCGCCCCTTTCTTCTGCCCTTCGGGTCCGAGATACGAGTGTTTGTTTAGGGGTTTGCTGTCGACTCGCGCCTCCGCTGCTGCATAGTCTTCGGCGTCAAATACGTGTCTGAAGTAAGGCAAGATTAGGAATTCCAATATGGGTTGCTAATGTACTTAGTGTACAGGAGAGGCCACTTGCACATCGGCGGCGCGCGTTCCATTCGCTACTGGGCATAACGCAATGGACCTCAAGCCCAATGCGGTGGTCGGAGTGCCAGCAGTCCAACTAGAGGGGAAGTGTTGCGCTCTCTTCCGTCGATCGCCGTTGCCTACGCCTACCTTCACTGCACGGCCGCCTGTGCGTGGTGCCGCCAGTGCCCTTACACGTGCGCACACTGCGTAAAAGCGCAGTGTGCGCACCGGGAAAACAGACGTGAAGGTCTTTTCGAGCAAGGAGTGCAAGTGTGCCTCTAAAGTAAATGTACCGGCGACATGGCTCCAGCAATGCCTTGTTCTGCAATAGCGTTGGACAATGGTGGACAGGCGGCTGGTTGACAAAAAAATGCTGATTCGGCTGGAAAACGCTGTATTACTTGCGGAACAGTTTCCATCCAACCCTGGACTTTAAGCGTCGGTTCTCTTACAATGCCACGTCACTACCGAAGTGGTTTTCCAGCAGTTGATTCCACATCGACAACGTTTGCCAAATTTACTGTATGAACGTACAGTTACTGTTTGCTGCCAAATACCCACGTGCTGAGCTGGACGAAGGCGGTTGAAGTTATTTCTTGGAGGAAAAATGGGGCACAAGCTCAACCATATCGAGCTATTTGCCGGCTGCGGCGGGCTTAACCTGGGGCTGGCCGCCGCCGGCTTCGAGCTTTTGTTCGCCAATGAGCTGTCCCCCATGGCGGCGACTACGTTCGCGTATAACTTCCTGGCCGAGGATTTGGAGGAGCTCGCAGGCACCAATGGTGCGCGCGCAAAATCGACGAAATGGCTTGCCAGCGCCTACCCTGACGGGCGATTAAAGGACCGCCTTCGGGAAAACCCACAAGCAAACAATGTGGCGGAACCGCACTGCGACCTTACCGGCAAATTGGAAGACCTGAAAGGGAAGTTGGTCGTCGGTAGCATTGTTGACTTCAATAGATGGCTGGAGAAGAACAAGCAAGTTGTCGACGCCTTGGAAGGTAAGGTCGATCTGATTTCTGGCGGCCCGCCGTGCCAAAGCTTTAGCATGGCAGGGATGCGTGAATATACGAACGCCCGGAACAAGCTGCCCGGTGAGTTTGCGGAGTTCGTCGCCAAGCTAAAGCCCAAGTTTGTCTTGCTGGAGAACGTAAGTGGCATCCTGCGACCCTTCGACGTTGACGGCCAAAAGGTATATGCATGGATCGAGGTCGCCAAGGCGTTCGCGGAAAAGCAGTACGTCCCCCTTTGCGTCCATACCAATGCACGGTTTGCTGGCGTCGCACAAAACCGACCCCGTTTCGTGATGATCGGAATCCGGTATGACGGTGTCTACGATTTGATCAAGCAACGACTGGAAGAAAAAGAGCCGGGCTTGTTTACTCAGTCCGAAATTTTCTACAACAAGGTTCAAGAAAACCTACCCATCGAAGACGACGACATCCGTTGTTTTGACCTTAACAAGGACAACGCCCTCTTCAAGGGCTTGCTGTCCCCGTTGCGGCACCACAAACAGTACAACGTGCAGGACGCGATCGACGACCTCCGTCAGGATGAGGAGGGGCAACCACCTTCGGAGTATGTCGACCTTCTCGAGAGCACCTTTGCAGGACATTTGAACCGCGCACATCCATTCGAGGAAGTGCAGAATCGCGAGTTGCGAAGCAATAGCGACAAGGTAAGACGTCGCTTCCGCCTGTATCAGGTACTGTTGGAAGAGCCGAGCGCGCAAAAGGCGGTGCAAGGCGTCCTGGGTGGAGAGTCGGATTCCCTTCCACCGGAAGTCGCCGACCAGCTACTAGACTATGAATATTTGCTGCCAGATGGGTCCCATGGGCGGTTTAAGGGGAACCTAAAGGAAAAGCGTAAGAAGCTAGACGCATTCCTCATCGACCACCGTACACGAAAGCACTCCCAAAAGGCATTAGACCCGAAGCAGCCAGCGCCGGCAGCATTGTCGATCCCAGACGATGCCTGCCACTACAACTGGGCTTATGATGACCTCCGTACCTTGAGCGTCCGGGAAATGGCCCGCATCCAGTCTTTCCCGGATGAGTTTGCTTTCCGCTCGAAGGTTACGACAGGCGGGCAAATGCGTAAGTTTGAAGTCCCGCAGTACACACAGGTCGGGAATGCGGTCCCCCCACTCCTTGGTAAGGCCCTCGGTGAGGTAATCCAGAAATTGGAGGACTATTACCAAGAGGCGACTAGGCCACAGCGTACACGGGTAACAAAGCGCCAAATTGCAATTGAAGACGCGTGACCTTATTGCAGGGCCACTATCGATTCCCGTTTCGACGGCGGCTTTGCTATACTTGCGCGCCTTGGCCTGGTAGCTCAGTCGGTAGAGCAGAGGATTGAAAATCCTTGTGTCGGTGGTTCGATTCCGCCCCGGGCCACCAAGAAAATCAAGGGCTTACAGCGATTTCGTTGTAAGCCCTTTTGTTTTGGCGAAAAAGGTAGTCCATAGGTAGGATTACTTAACCGCGCTCGCATGGCGGGCGCTTCTCTCAAAGAGAGTGCACACTGGTAATCCCCCGGCGCGTCGTGTGGGGTCGGCTCATGCCCGTTTGCGGCGGGGCGCTACCTTGCGGATCCTTGCCTCAAGTTTGTCGATACTTTCCCGCGCACGTGCTTGTGTCTGCATCGAGCACTCCCAGACACTGACGACCGTCCAGTCCATCGCGCGCAGGCGGTGGATATTGCGTGCGTCGCGGGTGCGGTTAGTCGCAATTTTTGATTTCCAGAAACTACTGTTCGATTTCGGGACATGGCCGATCGGGCAACGGTGCCCGTGCCAAAAACAGCCATTGATAAAGACCGCGAGGCGACGGCCCTTGAACACCATGTCGGGCTTGCCCGGCAGGGACGCGTCATGCACCGTATATCGAAGTCCGCGTGCATAGAGCGCACGGCGAACATCCATTTCGAGCTGGGTGTCCTTCGACTTGATGCGTGACATGCGTTTACTGCGTTCCTGTGGTGTAAGTGTGTCAGCCATGTTTTGGCAATCATAGGTGATGTATCTTTAATAGCCCTGAGCCGCGATGTCTGGTTCGTCTCCGCGTGGCGTTGCGGGAAGGTATCGGTGCCCCAGTGCCGAAATCGTCCCAGCATAGCCCCGCACAACATTTTGCCCTTTACGAGCGGCGATCCACCGGCTTTATATTGAGTTCCAAGTCGGAACACTGCCGGGTACCAATCATCCGTACGTTTTGGTCCCCCTCGGCAGCCATGTCCATTTGCCCCTTCTTTCCATTTGTACCAAGCAACACTGCATGGCACCGCTGACGTGCCAATAGTTGGGGGAACATGCATTAGTCATAGGTGTGGCGCACGAGGGCGAAGTATACGTTGACTGGTTCCTTGATCTTCCGGTTCAGGCGGTCGGCCTTCCCTCCCATTGTTCCATGCGCTCCGGGTTCTACTCAATGTCAAAATGAATCAGGTGCGCAGCATACGTGTGTAGGTCGATCCCTTCAGAACCGACATTGCTAGCACCAAAGATCCAGGGGTACATACTACAGTCGCAAGTTTGGTGAATGCCTGCTGAGGTTCCCAGTCCAAGTCGATGGTGGCAGGAGGACTGGCGATGGAAGAGGACGTTGCAAATCAGTATGTTGCCCTGAGCGAGGGCTGGCGGGAAGATCTGGAGTGCTTGTTTGCGTACCTCAGCCCCCGTTTCGGACGGGCCGACCGCCAACGGCATGCGTGGGAGTATTTATTGGGGTTGCTCAGCCCGGTGGAACGCAAGAACGGCTGGCAACTGGCCGAGGCAGTGGAGCATTCCACCCCGTACAGCCTGCAGCATCTGCTGGACCGGGCGCCGCGGGATGCCGATGCGGTGCGCGACGATATGCGGGAATATATTGCTGCAGAGCTGGGCGATCCGTGCGGCGTACTGGTGGTCGATGAAACGGGATTCCTCAAGAAGGGAACGCATTCCGCCGGCGTGCATCGCCAGTACAGTGGCACCGCGGGACGGATCGAGAATTGCGAGATCGGCGTATTTCTCGCTTATGCGGGAAAGCATGGTCGGGCCTTGATGGATCGCGCACTGTATTTGCCGCGGGAATGGACGGAAGATGCCCAGCGCCGCGAGGCGGCCAGAATTCCGGAACAGGTCGAATTCCACACCAAGCCACAACTGGCGCAACAGATGATTGAACGGACGGTGGCAGCGCAGGTGCCGTTTGCCTGACTTACCGGCGACGAAGTGTATGGGGACAACCGCAGCCTGCGCGTCTGGCTGGAACAGAATGACTTGCACTTTGTGCTGGCCGTGCGCAGCAACCAGTACGTGTGGACACAGCGGATGCGTCAGGCAACGGTGGAGCAATTGGGCCGTGCCGTGACCGCGCAGGCCTGGCAAAACCCTGTCGGCGGGAAACGGCGCGAAGGGGCCCCGCTGGTACGACTGAGTGCGTATCCCGCTGCTGTCATGGCAGATGCCCGGCGAACGCTGGCTGCTGCTGCGGCGCAGCCGCACCGACGGCAAGCTGGCCTACTATGTGTGCTATGCGCCGGCGGGAACGGACTTGCCCACGCTAGTGCAGGTGGCCGGCATGCGCTGGATGATCGAAGAGTGTTTCGAGGCAGCCAAGGGGGAAGTCGGGCTGGACCAGTATGAAGTGCGCAGCTGGCACGGCTGGTACCGGCATATCACGCTGGCGATGACGGCCCACGCCTTCCTGGCCGCCGCCTGCCGGCTTGCTGCGGACATCCATCCGCTCAAAAAAAAGAGGGGCCCGGGGTGCATGGAAAAGTGGAAACGGCAGCGCATGCCTGCATCGCCCTGACGGTACCGGAAATCCGGAAACTGCTGTGCCGGTTGGTCTGGCGCACACTGCCGGAGGTCGCCATGGTGATTCATTGGTCGCTGTGGAGACGGCGTCACCAAGCCGTCGCCCGCTTCTATCACTGGCTGCGGAGAATCACTCTGGTATGACTTACAACTGTAGTATACAACAGGCTTCGGAAGCCCTCGCCCATCTCGTCACGCTCTCTCCGGTCGACTACAACCAGTGTATGCGTCGATCACGCCATGCTGTGTCAATGCCACTAATGTCCGCAACAGGGTACGTCGCTCGCGGCCGTGCAAGGCAACGTAGCCGGCTTGCCCCGTGCCCGTCGCCGCTTCCGCGATCTCCCTTTCAATTACGGCAAGGGAATCCGACCTGCGCGTGACGTCCACCATCACATATTGTCGGAACCGACGCTTTCCGATCAATGGCATCAGCCAACATACAGCATCGCTGTCCCTCGCACCGATCAGCGAGTTAAGCATATCTTCGACCGTGCGATTGCGCTTCAATAACGGGATGCTGTTGCGGTATTTGGTGAGTTCGTCGTCGAGTGCTTGGAGTCCGTTGTCGGTACATGCATCCAGCTTTTTCCATTCAGGGATACGTCGCACGTGGGCAATCGCAGTCTGGAATGCTCCGCCCAACATTTGTTCCAACTCCGACCTGGCTTCTAACACAGATCTCGTGAAGGCAATAGTTTTCCGGCGAATACCCTCCTTCACCGTCATGTTGATGTCACGAGCGTCAGATAGTCCGCCAGCTGGGCATTTCAAGAAACACCGTTGTCCGTTATCTGGTAGCGCCCGCCGCGTCGCCGAAGCGCACCCGGAATGTTTCGGCACCGGCGGTGCTGTGTGAATTGCAGCCGCTAAACAGCTCCGGTCAGGTCTGCCAGCTGCAGCAGTTCACTACTTCTACAAGGTCATAGCAAAGTGGTATGTAAACGGCTAGCGTAGGCCCTAACCTGGCTCGATTAAGTGATGCTTCATAGGCGGCGGGAAGAGCAAATTGAAGTCTTCCTTATTAATTTTGAAGAGCGGCCCTTTTTCGGTGACTGTTTTCCCCTCAATCTTAATAAGGTGGTCCACGGTAATCACACCGATTTCACATAGCGTTTGAAAAGCTGCTACGTTCGGCGATCTTGTATGAGTTACTGTTTCATAACGAAATCGCTCCCGGCCCTCATGAAATTCCGATTTTGCCGAAATCCAAAACGTCTCACGGTGTTTATTTGCAAGCGCCGCTTTGAGAACTTCAAATTCCCACACCGCTACATCCGTTGTTGTCTGGGGATCCAAATGGCGTTTTTCTTTCAAAAGCCCGCGTGCTTCATCGACTTCTAAAAATAATTGTTGGCTATTTGGCTGCTTCGTGCTGAGCGTGCAATATAACCTTCTCTGACCATTTCGGTCATACCCATGCTTTTCAGCGATGTCCCGACTGCTCTTACAAACGCTGAGCGCCCAGTTTGGCACCTGTGCAAAAAGCGTCTTCCGCGTATGTCGAATGCGGCCGCTTTTTAGCTCAATACCCTTGTAATCGGGCGCTTTGCGCGAATTCGCCGGAATACATAGCTCTGTTTCAAGCAGATGACCAACCGCCGTGTCACCCTTTTTGTGGGAATAAATAAATCCTTTTGCTGCCACAGCGCGCAACTTGGTAAGCAGTTCCTCCGCTACTTGGGAAGTTTGCTTATACGCTGCATAAATGACTTTACTTAAGGGGGAACCGAATTGAAGCGCGCTGTTAAGAATTTCTTTGCGCGATACATTTACTAGGTAAAGTGCAGTGCCATCTGTAATTACGGCCAGTAGGTTAAAGGGAGCAGCATACTCTTTTAGTTTGCTAAACCAAATTCGAGGATCACCCTTCTTTGTCTTGGGACGATATAGGGAAGCTGTCGTTTTAACAATTTCGTTATGCTTTACGAAGTAAGCTTTGATCTTAACTTTGTTCACGTCTCCTTGCGCTTGCGTCTCGTAATCGTGTACTCCCCGTTCCCTTAGGTATGCACGGACACTTGCCGTCGCATCCATTATGCTTTTATTAAGGCCATTTTTAGTCGGCACGATAAACGCGACCTCGACATTTTTCTCAGTAAAAAAACGCAAGGCTTCCTTGATATCCGTATCTGCGCTAATTAGCATATTGTTGTAGTTAAATGTTTTGACAACAATATACAACCAACAAGAAAACTTTCGCAATGGAAAGTTTATTGCTATTTTCAAACGAAATTTAATTCAACTCATGCCATTGCTCTGGAGCTAACCAGTACGACTTTCAAGGCACTAATCCCTCAGCCTTGTCTAAATCTATGAGAAATGAGCATGTTCGGTATTACAGACCTTTGATTCCCTCTAAAGTAACCGCCACCGTCCTGCCGCAACCACAACGCATCTTGATAATGGTAATTGCTGGACTCACTGATACGACAAGCCGGCTCGACAAAGGTAGTCGCATGCCGATACATTGTGTCGACGGTTACAGTAGTGAAGACAGCCCAATTTTTTCTGTCAGGGACGAAGACGGAAGGCACCTGTAGATTGCAGAACTTCATATTCGCACGTACTCCCTAGAGCGGTTTTCACATCAGTGAATGGAATAGCCGCAATGGGCAAACCATCCTCTGGCATCGCTATTACTGATTTTCCCAATGATCTTTGTTAATGCCAAGTCAAGTGCTTCCTTGGTCCGGGCCTTCATGCCGCGTAGC
>NZ_DATFAI010000029.1:0-21331 GCF_035254685.1 Noviherbaspirillum sp. | reverse complement strand
CGCTGCTCGGGCTTCCAGCGTTCGAAATGCTGCGGCAGCACGCCGAGGTATTCCTCCAGCGTCGGGCCGCCCGCCTCCTCGCGAATGAAAATGAAGCCGCCCCAGCGCCCGACTTCGGCTTCCGGGAGATTGAGCGGCTGCGCATCCAGGTGGGAAAAGTCCCAGCGCGACGGAATGTTCTTCAGGCTGCCATCGGGATTCCACGACCAGCCATGGTAGGTGCAGCGGAATTCGCCGACTTTGCCGCTGGCGGTGCGCAGCTTGCGTCCGCGATGCAGGCACACATTATGGAAGGCCCTGACCGAGCCGTCGGCCTGGCGTGTCAGCAGATAAGAACGCCCGGCGTTTTCATACAGCACCACGTCGCCGGTATTGAGCATTTCCTCTTCGCGCGCCGCGAACTGCCACACGCGCGGCCACATCTTTTCGAGCTCGCGCTGGAAAAATGCCGGGCTGGTATAGCGATCCGTCGATAGCGGCTCCGAACCGAGGTGACGGTAATTGTCTTTCAGCAGGAAAGCAGGCACTTCACGGCTGTCCGACGCGGCAAGTTCATCCCAGGAAGTCCCAGGGCTGCGCTGGATCAGCATGTCTTCGGTCATTGATTGGTCGTTCTCTGACATCAGTCTCTCCTCTATGGTCTGTGGGGCTAATTAATCGTAATTAATCTCCTCGGCGATAATGTACCCGCTCAAATCAATAAAAACAAGCACGCGTGCTTGTTTTTATATTTTATCTTGTCATACGACAGTATTTCTCCCCATGTATATACGGAGATAGAGGGTAATGTGATCGCACCTTCTCTAACTTAAAGAATCCAGATAGACTGTTTTTAAAATTGGTATTAGACTCGGATTGCGACAACCACCAACAAGGGAAAACACATCATGGATCTGCAACTGAAGGGAAAAAAGGCCATTCTGGCGGGCGCGACCAAAGGTATCGGCCGCGCCGTCGCCGAAGTGCTGGCAGCGGAAGGCTGCGCGATCGAACTTTGCGCGCGTGACAAGGCTGGCGTCGAGGAGGCCGTGCAGCAATTGCGCGAACGCGGCGGTTCCGCCACCGGCGAAAGCGTCGATCTTGGGAATGCCGACGCCTATCGCGACTGGGTGACCCGTGCCAGCGAACGCCTCGGCGGTTGCGACATTTTTGTCTGCTTTGGCTCCGCCGGCGGCGGCGCACCCAGCGAGGAACGGTGGCAAGCGGCCTTCGAACTGGACCTGCTGGCCACCTATCGCGGCATCGACGCCGCCCTCCCCACGCTGGAAAAATCTGGCAGCGCGTCGATCGTCGTCATCTCCACCACGGTGGCGATTGAACCCGCATTCGGACCGCAGCCCTACGCGGCACTGAAAGCCGCCGTCACCAATTACGCCGGCGCGCTCGCCCACAGCCTTGCACCCAAGGGCATTCGCGTCAACACCGTTTCCCCCGGCCCGATCCTCATCGAGGGCGGCGCATGGGACAAGATCAAGGCAGGCCGGCCGGAGTTCTACGAAAAGACCGTCAACCAGGTTCCGCTCGGACGGCTCGGGCAGGCCGCAGAAGTCGCCAATGCTGTCGCCTTCCTTGCCTCCCCCGTCAGCGCCTTTACGACCGGCACCAACCTGGTCATCGACGGCGGCATGACCAAGCGCGTGCAGCACTGAGGAGGCGATGAGCGTGCGTCTGAACTGCGTGTTGATCGCCGGCGGGAAATGGCACGATATCGACTTTGCCCGCCTCGAACTGCTGAAGCTGCTGGCCGAGGACGAGAGGATCCGGGTTCGCGTGTTCGAAGACTATTCGAACCTGGAAGCCATCAACGCCGCCGACTTCCTGGTGAGCTATACCTGCGACGTGACACCCACGGAAGAGCAGCAGGTGGCGCTGCGGAACTATCTTGAACGTGGCGGACGCTGGCTGGCGCTGCACGGGACGAATTCGATCCTGCGCTTCCTGGAAAACGGCAGCATCGACACGCCGTGCACCGCGCCGCTGTTCATCGATACTCTGGGCTCGATGTTCCGCGCCCATCCGCCGATCGGGCCCTTTACCGTGTCGCCCACCGGCCTCGATCATCCCATGGTCAAAGGCATCGAGCCTTTCGAGGTGGTCGATGAGCTCTATCTTTCGACGGTCCATGCGCCGCTCAGCGTGCTGCTGGACACGGAATTCGAAGGTTCGGCGGGCCGTTTCGTGGACAACCAGTGGGAAAAGCAGCGCCATCCTGTCCTCTACCTGCGCCAGCTTGAAAAGGGCGCGGTGATGTATCTCACGCTGGGGCACTGCCGCGGGCATTACGACCTGCAGCCGATGGTCGATTTTTATCCGGAAATCGAGCGCTGCGCTTGGGAGCAGCCTGTCTACTACGAGCTTTTGCGGCGCGGCATTTCCTGGGCCAGGCGAGAGCTGTAAAGCCTGCCATGTCCTTACGACCACAAGCCGTTGTGTCCACACCGGGCAATTCCTTCCCTCCTTCCGGCAGTGCCTTGCCCGGCGCGAGCCGGAAGCACTGCCGCCGCAGCATCCGCGCAAGAGTCGCGCGGTCTGCCGGTACGTCCTCCTGTTACAGGTGAAAGCATGTCCCTTGAATCGAAAATCGTCATCATCGGCGCCGGTCACGCCGGCGGCACCGCCGCCGCCACATTGCGGGAATACGGCCATCGCGGCGCGATTTGCATCGTCGGCGACGAACCTTACCTTCCTTACCAGCGCCCGCCCTTGTCAAAAGCCTTCCTGAAAGGATCGGCCGACACGGCATCGCTGTTTCTCAAGAACGCCGCCTTTTACGCGGAAAACGATATCGAAGTGCGCACCGAGCAAAGCGTCGCCTCGATCGACCGCAGTGCGCGCCGCGTCACCCTCGCCGGTGGCGATGTCCTGCCCTACGATTTCCTGGTCCTCGCGACCGGGGCGCGCGCTCGCCAGCTTCCCGTCCCCGGCGCGAACCTCGGCAACATTCTCAGCCTGCGCGGCATCGATGATGCCGAACGTCTAAAGAAAGCCCTGCAACCCGGGTGCCGCGTCGCCATCGTCGGTGGCGGTTACATCGGCCTCGAGGTGGCGGCCTCAGCGCGTGCCCTCGGTCTGGAAGTGACGATCATCGAGCGCGAAGCGCGCCTGCTGGCACGCGTGGCAAGCGAGCCCCTGGCCAGGTTCTTCGAACGCATCCATCAGCAGCATGGCGTGCGCATTCTGTGCAATGCGCACATGAGTCACTTTGAAGGCGATCGCGACGTCAGTGCCGTATGCCTGGAGGACGGTCAGCGGATTGCCTGCGATGTTGCCCTTGTCGGTGTCGGTGCCCAGCCGCGCGATGAACTGGCACGCGGCGCCGGCCTGCATTGTGAAAACGGCGTAGCGGTAGACCTGGATGCTCGAACAAGCGATCCGGCGATCTTCGCCATCGGCGACCTGAGCTGGCGGCCGATGCCGGTGTATGGTGAGCGCATGGTGCGACTGGAAAGCGTGCCCAATGCCACCGAGCAGGCTCGCCAGCTTGCCTGCGCGGTGGTCGGAAAGCCTCGTCCGGCTGTCGAAGTGCCATGGTTCTGGTCAGACCAGTACGAGGTGAAGTTGCAGATTGCCGGCCTGCCCTTCGATGCCGACCGCCAGGTTGTCCGCGGCTCACCCGAACAGGGCAGGTTCGCCGTGTTTCACTTGCATGGCAACCGCGTCGTGACCGTAGAGGCGGCGGGCTCACCGCTTGATTTCATCGCTGGCAAGCAGTTCATCCTGAACCGGACTGAAGTGTCGCCGGAGAAGCTGGCGGACGTCTCGGTCAAGGCGAAGGATGCGGTACTTGCGGTGCGGGCATAAGAAAACGAGGACATTGCACGGCCGGCTGAATGTCGTTCGGCTGGGCTTGCTTGCACATGTGTGTCATTTCCGCGAAGGTGGGAGCCCATAGTGAGCCTGCGATCCTGCGCAAAATATTCGGGTTGCCGAAGTTCGAAGCGGGTTATGGGCTCCCGCCTGCGTGGGAGCGACGGGGGAAGAGTGCGTGACAAGAACCACCAACAATGCCCGCCCTCGAATGTCTGTTGCAAAGATGTGCCCATCCCATGGCGCCTATGCGAGGACGGCGGGGAACTAAGAGCGTGTTGACGATCTTTGTCGCCCGCACACGCACCTCATTCTGTCAACAAAACTATTCCATACAAGGCCAGAAGATAGCGAATCAGACAGTCGTGCCGCCGTCCACCACAAGAAGCTGGCCGGTCATCATGGCGGCCATATCACTCACGGCAAACAGCGCCACGCGAGCGATATCGTCGGCAAGGTTGAACCGGCCCAGCGGCGCAGACAGGGTCGCAAGCTTATGGCCGGCCTGCTGAATGCTGTCGAGCAGTTCCTCGTTGCCTGGAGATACCGTCAATCCCGGCGCGATCGCCATGACGCGAATGCCATCCTTGCCGAGTTCCATGGCGAGGCTGCGCGTCAGTCCGAGCACGGCGTGCTTGCTGGCGGAGTAGCCGCTCATGCCCGCCTGCCCCTTGATGGCGCCGATGGAGGCAACATTGAGGATGACTGCGCCGCGTCCCATGTGCCGAGCCGCTTCCCTGCAACCGACGTAGACGCCCTTGATGTTGACCTCGTAGATGCGGTCGAGCACCTCCACCTGCGTTTCCCGGATCGGTCCGCTCGGCGGGAAAATGCCCGCGTTGTTCACCCAGAAATCGAGCCTGCCGGTCCGTTCCACGGCATAATCGGCAAGCGCAGCCACGTGCGGAGTGCCGGTCACATCCACTTCCATCGTGGAGATCCGCTTCTGCCATTCCGCCGGCAAGGATGAACGCGCACGCTCAAGATCGACGGTGCGTCGGTCTGCCATGAGCACATGGGCGCCGCTCTCGGCGAGACGACGCGCAATCGCGAGGCCGATGCCGCGCGCCGCCCCCGTCACGACCGCGGTTCGTCCTTCGTGGTCGAGCAGGCGGGTGACCGGACGCGCGGCCACCGCTTCGGCTTCCCTGCGCCCCTGTTCAGTCAGCATCGACATCATATCCATCGTGTTTCCTTTTCTTGATTGCTTGAATATTTCATCGCATCAGATCGTAGCGTGGCTACGCTGCGGCGCCCGCCCGATGTCCCTCGAGCATCGCCTGTTGCAGCTGCCGCGGCGAGCGCGCATCGCCAGCCAGTTCGATGCGCTGCACGTTCGTCCGCAATTCTTCGTACAGGTCGCGCACGGAACGGTTGAGCGACACGAATACCACCAGTTGTGCCGGCAGTACCGTCGCTGCGTCCTCGCCTGGCGAATAGGTCGATCCGATCAGGACGGAATCAGGATCGATCCTCACCACCCTGCTGCGCAGGTGCTGCCGGAACGTCCGCTGGTCCAGCCGGCGCAGCGCCGGTTCGGTCATCAGCGCTGGCTCGACCAGCGGAGCAAATGCGATATGGCGCGATACGTAGTGCACCGTGATGCCACGCTGAACCAGGTACTCGGCTACCGCGATCGCCTCGTAGTGCCCGAGATCGTCCACGACGACGGCGGATTCGACCTTGTCTGCGACCTTCGGATCACTCAGCACTTCCCAGCTCGACCTGACGTGGCGCTGCGCCATGCCCTGCACCGGCTCGCCCGGGTTGGCCATCTGCATGCCGTCCATCCGGGGCACGGAACCGGTCGCAACCACAACGGAGTCCGGGCGCATGCCGAGCACATCGGCTGCATCGACATAAGTGCTCAGGTTGACCTGCACACCGAGGCGGTAGATTTCCTGTTCAAGCCATGTCGCGAGATCGATGATTCCGTGTCGTGTCGGTCCGCGTGCCGCCAGCCGCAAGGCACCTCCGAGTTCTGGCTGCGCCTCGCAGAGCGTGACACGGTGCCCCCGAAGAGCGGCAACACGCGCTGCTTCCATCCCGGCGGGGCCGCCACCGATGACCACCACATGCCGCTTTTCCGTGGCAGGCCGCAACAGATGTTCGCCGAAGCGCAGCTCGTGGCCCACCGCAGGATTGACTACGCAACCCATGCGACCGACGGTCAGCAGATTGCCGACGCAACCCTGGTTGCACGCGATGCAGGGGCGGACCTGTTCCACCTTGCCATCGATCGTCTTGCGAACGAGCATCGGATCGGCAATGGTGGCGCGGGTCATGGCGACCATGTCGGCATCGCCATCGCGTATCGCCTGGTCCGCCTCCTCCAGCGTGCGGAAGCGGCCGACAACGATGCGCGGCACCGAGAGCTCGCGTGTCACCCTTCGGCTCAGGGGCAGTTCGTATCCGCTGGGTTCATGCATCCCGCCAATCATCTTGTCGAAGGCGTGATAACTGCCCTGCGAGACGTGCACGAAATCGATCAGCCCGCGCGATTCCAGCAGGTGGGCAACGCGCAGCACATCCGCCTCATTCCATCCGCCGGCGCTCATGTCGGGCGCGAGGCGCACGCCAACTGCGAAACTGCCGGGCCGCACCGCCGCTCGCACTGCAGTGACCACATCGAGCAGGAAACGAATGCGGTTATCGAAGCTGCCGCCATAGTCGTCTTCGCGCTGGTTCGTCGCCGGCGAGAGGAACTGGTGAATCAGGTAGCCGTGGGCGGCATGTATCTCCACGCCGTCGAGACCGAGTTCCTGGCACATGCGCGCGGTGCGCGCATAGGAATCCACGATCTCGTCGATCATCGCCCGCGTCATCGGCACAGGCGCAACGCCGAGCCGCGGACCGGGAATATCCGACGCCGACCAGGGCGGCCCGCCATCCTGCGGCATGGTGTGATGGCCGCCGTGCCAGATCTGCTGGAACAGTCGCATGCCATGCGGCCGCACCGCGTCCAGCAAGCGCCCGAAGCCTTCGCCGATGCGCGGATCGAAACCATTCAGCCCGCTCGGGCTGCTGGGGTGGACTGCCATGATCTCCAGGATCGACAGGCCGACCCCGCCGCGCGCGCGCAAGGCGTGATAGGCAATCAAGTCATCACTCATCAAGCCGCCGCCGAAGCGCGTGCCGTGGGCGCTGCGTACGACCCGGTTGGGAATGCTTACCCCTCCGATGGATATCGGCTGCAGCACATGTGTCAGTGCCATGCAAAATCTCCTTGAATTAGCGCTCCTGGATTAACCAGATAAAGATGGCCGATAGAGAACCGTAGGGTGGGTTGAGCAAAGCGAAACCCGCCATTGCCCCGGCTACCGACAATGCAGCACCAGCGCTCTCTCCACACCTGCATTGATGCGCGCGGCAAGCCCTATGTCTTTATCTGGACGAACTACTCCATCACGCGGGACTCGAGCCAGGACCTGGTCATCCGCCGCACCACGCTGGCGCGCTCGGCCAGGTCGGGATACGCCTCGCGAAGCCGCTTCGAACGCACCTCTATGCTGAGCGGCAATGCTGCTGGCAACGCCTGTAGCAGGTCTCGAAGCGGCAGCTCGCCTTCTCCCGGGCAGACCCTACGATCGACCGCCTCTTCCCGGATGGCCCCACGGTCGGAGGCAGCCGGTCCCGAAAGGGGCACATCGCAGAACTGCGCATAGCTGAACCAGGACGCAGGCACTTCTCGCAGGTGCGAAGGCAACCCTCCCGAGCGCTGCAAATGCAGCGCGTCCACCAGAAGCGCCTGGTTGGGTTGCGCCGCCCGCTCGAGAATTGCTGCTGCTGCCCCAAGGGTGGGCACGTCGGTGAAGGCGCCGAATTCCAGCGCGACGCGCAGGCTGCTGCGTCTGGCGTATTCGCAAAGCTGGGCGAACTTTTCCACGGTCGCGTCGCGGTCCGGATCGGAGCTGACGACCAGCACATTGGCTGCGCCCAGTTCGGCGGCGATGTCGAGCACGCGCAGGTGATCAGGATTGGCGGGACCTGGGCGCAACCAGATCACCTCGGCATCCAGGACCGACAACCCGCGCTCGCGGACCGCCTGCCGCACTTCACGCGTCGTCTGCGCCGTCCACGTCGATGGCTCGATCCAGAGTCCGACTGCCTCGAATCCCGCCGCCGCGGCCGCTTCCACAGTCTGCAGCGGCGTCGCTTCCGGTACCACCCCCGACGCCAGCGACAGCACGGGCCGCGGCATCATCATTCGCCCCTGCGGCGCACCGGCCTGCTGCCGTCCCAACCGCGCGCGGCCTCGCGGATGCTGGCGAAGAATTTGCGGCCGGCATCGTCACCCTTCCAGAATTCGATCATGGTGCCGGGGCCGCCGTGGGTATCGACATAAATCACTTCTGCGCTGCCGCCACGGAATTGCGCTTCCTGCAGGACGACTGCATCGGCTTCGGCGCAGATGCGTCGCGTTTCTTCCATGTCTTTCACTTCCACGCAGACATGGTGCAGCCCTTGCTGTCCCTGCTGCAGCCAGCTGGTATAGATCGAGGGCTTACTGTCATGCTGCTGGATCAGCTCGATCTGCAGGTCGCCCCAGTAGCCGATCGCGGCGCTGAAATCCAGCGAGGTGGGCTCACCCTTGTATTTGCAGTTTTCCGCCTGGATGTGCTCCATGAGATAGAAGGGGCCCGCGCCCATGGTTTCGGTCCAGAAGCGCAAGGCCGCGTCGAAATCGGCAGGTACGAAGGCAATCTGAAACACCTCGCCGAGCGAAGCCATTTTCGGGTTCATGCGAGGTACTGCAGCGAGCGGATTTGTACTGGTCATCCTGAATCTCCTTGGGTTATGCCGTTCGCCGGAGGCAGAACGGCAAATACATGTTTATTCTTTCCGTATTCTTCCCGGACGGGAGGAAGTCAGATCACTTTCGCGAGGTTGTACGCCTGGCGCGTGGCAAACGAGATACGGCGCGGCGCGTAGGCGTCACCCAGAATGTGCACCTCCCGCAGGCGCGCCTTGAGTGCGTGGTAGAGCGCGTCCTCCGCTTCGCCACCGCAGGCCAGCACGACGGAATCGACATCCCGCAATTCCTGTTCCACGCCCGAATAGACATTGCGCGTCACCACCCGGTTTGCTTCGATCCGCTCGACGCGTTCCATCACGCGGATTTCCACGCCGGCACGCGAGAGACTGGCCAGTGACGCGCCGATCGAATACTTTCCCACCAGCGGCGCGATCGCCGGCGTCTGGTAAATGATGCGCACCTGTTTGCCCTGGTCCGCCAGGAACCCGGCGATCGTCAGCGGTTGCATATGGTCTTCCGTTGCGATCACGATCACCCGGTCGCCTGCATCCTTCAGTCCCAGCATCACATCGCGCCCTTCCAGTACGTTGGGCAGATCGACGCCGTCGATCTCCGGCCTGCGCGGCCGCGCGCCTGTGGCGAGCACCAGCACATCCGGCTTTGCGGCTGCGATGCCGTCGACGGTCGCAGTGCGGTTCAGGCACACCTCCACGCCCAGCTTGTTCAGCCGGCGCCGCTGGAACGCAATGAAGTCGTCGTAGGACTGGTTTTCCCGGGCACGTGCGGCCACACGCATCTGGCCGCCAAGCGCGCTCTCGCGCTCCCACAGGATGACGTCATGCCCCTTTTCGCGCAGAAGGGCAGCCGCCTCCATGCCTGCGGGACCGGCACCGACCACCAGTACCTTTTTTGCTTCGCGCGCGGGCGCCAGCGGCGGCTCATGTTCGTAGCCGGTGCGCGGGTTGACCGAGCAGCCGAACTTGAGGCCCTCGACGAGAATGCGATGCAGGCAATCGTTGGTGCCGACGCAGGGTCGGATGTCGTCCAGCCTGCCCTCGCGTGCCTTGGAGATCAGGTTCCCGTCGGCGAACATGGCACGTGCCATGCCTACCACGTCGGCATAGCCACGCGCGATGATTTCCTCCGCCACCTGCGGGCTGCTGACACGACCGGTATAGACGATCGGCAAACGCAGGGCGTCCTTGAAGCGCCCGGCGGTGTCGGCCCACTGGGCGGGCTTGTAATGATGCGGCTGCACGTAGCTCGGCGCACCCCAGTTGTCACCGATCACGCCGTGAATGTAATCGACCTGGCCGCTCTCCTCCAGGCGTTTGGCGATGGCAATGCCCTCATCCGCATCGTAGCCACCGGCAAACATCTCTTGCATGTTCAGGCGCACGCCCACGCAGAAACCTGGCCCCGTCTTGCTGCGGATGGCGTCAATCACTTCGAGCAGGAAGCGCATGCGGCCTTCGCCGTCGCCGCCGTATTCGTCAGTGCGGCTATTGGTGGCGGGAGAAAGGAAAAGCTCCAGCAGGTCCTCGTGATTGGCGTGCAGCTCCACGCCGTCGAGCCCGGCGGCCTGGATTTCCGCAGCGGAGAACGCGTATTCGTCGATGAACCAGCGAATTTCCTCCTTGTCCAGGACGTGCGGCACGAGGTTGTTCGTATAGTTCGCCAGCTTGCCCGAGGGGCTGTGCGGCATCCCGCCCTGCATGATGATCTGCGCCGTGGCAACGGCACCGTGCTCGTGGCACAGGGCGGCGAAACGGCCGGCGCGCTCGCGGAAATGCGGCAGGCGAAAATAGCCGCCCACCGTTGCTCCCAATCCCTGCGGCTCAAAGCCGGGAATCATGACGGAGTTATCGAGAAAGCAATTCAGGCCGTCGATCCACGCGGCCCCATCTTCGAGGCGCACGCGCCAGTAGGTGAAGAAACGCTCTGCTTCCTCCTCGGTGCCAAATGGATTGCCGGTGACGCGCCCGTGGGGCGGCAACATGATGCGATTGCGCAATTGCATGTTGCCGATACGGAACGGGCTGAACAGGTTCTTCAGTGTTGCGACTGCTTCAGGCATGGTTTGTCTCCTTTGCTGTTCTCGTTTTTGCAAGGGCGAAGCCGAACCGGCTCTCACTCATTCATAGAAGCACTTCAGGCTACCGCCGCGCTTTTCCATGAAGGTGACCGACTCCTCGAGGACAGCCGCCTTGACGACTGGCATCGCCCGCTGGTAGCGCGGATCGTTGCGGTAAGCGTCGCCTTTCATGACGCGCTCGACATGCGCCATGTTTTCCATTTCCCAGATGTCAACCACGACTGCAGGCTTGATCGGCCCGAAACGCTCCACGAAGCAGCCGTGCAGTTTCCATCCCTGGTCTTCCATCAGCGGTATCAGGTCCGACAACAGGACCTCCACGAATTCCTGGCACTTGTAGGCATCCACCTTCATGGTGGCTTTCATGAAAATCGACATGCTCGTCTCCTTGTCTGGATGGGGTAAAAATTCAAAATCGGGAAGCGCCGCAAAACCGTTTGGCATCTTCTGTGGAGCGTATCCCTTTTCGGTTCACGTCGTCTGATGCTACGCAGCCAGCGCCGCTACCGACTGCGCTTCCCGCGCCGCGACCTGGCCTGCCAGCAGGCCGAACACGATGGCGCCGCCGACTGCAAGGCCGCCACCCGCATACCGTGGGCCCTGCCAGCAGCCGAGCACTTCTCCCGCCGCATACAGGCCGGGAATCGGGCAGCCATGCGTATCCAGCACCCGCGTGCTTTCGTCGATGTTGAGGCCGACGCTGGTATTGCCGATGATGGCAGCACGGATTTCAACCGCGTAGAACGGGCCGCTGGCGATCGGGCACAGGATCGGCGCTTTCTTGTAGAAGTGCGTGTCCTTGCCACGCTTAGCGTCGTCGTTGTACACCTTGACCGTTTGTGCCAGGGCGATCGGATCGATGCCCGTGATGCGGGCCAGCTCTTCCAGCGTCGCAGCCTGCTTGACGCGTCCCTTCGCCACCTGATCGCGAATCGTGCTTTCTTCCCAGGTGGGAATGTTCATGCCATTCTTGTACGGGTCGAGATAGGACGTGTCGGCGCTGGCATCGACCAGCGCCTTGTCATCGAAAATCGCCCACACCCGGCGCTCGGTCTGCTCGTTGATCAGGTAGCCGCAGGCGCTGTAGGGCGACAGCTCCGACATGAAGCGCCGGCCTTCCTTGTTGACGACCATGATCCAGGGCGGCAGCCAGGGTTCGAGGGCTTTCCAGAAACCGGAAGTGGGCAACACCAGGCCCGTATCAAAACCGACGATCTCGGCACCGATGTTTTCAGCCATCGTCAGGCCGTCGCCGAGGATGAACGGGTTGTCTCGGTGCACCGCCCAGGTCCATCCCTCGTGCCATGACGAGGGATACAGGCGTTTCAGCATGTCGGGGCTGTTGCCGATGCCGCCCGTGGTGATGATCACGCAGGGTGCATACAGCGCCATGCCTTGCGCGCGCACGCCGACGACATTGCCCTCATCGAAGATCAATGACTCGACGCGGCAGTCCAGCACCGTCTCGATGCCGCGCGCGCCGACCGCATTGATCAGCGGTTCGCCGATGCCTGCGCCGCCACCGGCGCAGGCATGGCCGCGCGCAACGGATTCCACCCCCGAGCAGACCAGGTGCCCGCCGGGGAAATCGGCACCGATGGAGATCAGCCACTCGAGTACCGGCCCCGCTTCGTTCGCATAGTGGGTGACGAGGTCCGGTCGCGTCTTCCACTGGTTCAGCGTCATGATGTATTCGACCATGGCTTCGGGCGTGTCACCGATGACGCCGTGCGTACGCTGCACAGAGGTGTTTGCAGCGTAAAAAACGCCTCCCGAATTGGCCGTCGCGCCACCGAGATGGGTGTCGGCTTCGAGCAGGATGCAGCTCGCTCCGGCATCATGGGCGGCGATTGCCGCAGAGAGGCCGGCACCGCCGCCGCCAACAATGATCACGTCATAATTTCGTTGCATTGATGTCTCCATTCTCGGGTTGTGTGGTAGCGCCGGCGAGCGCCTCACGCATCATGCGTTGACTGCTTTCGCAGAACGAACAGCCTCTTCTTCGTGTGATTCCTCGATCCTGGTTGGCAACTTCCCTTCGCTGTCCACCTCTTGCCCGCCGGCCTTTCCTGTCTTTTCGGCCTTCGAGCGCAACAGGAAATGGGAGAGCGCGGGAATCATGATCAGGGCGCCGATCATGTTCCATACGAACATGAAGGTCAGCAGGATGCCCATGTCAGCCTGGAACTTGATGGGCGACCAGGCCCAGGTGATCACGCCGGCAGCCAGCGTCACGCCGATCAGCGCGACGACCTTGCCCGTGAATTGCATCGCCTTGCGGTAGGCCAGGCGCAGCGGCAATCCTGCGCGCTGGAGCTGCAACTGGACCGACAGCAGGTACAGCGCATAGTCCACGCCGATGCCGACGCCAAGGGCAATCACCGGCAAGGTGGCAACCTTCACGCCGATGCCGAGCATTGCCATCAGTGCCTCGCACAGCACGGAGGTCACGACCAGCGGGATGACCGCCACCAGCACGGCGCGCCAGTTGCGGAAGGTAATGAAGCACAGCAGGACCACCGCCGCGTACACGTACAACAGCATCCGGCGATTGGCATCGTGCACCACGATATTGGTGACCGCCTCGATCCCTGCCGGGCCGGCCGCAAGCAGGAACTTCGTGTCCTTGTTGTCGTTTTCGGCAGCAAACTCCTCCACTGCCGCGACCACACCCTTCAGCGTTTCGGCCTTGTGATCGGCCAGGTAGGCCGATACCGGAATGGTCGAGCAGCCGGTATCCACCGCATCCGGAATATTCGTGATGATCAGCTGCGCCGCGGCTTCCGCCATGCCCGGGCTACTGGGGATCGACATCCATTTCGGATTGTCTTCCTGCATGCCGGAGATGAAATTGGCAGCGGATTCGGACAGGGAGGTCACGGTCTGCACGCCAGGCACGCCGCGCAGTTTCCAGGACAGGTTCTCGACCTTTTTCATCACGATCAGGTCCGAGCACATCTGGTCCGGCACCTTGGCGATGACGACAAACTGGTCGCTGGACAGGCCGTAGCTCTTGTTAATGTAACCAACGTCGCGGTTGTAACGCGAATTAGCCCGCAGCTCCGGTGCACCCGCGTCGAGGTCGCCGATCTTCAGGCCGAGGCTGATCCAGAATCCGACCACCGCCATGACCAACGAAGCGAGCACCGCACCAGTGGCCCAGCGGCGCGTGGTGAAGCGCTCGATGAAACCGATCATGCCGCGCGGCGTCATGTCGCCCTCTGTCGCTTCCCTCGCGAGGCTGCGCTGCGCTGCGTTCGGGCTGACGCCGGCGAACGACAGCATCACGGGGAGCAGCAGCAGGTTGGTGACGATGAGCATGGCCACGCCGATACTGGCGGCCAGCGCGAGATCCTTGATCACCGGGATATCGATGACCATCAGCACACCGAAACCGACGGCGTCGGCCAGCAGCGCGGTAAAGCCAGCCAGGAACAGGCGGCGGAAGGTGTAACGCGCTGCCACATACTTGTGGGTCCCGCGCCCGACGTCCTGCATGATGCCGTTCATCTTCTGCGCAGCATGGCTCACACCGATCGCGAACACCAGGAACGGCACCAGGACGGAATAGGGATCAAGATACATACCGAGCAGGCGCAGCGTGCCGAGCAGCCAGATCACTGCAACGACCGAGCAGGCAAGCACCAGTGCGGTGCTGCGCTGGCAGCGGGTGTAGGCATAAATGATGCCGGCTGCAACCAGTGCCGCGAAGCCGAAGTACTTCAACACCTGGATCATGCCGTCGATCAGGTCACCGATCATCTTGGCGAAGCCGATGATATGGATGTCGACTTTGTCGGCGACGCTGTATTTGGCGCGGATATTCTTTTCCAGTCCGCGCGAGAACGAGCCGTAATCCATGGCCTTGCCGGTTGCCGGATCCTTTTCCAGCAAAGGCACGACGATCATGACGGACTTGTAGTCCTTGCCCACCAGGCTGCCTGCAAGGCGTGCAATATCGATGTTCGAGCGCAGCCTGGCCATGCTGGCCGGCGAGCCGTCATAATCATCCGGCATCACGGCGCCGCCGCGGAAACCTTCTTCGGTTGCCACCATCCAGCGCACGCCCGACATCCAGATCGACTTCTGCCAGGCGCGGTCAACGCCCGGTGTCAGGAACAGGTCGTCGTTGACTTTCTTGACGGTGTCGAGGAACTCGGGCTGAAAAATGTCGCCGTTCTTGCTTTCAATGACCACGCGCACGACGTTGCCCAGGCCACCGAGCTTGTCGCGGTTGTCGAAGTAGTTCTTGATGTACGCATGGCTCTGCGGGATCATCTTGTCGAAACTGGCATTGATGGTCAGGCCCGTTGCCTGGTAGCCGAGGAACAAGGTGAGCAGCCCGCAGACTGCGAGAAACACGAGGCGGTGATTGAACACCAGCCGTTCCAGCCAGTTGCCGCTGCGCTTGTCAAAATCCCGCGGATCGCGGAACACGGGCAGGGCTTCTGTGGATGTGTTTGATACTGCCATCTTATTTCTCCTGAATCGCTTGGTCGCGGATGGTTTCGACGCGAACACCGCGTGCGCCAGCGGCAACGAGGGAATGGTCGCTTGCCGCGGCAACGGAAGCGTATTGCATGGGGCTGCTGGCCGGGATCACGTCGAATCCGCTGCCGTCGCTCTTGTTCAGCAGAATCCTGCCGCCGACGGTCACCAGCGCATAATGCGCGCCGAGCAGCGCGCCGCCGACGACCGAGTCAGGCGCCGGCGTATCGATCTTGCGCCAGGTTTTCGCGCCGTCGGCCGTGGCATAGACATTTCCGCGCAGGCCATAGGCGATCAGCTCCTTGCCGGTATCGAGCAGGCCGAAAAAGCTCCCCTGGTAGGGCGAGGTGATGGCGCTGAAGTATTGTCGCTGCCTGTCCCAGTGCAGCAGCAGGCCGCGCTCGCCGGCGGCGTAGAGTTCGCCTGCGTGGGTCGCAAGCGCATAGAGATGATAGGACTGGGGATTGTCGATCTGCCAGAACAAGGGCTCCCAAGTCTTGCCGCCATCCTGCGTACGGAAGGCATTGTTGAAGGCGCCGACGACGAATCCCTCTTTTTCATTGAGGAACAGGACATCGAGGAAAGGCTTGTCTGCCCCTTCCTCGACGAAACGCGTCACAAGATCCTGGCTTTTCTTCGCCTGCTCCGAGCCTTCCGCGACTGCCTTCTTGAAGGACTTTTCCGCCACGGCGGCGGCCTGTTTTCCATCGAGCTGCTTGACCCAGCTCTTGCCGGCATCGGCAGTGTGGAGCACCACGCCGTCATGCCCGACTGCCCAGCCGTGGGTCGCATTCACAAAGCGCACTGCGACAAGATCGGATGAAACCGGGACAGGGACCTGCTCCCAACTCTGACCGCTGTTTTCCGACACGAGTATGTGCCCGCGCGGCCCGACTGCCACGAGTGCATTGCCGGCTTTGGCGACAGCCGTCAGGCGGTTGGATTGCGCAAACTTCGTATTGACTTTTGCCGGTACGTCCAACGGGCCCTTGTATTCCGCGCCGACGGCAGCGCTGGATGCGAGCAGTGCCAGCAGGAATACGTATCCAAATTTACGATTCAACATAGTTCTTCCACATCAACGGACTGGATCGGGCAGAGCGAGGTGAGGCGAGGCCAGGCGCAATGCAGCGCACACCTCGCCTCACCCGCTGCCGCTACAGCAATCGATTTGTGCAATCGATTTGTGCGATCGATTTGCGTTTACTTGAAAACGATCTTCTTGTTCACGATCAGGTCCGGAGCGAACCTGGAGCGTGCCCAGGGCTCAATCACATAGACGCCGCCCATCGCACCGGAGAATCCATACACGCCGGAGATCATGTCGATGATCATGTTGTCGGTTGCGGCCGGAGCCGGTGCGTCATACAGCGGTGCACCGATCTGCTGGTTGATGTGGAACAGGCGGCCATTCTGGTCGAAATGATCGGACAGGCCGTCGCCCCAGCTATCTTCATCGATATACATGTCGCGCTGCTTGAAGATATGGCGCTTGCCTTCCTTCAGGGTGCCGCGCACATGCCAGACGCGATGCAGTTCCCAGCGCACGCACTTCGGATTCAGATGGAAGGGCGTGAAGCGTTTCTCGCCTGCGCATTCTCCATTCGCGGCCGGATACTGGAAGCGATAGTTGTTGTACGGGATGTACATCTCCTTCTTGCCCATCAGTTTCCAGTCGTAGCGATCCTTCTTGCCGGCGAACATCGCATCTTCATCGAAGGTCATCGCGCCGCCCATCTGCGACACCGGCGTATCGCCGGAGTTGTCAGGCGCCAGGCGCACGCGTCGGGTTGCCGGGCTGTAGTTGTAGGCGACACGCTCGCCGGTCTTCACGTCGTCAAACACGATGGATGAATTGTTCGCCAGGCGCGTCGGTGCGGAATACTCGTAGCTGTAGGAGTAGTAGCGATCCGGCTTGGACTGGGCGGGATCGTAGAAATCCCAGCCGCGGTAGCCCTGGCCTTCGTAGGTCTTGACGATCTCGCCATTCGGCTTGACGAAAAGACCGGCTACGTTCTTCAAGAGATAAGCCGGGGTACGGTAGCGCGTACCGAAGCTCCACATCGCTTCGATGCCGCTCTTCGGTATCGGAAATGCGATGCCGTGGCCGCAGCCGGTCGAGGTGTCCAGGCCCTCGCCGTCGTTGATGACCTTGCAGCGCGTGGCGTTCTTGATCGAGTTTTCCTGCACGCTCTTCGGATACGCGGCAGTGCGACGAGTCTGGAACACCTCGACGTGGAAGGTCGGGTACTTCTTGATCATTTCGATCGTGCCGACGGACAGCTTGTCCTTGTACTTGTCGACATTGCTGGCGTCGATCTTGAACAGCGGCTTGTCGTTGGGGAACGGGTCCGGGCGCCAGCCGGGATTGGACTTGTCGTAGTTCGCCGGGGGCGTGGTCAGGCCGCCGGTGTAGGCCGGAATGGTGCCATCGGCGTTGCCGGCGACTTCGGCGCCCCACGGCGTCAAAGTGGTGCCAAGCTGCTTGAGCTCGGCGGAAGTCAACTGCGCGTGCGCGAGGCCTGCCGCGCCCAATAGCACTGCAATCGAGGTCGATTTCATCATCGATATCATGAAACGCTCCTTGGGAATTTGATTAATTCAATGGTTCAGAACTGATACTTGTATGTGAAGGACACCCAGCCGCGATCGGGCTGTGGGCCCACCGGGGACATGGCATCGTTATAGGCAATGCTGAAGTCGTGCTGGCCGTTGTAGGTCGCGGTGCCGCCGACGGTCCATGAGCCGGCGCCTTCACTGCTGCTGCCGGTGGTGGAGCCGTTGCCCTTCAGGCCGTAGGTGACCGATGCGGTCGCACCCAGGTCCCAGCCCGGCGCAACGGCAGTCCAGGTGGGTGAGACACGCACGGTGGCTTCCCAGTTATTCCTGCTGGAACAGCCGGTCCGCTTGATATCGGCGCCCGGGGCGCAAGGACGGAAGAAAGTGGCGCCGCCGGTCACCTTGTCCAGATGGCTGTATGCCAGTTCGCCGGTGAGGTTTACCTGGCTCCAGAGCGAGTTCTGTCCCCACTGCTTCGCTGCGTTCACCAATGCGTGGTAGGTGTCGCCACGCGCACCCTCGCTCGCGCCATTGAGGATGGTGCTCTTGAGAGCGGCATCCTTGCGGTAGGACGCTTCCGCGCCAACGCTCATGCCCGCGATCAGCGTGCTCAGGCTCACGCCGAACAGTTTGGTGTCTTTCGGATAGACGGCACGGTACGAGGTCGGGGTCAGGCTGAGCGTCGGGCTCTTTTCCGTATAGTTGCGGAAGTAGACGCCGACCACGCCGCCAACCAGGTCGGAGTTGTAACGTGCATTGACGCCCCAATCGTGGCTGTTGTCCGGCTTGCTGATACCGAGATTGGTACGGAAGCCGCCGGTAGCCGGATTGAAGGCGCGATCCGGTCCGCGCAGCAGCATGTCGGAGCTCGCGAGGAAGGTGCCGCCTTCAGCAATGCGGGTAGGAAGCCACTCATAGTGATACATCGCCGCCACAGACAGGTTGTCGTTGACCTGCATGGACGCGTGGATCTGGCCTTCTGGCAGCTGAACTTCCTTGGCATCGATGCCTGGCGATGCCACGGCCTTGAGGCCGTCGATCGGTTGCTGCTGGTTCGAAATGCTATGTGCGCTCAGCACCATCGCTTCGCCCCAGAGATTGACCTGGCGTCCCACCTTCACGTTGGTCTTCATGCCAGCGACGTCGAAGTTGGTGAAGACGAAGGCGTCGAGGATTTCGCCGGACGGTCCGCCATGGAAGCGCTTGGTGTAATCGGAGAAGCGATTGCCGGTGTAATTGCCGAAGGCATCGCGTCCCGGCGGCACGCCCACTGCGCGGTCGAACTCATTGTTGTACCAGGCAGCACCGGCCAGACGGAAACCGGCGATGCCCTTGTAGCTCACGTCGAGCTCGGTCAACCAGTCGAGGCGATTGACCACGACATCGCCCTTGTCATACTTGGCCTGCGTGCTGGCGATACCGCTTGTTTCCCAACCCGCGTTTCGGCCCTCGGCACGCACGCCGACGTTATAGCGCAGCGTGTTACCCCACTGCACCGACATGTCGGGGTTGCCGACGTCGATATCGGCGGCGCCAGCCGTTCCTGCTGCGCCATAGAAGGCCAGCCCGGACATGGCAAGTTTCAAAGCGAGGCGTCGCTTCTTGGTCCTGTTCATCATTCAGTAGTCTCCTGTCGGATTAGGTCTTTTTTCATCGTGATTACAATCGCCTTCCAGCCAGACTTTCCGTATCTGGCGCTCCGGCACCTCCCTGGCTGGCTGTTGAAGAACCCGGCGTGCGATCCGAGGCTGGAGCCAAGGGCGCGCAAACGTTCTTCAACAGTCTGCCAGATGAATTTGGCGCTCGAACCGGTATGGCCCAATCTGCCGCTACGCCAATGGCGCATGCCGGAAGCACGGCGAACTTGCTCGCACGAGCCCGCCCCCGGCTGATACTTTCCTAGTGTGGTCGGCCCCAATCGATGACGATCTTGCCGATGTGCCGGTTGCTCTCCATCAGCCGGTGTGCCTCCGGCCCCTCAGTCGGCGCAAACGTGGCGTAAATCGCGGGCCGGATCTGCCCGCCTGCCAGCAGCGGCCACACGCGTTCCTCGAGCTGACGGGCGATGCCTTGCTTGAACTTCACCGAACGCGCGCGCAAGGTCGAGCCGCTGACCGTCAGGCGCCGCATCAATACCTTGAGCAAATCAACGTGCGTTTCAGTTCCGCCGAGAACGGCAACCAGCGCGAGCCGACCGTCGAACGCGAGACAGTCGATATCGCGCGGGATGTAATCGCCGCCGACGATGTCGAGCACCACGTCCACACCGCGGCCGCCGGTCATGTCTTTCACCACCGCGACAAAATCCTCGGAGCGGTAGTTGATCCCGCGCGCGGCGCCGAGACGCTCCGCAGCGCGGCATTTTTCCTCGCTGCCCGCCGTGGCGAAGACGCGATGGCCCAGGGCACTGGCGATCTGGATCGCCGCCACGCCGATGCCGCTGCCGCCTCCATGCACCAGCAAGGTCTCAAGCTCGCCGTCTTCATTGCGCCCGAGTCGGGCACGGTCGAACACATTGCTCCAGACGGTGAAGAAGGCTTCGGGCAAGGCGGCGGCCTCGACATACGACAAGCCGTGCGGAACGGGCAGGCATTGCGCCAGCGGCGCAACGCAGTACTCCGCATAGCCGCCGCCTGCGACGAGCGCACACACCTCATCGCCTGCCTTGAGTCCCCACGCATTGCTCGAATGCGAAAGGTCACCACCAACGATCTCCCCGGCGATCTCGAGTCCCGGCAAGTCCGAAATTCCCGGCGGCGGCGGGTAATTGCCTTCACGCTGGGACACATCCGGGCGATTGATCCCGGATGCGGCAACCCTGATGAGGACCTCACCTGCGCCGGGAACAGGCCTGTCGCGTTCGACGAGGTGCAAGACTTCCGGGCCGCCGTAAGCGGCAATGGCAATTGCTTTCATTCAGCGCACTCCCGCCCGCGTCAATCGGCCAGGTACTTGTCGAGGGTTTGGTGGAAGTGGCGAATGCGTACTTCCTGGTAATTCGCCAGATGCAGCTGCCTGTTCTTGGAGAGCTTCATGCCCGCCTGGACATGCGGAAGATTGCCCATGTCCTGATCGACGATGCTGCCCAGCACGCCCAATGCTTCCGCCCAGTTCTGACTGTCATCGAGCATCTGCATGCACGCCGAGTCAGGCATGGGCTGCCCCTCGGGAACGAGGGTCAGGATCCGGACCTCCATCAAGGTGTGGTCCTGATCGATCCAGGGGCGCCAGCGATACACGACCGTCGGCGAGAAACCGCCCCACGGCGAAAAATTGGGGAACACGTTATAGGTCAGCGCGTCCTGCACTTCCGCATCACTGGCGTGATCGAGCCCTATGCCCGCAAGTTCGCCAAAGCGCTTGCGGTTGAAATCGCCCATGGCACGGCGTACCGTGACCCCTTCGGGTACGTTGATGGTGCTGTCCTTCGGCACGACGCGGCCGTTGTAGCGCAGGAACGCATCCATTACTTCCTGCTGCTCGAAGTCCTTGTCCGCCAGGTGCGGCGAGGTGACGCCGAACGGTGTGATCGCCAGATTCACATGGTCGCCATACAGCGCGTACTTGCTGTTGGCATCGCCCGTGAACGGCATGATCTGCGGATGGGTCGCCACCACGTGGTAGGC
>NZ_DATFAI010000028.1:0-58173 GCF_035254685.1 Noviherbaspirillum sp. | reverse complement strand
CAGGCGGCGGCCACGCCGGGGGAATAGGCCAGTGCCAGATCGCGCTGGTTGGTGAGCTGCTTGGTGGGGGTGACGCTGATTTTTCCGGGAGTGGGAAACTCGTGGTATTCCAGTGCCGCTTGGCGCAATTGTTGACGAAGTGCTTCTTTTCGGTCAATCGAGGATTCCATGATGCGGCCTTCCTTTTTATCTTACGGAAAGCTTACGATTTTATCAGAGGGCATGCCCTCCTTTTATACGTATTTATCCTAGTCGCAGGCAACTTTCATTTCCACATGGCACAGGAATGTGCCAATCAATAAGGTCGATTCCTGACACGCCTATCGCATTGATTTACACAATCAATTTTATTTATCGATAGTGCTTCGCTATTATTCGTTCCATGCCGATTGCCGGAAACAAATCGGCCCTTTACTTAACAGGAGCGAACCATGGCAAAACAAGCGTCCGTCACGATCCAGAACCTCGAAGCCGCCTTCGCCGGCGAATCGATGGCGCACATCAAATACCGCTACTTCGCGAAGATCGCGCGCGAAGCCGGCGCGGAGGACGTCGCAAAGGTGTTCGAGGAAACCGCCGAGCAGGAGGTCATGCATGCATTCGGCCATCTCGACCTGCTCTATCCGAAAGCGCAGTTGACGCCCGCAAAGGCGCTCGACATCGCGATCGAGGGCGAAACCTACGAGTACACCGAGATGTATCCGAAATTCCGCCACCTCGCCGTGGAAGAAGGAAACCAGGCTGCGGTAGCCGAATTCGACGAGCAGATCGCCGAGTCGAAAGCGCATGCCGACAGCTTCCGGCGCACGCTGGAAATCGCCGCCAAGCGATTCGCCGCGCTGGCAAAGGTCGAAGAACGCCACGCGAATCATTACCGCAACGTGCGCGCCGCTATCACGAAGTAAGCGCGGGAACGCGGCAGCAGTAGATCACATCCATTGTCATAGAGAGGAACACATATGAAAACTTATCAATGCATCGTTTGCGGTTTTGTGTACGACGAAGCCGCCGGTTTACCGGAAGACGGCATTGCGCCGGGCACGAAATGGGACGACATCCCCGCCGACTGGGCCTGCCCGGACTGCGGCGTGGCGAAGGCCGATTTCGACATGGTTGAAATCTGACCGCATCCGACAGGGAGATCACATGAACCCGATCATCATCGTCGGCACCGGTCTTGCCGGCTACACACTGGCCCGCGAATTCCGTAAGCTGAACAAGACTGCGCCCCTTCTTCTCGTGACTGCCGATGATGGCGGCTTCTATTCCAAGCCGATGCTGTCGAACGCCTTCGCACAACGCAAACAGCCGGCCGAACTGCTCACGCAGACCGCTGCGCAGATGGCGGAACAACTTGGTGCAACGATCCTCACCGGCGCGCGCGTCGAGAGCATTGATACAGACACCATGACCGTGACAACGAGCGCCGGGACATTCGCTTATGACAAGCTGGTCCTCGCCGTGGGAGCGCAACCGATCCGCCTCGCCATCGACGGTAATGCCGCAGACCAGATCATGTCGGTGAACCATATCAACGACTACCAGCATTTCCGGCAAAGGATTTCTGCGTCCGGCGGCGCTTCGCGCGTCATGATTCTCGGAGCAGGACTGATCGGTTGCGAATTCGCTGATGACCTGGCGGGAGCCGGTCATCAGGTCACCCTGGTCGACCCCAGCAAGGCACCGCTGGCAGCATTGGCGCCGCCCGCCCTGTCGCAAGGGCTGCGCGTGGCGCTGGAAGCGCGGGGCATTGGCCTGCGGCTTGGAACGACCGCCGCGCGTATCGACCGGGTAGATGGCGGCCTGACGGTCTCGCTTGCCGATGGCAGCGTAGTCGAGACCGATATCGTGTTGTCGGCCGTCGGCCTGCGTCCGGATCTGCGCCTCGCGCAGGCAGCGAACGTGGTGACCGGCCGCGGGATCGTCGTGGATGCGTTTGGCAAGACCAGCGCCGCGCACATGTACGCTTTGGGAGATTGCGCGGAATACACCGTCGATGGAAACCGCAACATCGTCCTCCCCTATATTGCTCCGCTGATGGCCGCAGCGCGTGCCTTCGCCCGCACGCTGGACGGCCAGCCCACCGCCATCGACCTGAGGCCGACGCCGGTGATGGTCAAGACACCCTCGCTTCCGCTCGCGCTGGTACCGCCTCCGTCCCACGCGGCAGCCGGTGGCAATTGGCATGAAACAAGCATCGGTGAGCAGGTCATCTGCCGTTTCTACGACGAAAACGGATGCATGCGCGGCTTCGGCGTAGCGCCGCATGAGGCGAAAATCCGGCAAAGCCTGCTTGCTGAGCTTGGCAGTCCGATCGCCAGCGCTGCCTGATAACACGTTGCCGGTCGCAGATGTGGCCCCAGCGATGGGGCCGCATTCGGTACAATCGCACCATGTTGTCCGAATTCGACCTGATCGCGCGGTATTTCACCCGTCCAACGCGCCGCACCGACCGCATCGCTTTGAGCGTGGGCGATGACTGCGCATTGCTCAATCCTTCCCCGGGTATGCAACTGGCCATCTCGACCGATATGCTGGTCGAGGGACGCCATTTCTTCCCGGATACGGATCCGACCATGCTTGGCCACAAGTGCCTCGCAGTCAATCTTTCCGATCTTGCCGCCATGGGCGCGACACCGCTTGCTTTCACCCTGGCACTCTCCCTGCCGGACGCCCGGCCCGAATGGCTGGAACCCTTTTCCTCCGGCATGCTCGCACTTGCCGACCTGCATGCGTGCGAACTGATCGGCGGCGATACCACGAAAGGACCGCGCAATATCTGCATCACCGTCTTTGGCGAAATTCCATCCGGGCAGGCATTGCGGCGCGATGCTGCGCAAGCCGGCGACGATATCTGGATTTCCGGAACCGTCGGCGAGGCGCGTTTGGCACTTGCAGCATGCCGGCATGAATTGACACTGGATGCCGCTGCAATGGCGGCCGCCTGCGAGCGCCTGCATGCGCCGGCGCCGCGCGTAGCTCTCGGTATCGCCTTGCGCGGCATTGCCCATGCTGCGATCGACATTTCCGACGGTCTGTCCGGCGATCTCGGGCACATCCTGGAGCGCTCGCAAGTGGGTGCAACACTCGACGTGGACGCACTCCCCTGCGGACCGAACCTGTCACGACAAACAGTCGAACTCCGTCGTCGCTTCGCGCTGGCCGGCGGCGATGACTATGAACTGTGTTTCACGGCGCCACCTTCCCGACGCGACGAGGTGCAGGCGGCAGCCCGCACCGCATCGACGCCGGTCACGCGCATTGGCACGATCGACTCCGCGCCGGGCCTGCGCCTTGTCGATGCGCAAGGTGCCGCGCTCGATCTGCAAGTTGCTTCCTTCGATCATTTCGCATCCCCATGACCACGCTCGAATCAGGCCAGCGTGCCTGCGTCACCAAACCGAATGCACGATTCATGCTGTCGCACCCGGCGCACCTGCTTGCGCAAGGTTTCGGAAGCGGCCTGTCGCCGATCGTCCCAGGCACAACGGGTACGCTGTTCGCTTGGCTGTCATTCAGCACGCTCACGGCGCGCTGGCCAGCATGGTTCTCGCCGCTGCATTGGGCGATCATCATCGCGGCCGGATTCGTTGTCGGCATCTGGGCCTGCCACAGGACCGGGCGCGATCTCGGCATCCCCGATCATGGGAGCATGGTCTGGGATGAAATCATTGCGTTCTGGCTGGTACTGCTGGTCCTGACGCCCTCGGATTTCAATACTCAGTTCTGGGCCTTTCTCTGGTTCAGGTTCTTCGACATGGTCAAGCCCGCGCCTATCGCATACTTCGACCGCCGTTTGAAGGGCGGCTTCGGCGTGATGTGGGACGACATCATTGCCGCGTTTTACACGCTGCTGCTGTTTGCGTTGTGGCGCACGCTGTAATGGCGAGCACAAAAAAACGCGGCCGCATGGCCGCGTCAAGCTCGAAACTTCACGCCATGAACACGCCGCCAGACCGCTCGAGTCAAACGACGCACTGTTCGATGCCATTGTGGGTCGAATAAGCAACGGATATTTGATGCAAATCATGTTCCCGTCGCGATAACGCGGATTGCCTCTTGACCTTGCGGGCCATAGCGGCGCCAAACCACTCACGACGCTGCACCACGGGCCGCTTTTACATGGCCACGCCCTCCCCGTCAGCACTGGATGAAGCGCGCCACAAGCATGCGGTGCGGCCTCGACGCGCAGTGCGGATTTTTCAGGCCGGACAAGCCCGAACACGCCACCAAAAATACAATCCCGGTGGTAAAGTTAATCTTGTCCGTGGTGGAAATCCGGCACGACAATGCATGCAGGTTTTCGCCCGGTCCACCGGCTATACAAGTGAAACAAATAACGGAGAACACATGAGTGACATCATTGATCTGGCAGCACGCGTCGGACGCACGCTCCAGGCAAAAGGATTACTGCTTGCAACCGCCGAATCGTGCACGGGCGGCGGCGTGGGGCAGGCCATCACTGAAATTGCCGGCTCATCGGAATGGTTCGATTGCGGCTACATCGCCTACTCCAACGCGTCCAAGACGGAAATGCTCGATGTGCCGGCAGCATTGATCGCCCAGTTCGGCACGGTCAGCGAAGAAGTCGCGGGTGCCATGGCGGAAGGTGCGCTGGCCAACAGCAATGCGCACGTCGCGCTCTCCACCACCGGCATTGCCGGCCCTGGCGGCGCGGTCCCCGGCAAACCTGTCGGCACCGTGTGCTTCGGCTGGGCAATCGAGCACCACACCTACACGGAGCGGCTTGTTTTCACCGGCGATCGGCAGGCAGTGCGCCAGCAGACCATCATCCACGCGCTCGAAGGCCTGTTGCGCTTCCTGGATAACGCATGATGCTGGAAAGCTTCCAGCGAAAGCAGTTGCAGGTCAATGGCGTCGCCATCAACCTGCGGCACGGCGGCAAGGGGCCGCCGCTGCTTTTGCTGCACGGTTTTCCCCAGACGCATGTCATCTGGCACAAGGTCGCCGATGCGCTGGCGAAGAAGTTCACGCTGGTGATGCCAGACCTGCGCGGCTACGGCGACTCTTCCATGCCGCCGGGCGCGCCCGATCACAGCAATTATTCCAAGCGCGTGATGGCACAGGACATGGTCGAGGTCATGCAAGCGCTGGGATTCTCGTCGTTCTACCTGTGCGGCCATGATCGCGGCGGCCGGGTCGCACATCGCCTCGCGCTCGATCATCCATCGGCAGTCACGAAGCTGATGATCCTCGATATCTCGCCGACGCGCACCATGTACGAAGCCACCGACAAGGCCTTCGCGACGGCGTATTACCACTGGTTCTTCATGATCCAGCCAGCGCCGCTGCCGGAAACCCTGATGGGCAACAGCGCATCCTTCCTGCTCGACACGCTGCTCGGCGGCTGGGGTTCTCAGGGCGAAAAGTTCATCGATTCCGCCGCAATGGACGAATACCGGCGCTGCTTCTGCCGCTCCGAATCGATCCATGCCGTCTGCGAGGACTATCGCGCAGCGGCCGGCATCGACCTCGAACATGACCGCGACCATGACAACAACAGAATCGCGTGCCCGGTGCACGTGCTGTGGGGTGAGCGCGGCGTGATCGGTCAGCTGTTCAGGCCGCTCGATGACTGGCAGGCGAAATGTACGCAGGGCGTGACGGGCAAGCCCTTGCCCTGCGGGCATTTCATTGCGGAACAGGTGCCGGAGCTATTGCTGCAGGAGATGTTTGCATTCTTCGGAAGCCCTGGCGCAATGCCGGCGTAATGGCATCAAGCCCGGTAGCGATTGATCGCGTCCCGGGTTTCCACCGCCACGCGCCGCGCCGCCTGTGCGAAATCCTCGCCCGCCTTTTCATTCGGCTTTGCGTACAGGATGGCCCGCGATGAATTGATCATCATGCCGGTGCCGCTTGCCGTCCTGCCGGCATTCACCGTCGCCTGGATATCGCCACCCTGCGCACCGATGCCCGGAACCAGCAAGGGCATGTCGCCGACGATCCGCCGCACCTGCGCCAGCTCATCAGGGAACGTGGCACCCACCACCAGTCCGCACTGACCATTGGTGTTCCATTTGTCCGCGACGAGATGCGCGACATGCTGGTAGATCGGCATGCCATCCGCATTCAGGAATTGCAGGTCGGACCCACCCGGATTCGAGGTGCGGCACAAGATGATCACGCCCCGGTCTTTCCATTCCAGATACGGCGCAATGGAGTCATAACCCATGTAGGGATTGACGGTGACCGCATCGGCGCCATAACGCTCGAAGGCTTCGCGCGCATATTGCTCGGCAGTCGCGCCAATGTCGCCGCGCTTGGCGTCGAGCACGATCGGAATCGCAGGATAGGTCTTGCGCAAGTAGTCGCAGATTGCCTCCAGCTGGTCCTCCGCACGCAACGCGGCGAAGTAGGCGATCTGGGGCTTGAATGCGCAGGCTACGTTTGCCGTGGCATCGATGATTGCCTTGCAGAATACGTAGATTGACTGCGGCTGTGTCTGCAGATGCGCAGGAAACTTTGCGATGTCGGGATCGAGGCCGACACACAGCAATGAATTGTTGGCCGCCCATGCGGCAGCCAGTTTGTTGATGAAAGTCACGGCTTTACCCGAAAGATGTCAAACAGTGCACATTGTAACGTGCCATGCTATCGTTTCGGGATGACTTCTCTTTCCCGCAAGGACTGGATCCTGCTGATCCTGTTGACGCTGAGCTGGGGGCTCAACTGGCCAATCATGAAAATGGGCGTTCGCCACTTCCCGCCGCTGACATTTCGTGCGATCAGCATGATCGGTGGCTTGCCGGTCTTGTGGCTGGCTGCGCGCATGCAGGGCGCGTCGCTCGCCCTTCCGCGTGGAAGAACCTTCGAAGTGGTCCGCCTGGCAGTTCCCAACATGCTGGTCTGGAATGTCTTCATGATCCTTTCGGTCCGGATGCTCTCTTCCGGCCGGGCAGCCATCCTCGGCTATACGATGCCGGTATGGGCGGTACTGTCGGCCCTGGTTTTTTTCGGCGACCGGCCGGGCCGCAATGGCTGGATCGGCATTGCCTGTGCCATGACCGGCGCCCTGCTGCTCTTGTCGAGCGAAATCACGACGCTGACCGGCAATCCGCTGGGGACAGTGCTGGCATTGATTGCAGCAGCGGGCTGGGGCTACGGCACGGTGACGATCAAACGCTCTTCACTGGAGATGCCGACCATCTCCCTGACGTTCTGGATGTTGGCCCTGACCAGTTCGGCCATGGCGCTTGCCGCAACGCTGTTCGAGAGCAATGCGTGGCAGATGCCGGACATGGCTACGATCGGCGCGATCGCTTTCAACGCGCTCGTCATCTTCGGTTTCGCGCATGTGGTCTGGTACAAGCTCGCGCGCACGCTGCCGCCGGTGGTGTCCAGCCTCTCGGTGATGATGATCCCGGTGCTCGGCGTATTCTCCGGCGCATGGCTGCTCGGCGAAACACCGCACTGGCAGGACTACGCGGCGATGGCCCTGATATTGGCTGCGATGAGCACGGTATTGTTGAGGCCCGGCACAATCGCCCGCAAATAGTTGCTCCCATTTCCACCTCAATATTCAGCGAAGAGGCAATCACAATGAAAACCTGGATCAGATGGATGGCAATCGCGATGCTCGCGTCGATGCTGAGCGCGTGTGGCTACAATGAATTTCAGGAAAAGGACGAGCGCGTCAAGGCGGCATGGAGCGAAGTGGTGAACCAGTACCAGCGCCGTGCCGACCTGATTCCGAACCTGGTAAATACGGTCAAGGGTTATGCCTCGCACGAAAAGGATACGCTGGAAGCGGTCACGCGCGCGCGCGCCGCAGCAACCAGCTTCCAGATCACCCCGGAAGTGCTGAACAATCCTGAAGCATTCAAGAAATTCCAGCAGGTGCAGGGCGAGCTGTCGAACGCGCTGTCGCGCCTGATGGCGGTTTCCGAGAACTATCCGAACCTCAAGGCAGATGCCAGTTTCCGCGACCTGCAGTCGCAGCTGGAAGGCACGGAGAATCGCATTACCGTTGCCCGCCAACGCTATATCCAGGCGGTACGTGAATACAACGTGCTGGCACGCAGCTTCCCGACCAACCTGACGGCCATGATGTTCCACTATGAAGTCAAACCGTCGTTCACCGTCGATAACGAGAAAGCGATTTCGAACGCGCCGACGGTCAACTTCGGCAAGTAGGCAGGCGAAGCGAGGCCATGCTTTCCCTTCTGCACCGCTACCTGATCGGCGTTTTCCTTGCGCTCGCCATGTCCGTGGCGGGCGCCCAGGATTTCGTCCCCGTGCCGCCGCTGAAGGAGCGAGTAACGGACCAGGTCGGCATGCTGACGCCCGAGCAGCGCAACACACTGGAGAATGTGCTGAAGGAATATGAGGAGCGCACCGGCAGCCAGATTGCTGTCCTCTTGATGAGCACGACAGAACCCGAAGCAATCGAGCAATACAGCATTCGCGTCTTCGACGAATGGAAGCTCGGTCGCAAAGGTATCGATGACGGCGTGCTCCTGATCATCGCCAGGGACAATCCTCCGGCACTGCGGCGCATGCGCATTGAAGCCGGTCGCGGCGTGCAGGGCACGCTGACCGATGCACAATCGAAACGCATCCTGCAGGATGTGATGGCTCCCCACTTCCGCCAGAACGATTTCTATGGAGGCCTGGTCGCAGGCGTCTCGGCCATCACCAGCCTGCTGGACAAGGAACGGTTTGCAGCGCCCGGGGAGAAGAAGCCCGCGCAAGAAGAAGAGTCCGATGCATTCTCACTCGGCCTGTTTTTCTTTTTCATGATCCTGTTCCTGCTGCTGTCGCGTGCCCGTTCGCGACGGTATGGACATCATCGAAGCGGTTGGGGAAGATCAGCACCGGGCGTGATCCTTGGCGATGGATTCGGCCGCGGCGGATTCGGCGGCTTTGGCGGAGGAGGCTTCGGCGGTTCCGGAGGCGGCGGATTTTCTGGCGGCGGCGGCACTGCCGATGGCGGCGGAGCTTCGGGGAACTGGTGATGAAAACATTTTCGCGCCTGATCAAACACTTGTGCACGACAACCGCTGACGGCCGCCGCGCGTTTCCTGAAGAAACGCTGAAGGCCATTGAGGAAACGATCGCTGCCGGTGAAAAGTGCCATCGCGCCGAGGTGCGCATGGTGATCGAACCTTCGCTCAGTTCTCAGGCAGTGCTCAACGGCATGTCGCCGCGGGAACGCGCACGAGAGCTGTTTTCCCATTATCGCGTCTGGGACACCGAGGAAAATTGCGGCGTGCTGGTGTATATCAACCTGGCCGACCACCAGGTGGAGATCGTCGCCGATCGTGGTGTCGGCCGCGTAGTCGCTGCAAAGGAATGGCATGGAGTTTGCCGCACCATGACCGAGGGTTTCGCGAACGGGTCCTATCACGACAGCATCGTGGCCGCGCTGGAGCAGTTGAACAGGCTGCTCGCGAACCACTATCCCGATGACGGCTCGACGCGGAACCAGTTACCAGACAGACCGGTGATGCTGTAATTTTCCGTGCGGCTTTCAGCACGCATTCAGCACGCGCCCGCTCAGCCGTGCTCATACACCCACTGCAGCAAGGCATCCTGTGCTTCCTGCCCCTGCAGCGAATTGGGGTGATTGATCATGAAAACGACCACGTAGCGCTTGCCTGACGCGGCCTGGACATAACCCGCAATATTGCGCACCTCATTCAGCAGGCCAGTCTTGATATGCGCCTTTCCCGCCACGGTCTGATTGACCAGCCGCATGCGCATCGTGCCGTCCAAGCCTGCCAGCGGCAGCGACGCCATGAACTCCGGCATGACGGGAGACTGGAAGGCGGCCTCGAGCATCCGGCCCATGGTCAGCGGGGAAATCCGCTCGGTACGCGACAGACCCGAGCCGTTCTCCACGCTCAGTTCTGGCGCATCGATACCCTTCTTGCCGAGCCACGTGCGCAGTACCGCAGCTCCACGTTCGGGGTTGGCCGGCAAGTTCAACTCATTCGCCGCAATCGTCAGCAGCAACTGGCGAGCCATGACATTGTTGCTGTACTTGTTGATGTCGCGGATCACTTCCGCAAGCGCCGGCGAGTCCCATTGCGCGACCAGGCGCGCCGAGTCAGGCACTGCACCGTTCTTTACATCACCTTTCAAGGTCCCGCCGAGATCGGCCCACAGTCGACGGAAGGCAAGATGGAAATATTGGGTGTGTGTCATCTGATAGGGATTCACGTACCAGACCTTCTCGCCGCAGGATGCAGAATAGGTGCCGGCGAAGCGCGCGCCCCAGGTGTCGATGACCGGACGCAGACGCGCATGCCAGTCGCCACATTCGCCGTGCGCCAGACGGGGCGCCATCACTGGGTAGGCCGCCAGCGCCGGATCCATCGTCACGCCGACGGCACCGCGCGCCTCATCCGGCGTGAAACGGAAGGCCAGCGCCTTGTAGTTCAGCAGCAAGGCATCGGGGCCGACGTTATAGGGCTTCATCGGATCGCCGTCGAATTGCGACGGGTCATACGGCATTTCTTCGAAAGCACTGCGGTCCAGCACAAGGTCGCCCCGGATCTCTCGGATGCCTCTCGCGCGGATACGGCGGAGGAACAGCCAGAAATTCTCGAGCACGAGCTTCGGGTCTCCGCTGCCCTTGATATACAGGTCACCACGCAGGACATCCCCGACTTGCGCGCCGGTGACGTAAGCCTGCGTTCTCCAGGTGAACGACGGCCCAAGCAGTTCGAGCGCCGCGTCGCTCGTCACCAGTTTCATGGTGGATGCCGGGTTGAACGGCATACTTTCATTTGAGGCAAGCAACAGCGGACCCGCGCCCACCTCCCGCACATAGATGCCGGTGGCGGACGCAGGGATCTGCGCGCGCTGCAGCGCATCCGCAACGGGAATCGGCAACTGTTGCGCGGCGGCCGTGCCGACAAATGCAAATAAGGCAAGCGCCGCTTGGAGTCTCTTCAGAATTCGCATAGGATTAGGAAAACGTATCACGCGCAATGCAATTGATTATCCCACGTCAGGGCTGCAAACCATGCCGAAATCCGCCACTCCCGCCGCCGTACAGACCCTGGATCCGCTGGCATTGGAAAACCAGTTCTGTTTCGCCCTGTATTCCGCCTCGCTGGCGATGACAAAAACCTACAAGCCGATGCTCGACAAGCTCGGACTTACCTATCCGCAATACCTGGTGATGCTGGTGCTTTGGCAGCAGGATGACATTTTGGTCAAGACCATCGGTGAAAAACTCTTCCTCGATTCCGGCACGCTCACACCTCTGTTGAAACGGCTGGAAGCCTCATCGCTCATCCAGCGCACCCGCGACGAGGCGGACGAGCGCCAGGTAAGGATCACTCTGACAAAGGAAGGTCGCGCCCTCAGGAAGAAGGCGCAATGCGTACCGCAACAGGTGCTCAGCGCCAGCGGCCAGTCGCGGGAAGCGCTGGAGCGTTTGCGCAATCAGCTCTCCTCCATCCGCGACGATCTGGTCAAACTGGCTTCGTAGGAAATCCGGATCGAACGCTTGCCATGCCGGCTTTCCCCAATTAAATCATACACAATTTAATTACGTGATATATTTATCCGGCAGTTCGACGGAATCCTTCATCCCACGATCATCAAGGAGCTACACATGCAGATCCTCTACAAGGCGCAGGCCACCGCCACCGGCGGACGCGACGGCCGCGCCGTTTCCAGTGACAAGAAACTCGATGTCAGCTTCAACACACCGAAAGAACTCGGCGGCCCGGGCGGCGACGGCACCAATCCAGAACAACTATTTGCCGCGGGCTATTCCGCCTGCTTCCTGTCCGCGATGAAGTTCGTCTCCATGCACGCGAAAATCCCGCTGCCAGCCGACGCCTCGGTTACCGCCGAAGTCGGCATCGGGCCAAACGGCAACGGCGGCTTCGGACTTGCAGCCGAACTGCGCGTCGCCCTGCCCGGCATGGACCAGGAAACCGCCCGCAATCTGGTCAGCAAGGCGCACGAAGTCTGCCCCTACTCCAATGCGACCCGCGGCAATATCGAGGTCAAGCTCACGCTGGCCTGATGTACTGGTCAGGCCATATAAAGCCTCCGCACGCCCCCAACGGGGGCTTTCTTTTTTGTCCACCGCCAGATTTAGCGGAAAAACAAGACATGGTCGATGTGGCCTTGAAAAAAGGATTACCCGCCCCTATACTTAGCACTCGTTAGGGGAGAGTGCTAACAAGAACTCCGCCTGGCTTCATGATTTTCTCGTGCGGTTTTGCTGCACTGTGAAACCCAGCTTGCAGCGAATCTGCCGCAAACAACCATAACTTATTGATAATTAAGGAGTTTGTATGAACCTTCGTCCATTGCACGATCGCGTCATCGTCAAGCGCCTCGACCAGGAAACCAAGACTGCGTCCGGCATCGTTCTCCCGGAAGCCGCTGCGGAAAAGCCGGATCAGGGCAAAGTGCTCGCAGTCGGTAACGGCAAGATTCTGGAAGATGGCAAAGTCCGCCCGCTGGATGTCAAAGTTGGCGACATCGTGCTCTTCGGCAAGTATTCCGGCCAGACCGTGAAGGTCGAAGGCGATGAAGTGCTGGTGATGCGCGAAGAAGACATCATGGCAATCGTCCAGAAGTAAGTACAGATACCTGTTCAATATTAAGGAGTCACAAACATGGCAGCAAAAGAAGTAGTCTTCGGCGATGCCGCGCGCCACAAGATGGTTGAAGGCGTCAACATTCTCGCCAACGCTGTTAAAGTCACCCTCGGCCCGAAAGGCCGCAATGTCGTCCTCGAGCGTTCCTTTGGCGCCCCGACCGTCACCAAGGACGGCGTGTCCGTCGCCAAGGAAATCGAGCTGAAAGACAAGCTCATGAACATGGGCGCGCAGATGGTCAAGGAAGTCGCTTCCAAGACCTCCGACAACGCCGGTGACGGCACCACCACCGCTACCGTGCTGGCACAAGCCATCGTGCGCGAAGGCATGAAGTATGTGGCCGCCGGCATGAACCCGATGGACCTGAAGCGCGGCATCGACAAGGCTGTCACCGCCACCGTCGAAGAACTGCGCAAGATCGCAAAGCCTTGCACCACTTCCAAGGAAATCGCACAAGTTGGCGCGATCTCTGCCAACTCCGACACCTCCATCGGCGAGCGCATCGCTGAAGCAATGGAAAAGGTCGGCAAGGAAGGCGTGATCACGGTCGAAGACGGCAAGTCGCTGAACGACGAGCTCGAAATCGTTGAAGGCATGCAGTTCGATCGCGGCTATCTGTCCCCGTACTTCATCAACAACCCGGACAAGCAAACTGCCATCCTGGAAAATCCGTTCGTCCTGCTGTTCGACAAGAAGATTTCCAACATTCGTGATCTGCTGCCGGTCCTGGAGCAAGTCGCCAAGGCAAGCCGTCCGCTGCTGATCATCGCCGAAGACATCGAAGGCGAAGCGCTGGCTACCCTGGTTGTAAACAACATCCGTGGCATCCTGAAGACCTGCGCCGTCAAGGCTCCGGGCTTCGGCGACCGTCGCAAGGCCATGCTGGAAGACATCGCCATCCTGACCGGTGGCCAGGTGATTGCTGAGGAAGTCGGCCTGACTCTCGATAAAGCATCCCTGAACGATCTGGGCCAAGCCAAGCGTATCGAAATCGGCAAGGAAAACACCACCATCATCGACGGCGCCGGCCAGGCTGCCGCGATCGAAGCGCGCGTCAAGCAGATCCGCGTCCAGATCGAAGAAGCAACGTCCGACTACGACCGCGAAAAGCTGCAAGAGCGCGTTGCCAAGCTGGCAGGCGGCGTTGCAGTGATCAAGGTCGGCGCTGCGACCGAAGTCGAAATGAAAGAGAAGAAGGCACGTGTCGAAGACGCGCTGCACGCAACCCGTGCTGCCGTTGAAGAAGGCATCGTTCCTGGCGGCGGCGTTGCCCTGCTGCGTGCTCGCGTCAACCTGACCCTGAAAGGCGACAACGCCGACCAGGAAGCCGGCATCAAGATCGTCCTGCGCGCCATGGAAGAGCCGCTGCGCATGATCGTCACCAACGCCGGCGAGGAAGCTTCGGTCGTCGTCAACAAGGTCATCGAAGGCAAGGGCAACTTCGGTTACAACGCTGCCAACGGCACCTATGGCGATATGGTCGAGATGGGCGTGCTGGATCCGGCCAAGGTCACCCGTTCGGCACTGCAGAACGCAGCGTCGATCGCCGGCCTGATGCTGACCACCGACTGCACCGTCGCCGAGCTGGTTGAAGAGAAGCCGGCTGCTCCGATGGGCGGCATGGGCGGCATGGGTGGCATGGGCGGCATGGAAGGCATGATGTAATTCGCCCCGCGAACCCGCTACGCAGAAAAGCCCGCTTCGGCGGGCTTTTTTCATGCCTGGAGAAGTTCGATATCGGGAAGGCGTCGAGTTTCATTGCCTTCCAGCAGTGACTGTTATACATGCAACTCTTTCAATTTCTTTGAGTGCATATTCTCTACGTTTCTTATTGGCAACATCCCAGTGCTGTTCCGATGGGGTTATCTTGCCGCAAAGAAACAAACCGGATAGATTCGAGGATGCGCCCGCAAGCCTCGCAGCGTCTTGCGGTTATTGCGCGTGCAATCAAATCAACAATCTTGTCGGAGAAATGAATGAAGCGTGTTTTGAAGTTTTTCATCGGCGCATGCCTGAGCCTCGGATTCGTCGCAAGCTCTCATGCGGGGGACAAAGGAACGAAGGATGAAGCAGTCGCCCTCGTCCACAAGGCGATCGCCTTTTACAAGGCCCATGGCAAGGACAAGGCATTTGCGGAGGTGAGCAACAAGTCCGGGCAATTCGTCGATCGCGACATGTATGTGTACATCCTCGATACGAACGGCACGATGATGGCGCACGGCGCAAATGAAAAACTGATCGGGAAGGACCTGACGAACCTGAAGGACGCCGACGGCAAGCTTTTTGCGCAAGAGCTGATTGCCCATGCAAAAGCGAAGAAGGCGGGCTGGGTCGACTACAAATGGCCGAACCCGGTGACGAAACAGATCGAGTCCAAGACTACCTACGTCGAAGCGTTCGACGGCTACGGATTTGCCGTCGGCGTGTACAAGTAATCGAATTCGCTGCGCGGCCGGCTGCACGGCCGCGCGATCGTACGGAAAAAGGCGGCGTTCCGCTCAACCCTTCCAGTTCGGTGCACGCTTCTCGATAAACGCCTGCACTCCTTCCAGCGCAGCGTCATCCATCATGTTGCACACCATCGTTTGCCCCGCAAGCTGATAGGCAGCGCCGATACCGAGTTCCAGCTGCTTGTAGAACAATTGCTTGCCCATCGCGATGGCGACCGCAGGCTTGGCGAGGATGCTGGCAATAAGTTTTCCAACCTCGGCGTCCAGCTGAGCGGCGGGAACGACACGATTGACCAGGCCGCGATCGCGCGCCGTTTCAGCATCGATGAATTCGCCCGTCAGCAGCATTTCCATTGCCTGCTTGCGCGAGACGTTGCGCGACAGGCCGACCGATGGCGTGGAACAGAACAATCCGTAATTCACACCGGACACCGCGAACTTTGCCTCGCTGGCGGCCACAGCAAGGTCGCACATCGAGACAAGCTGACAACCCGCTGCAGTGGCGATACCATGTACACGGGCGATCACTGGCTGCGGCAACTGCTGGATGGTCAGCATCACCTTGCTGCACTGGTCGAACAGTTTCTTGTAATACGCCTCGGAGGGCTGCGCGCGCATCTGCTTCAGGTCGTGGCCGGCGCAGAACGCCTTGCCTGCACCCGCGAGGATGACGACGCGGATGGCGTGATCATTCCTGATCGCGTCGAGTTCGCCCTGCAAGGCGTCCATCATTTCTTCCGAAAGCGGATTGAACTTCTCGCCGCGGTTGAGCGTGAGCGTTGCCACGCCATCCTGCACTGACCGGATCACATAAGGTGTTTCATTGCTCATCTTCGCTGCCCTCCTCTTGGTCTTGTGGTAAGCCGAGCGATGGCTCGGGCTGGTAGCTTGCAAGCAGGTCGGCCCGGCTCTGGGGGGTCTCCAGGCTGATGCGACCGAGCGCGCCAGTGCGATAGTCCTGCAGCAAGGTGTGCGCCGCCTTCTCCAGGTCGTATTCGCCGCCTTTCACACGAAAGGCACGTCGCTTGGCGATGCCTTCGAGCACGCCGGTACCGTCCATGTCTTCCGTCTTGAATCCATAGCGGGTTGCCAGGAGCGGCGCATAGCGGGCGAGCAACTGCTCTGCCAGGAAGGTTGCCACCTCCTCCTCGATCAAGGCGTTTACGCCCACAGCATGGCTGGCGGCGAGCATCAGGCCGTCAGTCGGATGCTCGATCTTCGGCCACAGCATACCGGGTGTATCGATCAATACCATGTTATTGCCGAGATAGAGGCGCTGCTGGGTCTTGGTTACTGCGGGCTCATCGCCGACCGCCGCCACGCGCTTCTTGAGCAGGGCATTCATCAATGTCGACTTGCCGACGTTCGGGATGCCCATGATCATCATGCGCAGCGGCTTGAGGGCCGTGCCGCGGTGCGGCGCCAGCTTCAGCGCGAGGCCGGGAACCTTGGCCACGTCGGCCGGCTTCTTGCAGCTCAGCGCGACGGCATGCACATCTTTCTGCGCGTTGTAGTGCGCAAGCCATGCCTTGGTGGCGACGGGATCGGCGAGGTCGGCCTTGTTGAGGATCTTCAGGCAGGGCCGCTGGCGCTGCTTGCGCAGCTGTTCGATCATGGGATTGCAACTGGCTTGCGGCAGGCGCGCGTCCAGCACCTCGATGACGAGGTCGGTCTTCTCCATGGATTCCGCCGCCTTCTTGCGGGCGGCGTTCATGTGACCGGGGAACCATTGAATGGACATGCGTGAATGTATTGAAACAAGGCAAACCGCTATTCTACCCGCTGCCTGCCTCCGTCACGGGAAGGGCCGGCGAAGGGCCGGCGGCGGCTCAGACGAGTTCGGCCAGTGCCTTGATATGTGCGACGACGCTGCGGCCGAGCGCGGAGAGGTTGTAGCCGCCTTCCAGGCAACTGACGATCCGTCCCTGGGCATGCTCTTTCGCGACTGCCAGGACCTGCTGCGTGATCCAGGCATAGTCGTCCTCCACCAGCCCCATCTGGCCGATATCGTCCTCGCGGTGCGCGTCGAAGCCGGCGGAAATGAAGATCATCTCGGGCCGGTGCGCATGCAGGGCTGGCAGCCACCGCTCGGCCACCAGCTGGCGCACCACATCTCCCTTGGAATAGGCAGGCACCGGCACGTTAACCATGTGCGGCGAATCCGGCCGGACCTCGGTATAGGGGTAGAAAGGATGCTGGAAGAAACTCACCATCAGCACGCGCGGATCATCGAGGAACGCTTCCTCCGTCCCGTTACCGTGGTGGACATCGAAATCGACGATCGCCACGCGCTCCAGTCCGCGTGCTTCGAGGGCGTGTTTTGCCGCAATCGCAACATTATCGAAGAGGCAGAATCCCATCGCCTCGGACGGCCTTGCGTGATGCCCCGGTGGGCGGATGGCGCAGAAGGCATTGCTCAATTCACCGGCAAGCACGGCGTCGGTCGCCGCCACTGCTGCACCGGCGGCCCGCAATGCCGCATTCCAGCTATGTTCGTTCAGCATGGTGTCGGCATCGATCGGGTAGTAGCCGGAGCCGGTTTCCGCCAGCGTCGCGGTGTTTTCCTGTACGCGCGCTATCGCGTCCGCCGTATGCACGCGCCGGATTTCGGCCACATCCACCTTCGGCGCCTCGCGGTGTTCGAGCAGGTTGTTGATCCGGCTGGCGATAAGCTGGTCTTCGATCGCCTGCAGGCGCGCAGGACATTCCGGATGCCATTGCCCCATTTCGTGGCGCTTGCAGTCGGGATGGGTATAGATGGCGGTGGTCATTTCCGTAAAGCCGGATGTGCGGCAGGGTTCTCGAATAGAATCTATCTGTCATCGATATGAAAGCGGATATCGATGCACTCGATGCATATAGTGTAACGAATAACAGGATGTATGACAGGAGCTTTTGTCACCGGCCTGGATTTGCGATTGCTTGACACCATAGCGCGTTTCCCTTTCACCCAGATTACAGAAGAACATGTTCGCAAAAGTCCATGCTGTCGCCAGCCAGGTTGGCAAGATCGTCGTCGGGAAAGACCTGCAAATCCGCCAGTCGCTGGTCTGCCTGCTGGCTGGTGGGCACTTGCTGATCGAGGACGTGCCCGGTGTAGGCAAGACGACACTGGCGCACGCGCTGGCGATTTCCCTCGGCCTGAAATTCAGCCGGCTGCAATTCACCAGCGACCTGCTCCCCGCCGATGTAATCGGCATTTCCATTTTTGACCGGGAAAAGAACGGCTTCGTGTTCCATCCCGGCCCCGTATTCACGCAAGTACTGCTGGCCGACGAAATCAACCGTGCCACGCCCAAGACGCAGTCGGCGCTGCTGGAAGCAATGGAGGAGCGCCAGGTCACGGCGGACGGCGTCACACGCAACCTGCCCGATCCGTATTTCGTGATTGCCACGCAGAACCCGGGGCATCAGATCGGCACGTTTCCGCTGCCGGAATCGCAGCTCGACCGATTCATGATGTGCCTGTCGCTCGGCTACCCGGATGCGGCCGCGGAACGCGCCCTGCTGATGGGTGAAGACCGCCGGACCATGCTGAAATCCTTGCCAACTGCCATGCGGCCGGAAGAGCTGCTGGCGGCGCAAACGGCGCTCAAGGGCATCCACGCCTCATCGGCGCTGATCGACTACATACAGGCTCTCGCACAAGCATCGCGCCGGAACGGATTGTTTGCGGAAGGCATGAGTCCTCGCGCAGGCATTGCCCTGCTCCAGGCCTCACGTGCCTGGGCCGCCCTGGAAGGGCGCAACCATGTCATACCCGAAGACGTGCAGGCAGTCCTTGTACCTGTCGTCGCGCACCGCCTGCGGCCATTGAAATCGACGGGCAGCTCCGCGCTGGGCAGCCGCGACCTGGTGCTGCAACTCATGAAATCCGTCCCGGTGTGAAGAAAAAACTTTCCCTCTACGCCCGGTTTGAACACAGCATCCGCAAGCGTGCCAGCAAATGGCTGTTGCGTCTCGATGGCCCTGAGCCGGGTGAAACTTTTCTCAACCAGCGGCGCGTCTTCATCGTCCCCACGCATCCCGGCCTGCTGTTCAGCCTGATGATGGTCGTCCTGTTCATCGGTTCGACAAATTACAACCTGAGCCTCGGCTTCGCGCTCACCTTTTTGCTCGGCGGTTGCGGACTCATCGACATGCACCTGACGTTCCGCAACCTTGCCCATCTTCACCTGGCCGCCGGCCGCACCCTGCCGGTGTTCGCCGGCGAAGAAGCGCAATTCGAATTGCACCTGATTAACCGTCGCACGTATCAGCGCTATGCCATCTGGCTTGACTTCGTCGCCGATGACAGGCCGGACCTGGCGCAGGCCTGCGACGTTTCCGCCAATGCCAGCACCAGCCTCGTCCTGTCGACGCCGGCCGGCAAAAGGGGCTGGCTGCAGGCGCCGCGGGTGCGCCTGCAGACGCGTTTCCCGCTGGGCCTGTTGCGCGCCTGGAGCTACTGGCAACCCGATGCCATGGTCCTGGTCTATCCTCGCCCGGAAGACGATGGTCCGCCGCTCCCCTATGCCGCAGCGACGCAGAAAGATGGGCAAGGCCGGGCAGGACAGGATGATTTTGCCGGCATCCGGGGTTATCAGGCCGGCGATTCGCTGAAGCGGCTTGCATGGCGGCAGATCGCCAAGCTCGATGCTGGATCGCCCGGCACGCTCATCTCGAAGCATTTCGAAGGCGGAGCTGCTGCTGAAGTCACGGTCGATTTCGCGCAGATGCCATTTGGAATGAGTACCGAAGCCAGGCTATCGCGCATGACCCGATGGGTCCTGGAAGCAGATGCACGCAATATGGCTTACGCTTTCCACCTGGGTGATACCAGCTTTCCGGCCGCGCTCGGGGCCGCGCACAGGGAAGCATGCCTGCGCGCCCTGGCCCTGTATCCGCAAGCATCATGAAGCCTGCCATCATCCAGTCCTTCGCGCGACGCCTGCAGCGCCCGCTCGCGCGTGACAAGGCCGACACCCTGCTCTTGCTGGCCACCTGCGCATTCGTGTTGCTGCCGCACGCGCGCCACTTGCCGGGATGGGTGTTCCCCACCTCCATGTCCGTTCTCGCGTGGCGCGGCTGGGTGACTTTCCGCGGCAACCGCATGCCGCCGAACTGGCTGCTGCTGCCCATTGCCGTGCTCGCGATGGCCGGTGTCTACCTGACCTACAAATCTTTTTTCGGGCGCGAACCCGGCGTCGCCATGCTGGCGTTGCTGCTTGCCCTGAAGCTGCTGGAAATGCACGCCCGGCGCGATCTGTTCGTGGTCCTTTTCCTCAGTTTCTTCCTGCTCCTGGCCAACTTCTTCGAATCGCAGTCCATCGGTAGCGCGCTGATAACCATCGTCGCCGTGATTGCGCTTCTCACCACGCAACTTTCTTTCCAGTACACCGGGGCCGTTCCCTCGCTGGGTCAGCGTTTCAGGCTGGGGGCGACGATCCTTGCCCTCGCCGCGCCGCTCACCCTCGTCCTGTTCCTGCTTTTTCCTCGCATCCAGGGTCCGCTCTGGGGCCTGCCGGGCGACGCCATGGCGGGACGCTCCGGCTTGTCGGAAACCATGGCGCCCGGGAACATCGCGAAGCTGGCGCTCTCGGACGATATCGCCTTTCGCGTCAGGTTCGCCGACCCTGCGCCGCCGAATCCGCAGCTGTACTGGCGCGGTGTCGTGCTGGGGAGGTTCGATGGTCGCACCTGGACGCCAATTCCGGCAACACCGGGCGATCGCCGCATCAGTATCAACCTGCGCGGCGCGCCGATCCACTACCAGGTCACACTGGAGCCAAACGGGCAGCACTGGCTATTTGCACTCGAAGCACCGCAGGCGCTGCCGCAGATCGACGGCAACCCGACCGGCGCAACGCCGGACCTGCAGATTCGCACGGCGCAGCCGATCAATGATCGCGTGCGCTACGACGTCGTCTCGCATACCGACTTCGATCTGCAACCCATCGAAGCCGCTTCCATCCTGCGGCAATCATTGCAGCTTCCTGCCGGATTCAATCCTCGAACGCTGGAGTATGCAACGCAACTGCGTAGTCAATACAGCAATCCCGCGGATGCCATCAACGCCGTACTCCGCTATTTCCGCGAGCAGAACTTCAGGTACACCCTGGAGCCGCCAGTGTTGGGAAAGCACACAGTCGATGAATTCCTGTTTACCACCAGGGCAGGTTTCTGCGAACATTATTCGAGTGCCTTCGTGGTACTGATGCGCGCGATGGGAATACCCGCTCGGGTGGTGACCGGGTACCAGGGCGGCGAAATGAATCCGGCCGATGGATTCATGACGATCCGTCAGTCGGACGCGCATGCGTGGGCGGAGGTGTGGCTCAACAGAAAAGGCTGGGTGCGTATCGACCCCACCGCTGCCGTAGCGCCAGGGCGCGTCGAACACAACCTGTCGAGCGTACTGCCGCGCCGCGTCCTCGGCGGCCTTGTCATGATCGATGGAACAAACAACCGCTGGCTCGCGCCGCTGCTGAGGCTGCGCCAGAACTGGGATGCCGTAAGCAATGCATGGAATCAATGGGTATTGAACTACACGCCCGAAAAGCAAAGGGATTTCTTCCGTTCGCTCGGATTTTCCGATGTCGATTGGCCACTCATGATCGCGGTCATGACCATCCTCGGCATTGCCGCGGTTGCGGTCGCCGTCCTGCCCATGATGCTGCACCAGCAACAGCGCGATCCGGTCGATGCGCTCTATCAAAAGCTGTGCAAGCGGCTTGCGCGCGAGGGCATGCCGCGCATGATGCACGAAGGACCTCGCGCCTACCGACAACGCCTGACCTCGGGCGACTCCTCGCTTTCCGCAAAAAGGAAAGCGGCTCTGGCGCGCTTCCTCGAACACTATGAAACAGTGCGGTATGGGGCAGATCGAAAGTCTCCCGGCGCCGCCATCTCTGAACTCAAATTGTTATTGTCCGAATGTCGATGATTTTCAAGCATGTCTCACCTTCCGCGCTGCTCATCTCGCTGCTGCTTGCGTTTGCGCCCCACCCCGATGCCTTTGCGAAGCACAGCTCGAAAAAACCACATGCGGTGAAGAAATCGTCAGGCGCCAAGCTGCGCAAGGTCGCCTTCTCGCCGGACAATGAGGGCGAATTCGCCAACTTCACGCAATGGAAAGATGTATCCGAATTCATTGACATGATGGTCGAGAAGCACGGCTTCGATCGGCCCGAGCTGGAAGCCATGTTCAGGAAGGCGCGCTATGTCGAGACCACGATCCAGCTGATCAAGCCCGCACCGCCCGGCAAGCCGAAGAACTGGCATGCCTATCGCGCACGCTTCATCGAGCCGGTCCGCATCAACGCGGGCGTGGCATTCTGGGACGCACATGCTGACGCGCTGGCGCGCGCCGAAGAACAATATGGCGTGCCGGCGGACATCATCGTCGGCATCATCGGGGTGGAAACCATCTATGGCCGAAACACCGGCAGTTTCCGCGTCCTCGATGCACTCACCACCCTGGCATTCGATTATCCGCAAACGCCGAACCGCAGCTCACGCATGGACTTTTTCCGCGGCGAGCTGGAGCAGACATTGCTGTTCGCGCGCGAGTCGGGCATCGATCCGTTCTCCCTGCTCGGCTCCTATGCAGGCGCAGTCGGTCTGCCGCAGTTCATGCCGGGCAGCATACGAAAATATGCTGTTGACTTCGACGGCGACGGCCGCGTCGACCTGCGCAACTCACCCGTTGATGCCATTGGCAGTGTTGCGAATTTCCTTGTTGAGCACGGATGGAAGCGGGGCGAACCGATTGCCTTTCCCGCAGCAGTAGCAAGCAATGAACCCGGCCGCGGCTGGGATATGTTCATCGGCCAGCCGCTGGAGGCAAAATTTACGCTGGATGAGCTGAAAGGTGCCGGCGTCACGCCGGGTGTGGAGCCGCCGCACGATATGCAGTACGGCCTGGTCGATTTGCAGAATGGCGAAGAGCCGACGGAATACTGGCTCGGCACCACGAATTTCTACGCGATCACCCGATACAATCGCAGCTTCTTCTATGCGATGTCTGTCGTTGAGCTGGGCCGCGCCGTGCGCAGCGCACGCGGCGGCTGAGGAAGGACTCTGTTCAGGCGTCGGCGAACGGCTTGAGCGTCTTCAGCTCAAGCTGCACGGTGTCCTCGCCGGAGCTCATCCAGATTTGCCCTTCCTGGATCGTGCATTGCAGCTGCATCGTGCGTTGCGCGAGTTTCGCCAAGGCGAGGCTGGACTCCGCCGGCACGTTCAGGACGCGCAGGTTACGCGCACGCTCAACCTTGCCGCCGGTCTGCCCCCACCAGATGTTGCTCGTGCTGCTATAGCAGTACACCAGGACCCGCGATGAACGGCCGCAAGCCTTGAGGATACGTTTCTCATCTGGCTGCCCGACGTCGATCCACAGGTCGATTGCACCGGTCAGGTCCTTCTGCCACATGTCCGGCTCATCATCGGTGCTCAGTCCCCTGCCAAAGGTGAGCGCCTCATTCGCATTGAGTGCGAATGCCAGCACGCGCATCATCATGCGCTCGTCGGTTTCAGAGGGATGCCGGGCAATCGTCAGGGAATGGTCGGCATAATAGTGCCGGTCCATGTCCGCGATCTGGAGTTCCGCCTTGAAGATGGTAGCTTTGAGGGCCATATTGGAATGCAGCCGCCCGGATCGCGATGCGCCGAACCGACTGTGTTTTGAATGGAGCGGCAAATGTACAGTAAAGCGGATATCGATGCCAGCTTGACGGAGGAAAGTACGGCGCGAGGAAGGTGCGATATGCTTGCCAGCTCTCATGCAGGTTCAAGCCACGTTATACAGAATGACAATCCACACTGACGAAACTGTTCTTAATATCACCGAAGCGACTGCGCACTGGCTCGACAAGGCCGTCATTGGCCTGAACCTCTGCCCATTTGCGAAAAGCGTTCGCGCCCGGAATCAGATCCGTTTTGCCGTGAGTAACGCAGGAACCGAAGTAGAACTGCATGCGGATCTGATTGCAGAACTGCTCCTGTTGCAGCAGACAAACCCGGAGGATGTGGATACCACTCTGCTGATTCATCCTTGGGCGCTCACCGATTTTCTTACGTATAACGACTTTCTCGATGTTGCCGATGCCACCCTGGAGGAACTGGACCTGGCGGGCGAAATCCAGATTGCGAGTTTCCATCCGCAATACCAATTTGCCGACACCGAGCCAGACGACATGAGCAATTTCACCAACCGGTCGCCCTACCCAATGCTTCATCTCCTGCGGGAAAGCAGTGTCGAACGCGCCGTCGCAGCGTTTTCCGACGCGGAAAAGATATTCCTAAGAAATATCGATACTATGCGCCGTCTCGGGCTTCCCGGCTGGACACGCCTCGACGTTTCGTTACCGCATGCAGAGCCTTTGCACACAGCCGGCAAAAAGAAAGAGAACTAATGCCTTGTGCCGCCGTTCCAACGCCGGCGAAAACTGCCCCTCGTTCATGAATTTCCCGGCTTCCTGCCGAAATTCGATGATAGAAAAGTGCAATTGCGCGGTATCAAAATGGTGACGGGGTGCTTGGTTAAAATGCAATTGAATTTACGCAATCCACCACCATATTCATATTAGTTCAGGAAGCGAACCTCCCTGAGTCACGCACCGTTGCCACACTGCCACTGAGCAACCAGTTAGCCGCCTTGTCACTTTTGGCTGGTTTTTAATATTGCGTTTTTGAAATCTTTTACTAGATTGCATATTAACAATAGGTGTTTCTGGCATACCAATGCAGCCTACAGAAGCGCTGCTGTACATTTTGTAACAAGCATCTTGTCCAAACTTGCTGCTTTGTCTAAACACTCTATGTTTTTTTCTGTACAATAATCTTGCAGTATGGAATTATTGAGACTATGACTACTCAATTAGGCAATGCTATGAACAGTACCCGACTCGCCGATCAAGTCAATTACGATCCCAACAACCTGCTGGACGCGCTGATCGAAAAGCTCAACCTCAAGAATGATGCCGCTCTTTCAAGAGCGCTCGAGGTCGCGCCACCGGTTATCAGCAAGATTCGCCACCGACGGCTTCCCGTGGGGGCGTCCCTGTTGATCCGCATGCATGAAGTCAGCGACCTGAGTATCAAGGAACTGCGGATCCTCATGGGTGATCGCCGCGACAAATTCCGTATCAGCGACAAGCAGTTCAAGCCGAAAGAGCCTCTCGCTCCCGCCGCGAGCGGTGAACAGCACGACGAATGAATTCCCTGCGTCGGACGTAACTGTCAGGCAGGGAATACGCCGGTCGATAGATAACGGTCGCCGCGATCACAGACGATGAAGACGATCGTCGCGTTTTCGACGCTATTTGAAATGCGCAGCGCGACTTCGCAGGCGCCGGCAGCCGAAATACCACAGAAGATCCCCTCTTCCATCGCCATGCGGTGCGCCATGCGTTCCGCAGCCGCTTGGCTGACATTTTCGATCTGGTCAATGCGCGACCTGTCGTAGATCTTCGGCATATACGCCTCAGGCCATTTCCTGATGCCCGGGATCTGCGAGCCTTCCTCCGGCTGCGCACCAATGATGCAGACGTCCGGATTTTTTTCCTTCAGATAACGTGACACGCCCATGATAGTTCCAGTCGTGCCCATCGCGCTGACGAAATGCGTAATGCGGCCTTCTGTGTCGCGCCAGATTTCCGGCCCTGTGCCTTCATAGTGCGCGCGCGGATTGTCCGGATTGGAAAACTGGTCAAGGATGATTCCCTTTCCCTCTTTCTGCATTTGTTCGGCAAGGTCGCGTGCATACTCCATGCCGCCGGTCTTCGGCGTGAGTATGATGTGCGCGCCATAGGCTGCCATGCTTTGCCGCCGCTCCTCGCTGAGATTTTCCGGCATCAGCAACACCATCTTGTAACCCCTCAGGGTCGCCGCCATGGCCAGCGCAATGCCGGTATTGCCGCTGGTTGCTTCGATGAGGGTATCGCCCGGCCTGATCTCGCCACGCTCCTCCGCGTGCTTGATCATCGACAGCGCAGGACGGTCCTTCACCGACCCGGCAGGATTGTTTCCTTCCAGCTTTCCGAGAATCACGTTGTTGCGACGCGCGGCTTCTTCGCCGGGAATGTGCTTGAGCTGAACAAGGGGGGTATTGCCGATGGTGTTTTCGATCGTCAGGTAAGGCATGGTGTGTAGTTCGGCTGCTTCATCAAAAATATCATTTTAATCGTAGACGCCAATCGACGTACGCTGCTGCCCGGGGCCTGTATCTACCAGTTGCAGGTGATCCGGCATAACAAAAACCCCGCGCAGGGGCGGGGTTTTTGCTCATGCGAAGCGCTCAACCTTTCGAATCGTTCTTCTTCATTTCCTTTTTCGACTTCGCGCCCGATCCGCTCTTCCTGTCTTCCTTGTCGGCATCGGATGCTTTTCCGCGGGGACGGCCATTGACCATCAAGCCGGCTTCGGACAATTTGATCGCTTTCTTTTCGCGGACGCCCTTCACGCGCGATTCGAAATCGGCCCAGTCCTTGAAGTCCCCACCCTTCTTGCGCTCGTCAAGGATGGTCTTCGACATTTTCGGCCCGATGCCCTTGACGCTGTCGAGCGAGGCCTGGTCGGCCTTGTTGACGTCGACTTGGGCAAAAGCGGATCCCATCGTTGCCGCCAGCATGACGATGGCCAGAATCAGTTTTTTCAGCATTTATCTATTACTCCCATGTTGATAAGGTTAACGAACGAAGCCACTCGGCTTCGAAATCGTTAACGAATTGACAACGAAACGGTTGACAAAGAAACATCTCGCGTTTCGCCTGCATGGGATCAGCCGAAAAGTTCTTCCTTGGTCACAGTCGCCGTACCCAGCTTGCCGACCACAATGCCCGCGGCACGGTTGGCGATTTCAACCGCTTCGATAAGCGGCTTGCCAGCGCCAAGCATCGTTGCCAGAGTAGCGATGACGGTATCGCCCGCGCCCGACACGTCAAAGACCTCGCGCGCCACAGTCGGGGTATGCACAGCCTGGCCGGCGGTATAGAGACTCATGCCTTCTTCCGACCTCGTCAGCAGCAAGGCTTCGAGGTCGAGCGATTCGCGCAGGCGTTGCGCCTTCGTGGTCAGCTCTTCCTCAGTCTTCCAGGAGCCCACTACCTGACGCAACTCCGACTTGTTCGGCGTCAGGACGGATGCACCGTTGTAGGGAGCAAAGTCATCGCCCTTGGGGTCGACGAGGACACGCTTGCCAAGCTTCCGCGCCGCGGCAATCATTTCCGCCACGTTGATGAGGCTGCCCTTGGCGTAGTCGGACAACACGACCACGTCATAGTCCGGCAATAGCGCGTTGTACTTGGTCAATTTGTTGCGCAAAGCCGAATCGGTAGGCGGATGCTCGAAATCGATGCGCAACAGTTGCTGCTGCCGGCCGATCACGCGCAGCTTGATGATGGTCGAGACGTCCGGGTCTCGGCTGAGGAAACTGTCGATGTGCAGGTCCGTCAGCATCTTCTGCACGGCGTCACCCGCTTCGTCCTTGCCCACGACGCCCAGCAAGGCTGTTTGCGCACCGAGCGCAACGGCATTGCGCGCGACATTGGCCGCTCCACCCAGGCGCTCCTCGCGCCGTTCCACGCGAACGACCGGCACCGGTGCTTCCGGTGAAATGCGGCTCACTTCACCGAACCAGTAACGGTCCAGCATTACATCGCCTACAACGAGCAGGCGTGGCGTCTTCAAGGATGTCGTCATGTAGCTTGTGCCTGTGTGCACGCAGACCGGCCAATGCCGTAATACTCGATTCCGGCATCCGCCAAGACCTGCGGATCGAACAAATTGCGCCCGTCGAAAATGACTGGCGTCCTGAGGTCGGATTTGACTTGCGTAAAATCAGGACTGCGGAAGGCTTTCCATTCGGTGACAATGGCCAGCGCATCGGCATCGGGCAATGCATCCATCGGCACATCGCAGAAGCGGATGCGCGACAGTTGTTCCGGTGCCTCGGCAAAGTCGATCGCGAGAACGCGCTTTGCCTCTTCCATGGCGACCGGATCATGGACCGCCACGCTGGCTCCGCGGCTGAGCAGCTGCTGCAGCAGGACCCGCGACGGCGCTTCGCGCATGTCATTGGTATTGGGCTTGAACGCCAGGCCCCAGATGGCAAAATGTCGGCCGCTCAGGTCTTCACCGAAGCGGTGGATGATCTTTTCTCCCAAGACGTGCTTCTGCCGATGGTTGACTTCCTCGACGGCGCGCAGGATCAGCAGATCCCTGCCGTGCTCGCGGGCGGTGCGCTCCAGCGCCTGCACGTCCTTGGGAAAGCACGATCCGCCGTAACCGCATCCCGCGTACAGGAAGCTGTATCCGATGCGAGGATCGGAGCCGATTCCATGCCGCACCGCTTCGATGTCGACGCCAACCATATCGGCGAGATCCGCCATTTCGTTCATGAACGAAATCCGCGTTGCCAGCATGGCATTCGCCGCATACTTGGTAAATTCCGCCGAGCGCACATCCATCCAGAATGTGCGCTCATGATTCCGGTTGAATGGTGTGTAGAGTGTCTTCATCGCTTGGCGGGCATGCTCGCCGTCGAGCGTATCGTCGCAGCCGATTACGATGCGGTCGGGCCGCATGAAGTCTTCCACGGCCGCGCCTTCCTTCAGGAACTCGGGATTCGACACCACCGAGAATCTGGCGTTGCTGTCGCGTGCCCGCAATTCTTCCTGGATGACGGCGCGCACCTTGTCAGCCGTCCCCACCGGCACGGTTGATTTGTCAACCACGACCTTGAATCCGCCCATGTGCCTGCCGATGCTTCGGGCCGCGGACAGGACATACTGGAGGTCGGCCGAACCATCTTCATCGGGCGGCGTGCCGACCGCGATGAACAGTATTTCGCCGTGCGCAACGCCGGCGGCCATGTCAGTAGAAAACTTCAGGCGCCTTGCCGCGCGATTGCGCGCGACAACGTCACCAAGACCTGGTTCAAAAATCGGAATGCCGCCGCTGTTAAGCAGATCAATCTTGCCTTGGTCGACGTCAAGGCAGAACACGTCATTGCCAACTTCCGCAAGGCACGCTCCCGTGACCAGGCCGACGTAGCCTGTACCGATAATCGTTATTTTCATGATGCTCCGATTGGGTGGTCGAAACCCGTTTAATTCATGACGTTGAGTTCTTCAGTGCGGCGCGGGGGATAGGACTCCCATTGGCTGCAGCCAGGGCACTGCCAGTAGAACTGCCGCGCCTTGAATCCGCAGTGGCTGCACTGATAGCGCGCCAGCTTCTGCGTGTAACCGTGGACCAGGTTTTTCACCAGTGAAAGCTCCGGACGTACTTCCGGAGGCGCTTCCATCAGGCGCGCTTCAAGCAGCTTGTCCAGGCCGAGCAGGGTTGGAGTGCGACGCAGCTCATCGCTGACCAGCTGGTTGGCAGCATCGACGCCATCGAGTTCCAGCACTGCCTTGAAAACCACTTCCAGCAGGTCGATGGAGGGCGCTTCCGCAAGATAATTTTTCAGCAGGTTGAGACCTTCCTGGGGCCGTCCAACCGTGCGGTAACCATCCATGAGCCGCTGCGCCACCAATGCCACGTGCGGGACGCTTTGCTGCTCTACGCGCCGCCATGCAAGCAATGCCGCTTCAGTATCGCCCTTGGCAAGATGGACATCGCCGATCAACATGGCCGCCCTGACATTGTTGCGGTCAGCCGCCAATGCCTTCTCCAGCATGGCCAGCGCGGCATCGGGATGGGTATGCACCAGCTCGTCCTGTGCGAGTTCGCAGTAAAACTGCGCGATTTCTTTCTGGCGGGCGCCGGCCCCGGATTCCTGAAGGGCGCGTGCGGCATCGATCGCGCGCATCCATTCCTTTTCCCGCTGATAGATTTCAAGCAGGGCACGGCGTGCCTGCGCGCTGTACTGGGTATCAACCAGTCCGTGGAAAGTCTCTTCAGCACGATCCAGCAAGCCGGCCTTGAGGTAATCCTGTCCGAGCTCATACTGGGCGTGCACCTGATGTTCCTGTGGCAGATCCGGCCGCGCGAGCAGGTTCTGGTGCACGCGAATCGCCCGCTCTATCTCGCCACGCCGGCGGAACAGATTGCCGAGCGCAAAGTGCAGGTCGATGGTCTCCGGGTCGAGCTTGACGATCTCGATGAAGGCATCGATCGCCTTGTCGGGCTGTTCGTTCAGGAGAAAATTCAGTCCCTTGAAGTAGCCGCGCGGCAGGCTGCGCGACTCCGAGACGAGCTGATTGATGTCAACGCGCGCGGCAATCCAGCCGAGGCCGAAGAAGATTGGGATGCCGAGCAGCCACCAGGTTTCGAATTCCATGCAGTCTTTTGTTATCGTGGTCGTTCTTATTTGCTGACGCTGTCCGGTTGCGGTGGTTGCACCCGCGCGAGACGCTGCGCTTCGCGTTCCTGCTCCATGGCGGATATCGTTTTCCTGTGCCTGGACAAGTCACGGCGATGACGAAACAGCGTAGGGATCATCGCCAGGATACCGAGTGCGGCGCCTGCAGCAAAAAAAGCCAGCAGCAGCAATACGAGCGGTCCGCGGATTTCATAATCAAAAAAGAAGCGCAGCGCGACTTCCTGGGTGTTTTTCAGCGCGAAACCAAAGAAGACAATAAAGAGAATGGCCGCAACGATTCTGAAAAGAATTTTCATGGTGCGACTTCCTTATTGATGTTTATCGTCAGGCGTGGGCCCAAAATGTTGTGGATCGCAAAACAATTGAAATTGTACGTGAAACGGGGATGCAGTGAATGCTGACTTGCTTCCAGGTCAGGATGGCACGGCGAGATCTGGTTAAAAAAAACGGCATCCGAGGATGCCGTTTCCATTGCTTGCAGATATTCAGTACAGCGCGAATCGATGATACACCATGTCCCGGAAACGCTCTCCCATCCTGCGCCGGAGCTTTCCATCGCCGTCCGGTTCTCGCCGCGATCCGCGCCGAACTGTTGACTCAGTCTTCCTTGATCGGTTGCCCGACCATGGCATCCACCCGTTCCCGCAACTCCTTGCCGGGCTTGAAGTGGGGCACACGCTTTTCGGGCACCATCACCTTGTCCCCCGACTTCGGGTTACGTCCGATGCGCGGCGGCCTGCTGTTCAAGGCAAAGCTGCCGAAACCACGGATTTCGATGCGCTGCCCGTTTGACAACGCTTCGGCCATCGCATCGAGGATGGTCTTTACCGCGTAATCCGCATCCTTTGCAACCAGTTGCGGATAACGCTCGGCAAGACGGGCAATCAGCTCCGACTTTGTCATTTATCGACTTGACCTTATTGCTTGTTGTCGAGTTTTGCCTTCAACAGAGCGCCCAGGCTGGTCGTGCCGGAAGCTGCGCTGGCGTCAGCCGACATCTTCTGCATGGCTTCCTGCGTTTCCGCATTGTCCTTGGCCTTGATCGACAGCTGGATGCTGCGTGCCTTGCGGTCGATGTTGATGACCATGGCTTCGATCTTGTCGCCAACCTTCAGGTGCGTACCGGCATCTTCCACGCGATCGCGGGAGATTTCGGAAGCGCGCAGGTAGCCTTCGACCTCTTCCGTCAGTGCAATGACAGCGCCCTTCGGCTCGACGGACTTGACGGTACCGGACACAACGGCGCCCTTGTCATTGAGGGCAGCAAAGTTGTTGAACGGATCGCCTTCCAGCTGCTTGACGCCCAGGGAAACACGCTCGCGCTCGACGTCGATCGCCAGCACGACAGCTTCCAGTTCGTCGCCCTTCTTGAACTTGCGGACGGCTTCTTCGCCAGCCTCGGTCCAGGACAGGTCGGACAGGTGGACCAGACCGTCGATGTTGCCCGGCAGGCCGATGAACACGCCAAAGTCGGTGATCGACTTGATCGCGCCCTTCACCTTGTCGCCCTTCTTGTGGTTCATGGCGAACTCTTCCCACGGATTCGGCTTGCACTGCTTCATACCGAGGGAGATGCGGCGACGCTCTTCGTCGATTTCCAGGACCATCACTTCGACTTCGTCGCCCAGCTGGACAACCTTGTTCGGAGCCACGTTCTTGTTGGTCCAGTCCATTTCGGACACGTGCACCAAGCCTTCGATGCCCTGCTCGACTTCCACGAACGCACCGTAGTCGGTCAGGTTGGTGACCTTGCCGAACAGGCGAGTGCCTTGCGGATAGCGACGGGACAAACCGGTCCACGGATCGTCGCCCAGTTGCTTGACGCCCAGGGAAACGCGGTTCTTCTCCTGATCGTACTTGAGGACCTTGGCGGTGATTTCCTGGCCGACGGAGAGCACTTCCGACGGATGACGCACACGACGCCATGCGAGGTCGGTGATGTGCAGCAGGCCGTCGATGCCGCCGAGATCAACGAACGCACCGTAGTCGGTGATGTTCTTGACGATACCGGTGACGATGGTGCCTTCCTTCAGGGTTTCCATCAGTTTGGCACGCTCTTCACCCATCGATGCTTCGATGACGGCGCGACGCGACAGCACAACGTTGTTGCGCTTGCGGTCCAGCTTGATGACCTTGAATTCCAGGGTCTTGCCTTCGTACGGGGTGGTGTCCTTTACCGGACGGGTATCGACCAGCGAACCCGGGAGGAATGCACGGATGCCGTTGGTCAGGACGGTCAGGCCGCCCTTGACCTTGCCATTGACAGTGCCGGTAACGATTTCGCCGGACTCCATCGCCTTCTCGAGCGCGAGCCAGGAAGCCAGGCGCTTGGCCTTGTCGCGCGACAGGATGGTGTCACCGAAACCGTTTTCCAGCGATTCGATCGCAACGGTAATGAAGTCGCCAACATTGACTTCGAGTTCGCCATTGTCGTTCTTGAATTCTTCGATAGGAATGAAAGCTTCTGATTTCAGGCCGGCGTTGACGACGACAAAGTTGTAGTCGACACGGACGACTTCAGCCGAAATCACTTCACCGGAACGCATGTCCTGGCGAGACAGGGACTCCTCGAACAGGGCTGCAAAGCTTTCGGAACCGGTAGGTTGTTGTTGCACAGTAGACATAGATAAGAAAAGTTTTCCAGCAATGATTGTGTCTTGTTTAATCACAGGCTGGGTTAGGTTTATCAACACCCGACTTGGCATTGCGCCAGGCCAGGCACCAATCGCACTGCAAAACCAGCGTACTCGTTACGCGTGTTTTTTTGCTGCCGCATACCACCTCAGAACCTGCTCGACCGCCTCATTGGCAGTCATATGCGAAGTATCCAAGATATGTGCCCCTTCCGCCGGTTTCAATGGTGCGATGGCGCGATTCGAATCGCGCTCGTCCCGTTCCCTCAAATCCTTGAGAAGGTCGTCCATATTAGCAGGAAAACCCTTGTCAATCAATTGCTTATATCGTCTTTCCGCGCGTGCCTCGGCACTTGCGGTGAGGAATACCTTTAGCGTGGCGTGGGGGAAAATGACGGTACCCATGTCACGTCCATCGGCGACCAGGCCGGGAGGCATTCGGAATCCAAGCTGGAGTGCGACCAGCGCATGCCGAACTGTTGGCAAGGCGGCAATTTTCGACGCCATGTTGCCGACTTCCTCGGCGCGAATCGCAGTTGTGACATTTTCGTTCGCGAGCCAAACCTGTTCGCCGGTGAACCTGCAGGGCAGTTTTTCAGCCAGCTTCGCCATGGCATGCTCGTCCGTCAGGGGCACCTGGTGGCGCAGGGCCGACAAGGCCGTGAGCCGGTAAAGCGCGCCGGAGTCCAGCAAGTGGAATCCCAGGTGCTGCGCAACACGTTGCGCTACCGTGCCTTTGCCGGACGCGGTGGGACCATCGATGGTAATGACCGGGATCGGGGGTGTCTGCATTGTCAGGGAAGTGGAAGAGTTTTTATTGTTGGCCGGCCGGTGCCGCGGCATCAGTTCAAAACAGGTTGTCCTGCGTGATTTTTGCGAAGGCGTCGAAATAATCGGGGAAGGTTTTCGCGACGCACTTCGGGTCATTGATACGGATCAGGTTGCCGCGCCGCGCTGCGCCGTCGAGCGATGCGAGCGAGAAACACATTGCCATGCGATGGTCGTCGTAGGTATCGATGGCGGCGGACTGGATCACTGCCGGCGGTGTCACCCGCAGATAGTCGGCGCCCTCTTCCACAACAGCGCCCAGCTTGCGCAGTTCGGCGGCCATCGCTGCAATCCGATCGGTTTCCTTCACGCGCCAGCTGCCAATATTGCGCAAGGTGCTCGTCCCATCGGCGTAGAGTGCCGCCACGGCGATTGTCATCGCAGCGTCGGGAATATGGTTGAAATCGGCATCAATTGCCTTCAGGACGCCGCTCGACTTCGCTTCAATCCAGTTGTCGCCCATCGTGATCGCGGCGCCCATTTGCTCCAGCGCTTCAACAAACCGGACATCGCCCTGGATGCTGTTCAGGCCAACGCCTTCGACGCGCACCGGACCACCTGCAATCGCGCCGGCAGCCAGGAAATACGATGCCGACGACGCGTCGCCTTCCACATGAATCGTACCCGGGCTAACGTAGCGCTGCCCGGCCGGAATGGTGAAAGACTGCCAGCCATGGCGCTCCACCGTGACGCCAAAACGGCGCATCAGATTGAGTGTGATTTCGATGTAGGGCTTGGAAATCAGTTCGCCGACGACATCGATAGTGACCGCTTGGTCCTGGGCCATCAATGGGCCAGCCATCAGCAAGGAGGTAAGGAATTGACTGGAAACATTCCCTTTCACCTGCATCCGCTGCGCATGGATATGGCCGCGGCGAATATGCAAGGGCGGGAAGCCCGGCTGCCCGGTATATTCGATCTGCGTGCCGACTGCATTCAATGCATCGGCCAGGTCGCCGATAGGTCGCTCATGCATGCGCGATACGCCGTGCAGCGTATAGTCGCCGCCGATCACGGCAAGCGCTGCTGTGAGTGGACGGATCGCAGTGCCGGCATTACCCATGAACAGGTCTGCCTGATGTACCGGAAACACGCCGTTCACTCCGTGGACGGTGTATTGCCGTGTGTCGCCGACCTGTTCCCACTTGACGCCGAGCTGTTGAAGCGCCATCAGCATCACATGCGTATCGTCTGACGCAAGCAGGTCGAAGATCTGCGTCGTTCCCTGCGCCAGCGCAGCAAGTAGCAGCGTCCGGTTGGAAATACTCTTGGATCCCGGCAGGCGCACCGTGCCGCGCGCATGCATTGCGGGATGCAGCTCAAGATAATGTGGATAATGCTTCATTGTCGCCCGTCATCAGATAACTTGAGAATGTGAATAATCGGCGCCGCGCTTCATGCCAGCACATGACGTTCCGGGTGCTGGGTGCGCTCGCCACACTCGAAGCAACATTGCCCGAAGCTTGGCCGCACATCACTCCCCCTCGGGCACGGCCGGCGGTTTCAGTCGCCGCCCTGCTTGCTCTGCTGCTCGGCAGCTTCGATCGTGCGAATCCAGTTTTGCCTTGCATGCTGGGCATTGGCATAGACCGCCTCAATGCCCTTACTGTTGCGTTCAGCCAGCAAGCCGCGCAATTCCTTCAGCCGCGCCATGTAAGCATCCAGCTCGCCAAGCAAAGCCTCGTGATTCGCAAGGGAAATGTCACGCCACATTTCCGGCGACGAACCGGCGATGCGCGTGAAATCACGAAAGCCGCTGGCTGCGTACTGGAACAGCAGGTCGGCATGCGGTTTCCTCGCAATGTCGTCCACCAGCGTGTAAGCGAGCAGATGCGGCAGATGGCTGACCGCGGCAAATACCCGGTCATGTTCTTCCGGCGACAGGCGGTGAATAATCGATCCGCAACGTTGCCAGGCTGCCGCAACCCGTGCCACATCGCTTTCCGCGTTTTCCGGCAGCGCCGTGATCACCGTCTTTTTGCCGACATACAGGTCAACGATCGCAGCATCCGGGCCATTCTGCTCGCGGCCGGCAATCGGATGCCCGGGAACGAACTGCGCAATCTTTGTACCGAGCGCCTTGCGCGCCGCCGCGACCACGTCGGACTTGGTGCTGCCCGCGTCGGTCACGATCATGCCCGGTTGGAGGTGGGGCTCGATGGATGCCAGAATCGCTTCCGTCTGTGCCACAGGCGCGGCAACCAGGATGAGTTCCGCACCCTTCACCGCCTCTTCGACCGACGTGCAGGCGCGGTCGATGATGCCCAGATCCCTCGCACGCGCCAGCGACGCCATGCTGCGCCCGACGCCGGCAATCTCTTGTACCGCACCCGCCTTTCGCAGCGCCAGTGCGAACGATCCGCCGATGAGGCCGACGCCGAAAATTGCGATTTTTTTCATGAAGCTTAGCGGCTCAGTCAAGTGGGATCAGGGCAGGACCTTCTTCAAGGCATCGATGAACGCGGCATTCTCATCCGGCAAGCCGATCGAGATGCGCAGCCATTTCGGGAGGCCGTAATTGCCTACCGGACGGACAATGATGCCGCGCTTCAGCAAGGCAAGGTAGACGCGCGCACCGGCGTCATCCGAATCTCCCACCCTGACCAGGACGAAGTTGCCGGAGGACGGCACGTACTCGAGACCCATGGTGTCGAATGCTTCGGTCAGTTGGCGATAGCCTTCTGCATTCAGCTTGGCACTCTTCTTCAGGAAATCGGCGTCATTCAGCGCGGCCACCGCGGCGGCTTGCGCCATTGAATTGACGTTGAACGGCTGGCGGATGCGGTTCATCAGGTCCGTCACGTTCGGCTGCGCAATGCCGAAACCGACGCGCAGGCCGGCCAGCCCATAGGCCTTCGACAGCGTGCGCGAGACCAGCAGGTTCGGGAACTGCCTGACCCAGGTCGTGGATTCGTACTGCAGTTCCGGTGCGAGGTATTCGTTGTAGGCTTCGTCGAGCACAACCACCACGTTCTGCGGGACGGCTTTCAGGAATGCTTCGATTTCCGCAGCCGGCAGGAAGGTACCGGTGGGGTTGTTGGGGTTGGCGATGAAGACCAGCCGGGTGCTGTCATCAATCGCTTCGGCCATGGACTTCAGGTCGTGGCCATAGTTTTTCGCCGGGACGACGATCGCGCGGCCACCCACTGCCTGCGTCGCCAGCGGATATACGGCGAAGGAATACTGCGCATACACAACCGACTGCCCGGGCTGGACGAATGCATGTGCGGCAAGCTCGAGGATGTCGTTGCTGCCATTGCCCAGCGTGATCCAGTCCTGCGGCACGTCATATTTTTCGGTGATCACCTGCTTCAATTCGAAGCCATTCGAGTCCGGATAGCGGCCAATATCCGCCAGGGCCTCAAGCATCGCCTGCTTTGCCGACTCCGGCATGCCCAGCGGATTTTCATTGGACGCGAGCTTGACGATTTTTGCTTCGTCAAGGCCGAACTCGCGAGCAACCTCGGAGATCGGCTTGCCGCCCTGGTAAGGCGCAATCGCGCGGACGTAATCTGGACCGAATTGAATAGACATAGTGAATTCCAAAAAACAGGAGCAGCGCCCGGCCACGAAAATTCCGCATGCCGGATCGCCTCTCGATTACAGACTGAACGGGTACGAACCCAGCCATTTGAAGAATGCCGCGTTCTGCTTCACCTCTTCCAGCGCCCGCTTTACCTTCTCATTCTTCACATGTCCTTCGACATCGACATAGAAGTAGTACTCCCAGGTCCCGACACGGGCAGGACGTGATTCGAAGCGGGTCATTGATACGCCGTGGCTGGCCAGCGGCGCGAGCATGTTGTAGACGGCCCCTGCCTTGTTGGGCACGGCGAACACGAGCGAGGTCTGGTCCTTGCCGCTCGGAGCCGGTTGCAAGCGGCCAATGACAGCAAAGCGGGTACGGTTGTGCGGATCGTCCTGGACATGCGCCTGGACGATCCCGAGGCTGTAGCGCTCACCGGCGACTTCGCCCGCAATGGCCGCTGCCGCAGGATCCTCGCTGGCAATGCGCGCCGCCTCGCCATTCGATGCAACCGCCTGGCGCTCGATGTTCGGGAAGTGCTGGTTGAGCCATGCCTGGCACTGCGCCAACGCCTGCGAATGCGCGCAGATGCGCGTGATGCCGTCCATCGTGCCGCTCCTGGTCATCAGGTTGTGATGCACCGGGATCGAGAGTTCGCCGCTGATCGAGAGCGTCGTTTGCAGAAGCAGGTCGAGCGTGCGATTGATCGCGCCTTCCGTGGAGTTCTCAATCGGCACCACGCCGAAATCCGCCGTGCCCGCCTCCGTGGCACGGAAGATTTCATCGATCGAAACGCAGGAAATTCCTTCGATCGCATGCCCGAACTGCTGGTATACCGCCTGTTCGGTGAACGTGCCTGCCGGCCCGAGGTAAGCGACGGTCACACGCCGTTCCAGCGCGCGGCAGGACGACATGATCTCGCGGAAAATCTTCTGCACATCGCCGCTGTCGAGGGGACCAGGATTGCGCTCCGCGACCTTGCGCAAGACCTGCGCTTCGCGTTCCGGGCGAAACACGGGTGCATTCGTTTCAGCCTTGACGTGACCGACCTCCTGCGCGACGCGGGCACGCTGGTTCAGCAGGCTGAGGATCTGCGCGTCAATCGCATCGATCTGTTCGCGCAGGGGTTTGAGTTTGTCGTCCGTATTCATTTGTCCGTAGTCGTTCCGCCTCCCCCGCTCAGGGAAGGCACCGAAAAGCGAAAGCGTCAGGCAGTGCCCTAGCCATGCTTCCTTTCGAATTCCTTCAGATAGTCGACCAGCGCCTGCACGCCTTCGACGGGCATCGCGTTGTAGATCGATGCCCGCATGCCGCCTACGGACTTGTGGCCCTTGAGCTGAAGCAGGTTGCGCTCTTTCGCGCCAGCGAGGAACGCGTCGTTCAACGATTCATCCTTCAGGAAGAAGGGAACGTTCATGCGCGAGCGGCAGTCCTTCGCAACCTTGTTCGTATAAAAACCGGTGGAATCCAGATAGTCATACAAGAGCGCGGCTTTCGCAATATTGCGTTGTTCCATCGCAGCAACGCCGCCCTGTTTCTTCAGCCACTGGAATACCAAGCCAGCGATGTAAATCGCGTAGGTCGGCGGCGTGTTGTACATCGAGTGGTTTTCCGCGACCAGTTTCCAGTCGAAGGCAGAAGGGCAAATGGTGAGCGCATGGCCTATCAGGTCTTCGCGCACGATCACCAGGGTGAGGCCGGCGGGACCGATGTTCTTCTGGGCGCCACCGAAAATCACACCGTATTTTGAAACGTCAATCGCGCGCGACAGGATGTGCGAGGACATGTCAGCCACCAGCGGTACCTCGCCCACGTCCGGCGTGTACTGAAACTCGACGCCGTCGATGGTTTCATTGGTGCAGATATGGACGTAGGCCGCATCCTTCGACAGCTTCCAGGTATCGCGTGGCGGAATGGCCGCGAACTTCTGGCTTTCCGAGGACGCAGCGACATTCGCCGTGCAGTATTTTTTCGCTTCCTTGATCGATTTGCCCGACCAGGATCCGGTATGGACGAAATCAACCACAGCCGGCTGAGGCTTCCTGCCGAGCAGATTCATCGGCACAATGGCGTTCTCGCCGATGCCGCCGCCCTGCAGGAACAAGATTCTGTAATTCGCCGGCACGGCGAGCAGGTCGCGCAGGTCGCGCTCTGCTGCTTCGTAGATCGAGATGAATTCCTTGCCGCGATGGCTCATCTCCATCACGGACATGCCGCTGCCGTGCCAGTCGAGCATTTCATCCGCTGCTAGCTGCAGTACTTCCTGCGGCAGGACCGCCGGACCGGCGGAAAAGTTGTAGACGCGTGTCATTGGTCCTCCGTTGCGCCGCCAGCGTTGCCGTTTTCGGTTGCGCTCTCCGCGCTACTACCGTTGTCTTCCTCGACATCCGATTCGACAATGCGCTGCAGGCCAGAGAGCTTCGTGCCGTCCTCGACCGCGATCAGCGTAACGCCCTGCGTCGCGCGACCCATTTCGCGGATCTCGGCGACACGCGTGCGAATCAGCACGCCGCCGGTCGTGATCAGCATGATTTCATCGTTGGGTTCCACCAGCGTGGCGGCGACCACCTTGCCGTTGCGCTCGCTAGTCTGGATCGCAATCATGCCCTTGGTGCCGCGGCCATGGCGCGTGTACTCGGTAATCGGCGTACGCTTGCCGTAGCCGTTTTCAGTTGCCGTCAGCACCGATTGCTGCTCGTTTTCCGCCACCAGCAAGGCAATCACCTGCTGACCGTCTTCCAGGCTCATGCCGCGCACCCCGCGCGCCGTGCGTCCCATCGGGCGCACGTCGTTCTCGTCGAAGCGAACTGCCTTGCCCGCATCGGAGAACAGCATCACGTCGTGCTTGCCGTCGGTCAGAGCCGCGCCGATCAGAAAATCGCCATCGTCCAGATCAACGGCGATAATGCCCGCCTTGCGCGGATTGCTGAACTCGGTCAGCGGCGTCTTCTTCACCGTGCCAAGGCTGGTCGCCATGAACACGTAGTGGTCTTCGGGGAAGCTGCGGTTCTCGCCCGACAGCGGCAGTACAACGGTGATCTTCTCGCCGTCCTGTAGCGGGAACATGTTGACGATCGGCTTGCCGCGGGAGTTGCGCGAGCCCTGCGGCACTTCCCACACCTTCAGCCAGTACAGGCGCCCGCGATTCGAGAAGCAGAGGATGTAGTCATGCGTATTGGCGATGAACAGCTGGTCGATCCAGTCGTCTTCCTTGGTCGCCATCGCCTGCTTGCCGCGGCCGCCACGCTTCTGCGCGCGGTACTCGGACACCGGTTGCGATTTCATGTAGCCGGCATGTGACAATGTCACCACCATGTCCTGAGGGGCAATCAGGTCTTCGGTTTCGAGATCTGAGGTGTTCAGTTCGATCTGGGAACGCCTGGAGTCCTTTGCGCCTGCACCGTATTCGTTCTTCGCCGCATTCAGCTCGTCGGAAATGATGGCCGTCACGCGTTCCGGCTTGGCGAGAATATCCAGCAGGTCGGCGATCTGCGCCATCACTTCCTTGTACTCGTTGACGATCTTGTCCTGCTCCAGACCAGTCAGGCGCTGTAGGCGCATCTGCAGGATTTCCTGCGCCTGTTCGTCGGACAGCCTGTAGAGGCCATCGGGCTGGATGCCATAGTGCTTGGGCAGGTTCTCCGGACGGAATGCGTCGATACCGCCCGCGTTCTCGGCACCAGTGCGGGCCAGCATTTCGCGAACGAGGGACGAGTCCCAGGAACGCGCCATCAATTCCGATTTCGCGATCGGCGGCGTCGGCGCAGCCTTGATGATCGCAATGAAGTCGTCAATGTTCGCCAGCGCCACGGCGAGGCCTTCCAGCACGTGACCGCGTTCGCGTGCCTTGCGCAGCTCGAACACCGTGCGACGCGTGACAACCTCGCGGCGATGCGAGAGGAAGCACTCCAGCATCTGCTTGAGATTGAGCAGCTTCGGCTGGCCATCGACCAGCGCCACCATGTTCATGCCGAAGGTGTCCTGCAACTGCGTCTGCTTGTACAGGTTGTTCAGCACGACTTCCGGCACTTCGCCGCGCTTGAGCTCGATCACCACGCGCATGCCGGACTTGTCGGACTCGTCGCGGATGTCGGAGATGCCCTCGAGCTTCTTGTCGCGCACCAGTTCAGCGATGCGTTCCAGCAGCGACTTCTTGTTGACCTGGTACGGCAGCTCGTCGACGATGATCGCAGTGCGGTTATCCTTCCCGAATTCCTCGAAATGGGTTTTCGCACGCATCACCACGCGGCCGCGGCCGGTGCGATAACCGTCGCGTACGCCGGAGACGCCATAGATGATGCCCGCGGTCGGGAAGTCGGGCGCGGGAATGATTTCGATCAGTTCATCCACCGAGCATTCCGGGCTGCGCAGTACATGCAGCGCGCCGTCGATCACTTCCGAGATGTTGTGCGGCGGGATATTGGTTGCCATGCCGACCGCAATACCCGAGGAGCCGTTGATCAGCAGATTGGGAATGCGCGTCGGCAGGACGGAAGGTTCCTTCTCCTTGCCGTCGTAGTTCGGTACGAAGTCGACCGTTTCCTTTTCGATATCCGCCAGGATTTCGCTGGCGATCTTGTCGAGCCGGCACTCCGTGTAACGCATTGCCGCAGCATTGTCGCCATCGACCGAGCCAAAATTCCCCTGACCGTCCACCAGCGTGTAGCGCAGCGAAAAGTCCTGCGCCATGCGCACGAGAGTGTCGTAGATCGCCTGGTCGCCATGCGGGTGGTACTTACCCATGACCTCGCCGACCACGCGCGCGCATTTCACATACGGACGGTTCCAGACGTTGTTCGTCTCGTGCATCGCGTAGAGAACACGGCGGTGCACCGGCTTCAGGCCGTCGCGCACATCCGGCAGCGCACGCCCCACGATCACGCTCATCGCGTAATCGAGATAACTCTTGCGCATCTCTTCTTCGAGGGAAATCGGGATTGTCTCTTTTGCGAATTGATCCATTGGGGAGTCGGCTTGTCTCTGCAGAAGGTGGATGAATATCGTTGCTGCGACATCACATGCGTGACATGGATGCCAAACGATAGATTTTAGCACGTCGCCCCGCGCCTTCCCCGGCCTCGGCCGCACCCGGAAGGCGCGTGTTATTCCATGGGCGCGGAATTGCAAAAAATGTGATTAAATTGCCTGTTGCAAGCGGCAAAAATATCATTTCTACAAATAACCGTTAGTAAAAAAACATGCTCAATAAAATTACGCTTGGCCTCGCCTTGGGCGTCAGCGCAGTCTCTGCCGCCGCCCAAACCACTTCCGACATCAAGGCAAATCCCGGTAACAGCGCTTACGTGCAGGACGGTCGCGGCATCATCGCGCGCAGCCCGTTCGGCTTGTGCTGGCGCACCGGATACTGGACCCCCGCCGATGCAGTGCCCGGCTGCGACGGAGAATTGACTCCGCCGGTAGCGAAACCGACCGCGCCCGCGGTTGCTCCTCCCCCGGTGGCGCAAGCGCCTGCCGCACCGGTCGCTCCCAAACGTTGCGACTTCGCAGTGACATTGAGCAGCGACGAAACCTTCGCATTCAACAAAGCTGTGCTGAGCGGCGCTGCGAAAAAGCGTATCGACAGCGATGTGGTTTCTCGGCTCACGAGCTGCGCCAAGGTGGATATCGTGCTCGTCACGGGTCACACCGACCGCCTCGGCTCGCAGGCCTATAACCAGCGTCTCTCTGAAAAACGTGCCGATGCAGTGGCTGCCTACCTGAAGAGCAAGGGAGTTGGCGCCAACATCGACACACTGGGCGCAGGAAAGACGCAATCCATCAAGGCCTGCAACGACAAGTTGCCGCGCAAGCAATTAATTGAATGTCTCGCTCCCAACCGGCGCGTCGTCATTGAGGTTCGCGGCCTCGCAAAGTGAAATGCGATCAACTAAAAGATCCCTGTGACCTACGCAGGGATCTTTTAAAAACTCCAGCTTTTTTATATATCCGTTGCGAAAACACAACGGCCCATCAAAATCGCCGTATCGTTGACTTTGCAATAATCGATGCACATCAGGCGTATGGCAAAATGTAGTTAATTAAACGGCATTGCAGGTGAACAACCTCGCCAAACGACGATCTAATAGCATGTGGTAATATAAGTTCCAAAATGTCATTTGTTGCGCAGTGACCCTGCGGATATCTCAACCAAGAGGAAAAATATGAATAAATTAGCAAAACTCGTCTTTGCTGCGTCCGCAGTCATTTCGTTCTCCGCTTCGGCCCAGCAAGATATCCAGGCAAAAACCCCGAACAGCGCATACCTGCAAGATAGCCGTGGCGTGATCGCACGCGATCCGTTCGGCCTGTGCTGGCATACCGGCTACTGGACTCCGGCCGATTCCGTTGGTGGCTGCGATGGCGAGATCGCCAAGGCTGCTCCGGCTCCCGCTCCTGCTGCACCGGCACCCGCTCCGGCCCCAGCTCCTGCTCCGGCACCTGCCCCGGTCTCGGAAAAAGTCACGTTTGCTGCCGACACCTTCTTTGACTTCGACAAGGCCGTGCTGAAACCCGATGGCAAGGCAAAGCTGGATGATCTGACTTCGAAGCTCCAGGGCATGAACCTGGAAGTGATTATCGCCGTTGGTCACACCGACTCGATTGGTACTGACAGCTACAATCAGAAACTGTCCGTCCGCCGTGCGGAAGCCGTGAAGGCCTACCTGGTTTCCAAGGGCGTTGAAGCCAACCGCGTCTACACTGAAGGTAAGGGCGAGAAACAGCCTGTTGCAAGCAACAAGACTGCTGCTGGCCGCGCCAAGAACCGCCGCGTTGAAATCGAAGTTGTTGGTACCCGTACCCGCTAATCGATTCACAAAGAACAAAACCCCGCTTCGGCGGGGTTTTTTTATGGCTGCGCTGCGGAATTGCCTCCCGCGCCACGACATGCGGCCGTATTCCAGCTATCATTTACACTATGAATGCCGATCCCCTCGAACTGCAAAAATTCAGCGACCTCGCTCACCGGTGGTGGGACCCGACCTCTGAATTCCGTCCCCTCCACGAAATCAATCCGCTCCGGCTTGAATGGATCAACACGCGCATTCCGCTGGCCGGAAAAACCGTAGTTGATATCGGCTGCGGAGGAGGCATCCTTACAGAGTCGATGGCAAAAAAAGGGGCCAAGGTCACAGGTATCGATCTGTCGGAAAAGGCCCTGAAGGTGGCCGATCTGCACAGCCTGGAGTCGGGCGTGCAGGTCCGTTACGAGATGATTTCCGCTGAAGACCTCGCCGCGCGCGAACCAGGTGCTTACGATGTGGTTACCTGCATGGAAATGCTCGAGCATGTACCCGACCCGGCCGCCGTTGTGCAGGCTTGCGCCAATCTCGTCAAGCCAGGCGGGCACGTATTTTTCTCCACGATCAACCGCAACCCGAAAGCCTATCTGTTCGCAGTGATCGGTGCAGAGTACATACTGCGAATGCTTCCGAAGGGGACGCACGATTACGCAAAGTTCATCACCCCAGCCGAACTGGCGCAATTCATTCGGCACGCCGGATTGACATTGGAAGGCTTGAAAGGGATGGGTTATAACCCCCTGACACAGGTGTATTCGCTAAATCAGAATACCGATGTCAATTATCTGGTTGCCTGCACCAGGCCGGCTTAAAAAAGCATACTGGCGAATCACCTTCCAGCCCGACAAACAAGCGCCTGCCTCACCACGACGAAACCATGGCATTAACCGCACCCCGTGCCATCCTGTTTGACCTGGATGGCACCCTTGCCGATACCGCGCCGGACCTTGCTGCGGCCATGAACCGTGTGCGCGCAGGGCGCGGCCTTGCACCTACGCCGTATGAGCAGCTGCGACCGGTAGCTTCGGCTGGAGCGCGCGGGCTGATCGGCGCATCGTTTGGACTGCAACCGAATGACGAAGGTTACAACGCGTTGCGCGATGACTTCCTGGATAGCTATGAAGCATTTATCGCGGTAGAAAGCCGTCTGTTTGATGGCATCGATGCATTGCTGGCAAGCTTGCAGGAATGCGGGCTGCCATGGGGAATCGTGACCAACAAAGCAGCCCGCTTTACCGAACGGCTCGTGCCGCAGATCGGTCTTGGCCATGCAGGTTGCGTGATTTCCGGCGATACCACACCGCATTCCAAACCCCACCCTGCTCCACTGCTCGAAGCGGCCACCCGTCTCGGCGTGACTCCACAAGAGTGCTGGTACGTCGGTGATGACCTGCGCGATATTCAGGCCGGCCGTGCAGCAGGCATGATCACTATTGCTGCAGCCTGGGGTTACTGTGGCCATGTCGAACCTGCCACATGGGATGCGCACGCGCTGGCCAACTCGCCGACTGGTCTTATGGATTTAATTCGTGGCCAGGCCTTGAATTCCATCAGTCGAGTCACATCTAGTGCGGTACAATAGTTCCGACTGATCTGGGGGCGACCTGGTTTCGACAGGGGTTGCGAAGCAGTACAGGGCATGCCGAGGGCTGGTCACCTCGTAAATCCAACCGGAAATGCTTAAATGCAAACGATGAAACTTACGCTCTCGCAGCGTAATCCTCTAGGAACTTAATAACTTCTTAGCTCTACACCGTCTTGTCTCTGGGGCGGGCTGGCAACAGCAGTAGAGTCACTCACAGGGAATCGCGTTGCACCGGGTTACTTGGTGTAACGTTAAAAATAGGTAACTCGCCTTGACGAAGCGCGTGCGTCCGCGTCGACAAGGTTAAAACCAGTAGGCTGCACTACGCATGTAGAACTGGCTGTAGAGGATTTCTGGACGCGGGTTCGATTCCCGCCGCCTCCACCAACTCGAATTATTTCGAGCAGCATTTGTCAGAGAACCCACGCAAGCATCGCTGTTTGCGTGGGTTTTTTGCTTTCTCCCCCGACAACACCAATCCTGAGCTGAGGCGTCCATGGCAATGAGACACATGAAAGGCTTGACGATTATCCAGCTGATGCTCTTGTTGTTCATTGCCGGCATCGCTGCAACGGTCCTGATTGACTTTCTTGTCGGGATGCGGTGTGAAGGCAATCCGACGTTAAAGCTTTGCGTGGATCGGAAGGAAAGTCGTACAAGGTGACGCGACGGTTCACTTTGCCTTGCTTTTTCGGGTTTCGATCGCACGCAATGTCGCGCGGGCATCGTCTCGCCAAGGACCGTCCAGTGCCACAGCCTTCTCGGCTGCATTACGCGCTTCCTCAAAGCGACCGAGTTCGGCCAGTACCGTTGCCAGGTTATTGAATGCCGCTCCGCTGTCCGGATGATCCCGTGCTGCACTCCGAAACGCATCGGCCGCCGCAACGCGATCGCCCGAAGCATACGCTGTATTGCCATAGCCCATCTGCAAGGTCAGGTTGTGCGGCCAGCGCTTCAACGCGCTTGCATATGCCTTGCGTGCGCGAGACGGCTCGTTGTTTTTTTCAAATGCCACGAGTTCTTCCGTTGCGGTTTGCTCGTCGACGGTCATCGGCATCCGCCCCGGCTGCAACACGACTTCCCCCCAATAGTTGCCTCGCGCCCAAGTGTGCTCGAATGTCGAGAGCGGCATTACTTCGCGCGCTGTCGTACCTGACCGCAGGATGATGTCGCCCTTGTCCAGGTCATATCCGATCGCTACCGCGTAGTGCCACAAAGGGAACAAGGGCAGGCTCAGGTTTTGCAGAACAATGACCGGATTGCCTGCAGCAAGCTCGGCAAGCAAGGATTCAAGGCGAGGAGGAATGGTCATGCTGACAACACCGTTGCGCCGTGCGGCTGCAAGCATTTCCGGCTGCAGACTGCCTTCGCGCTGCGGAACATAAACTTGCGGAACCAATGCATCTGGCGTGATCTTGACACCGGCTGCATTCAACGACATTGCCAGTGCAGCGGGTCCGCACTGGTAACGTTCCTGCGGAAAGAAAGGTGTCGCCACCAGCTCGATATGGCGCGGCAAGGAAGTCGCCGCCGGGGACTGCAGGAGGGATCGTGTCTGGGTGGCGCAACCTGACAGGAGCGCCAGCACCAATAGCAATCCCGGCGCAAAACCGCGCCAGGAATGCCATTTATGAAGCTGCATTTACCTTCTGGAACGGGTGAAGGGGAATACCTTCGTAAGCCCGAGGATATCGGTGACAAGCAGCACGACGAAAATCAGGACCAGCGCGCCGACGACATCGCCACCTGCGGGGAGGCTGTCGATCTGCTTCGCCAGCGTGGCTGCTTCCGAATCACTGAGTGCGGCGACGCGCTCCTGTGCATCAACCTTGTTGACGCCCATCTTTTCGAGTTGCGTCATGACTTCCGGCCGATCAAGCGCAGCGGCGATTCGCTCCCTGTTCTGCTGGCCTGAATTTGCGGCCAGCACCTGATCGGTACCGATCATCGCGGCCTGGACAGTCTGGGTAAAGCCTACAAAGGTGAAGGCGCTCAGCAGCATCCAGACAAACGCTCTTTTTAATTTCTGAATCATGATTCCCTCTTCTTGGCAAAGCTGTTGATGCCGATGAACAGAAGGCAGCAACCGCGAGTGGTTACTACTGAAACACTGAAAGTCTATCACCTGGCTTTTGATGTTAGCCGTTCAGAAACATATCTTAACAACTTCAACATATTGAAAAAATTCAATGTTGAAGTTCGTCAAATCCATTGAACGGGGCTTCTTCTCCGCGGGCATTTCCACTTGCAACTACGGCCAAGGCATCGGATTCATGTCGATGTACTGGCGTGATTCCCCATTTGACATGCTTTCATCTGAAGGACTTCCATCACCAAGTTTCGGTCCGACGATCCTTCCGATCTCGCGGCGCGATTCGTTGAAGTCAGAAGGCAGCAAGGGCGACTCGCCATTCGGCCAGTTCGTGATTGCCCATCTCGTGAGATCTTCGAAGCGCTGAATCAGCTCGGCTGCGTACTTGTCGCATTCTTGCTTGGTAGCCATGTCAGATCTTCCTCTGCTCATCCTGTGGCGAAGGGCAACTACTTTTCCCGAGCTTCTCCGGGTCAGGCCGGATTTCGTCCAGCTCCGGCATATTCTCCGCAACGATGTCAGCCGGCAAGCCAATGTCATCGACACCAAGCGGATTGTCCTTCGTGCGAGCCATCCGGGGGTCAGGTCTTTCGGCTTCGATTGGATCACGTTGCAAGTCGCTCATAAGCCCTCCAAATAAAAATTAGACGAAATGGCATCATGATGGTTCGACTACCTTGCAACGCGCCGGCAAGAACTATCGATATGCGGCGTCATCCTATGTCCAGGGTCTGCCAAGGAATAAATTGTGCGGTTTGGCGGTCATAGCGGGATGCGATACAAGACATTGGATGCACTGCAGTACGTGCAGGCAATGCTGTAGCGCAAACGCCTTGACGAGCAAAAGTGTGACCATTTATTGCTTGGCAGGCTCTCATGCTAACGATAGTCAGGAGAATCGCATGGCACCGCAACCCAGGCATTACATGGATGAACCGGATATCGGAAGCGGCGAGAAGGCGCCGGCACAGGACGAGGTGGAGCGCGACGAGCGCAGGATAAACCCTGCGGCGGGCCATCCGAATGGCGATCAGAAGGCGCAGAAGCCGAACGGAAGGCACGCGGACGGACATCCCCGCGAGCAGGATCACCCACCGGCTGCTCAGGAAGGACGCATTCTGCGAAGCGACGAGCATCTTGCGCGCATCGTTGCAGTCCGCCAATCCGACGAGACCTTTGAAGCGCAGGTTTATGTGCGGCTGGCGCGCGAACCGGAGATCGCAGAGACCTACATTCCGGTCGGGACATTTCCTACGGAGGCAGAGGCGTGGAAAGCCGCCGAGGAGCGTGCAAAACGCGCGTTCAGGGAACACGAATTCTAGTCTCGCCCCTTTTGTTGCACGCACAATCGTTTGCTGAGCGCATTCGTCATCCGTTTTGCGCGTCATCACACATGCCACCGTGCTCCGCGTCGGCACATGCTGCTGCGCAATACCCATGCGCGCCATTCCGCCGATCCACTACAATAGGCCCCTGTCAGAACAACAATACCGGCATCCAATGACCGCTTCCAAACGCTTCCGCAATCCACTTCATTTCATCCTGGTATTTGCCTTGGCCTGCACGCAGGCGGCGTGCCAGTCGAACAAGGGCTCGCATGAAGAGACCGCCAAAGCGGCATTGACGACCGACAAGGGCGTCACGGTGTATGCGGCCGGTGATATTGCCGATTGCCGGAACCGCAAGCCGGAAGACAGCGGCGCGGCCAAAACGGCGGCGCAGATCATTCCGGGCCTTGCGCAAGACAGCCAGGCTGCAGTGCTTGCTCTGGGCGACAATACCTATCCGGTTGGACTGCTCAGCGAGTTCACGGATTGCTACGAGCCCACTTGGGGGAAATTCAAGCAACGCACCCATCCGGCGCCGGGGAATCACGAATACTACACGCCGAATGCCGTCGGGTATTACGCCTATTTCGGAGCCATCGCGGGGCCGACACGTTACGGCTACTACAGCTTTGACATCGGCAGCTGGCATGTCATTTCGCTCAACAGCTACCTGAAGCCGGAGCAGCACAAGGTGCAGATGGAATGGCTCAAGGCCGATCTTGAAAAGAACAAGGCGCATTGCACACTGGCATATTGGCATCATCCGGTATTCAGTTCCGGAGGACACGGGAGCAATGCCCAGATGATCGAAGCATGGAAAATGCTGTACGACTCAGGCGCAGAGCTGGTGCTGTCCGGACATGACCATGATTACGAACGCTTCGCGCCGCAGGATGCCGATGGCCATCGCGACGAACAGCGCGGCATGCGCCAGTTCGTAGTCGGTACCGGCGGTGCGAAGCTGACGCCGTTCCGCTTCCGGAAATTCAACAGCCAGGTCAGCGATAACTCCACGCACGGCGTGCTGAAGTTGTCGCTCAAGAATGAAGGTTATGAATGGGAATTCCTGCCCGTCGACAAGGACGGGTTCACGGATCACGGCAGCGCGCTCTGCCATTGAGGACCAGCGCGCAGCTTGCCGACAGGAGGATGCAATGACGATGAACGCGAGACCGAATGAATCGCTGCGCCTGTTCTTCGCACTCTGGCCTGACGATCTGACGCGTGCGGCACTGGTGGAAGTGCAATCGTCACTGCGTGGACGGTTGGTGCCCTGCCACAACATCCACCTGACGTTGGCCTTCCTCGGACAACAGCCAGCCACCATCCTGCCAGCCGCGAAAGAAATCCTCACGCATCTCGGATCCCCTTCCTCTATCTTGCTGCTGGACCGTGTCGGCTATTTCCCGCGCAAGCATATTGCCTGGGTTGGTACGCATCGCGCACCTGATGAACTGCATTCGCTGCAGGAAGAACTGGCCGGCGCCTTGCTGCGAGAAGGCATTCCGAGTGACGCCCGGCAGTCATTCAAGCCGCACATTACCCTTGCCCGCGATGCGTCGCCGCCCTCGGATTTCGCGTTCAATCCAATCGAATGGCATGCCAGCGAAGTGGCCTTGGTGCAATCGGTTACGACGGCGGAAGGAGCGCGCTATGAAGTGCTCGCATCGCGCTCGCTGGATGAGACTTGCTGGGTACCCGATGTAAAGGCTGGCGACGCAAGCGGGCTGCCGCCCGCTTAGGGCCTGTCTAGGAATAAATTGTGCATTTTGCCGGGCGTGGCGGAATGCAATGCAAGGCGTTCGTTGCGCCGCAGTGCGGGCACTGCAAGCAGCGAACAACGCCGCGGCGCGCCCGCCATGGCTGAGAAAAATGTGCAATTTATTCCTGGACAGGCCCTTAGATCTCAGCCAGCCTGTCGATTGGTGTTGATTGACGCTGTCTCTTCCGCCAGCCTTCGGAGCACCTGCGCGGCAGCGACCAGGCCGAACGATGCGGTCACGGCCATTGTCGATCCGAAGCCCGCGCAATTCAGCCCGGTCACGCCGGACTTGTCATCGTCATCTATTGCACATGCTTCGCCGCTCTCGGGAAAGCGCAGGGGTTCAGTGGAAAACACCGCGTCGATGCCGAACTTGTTCTTCGTGCCTCGAGGGAAACCGTGCTCGGCGCGCAGGCGCTTGCGTACCTTGGCCAGCAAGGGCTCCTGCTCGGTGCGGGAAAGGTCGCGGATTTCAATCCGGGTCGGATCCATCTGACCGCCGGCGCCGCCGATCGTGATCAGCCTGATACCCTTGGCTCGGCAGTAGGCGATCAACGCGGTCTTGGCCTTGACGCTATCAATGGCATCAATGACATAGTCATAGGAATGTGCGCCGATCATCTGGTCGAGATTTTCCGGCGTGACAAAATCTTCAACCTCGGTGACTTCGCAAAACGGGTTGATCTGCCTGATGCGTTCTGCGAGCGCGGTCACCTTGGCCTTGCCGAGCGTCTCGGTCAATGCATGGATCTGGCGATTGACGTTCGACTCCGCCACGTTGTCGAGGTCGATCATCGTAATACGCCCGATCGCACTGCGTGCGAGGGCTTCGACAATCCACGAGCCGACGCCACCCACGCCGACGACACATACGTGTGCGCGGCGAAAGCGCGACAGCGCAGCATCGCCATACAAGCGTGCGATGCCGCCGAAGCGACGATCGAAATCAATGTCGCAGGTCGAGGAATCAAAAGAAGGATCAAGGGAAACAATTGCGTTCATCTCGCCATTTTAACGGACAGCAACGCACTATGTTTTCCTCTAGAATGATTCTTGCAGATCTCCTGCCATTGCCTTCCCGTATCGCCCTGCCGTGCTTCCCTCCGTTCCGCTGCTGCAGCTTATCCTTGTGTCATTGACCGCGCATGCGGCGCTGGCCGGTACCCGGGTGACGACCTCGCTCTATGCGCTCTCGATGCACGCATCAGAATTCACTGTTGGCACATTGATAGCCCTGTTCTCGCTTTTCCCGATGCTGTTCGCGGTGCCGGCAGGACGCCTGATCGACCGCGTCGGGATCATCCGGCCGATGCTCGCCGGATGCGCGTCGATCCTCATCGGCTGCGCACTGCCAGGCATCATTGGAGGATTGCCGATTCTTTATCTTGCCACTGTGCTCATCGGTACCGGATTCATGGCGGTACAGGTCGCGTCGCAGCACACCGTCGGCGAAATCAGCTCGGCGGAAAACCGTATATCCAATTTTGGCTGGCTGGCACTCGGGTTTTCGATTTCGGGATTCTGCGGCCCCGTGCTTGCCGGACTGATCATCGACCATGCCCGCTACAGTGCTGCCTACATGGTTTTTTCCGTCCTTGCGCTGGCAGCATTGACCCTGACCGCTCGCGGCCGGCTGCGGCACATCCGGCTCCGTCTGCACACCGAAGAGCTGCCGCCGGGCGGCGCGCTGGATCTGCTGCGCAAGGTGGAAATGCGGCACATTTATTTCGTCGGCACCCTGCTCTCGTCGGCATGGGACCTGTTCACCTTCGTGGTGCCGATCCAGGGCACGCGTTCTGGCTTCAGCGCATCGACCATCGGCCTGATCCTCGGCTGCTTTTCCGCCGCCACGTTCATGGTGCGTCTCGCCATGCCATGGATATCGCGGCGCCTGTCGGAATGGCAAGTGCTGGCATCGGCGCTGATGCTGGCAACGGTCTGCTACGCCTTGTTCCCGCTGATGCGACAACCGCTCCCGGTAATGGCCGTGGCGGCCTTGCTCGGGCTGGCGGTGGGATCCAGCCAACCGAATATGCTGGCGCTGCTGCATCATTGCGCCCCTGCAGGACGCGCGGCGGAGGCCGTGGGCATGCGGGTCACCATCGGGAATGCCTGCCAGGTGGTCCTGCCCCTGATGTTCGGCGGCGCAGGCGTCGCGCTCGGCTTGCCTGCCGTATTCTGGAGCATGGGCGCGATGATCGGTGCCGGCATTCCGCTCGCCTGGCGGAAAAGCGCGTCCCGGTAGCGCTGCGTCATCAAACCCTTACGGGCGCAAATACGCGCAGCGACTTTGTATTTCGATAAAATTGATGCAAGACAAGGCAGCCGGGCGCGGTATTCGTCTATGTTGCAGAAAATGCCCTTGTTGTGTCACGCGTGAAAACCATTCCGGGCGCCCGGATATCAAAGCTTGCATGAGCAGCAGCCGGACTGTTGCAAAACAATAAACAGGAACCAAGATGTCGATAGCAGATCTGCGTAAAGATTACAGTCGTGCCAGTTTGTCGGAGGCGGACACCCTGCCCAGTCCGATCGAGCAGTTCTCGAAGTGGTTTGGCGAGGCAATCGCGGCACAAGTGCCGGAAGCCAATGCGATGTGCGTCTCCACCGTCAACGCAAACGGCAGGCCGTCCTCGCGCATTCTGTTGATCAAGGAATTCGATCAGCGCGGCTTCACCTTCTTCACAAATTACGAGAGTCGCAAGGGGCATGAGTTAACGCAAAACCAATTTGCGGCATTGCTGTTTTACTGGATTGAACTGGAACGGCAGGTGCGCATCGAGGGTCGTGTCGAACGTCTGTCCGACGCCGAAAACGACGCCTATTTCCAAAGCCGTCCATTGAAAAGCCGCCTGGGCGCCATTGCATCGGCCCAAAGCCGTCCGATCGCCAGCCGCGAAGCGCTGGAAGAGAGAGTCACCCAGGTAGAACAACAATACGGAGAACACCCGTCCCGGCCGGCACATTGGGGCGGATTCAGGCTGGTACCGGATTACATCGAGTTCTGGCAGGGTCGTCCGTCGCGCCTGCATGACCGCATCGCGTATATCCTGCAGGCGGACGGCAACTGGCAACGGCAGAGGCTGCAGCCGTGACATAAGGCAGCTACCCGGAGTCGCATCACTCGATCAATCCGTTCCATATACGGAGGCACATCGTGTTTTGGGAAAAGAAGCTGGGAAGCTGGGTCGAAACGTTTCGCGGCCAGTCCGCATTGCCACTCAGGCTCGTGCTCTGGAACGGGCAACAGCTGGATCTCGGTGACCAGACACCACCCAAAGTCACGGTAAAGGTGCCGCACGTGTCAGCACTGGCTTACCTGCTGACGCCGTCGCTGTTCAACCTCGGCAAGGCCTATGTCGAAGGCAAGATCGAGGTTGAAGGGCGTGCCAGAGAGATCATCTCGATCGGCAGCGCACTCGCCACACATGCACTGAAGCCGGAAGGAAAATTCTCCCGTGTGGTGCGCTCGCTGCACCACACGAAGAAGAAAGACGAAGAAGCGATCCGCTACCACTACGACGTCTCCAACGAGTTCTACAGCAAGTGGCTCGACGAGAACATGGTTTACTCCTGCGCCTATTTCGAGAACGGCGAGGAAGACCTGGCCACCGGGCAGCTGAAGAAGATTGACCATATCCTCACCAAGATCCAGGTGCGGCCGGGCCATACGCTGCTCGATATCGGATGCGGCTGGGGCGCGCTGGTCATCCGCGCGGCACAGAAGTTCGGCGCGAAGTGCGTCGGCATCACCTTGTCGCAAAATCAGTACGAACTGGCGCGAGAACGGGTCATGAAGCTCGGACTCTCCGACCGCGTGGACATTCGTATCCAGGATTATCGCGATGTGACCGGCAACTACGACCGCATCACCAGCGTCGGCATGTTCGAGCATGTGGGCGCAAAGCACCTGCCGGAATATTTCCGCAAGATCTGCTCATTACTGTCCGACGACGGTATCGTGATGAATCACGGAATCACCACCACCGATCCGAAGAACGGCTCAACTGCCTATGGCGCCGGCGATTTCATCGAACAGTACGTCTTTCCATGTGGAGAGCTGGAACATATCGGCACCGTGCTGACGACGATGCAGGAAGGCGGACTGGAAGCCTACGATGTTGAAAACCTGCGGCGCCATTACGCGAGGACCTGCGGTATCTGGGCAGACAACTACGAGGCGCACGCCGACGCCATCAAATCGATGGTGGATGACAGGCGTTTCCGGATCTGGCGCGTCTACCTGGCGGGCTGCTCCTACGCATTCGCGCAGGACTGGGTCTCGCTGTACCAGGTTGTGTGCACCAAGGCCAACCGCGAGCCGACCATGTTGCCGTGGTCGCGACGCTACATCTATGCCAACTGAATGGAGCCTGCGGCAGCAGGCCGACGACTGTTCTTAGTCGAGCACGATCCTCGCAGCATATTCGCGCAGCTTGTCCATCCCGGGCTCCTTGCGCGGCCACGTGAGTTCGACGCCATCGCCGTGAAAACGCGGCAGCACGTGCAGATGCAGATGCGGCACTGTCTGCCAGCCGGCGGGCCTGTTCGCCTGAAGGACGGTAACGCCTTCCGGCTGGAAGGCCTTCTGCACCGCCTTGGCGATCCTGCATGCGGCCCGCATCATCGCCGCAGCCGATTCTTCATCCGCATCCATCAGCGTCTCGTAGGGCTTCTTCGTCGCCACCAGCACATGGCCCGGATTCACCTGACCGGCATCCATGAAGGCGTAAACCAGATCGTCTTCATACACCTTGACGCTCGGGATTTCGCCACGGATGATTTTTTCAAATACGGTTGTCACGTTCTCGTCCTCTCCTCCGCTCACTCCGCCGCCCTGGTCTTTTCCGCGAAGACCTTGCGGAATTTCGCCACCTTGGGTGCGACGATGAATGCACAATAGCCCTGCAGCGGATGCTGGCGGAAATAGTTCTGGTGATAATCCTCGGCCTTGTAATACTGCTCCGCCGGCTTGAGTTCGGTCACGATGGGCGCATCCCAGACGTTTGCCATGCAGGCGATCACCTGCTTTGCCGTTTCCTGTTGTTCGGTCGAATGGTAAAAAATCACCGAACGGTATTGCGTGCCGATGTCATTACCCTGGCGGTTCGGCGTGGTGGGGTCATGAATGGTGAAGAAAATTTCCAGGATCTCGCGATAGCTGACTACGGCCGGATCGAACTCGACACGAATCACTTCGGCGTGGCCGGTCGTCCCGTCGCACACCTGTTCATACGTCGGATTGGGCATGTGGCCGCCCGCATAGCCGGACTCGACGTGCAGCACGCCCTTCAGTTCCTGATACACCGCCTCCAGACACCAGAAGCATCCTCCGCCAAGTGTTGCTGTTTCGGTCGCCATCGTTAATCCCGTTACGTTATGACATGACTTTAGCGCAAACCGCCGCAGATCCCCAACCGATTCCGGTCAAGGCGTGATGTTTTCCCATTTGACGCAATACTGCCTGTTTCAAGGTACACCGTTTGCAGCGTGGTTTATGCAGTGCTGTATCATTTTTGCGACTTTGTTGTCAAGTCGATAAAACCATGATGCAAGCCACTTCCCTCGTCGAGTCGCTCAAGCGCGAACTGAAATTGGGCGGCATTATTTTATGCGCCCCTTGCCGGCTACATCTGCATGTCGGAAGTGAGCGTGAAACGCATGTTTTCGCTGAATAACTTCACGCTCCAGCGTCGCACCGGCGTCCTGAGGGTGATCAATATCGATTTTCACAACATCGCGCTGAACGTCCATGATGAATCGCTACTCATCTTCGAATGGGGCTTCGAGCAGGAAAAGTAAATCATCAGCGACATGAAATTGCCGGTCGCCGCGGTATCAAGGTGCAATCATTTGACTTCCGCGCAGATTTTTGCGCCATAACAGAAGCGAAAGTGATGAAATGCCTGGCGCGCCTGTCCGCGAGAAAATTTCTTTTTCGGCATAATGAGCACTATTTCCTGGATACTCAGATGTCAAAACAGTCTTCAAGCGCCGGGCCGCCGGAATTCGACACCCGCCATTTTCGCAATGCACTCTCGCAGTTCGCGACGGGCGTCACGATCATCACTACCTGTCTGCCCGACGGCAGTTTCCTCGGACTGACTGCCAGCTCATTCAACTCCGTGTCACTCGATCCGCCGCTAGTGTTATGGAGCCTTTCGCAAGCCGCTTCCAGCCTGCCTGTCTTCACCGGCAATTCCCATTACGTGATCAACGTGCTCGCCGGCGATCAGAAGGAGCTTGCGGAGCGTTTTTCGATGCGCATCGAGAACCGCTTCGAAGGCGTCGACTTCGACCTGTCGCGCACCGGCTTGCCTATCCTCAAGGGTGCGGCGGCCTGGTTCGAATGCCACAACCGTAGCCGTTACCCGGAAGGCGACCATGTCATTTTTGTCGGTGAAGTCGAACGCTGCGACGTCTCGCCGAAGCCCGCGCTCGTCTTCCATGCCGGGAAATTCGTATCGACCAGTACGATCAAGGAATAACAGGAACGGAGGTGTGCGCCTCCAGCATTTCTCTTTACCAGAGGACCCAACGATGACTTCCAAGACTACAAAAGCCCAGTTCCAATGGGACGATCCCTTGCTGCTGGACCAGCAACTCACCGACGACGAGCGCATGGTGCGCGATGCCGCCAACGCCTACTGCCAGGAAAGATTGCAGCCGCGTGTGCTCGAAGCCTTTCGTCACGAAAAGACCGACCCTGCCATCTTCCGCGAAATGGGCGCGCTCGGCCTGCTCGGCCCCACCATTCCCGAACAGTACGGCGGCCCCGGCCTGAACTACGTCAGCTACGGCCTGATCGCGCGCGAAGTCGAGCGTGTCGATTCCGGCTACCGCTCGATGATGAGCGTGCAGTCCTCGCTGGTCATGGTGCCGATCTTTGAATTCGGCAATGAACAGACGAAGCAAAAGTATCTTCCGAAGCTCTCCACCGGCGAATGGATCGGCTGCTTCGGCCTGACCGAACCCAACCACGGCTCCGACCCCGGCTCGATGGTCACCCGCGCGAAGAAAGTGGCGGGCGGCTACAGCCTGACCGGCAGCAAGATGTGGATTTCCAATTCCCCGATCGCCGACGTATTCGTGGTGTGGGCCAAGGATGACGAAGGAGCCGGGGGTGGCCAAATTCGCGGCTTCGTGCTGGAAAAAGGCTGGAAGGGATTATCCGCACCGGCGATCCACGGCAAGGTGGGCCTGCGCGCATCGATCACAGGCGAGATCGTGATGGATGAAGTGTTCTGCCCCGAAGAAAATGCCTTCCCGGAGGTG
>NZ_DATFAI010000027.1:0-15049 GCF_035254685.1 Noviherbaspirillum sp. | reverse complement strand
GGGCGCGGAATGTTACGACATCGAGATCGAACATGGCAGTGCAGGAATCACCGCGCATGTCAGGATCGGCAATGCCGCCTTTATGCAGTTGAAGGAGCGGCGCCGCAACATGACCGGGCGCACGGGCTGCGGCTTGTGTGGAACAGAAAGCCTGGAGCAGGTCTTGCGACGGTTGCCGCGCGTCGACACGCCACGACCGCTATTGGCTAGCGGCATTCGGCGGGCACTCGCCGGTCTACGCGCGTTTCAACCGCTGAATCAGGCAACAGGCGGAATGCACGCAGCCGCGTGGTGCACACCAAACGGTGAGCTGCGTGCCGGATTTGAAGATATCGGCAGACATAATGCGTTCGACAAGCTGATTGGTGCAATGGCAAAGTCACGTCTGGATTTCCAGAATGGCTTCGTCGTGATGACCAGCAGGGCAAGCGTCGAATTGATTCAAAAGGCGGCGACAGTGGGGATCCCGGCCATGGTGGCGATTTCGGCCCCGACCGCCTTGGCGGTCCGCACCGCAAAGGACTGTGGCATGACCCTGGTTGCGTTCGCGCGCGGCGACGATTTTGTCGGTTACGCAAACAGCGACAACATTAGACTGGACTAGAAGAATGGATACCCAACATCTCGTGAAAATGGCCAACCAGATCGGCGATTTCTTCGACTCATACCCGGATGCGGACGAGGCCTCCTGGGAAATTACGAATCATCTGAAAAAGTTCTGGGACCCGCGCATGCGCAGTGCCTTGCTCGAACACATTCAAAAGCATCATGGCGAGGGATTGAAAGACATCGTGCTAGCGTCTATCAGGAGGCATAGAGACAAACTCGCGCCAACCTCATGATAAGACGAGCATGACGGGAAGCCGGAACACCTGCCATGCGTTGTCTGTGGGTGGGGTACGCCCCGCGGAATAACTCTGTCCATTTAAGTTCGAGACCCTCTTGGCAGTTTTTAATTGAATTCGTTCATCGTTGCCAGCGACTATCTTCATACGCTAGCGATGCTTGCAGCGAGCATATTGTTGAGAGTGGAAGGGGCGGAAAGGCTACCCTCTGTTATATCCCCCCGGCACTGCGCAGGCTAGGAATCAGCGTGAAAGCATCAATCTGATCGAGCTCATGAATAGGCGGCCGTACCGTTCCGGGCCAGCAACAGTGCGTCCGGCGAGAACTTGTTGACTTCCCTGTTGGAGAATCCATGCACATCGTTTGCCTCGACCTCGAAGGCGTCCTCATCCCCGAGATCTGGATTGAATTTTCACAACGCACTGGTATTGCCGCACTGTCTCTGACAACGCGCGACGAACCTGACTATGACAAGCTGATGCGCTATCGCCTCGAGACGCTTAAACACCACAAACTCGGTCTTGTCGATATACAGCGGGTTATCGTCGGCATGTGCCCTCTACCTGGTGCGCGCCAGTTCCTTGACGGATTGCGTGAGTGCTTCCAGGTGGCAATCCTGTCCGACACCTTCTACGAGTTCGCACAACCGTTCATGCGTCAGCTAAGTTGGCCTACGTTGTTCTGTCACCGTCTGGAGGCGGATGTCAATGGTGACGTAGTGGGCTATCATCTGCGGATGCCAGATCAAAAGCGCGCTGCAGTGGCCGCCTTCAATGCATTGCACTTGAAGACAATCGCTGTCGGCGACTCGTACAACGACGTTACTATGCTTGCAGAAGCGGACACTGGTGTTTTTTTCTGTCCACCGGCTCGAATCATGGCGGAGTTTCCTCGGTTTACTGTGACCCAGAACTATAATGAATTGCGAACTGTAATATTGGAAGCATCGACGGTTCACTCGGCAAGAACGGTGCTATGGTGACCTGTAGCACCGCAGTCGGAAAATTATCGGACAGCGCAGCAGTACATTATCTCGGCGAATCGTCGTTGATTGCCACACCTTCTAGAGCTCATTCGGCTTCACCAAATACTATTTCACGGATGCCACCGTTCCCTCCGTCTGAATTAATAATTAAATCAGCAATAGCCCGATAAATTCCCCTGGATGACCTAATAATCCGGCTTGCTGTACCGATCAGACAAACAATGGGCTCATGTGGCTGCGGTGAGTCGGTTGAGATATAAACCGTAACTGCGGCTCAAGCACAAATGCAAAATCCAAAGGCGACATCAAAAAGCCAAAATCCGGAGTGACACGATGGTCTTTGGTTCTTAGTGAAAGTTTCACATCCAAGTGAAAGCAACGCAGCAAGCCGCTCGCCTGGGTTCAGCCGTTAGACAGTAGCGCACAATTCGATATAGTTAGCGATATGAATAAAATTACAATCGTCACTGGCGGGTCACGAGGAATTGGCCAGGCAACAGTCAAAATGCTTGCCAGCGAGGGCCACCAAATATGTGTAGGCTACAACTCAAGCGAGGAACAAGCTAATTTGCTGGTAGAAGAAATTAGATTCAGCGGTGGTCATGCCATAGCGGTCAAAGTCGACATATCCGAAGAAGAACAAGTCATGGAGCTTTTTTCTCGTGTCGACAAAGAACTCGGCCTGGTCACCGGTCTTGTTAACAATGCCGCCATTCTTCTGCCACAGAGCTCTTTTTATGAACTGAATGCCCGTAGAATCAACAAGATCCTTTCAACAAACACAACAGGAAGTTTTCTTTGCGCCAGAGAGGCAATAAAACGCATGGCGCAAAAAAACGGCGGAATGGGTGGTTCAATAGTTAACGTTTCGTCTGTCGCCTCCAGACTAGGATCACCAGGGGAATATGTTGATTATGCTGCATCGAAAGGTGCACTTGACACAATGACAGTTGGCCTATCATTGGAAGTCGCGAACCAAGGCATTCGTGTCAACGGTGTCAGACCTGGATTTATCTACACTGACATACACAAAGATGGCGGAGAACCTGGCCGGGTTGATCGTGTTAAATCTATGTTGCCTATGCAGCGCGGCGGACAGCCAGAAGAGGTTGCGGAGGCTATTTGCTGGCTTCTTTCCGAGAAAGCATCCTACGTAACCGGTTCCTTCATTGATTTGGCAGGCGGAAAATAAGTCATACACGCATTCCCTCAAGACGCTGAGGCAGGCGAAGTCTTTTCGCTTGTTCGCGAACTGAGCAGTGATCGGCAGAAGTCTCTGGCAAAGCAGCCGCTCCAAGTCAATGTTCCGTCTGCCTTCGCCGAAGCAACTGCCGCTCGATCATTGTCGCTCTTGGCGCCCTTTCGACCTTACCAACCCTGCCGCAGTTGTTGAGTGCTCCTCAACTGCCGGCTCCTGGGCTACCGTGACACCGGTAGGTATTTCTAGCCCATGATTGAGTCGCCGCCGCGTTTGCAAAGCCCATCAGACGACTTGCACCGGCAAAGCACTGGTGCAAACCCATCGGGTAGCGTGTTTGAAGTAATCCGAGGTAGTTAATGATCGGATACTCATTTTGCCGTCAGCGTCGAGCGACAAAGTCCGGTCGCAGCCAGATGCCAGGCCAGCACCGATGACTCTGGCCCCGTTGACAGATCCGCATCGCTTCCGATTGTCTGACGCTGGATAAATGTAAAAAGGCGCCTTGGACTTGCCGTGCCAGTTGTTTTGTCCTTATAGCTCGGCGATTCGACAACGACTAATAAATTTTTTGACCTGGAGCAAATAATTTTATAAACGACAAGTTCGTCTACGGTCGCAAGCGGGTAATTCGATTATAGTTAAACAATTATTTTTTTTACATGTTTTAATAAACCGGTATGTCCAGTCTGCCCATCAGCCCAACTCAGATCGAAAGCGTCTCCACATCTCGCAATAGCCAACCGCCGGACGGATTCTTCGCCTACCACGGCATATGGGCACTCGGCATACGGACCTTCCGTGCGATGCGCTTCAGGGCCAAGGCGGCGGCCATCGTGTTCACTTTCATGGTGCCGATGATCGTGTTGCTGGTCTGGCTGATCAAGAGTGGCGCCGACCAGGCGATGCAGGCGCGCATGGATGCGACGCGCCAGCATGTCGAGATCGCGCACGGCGTCCTCGCGTGGGCTCAGTCGCGGGAAGCGGCGGGCGAGCTGACACGCGAGCAAGCACAGGCCTTGGCAAAAAAGGCGGTTGGTGCGCTACGTTACCAAGGCGAGGAATATTTCTGGATCAACGACATGCAGATGCGCATGGTGTTGCATCCGGCGAAGCCCGAGCTGAACGGAAAGGACGTGGGCGGCATGAAGGACCCGAATGGCTTCGCACTGTTCCAGGCCTTCGTAGACACTGTGCGCAAGGAGGGCAAGGGATTCATCAGCTACCAGTGGCCGAAGCCCGGCAGCGATGCGCCGGTCGACAAGATTTCCTATGTCAAGGGTTTTGAACCATGGGGCTGGATCATCGGGTCCGGTGTCTATGTCGACGACCTGAAGCAGCCACTGCGGCGGAAGATCGCATGGATCGCAGGCGTCGTGGCGCTGGTGTTGCTCAACGCCGGCTACATGTTCTTCAGCTTCTATTTCGTGATGGACGGCGGTCTCAAAGAGACGCAGCGGCATCTTCGTGCAATGACGGAAGGCGACCTCACGACCACACCTACACCTTGGGGCAGCGACGAGGCGGCACGGCTAATGATCGAGCTGCGCCACATGCAGGGTGCGCTGCGCAGCATGGTTCAGCGGGTGCGTGCCGCGAGCGACGACATCGTGCACTCCAGCAGTGAAATCGCGCAGGGCGCTGACGACTTGTCGCGCCGCACTGAACAGGCGGCCGCCAACCTGGAGGAAACCGCGTCATCGATGGAGGAAATCTCTGCCACGGTGAAGCATGCGGAAGAGAACACCTTGCAGGCATCGGCCGTAGCCAGGAACAATGCCGATGACGCTGCCGCGGGAGGTACGGTCATGCTGGAAGCTGTGCACAAGATGGATGGCATCCGTGATTCGTCGGTCAGGATCGGCGAGATCATTGGCACTATTAACGGTATCGCCTTCCAGACCAACATCCTTGCGCTGAATGCCGCGGTGGAAGCGGCGCGCGCCGGCGAGCAGGGCCGAGGCTTCGCGGTGGTTGCGACGGAAGTGCGCACCCTCGCCCAACGCACCGCAGCCGCGTCCAAGGAAATTACCGGGCTGATCAGCGAGAGCGTCGAGCAGGTCAAGGCCGGAACGGAAATCGTCCGCAAGGCGGGTGAGACAATCGAAGATATCGTTGCGTCTTCGCAGAAGGTCAATCAGCTACTGGGCGAAATCGCTGACGGCGCGCGTGAGCAGACCCTCGGTATCAGCCAGGTCGGTACGGCGGTGCATGACCTTGACCGCATGACGCAGCAGAACGCGGCACTGGTGGAGCAGACGGCGTCGGCGGCGGCCGCATTGAGAGACCAAGCCGATGCATTGGCCGGTGAGGTGGCACGCTTTCGGCTGCCAGAGGGGATTCATTAGGACGCGAGCGATCCATTTTCGGCGTCTGGTTCCAATCAGATGGAGTAGCCATGATGCTATCCACGTAGTGGCAGACAGGAATGTCACCGAATTCGACTAGCCGATTCAAGACGGAATCTCCATATGGTGGCGCGCATGCCAATATAAAGCCGCGTATAGTTGGCTACAGATGACGCGAACACAGCGGCCAGAGTGCGACGCGAGCATCAAAACCCGATCGCTTTCCCACACGGAGCGAACATGGCTCGATCGTTGTGAAGGCATATAGTGGTCCCTTGTCTTCAGCCAGCGGAATTCGGCGCCCGCACAGTTCCCACAACGTCTTTACTATTTCCGACGTCGCGTGCGGGTGGAAGTGTCTTACTCGGTGCGCGGCTGTACAACAAGAACGACAACATACCCGCCATCCTGTGCTGCCAAGGCCAAGTGCCGGGGGGGAACCGCTCGGTGCTGGTGGTCGGCACGAATCCATAGGCCATGCGCATTGGACTGAAATTGGTGGGCGCCGGAAAACCATATTCCGCCGCCCGCGTTCATGCCGATCGAACGATCAAACCTTGCCCGATTCGTCCGCCATCTGGTTCAACTCATCCTCCGACATGCCGGTAAGTTTCTCCAGCTTTTTCTTGTCTTCTGCGCTGATCGAGCCATCCTGAAGTTCTTTCAGCAGCTTTTCAATTTCCTTCTGCTTCTCGTCGTTATTGTCGCTCTTATTCGAGTTATCGACACTGTGGTGGTGCGAACCGCTCGAAGATCTGGATACGCCTGACATGGTTATCTCCTTGAAGGGAAAGTGTTGATAAAAAGTTACTGCAAAGATGTGTGGCGCTTCAGGACGATAGGGTTCCATTTGGAACTTCCTATCCAATGACTGCACTCATCGATCAACAAGACTTGCGCTTCACTTGACGTTTCCGAAGTGGGGGCTCTTCGGCTCGCGCGTAAAGATCAGCCGCATTGTGCAAATCCGGTGTGACTTGCGTGCGCCAGCCGAAACATGGAGACAAGACGCGCTCGGGGCTCTAGGCAAGCGACTTACCTATACCTACAACATAATGGGAGCAACGGAAATGATTCTAGACGCGAGCCGGCTTGCGACAGGCCAGGCACACTCTCCGGGCGGCACAATGCACCACCAAGGCCCGATCAGCGGCATCGCGCACACGGGGGCATATATCGCGACCGCCGGTTACGATAATCAGCTGATCCTGTGGGAGGCAGAAACACGGCGGGCGATCTCGCGCAGCCTGCACGGCCACTTGATCAACCAATGCGCGTTCAGCAATGACGGCCGCTTGCTGGTCAGCGCCAGCAGCGATTATTCCGCACGGATCTGGGAGGTGCCGTCGCTGCGTCTCAAGGCAGCATTGGTCGGGCATGCCGACGACGTCGACATGGCGGTATTTTCTCCGGACGACAAGCTGGTGGCGACGTGCGCGCTGGACCGGGTGATTCGCATTTTCGATCTCGAAGGGCATTGTCTGAAGACGATGCATGGCCATGTCGGGAATATCCTCTCGGTTGCCTGGAGCAGTGACGGCCTTCGCCTAGTGTCTTCCAGCGTCGACGGCACGGTACGCGAGTGGGACATCGCCAACGGTTGTGAAGTCCGTTGCAACGATATTGACGTCCGCACCGATACGCTGGCGATCGATGCAGTCGGCCGCATCATTGCCGGCGATGACTTCGGCCGCATCGTGGTGATCATCGACGGTCGCATCAGCTACGTTCAGGCACACAAGGCCGGTGTGAAGAAGGTCATCTACGATGAAGCCAGCAAGGTGCTGGCGACGTTGAGCTACGACCGCACCATCGCCATGTGGCAGCTCGATGAACAGATGCAGCCGAGCGAACTGTCGCGTTCGACTTTTCCCTCATCAGTCTGGCCGCGCTCCGGTGTTTTCATTGACGCCGACCGTATCGCGGTAGGCACATTTGGTTCGAGTTATGCCATCTACGACTGGCGCGCGGATCGCTGGGACCTGGACGGCATCGTCGCCGATATCAGCCTGAACGCAGTAGCCGTCGCAGGCGACTCCGTCTACGCAGTCGGCGACGCCGGTACCGTGTTGTGCGATGACGAACCCGCAACGGAGCTGGGGAGCCTCTGCAATTTCCTGCTCGCAGCTGACAACCGGCTTTTTTCGGGTGGCCAGCTCGGGCAATTGTTCGATGCACGCACCGGTGCAGTACTGTATCGCCACCATTCCCCCTTGAATTGCGGCGCGGCCTTCGTGCGGGGCGGGCAAACCCATATCGTCGTCGGCGCCTACACCGGAGAGGCACTGGTGTTTGCGATGCGCAGCGATGGCGGGCTGGACCTCGTTGCCGAGTTGAAGATCTACGAGAATGCCATCAAGGGCCTGGCGGCCAACGACCAGCTGATTTTTTCGGTGTGCGCATCGACCGCCGTCGCGTGGCATGACATCGACACTCTGAAACTGGTTCGCATGGTGCCCAGGGCGCATGAACGTATTGCCAATGGCGGCTGCCTGGCCGGCCCCAGGGGATTCGCCAGCATCGGCCGCGACCGCAAACTCAGGATCTGGGAAGGCGACCAGGTGCAAACGATTGAAACGCCGCATCCGAATTCAATCAAATGCATCTGCGCCAGCGCAGACCGCAATCTGCTGATGACCGGCGCCTATACCGGCACGCTGGCCGGGTTCGACATGACCAGCCGCACCTGGTACTCGTTCGCCCGGCCGACCAGCGCCGGCATTTCATCCATCGCTTACGACCATCGCCACGGCTATTTTCTGGCCAGTTCCTATGATGGCCGCATCTATGTCGTCAACTGAATGAAGGTCGCCATGTCCAGGATACTTTTTTTCCCCGCCAGCCTGCGTCGCGAGTCGTATCAGCAGCGCTTGCTCGACTATCTCATTCCCTTGTTTGGCAAGCATTGCGAGATTGATGTCTTGAAAAGCAGCGAGGTCACGCTGCCGCTGTTCAATCAGGACCTGGAAAGCGATCCTGAGGTTCTCGCGCAAGTGCTCTCCCTGCATCGCCGCTTTGGCGACGCGGACGGCCTTGTCGTCGCTTCGCCGGAATATAACGGGCATGTTTCGCCCTATCTGAAGAATACGGTGGACTGGGTATCGCGTCTCGGCCATATCGATGACCGCTATGCGGACGCCAATCCGTTCCGCGACAAGCCTCTGCTGTTGTGCAGCGCGACCATGGGCTGGAGCGGCGGCGTGCTCGGCTTGCAGGATGCGCGATCGATCTTCAGCTACCTTGGCTGCCTGATCGCAGGGCAGTCGATCGCGGTGGCGCGCGCTGCAGAAGCGATGCCAATGGACGGCTATCATTTTCAGCCGCACTATGCCGCGTACATGCGGGAGGCGGTCGGCAGTTTTCTGTCGCTGGTGCAGCGCCATGGAACCACACCGCACTGTCGGGAACATGCAGCGTTTGCCGCCATGGAGGAGTAGAACATGCCTGCACCGCGCGATACGGCCTGGCATTGGCCCACCTTCACGAAAACGCTGTGCGGAACGATGAGCGACCGCGAGCGGCTCGGCCTGCCCGAGCATTACGTCCCTGATCGATTCTCGGAGAGCGCAGCGTCTGCCTATGCGCGCATGTCGCGGCTTGACATCGATGCACCGCTGCAGATCGTGGACGACGGCTGCGCGCCGTTGGTCGAGCGGATCGCAGCCGGGAACATGCTGGCCTTGCTGGGCGATCCGCGCATCGATACCCGTCGGCCGGCAATGATCGTCATTGAAGCCGCCGAAGCCTCCATCGGGCTCGATACGGCCGTACTGGACAGCGTAGTTGCTGAATTTGCCGATCTTGGCCTGGACCGCCAGTGGCTGGCAAAAGAGTGCCCGCGGCATCGGGTGGCATTAGGACGCTACGCCATTGCCAAATTCCCTGTGACAAACCAGGAGTACCGCGATTTTCTGCTCGACACGCAGTATGCGGAGTTGCCTTCCTCGTGGACCTACCGGCGTTATCCCCAGGAGCGCTCCAATCACCCGGTCTACACCGTCAGCGCAGACGCAGCCGAAGCCTATGCGCGCTGGCTGGCGCAAAAGACCGGGCGGGCATTCCGGTTGCCGAGCGAAGCAGAATGGGAATATGCCGCTGCCGGCCCCGCAGGACTGACGTTCCCCTGGGGTGAGCATTTCGATGCGGGGCTCGCAAACACCGCGGAAACGGGATTGTTCACTACCAGCCCGGTTGGCGTATTCGTCGGCGGACATTCACCGTTCGGCGTGGCCGACATGGCGGGCAACGTCGAAGAATACGTGACGGATAACTATGCCGCCTATCCGGGCGGCGAATTGATTCATGACCATCTGACTCCGGCGAATGGGGCATATCGCGTCGCGCGAGGCGGCAGCTTCGCGCGATTCCGCGACCTCGCACGTACGCGCCGCCGACATGGCCATAATCCGGCCTCGGCGACGTATACGATGGGATTCCGTCTGGCGGAAAATTATTAAGACAAGAAGAAGCGAGGAGCACACATGGCACATATCCTTTTGGTCGAAACGCCACCCGACGATGAGTCCACCATTTTGCAGGAGGCCGCACGCCTAGGACACCAGGTGACTTTTTTCTCCAGCGATATCGACTACTTCCGCGAAAACGGGAACCTGGAGGCGATCCTGCGCCCGCTGACGCGTGAAATCATCTACACCGAACGCGGCGCCTATTCCTATGAAGCCTTCGAACGACTCGTTTTGGCCGTTCATGCGAAACACCCGTTCGACGCGGTGATGTGCCTGCACGATGTGCACATCGTCGTGGCCGCGCAAGTCGCGGAACGCTTGTCCCTGCCCTTCCTGAATGCCGCCACGGCGCGCCTGGCGCGCGACAAATACAGTGTCCGTGAAGCCTTGGCGCGGTACAAGGTGCATCAGCCCACCTTCGCGCTGGCCAGGTCGGAGCAGGAATTGCGTGAAGCGGCCAAGCGTCTCGGTTATCCATTGCTGGTCAAGCCATCTGACGGCATGGGGTCGCAAAACGTCTCCGTGTTTCGTTCCGAGGAAGAGTTGAACGCACGGCTCGCTGCGGGGAGCGACGTCTTGCCGCGCAACTTCGACTACGGCTATCTCGTGCATTCCAATAACCGGTTCGTCGTGGAACGCTTCATGAGCGGCCCCATCGTCGGCTGCGACGTCTTCACGCGCCATGGTGAGCGCGTGTTCCTGGGCGTGCACGAGAAGCGTTTCTTTCCGCCGCCGTCGTTTGCCATCGCGGGCAGCTGCTTTCCCTGCGAGCGTTTCGACACCGCAGCCATTCGCGATTATGCATTTCGAGTGCTCGATGCGGTAGATTTCAACCATGGCGCAGCCCATCTTGAAATCATGCTGACGGACAAGGGGCCGCATTTGATCGAACTCAATCCGCGATTGATTGGTGCGCGCGTCAGTGACCACATTGGCATGGTGTTCGAACGCTCCATCCACGAGGATCTGATTGCCTTGCACCTGGGCGAACCGCTGACCGGGCTGAAAGCCGCAAAGCCGCGCCGGTTTGTGGCAAGCCGATGGGTGGTTGCCGACCGCCCCGGCATCCTTCAATCAATTGAAACGCCGGATACGACCGCGCCGCATATACACAGCTTCCGTCTTTACAAGAAGCCCGGCGATGCCGTCATTCCGCCTCGCATCAATCACGACCGCGTTGCGCGCGTACTGACCTTGGGCGCAACACAAGAGGAAGCCGAACGATTGGCCGACTCCTTCGTGTTCAACACCCGTCTCCACATTCAATGAAAAGTGATCCATGACTCTGCCATCCACCGACGCCAAATTGAACCTTCACGCGGTATGCCGCCTGCCGACGACGTGGGGAGAATTCCAGCTGCACGGATTCATCGATGACGATACGGGCCGAGAACACGTCGCCTTGACCATGGGACATATTGCTGATGGTGCGCCCGTGCTCACCCGCGTGCACTCCGAATGCCTGACGGGCGACGGCTTTTTCAGCCGCCGTTGCGATTGCGGTCCGCAACTTGCTGCCGGCATGCAGGCGATCGCCGCGGAGGGACGAGGCGTTCTCCTGTACCTTCGCCAGGAGGGGCGTGGCATCGGCCTGTTCAACAAGATCCGCGCCTATGCGCTGCAGGACCAGGGCGCCGACACCGTGGATGCGAATCGGATGCTCGGCCTGCCTGACGATATGCGTGAATACACGATGGTGCACACCATGCTCGGCCTGCTGGGTGTGTCCACGGTCCGCCTGATCACCAATAATCCAGCCAAGATCGAAGCCTTGCGACGCCTGGGAATCATCGTCAGTGAACGCATCGCACTGCACGTCGGACGCAATACAGACAATGCCCGTTATCTCGATACAAAGATGCGACGGATGGGACACCTGGCAGACCAGCATCTCGAATCCGATCCGGCTGTCGCACCCCTCTGAACGGGTAGGGAATGCCGCTTCGGCGCACGGCGTTGTCGTCCGCCGCCTTGACACTCCCCCTACTCCGCTATCGGGGAGCCTATCTTGTCGAGATACCTTTCTATCGCATCCCTGTATGGAACGGGAAGCAGTTCCGCCTGTCCGGACAGGGCTAAATGCTGTGCTGCAGGCAGTGGGCCGGTGCCGCGTTGCGCAGCCTCAAGCGCATATGAGATGTTGGCAATCTGCGCCGTGGCTTGCGCATCGTTGCAGATCCATGGCACCAAGGATGCCATGCGAGCGCCTAAACCCTCATGCATTTGAAGTAGAAGCGAATACAGAATGTCCTCGCGAATCTTAGCGAGCTCTTCTGGGTCAGTGAACGCTGGTGCATCATCAATGCCATGCGCCGGGTCAGTCAGGGTATGCGAAACAAGCAGTGTGGGTTCTCCCTTGTCCGACTCACTGAGGTCTTTCCCGAACTGCTCAATCATGGCCCTCAGCTTTTCAAACTCGTTATTTATTGCGCAGTGAGTGACACATGCGAGGCGGGTGGCGGCATCCAAAGGGGAAAACAGTACATTAATCAATTGCTGCTGCACAGACTGCTCCATGCGTGCGAATGCACCATTGGAAATGGACGCCAATGTCCTCGCCTTGATATCCCGATAGGGGGCAAGGCGGATATGACGAATCAGTTCATTGGTTGCGGCATGCTGGGTATCGTGGTCGGCAGATTCAATATTGACGCAGTGAAAGACATACCAGTCATCAAGGATTTGTGCGCGCGCGCTCGGCGAAATACCGGTCATGCCGGCATTGAATACTGCACTGTAAAAGGACGCGAGATCCCGACATGCGTCGTCTTCCAGCTCCTCGGTGCCGAAGCCTACGCCGGCCATGGCCAGCAAAGATGCAATCGCATTGGGAGCGTAACGGGCCATGATGTACTGGTTCGACATCTGGGACGGATCTGGTGAATGCTCATGGGAGCGCCTTGCCGAGGCGCGCATGGCATCCACGTCGATGTCGCTTTTGACCATGTCCGCGTCATTCACTCGTGGTGCGAACGCACTTCCACTAATTCTTAAGTGATCGGCAAGAAGGTTTTCCGCGTGCGGTGAGGACGCGTTCAGCGCAGTTGCCAGTCCTTTGGCAAGCATCTCCTTGTCTCTTGCAGAACGTTGTCCGAATGTATTCTCGAAGTCTTCGCACAGGGTCTTGTAAGTGGCGTCCTCTGCCCATCCACGGTTTGTTCTCGCCCGCAATACCGCTAACGCCGTCGGGGCCCAGGACATGACATCGGTCTTGGTGAATACATATTGCATGGCGGCCGCCGCAATGCGGTTTGCTTCCGCCATCATATCAGCCGGTGCACATCGCTCCCTCCCGGCCTGGGCCAACCAGGTGAAGCCAAACAGTTTTTCAACTAGTTCTTCCCGGCTTTCCTGCCCCGCCGTGATTCGAATCCAATTTTTGGAGCGGTCAAAGTACAGCATTGACGTGGGATTGAAACCGAAACTGTCGCGGTACTGCACTTGCTTGAGAATCAGCTTGTTCGGCGTGGACCACTTGGGATCTTTCCTCGCAAAGATCACCTTTTTGCTTCCGGCATTCGTCACGATGAAGGGCAAGCCATCCTCCCGGCGCACGTCGGCCTTCGCAGACTGGCGCAACGGATCGAAGCAGAGCCTGCTGATGAAGCTCGCATTCTCCGCGGCTTGTCCGATCATTCCGAGCTCGCTAGCGGGGGCATGGGTCAGGAAATGCGTAAGCAATTGGCTTTCATCGTTACTTATCCAGCCTAGATCCTCTTCAGCGTCTTGTAGCGCGGCGGCAGCGGACTGGGTGTGGTTGTCGTCCTTCGCGATGAGCGTAATGGCACCTGCCATGATCTTGCCGCTACCCAACGATGGATACTTTTGATAGCTTTTGCATAGAACAATCTTGAGTCGCCCCTCCTTGATATCGGAGTAACCACTGGCAAGGAAGGTCGCCAGATCGGACTTCCCATTCACTTCGGGCTTTTCGACAGTCATGTCGAGAACCAGCACCCCCGGCCTGGTGGCCTGCATTTTTCCCTTTGTGAGCCACGCCCTGGTTTGTTGGACCAGTTTATGCACATTCCAGTTGTTAAGATCGTCATCATCATTCCCCTTTCCAGGTGCACTGGGGTTCAATGGTGCGATAGCGATGCGCCCCCTGAAAAACAAGTTTTTCCCGGATTTCAGGTCCAACGTTTCGAAGTAGTCAGGCAACTGTATCTGGTGTGCCAAGGTATCTACACTCTTTGTCTCGCTCAGCGTCCTAGCTATCTCTACTCCTCTGGAAATCGCTTCCATACCGCTGGAAAACAGATAGGTTTCACGGGAGGCGAGACCAGGTACTTCAAACGCTGTCCCTGCTCTTGTTTTGAGTATTTCGGCGGCAGCTTACTTGAAGTCGGTGTCGGTGTACGGTTTGAACGAAGCCAGCAGGAGATGCATCTCTTCCAGCATTGCGGCATAGCCGGCGAAAAAAAGTGTTGAATCCTCGATCGTGGTCGGCAATGCGCGGATTGTATTGACCAATGCATTCAGCGCGTTGGCAACCAGCGGGGTATTCTTGAGTTCCGGGTCGCTCCTCTCGCTGGTCAATACTTTGTCGAGACCATTGATTAACGATGCAGAACATCCGGCGATGGCACGCATTGCATGGCCGTGGGGCAGATGTCCCAGTGCCGTAACGACTTTGTGGCTCTCTTCCTTGAACAATTCAAAAAGAGCACCGTTATCGACCTTTGCCCGCGGCTGGCCTGATGGCGCTGACGGGGGGCGTGTCAAGGACGCCAGTTTTCCGACTTCGTGATTCGATGGCCGCCCGCCGAGCAATTTCAGAATCTTTTCGGCTTTTTGCGCATAACTGCGACTCTCGAATTCGATCGCGACCAGACCATTGTGCAATCGCTTCACGCTAGTGCTTGACTTTCGTGCGAGCCCTAAAGCCAACTTCCAATTGTCGTGCTTGAGTTTTGCCAGAATGCGAGATGCGTTGCCTTCTGAATTGACGAACAGCACCTTGTCGCTTGGATGATTGTGGCGCTGGCTTCGGTAGATGCTCAAGCATTGACTGCGCCATTCAGAGTGCGGAATGTCCCGCTGATAACTTGAACTAAGCGCGTGACTAGAGCGGTTTTCACATCAGTGAATGGAATAGCCGCAATGGGCAAACCATCCTCTGGCATCGCTATTACTGATTTTCCCAATGATCTTTGTTAATGCCAAGTCAAGTGCTTCCTTGGTCCGGGCCTTCATGCCGCGTAGC
>NZ_DATFAI010000026.1:0-129853 GCF_035254685.1 Noviherbaspirillum sp. | reverse complement strand
CCCCTGAAAAACGACACCTTCCTGCGCGCCCTGTTGCGCCAGCCGACCGACTACACGCCGCTGTGGCTCATGCGCCAGGCAGGCCGCTACCTGCCGGAATACTGCGCCACCCGCAAGCGTGCCGGCTCTTTCCTCGGCCTGGCCAAGAACCCGGGCTTTGCCACCGAAGTCACGCTGCAGCCGATTGACCGCTACGGCCTGGACGCCGCCATCCTGTTTTCCGACATCCTCACCGTGCCCGATGCCATGGGCTTGGGGCTGTATTTCGCCGACGGCGAAGGCCCGAAATTCGAGCGCCCGCTGCAGGACGAGCAAGCCGTCATGGCCCTGCGCGCGCCGGCGATGAGCGAGCTGCAGTACGTGTTCGACGCCGTCACGCAGATCCGCACCGAACTGCAGGGCCGCGTACCCTTGATCGGCTTTTCCGGCAGCCCCTGGACGCTGGCCTGCTACATGGTCGAAGGCGGCGGTTCGGATGACTTCCGCCGCGTCAAGGCCATGCTGTACAGCCGCCCGGACCTGATGCACCACATCCTCAGGACCAATGCGCAGGCGGTAGCCGCCTACCTCAATGCCCAGATCGACGCCGGCGCGCAAGCCGTGATGATCTTCGACACCTGGGGCGGCGCGCTGGCCGACGGCGTGTACCAGGAATTTTCGCTGGCCTACATGCGCGAGGTGGTGGGGCAGCTCAAGCGCGAGAAGGACGGCGCGCGCATTCCCTCGATCGTGTTCACCAAGGGCGGCGGCCTGTGGCTGGAAGAAATCGCCGACATCGGCGCCGATGCAGTCGGGCTGGACTGGACGGTGAACCTGGCCAAGGCGCGCGCGCTGGTCGGCCACAAGGTTGCGCTGCAGGGCAACCTGGATCCGAATGTCCTGTTTGCCGGCCCGCAGCAGATCCGCGAGCAGGCCACGAAAGTGCTGGAAGCGTTTGGCAAGCCGGCGGCCGGCAGTGGGCACGTGTTCAACCTTGGCCACGGTATTTCGCAGTACACGCCGCCCGAAGCGGTGTCGGTGCTGGTGGAGACGGTGCACGAAGTGAGCCGCGCGATGCGGCGCTGAAAAGCTTTTGTCCACGGAAAACACTGAAAACACGGAAACATCCTTTCGTGCTTTTCGTGGGGCACGCCTAGTGTTTCTCATGGACATCTAAAACTCTCGATGTAACGGCAGGCGAAGAAAAAACAATGGTTCACGAAAAACACTAGGCGTGCCCCACGAAAGACACGAAAAGATTCTTTCCGTGTTTCCAGTGTTTTCCGCGGACCCCAAAATCAACGTTCGCTCAAGCTTGCGGGCGATCGAAAAAATACTAGACGGTTCTGGTCGGTTTTTGGGTCGGCTTATTCACAGAATTGCGTTTCTGTAAAGCAATGAAATTATTTATTCGGGTCTCTTTTTCCGCTGTGAAGTGCTTTTGCAAGGTACTGAATTTAAAAGGAAAAATTTTTGCTTTTCAATTTAGCACTTTGTCAAAAACCGCATGAAATCAGGGTCTTCGGCGTGTCAAGAGGGTTTTGTCCCCAAAGTTATCCACAGTCTTTGTGGATAGTTAAAAAAATGCTTGTGAATCGGATATTTAGATCATTTCTTCACAAACTACATGAGGTCCTATAGAAGAGTGCGGTCGACTCGGTCACAGACCAATAGTTGACTTTGTCTCTCGACCGTAGTCGAAGCAAGATTTCTGCTTTACAAGAAAAGACGGTGGTATTTGGCGGGATCTGTAAGGTGAAAGAAACGAAAACGCAAGTACTTCATGCGACTTATTCACATTTACAACTTGCTGTGAAGCTTGTGCATAGCAGCAACTTTTTCACGAGTAAATTTTTTTACCTGCAAGTATTGACTTTTCAAGTCACTGATTTTAAAAGGAAAAAAATCTGCTTTTCAAATGAGCAATGTATTGCAAGCCGCATGAAATCAAGCGTTTCCGGCTGTCAAGGGCTCTTTGTCCACAAAGTTATCCACAGCTTGTGTGGATAGGTGAAAAAGCCCTTATGAAACTTGTATTTAGCCGCTTTTTTAAAGAACAACCTTAAGTCGTGGAACATTCCATACTGCAAGTTGTGCTCGACACCCCGCTCGCGACTTGTTTCGACTATCGCTGGACAGGGGAGGCTGGCGAGCCAAGACCGGTCGCCGGACAGCTCGTGCTGGTGCCGTTCGGCAGGCGCGAGGTGGTTGGGCTGGTGGTCGCATCACGGGAAAAAACCGACGTTCCAGACGCCAAACTGAAGGACGTGATCGCCGTACGGTCGCAACTTGCGCCGCTGTCGTCCACCTGGCTGGACTTGTGCACATTTGCGTCCGAGTATTACCAGAGGCCGCTGGGCGAGGTCGCTGTTCCCGGCCTTCCAAAAAACTTGCGGATACCCAAGACCGTTGCGCTCGACCGGGCACTGAAGAAATTCGGAAAGGCGAATGACGTCTGCGATGCAAGCCCGGACCAGGCGCCTCGGCTCAATACCGCGCAGCAGCACGCCGCCGACGTCATCGCCGCGGCCCGCGAATTCGCCCCGATCCTGCTGTATGGCGTGACAGGCAGCGGCAAGACCGAGGTCTACCTGCAGGCGGCCGCCCAGGTCCTCGCGCGGGAAGACGACGCCCAAGTGCTGATCCTCGTCCCGGAAATCAACCTCACGCCGCAACTCGAAAACAATGTCCGGATGCGCTTTCCGCAGCTCCATGTCGCGACACTGCACAGCGGGCTGGCGGAAGGCGAGCGCCTGGCGCACTGGCTCGCTGCTCATCTGGGCCGCGCGCGCATCATCCTCGGCACGCGGCTCGCGATCCTGGCATCGCTGCCGCAACTGAAGCTGATCATCGTCGACGAGGAGCACGATCCGTCCTACAAGCAGCAGGAAGGCTTGCGCTATTCGGCGCGCGATCTCGCGGTTTGGCGCGCGCGCCAGCTTGGCATCCCTATCGTGCTCGGCTCGGCCACGCCTTCGTTGGAGACCTGGCACCATGCACAGTCGGGGCGTTACAAGAAACTCGAATTGCGCGAGCGCGCGTCGAAAGATGCGGTGCTGCCGAAAGTACGCCTGATCGACATGGAGCGCGACAAGCCTGCCGAAGGCATCACTTCGACCCTGATCGCCGCGCTGAGGTTGCGGCTCGAGCGTGGCGAGCAATCGCTACTGTTCCTCAATCGTCGCGGCTACGCGCCCGTTCTTGCGTGCGACGCCTGCGGCTGGATCAGCAATTGCCCGCGCTGCACGGCATTCATGGTGCTGCACAAGCCGGAACATCGCCTGCGCTGCCACCATTGCAGCCTCGAGCAGCGCATTCCCCGGCACTGTCCCACGTGCGGCAACATCGATTTGCAACCGCTCGGACGCGGCACCCAGCGCGTCGAGGAGGGCTTGCAGAACATCTTCCCGCAGGCGCGCATCACGCGCATCGACGCCGATTCCACGCGCCGCAAAGGCAGTGCACAGGCGGCATTCGACAGTGTGCACCGTGGCGAGGTCGACATCCTGATCGGCACGCAGATGGTCGCCAAGGGGCACGACTTCCGCAACCTCACCCTGGTCGGCATCCTGAATCCGGACACCGCGCTGTTTTCACATGACTACCGCGCCAGCGAGCGGCTGTTCGCGCAGCTCATGCAGGTTTCCGGCCGGGCCGGGCGGGCCGGACAGAAGGAGGGAGGCAGCGCCAGCGAGGTGCTGATCCAGACGCGCTATCCGCAGCATCCCTTGTATGCTGCCGTGATGGCGCACGACTACGACCGCTTCGCCAGCGGCCTGCTCGAAGAGCGGCAGCAGGCGGGCCTGCCGCCATTCCTGTACCAGGCGCTGCTGCGCGCCGAGGCGAAGGAGCTCGACACGGCGCTCGGCTTCCTGAAGCAGGCGGCGGAATGCCTGCAGCATCCCGGCATCGTCATCAACGACCCGATTCCGATGACAATGACACGCGTGGCGAATGTCGATCGTGCGCAGTTGCTGATCGAATGCGCATCGCGCCCTGCGCTGCAGGCTTTTCTGAAGGAGTGGCTCGCGCTGCTGCGCGAGATGAAGACCAGGGCGAAGTGGTCGCTGGAAGTGGACCCGGTGGATATCTGAGCGGCCTCCGCTCGCCGCTCAGCGCATCTCCTCCAGAATCCGCAACACTTCGTCGAAATTCCACACGCGGCGGATTTCGATCACGTCGTACTGGCGCGCGAGATTGGGCGGAAACGCGCCGTAGCGCTCGTTGAGCCTGACGATGCGACGCACCGCGGCATCGAGTTCCGGGCGGCCGCTGGAGCGGTTGATCACCACATCCTCGACGCTGCCGTCGCTGCGGATCGACACCGTCACGACCGGATCCCCGCGCGCCTTTTCCGTCGATGACTGCGAATAATTGAGACGGCCGTTGCGCTCAATTTTCAGGCGCCAGCTTTCGATGTACATCATGACATTGACGTCCACCTTGCCGCTGCCAAAGATGGAACGGCGTTGCGGCGCCTCCGCAGTCATCGATGCCACCGGCGGAGCGGGCGCACGCGGCTCCACGCGCAGCGGCTCGGGGCGTCGCGCCTGATCGAGCGCGCGGCTGGCGAGGTCGCTGCCCGACGGATTGCGCGACAATCCTGCCGTGGCCGCCTTGCTGCTTTCCGCGGCACGTGCTGCAGCGGCATGGCGGGCAGCCTCCTCGGCGGCGAGTCGTTCCTGTTCGCGGCGTTGCGCGGCCGCCGCTTCGGCTTGTCGGCGCATCTCAGCCTCTTCAGCCTGCTTCCGGTGTGCCTGCGCTTCAGCCTGCAGGTGGGCAGCTTCCTCGGCCTGGCGGCGCGCCGCAAGCTCCGCGGCTTCTCGCTTCGCCTTTTCCTCTTCCAGACGCTTTGCTTCGAGTTCGGCGCGCCTTGCGGCCTCTTGCGCCGCGCGTTGTTCCTCCTGCCTGCGCAGCGCCAGCGCGGCTTCCTCGGCTTTGCGGCGTGCCTCCAGTTCCATGGCTTGCTGCCGCGCGCGAGCCTCTTCCTGCTGCCGGGCCTCCTCGATCAACGCGGCTTCTTCGGCGCGCCATTTCGCTTCCAGCTCCAATGCCTGCCGACGCGCGTCTTCAACGCGTCGGGCTTCCTCTTGAGCGGCAGACCGTACGGCTCGCGCGGCTTCTTCCTGCGCGAGCTTCGCGGCTTCTTCCTCGAGGTGTTTCGCTTCGGCCTCCGCACGCGCCTTTTCTTCTTCACCACGCTGCATGTCGAGCTCCTGATCACGCTGTGCGGCGAGGTCTTCACTTGTTGACGCGGTCGCCGGCATGTCCGCTGGCGGAGTCGGCACTTCCTCCAGTATTTCCGGCGGAGGAACCTCGTCAGGAGCAGGCGCGGGCAGCACGAATGTGTCAGGCTTCGATTCGTTCAGTGCGATCACCTCCGGCGCCTTGGGTCGATCCGGCTTGCTGCGAACAATGCGTGGTGATCGCTTCGGCTTGCGCCTGGCTTTCTTCGCCGGTGCAGCGGGCTTGGCCGCTTCGAGCGACGGCGGAGCGACGTGCACCTGCATGCGCGTGGGATCCGGCGCGGAACCGGCGACAGGCGCTGGCGCTTCCTGGCCGGCAGGCGTGGGTTCCGCCTGCACCATGACTGGCGGAATTTCGGGAGCGCGTTTCACATCCGTCAGGCGTACCGTCAGCGGAGCGGGCTGCGCGCGCCGCTCGCTCCATGGCAGATCGAGACCCGGCACGCCCAGCCCCAGCACGCCGAATTGCAGGGAAAGGATGAGGCCATGCACCAGCAGGGAACCCGCAATGCCGATGCCGAGGCGCATGCCGGGCGGCATCGGCCGGCTGCGTCTGGCAGGTGCGGAATTCGGAGCGGAACGCATGCGGTCGGACACCTCGATGCAGCAGGGCAAACGGCGTGTTGTTGATGGTAATGCGATCTTATCCGAAGAAAAGCTTGCGGCGGGAAAAGCCGGGGCGGAACAGCGTGAAAGGCTGCGCTGGCACAAGTTTGCCGTGGTGAAGCAGCCGAATGATGGCTGCAGAAACTAACCGGGTGGCGCCGCGTCGAACGAAAACAAGTCCGCATTTCCCATCGTTACGTGAGCATGCCACTTCAGGACACCGAGACCTGCCTTGAAATTCCCGGCGCCAGCCCCGGCCTGCTGAAAGCGGGGCGCAATTGCTGGCGCATCGAACATGTGCACCGTTTCGCCATGCTGGTCGACGCGGATGCCTATTTCCGCGCGGTACGTGCCGCCGTGCGCGAAGCGCGTCACAGCATCTATATCCTGAGCTGGGACATTGACAGCCGCACCTGGCTGGTGCCGCAAGGCGCGAACGACGGCTACCCGGAACCGCTCGGCGACTTCCTGCACGCGGTCGTGGCGTCGCGACCCGGCTTGCATGCCTACGTCCTGAACTGGGACTTCGCGATGCTGTATGCGCTGGAGCGCGAATGGCTGCCGGTGTACAAGATGGAGTGGCGCACCCATCGCCGGCTGGCGTTTCGCATGGATGGCCGCCATCCGCTTGGCGCTTCGCATCATCAGAAAGTGGTCGTGGTGGACGACCGCGTCGCGTTTGTCGGCGGACTCGATCTCACGCGTTGTCGCTGGGATACGCCGGCGCATTCCGGCGTGGAAACCCGGCGCCGGGACAGCGATGGCAAGCCGCATGGCCCTTTTCATGACGTGCAGGCCATGGTCGATGGCGATGCGGCGCGCGCACTGGGCGAACTGGCGCGCGCACGCTGGCGGCGGGTGGACGGCAAGGCAAGCATCGACCGCTACGATCCCGCGCTCGATCCCTGGCCGCAAGACATCGTTCCCGACCTGACCGACGTCGATGTCGCCATTTCCCGCACCGAGCCATCTTTCGATGGTGCGAACGGCGTGCATGAAGTGCGGCAGCTGCACCTTGACGCCATCGCCGCCGCGCGCCGCACCTTGTTTTTCGAGAACCAGTATTTCACCTCCGGCATGATCGCCGGTGCGCTCGCCGCGCGCCTGGCTGAACCGGACGGGCCGGAAGTGATGATCGTGTCGCCGAAATCGCAGAGCGGATGGCTGGAAGAGGCGACCATGGGCGTGCTGCGCGCACGCGTGCATCGCCGCCTGAAGGAGGCGGACCACTTCGGGCGCTATCGCATGCTGTGCCCGCACCTGCCCGACCTGAACGACGGCCAGTGCCTGAACGTGCACAGCAAGGTGTTCGCGGTGGATGATCGCCTGTTTTCGATTGGCTCCGCCAACCTGAGCAACCGCTCCATGGCGCTCGACACCGAGTGCAACCTCACCATCGAAGCCTGCGGGCCGGATGAGGAGCGGATTGCCAGCGTGATCTCCCGCCTGCGCAGCCGCCTGCTGGCCGAGCATATGGACACGAGCGTGGAAACGATGGATGCCGAGGTGCACCGCCACAACAGCCTGCACCGCGCGGTCGATGCGCTGCAGCACTCGGAGCGTGCATTGCGTCCGCTCGATCCGGTCGTATCGCCCGAACTGGATGCACTGATTCCCGAGCAGGCCTTGTTCGATCCGGAAACGCCGATCGACCCGGATGAGCTCGTGGTCGAATTCGTGCCCAGCGAATCGCGCAAGCCGCTGCCTCGGCGGCTGACCGGCATCGGTGCGCTGGCCATTGCGCTGGCACTGCTCGCGATCGCCTGGCGCTGGACGCCCTTGCGCGACTGGATCAATCTCGGCGCGCTGGTTGCGTTCGCGCGCGGCCTGGATGAGCTGCCGTTCACGCCCATCGCCGTGATCGCCAGTTATGTGGTGGCCGGGGTTCTTGTCGTGCCGGTCACCTTGCTGATCGCCGTCACCGGCATCGTGTTCGGGCCGCTGTATGGCTCGCTGTATGCCATCGCCGGCACGCTGCTCAGCGCTGCCGTCACGTATGGGCTCGGGCACTGGCTGGGGCGCGACGTGGTGCAACGCCTGCTGGGCGAGCGCGTCAACCGGCTGAGCAAGCGCATTGCCAAACGCGGCATCCTCGCAATGATCGTAGTCCGCATCCTGCCGGTCGCTCCGTATTCCGTGGTGAACGTCGTGGCCGGCGCGTCGCACATCCGGTTGCGCGATTTCCTGATCGGCACCTTGCTGGGGATGATGCCCGGCATTATGCTGACAGTGACGTTCGTGCACCAGCTGGCCGAAGCGGTGCGCAACCCCAGCCCCGAAACGGTCGCCGTGCTCGGCGCGGTGGCTGTCGTGATCATTGCAGTCGCGATCGGCCTGCAGCGATTGCTCAAGCGCAGGGAGGATCCCGCGGCATGATTGAACACGTTGCCGATGCGCCGCCGGTGCAGCAATCCTCACCCGATGTCGATCCCTGGCCGCTGACCATCGCCACCTACAACATTCACGGCGCGGTCGGCACCGACGGCCGCTTTTCGCCCGAGCGCGTGGCGGACGTGCTGCACGAGATCAAGGCCGACATCATCGCCCTGCAGGAAGTTCCGCTCGGCGGCAGCAAGACGCCCAACGTGCTTGCCATGCTGCAGGAAGCGACTGGTTTCATTGCCGCGGAAGGCCCGGCCTGCGACCGCCCCGAGCGGCGCTACGGCAACGGCGTGCTGACCCGTTACCCGATCCTGACGATGCGCACCATCGACCTGTCCTTCGGCAGCCGGGAACCGCGCGGCGCGCTCGACGCCGACGTGGATTGCCACGGCCACCTGCTGCGCGTGGTGGCGACGCACCTCGGCCTGCGCCCGGCCGAACGGCGTGCGCAGATCCGTCGCCTGCTGCAGGTATTCGATACCGAAGAGATGCCGGTCATCCTGCTCGGCGACATCAATGAATGGTTCGTCTGGGGAAGATCGCTGCGCTGGCTGGTCTCGCATTTCCAGGCCGTGCCGGCGCCACGGACCTTTCCCTCGCGCAGGCCCGTATTCGCGCTCGATCGCATCTGGATCCGTCCGCGCCACCGTCTCGTGCATGTCGAAGTGCATTCAACGCGTCTCGCGCGCATCGCCTCGGATCACCTGCCCCTGATCGCGCATATCGACGGATGATTCATTGAAAAATGGATTGTCCACGGAAAACACGGAAAGCACGGAAAATTTCGTGCCCTTTCGTGGGGCACACCTAGTGTTTTTCGTCGACAAATGGTTTTGTTAACTGCCGCTACATGTCACTAGGCGGAAGGCAGCTAGACTTGCGAGCCGAACGTCCTGCCTGCAATTCGAATGTTCACGAAAAGCACTAGGCGTGCCCCACGAAAGACACGAAAATTTCCGTGTTTTTCGTGTTTTCCGTGGACAAAATCCTTACGGCCTCCGATACGGCTGCTCGGGGCGAGACTGGTCCGGTGACGGCTCGATCAGTTGTGGTGACGAAACCGGATCGAAGTCGCGCCAGTCGCCGTTCTCAATGGTGCCCTGCGCGCGTTCGATATCGGCGGCGCCGAGCGAGCGCAGCACATTGATTGCGCGGTCTTCCTGGTCGTGCTCGCCGACCGCGACGGCCACCATCATGCCGGCCTTGCGTATCGGTGCGGCGTTTTCCACGTCTTCCGCATGTTCGCCGGTGTCGCCCTGTTCCTTCATTTGCGACAGGCTGCCGACCAAGCCGCCCACGTGCGCACCGACCAGGCCGCCGGTGACCGCGCCGACCGGGCCGAGGAAGGGTGCTGCGGCCAGTCCAGCTGCAGCGCCTGCCGCAGCACCTGCCGCCACGCCTTTGCCGGATTCCTTCGCTCCCGGCGATTCCGCGCGGTCGCCGCCGATCGGGAAGGTATGGTGTTGTCCGGGGGGATTAACGTAAAACGCGGAAACGGCCTCGCGCGCAAATCCGGCGCGCTGCAGTTCCTCGATCGCATCTTCTACTTCCGTTTGCAGCTGGAACCGTCCTGCAATGATGCCTGTCATGTCAACCTCCTTCCGAGAAGCGACAGGATGAATAAGATGAGAGGGCAGGCTTGCCGAATAGTTCTGGGCGTGTTCTCCCGCGTGAGCCAGTGCCACTATTCGTCGTGTAATTTTTTCCGCGGCGGGCGGTAAAAACTCGCCTGCAACACCTTCACCTGCATGCAATCCTCCTGCCGCGCACCGGCCCGCTATTTGCATGCATGGCTCTTCCTTGAACGAGTGGAAAGCGCAGGCGATGGAGCATTCCCCCGTGGGCGATGACGCCACACTAACAGACAGACTCACGCGTGCGACTGTGATCGATGCGCAGGGCAACAGTGCATCCATCATCGGCGTGCAGCAGGTCGAATCGGATCCGCATGCGTGGGTCCGTCTGCCCGACGGCACGCAGGTGCTGGTACCCCTCAGCCTGATGTCGCAACAGGGCGAGGACACCTACCGTCTTCCCTTCACCTTCCACCTCTCCGGCCAGCCGCAGCAGCCGCTGCAGATGAGCTTCCCGGTGATGGAAGAGGAACTGCAGGTCGCCCGGCGCGTAATCGATACCGGCCGCGGGGTGCGCATCCGCAAGACGGTGGAAGCGCATGAGAGCGTCGTCGACCAGCCGCTGCTGCATGACGAACTGAAGGTCGAGCATGTGCCGGTCGGGCGCATCGTGCCCGAGTCGGACCTGCCGCAGACGCGTTATGAGGGCGATACGCTGGTGGTGCCAGTACTGGAAGAAGTGCTGGTCGTGCAGAAGCAGCTTGTGCTGAAGGAAGAGGTGCGCATCACGCGCGAGCGGCAAGCGATGCGGGCGCCGCAGAAAGTGATGCTGCGTGCCGAGCATGTTGATGTCGAGCGTTTCGACGAGGGAAGGGAACACGGGCATCTGTAAGCAGGCACGGGATATGCGTCCGGCGCACCACTCACGTTGGGGCAGGTCCCCGGATCCGACTTGACGCCGGATAAACACTTCACAGGAGAGAAGCATCATGGAGAACACTGTAGTTGGCGTATATGACAGTTACGCACAGGCGCAGAACGCGATGAACGAATTGCTCGCCAGCGGATTTTCCCGCGACGAGGTGCAACTGAGCCCGGAGTCCGAAACCGAGGCGACAACGACGAAGACCGGCGGCTCCGCGATCGGTAATTTTTTCCGCTCCCTGTTCGGGATGGATGAGCACCGCGAAGAACACGACGTGTATTCGGAAGCGGTGCGGCGCGGCAGTTGCGTGCTGACCGTGGATGCGGACAGCGATGAGGAGCGCGACCGCGCCGCCGACATCATGAACCGTTATGACCCGGTGGACATCGACGAGCGTGCCGCGCACTGGCGCACCCAGGGCTGGGCAGGCTACGACGAGAACGCACCGCGCTATACGCAGAGCGAGATCGATACCGAACGGCAGCGCTATGCGACGGACCGCGCCACCACGGCTGCGGAGCCCGTGCAGCAACAGACGCGACAGGCGCGTGAAGGCGAGACGCGCATCCCGGTGGTCGAGGAGGAGCTGCGCGTCGGCAAGCGCGCGGTGCAGCGCGGCGGCGTGCGGGTCTACACCCGCGTGGAGGAAAAGCCGGTGCATGAGACTGTCGAGTTGCGCCAGGAGCATGTGAACGTCGAACGGCATCCGGTCGACCAGCCGGCCAGCGAAGCGGACCTGGCTGCGTTCAAGGAAGGTTCGGTCGAATTGCGCGAGACTGCCGAAGAACCGGTCGTGTCGAAGACGGCACGCGTGGTCGAGGAAGTCGTGGTCGGCAAGGAAGTGACGCAGGAAACGCAGGACGTGAACGACACGGTGCGCAAGACCGACGTCGAGGTCGAACAACTTGGTGCATCGAACGTGGGGCGCGCTGCCGATATGGCGACCGACGATACCGATTTCCGTCGTCACTGGCAGAACGCCTACGGCCCGACGGGCGGACGCTATGAGGACTACGATGCGGCGTACCGCTACGGCTCGAACATGGCCGGCACCGAGCGCTTCAGGAACTATCGCTGGGAAGACGTGGAACCCGACATCCGCAGCGACTGGGAGCGGCAGCATCCGGAGAGCGCCTGGGACAAGGTGAAGGATGCGGTGCGCTACGGCGCTGAACGTCGTCACCACTGACGCACGAGCAGTTCGGCGGGAGCGCGTGGACGCCGCGCACTCCCGCCGCCATAAGCTTCGCCGGGATGGCCGGCGTCCCGGCGTTGCCGCGCGCAGCGTTCCGTGGGGGCCCTTATCCTGCGGCGGTCATCCTGTTATCGTCCCTGCGCAAGCCGGCCGTCTTCCGCCATTTCCCGTATCGTCCTGATGGTATCGATGTCCGATTCCGTGTACGCGGAACGGCGGAAGTCGTTGTACATCGCTTCCGTGGCGTTTTCCGTTTCACCCGCGCCGTCGTCGTATTCGAAGCGCACGAACAGAATATTGGGTTCGGGCTCCTCGATGGTCATCGTCAGCTGCGATTCGGGAATGTCCTTTTGCTGCGGCACGTGATAGACGACCTGCTGCTGCGGCAGGTAGGTGACGCGGTCGCGCACGACGAGATCGCCGTATTGCAACTCGCGCGAGACCGACAGCTCCGATTTTTCAAGGATGGTGCAGCGGTCCAGGTAGGGCACGAAGGCGGTCGGCATTTCGGCGCGCAGGACCAGCCCGCGCCAGAGTTGCTCGCGCGTCAGCGTGTCGATCAGGGGATTGAGCGGATCGTTGATTTCAACGAGATGGGCGAATTTCATGATGCTGAACCAGCCAGGTGGAATCGCCCAGTGTAACGCCAAGCCCCGTTCGATAAAAGCCGGATCGGACAAGCTGCTTCAGAAAAACTGCGACCATTCGTCGATCCAGCCGGGAATGGCGTCGCGCTCCATCGGTTTGGCAATGTAATACCCCTGTGCATAGGTACAACCCAGATCGCGCAGCAGATCCCAGTCTTCCCGTGTTTCCACACCGACCGCTACCGAGTTGCGTCGCAGCTTCTTCGCCAGTTCCAGGCAGGAACTGAGTGCGATGTGCATCTGCTCGTTCTGCGAGGCGCCGGCGACGAAGGAACGGTCGATCTTCAGGTCGAGGAAGGGAATGCGCAAGAGTTGCTGCACGTTGGAATGCGCGGTGCCGTAGTCGTCGACCGACAGGCCGAAGCCCTTCATGCGCAGGCGCGCGAGGTTCTCCAGGCAGACCGGAACGTCGGTCATCGCCATCAGCTCGGTGATTTCTATGGTGAAGTATTGCGGCTCGATGCCGTGCTGCGTGATGTAGGCCAGGATCTTTTCCGCCAGGCCCGGTTCGGCCAGCGACGTGGCGGAGAGGTTGATCGACACCGACAGCATCAGGCCATCGTCGTGCCAGCGGCGACAGGCCGCGATCGCACGCTCGACCACCGCCCAGGTCAGGTCTTCCATATGCCCGCTGGCTTCCAGAATGGGGATGAAGGCCGGTGGCGTGACCAGTCCGTATTGCGGATGGCGCCAGCGTACGAAGGCTTCCACCGCCTTCACCTTGCCGGTGGCAAGCTCGACTTTCGGTTGGTAGAAAGGCTCGAACTGCCCTGCACGGATGCCGTCGCGGATTTCCTGCAGCGTGAAAACCGGCAGCGATTTTTTCGCTTGCCGTGCCGCCGGCGGTTCATATTGCGCGATCAGGTCTTGCAGAATTTCCGGTGTCGCCGGCTTCTCGAAAGTGCCGAGCAGGTGCACGCCATAGGCTTTCGTCATCGTTTCCACGGAAAACAGCAGGGCGGAGCCGAGCGCGCTCGTGAGCACGATCGCCGTCTCGTGGTCGCTGTTGGCAAGATGGCGCACCAGCTCGATGCCATCCATGTCCGGCATGTTGAGGTCGATGAAACTGATGTCGATGGATGAGCGGCCATCCTGCAGCAGGTCGAGCGCAATGCGGCCATTTTCCGCTTCAGCGATATGGCGCGCGCCGAGCTTGCACAGCATCACGTTCAACCAGTGGCGCTGGAACTCGTCGTCTTCTGCGATCAGGAAGCGAAGATCGCCGATCGGAACCGGATCATTCTTTGTCATGGCATTGTATCTGTCGGTCGAGCAGGGGCCGGCACGTGTCAGGCTGCGGTCCGAGTAGCTCGCTACCTCGTTCGGCAACCCACATGTTGATTTTCATCAACAAATTCTTTCCAATAATAAAGCATTTATGCGCGCAGGAAGACAATGATTGCATGGCCGCAACATTGGCGGAAGTGTCATCTGGAAACGCGGTGCGCCTCCCATATCTGCGGGATTGTTGCGAGCGGGGGCATTCGATAAAGTTCGACCTCTTGAATGAAATCCACCGACGCAATGAAAACACTTTACGACGTGCTGGGAGTCGATCGCCAGGCATTGCCGATCGATATCGAGCACGCCTACCGCAGCGCACTGAACGCGCATATCGCAGGCGCATCCACCACTGGCGGGCGGGATCCGGCGCGATTGCGCGAACTGCGCGAGGCCTACCTGGCGCTGTCCTCGCCGAGCCGGCGCCTTGTCTACGACCAGCAACTGCACCAGCAGTTGCTTGCTCGGCGGCAGGCACGGGAGCGCAGGCACATTGCTGCAAGTACCGTGCTGCTGCTTGCCGGCCTGGCGCTGATCGGTGGTAGCGTGGCCGGCCGGAAGCAGGCGGAAGTCAGGTCCGTAGCGGCATCGAATGGCAAGGCGCGCTGGCTGCTCCTGACGGAGCAGGCGAAAGCAGGTGACGATGGCCGCGCTGTCCATGCCGGGCGCAGCGATGCAAGAGCCCGCTAACCAAGCCTTGCCCGTGGCGCCGCCTTTCACGCTGTCACACTTCGCAGAACACCTTCCGCACCACCTTGTCATTGCGCTGGAACTCCGCGCGCGGCTCGAAGCGCGTTTCCGTCACCAGCACGACCAGCGCTTCCCTGATCTTCAGCAGTTTCCATCCGGCGCGCTCACCGCTCTGGCTGCCGCCGGCGAGCTGGAAGCAGCGCACGACTTCATCACCATTCTTGTCCTCCCCATAGATGTGCGGCTCGACCATGCGCGAATAGCCGTGGTAGCGCAGTTCGATCAAACGCTTCTCGTTGATGGCGAGGCAAATGGCGGGGTTCATTTGAATGGGACAATTTTTGTTCATGGAAAGCACGGAAATCCAGAAGGAATTTTCCGTACTTTCCGTGGACACCGATCAGGTCTTGTCCAGGCTAGGACACCTCGCCATACGATCTGTTCGCAACAGCATCAAGCCTGTATCTTGTCGCGATACGCGCCCGGATTCATCCCTGTCCAGTCCTTGAAGGCGTGATTGAAGGAACTCTGTTCCTGGTAACCGAGCAGGAAGGCGATTTCCGCGATGCCGAGGTTCTTCTGCTTCAGGTAGTCGAGCGCAAGTTCGTGCCGGGTCTGGTCGAGCAATTGCTGGAAGCCGATACCGGCATCGCTCAGCTTGCGTTGCAGCGTGCGCGGCGTGATGTGCAGTTCCTGCGCGATCAGCGACAGGCGCGCGCGGTCCTGTTCGAGATTCTTCACGATCGCGGCGCGCACCTGCGCGACCACGCTGCCTTCTTTTTCCGCGCGCAGCTTTTCCTTCATCAGGCGCTCTGCGTGCTGCTGCAGCACCGGATAGAGACTGACATCCGCGTTCGGAACCGGCCAACCGAGCAATGCCGCGTCGAAGCGGGCGGCATGCGCGGGCGCGTTGAAGTGCACTTCCGCGCCGAAGATGCGGTGGTATTCATCGAGGTCCTGCGGTGCATCATGCGCGAAGAAGACCTGCACCGGCGGCAGCGCCTTGCCGGCCAGCCAGCCGCCGAAGACGCGGATGCCCGTGAACACGCTCTCGGCAAGATGGCGTGTGGCCGTGGGGAACAGGCTGTCCCAGCGATATTCGGCGACGCCATCCGCCACGCTCATGACCGAGCGGCCGAGGTCGTGCGCCAGGCCCTCGAAACGCTGCGTCTGCTGGAATGCTTCCCCGAAATCGCGGCAACTCAGCAGGATCAGGCCATACACGTTGTAGGTGCCGAGCTTCACACGCTCACCCACGTGCAGGCCGAAGTGAGGATCGTCGGCGAGTTGCGCGCCAGTCTCCAGCAGCCGCACATAGTCAATTGCGGCCAGCGACTCCGGCAGGGGCGAGAGTGTTCCTGCGGGCAATCCGGCCGCGTGCTCCAGCGCACGTTCATCCACGCCCTGTGCCGCCGCCGCTTCGATCAACGGCTGCAGGTAAGGGCCGGCGACACGGCCGCCGGATCGGCTAGCGGGGGGAGTCGGCGCTGGCATGTTCGAACAAGTCGGCTGTCATCAATGCGCAATACGCGGCGTGGTTGGATGGATAAGATTTTGTCAATTCTCCGATGCAGTATAACAAGCCAATGACAGGGATAAGCAAGTGAGACGCTGGAACGGTTGGGGCGACGACGCGATCGACTTCGCACTGAATGAAGACATGCTGGGCTTCCTGCGCGCACGTGTCGGCGAGAGCAAGCCGCCGGCCGATGCGACGCTGGCGGAGGCTTGCCGGACCGTGCTGCCCAGCCGGCTGGCGCCGCACAAGGCCATCGATGCCACGCCCGAAGTGCGCCTGCGGCATGCGTTCGGCCAGAGCCTGCCGGATTGGCTGCGACTGCGTTACGGCAGGATAGTCAGCGTGCCGGATGGCGTGGCATTTCCGGAAAGCAGCGGGCAGGTGCGCGAGTTGCTCGACTACGCCCGTCGCATCGACGCCGTGGTCATCCCCTACGGTGGCGGTACCAGCGTGGTCGGGCACCTGACGGCACCGGAGAATGGCAAGGCGGTGATCACCGTCGACCTGTCGCGACTGTCGAACCTGATCGACTTCGATCCGCAAGCGCAACTGGCGACATTCGGCGCGGGCATCGCCGGCCCCGACCTGGAAGCGCAACTGCGCGCGCGCGGCTACACCCTCGGCCATTTCCCGCAATCCTTCGAATATTCCACGCTGGGCGGCTGGATCGTGACGCGCTCGTCCGGACAGCAGTCGCTGCGCTACGGGCGCATCGAGCAGTTGTTCGCCGGAGGCAGGCTGGAGACGCCGACCGGTACGCTGGCGATTCCGACGTTTCCCGCTTCAGCGGCAGGCACCGACCTGCGCGAGATCGTGCTCGGTTCGGAAGGGCGCATGGGCATCCTCACCGAAGCGACGGTGCGCATCACGTCGCTGCCGCAGCGTGAAGCCTTCCACGCGGCGTTCTTTCCGCACTGGGCGGAGGCGGAAGACGCGGTGCGCAGCATCGCGCAGGCGAAACTACCATTGTCCATGCTGCGCCTGTCCAATCCGGTCGAAACGCAGACCACGCTGGCCATGGCCGGCCACAACAGGATGATCGGCCTGCTGCAGGCCTACCTGCGCATGCGCGGCTGCGGCGAACAGAAGTGCATGCTGCTGCTTGGTGCCAGCGGCGATACGGCGAGTGTCGCGCATGCGCTGAATCAGGCCTTGCGCATCGCGGGCGATCATCGCGGCGTGCATGCCGGCGCAGCGATCGGCGAGAAGTGGAAGCAGAACCGTTTCCGCAACGTGTACCTGCGCAATGTCCTGTGGCAGCGCGGTTACGCAGTCGATACCGTCGAGACCGCCGTCGACTGGCCACGTGTGCGCGGCATGATGCAGTCGGTGGAACAGGCAGCGCGCGACGCCTTGTCCGCATTCGGCGAGCGGGTGCATGCCTACACGCATCTCTCGCACATGTATGCGCAGGGTGCGAGCGTGTACACCACCTTCGCCTATCGCCTTGCAGGCCGGTATGACGAAGACCTGGCGCGCTGGAAGGCGATGAAGGGCGCGGTGTGCACGGCGATCGTTGCCAATGGCGGCACCATCAGCCATCAGCATGGCGTGGGCGTCGACCATGCGCCCTACCTGCAGGCGGAGAAGGGCGCGCTGGGCATCGGCGCGATCCGCGAATTGTGCCGCCATTTCGATCCCACCGGCATGATGAACCCCGGCAAACTTCTACCGACAGCTTGAGAGATATCTATGTGGCAGACCAACTGGCGCGAACGCACAAGCGCCATGCTCAGCGACCGCAAGTGGGACATCGTGGTCATCGGTGGCGGCATCACCGGCGCCGGCATCCTGCTGGAGGCGGCACGCAACGGCATGCGCGCCCTGCTGGTGGAGCAGCGCGATTTCGCCTGGGGCACCTCCAGCCGTTCGTCCAAGCTGGTACATGGCGGTCTGCGCTACCTGAAGGAAGGCAAGCTGCTGCTGACGCGCGATTCGGTGCGTGAACGGGAACGGTTGCTGAAGGAAGCCGCCGGCCTGGTCGAGCCGCAGAGTTTCGCCTTCGCCGACTATCGCGGCCGCAAGCCAGGGCGCCGCATGTTCTCGCTCGGCCTCGCACTGTACGACATGATGGCCGGCCAGCGCGCACGCCATTACTACAGCCCCGAGGAATTCCTGATGCTGGCGCCACACATCGCGACCGAGGGGCTGCAGGGCGGCATGTGCTACAACGACGCCAAGACCGACGACGCGCGCCTCGTGCTGCGCGTGCTGCAGGAAGCGATCGCGGCGGGCGGAGTGGCGATCAATTACATGGCGGCGCGCCAGCTCCTGCGCCGCGACGGCCGCGCGTGCGGCGTGGAATTGCAGGACGGCGTGACGGGCGAGCGGCAGGTAGTGGAAGCGAAGGCGGTCATCAGCGCCACGGGCGCCTGGGCCGATGCCTTGCGCCAGCAGTCGAAGACCGGCATGAAATTGCGCCCCCTGCGCGGCAGCCACCTGGTGTTGCCGGCATGGCGCGTGCCGGTGGCGCAGGCGATCAGCCTGATGCATCCGCAGGACGGCCGCCCGGTGTTCGCCTTCCCGTGGGAAGGCGTGACCCTGGTGGGCACCACGGACGTCGACCATCGCGAGGACATGCGCAACGAAGCAGCGATCACGCAGCAGGAACTGTCTTACCTGATGGCGGCACTCGACTTCCAGTTCCCGCAACTCGGGATCACGCGCGAGGACATCATCGCCACCTTCGCCGGCGTGCGGCCGGTGATCGACAGCGGCAAGGCCGATCCGTCGAAGGAAGGGCGCGATCATGCCGTGTGGCTGGAGGATGGCCTGCTGACCGTGACCGGCGGCAAGCTCACCACCTTCCGCCTGATCGCGCGCGATGCGCTGAAACACGCCGCACCGCTGCTGCGCGGGCGGCACATCAGCCGGCGTTCGCATCCCGTGTTTCCGCCAGTGCCGCCGCTGCCGTATGATGGCCGGCTGTCGCTGTTTCAGCGGCGGCGGCTCGTCGGTCGCTACGGCAATTTCGCGCGCATGCTGGTTGCGGCGGCGCAAGCGGGCGAGCTGGAAACGATTCCCGGCACGGACACCCTCTTTGCGGAGCTGCGCTGGGCCGCGCGCAGCGAAGCCGTGCTGCACCTGGAAGACCTGCTGCTGCGCCGCACGCGGGTCGGATTGCTGCTGCGCGAAGGCGGCGCGGAACTGCTGCCGCGCATCCGCATGATTTGCCAGGCGGAGCTCGGCTGGGACGATGCGCGCTGGGCGAACGAACAGGCGGCGTATATGGCGCTCTGGCAGAAGCATTACAGTTTGCCGGCAGAAGGCAAGCAGGCGTCACAGAAGGCGGCATGATGGCCGGCGTGAAGGCCGGGCGAGGGTCCGCTGTGCCGTCCGTTCAATGAAACGGAGAACCTGAAAACAGGTGGAGAGACACGCATGTCCAATGACTACATCCTGGCCATCGACAACGGCACGCAGAGCGTGCGCGCGCTGCTGTTCGACCTGCACGGCCGCATCGTCGCCAGGTCGCAGGTGCATCTCGACGCCTATTTCTCGGTACAGCCCGGCTGGGCCGAGCACGAACCGGAGGGCTACTGGCAGGCGCTCTGCACGGCCTGCCAGCGCTTGTGGACGGAGAATGCCATACCGAAGGAGGCCATCAAGGCCGTGGCCGTCACCACGCAGCGCGGCACGGTCATCAACCTCGACAAATTCGGCCGTCCCTTGCGCCCGGCCATCCTCTGGCTCGACCAGCGCCGCACCGACCAAGTGCCGACGCTCGGTCCATTGTGGCGCGCCGCCTTCAAGCTGGCGCGTGTGGAAGACACGGTCAACTTCTTTCTCGGAGAGGCCGAGGCTAACTGGATCAAGGCCAACCAGCCTGAGATCTGGGACAAGACCGACAAGTACCTGCTGCTGTCGGGTTACCTGAACTACCGCCTGTGCGGCGAGTTCATCGATTCCATCGGCTCGCAGGTCGGCTACGTTCCCTTCGATTACAAGGGCCTGCAATGGGCCGGCAAGCGCGACTGGAAATGGCAGGCGCTGCCGATCGAGCGTCGCATGCTGCCGACACTGGTCCCGCCCGGCACGGTCATGGGCCGCATCACCGACGCCGCTGCCGACGCCACCGGCATTCCGGTTGGTACACCGCTGCTGGCAGCCGCCGCCGACAAGGCCTGCGAAGTGATCGGCGCCGGCTGCCTCGAACAGCACATCGGTTGTCTCAGCTACGGCACCACGGCAACCATCAACACCACCAGCAGGAAATACCTCGAAGTCACGCCCTTCATCCCGCCATATCCGGCCGCCGTACCGAGTGCCTACAGCACCGAAGTGCAGATCTTCCGCGGCTACTGGATGGTCAACTGGTTCAAGGAGCAGTTCGGGCATCACGAGAAGGACCGCGCGAGCGAGCAGGGCATCGCGCCGGAAGCGTTGTTCGACGAACTCGTCAATGCGGTGCCGCCCGGTTCGATGGGCCTGATGCTGCAACCCTACTGGACGCCGGGCATCAAGGTGCCGGGGCCGGAAGCGAAAGGCGCGGTGATCGGCTTCGGCGACGTGCATACCCGCGCGCATTTTTACCGCGCGATCCTCGAAGGGTTGGCCTATGCGCTGCGCGAGGGCAAGGAACGCATCGAGAAGCGCAGCGGTGTGCCGATCACCGAGCTGCGCGTGTCCGGCGGTGGATCGCAGAGCGACGCGGCGATGCAGTTGACCGCCGACATTTTCGGCCTGCCCACGGCGCGCCCGCATGTGTACGAAACCTCCGGCCTCGGCGCGGCAATCGACGCCGCCGTCGGACTACGGCTGCATCCCGACTTCGACAGCGCGATCAAGGCCATGACGCGCATCGGCCGTGTGTTCGAGCCCCAGCGGCACAACCAGCAGATCTACGACGCCTTGTACCGTCGCGTGTACCAGCAGATGTATTCACGCCTGCAGCCGCTCTACAAGGAAATCCAGAAAATTACCGGCTATCCGCGGCTCCATTGAGGTGCCGGCGATGGAGGGCGGTTGTTCTGAAAACCTTTGTCCACGGAAAACACAGAAGACACGGAAATAAAAAGTATTTTCCGTGTCTTCTGTGTTTTCCGTGGACATCCATCATGCGCTCAATCCAGCGTCTGCCGATAGCGCTTCAATGCAACCAGTCCCGCGACGAGCATGAACAATGCGATCGGCCAGACGTTGGGCGTGACTTCCATCCAGCCGTTCCCCTTGAGCATGATGCCGCGCACGATGCGCAGGAAATGCGTGAGCGGCAGCGCTTCGCCCAGTACCTGCGCCCACTCCGGCATGCCGCGGAAGGGGAACATGAAACCGGACAGCAGCATCGACGGCAGGAAAAAGAAGAAGGTCAGTTGCATGGCCTGCAACTGGTTGCGTGCGATCGTCGAAAAGGTGAAGCCGACGGCAAGGTTGGCCGCGACGAAGACGATCAGCGCCGCCGACAGCAACACCAGGCTGCCGACCATTGGCACGTCGAACAGCAACCGGGCGGCAATCAGGATCACCGCCGTCTGCACATAACCGATGAGGATGTAGGGCGCGATCTTGCCGACCATGACTTCGAGCGGGCGCACCGGTGTCGCGAGCAGATTTTCCATGGTGCCGCGCTCGCGTTCGCGCGTCATCGCCAGCGCGGTCATCATCACCATGGTCATCGTCAGGATCACGCCGATCAGGCCAGGCACGATGTTGTAGCGCGATACGCCTTCCGGGTTGTAACGGCGCTGCGGACGGATCTCGAAGGCGGTGTCGCCCGCCTGCAGCGCGCGCGACTGTCCGGTCAGGTCGCGTGCCGCTACCTGCCTGGTGATGCCGTTCAATGCCGCCAGCGCATTGCCTGCCGCCGCTGGATCGGTGGCATCGGCCGCCAGCAAGACCACCGGCCGTTCGCCGCGCAATAGCTGCCTCCCGAAATCCGGCGGGATCACCAGCAGGAACTGCACGCGCCCTTCGTCCAGCAACTCATTGCCCTCCGCTTCGCTGCGCGGTCGTGCAGTGATGCGGAAATAGGCGGAGTTCTCCAGGCTCGCGACGAGCGTGCGCGCGAATTCGCTCTGGTCGGCCTGCACGACGGCCAGCGGCAGATGCTTGGGATCGGTGTTGATCGCATAGCCGAACAGGATCAGCTGCATGATCGGCACGACGACCATCATCGCAAAGGTCAGCCGGTCGCGCCGGATCTGGCGAAACTCCTTGATCAGGATGGCGAGCAGGCGCGACCAGTTCATGATGCGTAGTTGTCCGTCGAGTGCTGCATCAGCGCGATGAATACGTCTTCCAGCGTGGTGTCGATGCGTGTGATGTGCAGGCCGTTCTCGCGATAAGGCGCGAGCGCCGCTTCAAGCCCGGCTTCCGATGCCGCGCTGATGTGCAGCGTGGTGCCGAAGGAAGCGACATTGATGCCGGAATGCGCACGCAGGGTCTTGGCTAGTTCCGCTAGTCCGCTGCCCGATGCGGAGTAGGTGGTCAGGCCGGCGCCTGCAATCAGTTCCTTCGACGTGCCCTGCGCCAGTAGATGGCCATAGGCAATGTAGGCGAGCTGGTGGCAGCGTTCGGCCTCGTCCATGTAGTGCGTCGACACCAGCACCGTCAGGCCGTCGTGCGCGAGCTGGTGCAGATGGTCCCAGAATTCGCGTCGCGCTTTTGGATCGACACCGGCAGTGGGCTCGTCCAGCAGCAGCAATTGCGGTTCATGCAGCAGGCAGGCGGCGAGCGCGAGGCGCTGCTTCCAGCCGCCCGACAAGGCGCCCGCGAGCTGTGTGCGCCGGCTCTCCAGTCCAAGCTGCTCCAGCGTGTCTTTCACCTTGCGCCTGCGCTGCGGCACTTCATAAACGCGCGCGATGAAGTCGAGGTTTTCCTCGATGCTCAGGTCTTCGTACAGGCCGAAGCGCTGCGTCATGTAGCCGACATGGCGGCGGATCTTGCGCGATTCCTTGCGGATGTCGAAGCCGAGGCAGGTGCCGCTGCCGTCGTCCGGCGTGAGCAGGCCGCATAGCATGCGGATGGTGGTGGTCTTGCCGCTGCCGTTGGGGCCGAGGAAGCCGTAGATGCGACCGCGCCGCACCTGCATGTCGACGTGATCGACCACCACGCGTTCATCGTAGCGCTTGGTGAGGCCATACACGTCGATGATCGCTTCGCTGTCCATCACTGCGTCGCCTTCGCATTGGAAAGATGCACTTCCACCGGCTGGCCTGGGTGCAGCAGTTGTGCTTGCGCCGGTGCAGGGCGCGCCTCGATCATGAATACGAGTGTTGCGCGGTTCTCCTTGCTGTAGATGAGCGGCGCGGTGTATTCCGGCGAGCTCGACACGTAGCTGATTTTCGCCGGTATCGGCGCCTTGCAGCCATCGCATTGCAAGCTCACATCCTGCCCGAGGCGCAAGGTGCCGAGCAGGGGTTCGGGAATGAAGAAGCGCACCTTGATGTTCTGCGGCGGCAGCAAGCTCACCACAGGACTGCCGGCCTGCACGAATTCACCTTCTCGGTACAGCGTGTCGGCGACCTCGCCGGCAACCGGGATGCGCTGCGTCTTCTGTTCCAGTCGCCAGTCGGCCTGGGCGAGCTGTGCCTGCGCGGCTTTCAGTTCCTGCCGTGCAGCGTCGATCTCGTCGCTGCGCGCGCCGAGATGGGCGAGGTGCAACTGCGAGCGCAGTTCCTTCACCCGGCCCTGGTCGCGTTCGAGCGTGCTGCGCGCTTCGTCGAGGCTGGCAGGGGAAATGAACTTGTCGGCCACGAGCTGCTTGCGCCGGCTGAAGGTGTTTTCCGAAAGCTGCAGCGAGGCTTCGGCCTGCGACAGTTGCGCCTTGATCGCAGTGATCTCTTCCGGACGGCGACCTTTCTCCAGGTTCGCCAGTTGCGCCTGCGCGCGCTGTACGCGGGATGCCGCTTCCTCGCGCGCGGCGCGTTCGCTCTCCTGTTCCAGCACGAAGGCCGGCGCATTCTGCGCCACCTTGTCGCCGCGGTTCACGTACAGCTTCGCCAGCGTGCCGGCAATCGGCGTTGCCAGCCGCACGTACTCCGCTTCGGCATAGCCAGGAAAATAATCGCCGGTCTTTTCCGTGCAGCCTGCCAGCGCAGCCGCCATCATGAGCCACCACAAACGCTTCATGCCAGTCTCCGGTCCGCAACGGCCAGCCCGCGCAGCGCGAAATCGACGCGCTGCTCGACCGCCTTTTTCGATAACACTTCACGCTCCATTCTCGCCCCCAGTGCGGCGGGCACTGCGATGTTGTCCGCCAGCGCGGCACCGAGCAGCACCGGCGCCATGACCGCGCCGGCGAGGAAGCTGAATACCTGTGCGACCGGCGCCTTCACGAGTTCGCCTTCGCGTTGCGCATCGGCGATCAGGCCGGACAGTACGCCGATATGGCGCGGCAGGTTCGCCTGCAGGAATTCCACTGCGACCTGCTCCCCGGCCAATGCATCGCTTGCAATGCGCACCAGCATGGCGCGGTGCGTTCGCGCGAAATGCGCGAGAACCAGCATGGCGTTGCGCAGGTTCTGCAGCGCCGAGTCGCCTTCGCGCGCCTTGATCACCAGCATCGAGAACATCTGTTCGTACATCTGCTGCAGCAGGGTGCGGATGAAGTTGTCCTTGGTGCGGAAGTGGTAATGGAACATGCCGAGGTTCACGCCCGCGTGCTCCGCGAGCTTGCGCGCGGACAGGCCGCGGCAGCCCGTGCTGGGCAGCAGCTGCGCGCCGGCTTCCAGCAGGCGCTGGTCAATGTTCTGCGAGGGGCGTGCCATGGAATTATTATACGATCGACTAATAATAAAGCAATCACCGACGGGAAATCCGCAAATATTGCTTTCCGGCGACAGCCAGCGCTTCGGCCCGGCAGGGGGCGAAAGTTTGATCATCCCGGCCAATTTGGTGACTTGCCGAGACAAGCTTGCGCCAAGCGCTTGCCAGTGCCGCGCCGGATCAATAGGATCGATACAGAATAAGGCCTCTGCCTGGCCAATTCCCTCCCCCTTCCGAGACCCCGAGAGAACCGAGACAAAGCATGGAAAAGATCTGGCTCAAGTCCTACCCGCCAGGCGTGCCCGCTGCCATTGATTACAACCAGTACACGTCCCTGGCACACCTGCTGGAAGAAGCATTCCAGAAATACGCCACGCGTGACGCCTACGCCTGCATGGGCAAGCATCTCAGCTATGCCGAGGTGGATACGCTATCCCGCCATCTTGGCGCCTGGCTGCAGGGAAGGGGCCTGAAGAAGGGCGATCGCGTCGCGCTGATGATGCCGAATGTCCTGCAATATCCGGTGGCCATTGCCGCCGTGCTGCGCGCCGGCTTCACCGTCGTCAATATCAATCCGCTCTACACGCCGCGCGAGCTGGAACACCAGCTGAACGACTCGGGCGCGAAGGCCATCGTCATCCTCGAGAATTTCGCAACGACGCTGGATCGCGTCCTCGACAAGACGCCCGTCAAGCACATTGTCGTGGCCAGCATGGGCGACCTGTTGGGCGGACTCAAGGGTGCACTGGTGAACTTCGCGGTGCGCAAGCTGAAGAAGATGGTCCCGTCCTACCGGCTGCCCGGCGCCGTGCCCTTCAGGCGCGCGCTTGCCGAGGGCGCCCGCACCCGCCTCAGGAGCGTGCGCCTGAACCATGACGACATCGCCTTCCTGCAGTACACCGGCGGCACCACCGGCGTCTCCAAGGGAGCCATGCTGACGCACCGCAACGTCATCGCCAACATGCTGCAGAACGAAGCCTGGTCGCAGCCGGCATTGAAGAAGCTGCCGCCGAATGAAGCGCAAACCGTCGTCTGCGCGCTGCCGCTCTACCATGTGCTCGCGCTCACCGCCTGCTGCCTGTTCGGCGCGCGCGCCGGTGCGATGAACATCCTGATCCCGAATCCGCGCGACATGGCCGGCTTCGTGAAGGAACTGTCGAAGTACAAGGTCAACATCTTCCCCGGCGTGAACACGCTCTACAACGGCCTGCTGAACACGCCCGGCTTCGACAAGCTCGATTTCTCCGCGCTCAAGGTCTGCATCGGCGGCGGTATGGCGGTACAAAAAGCGGTCAACGACAAATGGCGCAAGGTCACAGGCTGCGCCATCCTCGAAGGCTACGGCCTGTCCGAAACCTCGCCCGTAGCCACTTGCAATCCGGTCGATGCGACGGAATACAGCGGCACCATTGGCCTGCCCCTTCCTTCCACCGAAATCGCCATCCTCGATGATGAAGGCAAGCCGCAGCCGATCGGCCAGCCGGGCGAGATCGCCATCCGCGGCCCGCAGGTGATGGCCGGCTACTGGAAGCGTCCCGATGAGACAGCCAAAGTGATGACGCCGGACGGCTTCTTCAAGTCGGGCGATGTCGGCGTGATGGATGAACGCGGCTATGTGCGCATCGTCGATCGCAAGAAGGACATGATCCTGGTCTCCGGTTTCAATGTCTATCCGAATGAAGTCGAAGGCGTGGTGGCTGCGCATCCCGGCGTGCTCGAATGCGCCTGCATCGGCGTGCCCGACAAGTCCTCAGGTGAAGCGGTGAAGCTGTTCGTGGTGCGCAAGGACCCATCGCTCACGGTGGAGCAGCTGATTAGCTACTGCAAGGAACAGCTCACCGCCTACAAGAAACCGAAGTACATCGAATTCCGCGACAGCCTGCCGAAGACCAATGTCGGCAAGATCCTGCGCCGCGAATTGCGGGATGAGAAGAAAGCCGCCTAACGCATAGCTGCTCGACCCTCCAGACCACACTCGCATCGGATTTGCGGCCGCTGCACAAAGAGTGTCCACGGAAAACACGGAAAGCACGGAAGATCCCGTTGTTTTCCGTAGTGCCGTTCAGTTAAGGTTGATTTTCCCTTTGGTCGTTCCCGCGAAAGCGGGGATCCATGCAGAGTTTCCAATACCGCTTCGCCATGGATCCCGCGGGGCGGCCACCCGCCTTCACGGGGAAAAAATCCTTCCAGATGCTGCCTTAACTGAGCGGCACTCCGGAAGACTCGATTGTTTTCCGTGCCTTCCGTGTTTTCCGTGGACACGAATCATCACGCCGCCATCCCGGCCACCCGCCACCTCCTCCGCAGCAGCAGCCCTTGCCGGATTGTCATCTGATTGCCGCCGGTTCCGATCCAAGGTATAAACAAGCCCCAAGAGCGTTCAAGGCGCCGCGCGTCAAACGAGAGAGGGGATCGCAAGCAATGAGTGGACGTACGACTTCCGCATCCTGGGTCCGGGGGATCGTCGGGCGCCTGAAGAGCGCTGGCCTGGACGTGCATGCCCTGTTCGATGAAGCGCAGCTTGATCTGCATGGGCTCGATGATCCCGATGCGCGCTTCGCCACCGAAAACATCAGCCGGCTGTGGGAGCTCGCGGTCGCCCGCTCCGGCGATCCGCAGATCGGGCTGGCCGTTGCGCCGGTCATGCAGCCGGCCGGATTCGATGTCGTTGCCTACGCGATGATGAGCTGCCGCAATCTGCTCGAAGGGCTGCAGTTCCTCGTGCGCTACCAGCGCATCGTCAGCGATGATGTGACGGTGTCGCTGCAGGAAGAGGAGCGCGGCTGGTGGCTGAAGATCGAACTCTCCGGCGGCAAGCGCCCGGTGCCGCCGCAGCGCATCGAATTCGTCCTCACCACGCTGCTCACCTTCCTGCGCTGGACCAGCGGGCATCCGGTCCATCCGCTCGCCGTCGAGTTTGCCCATGCCGCGCCCGCTGCGCTGCACAGGTATGCCGCTCTCTTCGAATGCACGGTCCTCTTCGGATGCACGACGGACCGGCTGCTGTTTTCCCGCAGCGACCTTGCGCTCGCGCCGCAGGCCGCCAATCCGGTGCTGGCCGAACTGCATGACCGCTACGCGCGCGAACAGCTCGCCCGCATGGGAACCGTCCCGACCAGCGTGCGCGCGCGCGAGCTGATCATCAAGCGCCTGCCCAAGGGCGATCCGGCGCGCGCCGACATCGCCGGCGCGCTCTGCATGAGCGAGCGCACATTGCAGCGGCGCCTGCAGGAAGAAGGCACCACGTTCCACCAGGTCGTGGACGATACGCGACGCGAGCTGGCGCAGCGCTACCTGCGCCAGCCACAGCTCGCGCTTGCGCAGGCCGCATGCCTGCTCGGCTTCACTGACCAGAGCACTTTCAGCCGCGCCTGCAAGCGCTGGTTCGATCTCACTCCGACGCAATACCGCAGCCGCCTCCACAGCGCATCCTCGAGCAAGGCCTGATTCCGCCGAAGCGGAAAAAGCAAGCGATTTATTCCCGTAGCGAACTGGCAACTGTCGGATGAAAAACAGGCCGCGCTGATAAAATGATCCGCTTTCGCATTACCGGTTTGCCGCATGTCACACGCCCCGCACAATGTCGCCCATGGAATGAATCGTCCGCAACGCGAGGCCGTCAACTACATGGACGGGCCATGCCTGGTGCTGGCGGGCGCGGGCTCCGGCAAGACGCGCGTGATCACGCAGAAGATCGCCAGCCTGATCGAGCAATGCGGCTATGAAGCGAAGAACATCGCCGCCGTTACCTTCACCAACAAGGCCGCGCTGGAAATGCAGGAGCGCATTGCCAAACTGCTCAAGGAACCGAAGGAAGCGAAGCATCTCACCGTCTGCACTTTCCACTCGCTGGGCGTGCAGATCTTGCGCCGCGAAGCGAAGGAACTCGGCCTCAAGGATCGCTTCTCCATCATGGACAGCGACGACTGTTTTTCACTGGTGCAGGACCTTGCCTGCACCACCGACAAGCAGTTGATCCGTCGCATCCAGACCGCCATGTCGCTCTGGAAGAACGGCCTGGTCGATCCCGACACCGCACTGAAGCATGCCGTCACCGAAGACGAGGCGCAGGCTGCGCGCATCTATCGCAATTACGTCGCCACGCTGTCCTCCTACCAGGCGGTCGACTTCGACGACCTGATCCGCCTGCCGGTCGAACTGTTCCGCAGCAACGAAGAGGTACGCGACCGTTGGCAGCGCAAGCTGCGCTACCTGCTGGTCGACGAATACCAGGACACCAACACCTGCCAGTACGAACTGGTCAAGCTGCTGGTCACCGGCCTCGGCAAGAAACCGATGTTCACTGCTGTGGGCGACGACGACCAGGCAATCTACGCATGGCGCGGCGCGACCATCGAAAACCTCAAGCAGCTGCAGGTCGATTTCCCCGACCTGAAAGTGATCAAGCTGGAGCAGAACTACCGTTCCTCCACGCGCATCCTGCAGGCGGCGAATGCGGTCATCGGCAACAATCCGAAGCTGTTCGAAAAGCAGCTCTGGTCGGAGCACGGCCTCGGCGATCCGGTGAAGGTGATGGCGATGCAGGACGACGAACAGGAGGCGGAGCAGGTCGCGATCATGATCTCCGCGCACAAGTTTGAACGGCGCGCGAAGTTTTCCGATTACGCGATTCTCTATCGCGGCAACCACCAGGCGCGCGTGATCGAACAGGCGCTGCGCAAGGAGCGCATCCCGTACACCATCTCGGGCGGGCAGAGCTTTTTCGATCGCGCCGAGATCAAGGACATCGTTTCCTACTTGCGGCTGGTGGCGAATGAAGACGACGATCCCGCCTTCATCCGCGCCGTCACCACGCCCAAGCGCGGCGTCGGACAATCAACGCTCGAAGCGCTCGGCGCCTTCGCCGGCCAATGGCAATGCTCGCTGTTCGAAGCGGTGTTCAAGGGCGGCATTGAAGCGAAACTCGCTGACCGTCAGCTCAACCCCTTGCGTGAATTCTGTCACTTCATCAACGGCCTCGAAGCACGCGCTTCCAAGCGCGGCGAGAATGCCGCCGAACTGCTCGACGAGATGATGAAGGAGATCCATTACGAGTCCTACCTGTACGAGACCTTCGACGAGCGCCAGGCGCAGTCGAAGTGGCAGAACGTGCTCGACTTCACCACGTGGCTGAAAGAGAAGGGCACCGGCGGCAAGGATGGCAGTGGCGAAGAAAAGAGCCTGCTCGAACTCACGCAAATGGTCGCGCTGATGACCATGCTGGAAGGGAAGGACGAAGAGCCGGATGCGGTGCGCATGTCTACGCTGCACGCCTCGAAGGGGCTGGAATTTCCGCACGTGTTCCTGGTCGGCGTGGAAGAGGGCATCCTGCCGCACAAGGGCGATCCCGATGCGCCGATCGAGACACTGGGCGCGCGCATCGAGGAAGAGCGTCGATTGATGTATGTCGGCATCACCCGCGCGCAGCGCAGCCTGCACGTCACCTGGTGCAAGAAGCGCAAGCGGGCGCGCGAAAGCGTGAACTGCGATCCGTCACGCTTCATCAAGGAGATGAAGCTCGACGAGGGAGATGCGGTGCCGAAGGAAGACGAAGTACTGACGCCCCAGGCCCGGCTGGCGAACCTGAAGGCCTTGCTGTCGAAGACGCCGGTGGCCTGACGGCTGATCCTTAGCAGCGGCCTTTCCTGGCCTGTCCCGGCGGGCAATGGTAACCGCCGCCGCCACCTCCGCCGCCCGAAATGATGACCTGCGCAGCGGGGTATTCCGGGACGACGACACAGCCGGACAATCCGAGGCTGGATACGGCAATGAAGGCGGACAAAAGGTATTTCATGTCGTTGATGCAAGAGATAAGGTGAGCGTGACGGCGGCTCGCGGTCAGGTGGTCGCTCAGTGGAACAGGCGCGAAGATAGCGGGGGGATGCCGTTCGGTCAACGAATGAGAGGGAAAGTTACATTCCTGCAGCGCGGAGCGCTACAAGATATTGCTGTGCGGAACTAAATCGTAGATTCCCCCCTCATAGCCTTGTCACAGACAGGCAAAGCTGCGGGGGAGACATCATGGCCCAGTCCACGGGAACAAGAAAATCAGGTCGACGTCATCGGAACAGGCAGTCCGGATGTTCACACGGCACGTCATCAATCCAGTCCGCAATGCCGTCGCCGGATACGCCGGTGCACAACGAGGAATCGGGAAGCGCGAGCTATCCATCTCCTGCGCTGCTGGCCGGTTCCGGCGATGCACAGCCGAAGCCGGTGGATCAGGAGCCGGCCCTGCCGATGATCATTCCGCAGCGGCTTCCGGCACTGCAGATCGAACCCCACACAGCGCAGGCCGCGCATGAATCAGCGCGCAAGTTCCCGGCCATCGTCCAGGCGATTCTGATCAGCGCTTGCCTGACCGTCGCACTGATCGCCGTGGTGGGCCTGTTCAAGAGCAACCGTGTCGCGACGCAGGTGGCGCGCGCCGATGCAGATGCGGCAGTTGTCGTTCCCGCATCGCCGGCCGCGGGCGGCACATCAGAAACGGCTGCGACGAAGAACGTGACCAAGGTGCGCCCGGCACATGAGAAGGCCCGCACGGCTGCAAGCGCACACAGGCCGACTGAAACGAAAACCGCTCACGCGCGCTCAGAGCGTGCCATGCATGCGGTAGCCGCCAGCCCAAGGAAGAAAGCCGCCTCGACGCTCGCCAAGGCGTCGAACAAGCCGCATGAAGAGCGCTCCAGCACGCTGCTTGCGCAGAACAGCGCAGCGCTGCCCATCAAGACAAGTGGAGCCCAGGATGAATATGCGCAGTGCGAACAGCAAAGTAGCTTCTTCCGGCGCGAGCAGTGCAAGTGGCGCGTCTGCGGCGGGAAGTGGGGACAGGACGGCTGCCCCTCTTACACAAACGACAACCGCGAATTCAACTAGCGTGTGCAACACGCATCGGCTCAATAATCGGTCGTGATCGTCAGGTGATACGGAATCGCGCCGCACGCGTGCCGGTTCTGCCATAGCACGTTCACCATCGCATGTTCCGACACGCCCAGGTGCTGCGCCATCGCTTGCGCCCCGAGCACTGTCGCTGAGCGGATCGCACGCTCCTCATCGCTCTGGCGCAGGATCAGGGCATGGCTGTCGATCTTCGCCGCCAGTTCCGGCGCGAAGCGCAGCACCTTGATGGAACGCATCACGCGCGGCATCTGATAGCTGGCTGCGACGGTGATGTCGCAATCGACATCCACGCCTTGCTCGAACAGGTAGCCCGCAAACCACATCACTGCAAGTTGCGCGCGCACCAGGTAGGGATCCTGGCCATAGGACATCGGAAAGCGTTGCGCCAGCCGCTGTGCATCATCGGAAGTCAGGCGGCCGGACTTGGCGGCGTCGACGAGTTCGGATGCCGCCTGCTCCAGCTGGTCGCCGAACAGGATCTCGCGCAGGAACTGCGCACGGCGGCGCGGCATGGAGATATCGCCGAGCGCATCGACGACAGCCTGCTCCTCGCCCGATCCGAGGCATGCGCGCAACTCGCGCGGCGTCGCATTGTCGCCCCAGAGATGATCAAGCGCCGCCTGCAATCCTTGCGCGCCGCCCTCGCCGCGCCAGTGATAACGCGCCATCCCATCCGGAGTCGGCGTCCAGAACATGAAGTTCATGCTGTTCAGGGCGATGCCGTACGCTGCCGCGCCTTCCGGTGTCTGTCCCGCGGGCTTTCCCACCAGCCCGACAGTCAGGTGGCTGAATCGATCGCCACGTGCCGGCAGGCGTGTGATCGCCTCTTGGTCAATGGCGACGAGCGCCGGTTGGTAATCGAGGCGGGCCTGGGCGAGGAGGCGTTGTTTGGCGGTGTGTGAAGTATGCATGCCGGCTCCGGGACTGTTGCGGAGGAAGGATACTCGACAACAGGGACTTTGCGCCACTCCACTGAAGGTCGATGCGCTCCAATGCAAGCCAGGCAATGGCGTTCTCAGGGCATTCGCAAGGCATCAACAGGATGATGCAGCACCGTATCGCGACATCAGGCATGCACTGCATTGTTCCAAGACGAGTACAATCTTCTCCATGCGTTTCAACAGAAAACCCGCAACATCGCCATGCGATGCCTGCGGCGAAAAACATGAAACGCGGAGAGTGATCCCGAGGAGCCGCCATGCAGGAATTGTTGAAGTTCAGCGCCTTGCATCGCTATACGAAAGCGCTATCTGTCGCGTTGCATGAGCGCGACCCCTACACACGCTTCCATTGCGAGCGCGTGATCAATCTCGCGACCGAAGTCGGCATCGCCTGCAAGCTGGCCGACCGCGAGCTTGTACTCCTCGGTGTGAGCGCGTCGTTTCACGACGTCGGCAAGATCGGCATTCCCGACAGCGTGCTGCGCAAGCCAGGCAAGCTCGATGCTGACGAATGGGAAATCATGAAGACCCACTCCGAGCGCGGCGAGCGCATCCTGCGCGCCACGTCGCTGCCGGATGCGCCTGCTGTGGCAAATATCATCCGGCATCATCACGAACACTTCGATGGCAGCGGCTATCCGGATGCGCTCTCCGGCGACGGCATTCCGCTTTTGGCGCGCATCCTGTCGATGGCGGACAGTTACGACGCCATGGCGACGGTGCGCGCTTACCACCGGCCGCGCACGCACGAAGAAATCCTTGCCGCCATGCGCGCGGAAGTCGGCATCAAGTTCGATCCGTCGATGTTCGCGCACTTCGAGGAAGTCATCGAGAAAAGCCCGTCGCGCACGAAGTAGGACGCGCCGACGCCGCGTTGCGGCAAGAACCCGTTGTCCCGAAAAGCCATTAAGTTGGCCGCAAGAGTCACTGACGCGCGTCGGCAAACATCCTACAGTCTCCACAACAACCAATCCGCCATGCGTTCGCAAAAAAAGAGCGCGGCAAGGAGACATGCCATGCCATTCCGCTGCACCTAATTCCTTTCATCAGGCCATTCGCGCCGATCGTCAACCGTGATCGATGTACTCCCGCCGCAGGGCAGGAGCAGGCCGCTGTTGTCTTCAAAAAAACGGGTACGCCATTCATACGCAACCAGACCAGGAGCAGTCGATGCCACCTCTGTCACAGCACCAGGAAACCCTCGAGAGCCCGTTGATGGGCCAGATGATGACCGAGCCCATGCTCATTTCCTCGCTCATCAGGCACGCCGATCGCTATTTCGGCGACACCGAAATCGTGTCGCGACGTGTCGAGGGCGACATCCATCGCTACACCTGGCGCGACTGCCATCGGCGCGCGCGGCAGATGGCGCGCACCCTGCGCGAGCTGGGCGTGAAGATCGGCGACCGCGTCGCGACACTGGCCTGGAACGGCTACCGGCACCTGGAGCTGTATTACGCGATCTCCGGCTCGGGCGCGGTGCTGCACACCGTTAACCCGCGCCTGCATGCCGACCAGGTCGCCTACATTCTGAACCATGCGCAGGACCAGTACGTGTTCTTCGACCTGACCTTCCTGCCGCTGGTCGAGGCGGTGGCGCCAGCGTGCAAGTCGGTAAGGGGATTCGTACTGATGTGCGATCGCGACCGCATGCCGGCAAAGAGCAGCATCCCCGATCTGCTTTGCTACGAAGACCTGGTTGCATGGAGTTCGCCCAACTTCGAATGGCCGACATTTGACGAGAATGCCGCTGCCTGCCTGTGCTACACCTCGGGCACCACCGGCAATCCGAAGGGCGTGCTGTACTCGCATCGTTCCACCATCCTCCACTCCTATGCATCGGCCATGCCCGATGCCCTCTGTGTCTCCAGCCGCGAGGTGATCCTGCCCGTGGTGCCGATGTTCCACGTGAACGCGTGGGGCTTGCCGTATTCGGCGGCATTGGCAGGCGCCAAGCTGGTTTTCCCCGGACCTGCCCTGGACGGCAAGTCGCTGCACGACTTGTTCGAACAGGAGCAGGTCACTTTTTCCGCCGGGGTGCCGACGGTGTGGAACGGACTGCTCGCGCATGTCGGCAAGAACAAGCTGTACTTCTCCTCACTCAAGCGCGTGGTGGTCGGCGGTTCGGCCTGTCCGCCGGCGATGATGGATGCCTTCCGCTTCGAGCATGACGTGGAAGTCGTGCACGCCTGGGGCATGACCGAGATGTCGCCGCTCGGCACGGTCGGCACGCTGCAATCGCGCCATCTCAATCTGCCCGAAGAGCGGAAGAAGGCAATCCTGCAGAAGCAGGGTCATGTCGTGTACGGCGTCGATATCAAGATCGTCGACGACGACGGCAAGGAACTGCCATGGGACGGCAAGGCGCGTGGCAGCCTGCTGGCCAAAGGTTCGTGGGTCATCAATGGCTATTACCGCGGCGAAGGCGGCACGGTGCTGCAAGACGGCTGGTTCCCCACCGGCGACGTCGCCACCATCGATCCCGACGGCTATCTGCAGATCGCCGACCGCACCAAGGACGTCATCAAGTCCGGTGGCGAATGGATCGGCTCCATCGACCTTGAAAACATCGCTGCTGCGCATCCGGCAGTGCAGCAGGCTGCGTGCATCGGCGTGTCGCATCCGAAATGGGACGAGCGGCCCTTGCTGGTCGTCGTGAAGAAGCCCGGCACGGCGGTCAGCAAGGATGAACTGCTGGCCTTCTATGACGGCAGGATCGCGAAATGGTGGACGCCGGACGATGTCGTGTTCGTGGATGAACTGCCGATCGGTGCGACGGGAAAGATTCTGAAGAACCGGATACGGGAACAGTATCGCGACTACAAGCTGCCCACGGCGTGACGCGGCAGCTTCAAGCAGATGTCAACAACAACAGGGAGGAGAACATGAAAACAGGAACGACAGCATTGCTGGCCACGCTGCTTGCGGCCGGAAGCATTCTCGCCGGATGCGGCGGCGGCAGCAGCGGCCCCGAAGTGCGCAGCACCACGTACGGCGAAATCGTCGGCGTGGATGACAGCGCAAGCAGCGGTACCTATTACTGGCAGGGCGTGCCCTACGCCAAACCGCCGGTCGGCGACCTGCGCTGGAAGGCGCCGGTCGAGCCGACTGCCTGGGGCGCGCCGCTGCAGGCGAAGAAGTTCGGCAATGCCTGTATCCAGAACGGCCGTCTCTACGGCCCCGGCGCCAACAACACCTATGACGCCACCATCGGCACCACGCTCAACACGCCGGTCGGCAGCGAGGACTGCCTGACGCTCAACATCTGGCGCCCCGCCACCGGCGACGCCAACCTGCCGGTGATCTTCTTCATCTACGGCGGCAGCAACATCTCCGGCTATTCCGCCGACCCGGTCTACAACGGCGCCAACCTGGCGAAAACCGCCAATGCCGTGGTCGTCACCGCGAACTACCGTGTCGGCCCGTTCGGCTTCTTCAACATGCCGCAACTGAAGACCGGTGCGAATGCGCTAGATGATTCCGGCAACTACGCCATCCTCGACCAGATCCAGGTGCTCAAGTTCATCCAGAACAACATCGGCAACTTCGGCGGCAACAAGGGCAACGTCACCATCATGGGCCAGTCCGCGGGCGCGATCAACGTCTATGCGCTGCTGACTTCGCCGCTGACTGCCGGCCTGTTCCACAAGGCGATTCCGCTGAGCGGCGGCATCTCCTTCGCCTCCGAACTGCCGCCCGGATCGATTGCGATCATGAACCCGGCCTCGACTTACCAGGCACAGGCGACGTCATTGCTTTACAACCTGCTGATCGCGGACGGCCTCGCCACTGACACTGCATCGGCGCAGCAGTACGCCGCCACGCAGAGCAATGCGCAGATCGCCGCCTACCTGCGCGGCAAGAGCGCTTCCACCCTCCTCGGCACGCTGCTGGCGAAGGGCCTCACCGGCTCCAATCCGATCCCGGACGGCGCCGTGGTGTCGACCGATCCGATCGCCGCGATCAATGCCGGCAACTACCGCAAGGTGCCTATCCTCGCCGGAAACACGACCGAGGAAGGCAAGCTGTTCGCCTCCTTCCTTGCGCTCTCGCCGGCGCTGGGCGGCAAGCCGGGCTTCATCGTCAGCGATGCCACGCGCTTCAACATGATGTTCAACTTCAACGGCGACGCGCCCACCACGCTCACCGACGCCAGCATCATCGATCCGTACTACTTGCCGGTGGACACGCCGACGACCGGCTACAACGCGCGCACTGCGCTGGTCGGCAACCTGCTGTTCACCAGCAACCGCGACAGCGTGCTCAATGCGCTGCGCACGCAGCAGTCCAACGTCTGGTATTACCAGTTCGCGTGGAAGCAGAACCCCGCGCCGTGGAACGACGTGTACGGCGCGGCGCACGCCTATGACCTGCCCTTCGTGTTCGGCAACTTCGGCCCGTCGCTGTTCTCCAGTTCCATCGTCAGCACGGCCAACCGTCCGGGACGGCTGGCGCTGTCGAACGCGATGATGAGCGTCGTGGCCGCCTTCGCCCGCAACGGTGATCCCAACACTTCCACGCTCGGCGTGAACTGGGAGCCGTGGCCGAAGAAGCTGACCTTCGATGCCAGTTTGACGCAGGCGCAGATCAGCACGCAGTAAAACACCTGCGTCACACGCCACCGCTGAATGGCTCCTTCCCCCTTGCAGGGGGAAGGGATCATACAACGCACCTTTTCAATCACCTTGGAGACAAAACCAATGAAACATCGCATGATGCGCGCCGCCGTGTGCGCCGCCCTCCTGTCGCTCGCCGGCCTGTCGCACGCACAGCAGAAGATTTCCGACGATGTCGTCAAGATCGGCATCCTCACTGACATGTCCGGCCTGTATTCCGACCTGAGCGGCGAAGGCTCTGTCGTCGCTGCGAAAATGGCGGTCGAGGACTTCGGCGGCAAGGTGCTCGGCAAGCCGATCGAGGTGATTGCCTCCGACCACCAGAACAAGTCCGACGTCGCCGCCGGCAAGGCGCGCGAATGGTTCGACGCGCAGAAGGTCGACATGATCAACGACCTCGTCACCTCGAGCACTGCGCTCGCCGTGGTCGAGATCGCGAAGCAGAAGAACCGCATCGCCATCGTCAACGGTGCCGGCTCGACCCGCCTGACCAACGAGGCCTGTACGCCGAACAGCATCAACTATGCATGGGATACCTATGCGCTGGCCAACGGAACGGCCAACGCCGTGGTGAAGCAGGGCGGCGATTCGTGGTACTTCATCACTGCCGATTACGCCTTCGGCCATTCGCTCGAGAAGGATGCGAGCGACGTCATCAAGGCCAACGGCGGCAAGGTGCTCGGCAGCGCCAAGCATCCGCTGAGCGCCTCCGACTTTTCTTCCTTCCTATTGCAGGCGCAGACTTCCGGCGCGAAGATCATCGGCCTGGCCAATGCCGGCGGCGACGCGGTCAACGCGATCAAGGCAGCCAATGAATTCGGCATCGGCAAATCCGGCAAACAGCACCTTGCCTCGCTGCTGCTCACCATCAACGACATCCACAGCCTCGGCCTGAATGTGGCGCAAGGCCTGTACGGCACCGAAGCCTTCTACTGGGACCTGAATGACGAAACCCGCGCCTGGTCGAAGCGCTTCGCGGCGAAGATGAAGAAGATGCCGAACATGATCCATGCCGGTGTGTATTCATCGACCATGCATTACCTGAAAGCGGTGCAAGCTGCCGGCACCGACGAGGCCGGCGCGGTGATGAAGAAGATGAAGGAAATGCCGATCAATGACTTCTTTGCGAAGAACGGCAAGATCCGCGAAGACGGTCGCATGGTGCACGACATGTACCTCGTGCAGGTGAAGAAGCCGTCGGAATCGAAGGGGGCCTGGGATTACTACCACGTGAAGGCCGTGATCCCTGGCGACCAGGCCTACCAGCCGCTCTCGAAGAGCGCCTGTCCGCTCGTGAAGAAGTAGCCACAGCAATGCATGCCACGTACGCCACGCATGCGACGTCTCACAGGAGGAAATCATGCACACCATCAAGACCATGTTTGCCCTCACCACTGCTTTCTTCCTGTCCGTCTTCCCGCATTCGGCGCGTGCCGAGGATGTGCGCATCGGTTTCGTCAACGGCCTGAGCGGACCGATCGCCGAAACCGCGCAGGACATCCTCAAGGTCTCGCGTGCCTATGTCGAGCAGGTCAATGCGAGCGGCGGCGTGCATGGCAGGAAACTGGTGCTGGTGGCGCGCGACGATCAATACGATCCAGGCAAGACGGCGGCGCTGGTCGAGGATGTGATCGTCAACGACAAGGTGGTGGCACTGGTCAACAGCGCCGGCACCGCGCCCATTATCGCCGTCATCAAGTCGGGCGTGCTGGCGCACCACAAGGTGCCGCTGGTGGGCGTCTTCAGCGGTTCCGCCGCGTTGCGCGGGCCGGGCTCGGCGGAGATCTTCCATACCCGTCCGACCTATGGCGAGGAAGTGCTGAAGATCGCGCGCCTCGCGTCCACGCTCGGGCTGCGGCGCATCGCCGTGCTGTACCAGGAAGACGCCTTCGGGCAAGGCATCCTGCAGAGCGTCGCGGAAGGCGAGAAGAAATTCAATCTCGAAGTCATCCTCAAGGCCGGCTACCATCCGGGCACGCGCGATTTCGCCGCACAGGCGAAAGCGATCGTGGCGGCCCATCCGCAAGCGGTGTTCATGATGGGCGTGCCGGATTCGACCTACCAGTTCGTCAAGGCATGGGATGCGCCAACCGGTTACGCGCAGCTGTACACGCTGTCCTTCGTGACCTCGCAGAAGCTGGCGGAAATTGCCGGCGAAGCGAAGGCGCGCGGCATCGGCATTTCGCAGGTGGTGCCGAATCCGAATTCCACCGTGCTGCCGCTGATGAAGGATTACCAGTCACTCCTGCGCAGCTTCTACGGCAAGGACATTCCGTCCAATCCGGTGACGCTGGAAGGCTACCTGAACATCCGGCTGGTGGTGGAAGCGATCAAGGCGGCCGGTCCGAACCCGAGCGGCGACAAGGTGATGCAGGCGCTGGCTGCAATGCGTGATTTCAGGCTGGGCGGCTATCCGATCGATTTTTCCGGCAGCAAGCGCACCGGTTCCAATTACCTTGATATCGCCGTCGTCGGTCGGGATGCTCGCTTGTTGTACTGACTGTTGGTTACAAGAATCGGCGCGATGTTGCGCGCATGCTATCCGTCGACTTCCCATCTGCAGGGTTCTTGAAATTGCCGTAAAGTAATAGGGCGCATTTCATCGAAAGAGTTTGCCTGTCGACGCAATGCGTCCTTCTGATCCCGGCGGTTTCGCTGTCGTGACAGTCGGAGGAGGCACCATAACCACAACAACAAGTGCGCACGTTCTGAGTCAGACTTTATCGAACAGAAGGCCCTATGCACACCCATCATCCAACTCATCCAACATTTCGCACACAACTCATCATCGCATTCGCCATCATGCTGCTCGCACTGGCGGCAATCCTCGCCACAGAAGCAAGCGGCGGCAATCGCGACATCGCTATCGGCATTGCCATCGCAGGACTGCTCGCCGGCGCGGCATGCGCATGGTGGAGCATGCGCAGCCTTGCGCGCAGCCTGCGCGAAACAGCGGCCACGGCGCGGCACCTGGCGGACGGCGACTTGTCCGCGCCGATCGCGACCGACGCATCGGGAGAATTCGGCGAGCTGCTGCGCGCGCTGCATGACATCAGTGCGCGCATGTTCACTGTCGTTGCCGGCGTGCGCACCGGCACCACGGCGGTGGCGACCATGTCCTCCATGCTCACCAGCGACAATACCGCGCTGTCCTCGCGCACCGAATCGCAGGCGAGCTCGCTGCAGGAAACAGCTTCCTCCATGGAAGAGCTGACCTCGACAGTGCAGCAGAACGCCGCCAACGCGCATGAAGCGAACAGGCTGGCCGGCTCGGCATCGCAGACCGCTGCCAAGGGCGGACAGGTCGTGCGCGACGTGGTGCAGACCATGGGCCGCATCCGCGACAGCTCGCGCAAGGTGGTGGACATCATCGGCGTGATCGATGGCATCGCCTTCCAGACCAATATCCTCGCGCTCAATGCCGCAGTGGAAGCTGCGCGTGCCGGCGAACAGGGGCGCGGCTTCGCGGTGGTCGCTGCCGAAGTGCGCACGCTGGCGCAGCGTTCCGCCGCTGCCGCGAAGGAGATCAAGCAGCTGATCGGCGACTCGGTGGACAGCGTCGAGACCGGCGGCCGCCTGGTGGACGAGGCGGGCGCGACCATGCAGGAAATCATCGATTCGGTCGAGCAGGTGACGGCGATCATGAACGAGATCAGCAATGCCAGCCGCGAACAGAGCACCGGCATCGAAGAGATTAACCGCGCCATCGTCCAGATCGATTCCACCACCCAGCAGAACGCAGCCCTGGTGGAAGATGCCGCACGCGCCACCGCGCACCTGCATGAACAGGCGGTGAACCTGACCAGCGCGGTCGCCGGTTTCAATCTCGGCGCGCGCGAATTCGGCAACGCCGACGAAGCCGCTGCGATGGTGCGTTCCGCTCTCGGCTTCCTGAAAGCCAATGGCAAGAATGCGCTGATCGATGAAATCAAGAAGCTCGGCCGTGGCCGCTTCATCGATCGCGACCTTTACCTGAGCATCTATTCCGAGGACGCGATGTGCGTCGCGCACGGCGCCAATCCGCGTCTGGTCGGCATCGACGGCAAGACCTTCAAGGATCCGGACGGCAAACTGTTCGTGAAGGAAATCGTCGACAAGGTCAAGGCCAGCGGTTCCGGCTGGGTGGACTACAAGTGGACGCATCCGGTGACGAAGAAAATGCAGATCAAGTCCGCGTATTCCGAAAAGGCCGGCGACATCATTGTGTCTTGCGGTTTTTACAAGCTGTAAGCGCAGCGGCACCCTCGCAAACAGCCCGCCGCCAAGGCGGGCTTTGTTTTTTTGCGGGCCGATGCGTCCGCTGCGGCAATGCGCTATATTTGTGCAAACAGAGCGGCCGCCAACAAGAGCCGCCTTCCGCCAGTGGACTGGCAACGTTCAATCAACAGAGAGACATGGCACCAATCACAGCCCGGCTCCTTGTGCAGCGAGGAGAAGAGCACCCATGACAGGACGCACGATTTCGGCTGCATGGGTCAAGGGAATTGCGGAGATCATTCAGGCGGAACATCTGGATGCGCGCGCCCTGTTTGCGGAAGCGGGCCTCGAAATCGACGCGCTGCAGCATCCCGAAGCACGCTTCGAGCCGGAAAAGATCAGCGTGCTGTGGGAGCTGGCCGCGCAGCGCTCCGGCAACTCCGCCGTCGGCCTGAACATTCCTCCTGCCGCCACGCCGGCCAGCTTCGATGCTGTCGCCTACGTGATGATGTCCTGTCCCAACCTGCGCGCCGCGCTGGAGCGGTTGGTGCGCTATCTGCGCATCGTCAGCGACGCCGCCGATATCACCCTCCACAACAACGCCGGCGGCTACAGCATCCATGTCACGCTGTACGGCGGCGGACGGCCTGTGCCGCGCCAGCGCGTCGAGTTCGTGCTGGCCACGATGCTCAATTTCTGCCGCTGGCTGAGCGGCCGTGACCTGCGTCCCCTGGCAGTTGATTTCGCCAATCCCGAGCCGGAGAACATGCAGCCTTACGAGCAGGCCTTCCATTGTCCGCTGCGCTTCAATGCACCGCAGCACCGCCTGCTGTTCTCGCACGAAGACATGACGCAGCCGCTGCCGACCTCCAACCCGATGCTCGCCGAGCTGCATGACCGCTATGCAGGCGAGCACCTGAACCGGCTGGAGAGCGCGCGCATCAGCTTCAAGGCGCGCGAGCTCATCATCCGCCACCTGCCCGACGGCGACCCGCTGCGTGCCGACATCGCGAAACACCTGCACATGAGCGAACGCACCTTGCAGCGCCGCCTGCAGGAAGAAGGCACCTCCTTCAACCAGCTCGTCGACGACATCCGCCACGAACTCGCGCGCGACCGCCTCGGCCAGCACAACGTCACGCTCTCCCAGATCGCCTACCTGCTCGGCTTCGCCGACCAGAGCACCTTCTTCCGCGCCTGCAAGCGCTGGTTCGGCATGTCACCCGGCGAGTACCGCGCACGACTGGGACAGGAGCCGGGACGAGCAGACGCGCTACCGTAGAGTGTCAGGCTAAGACTGACACGGGCGCCAGTGCTTATCCATAGCGAAAAACTTTCTGTCCACGGAAAACACGAAAAACACGGAAAAAAATTAACAATATCTTTCGTGTTTTCCGTGTTTTCCGTGGACAAACGCCTTTGAGAAGCAGATCTTCGTTCTGTTGCGTATCAAGCATTGTGCAAGCAATTGCTTGCTTTGCTTCCGACCGTCATACAATTTCTGGTATCACCTGCATTGCCGGAGAGGACTCGCATGTTGACCGATACCGCTGCCACCGCGGATGCCAAAGACAATGAATCGACGCTCCTTTCAGGCGCGCGCAGCTTCTTCGGACGCCTGTTCGGCAAGAGCAATGGCGACCATCATCGACTGTCGTCCAGCGAACTGAAGAACCTGCGCCAGCGCTTCGCTGCCTGTGCCACCGAGCGCGGGGGCGTTGTCTCGGCGCGCCAGCGCGCCGTGGAGATCGGGCAGATCTATACCGGCCTGGACGAGCAGGGGCGGCGCGACTATCTGCGGCTGCTTGCACTGGAATTCGGGCCGAAGCCGGAGGCGGTCGAGGCGGCCATGACGGCGTGGAAGAATGCCGCCGAGGCGCAGCACCGGCCCGGCGCGGAAATGGCCTTGCGTGACGCGCTGCGTTCACAGCGGCAGCGCATCCTCACGCAGTTCAGTGCGATTCCGCATGGCGTCAAGTTCCTGGTCGAGATGCGCGACGACCTGCTGCGTTTCGTGAAAAGCGCACCGGAGCTCGGCGTGGTTGAGAGCGAACTGTTTGCGCTGCTCGGCACCTGGTTCGACGTCGACTTCCTGCAGCTGCAGCGCATCAGCTGGAATTCGCCGGCCGCGCTGCTGGAAAAACTGATCAAGTACGAAGCCGTGCACCAGATCCGCTCCTGGTCCGACCTGCGCAAGCGCCTCGATTCCGACCGCCGCTGCTACGGCCTGTTCCATCCGCGCATGCCGGACGAGCCGCTGATCTTCGTCGAAGTCGCGCTCACCAACCGTCTTTCCGACAACATCCAGGTGCTGCTCGACGAATCGCTGCCGCCGCTCGAACCGGCGCGCGCCGACACGGCGATCTTCTATTCGATCTCGAACACGCAGCCGGGATTGCGCGGACTGAACTTCGGCAATTTCCTCATCAAGCGCGTGGTCGACGACCTGTCGCGCGACTTCCCCGACCTGCGGACCTTCTCGACGCTGTCGCCGATCCCCGGGTTCATACCCTGGCTGAAGCGCCAGGAGGCTTATCTTGACCGCATCCGGCAGGCCTGCGTGCAGCATGATCCGCAAGCGCTCGTTGGCCATGCAGGCGTCGCCGACTTTGTCGCGGCCGGCAAGTGGCAGGCACACACGTCGATCGCGCCCGCATTGCAGCCGCTGCTGCTGGAAGCATGCGCTCACTATCTGATGAAGGAGAAATCCCAGGACCTGCCGCAGGACCCGGTAGCGCGCTTCCATCTGGTCAACGGTGCGCGCATCGAGCGCGTCAACTGGCTGGCCGATTGCTCGGACAAAGGATTCAGGCAGTCGGCCGGGATGATGGTGAATTACCTGTACCGCAAGACCGAGCTGGAGTCGAACCACGAAAGGTTGATGCTCAAGGGCGTCGTGTCGAGTTCGCGCGCGGTGCGCAACCTGCTGCAGTCGGCCTGAACTTATTCGCTGTCGCGCTTCCGGCCGGCCAGCTGCTTTTCGAAGGCCTTGTCGAGCTTGCTGATTTTCGCTTGCTTCTGCGGCCCGGTCTTGTTGACGAGTTCCACGAATTCATCCAGCGCGAGGTCCTGGCTGATCCGTTCCGGCTTGCCGCCGGTTTCGGCGCGCAGCAGGTAAAACAGGCCGGCGGCATTGATTCCCATTGAATAGCGGTAGGCGCTGTCGCGCGCGTTCAGGCGCGCGATCGCAGCGCTGGCTTTGGTTGATCTCATTGCAATTCCTGAAGTTGCGGCAGGCGCCTGGTGAGGCGGGAAGGTTCATCATAATGCAGACGGCGCCGCCGCGCCGCACCGGTCGCTCCTGCTCAGAAGAAATAGCGCAGCAAGGCCTGCACCGTGCGCCGCTGGGGCGATGCGCCGAACTCGGTCGTCACCCCGCCGCTGTTCATCTGCCATTGCAGCGCGGCGTCCCAGCGGTCCCAGTGGTAACGCGCTTCCAGCCATGACAGGCGGCTGCCGTCGGCGACGTTGTAGCGCTCCATGCCGCTCAGGTCGAGGTGGTTGATCATGGCATCCTGCCAGGACGCATAGAAGAAGACGGCATTGCGGGTCGGCATGTCCTGCGCGTTCTGCAGCGCTGCACGATAGAGTCCGTAGGCAGGCAAGGACGTGCGCGGCAACACATTCCACTGGCTGTCCCGCAGGCCGGCGCCGTTGTACTCGTATTCCAGCGTCAGCGACAGCTTGCCGGGCGTGGTGTAGGTCAGGCCGGTACTCGCCCGGTTACGGAACGCGGTGTCGTCCGCGCCCGCCGTCGCCTGCGAGAACAATGACCGGCTGCGTCCGCCCGACCATTCCATAAAAACCACGGTCGCGTCGTTGGCCAGCAGCGCCAGGTTGAATCCGGCCTGCACGGGTTGCCGCTCTTCCTTATACAGTAGCCATTGCGGGCTGACGTTTTTCGACAACTTCTGACTGAACGTGAACAGCCAGCGGTCCCGGTTGTTGGTCGCGCCCACGTTCGGGTTCAGCGCGGCATCGCTCCCATGATCGGAAAGTTTCGGCGAATAGGCGGCGCTCAGCGAACCACTGTCCCACAGGGTCTGCGCGCGCAGCATCACGCTTCCCTGCCGGTTCCTCTTCAGGCTGCCGGGGTCGGCCGACACCACCGAACGCACCGCGCCCGCGCGGAAGTAGTCGGTCGGGTTGTAGCCGGTCGCGACGCCGTTGCGCACATTGATGCGGCCGAGGTCGAACAGAAGGTCGTCGCGCGCCTGCCAGCCTAGATAGGCTTCCTTCAGCGTGTTGATGCCGTCCTGGCGGACCGGCTCGTTGTGCCAGTTCATGTCGAGGCGGTCGGCAAAGACCAGCCGCCATGCGCGTGCCAGTCGCGTGTCAAGCGCGACGTCGAGCGAGAGGCGCTGGTTGTCGGCATGCCCGCCACCTTGTGTGCCATTACGCAGCGTCGAACGGCCGCCGGCGATTTCGACAAAGGCCGACCAGTCGGATGCCTGCACCGGCTCGGCCTGCACCTGGTCGGCGAGCTGCAGGGCGGCGGCATCGGAGTCGTCCGCGAAGGCAGGCGCCGCAGCGAACGCCAGGAGAAGGGCAAAGCGGCGCATCATTCGGACTTGAGCTCGGGCTTGAAGCGGGGCAGGTAATCGCGTTGCAGCCAGGCTTCCGGCACTTCGCGCTTCGCATAGTCGGCGAAGCGCATCACCGTTACCCAGTTCGGATCGAGGCCGTCGATGATCACCGTCTCTGTCGGGCGCTGCTGGCCGAGCTGGTCCTGGTACTTGCGGTAATACGCGGTCTTCAGCAGGCGCCCGCTCTCGGTGTAGAACCGAGCCTTCACCGGACGGTTGTTCGTGGTGTCGATCCACATCTCGATGTGATGATAAGTCACGTCGGGGCTCACGGCGGCCAGCGCCAGCTTCCAGCAATGGCGCGTCCGGCGCTCGCCGTCCTGCGTGTCTTCCTCACCGGCGAGACTGGCCTTGTAATCCTTCGCCAGGTTCACCGTGACGATGTCGCCATTCGCTGCCTGGCCCAGCAGGCGCTGCTGCGGCGAGATACGGATGCTCGCCTTGTTCGACGGGTCATAGAACCACAGATCGTTGCCGTTCTTGAGCATGAGCTTGTTGGCGTCGCGTGCCGGAGCGACGAAGCGGATCAGGCTGCGGAACTGGCCACCGGCCTTGTCCTCCTTCGAATAGACGGCGAGCGTGCTGCTGTCGGTCTGCTTGCCGCTGCGGTATTCGATGAGGGTCGTGGTCAACCCGAAAGGAAAGCCGGGGTTACGCACCGCATCGCTGGCGGCCAGGATGTCCTGCGCGTTCGGCGCGGCCATTGCCGGCGCCTGCCACAGTGCGCCCGCCAGCAAGGCGGCGATAACGAGGCGGCGCGTGTTCTTGTTCGTCATGTTCTCTCCTTTATACGTGACGCAATGCATCGACGATCAGCATTTTCGCGCCGCGGTTTGCCGGCCACCATGCCGAGATGACGGCAACGGCCACCATGCCGGCCATGCTTCCCAGGATCAGGCCGGTTTCGCCCCACACGCGCGTCTGCACCGGATAGGCATAGACGTAGCCCGGCGGCGTCCAGGTCAGGCCGCTGTGGTTGATGAGCCAGGACAATCCGAGCGCGATCGTCACGCCGAGCAATGAACCGATCACGCCCAGCATCATGCCCTCGCACACGAACATCGTGCGGATGCCGCCGCGACGCTGCCCGACCGCGCGCAAGGTGCCGATCTCGACGGTGCGCTCGACCACCGCCATGCTCATCGTGTTACCGACCGTGAAGAGCACGATCACGCCGATCAGGGTGGCAATGAAGCCGAACACCGATTTGAAGAACTGGATGGTCTGGCCGTAGATCGGCGCGAGCGTCTGGAAGTCCTGCAGTTCGAGGTCGGCATCCTTTAAGGTCGTCGACAGCAATTCATCGAGGCGTGCCTTGGCGGCCGGCATCTGGCTCGTGTGCTGCAATTGCAGCTGGATGGCGGTGACCTGCGGTTTCTCGCTGCCGTAGAGCAGGCGCTGCGCCTGCGGCAGATGCATGATCATGAAATAGTCGTCGATTTCCTTCAGCCCCTGGTTCTCCGCCTTCACTACGTTCAGGCGGCCGACGTTCGGCGCGCCGTGCAGGTTGGCCGCCAGCATTTCGATGGAGGTGCCACCCTGTTGCGCATCGGCCGGTTTTTCGAGCGACGACAGCGCGGCAATGTCATCCGGTGCGCTTGGGGCGGCAGTTTCCGCCTTGGGGGCGGGCTGCGGGCAGTTCGCCACCTTGAGCGGCCCGCACAGCTGCAGAATGCGCGCCACACCGGTGCCGATCACCACCGCATCCGGCGCGGTACCGGTCAGCGCCAGCGGACGTGCGAAGCTCATCGCGCCATAGTCGTCCCAGGCGCGCAACTTGTTCTGGTCGTCAACCTGGACGCCGGCGGCGAGCACTGTCTTGGACACGCCTGCCGCAAAATTGCCGGCGATGCCGGAAAGCTGGAGCCTGGGCGTGGCGATCGTCAGCATCGGCGCCAGCACCGGATCCTTCTTCACGGTATCGATGATGCGCTGATAGTCGGCGATGCCGTAGGCCGCCGGGTTGCCGCTGCCATACAGGAAGTAATCCTTGTGCTGTAGCTGAAAGTGGCCATGCGCCTGCACATAACCGGTCTGCATGGCGAGGATGACGTTGCTGCTGTAGCCGCCGAACAGCAGGATCGCCACCAGGCCCACGATCATCGCCAGCAGCGTGGTCAGCGAACGGCGGCGGTTGCGCATCAGGTTGCGCAGAGCGAGCAGGAAGACATTCATGCTGCCACCTCCGTGCGGCGTTCGACGCCCGTGATGCGGCCGTCGCGGATGAAGACGGCGTCGTCCGCCTCCGCCAGAACCTGCGGGTCGTGCGAGGAGAACACGAAGGAAACATGATGTTCGCGCTGCATCTTGCGCATCAGCGCGATGATGGCGGCGCCGGTGTGGCTGTCGAGGTTGGCGGTCGGCTCGTCGGCCAGCACCAGTTGCGGCGCGGGCGCAAGCGCACGGGCGATCGCCACCCGCTGCCGCTGGCCGCCGGAAAGCTGTCCGGGGCGGTTGTCGGCGCGGTCCGCCAGTCCCACCGCATCCAGCAGCGCACACACCCGCTCGCGCCGCTGCGCGGCCGGTACGCGTGCCAGCACCAGCGGATACTCCACATTCTCGTAGGCGGTCAGCACCGGCAACAGGTTGAAGTTCTGGAAGATGAAGCCGAGATGGCGGGCGCGGAAATCGGACAGCGCGTCATCCGACATCGCGAGCACATCCTGCCCCGCCACGTGCACCTGCCCGGCATCCGGCCGGTCGATGCAACCGATGATGTTGAGCAGGGTGGTCTTGCCGCTGCCGGACGGGCCGGACAGCACGGTAAAGCAATTTGGACGGATGTCGAGATTGATGTCGGCCAATGCCGGCACATCGACGGCATCGAGGTGATAAGTCTTGCCGACCTGCTTCAGGATGACTGGGTGCATGGCGCCGCTCTTTCTTCAAAAAAGAAACCGTTGCAAATATAACAAACGCTACTTCCGGCAACGAGAACTTTGCGACGAATCGCAGCAGACTGCGATGAAATGCAGCGCATGCGGCGCGAGCAGGATGCATCCGGCGCCGCCGCGAGGATCTGCTTCCGCGGCGTACAATAGCGGCCTGCGCCGGCGTGCCGGCGACCATCACTCACCAACAAGGAAAGCCATGGCAACTCTCGACCTGAGCGGCAAGCGTGTGCTCGTCACGCAATCCTCGACGTTCATGGGCCCGGCCCTGTGCGACGTGCTCGCGCGCTGCGGCGCCGAAGTGATCGCTGACGAACGCGCCTTGCTCGATCCCGCGCTGCCGGCGTCCATCGTGCAGGCGGCCGGCCGCGTCGATGTCCTGGTCGCCAACCTCGCGATCCCCGCGCCCACCACGCCCGCCGCCGAAGTGGGCGACGACGAGTGGCGCAGCGTCTTTGCGCATATGGTCGATCCGCTGCCGCGCCTGGTCCGCGCCGTCCTGCCGCAAATGGTCCAGCGCCGCTCGGGCAAGATCCTGCTGATCGGCAGCGCCTCGGCACTGCGCGGCATCAAGCGCACGTCCACCTACAGCGCGGCGCGCGGAGCGCAACTGTCGTACATGCAGGCGGTCGGCGTGGAGGTCGCGCCGCACAACGTGCAGATCAATGCCATCGCCCAGAACTTCGTCGACAACCCGACCTATTTCCCGCCCGAAGTGCAGGCCAACCCCGCGTTCCAGGAAAGGCTCCGGCGCGAAGTGCCGCTTGGCCGCCTCGTCACGCAGGAGGAGGACGCGCAGTTCGTCGCTTACCTGTGCAGCGACGCCGCCAACTGCTTCGTCGGCCAGGTGTTCCCGCTGTGCGGCGGATGGGTCGCACGATAAGCCCACAATAAGACAGTCATGACAAACGAAGATCGCCTGGTCGACATCGAGATCCGCATCGCGCGCCAGGAAGACATGATCGACACGCTCAACAAGACCGTGTACGAACAGCGGAAGAAGATCGATGAACTGGAAGCGCTGTGCATCGCGCTTGCCCGCCACATCCGGGAAATCCGCGAGGCCGCCAGCGAGCGCGGACCGGCCAACGAAAAACCGCCACACTATTGAATATGGAACAGGAAGATCTGCTGCGCGCGAAACTGAACGGCGAAACCTCGCGCATGCCATGGAAGGAACTGCTGCGCTTTTTTGCCAGCGGCACGGTGATTGCCGTCAGTCCGGAACTCGACCTGGTCGATGTCGCGATGCGCATCGCCAATGACGACGCCGCAGCCATTGCGCAGTGGATGGTGGGGAACCAGGTCGGGAAGGTCAGCGATGCGCAGGCCAGTGCATGGCTGGAAGCCGATGCGGCCCTGTGGACGGTCGTGGTGAAACCGTGGATCCTGGTGCAGCAAAGAGACGAACGAAAAGACTAGGCTTCGCTCGACGTCGACTCGTTCAGGTACTTCACCAGCAGCTTGCTCTTCAACATTGATAACGCGCTTTCGCTGCCGTAGCGGAAGCCGCGCATCGATGCCGCATTCATCAGGCTCAGTACTTCCTCATACGTGAATGCTTGCGTGTAATCGCGCGCGTGCAGGCTCGCGCGGTTCTGTGCATCGATGTGGTCAACTATCTCTTCCGGTAACATGGCAGGCCTTTGAAGCGGGGGACAGGTGTGCTGCGGCCGGCGCGCTTTGCCGGTCAGATTGATTCTGTTTGCCCAAGCTTACAAGGCACTTACTTTTTGTTGGGCATTTGAGACGGATGCCAGGTTCGGCCAATCCCTCCATGTAGAATGGCGATTCCTGTACCTTGCGCCCCGCGCCGCATTGAAACCGTTCCATGCCGTCGACACGTTCCGCACGCGACAAACAGCTGATGCAGCTCATCGGCATCGTCCTCGTCATCCTTGCCCTCGGTTTCACCGCGGCCTGGTTTTACCTGCAGCACCGCGAGCGCCTCAATAGCGAAATTGCCTACCTGACTATCCCCGAAGTGGCGATCAGCCGCGACGGGCATTCCATCCGCGCGTCCTTCGCCTTGCGCACCAGCGCTGCCGACGCCGAATGGGCTGCGGCCAGCAAGCCGGCGCTCGAACAAGTGATGACGAAGGGATTGATGGACGCCGATCCGCAGCGCACGCTCGCGCCGGGCGGCCTGCCTGGCCTGGAGAAAACCCTGCTCGCCGCAAGCCGGGCCGCGCTGCGGACCGACAAGGTGAAGGAAGTGCTGGTTACCGATTTCCTCGTTTCCGAAGGCGACCTGTAACGATCACTCCCGGCCAAGGCGATTGTGTATCGCCGTCGCCGCAATCGCCGCGTGTCCCATAGCCACCGTGATCTGGTTCAGGCCCTTCACAAGATCGCCGGCGGCATACAGCCCCGGCATCGAACTTTCCTGGTGTGCGTCGACGACCAGTTCGCCGCGCGCGGTGCATTGTGCGCCGAGCACCTGCGCCAGGCCGGAATTGACCAGCGTACCGAGCGCCACGTACACCACGTCGAAACTCAGGCGGCGCCCATCATCCAGGTTGACCTGCATCACGCCGGCATTGTCGAATGCCAGCCGCGCAACCGGCACGTGCACGGCCTGCACCTGCGCCTGCCCGAGGCGCAGCTGTTCTTTCTCATCCAGGTCGAACGGATCGTCCAGCGTGAGAAGGCTTACCGCGTCGGCGAAATGCCGCACGAACAGCGCTTCCGCGAGGCCACCCTTCCCATGGCCGATCACTGCCACCTTCTTGCTGATCGCTTCGAAACCATCGCACACCGGGCAATAGCGGACGAAGCCCTCGGCGACCGCGCGCTTTACATCGGGAAAATCCGGCTCCACATCCGTGACGCCGGTCGCGAGGATGACCGTGCGCGCATGCCATTGCTGCTTGCCGCATCGCGCGATGAAGCTGCCGTCGTCGAGGCGCTCCAGCGTTTCCACCGTTCCGGGCGTACTGCGCACCCCGTAGTGCGCGGCGTGCCTGCGCAGGCGCGACAGCAGCTCCTCGCCATGAATGCCGTCGGCAAAGCCGGGATAGTTATGCGAGGCCGGAATTGCCAGCAGCCGGCTGGCGTTGCCATCGATGACGGCGATGCAGCGTCGGAAGCGCGCGAGATAGACGGCTGCCGTTAGCCCCGCCGCGCCGGCGCCGATGATCACGCAGTCAAGCAGACTGGGGGAGGAGGGCAGTGCCGCTTCAGTATGTCCGGCATGCATCGCGCGCGTGGATGTCGAAGGTGCCGCGTTTCGGCACCATGGTTGACGCCATCATTAATGCCATCATCAATTCAACGCCGATAGGCCTGCCGATTCGGATGGCGCGTGCGCGGCGGCATGGCATCGAGGTCTTCGGGGCCCTCGACATCCGGCTCCTCGCCGGAATTGATGTAGTCGACCCGGTCGACATCAATATCCGCACCGGCCTCGATATCCAAGTCGCGGCCCGCGGTCGCATGTTCTCCGGTGCCCACCGAATCGGTATCGCTGTCGAGTTCCGCGTCGCCGATATCCGGGCCGGCGGTCTGGTCGAGCTTCGCGCTGTCGGGATCTTCATTCGTCCCTCTGTCCAAGCCGATGCTTTGCTCGTCGGTCCAGCGCGCACCGGCCTGCACGTCACTGCCGCTGTCGGACGTATCGCTCGGTCCGAGCGCGCTGGTGCCATGTCCTCTCGTGACACGGCGATCCGGTTCGGGAACGTTTTCCGGATCCAAAGTGCTGGTTGCCATGATGTACTCCTTGCTCGAAATCTGGAAAGCCATGTGGGCAGCTACGGCGTGCAATAAGCATGCCGCGCGGCGCCTCCTTGATCTTCAGCCTGGATATCGCCGCACGGTATGTAAATTCGCAAATCGGCGTGCATTAAGGTGAAAACCTGCGTTCCGGAAATCCCGGCACCCACCCCTGAGGAACTTTTCATTTGATCCAATTGTCATTTCGCTAACGGATCAGAATGATTCAGGAATGCACGCGCTTATGCATGCGCTTATGCATGCATTTCCAGCGTGCAGGCATGTTAGCGATCGCATGCCGACCGATCCCTCAACCTTTGCTCAGGAGAACATATGACAACACTTCACAAGATACTTTTCGCCTCCGCACTGACGGCGCTGGCCGGCTTCGCCTCCGCGCAGTCCTCGACCATGCCGGCCGACACCGCCCCGGCAGGCACGTCGTCGGCTACCACCAGTCCGTCCGCCACCGGATCCACGGATCCTTACGTCAAGCGGCGTGAAGAGCGCACGCAGGCCAGGAAGGAATACAAGGCCAGGAAGAAAGCGGCGAAGCGGGAGTACAAGGCAGGCAAGAAGGAAGCCGATACCGAATTGAAGTCCTCCGGCGCAAAGCCTGCGGCGCAAGGCAACATCGAGGCGCCATCGTCCCCGGGCAAGTAAGCAATCCGATCCGATCGCAACGCCACCGCCACGCGGTGGCGTTTTCATTTTGTGGCCCGCCAAAGCCCACGATCACGCGAGGTCTTTTCACCGCATCGTGCGCAGCCCGGTACAATGAAGCACTGCCTTCATCTGTCTGCCTGTTGTCCCTGCCATCGTGAGCGCCCCGCTGCGAAAGATCATCCACTGCGATTGCGACTGTTTTTACGCATCGGTGGAGATGCGCGACGATCCGTCCCTGCGCGGCAAGCCGCTCGCCGTGGGCGGACGTCCCGACCAGCGCGGCGTGGTCGCGACCTGCAATTACGAAGCGCGCCGCTTCGGCGTGCGCTCCGCGATGCCGACCTCGCAGGCGCTGCAGCGTTGTCCCGACCTGATCGTGATCCCGCCGGCGATGGACAAGTATCGCGCGGCATCGAAGCAGATTCTCGCCATCTACCGCGACTACACGGATCTCGTCGAACCGCTGTCGCTCGACGAAGCCTATCTCGACGTCACCGCGTCGCCGCAGTTCAAGGGTAGCGCCACGCTGATCGCGCAGGACATCCGTGCGCGCATCGCGGAGACGGTCGGCATCACCGCATCGGCCGGTATCGCGCCCAACAAGTTCCTCGCCAAGATTGCGAGCGACTGGAACAAGCCGAACGGACAGTTCGTCATCCGTCCGCAGGAGGTCGATGCCTTCGTCGCCGCGCTGCCGGTCGACAAACTGTTCGGCGTCGGCAAGGTGACCGCGATGAAGCTCAAGCGGCTCGGCGCATTCACCTGCACGGACCTGCGCAATTGGTCGATACCCGAACTGCAGCATCACTTCGGCAAGTTCGGCGGCAGCCTGTACAACCTGTGTCGCGGCATCGACCGGCGGCAGGTGAGTCCGAGCCAGGAGCGCAAGTCGGTAAGCGTTGAAGAGACCTACGTGGTCGATCTGCCCGATATGGAAAGTTGCGTGCGCGAGCTGTTGCCGCTGATCGCGCTGCTGCACCAGCGCGTGAAACGCGCGCAAGCAGAACGTTATATTCACAAGCTTTTTGTAAAAATTCGTTTCGATGATTTTCGCCGCACCACGGCGGAATGCGTGAGCAATGCGATCGACGAAGCGACCTGCCGCAAGCTGCTGGAGACCGCGCACCAGCGCAGCCGCAGGCCGGTGCGCCTGCTCGGCGTGGGCGTGCGGCTGAATGAAGATGAGGACGACACGCAGCTCGGCCTGTTTGCCGAAGACGAGGCATTGTCAACCGCGGATGATGCGCAGGCGCGACTGACGGCGCAGTAGCCGGCGTGTAGAATGGGCGCCTCCTTTTTTCCGGATGCGCATCATGTGGTTCAAGAATCTCCAGATCTATCGTCTCACCGCGCCGTGGACGCTCAGTGCCGATCAACTTGAAGCAGCGCTCGCGCCGCAAGCCTTCGCGCCATGCTCCAGCGTCGACCTGCAAACTCAGGGCTGGGTTTCGCCGCGTAGCAATGGCATGCTCGTGCACACCGTGAACCGCCAGATGCTTCTGCAACTATGCACGGAAAAGAAGCTGCTGCCTTCGACGGTGATCAATCAGGTGACGAAGGCGCGCGCAGCCGAGCTCGAAGAGCAGCAGGGCTTCAAGCCTGGCCGCAAGCAGATGAAGGAATTGAAGGAGCAGGTGACCGACGAACTGCTGCCGCGCGCGTTCAGCATCCAGCGCAGCACGCGCGTGTGGATCGATCCGGTGAACGGCTGGCTGGTGGTCGATGCCGCCAGTCCCGCCAAGGCCGACGAAGTGTTCAAGCTGCTGCTCAAGTCGCTCGAGAGCCTGCCGTTCGCATCGCTGCGCACCGAGCGCTCGCCGCTGTCGGCCATGACCGACTGGCTTGCCGCCGATGAAGCGCCGGCCGGCTTCACCGTCGACCAGGATACCGAACTGCGCGCCACCGGCGAAGGCAAGGCCACGGTGCGCTACGTGCGCCATACGCTCGAAGCGGAAGACGTGCGTCGTCACATCGCCGCCGGCAAGCAGTGCACCCGCCTCGCGATGACCTGGGCCGACCGCGTCTCTTTCGTGCTGACGGAGTCGCTCGCGATCAAGCGCGTTGCGCCGCTCGATGTGCTGAAGGAAAACGGCGATGCAGGCGTGCAGAACGAGGATGAACGTTTCGACACTGACTTTGCGCTGATGAGCGGCGAACTGGCGAAGCTGATTGCGGAGATGGTGGAAGCGCTGGGCGGCGAGGAGCAGCAGAAGAAATCTGCGTGACCAGTGCGGTGTGACCGCGCCCCGGAAAAAAGACGAACCAAGGGTTCGTCTTTTTTTTTATGGCAGAGAGTGTGGCGCGTCTCGCGCAGAAAACAAAAATGCCCGCTTGCGCGGGCATTTATGAATTGGCGGAGTGGACGGGACTCGCCTACGTTTCGCAGGCCGCGGAATCGCGTGCAAGCGATTCCCTTCGAGTCCCGCCGAGAGTCCCGCTGGGGACTCTCTCCACTCCTGAAAAAGAAAATGCCCGCTTGCGCGGGCATTTAAATATTGGCGGAGTGGACGGGACTCGAACCCGCGACCCCCGGCGTGACAGGCCGGTATTCTAACCGACTGAACTACCACTCCTGAAAAGCTCATGCACCGGCAATGCCGGAAACATGCGACGTTTGTCACCACGTCTGAAGGGGCTGAAGTCTACAGTAATTTTTTGGTTCTGGCTACTCCCTGAGCAACTTGTTGGGAAAGCGGCAAAGTCCTCGCGAAAATTGCGCATTTGCGCCGGCCGCCTGCTTCGCTACAATCAGGCGATCCCATCCGTATCGACGCGCCATGAACTTCCCCATTCCCGAACCTACCCTGTTCCCGCCCATCGAACCCTACCGCCACGGCATGCTGCCGGTGGATGACATCCACACCTTGTACTGGGAGGAATGCGGCAATCCCGCTGGCCAGCCGGTACTGTTCCTGCACGGCGGCCCGGGCGGCGGACTGTCGCCGCGGCATCGCAGTTTTTTCGATCCGGACCATTACCGCATCGTGCTGTTCGACCAGCGCGGCGCGGGCAAGTCGACGCCGCTCGGCGAATATCGCAACAACACCACGCAACTGTTGATCGAGGATATCGAGCGCCTGCGCGTCATGCTCGGCATCGACCAGTGGCTGGTGTTCGGCGGCTCATGGGGTTCGACGCTCGCGCTTGCCTATGGAGAGGCGCATCCTGAGCACTGCCTCGGCTTCGTGTTGCGAGGCATTTTCCTCTGCACGCGCGACGAGATCGATTGGTTTCTGAATGGCATCCGCTGGTTTTTCCCGGAGGTGCATGCACAGTTCGTCGCACCGATTCCCGCCGAAGAGCGCGGCAACCTGCTGCAGGCCTATGCAAAGCGCCTGTTCAGCGACGATCCGGCGGTGTATCTGCCCGCCGCGCGCACATGGAGCCGTTATGAGGGAAGCTGCCTGTTCCTGCGGCCCGATCCCGCTGCGGTGGCGGACTTCAGCTCGGATGTCGTCAGCCTCGGCATCGGTCGCCTCGAAGCGCATTACTTCCTGCATGACGGCTTCTTCACGGAAGACCAGCTCGTGCGCAACGTGAGCCGCATCCGCCATCTGCCCGCAGTCATCGTGCAGGGGCGCTACGACGTGGTATGCCCGCCGCTTTCCGCATTCCGCCTGCAGGCGGCGTGGCCCGAGGCGAAATTCCACGTGGTCGATGATGCCGGACACTCGGGCTATGAGCCCGGGATCATGAAGCAGCTGGTTGCCGCCACTGAGCAGTTCAGGGAGAAGCGCAGCTTCGATTAGCAGTGTTTGGCAAGCTAATGCATGCCGCGCTCGATTTCCCTCGACACCGCGTCCACCATCTTCCTCACATTGGACCGCACGGCGGCCGTGCCCAGCAGCGGCGGCAGGAAGAAATTCGGCTCAAGCGTGCTGGAGAAATGGATGCGCGTGCCGTCCATGCCATCCTGCGTCGCTGGTTCCAGATCCCAGTGCGCGGCGTAGTGCTTCAGGTCGCCGGACAGCAGCGTGACGTCGATGCGTGCCATGGGTTGTTCCACGATGCGCAGCTTCATGTGCACCGGAAGCGTGAAGAAAACAAAACCGCTCCGGCTGTGCTGCTCGATGATCGCTTCGTTGTGCGAACGCGAGATCAGCTTCGACGATTCCAGATCGGGCACGAACAGCGGCAGTCGCTCGTAATCGGTCAGTACCTGCCATGCACGCTGCGGCGAAGCGCGCACGAAGGCGCTCGCCTCGACGGCGAACATCGCTTCCCCATTCTGCTGGATGCGGTGCGCATCGGCCTGCACTTCGCCGTGCGCCGGATGCTCCTGTGCATGCATGTTCGGACTCCACAAGACAATGAGCAATGCGACAATGCGGATCATTGTCTCAGGGTAGGAGAGGGCGCCGCGGATGCAAGCCCGACGTGAGATTTGTAACACCGGGTAAGATTGCTTCCACGCGCGAATCGCCCTACATTACTTTCTCTGGAAGATTTCGCTTCGGCATTGCCGGCCGCATCCTGACATGCAAGCGAATCGATCCGCTTTTCCCTACGCATCGCGAAGGCACGGCCATGAAAATTCGCACCGCACTGCTTCTCACCGCCGGCGTGCTCGCCGGCTGCGCTACCAGCACTCCCGACACGTCCACCGATCGCTCCTCGGCGAAAGCGTTGCGAGCCGAAAGGAGAGCGGATACGCGCCATGAATCCGCCTCCGGCGCCAGCACGATCGACGGCTACAAGCGCGACCTGGCGATGCGCATTTCCGACATCAATTCCAGCAAGGTCTATCCTGGCCGCCCGCAGGCGCTGCTGCGCTCGGTGGTGGTGCTGCGCTATTCAGTGGATGCGCAGGGCAACCTGCTGCGCAGCGAGATCATGCGTTCGAATCGCGATCGCGAAACCGAATCGACAGCACTGGCCTCATTGCGCAGCGCCGCGCCTTTCCCCAGGCCCGCATCGCACCTTGTGCGACATGGCAAGCTCGAGCTCTCGGAGACCTGGCTGTTCAACAACGATGGCCGCTTCCAGTTGCGCACCATCGCGCAGCCGCAGATGGATCAGTAAGCCGCGGCGGCTGCCTTCATTTCTCAGGCGAACAAGGTCATCTGTGCCTTGTTCGCTGCGTGCATTGTAAATTCCTCCCGCTCCTGCCCCTCGTTACACATTTTTACATCGCGAAAAGCCGTTTAAATTCAATTGTTTGAAAACTCCTCACCGGGTTCGCGCGCCGATTTTGCTGAACGTGCGAACTGGCGGTGCATCCAAGCTGCTGCATCGATGATGCCTTTCTTTTAACTAAAGGAGTTCCCTATGAGGCTAAAACCAACAATCCGATCGCTGTCGTTCGTCATGATTGCGTCGGTGTCGTCCATTGCATTGGCACAATCAACGGGAAGCGGCAGCAGCGCAACTTCGCCGTCATCCACGTCGTCGTCCGGCATGTCGTCGTCCCCGTCGAGCACTGATCCGACCAAGCCCGGCACCAGTTCTTCCGCCGCATCGCCGTCGAGCAGCGGCAGCACCTACGGTGGCACGTCGGGTAGCAGCGGCATGAGTGGAAGCTCGTCATCCGGATCGAGCGGCACCTCCGGCAGTTCGGGCAGCGGCAGCGGTGCATCGGGCACGTCCGGCGGCAGCAGCGGCAGCAGCGGTATGTCATCGGGTAGCGGCGGCATGTCATCCGGCAGCTCGGGCACCTCCGGCACCGGCTCTTCAGGTTCGGGCAGCATGGGCGGCACCAGCTCTGGCGCGTCAGACACCGGCTCGACCGGCGCTACCGGCAGCACCAGCGAGAAGCCATCTGCCAGTTCGAGCACCTCGGGTGCAAGCGACACCACGACGGGCAGCACCACGCCGCACAAGAAGGCGAAGAAAAAGCACAAGGCCAAGAAGTCCAGCAAGGCCAAGTCCTCCGGTCCTTCCGCTTCGTCCTCGAGCTCCGATACCGGCACAAGCTCCGATACCTCGTCTTCGACCAGCAAGTAAGAAAAAACTTGCAACCATACGCTGCCCCAAAAAAAAGCGGCCCTCGGGCCGCTTTTTCATGCATGGAATGAATGCGCGTCAGTTGCCGTGGCCGCGTCCGTGACCACGCCCCGGATGATCCTTCCCGGGCTTCCCGCCTCTGCCGCCCCTGCCATCTTCGTCATACTCGCTGGTCCTGACGAAATAAACCGGCACGCCGCAGGCATTGTACTTGTGGCAGTGCTTTTCCCACTTCATCGCATGGCCAGGGGGGACGTTGAGGTAGATCGGTGCCATCGTGACCGGGCGCGCCGGACGCGCAATGATCACGGGCTGCGCAAAGACGACTGGCGGCGGCGGGTTGTTGCCGATATCGATCCTGCCGTACACGCCCGGCGAAATCTGCCCGGCGACCGTGACGCCGACGCTCACGTCGGATGCATGGGCCGCGGCGCCCTGCAGCAGGGAAAGACTGGCGAGGGTGAGGATGGCAATGCGCATGGTTCTCCAGGAGGTCATGGTTGGCCGCATCAGGCGGCACGCATGCAGCAATGCTAAACGGGACGTGCATTGCAGGCAAGCAGCATGTTGCATGCGCAACGATTCATGCAAGCCGCGTTGTCGTGCGCGGCCGATTCTGTTTAAATGGCCAGGAGCCTGCGCAGCAGACAACCATCGCCCTCTCCATGAAAACAGCCACATCCCCCATGATCGCCGCCGCCGCATACAAGCGCCCGCAAAAACTCTATCGCTATTCGCAGCGAACCTGGCTGGAGCGTTCGCTTCAGCTCGGCGAATTCCGTCTGCACCCGCCTGTCCAGGAGACCATTGCCACGGCTGCCAGCGATCAGATCCTGCCCTTCGGTTCGCGCGCGGCCAGCCCATCCACGCGCTACCTCACGCTCAGTCTCGCCAATGCCTGGGATGAAAAACTGTTCGACGCTTTCGGCGGCGCCGACTGCTGCCTGGTGATCCATGACGCGGAGGAGTTCGGTGAACGCCTCCACCGCGCGGCGCAGCGCATCCTGCCCAGCTGGGCAGGCATCGATGCGGCCATTTCCTACGGCATGCCGAGTCCGCTCGGCGAGGCCTTTTCCAAGGCGCGACAATACGCGCAGGAAAAGGAGTGGCTGTTCGCATGGCGTCCGATGCAACGCACGCTCGCCTGCAACCCGGTCACCATCACGATCGGCAGCATTGAAGGCATCGCCGAATTGCGCGACAAGTCCGGCGCACGTTAGGCGACCGCGGCCGAAGGTGCCTGCTCCGGACGCGTGCACGTCGCGCATTCCCTGTATTCCCGCTACGCTCCGTTAGCCGACAAGCTGCGCGAGCGGGCAGGGCATGCGGGCATTATTCAATGCGTCCGGCGAGAACGGAATCGCAACGGCGCTGATGCATCTCTTTCACTTCATCTGATGCGCATCAACAAAGCGGCATGCAGGCCGGAAAGTTCGCTTTTCTGCAAGTCTCCGTGCTTTACATTTCGTAAATTACCTGACATAAATAGCTTATAGCCTGTTGCTGAATGCGAGGAATGACCGGGCGCGGATCACAGGATCCGCCGTTGTCATTTCAGGAAGGCCATCCCATGTTGACTGTCGCCGGCAACTCGCCGGCGACTGCATTTTTTCGAGTCATTACCGGAGCAACATCATGTTGAATTCAAACATCAAAACCGTAAGGAACGATATGAAAACCCTCGTCAAGGATGCACAGGAACTGTTCCGCGAAGCCAGCCATACGACAGGAGAAAAGGCTGAAGAACTGCGTGCCAGGGGATTGGTCATGCTCGATACCGCCATGGAAAAGGCGCAGGAAGTCCAGGCGGCAGCAATTGAAAAGGGCAAGGCCGCGGCGCACACGACCGATGAGTTCGTGCACGATCATCCGTGGAAAGCGGTCGGCATCGCCGCGGGCGTCGGCCTGATTGTCGGCATGCTGATTTCGCGCCGCTAGCCCGCGCATCATGGAGCGTCAACAAACGCGTTCCGAAGATGCTGCTCCCGGTTTCATCGCCGGCTTCGCCGGGCTGGCGAAAAGCGGATTCGCCCTGCTGATGAGCAGGGTTGAACTGGCCGCGCTGGAACTGGGAGAGGTCCGCAACAACATCGCAAAGCTGCTGCTGGTCGGCGCGCTGGGCATCGTCGCGCTATGGTTCGCACTCGGCTGCTGGACCGCGCTGATCATCGTGCTGGCGTGGGACGCAATGGGATGGAAAATCCTGCTCATCGTGGCTGCCGCTTATTCCCTGCTGGCGCTCGGCATCCTGCTGTACGCGCGCACGATGCTCGGCAGCGAACAGCTGTCGATGCCGGCCACCATGACCGAGTTGCGCAAAGACCGCGACGCATTGCTGTAAGAGGCCCGCATGAACCAAGCCGATCGCAAGAAACAGCTCATCGCGCAAGGCGCGGTCCACCGGGCCGAATTCCTGTTCGCCACACAGGTGACAAAGGAAAGCCTGCGGCCGGAATCGCTGGCGCGAGGCGTCATGCACCAGGTTGTGCTGACCGCAGCGTCCATGGTCAGCCGGCGCAACCTGTCCGGACTGCCGGGCGTGAACCTGCAGACGGTGCTGCCCCTCGTCATGACGGGTATCTCCGCCTTGTCCAGGCGGAAGGGTTTAAGGAGATACGTGCTGCTGGCCGGCCTTGCTGCCGGCGCGGCGGCGCTCTACACAAGGAAGAAAAAAGAGGGGCATGCCGCCACCGAGCAGGATTTCGTCGGGCCGGAGTGATCCGATATCCAGTCCGCGCGCTTGTCCGCGAGTAACTTGCCGAACTTGCATCACCACGGTATGTCCAAACATTGTTGTCCATACACATGAGGATATGCATGATGCGTAATCGACCTATTGTTGCCGCGCTTGCCGTCATCGTTACACTTGCGGGCTGCGCGAACATGACTGAGGAACAACGCCGCACTGCGACGGGTGCGGGAATTGGTGCCGGCATTGGTGCCGTGCTCGGAGCGAGCACCGGAGGCGGCGGAGGCAAGCGCGCCGCGACCGGGGCAGTGCTGGGCGGCGCGGCCGGCGCAGTGGCGGGCAACATCTGGTCCAAGCGCATGGAACAGCAGAAACAGGCCATGGAGCAGGCCACGCAAGGCACCGGCGTGCAAGTGTCGCAGACGCCCGACAACCGCCTGAAGCTCGATATCCCGTCCGACATTTCGTTCGACACCAACAAGGCCGACATCAAGCCCAACTTCCGGCCCGTCCTCGACAAGTTCGCCACCACGCTCAAGGAAAACCCGAATACCAACGTGACGATCATCGGGCACACCGACAGCACCGGCGGCGACGCGATCAACGATCCGCTGTCGCTCAACCGCGCCGCGCACACGCGTGACTACCTGACCGCGCGCGGCGTGGCGGCGAACCGCATCAAGGTCGAGGGCCGCGGCTCACATGAACCGATCGCGCCGAACGACACCGAGGCCAATCGTGCGCGCAACCGCCGCGTCGAGATCTTCGTCGCCGAACCGGAATCCACTGCGCAGGCACCGCAGCGATAAGTGCTCTGAGCAATAAAAAAGCCGACCCGCGGGTCGGCTTTTTTTGTGTGCTGTGGATGCTTACTTGGCAGCGGAAACCATGTAATCGACAGCTGCCTTGACGTCGTCGTCCGGAGCGGTCGAGCCACCCTTCGGCGGCATCATGCCGGACTTGCCCTGGAAGCCCTTGATCGCATGTTCGTGCAACGTGGCCGCACCTTGCTTGATGCGCGGTGCCCATGCAGCCTTGTCGCCGAACTTCGGCGCACCGGCGACGCCCGTGCCGTGGCAGGCCTGGCAGGTCGACTCATACAGCTTCTTGCCCGCATCGCCAGCTGCTGCTGCCTTCGGCTGTTCGGCCGGGGCCGCTGCCGCAGGTGCCGCTGCCGAGGCTGCCGGAGCAGCAGCTGCAGCCGGAGCTGTCGCCTTCACTTCCGGTTCCTTCAGCTTGCCGCCGGACTGGTTGGCCATGTAGACCACTGCGCGTTCAACTTCCACATCATCCAGGTCAGGATTGCCACCCTTCGGAGGCATCATGCCGGACTTGCCCTGGAAGCCCTTGAGCGCGTGGTCGAACAGCGTGGCTTCGCCTTGTGCAATGCGGGCAGACCATGCGCCGGCGTCGCCGACCTTTGGTGCCCCGGCAGCGCCGGTGGCGTGGCAGGCTGCGCAAACTGCCTTGAATACCGCTTCACCGCCTTGCAGCTGCTTCGGTGCGCTGACATCCTTCAGGACGAAACCTTCATCCGCGACCGGGCGCAGGCGCTCGGCAATCGCCTCCGGGGACTGGCTGCCCGAACCGGCGCCAACCTTGTTGCTGTTGGCCACGTACTGAACCAGCAGCACGATGCAGATGATAGGCACCAGGAAGCCGGCGATCACGGCAGCAATCAGCTGCTTGGGTGTCCTGATGGCGGATTGGTGTTCGTTGTGTGCGTCGCTCATTATTCCCTCAATGCAATTTTCGAAACCGGTGGGCAGGCTTGCGGGTCAGGGGCACGGCGCATGAAAAACCATGAATGCTGCAGTGCAATACCTCGCAAAACCCTTGATTATAGACGCAATATGATCGGTTTGGAACGGAATATCGCCGCCCCGCATGGACGCCCGGGCAGAAAACCGGTATCCTTCATGCCTCTCCAGCATTTCCTCTACGCGGCTGTAGCTCAGTGGATAGAGTATTGGCCTCCGAAGCCAAGGGTCGTGGGTTCGATCCCCGCCAGCCGCGCCATCTGCAACATCTGTTTTTCCCTCCCTTATTGGTCTGCCCGGGAGCTCTTTCATTCTGGGCGCATCGAGTATTCCCGCAGTGATCGCTTCACGCCGATGAGCCTTCGCCTGAATCCGCCTCGAATCGTGTAACATTCGATTCATTTATGCACAGCTGTTTCAGGAGACTTCCATGGGCGTGATCAACCAGATACTTGACGGCTTTTCGTCGCTCAGTCCGAAGCTGCAGGCTGCGGCACGTTTTGTCGTGGATCATCCCAGCGAAGTCGTGATTGCCTCGATGCGCGGCGTGGCCGAGCGTGCGGGCGAGCAGCCGGCGACGCTGGTGCGCCTGGCGCAGCAGCTGGGTTATGCGGGCTGGCCGGACCTGAAGTCGGCGCTGGCGCATGACCTTGGCCTGCACCAGGACAGCTACGGGCAGCGGGCGAAGAGTCTTGCTGCGCGCGGGCGCAGCGCGGACCTGCCGAGCGAATTGTTCGTGGCGCAGCACCAGAACCTGAAGACGACTGAAATGCAGTGTGCCGATTCCCTGCATCATGCCGCCGGCCTGTTGCGCCGCGCGGAAACGGTGCACATCGCCGGCTTTCGCGCCAGCTATCCGATCGCGTATGCCTTGTACTACGGCTATCGGCTGTTTCGTAACTCCGTGCAGCTCATCGATGGCCAGAGCGGCGGGCTGGAAATGCAGTTGCGCCTGTTCGAGCCGAAGGATGTCCTCGTGGTCACCAGTTTCGCGCCGTATTCGCGCGAATCCCTGCTGGTCGCGGAGGCGGCCAAGGCCGCCGGGCTGCGCATCATCGCGCTGACCGACAGCCAGGCTTCGCCCTTGGCCTTCGATGCGGATGTGACCGTCCTGTTTTCAGTTACCAGCCCGTCTTTCTTTCCTTCCGTCGTGGCCGGCGTGGCACTGACCGAGGCACTGCTCGAACTACTGGTCGCTGATGCCGGGAAAGTGGTGGCGCAAAAAATCGAACGCGCGGAGCAAGATCTTTTCCACTCCGGCGCGTATCTGCAGGCGCCGGCAAAGCGGGCCGGCAAGTCGGCCTAAACGACATTCCATGCGCCAATCCGGCGCGCTTCGTGCAAGAAGTATTCTTGATGGAACAAGTGTTGCAATTCCCTTGACAGCGGTGCATTTGTTACTTAAAGTCGGGGCTCTGCAACACTTGTTGCGGAAACATTTGCCATTTTCAAGGTCAAATGTTTTCCGTATCGGTGAGACGAGACAGATTTTTCGGTTCAATCACAAATTCCATTGGAGACAAGCATGCGCATCGCAATCGCTCCCATCGCAGCTGCCCTTGCTGCCGCAATCCTCATCCCCGGCCCCGCCGCACTGGCGCAGCAGAAATTCGTGACCATCGGCACCGGTGGCGTGACTGGTGTTTATTACGCGGCGGGCGGCGCGATCTGCCGGCTGGTGAACAAGGACCGCGCGAAGACCGGCCTGCGCTGCTCGGTGGAGTCGACCGGCGGTTCAGCCTACAACGTCAACGCAGTGAAGGCCGGTGAGCTCGACTTCGGGGTCGCGCAATCCGACGTGCAATACAAGGGCTACAAGGGCGAGCCGCCGTTCAAGGAAGCGTTCCCCGAGATGCGCACGGTGTTCTCGCTCCATCCAGAGCCGTTCACCCTGGTGGCGCGTCCTGACGCCAATGTGAAGAACATCACCGATTTCAAGGGCAAGCGCCTGAATGTCGGCAACCCCGGCTCCGGCCAGCGCGCGGCGATCGAGGAATTGCTCACCGCCGTGGGCATGAAGCTGTCCGACCTGTCGCTCGCTTCCGAACTGAAGGCGGACGAACACGGCGCTGCGCTGTGCGACAACAAGATCGACGGCTTCTTCTACAGCGTCGGTCATCCGTCCGCCAACATCCAGGACCCGACCACGGCGTGCGGCGCGAAGCTGGTGCCGATCACCGGTCCGGGCGTGGATGCGCTCGTCAAGAAACATCCGTACTACGCCTTTGTCACCATTCCGGGCGGCATGTACGCGAACAACCCGCAGCCGACCAAGACCTATGGCGTGCTGGCGACGATGATCACCTCCAGCAAGGTGCCAGCTGACGTCGTCTACAACATCACCAAGGCCGTGTTCGACAACTTCGATGAATTCAAGAAGCTGCATCCCGCCTTTGCCAACCTTGACCCGAAGCACATGGTCACCGATGGCCTGAGCGCGCCGCTGCATGAAGGCGCCGCCCGCTACTATCGCGAAAAGGGCTGGATCAAGTAAGAGAACGTATTTCGTTTCGCATGCCGGGGCACGTGTAAGGACGCGTGCCCTGGCGCGTCTTTCCGGGCGCGGTTCCGTTCGCGCGCCGGCGGGCTTCGTGCGTTCGATTTCCATGCCGCTTCATTGAGGTTCAGATGACCACCACTCCATCTTCCCCCGCCAACGTCGATCTCCAGCAGCTTGTACAAGAAGCTGACATGGGAGGACGAAAACCGACCGGTATCGCCAAGACGGTCCTGTTCGTCGCCTGCATCGCCTGGTCGCTGCTGCAGCTGTGGTACGCATCGCCCTTGCCGTTCAAGCTGCACGTCTTCGTGCTGAACGACACCGAGATGCGCGCGCTGCATCTCGCCTTCGCGCTGTTCCTGGCTTATACCGCCTACCCTTTCCGCAGGGCTTCGCCGCGCAAACGAATTCCGATCGCGGACTGGATACTGGCCGCTGCCGCGGCCTTCTGCGCGGCCTACCTGTTCCTGTTTTATCACCAGCTGGCGGACCGCCCCGGCCAGCCGATCATGCAGGACATGATCGTCGCCGTGCTCGGCATGCTGCTGCTGCTGGAAGCCACGCGTCGCGTGGTCGGGCCGCCGATGGCGATCATCGCGAGCCTGATGCTGGCGTTTGCCTTCGCCGGCCCGTACATGCCTGACGTGCTGGCGCACAAGGGCGTGTCGCTGAGCAAGGCGGTGTCGCATTACTGGCTGTCGAGTGAAGGCGTGTTCGGTGTTGCGCTGGGCGTGTCGTCGAGCTATATCTTCCTGTTCGTGCTGTTCGGCGGCCTGCTGGAGAAGGCCGGTGCCGGCAGCTATTTCATCAAGGTCGCCTATTCGCTGCTCGGCCACCTGCGCGGCGGCCCGGCCAAGGCGGCGGTGGTGTCGTCGGGCATGATGGGGATGATTTCCGGCTCCTCCGTGGCCAACGTCGTGACATGCGGCACCTTCACCATTCCGCTGATGAAGCGCGTCGGCTATCCGGCACACAAGGCCGGCGCGATCGAGACCGCGGCGGGCGTCGACGGACAGATCATGCCGCCGGTGATGGGCGCCGCCGCCTTTCTGATGGCGGAATACGTCGGCGTTCCCTACGCGGAGATCTGCCGCAACGCGGCACTGCCGGCAGCGATTTCCTATATCGCACTGTTTTACATCAGCCACCTCGAAGCGCTCAAGCTCGGCATCCACGGCCTGCCGCGCGCGCCTGGCGCGACCACGCTCGGCCGCCTCGCCGGCTTCGGCATGACGATCGCCGGCACCATCCTGCTCGCCAACATCGTGTACTACGGCCTGGGCTGGATCAAGGATCTGCTCGGTTCCGGCGCGATCTGGGTGATCGTTCCTGCCATCGCGCTCGCCTACCTCGGCATCCTGTGGGGCGTGTCGAAGCAGCCGGACCTCGAGATCGACGATCCGAATGCGCCGATGCTCACGCTGCCGCCGGTGAAGGAGACTGTGCTCGCCGGTCTGCATTACCTGCTGCCAGTGGTGCTGCTCGTGTGGTCGCTGCTGATCGAGGAACTGTCGCCGGGCCTGTCCGCGTTCTACGCGACGATGTCGCTGATCGTGATCCTGCTGACGCAAAAGCCCTTGCTGGCGTTGTTCCGGCGCCAGGAAAATCCGCTGTCGCGCATGCAGGAAGGCTGGCACGACCTGGTGCAAGGGCTCGAACTCGGTGCGCGCAACATGATCGCTATCGGCATCGCCACTGCGAGCGCAGGCATCATCGTCGGCACCGTCTCTGTGACAGGTCTTGGCCTGGTGATGTCGGAACTGGTCGAGCTGATATCCGCCGGCAACCTGATTGTGATGCTGCTGCTGGTGGCAGCGGTGTGCCTGATCCTTGGCATGGGTATGCCGACCACCGCGAGCTACATCATTGTCTCGACGCTGATGGCGCCGGTGATCGTCGATCTCGGCTCGCAGACCGGCCTGGTGGTGCCGCTGGTTGCCGCGCACATGTTCGTGTTCTATTTCGGCTTGATGGCCGACGTGACGCCGCCTGTGGGACTGGCGGCCTTTGCGGCTGCGGCAGTAGCCAAGGCGGACTTCCTGAAGACCGGCGCGACTGCCTTCTTCTACAGCATCCGCACCGGCATCCTGCCTTTCATCTTCATCTTCAACACGGACCTGCTGCTGATCGGCATCGAGTCGTGGTGGCACCTTGTCATCGTCGTCGCCAGCGCGATCATTGCGATGCTGGTGTTCGCTGCCGCGACGCAAGGTTGGTTCGTGCGCCGCAACCGCTGGTATGAATCGGCGCTGCTGCTGCTGGTCACCTTCACGCTGCTGCGCCCCGGCTTCTGGCTCGACCAGTTCTACGAGAAGTACCAGTTGCAGCCGCCAGCGAAGCTGTTTGAACTCGCCAAGGCCGCACCGCCGGACAGCAGCCTGCGCGTGCGCATCGAAGGCACCTCGCTCGAAGGCAAGGATGTGCACAAAACCGTGCTGCTGCCGCTCGGTAATGCAGGCGATGGCCGCAAACGTATCGCGGCATCCGGCCTGATGGTTTCCAATCTCGGAGGAGATATCGAAGTGATGGCCGTCGGACTGAAGAGCCGCGCGGACAAGGCCGGCTTCGAACAGGGCTTCAAGATCACGGGCATTGAAACGGAAGCAGACCGTCCGGCCAAGGAGTGGCTGTACATCCCGGCGCTGCTCCTGCTGCTGGGCGTCTACCTGCTGCAGCGTGCCCGCCCCGACGATGCGTCATCCGCTCCGCGCGTCGCGTCGGCTTGAGGATCTATTTTCGACTTTACTTCATCGTTACCTGACATGAGCCATATCATTCACCGTTCACTGCGCGTCGTGCCGCCGGTTGCCGCCGGCGCCAGCGGCGTCTACATCACTGACCAGCAAGGCAAACGCTACCTCGACGCCTGCGGTGGCGCAGCCGTCTCCTGCCTCGGGCATGCGCATCCGGATGTGCTGGCCGCGCTGCACAAGCAGATCGACACGCTCGCCTATGCGCACACCAGCTTCTTCACCAGCGAGGTATCGGAGGCGCTGGCCGACAATCTCGTGCAACACTCGCCCGAAGGCCTCGACCAGGTGTATTTCGTTTCCGGCGGCTCGGAAGCGATCGAGACTGCGCTCAAGCTGGCGCGCCAGTATTTCGTCGAAATCGGCCAGCCGCAGCGCACCATGTTCGTCGCGCGCCGCCAGAGCTATCACGGCAACACACTCGGCGCGCTCGCGGTCGGCGGCAATGAATGGCGTCGCAAGCAGTTCGCGCCGCTGCTGATGGACGTGGGCCGGGTTTCGCCCTGCTATGAATACCGCGATCGCCGCGTCGATGAAAGCCAGGAGGCTTACACCGCGCGCCTGCTGGCCGAACTCGATGCCGAGTTCCAGCGTATCGGCCCGGACCGCGTGATTGCCTTCGTCGCCGAAACCGTGGTTGGCGCCACCGCCGGCGCGTTGCCGCCGACGCCAGGCTATTTCAAGGGCGTGCGCGCATTGTGCGACCGCTACGGCATTCTCTACATTGCCGATGAGGTGATGTGCGGCATGGGCCGAACCGGCACACTGTATGCAGTCGAACAGGAAAATGTGGTGCCGGACATCGTCACCATCGCCAAGGGGCTGGGCGGCGGTTACCAGCCGATCGGCGCGGTGCTGGCGCGCGGCACGCTGGTCGACTCGCTGCGTAGCGGTAGCGGATTGTTCCAGCATGGCCACACTTACATCGGCCATTCCACAGCAGCGGCCGCGGCGCTGGCGGTACAGCAGGTAATCCAGCGCGACCAGTTGCTGCCGCAGGTGCGCGCGCGCGGCGAGTACCTGCGCAAGGCGCTGCATGCTCGTTTCGATGCGCATCCTCACGTCGGCGACATCCGCGGACGCGGGCTGTTCCTGGGCGTGGAGCTGGTGCGCGACCGCGCCACCAAGGAGCCCTTCAATCCTGATCTGAAGCTGCATGCGAAGATCAAGGCCAAGGCCATGCAGAACGGACTGATGGTGTATCCGATGGGCGGCACCATCGATGGCCGCCTGGGGGATCACATCCTGATTGCGCCGCCGTTCATCATCAGCGAGGCGGAACTGGACCTGGTGGCGGAGCGTCTCGGCCTTGCCATCGATGCTGCCCTTGCCGAAGTCGCGCAGGCGGCATGATGAGCCGTGACCGTTTGCCGCCCATTCCGGAAAGTGAATGGACCGATGCCCAGCGTGCCCATGCGCGCGAGATCATCGAAGGCCCGCGCGGCGGATTGATCTCGCCCTTCGTGCCGCTGCTGCGCAGCCCCGAGCTGATGACGCATGCGGGGCGCATGGGTGAGTACCTGCGCTACCGCAGCGCGATCGGCCTGCGCCTCTCGGAGCTGGCGATCCTCGTCACCGCGCGGCAATGGTCGCAGCAGGTCGAATGGGCGATCCATGCGCCCATCGCCGAGCGCGAAGGCATTGCCGCGGATACGATTCAGGCGATTGCCGAAGGACGGCGTCCGGCGTCAATGAATGACGACGAAGCGCTGGTGCATGATTTCTGCATCGAACTGCACCGTAACCGCGGCGTATCGGATGCGACATGGAACGCCGCCGTGGCGCGCTTCGGTGAGCAGGGCGCGGTGGACCTGCTCGGCATCAATGGCTATTACACGCTGCTGTCGATGGTCATGAACGTCGCGCGCACCGAGGTGCCGCCGTCGAAGGCGGCGCGCCTGCCGGATTTGTCGCAATAAGTTTCATCCGGCAGCCGCCATCGCCTCATTCGGCGCGGGCGAGTTGCAGCATTTCCCGGCCGGCGACAGCAGCCGGCGAGCGGGTTGCAATGCGCGGCATGCTGACTGGCGCCGCGTGCCGGGCATGGTCGACGCGGAAGACGTTGACCGCGTGCGAGAGGGTGGCTGCCTGCTCGCGAAGCGCTTCGGCGGCAGCGGCCGCCTCTTCCACCAATGAAGCATTCTGCTGCGTTGTCTGGTCCATCTGGCTGATGGCCTGGTTGATCTGCTCGATGCCCGCGGTCTGTTCGCGCGTGGCTGCGGTGATCTCGCCCATGATGTCGGTCACGCGCTGCACGCTGGTCACGATGTCTTCCATCGTCGCGCCGGCTTCATTCACCAGGCGGGTGCCGTCGTCCACCTTGTCCACCGAGTCGCTGATCAGCGTCTTGATTTCCTTCGCCGCCGCGGCCGAGCGCTGGGCGAGACTGCGCACTTCGGCGGCGACCACGGCAAAACCGCGCCCTTGTTCACCGGCGCGCGCGGCTTCCACCGCGGCATTGAGCGCGAGGATGTTGGTCTGGAACGCGATGCCGTCGATCACACCGATGATATCGACGATCTTCCGCGAGGAGGTATTGATCGATGCCATGGTATCGACCACCTGGCTGACCACGGCGCCTCCCTTGCCGGCGATCTCCGAAGCAGAGATCGACAAGCGGTTGGCCTGTTGTGCATTCTCTGCGTTCTGCCGGACGGTGGCGGTGAGTTCTTCCATTGATGAGGCGGTTTCTTCCAGCGATCCGGCCTGTTCCTCGGTGCGCGAGGAGAGGTCCAGGTTGCCGGTGGCGATCTGGCCGGAGGCCGAAGCGATGGTCTCGGTTCCCGAACGGACCTGCGACACGATGCGCGCCAGGTTGTCGTTCATGTACTTGAGCGCGGCCAGCAGCTTGCCGATTTCATCCTTGCTGGTGACCGTGATGTTTCGGGTGAGGTCGCCCTCGGCGACGGCCTCGGCCAGTTCCACGGCCTGCGCGACGGGCACCGTGATGGAGCGCGCGACAAGGAATCCGGCAACGATGGCCAGCAGGCTGGCCACGGCCGACAGCGCGACCATGATCACGATCGCCATCGTGCCTTCCGTCGCCGCCTCCTTGCCGTCATTCGTCATCTGCTCTTCCTGGAAGCGGATCATCTTTGCGATGGCCTCGAAGTAGGTGTCCTGCAAGGGCGCGACCTGTGTCATGAGATGGGCGACCGCCGCTTCCCGGCTTCCTTCTTTGAGCCGCGCGACGACCTGGTCACGGGCCGGGGCGTAGGCGGCGCGCGCGGCCGTGATTTCCTTGAGTATTGCCTTGCCCTTCTCTGTGACGATCACTTTCTCGAGGGTGGCCATGGTGGCGCGGGTCGCCTGCGTCGATTCGGCCAGTGCCGCGAGATATTTCCTGACATCTTCCGGATCAGACACGAGCAGGGCATTGCGCAGGTGCCGCGCGCCGGCGTTGACCGAGGTGCGCAGGTTGACGCTCAGGGCAGCCTTGGCGTAACGGTCGTTGACGATCTGCTCGGTGATATCGCTGTTGCTGTCCAGGCGGATGATGCCGACCACCGTGATCGTGAGCATCAGCAGGATCACCAGGCCGAAGCCGAACGCCAGGCGCGCGCTGATTTTCATGTCGGAAAACTTCATTTGTCTTGTCCCCGGAAATGGCTGTCACAGGCAACGGAAACCTCATTCAGGTGCCGCAGTCCTGGGTTAATTATTGTTAATGGTTTCTTTAATGCAACACATGCCAGTATAATCAAATAGTGATATTAAGAAAAGCAGTGGACTCAGGCCGCACCGCTCGGAAGAGGATGAAAGGGGATGGATAGAAGCCATCAGACGCGCGGCGTGCGCTTGCTGCCGCCCCTCGCCTTGACTGCGTGTCTCGCGACCAGGGCAAGGGGGACGACCGAAAGGCGGGGCGATGCCCTATGGCGGGATTCAGGAGGGCCGCAACAGCGAGCCGTTGCCACGATCGACAATCAGCGATTGGCGATCGGGCAGCTGCGGCAGGATGGCGCACCGGACGCGCCGGTGCCGGGATGGTGAAGCGTCAGGCAGCCGTCAGTTGACGGCTGGCCGCGGCAGCGGCTTTCTGCTTGGTGCGGGATTGCGACGGTGGCAGGCGGCGCAGGGTGCGCAATGCCTGCACGTCATGCAGCACGACCGCGCGCTGGTCGACCGAGATCAGGCCGATCGCATTGAAGGCGGAGAAGGTGCGGCTGACGGTCTCCAGCGTCAGGCCGAGGTAATTGCCGATCTCCTGCCGCGTCATGCGCAGGTTGAACTGCTTGCCGGAATACCCCATCTCGCTGAAGCGCTCCGACAGGAAGACCAGGAAGCGGGCCACGCGCGCTTCGGCGCTCAGCGAGCCGAGCGTGCCGACCATCGCCTGCTCGCGTACCAGCTCGCGGCTCATCACGCCGTAGATCGCCGCTTCCATCTCTGAATGGGAACGGCCCAGCGAAGAAAATACCTTGAACGGAACCAGGATCACTTCGCAGTTCGAGAGCGCGACGGTTTCGGTCGAATACTGGCGGCTGTGAATGCCATCGATGCCGAACATGTCGCCCTTCATCGGAAAACCCAGCACCTGCTCGCTGCCGGTCTCGTCGATCATCACCGACTTGAGGAAGCCGGAGTACACGATGTACAGCATGTCGAAAGGCTGTCCGATGGTGTGGATGCGCTGGCCGGTCTTGAACTGCATGTGCTGGAATTGATACTCGTCAGCATTCACCCGCGCCGAAACCGGGATGCGCAACAGGTCGCAGACTTCCTTGAGGCTGGACCACAGTTTGCCTTGGCGTTGCCAGGAGGGCATTGTTGCCGGCGATGCCGCATGCAGGGGAGCGGGCCGGACTTCGGAGATTTGCAGTGTGGACATTGTTGTTCCTGTTATTGAAATGAGTTATGAACAAGCACGGAATTTCCATGGGTGAATGCGATTTGCGATAAAGCAATCGGTGAAAGGATTATGTCGATTGGCTGCCGTGTCGAACATCGGCAACTGGATGAAAAAAAGCGTCGGAACAAAGGAAGCAGCGGGTAAGGATTTTCCTACGCTGTCAAGATGTGGATTTCCGTCATGGAAAGTTTAAAAAAACGCAAACCCGCGCGGAAAATGTGCTGTAATAAAGCCGGCTTTTACCCACACAGCCCACGCGGTACAACTTTCGCAAAGGAGGCAATAATGAAGAAAATGATCGGTGCAGCCCTGCTGGCCCTCCCAGTCCTGTTCCATCCGGCATTCGCCGCGACAGCGCAGCAGAACAAGATGGCCACTTGCAACAAGGAAGCGGGTGACCGGAAAGGCGATGAGCGCAAGGCCTTCATGAAGGAATGCCTGAGCAACAAGCCGAAGGTCAGCGATGCGCAGAAGGCGCAGCAGGAAAAGATGAAGACCTGCAACGCGCAGGCCAAGGGCATGAAGGGCGACGAGCGCAAGAAATTCATGAGCGATTGCCTGAAGAAAGATTGATGCCGCACTGGCTGTCATGACAGGCATGCTTCGAGGCCCGCTCCGGCGGGCCTTTGTTTTTCATGCGCGGCGCACGCTCGGGAGAATCTCCCCCGGCGGCGTCCGCGGTTTTCTATAATGGGCCATGGGAATTTTCGACGTTTCTCTTCCGCCGGTGGTCGCCTACGTGATGCTTGCCGCGTCGATCGCGGCTTTGGCGCGCGACGCGATGCACACGCAGTGGAAACAGATCGACCGCCTCGGCGCGTTTTCCGCCTGGTGCTTTTCAGTGATCGTGTTGCCCTTGCTGTGGCGGATGGATGTACGCATCGGAAACGAAATCGACCTTCACCTGCTCGGCATGCCGCTGTTCGTGCTGATGTTCGGCCGCCCGCTGGCCACTGTCGGTCTCAGCCTTGCGGTGATCGCCCACACGGCGCTGCAGGGCGGGCTCTGGAGCAACCTCGGCCTGAACCTGCTCGTGCTGGCGGTCTTCCCCGCCTGGTGCGGCGATGCCGTGATGCGCGCGACGCGGCGCTTCCTGCCGCATCACATCTTCATTTATTTGCTGGGCAACGGTTTTTTCGGAACGATGGCCATGCTCGCGGCCACCGATGTGGTGACGATTGCCGCGCACCAGATATGGGTCGCGCCAGTTGCCGCCGATACCATCGCCTACATGCTCCTGCTGGCCTGGGGCGAATCCTTCCTGACCGGATTCCTGCTCACCATATTCACGGTCTACCGGCCGGAATGGGTGCTGACCTTCGACGATGACGTGTATTTGCGCGGGAAGTGAAGTCAGGCTTCCTTGATGAAGCGTCCGGCGTGCATGCTCAATAGCGCCGGCTGGTCGCGGTGCGGCACGTGGCCGCATTGCGGAATCGCCACCGCTCGCGCGTTGCGTTCGTGGCGCGCCAGCCGTTCGATCCCGTGGATCTGCTCCAGCGTCGCATACTCGTCCTGCTCACCCTGCAGCGCGAGCACCGGGCAGGTAATCTTCCGCACCTCATCCTCGATGTTCCAGTTGCGGAAATCCGGATCGAGCCAGGCATTGTTCCAGCCCAGGAATACCGCGTCGCCGTCCGCGTGATAGCGACCCAGGCGTGCTCCGAAATCGGTGTTCAGGTACATCTCGCGCACCTTGCGTATTCCTTCGACCGTGACATCCTCGACGAATATATGCGGCGCGACGACGACGATACCGCTGACCGCTTCCGGAAAACGCGCGGCGTACAGCAAGGCGATCGAGCCGCCGTCACTGTGGCCGAACAGCCAGGGCCGCTCCACCCCCAGCGCCGACAGGAAGGCGGGCAGGGCCTCATACGCCTGGTCGTGCAGGTAGCTGAGCGGAAGCGGTTCTTCCACGGGACGCCGCGTCGATTGTCCGTAGCCGTAGCGCGAGAACACCAGGCCGCGCAGGCCGTGTTCCTCGCAAAAGCGTTGCGGAAACTCCTTCCACGTCGCAACCGAGCCCAGTCCCTCGTGCAGGAATACCACGACCGGACAAGGTGACTCGGCCACACCGACCCACTGGTACTCGAGCTGGATGGTCCTCCCTTTCCAGGGGATGTCGGCGAACTGCATGCCGGGTTTCTCGCTAACTGTCATTGCTTTCCTGTCGCTTCCTGCCGCTGTTTCTAATCACCGGAATTATGCCACTCACCTTCAGGACGGACTTTTTGCCAACTGTCGGTACGCCTGATTTGCATGGTGCGGGGCGTAGTTGACTGAAGTCAAGGAGTTGAATTACTTTGAGGAAATAAGATGCCGGCACGGCATATCGCATTCGAGGGAGAGAGCAAGTGGCAAAGATCGCCTGGGCCATTCCGTTGGCCTGCGCACTGGCGGGGACAGCGTATGCGGAAGCATTCACGCGCAAGGTCGACACCGTCGGCCAGGTGGTGGCCAACAAGGGCGACGAGCAGCTCAACCCGGTCGAGTTGCCGGGCTGGCGGCGCCTCGACGCGCAGCAATGGCTGGCCGAGGGCGACAACCTGCGCACCGGCGCTTACGGCGGCCTGAGCGTGCTGTTTCGCGACGAAACCCAGATCCGCATCCATGCCAACACCACCTTGCGGATCAAGAACATCGGACGCCGCACGCAGGGCGAGACCAGGCTGTCGCTTGAACGCGGCGGCGTCTGGATGCGCGCCAAGACGATTCCCTCCGGCCTGAGCATTGATACGCCGTCCGCCACCGTTTCCGTGCGCGGCACCGACTGGTCACTGACCAGCGATGCGCGGGGTGCCTCGACGCTCACCGTGCTCTCGGGCCAGGTTCGCTTTTTCAATGAACACGGCGAAGTGCTGGTCGAACGCGGCGAGGCGGCGTTCGCCGAAAAAGGCAAGGCACCGGTCAAGCGCTACATCGTGCAGCCGAAAGACCAGGTGCAATGGCAATTGTCGACCGGATGGATCGACATCATTTCCCTCACCGGCGACACGGCCAGCGCACTGCGCGAAAAGCTGGCGCATGCGCCTGCGCCGCGCGAATCCCTGTTGCTGCGCGCCCAGCAGGCTTTTGACCTGATGGAGTACGGCCAGGCGCAAGAGCTGCTGGTGCAGGCGCGCGCGAAGGGCGAGCCGCCGGGACGGATCGCACTGGTCGAAGGTCTGATCGCGCTGCAGCAGGAGCGCGTCGATGATGCGGCCCGGTTACTGGGTAACGCCACACCGGAGGGCAGGCGCGAGCAGATGGCGCTGCGCTTCGGACAGTACGGCTTGTTGATCCGCCAGCGCGCCTATGCGCGCGCCGGCGAGGAGCTGGACCGCATCGGCAAGGAATTCAGCGACTTCCCCGAACTCCCGCTCGCCCGCACCTGGCGGCTGGCCTTCCAGGGCGAACTGGAGCAGGCGCTGCCGATCGCGACAGAAGCGATGCAACGCTTCCCGTACGAAGTGCGTTTCCCTGTCATCCTCGCGCATCTCCACATGCTGCTGGGCGACGCCACACAGATGCGCAGCATGCTCGACGCCGGCCAGGCGCTCGACCCGGTCAATCCCTACCTGCTGCACCTCGACGCCCTGTATTACGTCACGATGCATCCGGACCCGCAACTTGCCAAAGAGCGGGCTCTGCGGGCGATTGAAGTCGCGCCGGGCTATGCGCAGATCTGGAACGACCTCGGGCTGGCCTGGCAGGACCTGGGCGATAAGCGGAACGCCGAAGCTGCGTTTCGCCGCGCCATTGCGCTCATGCCGTCCGCCGCGGAATTCCACGCGAACCTCGCCATCCTGCTGATCATGCAGGATCGCCTCGCTGAAGCCCAACAGTTGCTCCAGCACGTCGTCGAGCTCCATCCTTCGCTCGCGACCGGCCCGGAAGGCCTTGGCCTCGTTGCGCTGGCGCAGGGAAAGAACGAGGAAGCGCTCGACTGGTTGCTGAAGGCTGTACTGCTGAACCCCGGCCTCTCCGAGGCGCAGACACTGCTGGCGATCACGTATTACCGTGACGAACGCTTCAAGGCCGCCGACAGCGCGCTCGACAGCGCCGTCCGCTACGACGCCAACACGCCCCTGCCGCATCTGCTCAAGAGCCTGATCGCGCAGGATCAGGCCGAGGCGGGCAAGGCAATCCGTCATGCGCGCGCCGCCTTCGACATCTACCTGAAGAGCGGCGAAGTAACGATCGACGGTGTGCAGAACAGCCAGTCGGGCAACTCCGGCCTCGCCTCCGCCTACGGCAACCTTGGGCTGGCGAACTGGGGTGATTTCCTCTCGCAGCGCGCCTACAATCCTTACTGGGCGAACAGCTATTTCACCACCGAAGGGCTCTACGAATCGGGCAATGCGCGCTTGGGCAGCCTGATGCAGGGCCTGCTGCTCGACCCTTCCGCCGTCAGCTATTCGCCGCGCTATGCAGAGTTCGGTCCGCGTCGCCCGCGCCATGACCTAGTGGCCGGCGCGAATTTCACGAGCGAAAGCGGGCATCTCGCCAACAGCCAGTCGGTGACTGCGATGGGCTTCGTGCGCGATGATCTGTCGCCGTCCTCGTATTCCTATCTGGTCAGCGCGTCGCGCGGCTTCGACCCCGGCGCGCGCGCCAATGCCGATGCCAGAAACGAAAGCATCACCGCGGCACTCGGCGCAACGATCGATCCGGACACCGGTGTGCTGCTGCGCCTGAGTGCCACGCGCGCGAAGAGCGGTATGCCTGGATCGCTGGCCACGCCGGACTTCGATGATCGCTCCGATACCACCTCCGTCAATGGCAACATCGGCCTGCATCGCCGGCTCGGCTACCACGACGAGTTGCTACTGTCGGCATTCGCCGCGCGCGACCGCAACCAGTTGCGCAATGCCGATCCCTTCGGCAGCACGCTCTCCGCGCTGGATTACTCGCTGGTCACGCAATTCGGGCTGGAGCAGGCGCGCGAGCTTTATCGTCAGGGACTGATCGACGCCACCTTCGATCCGGCTTTCCCCACCTACATCGTCGGCCCGACCGTGCCGGGATGGCCGCAGCTGGCGAGCACTATACCGGCCAGCCTTGACCTGGATCCGCGCCAAAGCAGGAAAGTGACGTCGCGTCTGACGCAACTGCAGGCCAAGCGCCTGCTCGACATCGGCCCGCTGCAGGCAAGCTATGGCGCGGAATGGGCGTGGAGCAGAAGCAGCGTCGATACCGCGCGCACTTCAGGACGCGTCGATAACAACGGTATCCTGGTCTTCTCCGATCCCGGCGCCGTGCCGCCGTCAATGGCGGGCGGGATGCTGGATCCAAGCGTCCCTGCAGTGTTCTTCCCCTACGCGACGCCGGTGCTGCAGGCACAATCCACCAGCATCGCCAGCAATTTCGGGCAAGCCTATGCCAGCGCGCGCTGGCCGCTTTCCCGCCGCCTGCTGCTGGATGGCGGCCTGAAGCTGCAGCATGCCGACGACGGCACGCACAGCGTCAACCGCACGCATCCGCAGATCGGCATCGCCTGGAACGTCGCCGACAATCAATGGTTGCGTGCCGCCTGGCAGCGCCAGTCCGGCCTGCCGCTGCTCGGATCCTTCGGCCCGATGACCACCGTCGGTCTCGGCGTGGCGGATGCCTATGTCAGCAACGGCGGCGTGAGCACTGCGCGCCAGTTGCAGTGGGACAGCGAGTGGAACCAGCGGCTGATGAGCTTCGTGCGAATCGCAGAGCAGGACGTGCAGGGATTCGCGATGCCATCGGCCAACCCGTGGGACGTACTGACCGCCGGCGACGTGACGATCCGTAATGCGTCGGCGGGCGCGAACCTGTGGCTCGGTGAGCGCTGGGGCTTGTCGACGGTGTATCGCCTGACGCACTCCGCCAATCACGACGCATCCAGCGCGGGCAAGACGCTGCCGCTGATGCCGCAGCGCGCCTTCACCTTCGGCGCGACCTGGGTGCATCCCGCACAGGTGCGTTTCAACCTGGCGCAGTCCTACACCGGTCCCGCGCAGGCCGACCTTGCCAACACAACAAGGCTCGCCGGCTACTGGCTCACGAATGCCAGCGTCAACTGGCAGCCCGCGCCGAAGCACTGGTCATGGACGCTGTCCGTCAACAACCTCTTCGACCGTCGCTACCAGGTCGCGCGCGATTATCCGGGCGTGCGCAGGACGGTACTGCTCGGTGTCGAATACCGGAACTAGTGTCCTGTCTCGTAAATAGGTGCGCAAAATGAAATCGATGCATTTCGGGCCAGGACAAGGCGCAAACCGCAGCGATACCGGGCGGTATCGCGAGGATTTGCAACGCGGGCATGGCCCGAAATGCGCGATTTCATGGGCATATATTTGCGGGACAGGACACTAACATGCCGCGCTCCTTTCACTCCCTCGGCCTGTACAGCATGGTGGTGCTGGTATGGACTGCACTCTTCGCACTCGGTCTCACGCCATGGTGGGAACGCGTCGAGGAAAACAGTTTCGACTGGCTGACCGTCGCGACATCGCCCGCCGTGGCCGACAGCCCAATCACCATTGTCGGCATCGACGAGCCGAGCTTCGCGGAATTCCAGCAGCAGTGGCCGTGGCCGCGCGCCATGCATGCGGAACTGATCGATCGCCTCAAGGAACAGGGCGCGAAGGTGATCGCGTTTGACGTCGTGTTCGCCGAGCCGTCCGCGCCCGCGCAGGACCGGCGTCTTGCGGAGGCGATCCGCCGCGCAGGCAATGTCGTGCTGGCCGCCGACTGGGAGCAGCGCGAAGACGCGCATATCGAACAGCAGCGGGAGATCCTGCCGTTACAGTCTCTGCTTGAGGCGGGTGCGACGACCGGCATCGCCAAAGTGCCCTTGTCCGGTTCCTGCATCCGCCGCTTCCCTGCGTTCGACAACGCCTTCGGCAAGGCGATCCTCGACGCCGCCGGCATCCCTGTCGATCCACAACGCCTGCCGCAACCCGGATTGATCCGCTATGCCGCCCCGCCGCAGGGCTTTTCCTACGCGTCGTACTACCAGGCGCTGCATCCGAAACAGTTCCTGCCGCGCGGTTTCTTCAAGGACCGCATCGTGCTGGTCGGCATGGTGCTCGACGACAGCCCGCAGCTCCAGGCCGACATGTATTGCACGCCTTATTCCTGGCGCAACATGCGGCGCATGCCCGGCGTGGAGATCAACGCCAACGTGATCGATGCGGCCATGCGCGGGCGGGTGCTGGGAGAAACCGGGCAGGGCGCGCGCGCCGCATTGCTTGCCGGCCTGATGCTGCTGTCGCTGCTGGCCTTCCGGCAGTGGTCTCCGCGGCGGGCCGGCCTGCGCCTGCTGCTGCTCGGCGGGGCATGCATCGTGACGGCAGCGGGCCTGTTTGTGTACGCAGATCTCTGGTGGCCGTTCTTCGCGCCCCTGCTCGGACTGTTCCTGACATGGCTGCTGTTCGGCGCCGCCGCATTCATCGAGGAGCGCCGCAAGCGTACCGAGATCCGGCGCGCCTTCGGCCATTATGTGTCTTCCGCCGTGATCGATCAGATGCTGGCGCATCCCGAGCAGTTGCGGCTCGGCGGCGAGCGGCGCGAGATCACCGTCCTGTTCACCGATCTGGCCGGCTTCACCTCGGTCTCCGAAAAACTGCAGCCGGAAGAAGTGGCCGAGATGCTGAACCTCTACCTCACCGCGATGGGCCGGATCATCCTCGATCATGGCGGAACGCTCGACAAGTTCATTGGCGACGCGGTGATGGCGTTTTGGGGCGCGCCCCTGCTGGATGCGGACCATGCCTTGCACGCCTGTCGCGCAGCGCTGCAGATGCAGCAGGCGATGGATGCGGTCAATGCTACCTTGAAGCAGAAAGGCCTGGGCAACCTGTCGATGCGTATCGGCATCCACACAGGCAGCGCGGTGGTGGGCAACATGGGTTCGGTGGAGCGCTTCGATTACACCGCGATCGGCGACACCGTCAACCTCGCATCACGGCTGGAAGGCGCAAACAAGCTGTACGGCACTGGCATCCTGCTCAGCCATGCCACGGTCGATGCACTGCAGGGGGATATCGCGTGCCGGCCGATCGACAAGATCTGCGTCAAGGGCAAGCGCGAACCGATCGAGGTTTACACCTTCGGCATCGTGTCGCAGGACAATGACGCCGCGATACAGGCGTTTCGCCGGCAGGATTGGGAGGCATCCGAGCGACTGTGGCAGCGCGTGCTGCACGATTGCCCGTCCGACCCGGTCGCGCTGCTCTACCTGGAACGCATCGCCGCGTTGCGTTCAAGTCCGCCTGTGCCGGACTGGGACGGATCGATCGCGCTCGACGTCAAGTGAGGCCGGAGCGGCGCGCGTAGCGCTGCGCCAGGATCGAACAGGTCATCAGCTGGATCTGGTGGAACAGCATCAGCGGCAACACCATCATGCCGATGGCATGTCCTGCGAACAGCACCTTCGCCATCGGCACGCCGCTCGACAGGCTCTTCTTCGAGCCGCAGAATACGATCGTGATTTCATCCTGGCGGCTGAAGCCGAGGCGGCGACTGCACAGCGTGGACACAACCAGCGCGATCGCGAGCAGCAGCACGTTGACGATGACGAGGCCGGCCAGCGCGTGCCCCGGCAGCTGGTGCCACAGTCCCTGGTTGACGGCGTCACTGAATGCCGTGTAGACCACGAGCAGGATTGAACCCTGGTCCACCACGCGCAGTTTCGATTTGTTCCGCTCGACCCAGCCGCCGATGTGCTTGCGCGCCATCTGGCCGGCGACGAAAGGCAGCAGCAGTTGCACCACGATCGTCACGATTGCGCCAAGCGAAAAATGGCTCGCGCCCGTGCCCGCGAACAGCAGGCCGACCAGCAGCGGTGAAATGAACATGCCGAGCAGGTTCGATGCCGAGGCACTGCACACCGCAGCAGGCACATTGCCGCGCGCCAGCGAGGTAAGTGCGATGGAAGACTGGATGGTGGACGGCAGCACGCACAGGAACAGGATGCCAAGATAAAGCTCCGGCGTGACGAGCTGCAGCATGATTGGTTTCAGCAGCAGGCCGAGCAGCGGGAACAGCATGAAGGTGCTGGCAAGCACGACAAGGTGCAGCCGCCAGTGCGTCAGTCCGGCGACGACGGACTCGCGCGACAGCTTCGCGCCGTGCAGGAAGAACAGCAGGGCGATCGCGATGACTGTGGCTGCATTGAAGGCTTTGGCAATCGTGCCGCTGCAGGGAAGCACGCTCGCGACCAAAACGGTGAAGGCAAGCGAAAGCGTGAAATTGTCGGGGAGGTAAGTCGGACGGGCCATCTGAGTCTGTCGAAAAGCGGCGCGATGCGTGGTTCAATTCCGGTGGTTCGATTCCGCTTCACTGGAACCCTGTCATGCATCGGCGTTGAATGCGCGGAGGATGGCACTCTACCATGAGCGCAAGCGGGCTGCTGGCGCCTTCGGTGCTGCGCAGCAGGCCCTTGCGAATCCGGCTACACTCGATCCTTATTCGAGATGCCTTTCCGATGACTCCACCCGCCGCTTCATCGACGCCGGCCGACGGCCGCTACGACACACTGCTCGCCTGGTTCTTCGTGATTGTCTGGGGTTCGGGCTACCTCGCCACCAAGGCCGGGTTGCATTACGCGGCGCCGTTTACCTTCCTGTCGCTGCGCTATGCTTTCGGCCTGCTGTGCCTCGTTCCGCTGCTGGCCGTCGCGCGCCCTGCGTGGCCTGCCAACTGGCGCGAATTTCTTCACGTCTGCGTGGCGGGCCTGCTGATGCATGCGGTCTACCTCGGCGGCAGCCATTACGCACAGTACCTCGGCATGTCGGCGGGCGTCACGGCGCTGACGCTCGCCACGCAGCCGCTGTTCACCGCCGCGTTTGCACATCATGTGATGCGCGAGCGGCTGGGATGGGTGCAGTGGCTCGGCATCGCGCTCGGGCTGGCCGGCGTGATGCTGGTGGTGTGGCACAAGATCAACCTGCATGCGGTCACCTTGTCCAGTCTGTTCGCGGTCACCGTTTCGCTTATCTCGATCACCGTCGGCACGCTCTACCAGCGCACATTCTGCAGGAGCGTCGACCTGCGCAGTTCTTCCTTCATCCAGTTCGCCGCTTCGTTGCTGGTGCTGGCACCGCTGGCCTGGCGGGTCGAGGGATTTGTGGTGCACTGGAGCTGGCAGCTGGTGGCGTCGATCGTATTCCTGGTGATCTTCGCATCGATCCTTGCGCTCAATGCGCTGCACATGCTGATGCGGCGCGGGCACGCTGCCAAGGTCACCAGCCTGCTGTTCCTCACGCCGATCATCGCGGTGTTCCTCGAATGGATCATGTTCGATGTCGTGCCGGGCTGGCTGGGCGTCGCCGGCATTGCCGTGACCTGCGCCGGCGTGGCGCTGGTGTCGGCGCGGCGCGGGCGAGCGGCTGGTTGAGCGAGTAGTTTAGGGCGCGCTGTTGTTACCTCGATCACGCTTTTCGGAGGGCGTGTCGCGGCTGCGCCAATGCTGTGGTTTTCACGCCAAAAATTTCTTGCGGGCATCACGGGCTCACGCTATATTGAACTCACGCATTCAACAAACCGAGTGCGGATGCACGAGCAGATTCGCCAACTGTGGTCACTTTCCAGATAGGACTGGGCAACAGGAATCTACTCCTGCATCACCATCGCAAGCTCGCTCCGGCGGGCTTTTTTTATGGCCGTCGACATCGTGCCGGACAGAAAAACCCTTGGCGAAATGGGTTATTTGGGGGCTATATCCAAATTTGTAACTTCGGTGTAATATTCCTCGCACAAAAAAATCCACCGACGGATGGAGAAGGAGACACGGGGAGCCCGCGAGGTGAAAACCTTGCGGGCTTTTCTTTTTCCGGCGAGATATAAGTTTTCCGTATAACCATTATCACCACAATAAAGCGGACACCCCGAGGGGGCAGCAGTATAGTGTCTCTGTCTCCTCCAACTCTCCTAGAATTGGATTTGCCCGCTACCGCAAGGTCAGCGGGCTTTTTTTTGCCTGTTCCTTTCCCGCGCCGTCCCGCACCCCGGGTTCCCCGCCCGAAGAATCCGCCTGCAACAGAAGACAGAGAAGGTGGATGACGCGGACCCGTTCGGCGGCTAAAATCAGTTGCACTTCCAGTACGGAAAATCTTGCCGCGATGCACAATTTGCCCCTCTTCGGGGCGCTGGCATTCAGGCAGGAAATGCTTGATCTGGATCAAGGTGACATCGTTTTGGCACTCGCTAGAATGACTCCGGCCCTGCCGGAATCGAGTACCGTTGCGAAGTCGATTTTCACGGTCGATCGATCGGCCCAAACCCCGCTACCAGGACTAGAGTGATTTCATGATTGCGATCCGGCTTTCCATTCGCACGACTGTCCTGGCCAGCAACACGATTACCTGTCACTCCGCACCTTGATGAAATGGCACGCCGTCACATCACAGGTGCATCGACACCAGAACCCACAACACGTTTATATTCGATCGGCCGGCGCAGCAGCGCCGGTTCCAAGGAGTCATACATGCATAAACTAGAAAGCGCGGCCATCGCGCTCGCCGAGCCCCAAGACATCTCTACCGAAGTCCTGATCGAAAAGTACGCCAAAGGCGAAGAGACAACGATCGAGCAGGTCATCACGCGCGTGTCCAAGGGCCTGGCCGAGGCCGAGGCGCCGAAGATGCGCAAGAAGCATGCGGAAGACTTTATGTGGGCGATGCAGCACGGCTTCATCCCCGCCGGCCGCGTCAGCAGCGCCGCCGGCACCGGCCTGGCGACCACGCTCATCAACTGCTTCGTGCAGCCGGTCGGCGACTCCATCACCGAGGACGACCACGGCAAGCCGGGCATCTATACCGCGCTGGCGCAGGCCGCTGAAACCATGCGCCGCGGCGGTGGCGTCGGCTACAACTTCTCCGCTATCCGTCCCAAGGGCGCGAAGGTGAAGGGCACCGGCAGCAGCGCCTCCGGCCCGATCTCCTACATGAAAGTGTTCGACCGCTCCTGCGAGACGGTGGAATCCGCCGGCGCGCGCCGCGGTGCGCAAATGGCCGTGCTGAATGTCGACCATCCCGACATTCTCGACTTCATCACCGTCAAGCAGGAGAAGGGACAGCTCAACAACTTCAACGTGTCCGTCGGCGTCACCGATGAATTCATGCGCGCCGTGGAAGCGGACAGCGAATTCGAGTTGTCGCATACCGTCGAGCCGAATGCCGACTTCTTGGACAAAGGCGCCTACCAGCGCGAGGACGGCAAGTGGGTCTACAAGAAGGTCAAGGCGCGCGAGATCTGGGACCTGATCATGAAGAGCACCTACAACGCCGCAGAACCGGGCGTGCTCTACCTCGATCGCATCAACCAGGAAAACAACCTCGCCTACTGCGAGCGCATCGAAGCCACCAATCCCTGCGGCGAGCAGCCGCTGCCGGATTACGGCTGCTGCTGCCTCGGCAGCCTCAACCTCACTGCCTATGTCGAAGAGCCCTTCAGCGAAGGCGCGAAATTCAACTTCGACATGCTGGCGAAAGTCACCAAGATCGCCGTGCGCATGCTCGACAACGTGCTCATCGCAACCCGGTGGCCGTTGCCGGAGCAGGCCCGCGAAGCGGATGCCAAGCGTCGTCTCGGCCTTGGCTTCACCGGCCTGGGCGATGCGCTCATCATGCTCGGCCTGCGATATGACACCGAAGAAGGCCGCGCGCTCGCCGGCGACATCTCGCGCGTGATGCGCGATGCGGCGTATGAAGGATCGATCGACCTCGCCAAGGAGCGCGGCGCGTTCCCGCTGTTCGACGCCGAGAAATATCTCAACGGCGGTTTCGCCTCGCGTCTGCCGGACGCGCTGAAGGAAGAGATCCGCAAGCACGGTATTCGCAATTCGCACCTGACCTCGATCGCGCCGACCGGCACCATCTCGCTCGCCTTCGCGGACAATGCCTCCAACGGCATCGAGCCGGCCTTCTCCTGGTTCTACAACCGCACCAAGCGCATGCCCGACGGCAGCAAGAAAGACTACACCGTCGAGGACCACGCCTATCGCGTCTACCGCGCGATCGGCCGTGACACCGCGAAGCTGCCGGAAGCCTTCGTCTCCGCACTGGAAATCTCCGCCATCAACCACATGCTGATGGTGGCCGCCGTCGCGCCGTATATCGACGCTGCGATCTCCAAGACAGTGAACGTGCCGGAAGACTATCCGTACGAGGAATTCAAGGGCCTCTACATGGAAGCCTGGCGCAAGGGCTTGAAGGGCATCACCACCTATCGCCCCAACGGCGTGCTCGGCGCGGTGCTGTCCGTGCCCACCGCCAATCCGAATCCGCAGCCGGTCACGCTGTCCGAGCAGGACAAGCGCCTGGTGCTGAAGGAACTGGCGATGACGCCGCCGCTGGCCTCGCTGCGCTGGCCGTCGCGCCCGCGCCTGCCGGCCGGCGCTTCCGCCTGGATCAGTGAAATCATCGAGACCCCGCAGGGCGAATTCGCGGTTGCCGTATCCGACAAGGGCGGCGTGCCGTTCGAAGTCTGGGTGCTCGGCGGCCAGCCGCCGCGCGGCCTCGACGCGCTCGCCAAGACGCTCTCCACCGACATGCGCGCCAACGACCGCGCCTGGCTGCGCAAGCGCCTCTCGCTGCTCTCCAGCGCCTATGGTGATCCGTTCGACATGCCGATGCCGCCCAACGGCCAGCTGGTCCAGGTGCCGAGCGTCACCGCCGCCTTCGCCAAGCTGGTCGAATGGCGCTACAACCAGCTCGGCGCACTCGACAAGCTGGAGAACGAATCGTCGCCGGTGCTCAACGCGCTGTTCGCGCCGCACGAGCCCAAGACCGGCACCGACGGCACGCTGGCCTGGGTGGCCGACGTGCGCAACCCGGCCACCGAAGACGACTTCGTGCTGATGCTCAAGGAACTGCAGATGCCCGACGGCACGCGCCGCCCCTACAGCATGTGGCTCACCGGCGGCCATCCGCACACCCTCGACGGCCTGTGCAAGCTGCTCAGCCATGACATGCGCGTGGTCGATCCGGCATGGATCGGCATGAAGCTGCGCAAGCTGCTCAACTACGCGGAACCGCGCGGCGATTTCCTCGCCCGCGTGCCCGGCAGCGAGAAGCAAGTCAGCTATCCGTCGACCGTCGCCTACATCGCGCAGCTGGTGATCCATCGCTACGCCATGCTCGGCATCCTCACCGAGGAAGGCCTTCCGGTGAAGGCCATGGGCGTGGTCACCGACGAACCGGCGCATGTCGCCCGGCAAGCGCCCACCATCGCCGGCAAGTTGTGCAAGGAATGCGGCAACTCCACCGTGATCAAAAAGGACGGCTGCGAGTTCTGCACCTCCTGCGGCGCGATCGGCGCCTGCGGCTGATGCGGCACTGACCATCTCGTTCATACGAAGGAACGGATGCGGCGCGATGCAACACCAGCATCGCGCCGTATTCATCAGCAGGCCCGGCGCAACCGCCTGCGTCCCGACACCATGATTTGAAAACCACAGGAAGAAAAGGAAGACAATGAAGATTGAAACACTCGCCGTCCACGCCGGCTACACGCCGGAGCCGACCACCAAATCCGTCGCGGTCCCGATCTACCAGACCGTCGCCTACTCGTTCGACAACGCGCAGCACGGCGCCGACCTGTTCGACCTGAAGGTGCCCGGCAACATCTACACCCGCATCATGAACCCGACGCAGGATGTGCTGGAAAAGCGCATCGCCGCGCTCGAAGGCGGCGTCGCCGCGCTCGCGCTCGCGTCCGGCATGGCCGCGGTCACGTACTCGATCCAGACCATCACCGAAGCCGGCGACAACATCATCTCCGCCGGCACGCTGTACGGCGGCACCTACAACCTGTTCGCCCACACCTTCCCGCAGATGGGCATCGAAGTGCGTTTCGCCGACGCGCGCAAGCCGGAAAGCTTTGCGCCGCTGATCGACAGCCGCACCAAGGCCATCTTCTGCGAATCGATCGGCAACCCGCTCGGCAACGTCACCGACTTCGCCAAGCTGGCCGACATCGCGCACGCACACGGCATTCCGCTCATCGTTGACAACACCGTGCCCAGCCCCTACCTGTGCCGTCCGTTCGAATACGGCGCCGACATCGTCGTGCACGCGCTCACCAAGTACCTCGGCGGTCATGGCAACAGCATCGGCGGCGCCATCGTTGACAGCGGCAAGTTCCCCTGGGCGCAGCACAAGGACCGCTTCAAGCGCCTCAACGAGCCGGACGTTTCCTATCACGGCGTGGTGTACACCGAAGCGCTCGGCCCGGCTGCCTACATCGGCCGTGCGCGCGTCGTCCCGCTGCGCAACATGGGTGCCGCGATTTCGCCGATGAACGCCTTCCTCATCCTGCAAGGTGTTGAAACGCTGGCCCTGCGCATGGACCGCATCTGCGAAAACTCGCAAGCCATCGCCAGCTTCCTGAAGAACCATCCAAAGGTGGGCTGGGTCAACTACGCCGGCCTGCCTGACCATCCGGATCATGCGCTGGTGCAGAAGTACATGGGCGGCCGCGCGTCCGGCATCCTGTCCTTCGGCCTCAAGGGCGTGGACAAGGCTGATCCGCGCGCTGCCGGCGCACGCGTGCTCGACGCGCTGCAACTGTTCACGCGCCTGGTCAACATCGGTGATGCCAAGTCGCTCGTCACCCACCCGGCATCGACCACGCACCGCCAGCTCAATCCGGAAGAACTCGCCAAGGCCGGCGTGTCGGAAGACATGCTGCGCCTGTCGATCGGCATCGAGCACATCGACGACCTGATCGCGGATCTGGATCAGGCGCTGGCGAAGGCATAAGGCATCATCGCGCACACGTCAGTACGAAAAACGGCGGATCCCCTCCCCGTTGCAGGGGGAGGGTTAGGGTGGGGGTAGAGTTGTTGAGCGATCAATGGTGTCGGTTCAACCACTTCACCCCTCGCCGGGCGCCCCCATCCCAACCCTCCCCCTAAAAGGGGGAAGGAGCCCGCCAGCAGTGATTCCAAACCGCTTGCCACCGATAGGACCACACCATGTCACAAACCAAGTTCCTGCTTCCCGAATCCGAGATCCCGACCCACTGGTACAACATCGTGGCCGATATGCCCAACCCGCCCGCGCCGCCGCTCGGTCCGGACGGCAAGCCGCTGACGCCCGATGCGCTGGCCGCCATCTTCCCGATGAGCCTGATCGAGCAGGAAGTATCGGCGGAACGCTGGATCAAGATCCCCGAGAAGGTGCGCGAGATCTACCAGCTCTGGCGTCCCACGCCGCTATTCCGCGCGCATCGCCTCGAAGCCGCGCTCGGCACGCCCTGCAAGATCTACTACAAGTTCGAAGGCGTCTCGCCGGCCGGCTCGCACAAGGTCAACACCTCCGTCGCGCAGGCTTATTACAACGCGGAAGCCGGCATCAAGCGCATCGCCACCGAAACCGGCGCCGGCCAGTGGGGCAGCTCGATGGCGCTCGCCGGCCAAATGTTCGGCCTCGAAGTGCGCGTGTACATGGTGAAGGTCAGCTACTTCCAGAAACCCTATCGCCGCTCCATGATGCAGACCTGGGGCGCCGAAGTCTTCGCCAGCCCGTCGGATCAGACCAACGTCGGCCGCGCCGCGCTCGCGGAAAATCCGGAAAACCAGGGCTCGCTCGGCCTCGCGATTTCCGAAGCCGTGGAAGAAGCCGCCTCGCGCGCCGACACCAACTACGCGCTCGGCTCCGTGCTCAACCACGTGCTGCTGCACCAGACCGTGATCGGCCTCGAAGCGAAGAAACAGTTCGACCTCGCCGGTGATTATCCCGACATGATCTTCGCCCCCTGCGGCGGCGGCTCCAACTTCGGCGGCGCGGCCTTCCCCTTCTTCGCCGACAAGGCCGCCGGCAAGAACGTGCGCCTGGTCGCCGTCGAGCCGACCTCCTGCCCGACGCTCACGCGCGGTCACTACGCCTACGACTACGGCGACACCGCCAAGCTCACGCCGATGACGCTGATGTACACGCTGGGCCATGACTTCATGCCGCCGGGGATTCATGCGGGCGGCCTGCGCTATCACGGCGATTCTGCATTGGTGTCGCAGCTGTATCACGAGAAGCTGCTCGAAGCAGTGGCCGTGCCGCAGCTTGCAACCTTCGATGCCGGTGTTCGTTTGGCGCGTTCTGAAGGCATCATCCCCGCGCCGGAATCGAGCCATGCGATTGCTGCATGTATCGATGAGGCGCTGCGCTGCAAGGAGAGTGGTGAGGCAAAGACGCTGTTTATCAATCTCTCCGGGCACGGGCACTTCGACATGGGCGCGTATGACGCTTACTTCAGCGGGAAGCTGCAGGACTTTGCTTATCCGGAAGAGGCGATCAAGGCGGCGTTGGATCGGTTGCCGAAGGTGGGGTGAGCCCGATCAGCGAATGAAGAAGGGTGCGCATTGCGCACCCTTTTTTATGGTTCGCCGCGGCGTAAGACGAAGACTTCCCATATTGGTGAGATGGTTCGGATTGGCAAATGGGCGTTTAATTCCGAAGTGCGTATGTCGCGTGGCTTTGCGTAACGCTACCGTATTGAAACCAGCGCTCTTGTGTCTATGGCAATTGTGGCGATAGACTGTGTGACGTATTTGTCGTTTATTTAATGCTGTGTGGTTGCACAGTACCTCGTCGAAAACGCGCCGTTCCGAGCTTTTGCGTCGGATCGACTGTTGAAGATAGGTGGACAGCCGGTTTGGATAATCAGACAGGCGCTGTTCGTCTAAATAAAAAGTCAGATTTCACTGGGGCACACTGGAGGGATCCATGAAAATAGCCACCGCCCTTGTTTTGTTGGTGCTCATCGTAGTCTCGCCGGTTCGAGGAGAGGAACTGTGCGACATCGTGAAGGGCGCCGTCCTCTTGGCCCAAGACGATAAGAACACGTACCTCGGCCGCATCTCAAGCTCCTACGATTCGGAGTCCATCTTTAACGACTATGGGACGTATGGTAGCGAGTACAGCTCGTCATCAATCTGGAACCAGTACGCCACGTTCGGTAGCGAGTACAGCAGCTACTCTCCGCACAACGAATACACGTCCACGCCGCCGATGATTGTGAAGAACCGGAAGATTATCGGATATCTCTCGGCAAACAAATCAGTTCGTTCCTCCGTCTCTCCCAATCTCCTAAAGGCTCTTTGCAAAGAGGAGTTGTGAGCAGGTGAAATTTAACAGGTCGTTCGACGTGGACACGTATCGGCATTGTGCCGCAAGCCGTGTGCGTGAGCATAGTGTTGCGGCTCAACGCCGGTGCGTGCCGGTCAACCCCGACGTTAGACCTCATTAACCTCCCCAACCCGGTCTTAGAAGAAAGAATGTATGGCCATTGAATCACCTCTATTCCAAAGCTCCATGGAGCTTCTAGGTCATTCCATAACACACTTCAATGGCACAAGCGAACTTGACCGGAAGCTGGTAATTCTCCATCTTTCAAATTCTGTCGAGCTCCTCCTGAAGGACATGATTCTTGACAGTGGGGAGTCAATCTACAAGAACCCAAAAGAAACAATCACGATACACGGATGCATTGAACTTTTGGCTTCGAAGAAGGTGTCCGTACCGTTCTTAAACAAGCTTGAGCTTCTAATAGACGAGCGTAACGCACTCCAACACCGATTCGGTTCACCGAACGAACTTACGGCAATCTTTTACATGAATGTCGCCCTTGAGTTCTTTCGATCCATCGTCAAGCAGCATTACAGCCAAGATTTTGACGAGCTCATCGCTCAGTTCGCAGATGAGAAAGATCTCATTGCGCTCAAAATGCGAGAGCCGTCCAACGACTCCGAACTGGAGAATCTCAAGAAGCTCGGAAAAGTTCATCCTTTAGGCGCGCTATTGTCGGCGGTCGCGTATCTGGAGAAAACGATGCTTCAATTTGGCAGCAAAGTGGGCATTGGCGAGCGTTTAGGACCATTATTTCCTATTTCTGCGCGATACCTTGAACTCAACGGTATTGAACTGCCCGCAGGTCTCAGAGATAGGCTTGAAAACACAAGACGACTTCGTAATCAAGCAGCCCATGGCAGAGCCGAGCCAACCCGTGAAGACGTTGTTGCTGCGGTATCTTCCGTCGAAGAGTTGGAGGCATTTCTAGGCTCGCTGAACATCGATGACGCAAGGCAAAAGGTCGCTATCGCCAAAGAACAGCGAGAAGCCGAGCGTCCAAGCTATGAGAGCAGTCGTGTGCTGTTGCCGCCAGATCAATGGATGCATGAAACGCTAAAGAACTTCTTAATGGCCGATCCGGCGCTAGGTGGGAGACAGTTCATGATCGATGTGAAAGATTCAAATGTGTCGGTATCACATCTTCCCCAGCAACTTCCCGGTTCGGCTCGTGTGTATCAATACGCCTTCACGTTGAACGAGAAAGGTAATAACATTTCTAGCGAGGCAGAGCGAATTAAGGCGGAGATCCTAAAAGACTGCCTAGCTCAACGGGAAGACGGCAGCAAAGAAGCGAAAATACTCCCAACCGAGCTGACCTGAGCGAGCGTAGGTTGGGCTGCAAGGCCCAACCTTCAATCCGCTTGAGATTGATTGGCTTGGGCTTCCTTCGTCAGCCTAACCTACGCGCCAAATATAAAGTTGGAGCTTCCCATGAATCGGTCCCCTGAGAAGATAACGAAGTCAGACTTGAAGAATTTGCTATTGCTCGCAAAAACCGATGTCGATGACTTCTTCGAGCGTAAGCCAGAGTACCGAAAATTGTACCGAGGCAAAGAGGTCCTGATTGCCCTTTGCCAAGGTGCGGCGCTGCACTATGTCGACGGTGTCAACGGCATCAAAGATTTCGATGTATGGTTTTTCTATCCGAGGTACTCGAAGCAGTTGCCTTATCGTAGGCGCGGCACCGTAGACTTCGGTCCTTCCAAATTTGGTTCCTCTCCCAAAGATATCGGTTTTCGGGGTCGTAGAATTGATGTGCTAATGCGTTCGGATTCTGCGTTTTCGAACGGGTCTGCAGTCGAGGGGCTTGAGAGATATTTGTCCATGCCCAAAACTTCAACCGCTAAGCACTTGGCTCGCAAGGCAGTAGTCGGTCTTTACCCTGAATCTGTCTTCGGTAAGGTCTTGTGGTCGAAAAAACTTTAACCAGGATTTGCAGCGAGTATTAGCGAGCGTAGGTTGGGCTGCAAAGCCCAACATTCAATCCGCTTGAGCAAACATAGGGTGCGCTACGCGCACCGATTCGACCGCACCTTGCTTGAGAATGGTGCGTGGAACGCACCCTACGCTAGCTATGTACAAGGTATCTCCGACAACAAGAGAAACGGATGACACGATTCCTGATTGCTTGCTTATGTTCTTTTTCTACTCTCGCGTCTGCGCAGGTTTATAAATGCACGGACGAGCGGGGGAATAAAACATATTCCGACAAGCCCTGCGCCGAGCAGGGGCTTCGCAGCACGGGAGGAACCGCCATATGGACGGCCTTAAAACAGGTAGCCCCCTCCCTTTTAAACGCGGGGTTTTCCCCTATTGACGTCAAGAGGCTGCCATCGCCGCTTCATGACATCATGCGCATTTTCCTGTCTACAGGAAGGGCCGTGCCTGTCAAAGATCTTCCGGTAGCGGGACGGGTAATGCCTTCAGGGAGTGTGCCATCGATGACACAACGTCGGGAAGTCGCTCGACTCGCTGCCGAAAGCAACAATATTGTCGTTCTTTACGAAAGAGAAAAGGCGCGCCTTGATGCTGCGTATCCCTTCGCCTGCGATCGCGACGCGGAATGCATGAGGTGGAATTTCTCGGGAGTGAATAACATAAAGGCTGCCAAGTGGTGTGCCATAGTGCTCGTTGTCGGTGAAGACCTGTGGCGTGCGACGAAGAATGGGCCCTCCTGGGAAGAGTTTCTTGTCTGCGAAAACGGGGCAGGGGAAAATGTCATTTTTGCCCCTCCGCCTGGTATTCGGGATGCTGCCAACCCAGGCTTTGACAAGGATAGGCGCCCTAAGCGCCTCGAACCCGGTCAGATGAGGGAAGAGTCACCTGCCGCCAACGCTCCGGCAGCGCCGGATGATTACTATCCAGGGCCGATGCGAGGCAGGCGATAACCATCGCAGCAAGCGTAGGGTGCGTAGAACGCGCCCTACGCCAGCTGCCCCCCTATTTGCGTACTAGTCGGTGCTCGCCATGCCTGTGCCTTTGTCGCAGGCATATGTGCGCACGCTACCAAATACGCAAACAGCCTGGCCGGTTAGAAGAACAGGATGCCGCCCAAGGACACGCCGTTCATGCGGGCGGACGTGCCATTCACCGCTTTTGAGCGGGTCTGGCCTAATTCGCCCACCAGCGTGACGCTTTTGGTCAGCGCATAGTAGGAGCCGAGCGTGATGTTGCTGTTGGAGCGCAGGCCGGTCGTGTCTTCCTTGTTGCGGCTCATGCCGTAGCTGGCGCCGAGTTTCAGCTTGTCGCTGGTTTTGTAGGTCGCCTGCAGCAGATAACCCGTCGTGCGGATATCGCCCTGGTCTCCTTCGCTCAGGATGCCGAGGCCCTTGCCGGTCTGGACATTCGCGAGCAAGCCGAGCGCACCGGCAGTGTAGGAGCCGCCGATTTCAAAACCGCTCATCCGATACTCGCCGGCGAGGGCGGAGGTGTTGAACTTCTGGGTCTTTGTGCCAAACCAGGTCTTCAACCCATTCTGGCCGTAGCTGAGCTGCGCCTGCACCTGAGGCGTCGATCCGGCGCCGGCGCCAGCGGCATCGGCGCTGACCGGGCTGACCAAGGCGGCATCGACCTTGAAGCCGGTCGATGTCGGCGAGCTGTACGCAATCTGGCCGTAGGTGCCGAGGTAGCTATAGCCCGCGCCGATGTGGCCGAGCGTGACGCGGCCGCGTTGCGTTGCCTGTACCGGCGCGCCTGCGCCCAGCAGCGTCATGTCGCCCAGGATCGCGCCGGAACCGAAGATGCCATAGTCGCGGCCCAGTTTGAGAGTGCCGAGGTTGGCATTGCCGAACGAGAAAAACGCCTGACGCACGTCGACGCCGCTGTTGGCGGCAATCGCGCTGTCGGTCGCGGTGTGGGCCATGATGCCGATGGTACCGGCCACGTCGTATTCTCCCTGTTTCGATTTGACGCTCGTGATCAGTCCGTCCGGCAGCAGACCGTTGCCGATGGTGGTGCGGCTGCTTTGGCCGCCGCATCCCAGGGCACGTCCGGCAAGCGCGGTACCGCCGACCACGCCGTCCGAGCAGTTCACCGCCGTGTAGTAAGCGTTCACAATACCGCCGACCGAGACAGTCCATTCACCTGCCGGCATGTCGACCGCATAGGCCGCCTGGGTTCCGACAAGTGCAAAGCCTCCCGCCAACAATATTTTTTTCATTCATATCTCCCTTGATTAGTATTTAAAGATCGCCAGTTAATTGGCTTGCGGGCTATCGCAAATAGTGTGCCGACAAGCTGGCGCTCGGATTTGAGAGCCTGCAGGCGCCTGATCTCATGGCGGAGTCAATCGATTTCATGCCGCTGCGCGGCCCTGATGCGTCCTGCAAGCGGCTAAGGAGAGCGCCGCACGCAGGCGCATCAGGCACCGCTTGTTTGCGCCAGAGCCCTTTCCCGTCAGTGCAAAAGAGCGGCGTCCGATTGTGTAAATTTGGATCGGCTGGCAACAACAGTGCTCAAATTTCGATCAGTTCTCTGCTGTGAAGAACATCTGTGGAGCCGGGATCTGCCGCCGAAAGGCTGCGAGAAACGGCCGCCGAGGACTTGCTCTGCAGGGAAAGCGGAGAGCAAGATCAGAGTCAGGTCTTTCATTCAAGCAGAAGTGCGATTGATCGTCATACAATCACGGGTTCGACTCCTTCTTCGCCGACCAGTCAAGCGTCCTCCCATGAGCCACACCCCAAGCCGCCCAGTCGCCTACGGCTGCCTCGCCCTTTCCATGTCCCTCGTCGGCAGCTACGTCGCGCTGACGAAACCGCTGGCCATCGTCTTTCCTGTCTTCCTTCTGGCATGGCTGCGCTTCGGCATCGGCGGACTGGCGATGCTGCGCTGGCTGAAGAAGCCATCGAACGAACAGCCGATGTCGTGGCAGACGAAAAAGCTGGTGTTCCTCGAATCCTTCCTCGGCAATTTCCTGTTCACGATCTGCATGATCTCCGGCGTGCGCATGACGAGCGCGGTGTCGGCGGGCGTGATCATGGCGAGCATTCCGGCGGTGATTGCGTTGATGAGCTGGATCTTCCTGAAGGAGCGGATCGGGCCGCGCATCTGGGCGGCGGTGGCGTGCGGCGCGATCGGCATCGGCTTGCTGTCGCTGGCCAAGCCGGCGCATACGGCGGGCGATGGCCACGAGACGGTGTGGCTCGGCAATCTGCTCGTGTTCGCGGCGGTGCTGTGCGAAGCGTCTTATGCGGTGATCGGCAAGAAGCTGACCGCAGTGCTGAGCCCCAAGCGCATCAGCTCCGTCATCAACCTGTGGGGCTTCGTGCTGATGACGCCGCTGGCCTTCTCCATGGCGATCGGTTTCGACTTCGCGACGGTCGCGCCGGGGATGTGGCTGCTGCTGGTGTTTTACGGACTGGCGGCGAGCGTGTGGACGGTGTGGCTGTGGATGACGGGACTGAAGTCGGTGCCGGCTGCGCAGGCCGGTGTGTTCACCGTGATGCTGCCGGTGAGCGCCGCACTCGTCGGCGTGGTGGCGCTCGGCGAGACGCTGACCGGCGTCCAGATGGCTGCCTTCGCTGTTTCCCTGGCCGGCATTCTTCTCGCCACTGCGCCAGTGTGAGCACGCCACTACTTTTGGGCTTCGAATATTTAAAAACCAGAAGTGCATAACCAGGGCCAACACAAGACGATCCCTTTGAAGCACAGGCTCTTCATCAAGCTTACGCAGCACTGACATTCCCGCGCGGCCTGATCGGTTTGCGCAAAAATTTTTGCGCAGCAGGTCGCTGCATTTCAGGTATCCTCAACGCTAAGGTCCGCGGCTTGTAAAAGCGCTTGCCGCGGATCGATGAAGCAGTTCGAGACAGAACGACCCGTCCGCCACGGCCGCATAGTGCACCGTCATCGGAAAGGGGCGCATGTCTCGCTGAATCTCGAACTGATTGGCATTGGACGGTGCCCCCGCGACAGCGAGCGGCGGGCAGCGCGTACTGTGCCGGAAAGAGAGCCCAAGCAATAACATGCTCGCCTCGCTCGACCCTCATACCCTCGGCCTGGCCGTCTCAGTCGTCCTGTTCACAATCGCGATACTTGCGGTTTTCTATTTACTAACAACAAGAAGTTACCCTGGCAGCGAATGCTGGGCCGTGTCGCTCACCGTGCTGGCCTTCGCTTTCCTGTCCCTGCAGCTGCGCGGCCGCATTCCCGATATTGTCAGTGTCCTCGGCATCACTTACGGCACCTTTCTCAGCATGTGCCTGTTCTATGACGGGCTGGCACGCTTTCACGGGCGCAACGGGGGCATACGCCTGAACCCGATCAACCATGGCATGGCCTTGCTGGCGGCAGCCGGCATCCTGCTGCATTACGCATTCGCCGGTGCAGCCGCGAACGGGCGCGTGCTGTTGTTCCACGGCTTCCAGTTTTTCATTTCGCTGCGCATGCTGGCCATGATCGCGCAAGCGCGCAGCCCGAGCCAACGCGTGCCGTATGCGATGCTGTCCACGGTGTTCCTGATGGTCGCCTGCGTCTCACTGACGCGCATCTACCTGATCCTCAACGCGCCGCAAATCACGTCCCTGGTGCAGGAAGACCTCGGCATCCGGATGATGATGCTGATTAACATCGTGCTGGTGATCGTCCTGTGGTTCAGTGTCCTGCTGATTACGCATATGCGCATCGAGCGCGAGCTGGAAGAGGCGCGCAGCAAGGCCGAGTTCGCGGCGCGCACTGATGGCCTGACCGGGTTGAAGAACCGTCATCACTTCGAGGCGGAAATCCGGCGCGAAATCGAACGGGCGTCGCGCTACGGCCACCCGGTTTCGCTGGTGATGTTCGACATCGACCATTTCAAGCATGTCAACGACCAGCACGGCCACCTGGTGGGCGACGAGATCCTGGTGGAACTCGCGCGCCGCGTCAGCACCGTGACGCGCGCATCCGACCTGCTGTGCCGCTGGGGCGGCGAGGAGTTCGTGCTGCTGATGCCGGCCACGGATGACAATGCGCTCAAGGCCGCCGAAACGCTGCGCCGGCATATCGAGCAGCACGCATTCCCGCAGGTCGGCAAGATCACCATCAGCGCCGGCCTGGCGCAGCTGCGCCCGGGCGATGATCCCGCCAGCTGGATGCGCAGGGCCGACAATGCCCTGTACCGGGCCAAGTCGCGCGGGCGCAACCGGGTGGAAAAGGAAGCGTCCGATTTCACCTCGGCCTTGCCTTTGGCGCTGCAGTGGGTGCATGGCTTCACCTGGGGACATGCCACCATCGACGAGCAGCACCGCGTGTTGTTCGACAAGACCAACCGCCTGCTCGAACGCTGCGGCGGATCCGATACCGGGGAAGTCGTCGCCCTGATGGAATCCTTGCTCAATGAAACCGAGCGTCACTTCCGTTACGAGGAAGGCATGCTGAAGAAGGCCAGCTATCCCCGCCTGGCCGAACACGGCGCCGAGCACGCGCGGCTGTGCCGCGAGGGACGTCTGCTACTGGAGGAATTCCGCTGCGGCAGGGTGGCCTCGGGCGTGCTCTCGCATTTCGCCGTCAGCGACCTGATCCTCGGCCACATCTCCGGCGAAGACCTGGAGTATGTGTCGCATATCGGGTAACGAGCTTGTCGGTACTGCCCGCCCACGCATCCGCATCGACCGCGGCTCGCACTTGTCCGGGCCGTGAAACACTTCCGGACACCCCTGTCCGCACGGACTCCTCACCCATGTCGTAGGTCAAATCGCTCCTGAGAAGTTGGATTTAGGCTACATGTTGCAGAGACAAAAAACTGCGGGAATTCTTCGCCCGCAATGCTGCTATTTCTTCCTCATCAATGCCGGACGGATGCCGGCGAACCATCGACGGGGCGGGACCAGGACGATAGTGCGAGGCGTGTGTGAGTGCAAAGGGAAGTGGCTTTACGATCCGGACATCGCTTTCCGCGCTGGTGGTCACCTGCATCGTACCGACCCTTGTTACCACCATATTTCTGGTATTTCACGCCTATGACAGCGAACGCCTGCGCTCCGACCAGCGCAGGGTCGAAACAGCGCGCGCCCTGATGCAGGCGGTGGACCGCGAACTGTCGAGCGGGGAGGGCACGCTGGAGGCGCTGGCGACGTCGCCTTACCTGACTTCCGGGGACCTTCAGTCCTTCCGAGCCCAGCTGGAGGACGTGCAGCGTTACCGGCCAAACAACAATTTCGTGCTGAGCGACGGGAACGGGCAACAGCTCATCAACACCTTGCTGACACCCGGCAGCGTGCTTCCGCGGCATGGCAATCCTGAGCAGCTGCGCAAGGTGTTCGAGATAGGAAAACCGGTCATTTCCGACCTGTACCTGGGCGGTGTCACGCGGCGCCCGATCATCAGCATCGATGTACCGGTGATTCGCGGCAACAAGGTTGTCTATGACCTGTCGATGGGTTTCCAGCCGGCTTACCTCGGCGAAATACTGCAGGTGCAGCGCGTTCCATCGGACCGGCTCATCGCGATCTTCGACAGCAAGGGCGTGGCGGTGGCGCGCACCTGGCTGCCCGAGCGCTACGTCGGGCACATGGGCGCACCGCAGCTGGTAAAGCGGATGCAGGAAGTGGCCGAGGACAGCATCGACAATGTGTCGGTCGAAGGCATTCCCCTGGTGTCCTCGTTCAGCCGCTCTTCCGTCTCGAACTGGACCGTGGCGATCGGCGTGACGAAGCAAGCCAACCTGCACCAGCTCTGGCTCTCGATCGGCTGGATCGCCGGCGTGGCGGCGCTATCGATGCTGGCCGGCCTGGCGCTGGCGGCGCTCCTCGCCGAACGCATCCGCAGGCCGATCCACGCCTTGCAGGCACCGGCCGAAGCGCTGGGGCTGGGAAAGCCGGTCACGATGCCGACCTTGCGGCTGAAGGAAGCGAACGATGTCGCGCAGGTGCTCGTGAAAGCATCGCAGCTGCTGCGCCAGCGTACCGACGAGCGCGACCTGGCGGCCAAGGCGGAACGCGAGATGCGTACGATCAAGCAGCGCCTGGAGCACAGCGAGGCATTCCAGCGCCGCATTTTCGAGGAAGCGCCGAATGCCATCATCCTGGTGGAGCCGTCCGGCCGCATCGTGCGCGCCAACGCGGAAGCGGAGCGGGTGTTCGGCTACTCCGGTGAAGAACTGCTCCGTCTGCGCGTGGAGGACCTGGTGCCGGAGGAAAGCACCGGCCGTCACCAGGCGCTGCGCGAAAGCTACAGTGAGCATCCCGCGAGGCGGCCCATGGGCACGGATGGAAACCTGTACGGGCGACGCGCGGACGGGAGCGTTTTCCCGGTGGACGTGATGCTGAGCCCGCTGCAGCTGTCCGAAGGAACGCTGACCATCGCCACCGTGCGCGACATCACAGATCTGCGTCGCCACGAGGAGCAGCTCGGCAGCGCCCTGCGGGAGAAGGAAACGCTGCTGAAGGAGCTGTACCACCGCGTCAAGAACAACCTGCAGGTCATCGCCAGCATGATCAGCCTGCAGGAGCGGTCCATGGCCGGCGACGCGACACGCATCGCGCTGAAGGAAGCCGCCGACCGCGTCAGCGCCATGGCCCTGGTGCATGAAAAGCTGTACCAGTCCGGGAACCTGTCGTCTATCGCTCTGGACGAATACATAGCGGACCTGTGCAAGCGGCTGGGTGATGCCGCCGGCGCCGGCGAGCACGGCATCCGCCTGGACACCGAGGTGGAGGCGGTCCAGATAGGGCTCGACCTGGCCGTGCCGCTGGGGCTGGTGCTCAATGAACTGGTGTCCAATTGCCTCAAGCACGCCTTTCCCGGTGGTCGGCAGGGACGCATCCTTGTCCGCCTGGAAAGGATGGCGATGCATGCAATGCGCCTCACCGTCGCCGACGACGGCGTCGGCTTGCCTCCCGGCATGACGCCGGCGGCATCAACGACGCTCGGGCTCAAGCTCGTGACGGCCCTGGCCGCGCAGCTGGACGCGGAGTTTTCCCTGGAATCGCAGCAGGGAACGGTGGCGACGTTTACCTTCCCGATTCCCGGGCAGGAAAGGATATAGGGCCTGCCAATGAATACATTGCACACGTTTCCCGGCCATGGCGGCCGCACTGCGGCGCAAGAAACGCCTTGCGTTGCATCGCGCCATGCCAGGAAAAATGCACCACGTATTCCTTGTCAGGCGCATGGCATGAAACCGAGGCTGTCTCTTTTCAGCGCAAGGAGCGCTCCATGACGACCGCAGGAAGCATGAACGGCACGCCCGCCGCAGCGGCGGGGAAATCCTCGTCCCGCATCCTCATCGTGGAAGACGAGGCGATAGTGGCGCTCGACCTGCAGCTGCAGTTGCAGGACATGGGCTATACGGTGTGCGGCATTACCGACAACGGCGCCGAGGCCGTCGAGCGCGCGTGGGTGCTGCGGCCGAGCCTCATCCTGATGGACATCGTGCTCAAGGGCGACATGGATGGTGTGGCGGCGGCGGAGAAGATCAGCCGCGGCCTGCATATCCCGATCATCTTCCTGACCGCCTACAGCGACGCCGCCACCGTCGAACGCGCGGCGCGGACGGCATCCTATGGCTATCTCACCAAGCCGTTCCGCGTGCAGGAACTGCGCGCCGTGATCGCGGTCGCGATCTACAAGGCCGCGCTGGAGCGGCAGCTGCGCGACTCGGAACGCTGGTTTGCCTCGACCCTGCGCTCGGTCGCCGACGGCATCGTCGCCACGGACGAACAGGGACGGGTCCAGTTCATGAATCCAGCGGCCGAGGCCATGCTCGGCTGGCGTCTGAGTGACGCGCTGGGGCACGACGTCGCGGAGGTCGCGCCGATCGAGGACAAGCAGACCGGCGGCATGATGGAATCGCCGGCCAAGCGCGCGCTGCAGGAGGGCAGCGTGATCGGCATCGATTTCGGCACCATGCTGGTATCGCGCGACGGCAAGCGGCTGCCTATCGATGATTCCGCCGCACCAGTGCGCGACGAGGAAGGCAAGGCGCTGGGCGCCGTCATGGTGTTCCGCAGCGTGCACGAACGACTGGTGGCGGAACAGAAGCTCAGGCAGAGCGAAGAGCATTTCCGCAAGGTGTTCGACTTCGCCCCAGTCGGCATGGCGCTGGTCGGCCTGGACAACCAGTTCCTGCAGGTGAACGGCGCCATCTGCAGCCTACTCGGTTACGCGGAATCCGAGCTGCTCGGCGCGGATCAGGCCTACTTCAGTTTTCCGGATGAAGCGGAGGCCGAACGCGCCATTCTCGATGAAGTCGTGACCGGCAGGTCGCTCTCCTCGCAGTTCGAAAAGCGCTACCGCACGAGGGAAGGCAAGGTGGTCTGGACGCTGGTCAGCGTATCGCTGCTGCGGCAGAAGAACGAGCCGTTGTGCTACCTGTGGCAGATCCACGACCTCACCGAGCGCAAGGATGTGGAATACCGGCTGGCGCGCCTGGCGCATTACGACCCGCTCACCGGCCTGGCGAACCGTGCCTTCCTGAGCGATGAGATCGAGCGGCAGGTCCTGCTGGCGCGGCGCCACCATCAGCGCTTCGCGGTGGTCTTTCTCGACCTCGACCACTTCAAGCAGATCAACGACAGTCTCGGCCATGAGGCTGGCGACGAGCTGCTGCAGGCCGTCGCCCACAAGCTGAAAAGCGCAATACGCCAGATCGACACGGTGGCGCGCCTGGGCGGCGATGAATTCGTGATGCTGCTGACGGAAATCGGCACGATCGAGGATGTCCTCGTCGTCACCGATAAGCTGCGCACCGAATGCACGAAACCCATCCTGGTCGCGGGCCATGAGATGCATGTCAGCATCAGTCTCGGAGCGAGCCTGTATCCGGATGATGCGGAGGATGCGCGCACGCTGCTGCGCTACGCCGACAGCGCGCTCTATCATGCCAAGGCGGAAGGCCGCAACAACCTGCAGTTCTACCGGCCGGAGCTCATCGCGCGCCTGCAGCACAGGATGATGCTCGAATCCGGCCTGCGCTCGGCGCTCGAGCGCGGCGAGTTCGAGCTGCATTACCAGCCCATCGTTTCGCTTGCCGACGGCACCCCCCTCATGGCCGAAGCGCTCATCCGATGGAAACATCCGGCACTCGGCCTTCTGGTGCCGGATGCCTTCATTCCGCTCATCGAGGAAATGGGTTTGAGTTCGTCGGTCGGCGCCTGGGTCATCACGGAGGCCTGCCGCGCGGCCGCCGCCTGGCCAAGGCCGGCAGGCAGGGAGATCGCCGTATCGATCAATGTCTCGCCGCGCCAGTTCAAGAGCGGACTCCTGGTGCAGAGCGTGCAGAACGCGCTGCAGTCAACCGGCCTTGAGCCCGCCCGCGTCTGCATCGAAATCACCGAGCAGGCGCTGCTCGACCTGAACGAGGTCAATCAGTCGACCATCAAAGACCTGAAGAACCTGGGCGTGAAAATCGCCATCGACGATTTCGGCATCGGCTATTCCTCGCTGAGCTACATCAGCCGCATCGCGCCGTCGGAAATCAAGATCGACTGCTCGCTGGTGCGCGACATCGCCGTCAACCAGTCCGACGCGGCGATCGTCAGGGCCACCATTGTGATGGCGCATAGCCTGAACATGAAGGTGGTGACCGAAGGCGTCGAGACGCCGGTGCAGCAATCCATCCTGCAGAACGAAGGATGCGACATGGCGCAGGGCCATTTGTACGCATTGCCGGTGCCCGCCGCGGAATTCCAGGACTGGCTCGGACGGCAGGGCGCTGGCGTGCATTCCAGCAAGCCGCTGGCGTGACTGGAGCGCTATGACTGTCCACGGAAAACACGGAAGGCACGGAAATAGAAAAAATCTTCCGTGCCTTCTGTGTTTTCCGTGGACAGAATCTACTGTGACGCGATCCCGCCTCAGGCGCTGACGACTTGCGCGTCGGTCAGGCCGGTATAGCCGACCAGAATGATTTCGACCGGCGTGACATCCCTGCCATGGTGGAACTCGAACATTGCGGCACTGGAGTCCGGCGTGCCATTGCCGTCCGTGTCTACGGTGGTGATGGCCGTCAGGTCGAAGTTGTTGGAATAGAGCAGGCGGTCATTCGCATCGAAGTTGACGAAGGTCGCCTTGCCGTTCACGAAGCTGAGGCCATTGTTGACCATGAAGTCCGTGACGGGATTCACGACCGGCGGCACGGGCGGGCTGACCGCTTCGTCTGCCCCGCCGATGTCGACATGAATGGTTTGCGAAGCGGAGCCATCCAGCGAGGTGATCACCAGTTCGTCGGACACGGTTTGTGCGGAGGTCAGTGCCTGGACATTGGCGTCGCCGTTGCGCAGCGTGTAGGTCCATTCGCCGGAGGTGGCGTCGAAGGTGAAGTCGCCATAGGTGCCGGCGAGCGAGGCCGGCGCCTGGAAGGCGGATTGGCCCGCGTCGCGGTCCGCCACTTGCAGCGCGCCTCTCGCGGTCAGCGTGCCGTCTTCGGTCACGCTGCCGTTTGCCGTGCCGCTGATTTCCGCCGTGTCGTTCGCGCCGACCAGGGTGAACGACAGGTTCACCGACGACGACGAGGCGCCGTGTTCGTCGGTCACCTTGACGACGAAGCTGGCGTCGGCGTTTACGCCGGCGGCGAGGGAATCGATCTTGTCAGGGTCGGCAAGGAAGCTGTAGGCGCCGGTTTGCGCATTGAGCGAGAGCGTGCCGTTGTCGGTTGCGCTCACCAGCGTGCCGTCGGCGGCAACGGTGAACGCCACGCCGTCAGCGAAGCCATAGGTCAGCACTGCGCCATGATCGACGTCGGCGCCGGCAAGCGTCCCGGTGACCGCGGCGGGCGCGTCATCGGCAGCGGTATCCAGGATGGAGGCGGCGGCGACGCCGGCCAGTGTCGGGGCATCGTTCAGGCCGGCGATCGACACGGTGGCGGTTGCCGTGCTCAATGCACCGTTCGCCATGCGCACGGTGTAGGTGAAGCTGTCGGTGAAAAACTCGCCGGCGGCCAGGTGCTGCAGCGATGCCTGCAGTCCGCTCGCATCATAGCCGACCGTGCCGTCTGCATGGACGGTGATGCTTGCGCCGCTGGCCAGCACTGCGCTCGTCACGACGGGGAACTGCGACGTCGAGGTGAGGCCGCTCGTGTTCTGCGCCAGCGAATACAGTTTTGCCGCGCCGGGATCGTTGGCGAGGACGTTCAGCGTCGCAAAAGCATGATCCTCGGTGAGGCCGGTCGCTGCCGAGGTGAAAACGTCATCCTTCGCCGCGCCGGTCAGGGTCGCTACTTTTACCGTGGTGTTTGCCGCCATTTATTTTCTCCCTTGATGTTCCGCCCCGTATTCTTTCGCAGGGGACAGTGCCGCAATGTGCATGGGAAACAATGGTACGTTGCCATGTCGACATGCACATGAGCGCCGGCTCCCGTTTTTGGGGCCAGAAATCAACCAGGAGGCACAGGGGAGGAATGGGTGAGTTATCCCATTCCGTATAGGAGAATTGTCCTATTCAGGATTCGACGGGCGGCTGCTGGAACCGGTCCAGTCCGTGACGATGCGCGTAGGCGAACAGCTCCAGGCGGTTGGCGACGCCCAGCTTGTTGTAGATCGAGGTCAGATGGTTGCGCAGGGTGTTGTCGCTGATATGCAAGGCCAGCGCGATATGTTTTGCGGTGCCGCCCGCATTGCCCGCGATATGGGCGACGATCTCGCGCTCGCGGTCGGTGAGCGTTGCGATCTTCTGCTGCTCGGGATCAGGTGCCTTGGCTGGCCCCTGCTGCGCCAGCTCCGCGAAAATCCGGCCGGTTGCGGCGCGGTCGAGCCAGAGCTCGCCCTCATGCACCTTCGCCACCGCACGCAGGATGACTTCGGCCGGTGCTTCTTTCTCCACCACGCCGCGCGCGCCGGCCAGCACGGCCCTGTCGTGCACCGTCTTGTCGCGCAGTCCGGTCAGCACCAGGATTTTAGCCTGCGACCTGGAAAGCAGCCGGGGAATGGCATCCAGTCCGCTTTCGCGACCGAGGTCCATGTCGAGCAGGATCACGTCCGGCGCGGCGGCGTCGAGCCGTTCCAGCGCGACATCGCAGGCGGTCGCGCTGCCCACGGGCTGCATCAGCGGGGCACCGCTCTGGATCAGGCGCTCCAGCCCCCACAAAATGCTGGCGTGATCGTCGATGAGGAAGACCCGGATCGGTCTGGTGTGCGATGGATTCATCGGCTCGGAATGCGCTTACAAGGGGATGGAGACACGAACCACAGTATAACCGTCGCGGTCGCATTCCACCGAGGTGGAACCGCCGAGGGCGTGCGCACGGTCGAAGATCGAGCGCGGCGTGAAGTCCTGCTTATGGTCGCGCGCCTCATTGCCGATGTCGATGACCAGATACCCCCCTTCGCGCTTCATGTGTACGAAGACAGCCTTGGCGGAAGTGTGGCGCAGGATATTGCTCAGGCCCTCGGAAACGATGTGGAAGGCAGTCGACACGAGTCTCCCGTCAAGATGCTCCGCGATCGCGAAATCGAGCGTGACGTCGATGCCGTAGAAACGGCGCAGGCGTTCCGCCTTGTCACGGATCGCCTTGAGCAGGAATTCGCCGGGCATCGAGGACGGCTCCCTGAAGCTTGCCGCATAGTTGCGCAGGTCACGAATGGTCATGCCGGCCATGTCGGCCAGTTCGGACAGGCGAGGGGCGAGCGGATTGCGCTGGCCCGCTTCGCGCTGCAACGCGTCGAGCGCCAGCTTGAGCCCGATGTAAGGCTGGATCGTCGTATCGTGCAGGTCGCGCGAAATCCTGGCGCGCTCCTGGTCCGATGCGCGCGAGATGAGCTCTTCCATCAGCGTGATGTTTTCGATCACGGTCGCGATGGCGGCGGCGGCCTGGACCAGAAATTCAATGTCCGACTGGCCGAAACCGTTCGAACCGCCCGCCACGAACAGCCGCCCGCTCGTGCCGTCGCGCTGCGCGTAAGGCACGCTGACGAAGTCGGGTTCGTCGAGCAGGTTGGCCAGCGCCGCGCATTCTTCCCGATGCCTTGTCGACTGCACGCCGGACGCGGTGTCGCAGCTGGCGTGGCCGCGCCAGCGTCGCCACCATGAGCCGTCCTGCGAGTGGAAGAATGCGGCAAGCATCGTCGGCAGGGACAGCAGGGGCGCGCTGGCCTTGTCGATCAGTGTGACCGGCATCGATGAACCCATCGGCTTTTCGCGCAGGCTGCGGTACATCACATGGCAGGGCGAACCCGGGCGCTTGAGGATCAGTATGCAGGACGCGGCGTCGTAGAAGTTCCGCAGCCGGTCGAGGTTCATGCGCAGCGCATGATCGACCCCGAAGCGCGGGCTCCAGGCATTGTTGATTTCGTTCAGCAAGGCCAGCCGCCGCTTGAGCAGCCATTCATGGCCGCCCCAGTAGGAAATCATGGTGCCGAATACGAACAGGTAAACGCCACGGATCAGCGCCTGGTTGAGCTCGAAGTCGGCTTCATGCGTCATCACGGAACCGACCGCGAGAAACGCCGCCAGCGACACCGCTGACACCAGGGCGCCCTCGCGGAATCCCCAGCTGAATGAGGCGGCCAGGATCGAAAACAGGAAGAAATTGAAGAAGATGCTGCTGGTGCCGTCGGTCAGCGCGACCAGGCACACATAAAAGAACACGTCCACCCAATGCAGCACCTTGTGCGGCTGCGGCCAGCCGGAACGCGACGCGCGCAGTGCGAGAAGCGCGCCGTACAGGCAGTACACGCCCAGCGCCAACCGGGTCTGGTCCACCCATTGCCGCGGCTCGGCCGCGTCGATCCATACGATGGCAAGCGCCGAGAAGGCGAGCGCGCAGCGCATCAGCATCAGCATGCGCGCATCGACCGCGGCGGCGAGACGATGCGCGCCGTGGTGACCGGTGGATGACGCAGGTGTGGACGGCATGGGTGTCGGGCGTGGGCGCGGCTTGATGCGAGGATGGCATCATCTTATCCCACTGCTGACGTTTTCCGGAAGAGAGCGCCGCCGCCGTGAAGGGCCGTGATCCGTTTTGCAACAAGCGTCGCAATCGCGGCAAACCGGCCCGGCGCAAGCGGGCGCACGGTCTGCTATGATTTTCTTCCGCCTCGAGAAAATTTCCGGAAGCATCCATCCATGGCATCATCCCGCAAACCTGTCATCGCCCTCGACGGCGATGGCGTGCTCGTCGATTACCACCAGGCCTACCGCGCAGCATGGGCGAAGGCCTTCGGCACCATCCCCGCCGTTCGCGATCCCCAGGCCTACTGGCCGATGGACCGTTTTGAAGTGCATCGTCTCAGCGGCGACGAACTGGAGCAGTTCCGACGCTGCTTCGACGAAGACTACTGGTCATCGATCCCCGCGATTCCCGGCGCCGTCGAGGCCTGCCATGCGCTGGCCGATGCCGGCTATGAACTCGTGTGCGTGTCGGCCATCCGCGCGCAGCACCAGCAGGCGCGCTTGCGCAATTTGCGCGAGTGCGGCTTTCCGATCGAGCGCGTGATTGCGACTTCGCACAACGACACCGGTGCCAGCCCGAAGGCTGCCGCCTTGCGCGAGCTGCAGCCGCTTGCATTCGTGGATGATTACCTGCCTTACCTGCGCGGCATTCCCGGCGAGATCCACGCCGCGCTCATCCTGCGCGAGCCGAACGGCAGCCCGAATGTCGGCGACGAACTGGCCTTCGCCCATTCGCAGCACGCCAACCTCGCCGGCTTTGCATCGTGGTGGCTGAACAGATAACTCACTTCGATCGATTGCATCGATAAGCTTGAGGTGAGGACGCGTCGCCGCCTCGCGCGTTCATTACAAGCATTCATTACACACATCCATTCTTCGCGGGATCGAAAGTGCCGCTCCGCTGCATTGCTGCGCAGGAGCGGTGCTGATCCGGATCAGCAGCAGCGAATTCAAGCGGTACACCATCTTCAGCGCTGCCTATAGTGATGCGGGGTTGCTGCGTTTGCCGGTCCTGCGTTGCGGGCCGGCTTTTTTCGCCCATGCCGCATGTCAGTGTCCGCTTGCCATGCACTGGCGCCGGCCGCGGCCGTGCGGTGTCGGCGGGCATCCTCCCTTCCTGATCGTTGAACCTTTCTCACGAGGAGTAACGTCGATATGAAAACTACATGCAAGAATCCAACTGCTGCTGACGCATTCATTCCCCGCCTGCCGTCGATGCTTCGTCGCGCAGGCATGGCCGTGCTGGCGACCGCTGCTCTCGCGAGTGCAAGCGCATCGGCGAACGCCAACAACGGGCCGGCAACCTTCGAGATGGTGCGTTCGCCCGGCATCGTGAATGCGGGCTGCCTGCCGAACGCGACGGCGACCGTTTCCATCCTTCCGCAAGGGCCGGTGGAAGTGATGTCGGTTTCTGCCAGGGGATTGCCGCCACGGACCGATTTCGATTTCTTCGTGCTGCAGGTCCCGAATGCACCATTCGGCCTGTCGTGGTATCAGGGCGACATCGAGACCGACGCGCAGGGTAACGGACATGGGATTTTCATCGGCCGCTTCAACGAGGAAACCTTCATCGTTGCGCCCGGCTCCGCGGCAGCGCCCTCCGTGCATAACGATGCTTTCCCCGATGCGACGACCAATCCGCCCACCGGCCCGGTGCACACCTTCCACCTCGGCCTATGGTTCAACTCGCCGCAGGATGCCACCGCCGCCGGTTGCCCGGGCGCGACCACGCCCTTCAATGGCGAACACAATGCGGGCGTGCAGGTGCTCAACACCAGCCAGTTCCCGAACGATGCTGGGCCGCTGCGCAATGTGAAGCCGTGAGCTCGGCCCCAAGCTGAGCCATAAGCTGAGTCGTAAGCTGTTTAGCGGCGGAAGGCGTGCTCCCGGCCGGAGCGGTCATGCCCGTTCGTCAGCCGTCATCAGACAGGCACTATCCGGGGCAAGACTGCGCAACAGAACGCGTCTGCTCCTGTTGAAAGAAACCACTTCTCACGCGGCGTTCTGCGCCAGCGCCAGGCGTGTTTCCAGCCATGCGAGCAGCGTGGCGAAAATCTCTCCGCGGTTGATCTCGTTGAAATTCTCGTGATAGTTGTCCGGATAAAAATGATAGTCGAGCAGTTCCGGACTGACTGTCTTCAGCATCGCTTCCACGGCGCCTGCATCCGCCAGCTTGTCGTTGCCCGCTACGACAGCGAACATCGGATAAGGCCACGCCGAGAGTTTCCCTGCCAGGCCGGCCTGCGCCTGCTGCAGCGCGTGGGCGAAACGGAAGCTCACCTCGGTGGCGCGAATGTTGTCGCGCTCATCAGAATGGTGCCGCGCGGTGATGGCGCTGTCGTGGGTCAGCACGTCGGTGAGTGAAGCCAGCGGCACTTTCGCTCGCGGGAAAAGTTTCGCCAGCACGGCGGACAGTGACACCAATAGAGGCGGTACCTTGATCGCATTCACGTAGTACGGCGAGGAGACGATGAAGCCCTTGATGTCGCGGTCGCGCGGAAACCGTTCCAGCCCGAGCCAGGTACTGATTAGCGCGCCCATCGAGTGGCCCATCACAAAGATCGGCAGGCCCGGGTAGTTGCGCTTCACCCATTTCAGGAACAGTTCGCCGTCGTCGAGGAAGGTGTCGAAGCCGGGGATGTCGACGCGCCTTTTGCGGTCATGCCCGCACATGTCGTAACTCACCGTGGCGAAGCCGCGTTCGCGGAAATACAGGGCCGGCGTGACGTAGTCACCGGCGTGCGCCATGCCGCCGTGCAGTGCCAGGATGACTGCCCGTGGCTGCTTCGGCTCCCAGATGTGGATGGGACGTTCTACCTGGTCGCTGCACTTGAGCGCCGCCAGCCTGTCTTCGGAAAATCTCATCGGCTTACTCCGGATGGGTTCTTCAAGGCCGCAACACATCGGAACGCGGCCACCTGGCCGCACGATACCAGAACGCCGGGACGCGAAGTCGAAAACTCTGTCGCGGCTGCTTGACTCGCGAAGCCAAATACCGGGCCGTGCAAGCAAGGCCGGGCTGGACTTGACCCGTTGTTGCACATCAAAGACGTTTCACTTCGGCATGGCAGCCCGGAAAAAATCGCCTGTAATTGTTGAATAGAGAGTACGTGGCCGCATTGGCCTGCCGGCAAGACATGGAGCAGGCCACGCAGGTCGGGGGACAGGCTGCCAAGGTATTTCGTTGGGCGAAGGAAATTCGCAAGCCGGAATTTGTCCGCGGGGTGTCGTCTTCCCCGGCTCCGACTGCCGATGGCATGCCTCCTGATTGCACAGGAGTATCACGATGCCGGCATTCGCCATTTTGACCAGCGGAACTGCGACGCAGGAAGCGCCTGCGTTCCCGCTTGTCGCTCGTCCCATCTGAACCATGGAGTCTCACCTATGAAACCCTCGTTCCCGAAAACCTCTTCCCTGTTGCTGTCGATCGGTTCTGCACTCCTGCTTGCGGCATGCGGCGGCGGCGGGGGCAGCGGATCTTCCCCGGTTTCGCCGACGGCACTGTCGACGATCACCAGCGCCAATGCGCCCGATGTGGCGGCGCAGGCTTATGCCGCGTCCAGCGCCATCAATGACACGGCAATCACCGGCGGCACGGCCGGTGCCACGATTGCCACCGGTGTCGTGGTGCAGGACAGTCCTGGCATCGGCTTCATCGACGCCACGCTCCAGCACATGTATCGCGCGCTTGCAGTGAAGCCGGCGAACATGGTGGTGGGCGTGATGGGCACGAACACCGTCAACTGCACTGGCGGCGGCACGATGACCGGCTCCTACAACATGATGAATACGAACATGGTCTCGAACGGCGACACCATGACGATCACCAGCAACAACTGCATGGAAGACATGGTGCGCATCAACGGCACCATCACGATCAGCTTCAGCAATCTTGCCGGCATGCCTTCCGCGACGAGCCAGTGGAGCGCGACGATGCGCATGAACTTCACTAATTTCGCTGTCACGGAGAACAGCATCACCGACACGGCGAACGGCGACATCAGCCTCGGCTTCGTCCAGGATAACGTCGGCACGCGCAGTTTCACCATGAGCGGAAATACGCTGCAGATGAGCACGACACGGTCAGGCACGACGGTGATGCGCACCTTGTCGAACTATGATTATTCGGCTTCCGAGACGGCGGCCGGCTTGTACACCTATCGCTGCAACTACACGATGTCAGGTGACATGCCGCGCCTTGGCAGCAATGTCTCGTATACCGTGCAGACCATGACGCCTTTCCGGCAGCAGGGCACGAGCTATCCGAACCAGGGGGTGATGAAGGTAACCGCCACGGACAACACCAGCCTGACCTTCACGGTGCTTGACAGCGCCAGCGTGCAGATCGCCATTGACCGCAATGGCGACGGCACGATCGATGAGACGATGACGAAGACCTGGGTCGAACTGACCAGCCTGATCTGATGCGCAGCAGGTGTTGGTTGTCCACGGAAGACACGGAAAGCACGGAAACGGGCAAGATCTTTTGTTTGTTCCGTGCGTTCCGTGTCTTCCGTGGACATCAATTTCTGCGCCTGGAAGAACCCTTCCGCTCTTTGTCCACGAGAGCGAAATGCAGAAGCCCTATGGCTTCCCGTTCGGCGTTGCCGGCGGCAAGGTGATCTCCCTGTATTCCCGGTAAATGCCGCCCTCTGACACGCTGCCCCTGGTCTCGCCTTCGTTGCGCGCGCGGCGCCGGCATACGTCCTGTTCTTCGGCGGGCAACGCATCGCAGCGGGCGAGCGCATTCTTGTCGTAATTGGGCTGGTCGCCATTGAGCTGGCCATGCCGCGCCTCGGCGCGTGCGGCGGCGGCTTCTCGCAGGCAGGCTTCGCGGTCCTGGCTCGGCGGCGCTTTCTCGCAGGCCGCGCGTTCGGCCTGGTAGCGCGCTTCGATGTCGGATGGCTTCTTGTCTTGGGCAAGCGCGCCGGCCGGGGACAGGCCGGCTGCAAGAATGGCGATGAAAAGGGATGTCAGAATGGGAGGCTTTTTGTGCCGTCCTCGGATTGCATTGAACATGTGGTTCTCCATGAAGCGGGGCGCGTGCGGCTACATGTCTTCATGGTAGGCCAGGGTGGTGCAGGTGGGAACGGCACGGCATTGATTCAGGACAGGTTCGCGCCGCTTCCGTGTCACGACGCCGCCTTGGCTCCCTCGTCCGCATGTTCCGCCAGGCTGCGGTTCTTTTCCGCGAGGGTGCGGATCAGGCCGTCGATCCCACCCTTGCCGATTTCCGCCGCAAAGTTTTCCTTGTAGGTCTGGACCAGCCAGACGCCGAGCACATTCACGTCGTAGACCTTCCAGCCGTCCGGCGTCTTGTACAGCCGATAACTGACCTGGACCGGATCGGCGCGGCGCGGCTGGATCACTTCAAAGCGCACTTCCACATCGTTGTCGGCCGGGTCGGCACGCAGGGGCTTGAAGACCACCTTCTGGTCGCCGACCTGCGACAGCGCGCCGGCGTAGGTGTACATCAGCAGCGCGCGGAATTCATCGGTCAGCTGCTGCTTTTGCTGCGGCGTCGCCTCACGCCAGTAGCGGCCGACCGTCAGCGCGGTGGTGCGCTGGAAGTCGACATGCGGCAGGATCATGGTCTCGACCAGCTCGTGGATGCGCTTGCGGTTGCCGGCCTTGATTTCCTTGTCGCTTTTCGCGGTGTCCAGCACCTGCATCGTGATGCGCTTGACCAGCACGTCCGGCGCTTCCGGGGCTTCCTGATTGGGCGCGGGGCTGGCGAAGGCGAGCGAGCCAAAGGCCAGGCTGGCGAGCAGAAGCAGTTTAGTGAGCAGCTTCATCAGGGATCTCTTTCAAACGATCGGAACATGACCCCTGACAACTTCTTCGCTGAAAAGTTTTATGCGGCGGGATCAGGCGTCGACAGCCGGCGAAGGAATGGTTGACTGGCTAGCGGCGGACAGCGCAACCGGGCGCACTTGCCGCATTCCATTGTACTCGCGGGAGTTCGGATTGCCCGCCATGCCGGGCGTCACGATCGTCTGGCGATGTCCTGGATCAAGCAAATCGATGTATCCCATGAATATGGGATACATTGCTGCAATAATGTGAGTTTTAATTCCGTACGGCAACTTTTGCCCAATTTTTCCAGCCCTGCTCGTATCGCAAAGGGGCAAGGGAGGTCAGGATGGCAAGCTACTACGTGAACCGGCAGCCGGAATCCAACGGCGATCACGAAGTGCATCGGGAAGACTGTTCCCGCTTGCCGTCCGCCGAACACAGGGAGTTCCTCGGGGATTTCGTCTCCTGCTACGGCGCGATGGCGGAAGCCTTGCGCTCGTATCCGACGGCGAATGGCTGCGCGGAGTGTTCCGCACAATGCTGTTCATGAGGCCGGCCGCGCGCCACCCACACTTGGTGCCGGACGAGGTGCGAACAAACACCGCGAAAGCCTCGGATTGATCAGGTGGAAGGACTGCGCTTGACGAAGAACAGCGCCGCGCCGACCGCCATCAGGACGCTGCCGAAGAACATGTTCTGCTTTTTTACGGCGTGCGCATTGCGGAAGTAACGCTGCATGGAAGACGCCGCAAACGCATAGCCGTGCATCACGCACAGGTCGACTGCGCACATTGTCATGGCCAGGATCAGCAGTTGCGGCAGCAGAGGCGCGTTGTGCGTGATGAACTGCGGCAGCACCGCCACCATGAAAATGATGCCCTTGGGGTTGGTGGCATTGGTCAGGAAACCGGTCAGCATGCGCTTGCGCAGTTGCGGCACCTCGGTGCGCATCAGATTGTGTGCGGGCTGGTCCGTGTGCATCTGCACCTTGGCACGCCACTGGCTGAAGCCGAGGTAGATCAGGTAGAGCGCGCCGATCGTCTTGACCACGCTGAAAGCGACCTCCGACGCGATCAGGATCGAGCCGACCCCGGCGCCGGCGATGAACAGCACCAGCAGCAGGCCGAGTTGCAGGCCGAGGATGGTGCCGGTGGTCTTCTTGACGCCGTAGGACAGGCCGTGCGACATGGACAGCACCGCGCCCGATCCGGGAGAAATCGCGATCAGGCAGGCAGCGACGAAGAACGTGAACCAGGTGGCGAAGCTCATGCGTATTCCTTGTTTCCAAAAAGAGGATTATGCAGCTTCGCGCACGACTTTGCCGGCCTGCTGCGATCTTTCCAAGTTGCTGCGATCTTGACCCGGCAGACCAATGCTTGACCCCGCGGGCCAAAGCGTGTTGCCGCGGCAAATAGCTTGTCGCCGATCAAGGATGGTGAGGGTTGCGATGATATTTTCTGCAAAGGAAGTGTTTCGCCCGATCCGAAACCGCCTGAATCCTTCACCCGCAAACAATAATCCCGGAGACACCATGCAACTCGCCAACATCAAGGAACGCATCGCCACCTGCCTGGAAAAAAACCTCGACACCGACCGCCAGAAACTGCTGTCCGATACCCCGTTCACCGACCTCGACTACGATTCGCTGACCATGGCCGAAATCATCTTCATGCTGGAAGATGAATTCAATGTGAAGTTCGACAACGTCAGCAGCAACGACTACCCCACCAACCTGACCGACCTCGCGAAACAGATCCAGCAACTGCTGCCCTCCGGAGCCGAGGTATCCACCGCATCCACTGTTCCGGTCGGAACCATGCTGCAGCCCGGGGCGCAACAATGCTGAGGCAGGGACGGCGCGTTGCCGTCACCGGCATCGGCCTGATGACCTGCGTCGGCGAGACGCCGGAGACCTTTTTCCGGAATGTGATGGAAGGTGTTTCCGGCATCACTGCATCGCCCAGGCTCGCGCCTGCGCACAAGGTCGGCTGCATCGCCTTCGATGCCAGTCGGCACTTCACCAAGATCCAGTTGCTGTCGATCGACCGCGTGTCGCAGATGGCGATGGTGGTCGCCGACCGTGCGCTCGAGGACGCCCGCCTGAAGCTGGAGGACACCTCGCGCTGTGGCGTGTTCCTCGGCACCGGCATGGGCGGCACCGAAAGCCTGGAAAACGCCTATTGGAATTTTTTCAAGGCCGAGCAGAAAAAACGCCTTTTGACCGTGCCCCTGGCGATGAACCATGCGCCCGCCTCGCAGATTGCGATGCGGCATGGCATCCACGGCGAGTGCCAGACCTTTTCCGCGGCTTGCTCCTCGTCATCGATTGCCATCGGCGACGCCTACCGGCGCATCAAGGACGGCTACCTCGACACGGTGCTCGCGGGCGGCGCGGAATGCATGCTCACGCCCGGCGCGCTCAATGAATGGCAGTCGCTGCAGGTGCTGGCCAGCGCGCAGGGAGATCCTTCGACCGGCTGCCGACCCTTCAGCAAGGATCGCAGCGGCTTCCATATCTCGGAAGGCGCCTGCATCGTGGTGCTGGAGGAAATGGAAGGCGCACTGCGGCGCGGGGCGTGCATCCTGGCGGAGATCGTCGGCTACGGCGTGGCCAACGACGCCTCGCACATCACCAAGCCGGATGAAGCAGGACAGGGCAGGGCGATCGAGGCGGCGCTGCGCGACGCGGGCATCGAACCGGGCGACATCGATTACATCAATGCGCACGGCACGGCGACCGCAGTAGGCGATGTGGTGGAGACGCGCTCGATCAAGCGCGTGTTCGGTGAGCGGGCGCATGCGATCCCGGTTTCCTCGACCAAGTCCTCGCATGGCCATGCGATCGGCGCGACGGGCGCGATCGAATTCGCCGCGTCGGTGCTGGCCCTGCAGCACAAGGCCGTGCCGCCCACCGCATTCTGGCAGGAACGCGATCCGGATTGCGACCTGGATTATGTGCCGGGCAAGGGGCGCGCCGTAGACGGCCTGAAGACCGTCATGTCGAATTCCTTCGCCTTCGGCGGCAACAACGCGGTGCTGGTGGCACGCGCTGTGGCCTGAGGGCTTGGAGGCGGAAGAGCTGATTCAGGAAGCAATCATTCTTGTCCACGAAAAACACAAAAAACACAAAAATCAAAAAGAATCATTTCGTGTGTTTCGTGTTTTTCGTGGACATTCACAGTGCTCCAGAAACAGCAAAGGCCAGGCGTGCTGCCATTACGGCAAGCACACCTGGCCTTTTCGGTCTTGCGCCTACAGCCTTGCTACTTCGCAGCCACTGCCTGCTGCGTTTCCTGCGGCGGTACCGGAAGCGGCGCTTCCGGCGTGTCGCTGCCCGTCTTGCCTGTAGTCTTCGGCGATGGAACCGAAGAGTACTTTGCGAGCTTCTTTTCCAGGCTGTTTGCGATGCGACTCAATACACGCAGTCTCGAGTGGCCGGTGTAATCGTCCAGCAACTTGACATGGGTTGATTCTTCGAGCGCGGAAATCTCTGCACGAACCTTGCGCAGCCTCCATTCGTAAAACCACTTCATCGCTTCCATCCTGTCCTATTGAAAAATTGGCCTTGCAGGTTGTAGACAGGAAAGCTGATTTTTTGTTCCATGCGGAAAGAGGATTTCGAGAGGCATTGAAGCAAGACAACAAACGTAGACCGACAAGCGGTCACGGAATGGGCGGCGCCGGCGACGCTTCGTGGCCCGGAATTTGCATAAGGCTCGAACGGTTCGTGCATTTGCAGCCCGATGCGGAAGGCAAGTTTTCAGTTGGACACGATGACGGCGTCCCGGATGCCAGCAGCGGGGCGATGGCACTCGGCACCGGCGATGGCGAAAACAGGCACGACGGGTGCGCAGGGGAAGTTCCGGAAATGCATGGCAGGCAATACACTGAATTCGAACAAGAAAGGAAATCACGATGAGCGACGCACCCCGGATCCTCGGTATCAACCGCACGCAGGACGCGAGCATTTGCCTGATGCAGGGATCGCACCTGGCATGGGCGATCCAGAAGGAGCGGCTCACGCGCCAGAAGCACCATTGGGGCCGGCTCGGCGATCTCCGCGACATCTATGTGCCGCGGCTGCCCGGCCTCGACCAACCGCTCGATGTACTGGTCGAGTGCTATTCCTCCGATGCCGAGATCGACAAGCTCGCCGACTACGAGAAGGAGCTGAGTGAGACGCTCAGGCTCTCGCCCGGTTGCCGGCGTGCGCGCATCTCGCATCATCTCGCGCATCTCTACAGCGTGTTCCATCCCTCGCCGTTCGACGAAGCGGCGGTGATGATCATCGACGGGCAGGGCAGTCCGATGTCCGAGCTGACCGAGCAGTGGAGCGGCGCCGCCAGCGTGCCCGGCGACTGGCGCGAGATTTCTTCCTTCTACTGTGCCGACCGGCGGCATGTCGAATGCATCGACAAGCAGCTCTGGGACCGCAACGAGGAGCGCCTGGTCGGACTCGGCATGTTCTACTTCCTGCTGACGCATGCCATCTTTCCCGGCCAGGGCAACGAAGGCAAGGTGATGGGCCTGGCGCCGCACGGCGATCCGGATGCGCTCGGCCTGCCGCCGCTGGAGGTCAACGGCGCGCAAGTGACGATTCCCGCGCGCTGGTTCGAGATCCTGCACGAGCGCGGCCGCTTCCGCTATGTGAATGGATCGAGCGACGACAAGGCGCGCTTCGCCGACATCGCCAACCTGGCCGCAGCAGGACAGCGCGCGTTCGAGGAAGCGGTGCTCGAAGTCGCCCGCTGGCTGCATGCGCAGACCGGCGTGGAAAACCTCTGCTTTGCCGGCGGCACCGGCCTCAATTGCTCCACCAACGACCGCCTGCTGCGCGAGACGCCGTTCCGGCGCGTGTTCATTCCGCCGGCGCCGAGCGATGCAGGCACCGCACTCGGCTGCGCCATCTATGGCATCACCGAGTTGCTCGGACAGCCCTGCGCGTGGCGCTGGGAAAACGATTATCTCGGGCCGCAGCCGCGCATGACGGACATCGAAGCGGCGCTGCAGGGCGCGGACGACCTGATCGTGGAGCGCATCGACAGGCAGGAGGAACTGTGCGCCCGCGTGGTCGATCTGCTGTGCGCCACCAAGGTCGTTGCGCTCTATCAGGGCGGCAGCGAATTCGGGCCGCGCGCGCTCGGGCATCGCAGCATCCTCGGCGATCCGCGGCATGGCCATGTGCGCGACTGGATCAATGCGAAGGTGAAGGAGCGCGAGTGGTTCCGGCCGCTGGCGCCCATCGTGCTGCTCGAACGCGCCGAAGAGTTTTTCGACATCTTCCGGCCATCGCCCTTCATGCAGTTTGCCGCGCCCGTGCGCCCGCAGGCGGCGCAGATCATCCCGGCCGTCACGCATGTGGATTGCACCGCGCGGCTGCAGACGGTGAGCGAACAGGACGATCCGCTGCTGCGCGCCTTGCTGCAGGCATTCGAGGCGCGCACCGGCGTGCCGGTGCTGCTCAACACCTCCTTCAATCGCAAGGAAGAACCGATCGTCGAGACGCCGGCAGAGGCGCTGGAATCCTTCCGCCGCACGCCGATGCATGCGCTGGCGATGCCGCCCTTCCTGGTGCGCAAGCGCGTCGAACCCGAAGCGGTGAGCTGACCAGCACCGAGCTGACAAAGGCAGGCTGCGCATCAGGCGCCCTGCGCTTTCTCCCGCAAGCAGACACGCCTTCCAGGAGGCATCCATGATCCAGGGCTATCCCTCCCGCGCCAGCGTCGCCCCAGGCGAGCGGCTCGTGCTGCACATCGCCACCGACGCGCCCCGCTTTCGCGTGGCCTTCTACCGCTGGGGCGACGGCCCGGTGCCGATGCGGGAGACGCGCTGGCTCGACGGCCACCACGCAGCACCGCGCGGCGCCGCCGAGGATTGGCAATGGCCGGCGTATGAATTCGACATCCCGCGCGACTGGCCCTCTGCCGTCTATCTCGCGCATCTCGAAGAGCCGGGCGGCATACCGTTCGATCTCGCCATGACCAGCGCGGCCGCCCTGTTCGTCGTGCGTGGCGACGGCGGCAGCGAGGGACGCAGGGAGGGAAGCGGCAGGCTGCTCTACAAGATCCCGCTCGCCACCTATCACGCCTACAACTACACCGGCGGCGGCTGCTTCTATGTCAACCAGCCGCGCTCGCAGGAACCGCCGGGCACGCGTGTGTCGCTGCACCGGCCGGGTGGCGGCATCGGCGGCGAGACCTGGGGCGCGCTTGATTATTACGACATGAGTTCGCCGCGCCAGACCTTCGCGCACTGGGACGCGCGCTTCATCCGCTGGCTGCTGCAGAACGGCTATGCGCCGGAATTCTGCACCGACTTCGACATCCACCACGATCCGGCACTCTGCAGTCGCTACCGGCTGCTACTCTGCGTCGGCCATGATGAATACTGGAGTGAGGCGACGCGCAATCACGTGGAAGCATTCGTCGCGCAGGGCGGCAACGTCGCGTTCTTCGGCGCCAACCTGTGCTGGTGGCGCATCCACCTGGTCGACGATGGCGCGGCCATGGTCTGCCACCAGGGCGGGCCGCGCGGCGCGTTCGATCACTGGTGGCCAACGACTGGTGCGAACCGGCCCGAAGATGCGCTCACCGGTGTGAGCTACCGGCATGGCGGCGGCTGGTGGGATGGCCCGCGCGAGACAGAGGGCTATGTGGTGCAGGAGTCGGGACATTGGGCTTTCGCGGGAACCGGCCTGCGCACGGGAGAAGCCTTCGGCATGGATACCACGCCGCCGCTGGTCGGCTACGAGTGCGACGGCGCGCCACTGGCGCACTTCGACAGGGCCGGCGGCATCATGCTTTCATCGGAGGCGCAGCGCTGCGGCACGCCGCCCGCTCTCCAGGTGCTGGCCGCCGGCCTGCTCGACAGCGGCTGGCAGGAGCGCCCGCCGCGCGAGATGCACGCGGCAAACGAAGGCATCCACAGCGCGACCATGGGCGTGTTCACGCGCAAGGGCACCGTGTTTACTGCCGGAACAACAGACTGGGCGCAGGTGCTGGCGAGCGGGCAGGACGCGCGCGTGGGCATCATCACCCGCAACGTGATCGAACACCTGCTACGCTAGAAGATTGAACATGCAGGGCGCGCCACGTACACCCTGCATCATGACGCAATAATTTTGTCCACGGAAAACACGGAAAACACGGAACACACAAGAATCCAATGAATTTCCGTGTTTTCTGTGTTTTCCGTGGACACCCATAACGTTCCCGCCAGCGCCCACCTGTGGCGCGCAAGACGAAATCAAACCGGCACACCGCTAATGCTAATGCCGCGTCGCCCCCGGCTCATCCTCCAGGAACAACCGATAGCGGCCTTGAGCATCCGGGCCGGCGAAAGACTTCGCCACGTATTGCCGGTTGTCCATTTCAAACGGCTCGCCTGCCGGCGGCATGTGAGTCAGCTTGCGCATGCCCAGCTCGGTCTGCCTGCCGTCGGGCTGGCGGTAAATGATCTCCACATCCATGGCTTGCTCCGATAGAGACAAGTAGAGCGCAAATCGTGCGGACAGTTCAGTCTGGCGAATTGCGCAACTTGTCGCGCGACTTGCGCTCTCAGGTCTCATCAGCGGGCTTTTGCGAGCCGCGCAAGTGAAGGAGATTCATCATGGCAACCGTACAGCAATCCATCGACATCCAGCGTCCGCTGCATGCCGTCTACGACCTCCTGACGCACTTCGAGGACTATCCGGAATTCATGGAGGAAGTGGAAAACGTGCAAAGGCTCGATGACAGCCATCTGCACTGGACAACGCGCATGGCCAACCGCAGCGTGGATTGGGATGCGGAGATCACGGCGCAGGAGCCGGACCGCTGCATCGCCTGGCGCAATACCAGCGGCCCGACCAGTTCCGGCCGGGTGGAACTGCAGGAAGCAGGATCACAGGCCTCGCACGTCACCATCACGCTGGAATCGGAACCGCAGCAGGTCCCGGGATCGATGGCCGGGGAGAACGAGAGCGAGATGGCGCGGCGCCTGAAAATGGACCTGGCGCGCATGAAGGATTTCATCGAAGCACGCGGATCGGAATCCGAGGCGTGGCGCAGCGAAGAATACGGCGCCCCGATCACGACCTCGCCGGCGGAAGGCGAACGTGGCGCGCCGCGCAATGCGCCTATCCCCACCTCCAGCTATGCGGCCGGCTCGGAAGGCTGGATCGGCGAGGAAGACAGCAGCGCGCCGGTCAGGACGGCTCCCGCTGCCGCGCAACGCAACGCCACGGAGCAGCGCAATGACTCCGCCGGTTCGCCGGCCTCTGATATGACGGGAAAGACGAGGGACCCCGGCAGCACCGCCGCCCTCCAGGCGCAACCTGAACGCGACACGCAGCCCGGCGCCAGCGGCAATGCGGCAGTCGGAGGCACTGCCGCGGCGGTCGGCGCCGCAGGCGGTACGGAAGCGTCTGCGGGTGCCGCGATGGCGGGCGGCCCGCAGCTCGGCGGCGTACAAGCCGGATCGGGCGCCGTGACTGGCCAGGGCAACTCCGGCCCCGTGACCGGCGCCGCCACTGCGGGCGGTACCGGCCTCGGCTCCGCGGAGCAGGATGCCGGCGCCGAGGACACGCGCACCGTCCCGCGCGCCGATGCGGCAAAGGCCGATCGCGGCGCGCCCGGCATCAGGAAGACGGGCGATAAGACGGGAAATAGCGGAAGCATGGACAAGCGCTGAAGCAGCGGCCATACAGGATGCAACGAAAGGAGAGAGCAATGCAGATCGTTTCTGAAGTCATGACGCGCAAGCAGCGCTGAAGGGGGGAAGGAGCGGAAACATGGATATCGATGCCACCAGGACACGCGGCCGCGGTGAATTCCCGACCGACCGGCCGATGGATGTGCTCAAGGCTGACCACCAGCTGACGAGACAATTGTTCGACCGCTATTTCCAGGCGCGGGATGCGGACGAGAAAAAGGATGCCGGTACGCACATCGTGCTGCTGCTGGAGATGCATACCTCGATCGAGGAAGGTGTTTTCTATCCCAGGGTGCGCGGCGTCGATCCGGCACTCGTGGATCACTGCGAGCAGGACCATGAGCAGGCTCGCCAGTGGATCGAGCGGCTGAAGATAATGGATGAGAGCGATCCGCAGGCTGAGCAGCTGTTCCGCCAGTTGGCGGATGCCATCCTGAAACATATCGACGTCGAAGAGCAGCAGCTTTTTCCGAAGGTGCAGCAGGCCGGGCTCGACATGGGCGAGATCGGGCTTGAAATGCAGTCGCTGGAAACCCGCATGATCGCCGACCGCCAGCACAAGCCCATGGCGCCCGGTCTGCGCCAATGACCCCCTTCCACCCGTTCAGGCAATGCCGCGGCGCAAGACAGTTTGCGCCGTTCGGCATTCCTGCCATATAGCCCTCATACAGCGCGGCGAGGGTAGAAAAAGTTTGATCCAAAGCATTCAGGGCGCTTTGCTCCTTGTGGGACACTTGACGACAGGCACCCGCATCCTGCGGGAGAGATGCTTCACTCACCACGGCTGACCGGCAGCCCGCTGCGCGGTCGGCGGAGAGTCCGTGCCATGTCGCGCGATCCGTTCAAACTGATGTGGGCCGAAGCCCTGGACATGCTGGACCGGGCCAACCGTCTGCAGCGCCGCTTTTTCCAGCCCGGCAGCCAGTCCGGCGGTCCCTGGTGGGAGCCGCCGATGGATATCTTCGAATCGGAACACGAGCTCCATATCCTCATCGCCCTGCCGGGCGTGGAGCCGGATTCGCTGGTCCTGCTCATCGATGGCGGCACGCTGCTGGTGTCCGCGGAACGGCCGATGAGTTCCGCCGCCGGCGCGCTGCTGCGCAGGCTGGAAATCCCCTATGGACGCTTCGAGCGTCATATCGATCTGCCACCGGGCCTGTTCGAGCTCGGCGAGCGCAACTGGGCGAACGGCTGCCTGAAGCTGACCTTGCGCAAGCTGAAAGCGCACCATCCAACGGGTGAACCATGAACATTGAAGACCGAGCAGGCAACCTGATACGCGTGATCGCGGATTCCGACCTCGCCCCCGTCCTCACAGGAACGGCGCGCATCGGACAGGACAACCAGAAGCCGGCATACGACTTGCCGGCCGATGTGCTGCACATCGTCCCCGTGCGCAACCTCGTGCTGTTCCCCGGCCTGGTCATGCCGATCACGGTCGGGCGCGAAATGAGCATCGCGGCCGCGCAGGAGGCGGCCCGCGCGGCGCGGCAGATCGGCGTGCTGCTGCAGCGCGACGCCGGCGCCGATACGCCCGGCCGCGACCAGCTCTATGAAATCGGAACGGCGGCCACTATCCTGCGCTACATCACCACGCCGGATGGTTCGCATCATGTCGTGTGCCAGGGCGAGCAGCGTTTTCGCGTGCTGGAGTTCATTCCCGGTTATCCCTTCCTCGCGGCGCGCGTGGAGCGCATCGTCGACCTGGACACCGACGGCTCGGATGTCGAGGCGCGCGTGCTGCAGCTCAAGGAAAAACTGTCGGAAGCCGTAAGCCTGATGCCGCAGGTGCCGGAGGAAATGATCAGCGTGATCCAGAACGTCACCTCGGCCGCCGCGCTGGCGGACCTCACTGCCGGTCTGATGGACCTGAAGCCGGCGGACAAGCAGGACGTGCTGGAAACCGTCGACCTGCAGGCGCGGCTCGACAAGGTGCTCGTGCTGGTGGGACATCGCATCGAGGTGCTGCGCCTGCGGCGCGACATCGACCAGCAGACCAGCGAGCGCATTACCGACCGGCAGCGCGAGATCCTGCTGCGCGAGCAACTGGAAACCATCCAGCAGCAGCTGGGCGAAGGCGGCGGCGAAAACAGCGAAGTGCAGCAGCTGCAGGAAGCCGTCGCGAAGGCGGGCATGCCGGCTGAAGCGGAAGAACATGCGGTCAAGGAACTCAAGCGGCTGGAGCGCATGCATGAAGCATCGGGCGAATATTCCATCCTGCTCACCTATCTCGAATGGATGAGCGAGCTGCCGTGGTCGAAGGAAACCGAAGACCGCATCGACATCACCGAAGCGCGCCGCATTCTCGACGAAGACCACTTCGGCCTGGAGAAGATCAAGCGCCGCATCCTCGAATACCTCGCCGTGCACAAGCTCAGGCCGCACGGCAAGAGCCCGATCCTGTGTTTCGCCGGTCCGCCCGGCGTCGGCAAGACCTCGCTCGGCCAGAGCATTGCGCGCGCCACCGGGCGCAAGTTCGCACGTATCAGCCTGGGCGGCGTGCATGACGAAGCCGAGATCCGCGGCCATCGCCGCACCTACATGGGCGCGCTGCCGGGCAACATCATCCAGGCGGTGCGCAAGGCGGGTTCGCGCAATTGCGTGCTGATGCTCGATGAAGTGGACAAGCTGAGCATCGGCGTGCATGGCGATCCTTCCGCCGCGCTGCTGGAAGTGCTCGACCCCGAACAGAACGTGAGCTTCCGCGACAACTACCTCGGCGTGCCCTTCGACCTGTCGCGCGTGATGTTCATCTGCACCGCGAACATGCTCGACACCATTCCCGGCCCGCTGCGCGACCGCATGGAAGTGATTTCGCTTCCCGGCTACACCGAAGAGGAAAAGGCGCAGATCGCGCGTCGCTATCTCGTGCGGCGGCAGCTGGAAGCCAACGGCCTGACGCCGGAACAGTGCGAGCTGACCGACGCCGCCCTGCACGGCGTCATCGAGCACTACACGCGCGAGGCCGGCGTGCGCAACCTGGAGCGCGAGATCGGCAGCCTGCTGCGGCATGCCGCGGTGCGCATCGCGGAAGGCAGCATGCAGCATGTGCGCATCGACGAACCCGACCTGCATGCCATCCTCGGCGCATCGCGCTTCGAAGGCGAGGTCGCCATGCGCACCAGCGTGCCGGGCGTCGCGACCGGCCTCGCATGGACGCCGGTGGGTGGCGACATCCTGTTCATCGAAGCGAGCCGCAGTGCAGGAAGCGGACGGCTCATCCTGACCGGCCAGTTGGGCGACGTGATGAAGGAAAGCGCGCAGGCCGCGCTCAGCCTGCTGCGCGCGCATGCAGCGGATTACGGCATCGCCGTGGAGCTGTTCGACAAGAGCGACATCCATGTGCACGTGCCCGCAGGCGCGACGCCGAAAGACGGGCCGAGCGCCGGCGTGGCAATGTTCATCGCGCTGCTGTCACTGGTGACGGACAAGGCGGTGCGCAGCGACTGCGCCATGACCGGCGAGATCAGCCTGCGCGGCCTGGTGCTGCCGGTGGGCGGCATCAAGGAGAAGGTGCTGGCGGCGCTGCGCGCGGGCATCCGCACGGTGCTCCTGCCCGCGCGCAACAAGGGCGACCTTGAAGACATTCCGGAAGAAGCGCGCCGCAAGCTGGAATTCGTCTGGCTCGCGACGGTGGATGATGCCGTGCGCGCCGCCGTGCCGGAGGTGGCGGCGGCGCTTGCCGGACAGGAGTGAGGATGGAGGTTCAGCGGCTGGCACGACTGCATCGCCAGCCATCTCCACGTCGTTCCCTTCTCCTTGCCTGAGTTTGCCCATCTCTTGATGTTTCCTGGCGAGAGCCAAAACATCATTCACAAGACATGGGTCATCCTCTTCCCATTTGCAGGGGGAAGGAGCTGCTCCTCGACGACCCTAATGGGCGGCCCGGCCGTGGCTCGCCTGCTTCGCGCGCTTCGGCGCCTTGGCCGCCGGATGGATCGCGGCCTCGGTGCCTGCGAACAGGCCGTTCCGCATTGCGTCCGCCGCCTGCTCGGTGGTTTTCACCCATTGTCCGTAGCGCGATGCGGCGCTGCCGATGGCCGATTTCATGAACTCCATCGAACTGCCCGCCGGAATGGCATTGGCGATGTCGCCGAACAGCTTGATGGTCTCATGGCTGGCCTCGTCGATCTGTTGTTCCACCAGCCTTGCGATATCGGCGCTGACGCCGAGCGCGATGTGTGCGGCTTCACGGCTGTAGTTCAGCGCATCACCGATTTCCGGACGCGAGCCGGCCGCCACGGTCCAGAACGGCGTGCCCGGTTTTGCCGGCGACAGCAGCCTGTGCGCGGCCTCCGACGAGGAGGCAAGGTTTTGCCTGATGGCGGCCATGTTCAGGTCGGCCAGCTTCATGAATCCTTCGAGCGCCTTGCCGTTCAGCTTCGACCACAGGTCGAGCTGTGCTTGCAGTTGCGCTCGCGTCGCCGCCGAAATCTGGTCCTGGGTAGGTATGAGCATGTGAGTTCTCCTTGACTATCGATTCGCAGGAATATCGCGAGCAAAAGCAGGCGTTGCGTTTAGCGTCCGGTTTGGGGCGGGGAAGGGGAATCGGTGCGGGAAGCCTGCAGCGCGCTGTCTTCGGCATCATTCAGATCGATCGCCACGGCCAGGGCCAGGTCCATCGTCGACAGGTGCAGGCGGAACCATTGCTGCAGGAATTCGACTGCACCGCGGCCCGTCGCAAGGTCGCCTTCCATCACCCGCGACGCCGCATGGTGCATGCCGCCCAATACCCGCGCATGCTGTTCGCTGTGAGCCTGCACGCCGGGAAAGCCGATTGCTTCCATCAGCTCTTCCTCTTCCCGGAAGTCGCGCTCCATGCTCGCGATCAGCGCATGGAAGCCGGCGGCGAAGCGATCGTCGGGGGCGGACGCCAGGCGGTTAAGTTCCGCCACAAATGCCCTGTGCGCATTGTCCATGGCGGGCACACCCAATGCCATCTCGGACGACCATCCCTGTTCTTCCATCATTGCTCCGGAAAATGAGCCCGCGCCGCGGTGCCACGCGAGCATTAATCAATCTAGGTCACCTTCGCTCCCAAGTCAGGGTGGCATTTTGACCCGTGTCAATGAACCAATGAATTTCGCGCTGCACTCGTGGTGACGAGTCGCGCGTTGAATGCGCTGGTTTTCCCGCCGAAAAGCAGCGCGGGAAATCCTGCAGACGAATCCGGAATTCATTGACCCGAGTCAAGCGGCCCGGGTGCTTTGACAAGGGTCTTCATGTACGCTGGATAGTTGCTGTCGCGGCGCATGCGGCGTGCTGCGGACAGGGGAGGGAAGCGCTGCGGGGAATGCCGAATGCTGACCATTACCTATTCCATCATCGTCCTGTCGAAAGAGCAGCAGAATGCGCGGCGCATCGTCGCCGCACTCGAACGGTCGCTGTACAGCGGGCAGTGGAACGACCGCCGGGACATTAACCTGGCCTGGCTCGAACGCGTCTTCAACCGGCTCATGCACGTGAACCGCTTCTGTCATGAGCGCAAGGTCGAGCTCTATCTTGAGCCGGTAGTGCACAACATCTCATGCGGTGATCACGCCATGTTCGACCGGCTCGATTCGCTCAACGCCAGTTCATCGCGCATCCTCCGCCACGCCTGCCAGCAGGCGCAACGCATCCTGGAAGGCAGCGAGACGGGCGCGGACACGCTCGTCTCGGCCATCGAGCTGTACTGCGCACAGCTTCAGGAGCGCTTCTCGCTGGAGGAAAGCGAACTGCTTCCCGCCGCCTACCGCCTGCTCACGCAGGAAGAATGGTTCCGGATCGCCGCGCACTGCCTGCTGGGTCCGGGCAAGGGCAAGGGCAAGGGCGGGAAGGACAGGAAGGGCCGGCAAACCTGCTTCTATGGCATTTCCGGCACCGGGCAGCGCGAGCGTCTGCGCTATGCCCAGTGAAGCGCCGCACACGCAGCCAGCAGGGAGTACATCATGAACACCGCGCCATCGACCCGATCAGCCTCGCAGTCCGGACAGCGTTTCGAGATGCCGGGCGATGACGATTCTCTCGCAGGCATGTTATCCGGCACCGCTGTCTGTGAAGCCTGCGGTGCCGTTCATCGCGAAGGGCACTGGCAATGGGCCATTGCGCCGGCAGGCGCGCAAGCCGTCCTCTGCCCGGCCTGCCGGAGGATGGAGGGGAAGCAGGCGGCAGGGCACATCACGATCGACGGCGGGTTCGCATGCGAGCACCGCGACGAGATCATCCATCTGATCCGCCACATCGAGATGCATGAGAAAGCCGAACATCCGATGCAAAGGATCATCTCCTGCTGCATCGACGACGGCAGGCTCCTGATCGACACTACCGAAGCACAGCTCGCGTGCGCCATCGGTGAAGCGCTTGAGCGGACGTATCAGGGTGAACTCTGGTTGCGCCACGTGAAGCCAGGAGAGCTGGTGCGCCTGCACTGGCAGCGCTGAGGCGGTTGCTCGCTTTCCGGTCGGGCAAGTCGCAGTCTTCCTTTCTTCCTTCGAGTTGAATTTGCGCGAGAGCCGGTGTGTACGGTCGCGGGGTTTGGTTTGAGCTTTTTGTTTTTCTCTTCTCTTCGGTGGCCCGATACGGGCGGTTCTCCGTGGGTGCTAGCCGGGACTGGCCCCGGCGGGCCACTCACTTTTCTTGCTTCGCCAAGAAAAGTAAGCAAAAGAAGGCGACCCCAGGACGCTGCCCCTTCGGGGTGCCCGAAAGAGCGAGGCGCAAAGCGGGAAGCGAAACAAACTCGCCTG
>NZ_DATFAI010000025.1:0-249901 GCF_035254685.1 Noviherbaspirillum sp. | reverse complement strand
CCGCGCCGCCGCCAGTGGCCCCTCGCCGAGCACTCTGGTGGCCGCCTCGGCCGCGGCCGACAGCGTGGCCACGGCGGCCGGCTGGGCGACTAGCACGTTCCAGACGCTCACACGACCACCCGGTCCGCCCGCTCCTGCGCGACCGGCACCGGCAGCGCGTCGGGCAGTGCCGCGCGGATGCGCCGCTGCACCTCCTCCGCCGGCTGGCCGGCGTCCACCCGCAGGTAGCGCTGCGGGTCGGCCCGGGCGAGCCGCAGGAAGCCTTCCCGCACCCGCTCGTGGAACGCCACCGTCTCCGCCTCCATCCGGTCCGAGCCCTCCGCCTGGCCGCGGGCGCGCCGCAGCCCCTCCTCCGCCGGCAGGTCGAGCAGCACGGTGAGGTCGGGGACGAGGCCGCCGGTGGCCCACTGCGACAGCTTCCCGATCATGTCGTGGTCGAGCTCGCGTCCCGCGCCCTGGTAGGCGAGGGAGGAGTCGACGTACCGGTCGGACAGCACCACCGCGCCGCGCCGCAGCGCCGGCTCGACGACCCGTTCGACGTGCTCGGCGCGGTCCGCGGCGTACAGCAGGGCCTCCGCCCGGCCGCCGATCCGGCCGCCGGCGGGGTCGAGCAGGAGCGCGCGCAGCTTCTCCCCGAGGGGGGTGCCCCCGGGCTCGCGGGTGACCACGACCTCGCGGCCCAGCCCGGCCAGCCAGTCCCGCAGCAGCGCCACCTGGGTCGACTTGCCGGCGCCCTCGCCGCCCTCGACGACCAGGAAGAACCCGGGGTGCCGCGGGGGGAGCGGCCGGCCGCGGACCGCCGCCCAGATCTCCGGCAGCACCGGGACGCCGACCTGGTCGTCCATCTGCCGGAACGCGTACAGCCCGACGGCCACCGCGACCACCCCGCCGGCGAGGAGCACGAGCGTGACGCCGTCGGCGCGGATGCGGGCCCCGTTGGGCAGCACGATGCTGTGCGCGCCGATGAGGCCGACCAGCGTCGGCGCGGCGGCGAGCACGAGCAGCAGGTCGACCCGCACCAGCGACTGCACCAGCGCGAACGTGCGCCCGCGCTTGTCGTCGGACACCTCGGCCTGCAGCAGGGTGTACCCGGTCACCCAGGCCACCCCGGCGAACGCGCCGATGAGCACCACCATGCCGACGGCGACCACGAGGTTCGGCAGCACCGCGACGATCATGAGGGTGACGCCCGCGCCGGTGACCGCGATCCCGAACAGCCGGCGGCGACTGTACCCGCCGAGCAGCCGCGGCCCCAGCGCCATCCCGCCGGCCAGCCCGACGAACGCCGACCCGAACAGCACGCCGTACGCCGCGTCGCCACCCCTGAGCAGGCCGGCGTAGAGCCGGCCCAGCGCGACGACGCACCCGACCCCCGCGAAGCCCCCGAGGATGCCGACCACCAGCCCGCGGACCAGCCGGGTCCCGCCGACGAACCGCCAGCCCTCGGTGATCGATGCCCAGAACGACAGTTGGGGCGCGGCCTCCGCGCGCCTGGCCCGGCCGATCGAGCGCAGCGTGAACACCGCGCACGCGGAGGCCAGGAACGTGGCCGCGTCGAAGTAGAGCGCGAGGTCGACGGGGTTCGTGCTGAAGAACGGGATGCCGGAGGCGAGTGCCCGGTTGAGCGCGGACAGCAGCGCGAAGATGCCGGCCGCGACCGGGGCGGTGCCGTAGGTCGTGATGAGGCTGAGCGTGTTCCCCGCCTCGAGCTGCTCGGGGCGCAGCAGGTTGGGGACGCTCGCGTCCTTCGCCGGATTCCAGAACAGGCTCGCGCACTCGACGAGGAACGAGGCGACGAGCAGCCACCACAGCGTGCCGACGACCGGGATCGACACGAACAGCCCGAAGCGGACCACGTCCGCGACGACCATCGTCAGCCGCCGGTCGAGCCGGTCGGCGACCGCGCCGGCGACCGGGCCGAGCAGCAGCGCGGGCAGCAGCCGCACGACGAGCACCGAGCCCAGCGCGTAGGCCTTCGCCGAGTACCCCTTCTGCAGGCTGGTGGCCAGCGCGGTGGTGGCGAGCAGGCCGATCCAGTCACCCAGGCTGGACACCGCCAGCGCCAGCCACAGCCTGCGGAACGGGCCGACGCGCAGCACCGAGCGGACGTCGTTGTCGTGGTTGACCGGCCGGCGCGGGGGCCTGGGGACGCTGGCCACGGGCGGCCGCGCCGGGCCGCCCGTCGGGCGGTGCCCGTCCCCGGCCCGGCTGGGCACCGCTCAGCCCGTCCGCCGCGGGCCGCCCGACGACCCCGCCGCGCTCCTGCCCTTGCGCGGCGCGGCGGCCCGGGTGGGCGCCCGCCGCCGGGTGACCGGGCCGCGGGCCCGCCGCTCGGCGAGCAGGTCGGCCGCCCGCTCGGCGGTCAGGTCCTCGACGCCGTCGCCCTTGCGGAGGCTGGCGTTGGTCTCGCCGTCGGTGACGTACGGCCCGAACCTGCCCTCCTGTACCACCATCGGCCTGCCGGTGGCCGGGTCCTCGCCGAGCTCGCGCAGCGGCGGGGGCACGGCGGCGGTGCGGCGGCCGCGGGGCTTGGGCTGGGCGAGCAGGGCGAGCGCCTGGTCCAGGGTGATCGTGAAGAGCTGCTCCTCGCTCTCCAGCGAACGTGACTCCCCACCCTTCTTCACGTACGGACCGTAGCGACCGTTCTGGGCGGTGACCTCCTCGCCGTCCGGCGCCACGCCGAGCGTGCGGGGGAGGGTGAGCAGCCTCAGGGCCTCGTCGAGCGTGACGGTGCCCGGCGACATCGCCCGGAGCAGGCTGGAGGTGCGCGGCGGGTCCTCGGTCGTGGTGACGTACGGGCCGTACCGCCCCATCCTGGCGATCACCTGCGCGCCGGTCGCCGGGTCGGTGCCCAGCACCCGCTCGCCGTTCGGGGCCGCCAGCAGCTCCATCGCGCGGTCGACGCCCAGCTCGTCGGGCGGCAGGCTGTCGGGGACGCTCGCACGCTGCGCGCCGTGCTGGACGTACGGCCCGTACCTGCCGACGCGGACGACGACCGGCTCGCCGTCGGCGGCCACGCCGAGCGGGATGGAGTTGACCTCGCGGGCGTCGATGTCGGCCAGCCGCTCGTTGACCATGCGCTTGAGCCCGCCGGAACGGGCGACGCCGTTCTCCTGCCCGCCCTCGCCCCCGAAGTAGAAGCGCGTCAGCCAGTCGACCGACTGCGTCACGCCGCCGGCGATCGCGTCGAGGTCGTCCTCGACGGCGCTGGTGAAGCGGTAGTCGACGAGCCGGGTGAAGTGGTCCTCGAGCAGCGCCACCACCGCGAACGCGACGAAGCTCGGCACCAGCGCGGCGCCCTTCTTCCACACGTACCCGCGGTCCTGGATCGTCCCGATGATGCTCGCGTACGTCGACGGGCGGCCGATCCCCAGCTCCTCCAGCGTCTTGACCAGGCTGGCCTCGGTGTAGCGGGGAGGCGGGCTGGTGGTGTGGCCGCGGGGGTGCAGCTCGCGCGCGGTGAGCGGGTCGCCGACACGGACCGCCGGCAGCCGCCGCTCGCGGTCCTCCAGCTCGGCGTCGGGGTCGTCGGCGCCCTCCACGTAGGCCCGCAGGAAGCCGGGGAACGTGATCACCTTGCCGGACGCGCCGAGTTCGACGTCCTCCCCCACGCTGGAGCGCCCGCCCACCCGCACGGTCGCGCTGGTGCCGGTGGCGTCGGCCATCTGGCTGGCCACCGTACGCTGCCAGATCAGCTCGTAGAGCCGGTAGCCGTCGTTGTCCAGCCCCTGGCGGACCTCCCCCGGCGTACGGAAGTGGTCGCCGGCCGGCCGGATCGCCTCGTGCGCCTCCTGGGCGTTCTTGACCTTCTTGGCGTACGTGCGGGGGCGCTGCGGCACGTACTCCGGCCCGTAGAGCTGGCGCGCCTGCTCCCGCGCCGCGGTCAGCGCCGCCTCCGACAGGTTGGTGGAGTCGGTGCGCATGTAGGTGATGTAGCCGTTCTCGTACAGCCGCTGCGCGACCTGCATGGTGCGCCGGGCGTCGAAGCGCAGCTTGCGCCCGGCCTCCTGCTGGAGCGAGCTGGTCATGAAAGGCGGGTACGGGGAGCGGCGGTACGGCTTGTCCTCGACGGTCCTGACCGTGAACGAGGTGTCCGCCAGCCGGTCGACGAGGGAGCGTGCCGCCGCCTCGTCCAGCAGGGCGACGTCGGCGCCGGTGAGCCTGCCGCCGTCGTCGAAGTCGCGGCCGGTCGCCAGCCGGCGGCCCTCCAGCGCGACCAGCGTCGCGGGCAGCGGGGTCGGGTCGCGGTCCCCGACGAAGATCCCCTCGACGTCCCAGTAGCTCGCGCTGCGGAAGCGCATCCGGGCACGCTCCCGCTCGACGAGGATGCGGGTGGCGACGCTTTGCACCCGGCCCGCCGACAGCTTCGGCATGACCTTCTTCCACAGGACGGGGCTCACCTCGTACCCGTAGAGCCGGTCGAGGATGCGTCGCGTCTCCTGGGCGTCGACGAGGTGCTCGTCGATGTCGCGCGGGTTGTCGATGGCGCGCTGGATGGCCTGCGGGGTGATCTCGTGGAACACCATCCGCTTGACCGGGACCCTGGGTCGCAGCGTCTGCAGCAGGTGCCAGGCGATCGCCTCCCCCTCGCGGTCCTCGTCGGTGGCCAGGTAGAGCTCGGCGGCGTCCTTGACGAGCTGGCGCAGCTTGGCGACCTGCGGCTTCTTGTCCGGCGTGACGACGTAGAGCGGCTGGAAGCCGTGGTCGACGTCGACCCCGAGCCGGGCCCACGGCTGGCCCTTGTGGCTGGCGGGGACGTCGGAGGCGTTGCGCGGCAGGTCGCGGATGTGGCCGATGCTGGACTCGACCAGCCAACCCGGCCCGAGGTAGCCGGCGATGGTCCTCGCCTTGGCCGGCGACTCGACGATGACGAGCCGGGGTCCGGTGGCGGCGGGGCCGCCGTTCGCGCCGGCGCGCGCGGGCGGGGACGCGGTCCGGTCCGCGGCGGTCGACGTGGTGCGCGGGGGCACTGCTCTCCTCGGTTCGGGCTGCTGCGTGGTGGTGCGACGGGTGGTTCAGCTCGCCGGCCAGGCGCCTGGCGGCACGCCCTCGGGCGGCTCGCCGACGAGCTCCCGGAGGCGGGCCAGCCGCCGGCCGCCGACCAGACGGTACGCCGGACCGTCCGCCCGGGGCCCGAGAAACGTCGCCGGCAGGCCGGCGGCGGCGAGCGCGGCGCCCACCGCGGGCCAGACCGGCTCGGCGTTCGGTCCTACGGCCAGCCGGTAGCCGAGCCGGTCGGGCCGGCCCGCCGCCAGCACCCACCAGCGCAGCCGGCCCCCGTCGAGGTGGAGGCCGGCCGGGGCGACCAGCCGGGCGCCGGCGAACCAGCGGGCGGCGACCGGGACCAGCCGTGGATCGAACGCGGTGCGCACGCTCACCATTCCGGTGCCGGCGGCCGGTACGCCGCCGTACGGTGCCCCGCCGTAGGGCGGCCGCTGGCCGCCGACGGCCACGGCGTCGCCGGCCAGCTCCAGCGCGACGAGCCCGGCCAGCAGCGGCGCGACGCGCCAGCCGCCCGGCACGACCACCGACAGCCGGGCCGCGTCCCCGCGCCGGACGACGTGGCCCGGACCGCACAACAACCCCTCCAGGTCTTCGACCGCCGGGGCCTGCACGGTCGCGGAGAGAAGTGACAACTGCCGGGCCATGCGATCACGCTAGGGCATGGCCGGCGGATCGTGCGAGAGGCGCTGCCGGCCGGTGGCCGTGCCGCCGCCCGGACAGCCCCGCCCGGTCACCTCCAGGCGGCGCCATGCCGGTGCTCCTCGCCCCGCTCGTCGCGGTGGGGTCCACCCGAGGTCCTGGACGGACCTCACCGGTGATCTTCCTGGTCGGTCGGTCAGACGGGGACCTCGGCCTTGCGCTCGGTGCCCGCCTCGGCGGCGGCCACCTCCGGACCGGCGATCGCCGTGCTGCGCCGCTTCGAGACGACGATCACTGCCGTCACGACCGCCACGGCGACCAGCGCGATCGCGATCCGCAGCGGCTTGTTCTCGTCGGCGCCGACCGAGTACTTCACGACGGAGGGCGCGATGAGGAGGCTGACGAGGTTCATGACCTTGATCAGCGGGTTGATTGCGGGGCCGGCGGTGTCCTTGAACGGGTCGCCGACCGTGTCGCCGATCACCGTGGCGGCGTGGACGTCGGAGCCCTTGCCGCCGTAGTTGCCGTCCTCGACGAGCTTCTTGGCGTTGTCCCACGCGCCGCCGGAGTTGGCCAGGAAGACGGCCATGAGCACGCCGCCGGCGATCGCGCCGCCGAGGTACGCCCCGAGCGGGGGGTAGCCCAGGCCGAAGCCCACCGCGATCGGCGCGAGCACGGCGAGCGTGCCCGGCGTGATCAGCTCCCGCAGCGAGTCCTTGGTGCAGATGTCGACGACGGCGCCGTAGTCGGGCTTCTCGCTGCCGTCCATGATCCCCGGCTTGGTGCGGAACTGCTCCCGCACCTCGAAGACCACCCGCCCGGCCGCCCGGCCCACCGCGTTGATCGCCAGGCCGGAGAACAGGAACACCACGGCCGCGCCGATGACGAGGCCGACGAGCGCGTCGGGGATGCCGATGTTGAGAGTGCGGGCGTTGTCGGGGTTGAGCCCGGCGTCCCGCAGCGCCCTGCCGACGGTGTCGGTGAACGAGCCGAACAGCGCGGTCGCGGCGAGAACCGCGGTCGCGATCGCGATGCCCTTGGTGATCGCCTTGGTCGTGTTGCCGACCGCGTCGAGGTCGGTGAGGACCTGCGCCGCCGGGCCCTCCAGCTCGCCGGACATCTCGGCGATGCCCTGGGCGTTGTCGCTGACCGGGCCGAAGGTGTCCATCGACACGATGACACCGACGGTGGTCAGCAGGCCGGTGCCCGCGAGCGCGACCGCGAACAGCGCCACCGTGACGGAACCGTGCCCGAGCAGGTACGCGCCGTAGACACCGCCGCCGATGAGCAACGCCGAGTACACCGCCGACTCGAGCCCGACGCTGATGCCGGAAAGGATGTTCGTCGCCGGCCCGGTGAGCGAGGCGCGGGCGATGTCCTTGACCGGCTTGCGCGAGGTCTCGGTGAAGTAGCCGGTCAGGAGCTGGATCGCCGCCGCCAGCACGAGCCCGATGAGCACCGCGACGATCGCGATCACTCGTGGGTCCCCGCCGAACCGGCCGAAGTTGCCCGCCGTGGCACCGGGCAGGTCGGCGAAGCTGGCCGGCAAGTAGGCCAGCGACGCGATCGCGACGAGCACGGCGGAGATGGCCGCGGAGATGAAGAAGCCGCGGTTGATGGCGGTCATACCGGTACGGTCACCCGGACGCGGCGCGACGAGCAGGATGCCGATGACGGCGGTGACCACGCCGATCGCCGGGATGATGAGGGGGAATACCAGGCCCTTCTCGCCGAACGCCTCCTTGCCCAAGATCAGCGCGGCGACGAGCGTCACGGCGTACGACTCGAACAGGTCGGCCGCCATGCCGGCACAGTCGCCGACGTTGTCGCCCACGTTGTCGGCGATCACCGCGGGATTGCGCGGATCATCTTCCGGAATGCCGGCCTCCACCTTGCCCACCAGGTCGGCGCCGACGTCAGCGCCCTTGGTGAAGATACCGCCGCCAAGACGCGCGAAGATCGAAATCAGCGAAGAACCGAATGCGAGACCCAGCAGAGGCTTGAGGGTGACCGCATCGACCGCCTTGCCTCCGGTGATGTACCAGAAGAACAGGCTCACGCCAAGCAGGCCGAGGCCGACCACCAGCATACCGGTGATCGCACCGCCACGGAACGCAACGGCAAGTGCCGGGCCGATGCCGTGAGTAGCGGCCTGCGCAGTGCGGACGTTGGCGCGCACCGACACATTCATGCCGATGAACCCGCATGCGCCGGACAGTATGGCGCCGACCACGAAGCCGGCTGCGGTTGTTCCGTCGAGGAAAACGCCGATGAGGATCGCGAGCACGACACCGACCATTGCAATGGTCTTGTATTGTCGCGCGAGATACGCACCTGCGCCCTGCTGCACCGCCGCCGCGATTTCCTGCATGCGGGCGTTGCCGGCATCCTGACTCAAGATCCAGCTCCGGGACACCAATCCGTAGATGACGGCCAATACACCGCAGACTACGGCAATCCACAAACCTGTTGCCATACTGTTTCCTCCATGTTGTTCACACCAAGATTAAAACAACGACACATTCCGGAGGACGGCGACGGCATATGCCTGCTGGTACAGATCGGTATCTGCTGTCGTCGTCCTGCGACTACTGCGCACTGCTAAACTTTTCCGTTACAACATTCCCAGTATTCTTGCATAACGCATTTTCAACCGGGAGAAAAAACAACTGCTCGGGTTTTGAAACTTGACCTTGATTAGTCCTGTAAAAAAATGCGGATATAAAAAAAGCGGACATGAGGTCCGCTTTTGCTTTCGTCTAATCAGCCAGTGCAGCGAAGGCCTTGTCCCGGATCGTTTCGACCGGGCCGACGCCGGCAATCTTCCTGTACTTCGGCGCTCCGGGCTGTCCGGACTTCGCCCACTTGTTGTAGTAGTCGACCAGCACTTCCGTCTGCTCGTGATAGACAGCAAGGCGCTTCCTCACTGTTTCTTCCTTGTCGTCATCGCGCTGGATCAGTTCTTCACCAGTGACGTCATCCTTGCCTGCAACCTTCGGAGGGTTGAACTTGACGTGGTAAGTACGTCCGGACGACTGGTGCACGCGACGGCCGCTCATGCGCTCGATGATCGCTTCATCGGGCACGTCGATTTCCAGCACGTAGTCGATCGCGACACCGGCTTCCTTCATGGCATCCGCCTGCGGAATGGTGCGCGGAAAACCGTCGAACAGATAGCCGTTCGCGCAGTCAGGCTGCTTCAGGCGATCCTTCACCAGGCCGATGATGATGTCATCCGAGACAAGTCCGCCCGCATCCATGACCTTCTTGGCAGCCAGACCCAGCGGAGTGCCCTCCTTCACGGCTGCTCGCAGCATGTCGCCGGTGGAAATCTGGGGAATGTTGAACTTTTCCTTGATGTAATTTGCTTGCGTGCCCTTACCGGCACCTGGCGGTCCTAAGAGGATGAGGCGCATGAGAGTTTCCTAGACTGGTTTTAAATTTTTTCGTGGTGACGGGGTTAGCTTCCCCCAAAGACATGCTTTTTATCACACAAACATTGCATGAAACTTACCACAGAATTCCCCCGTTTCGGCAGTTACCCGCCCGATTTCTTCGAAATTCCTTGATCGAAGTACTGCCGCACCCGCGCCAGATCCTCCGCCGTGTCCACACCCGCTGCGGGGGCATCCGGCGTGACATGGACTGCAATGGAATAGCCATGCCAGAGCACGCGCAACTGTTCGAGCGCCTCGATCTGTTCGAGCGGCGACTGCTCAAGCGCGGGATAGGCCTGCAGGAAGGCGTTGCTGTAGGCGTAAAGCCCTATGTGCCGCAATGGTCGGTACCCGTCCGGAACGCTCTCCCTCGACCTGGCGAAGGCATCACGATGCCAGGGTATGGTAGCGCGCGAAAAATAGAGCGCCCTGCCCGCCTTGTCGAGCACCACCTTGACCACGTTGGGGTTGAAAATGTCCGCAAGCTCGTAGATCGGATGCGCAGCGGTCGCCATCGGCACCTGGTCAGTGATGAGCCCGGCGGCGGCGGCGATCAGCGAGGGCGCAATCAATGGCTCGTCGCCCTGGACGTTGACAACAACATCGCCAGCGCCGAGCCCGAGTGCTGCAGCCACTTCGGCGATGCGGTCGGTGCCGGAAGGATGATCCGCGCGCGTCATGCGCGCCTCCACGCCGTACTGGCGGCAAGCGTTCACAATATCGGCATGATCGGTTGCAACTACCACTTGCGACGCGCCCGACTCGGCAGCGCGTTCCGCAACGCGAACCACCATCGGCTTGCCGCCGATGTCGGCCAGCGGCTTGTTAGGAAGACGCGTCGATGCAAGTCGCGCGGGAATGATGACGGTGAAAGACATCGGCTTCTCTGATTGCTGCCGGGCGTGCGCCGCAGCACGGCGCAGGGCGTGGAATTTTTCAGGCGGCGGAAGTCGGAGCAGGTGGCGCGGTGAGGTCGCGCGCCTGGTCGGCCCACATGATCGGAATGCCGTCCCGGATCGGGAACGCGAGCTTGTCCGGATTGCAGATCAGTTCCTGCGCATTCTTATCGTATTCAAGCGGCCCCTTGCACAGCGGGCAGACCAGGATATCAAGCAGTCGGGCGTCCACGACATTTCTCCACTATTCGTTCAGCCAGCGCGCGGTCGAGGCGCGCTGTCACAGGCACGACCCAAAGGCGCGGGTCGTTCTTTATCGTATCGATTTGCGTACATTTTACTGCATCCTTCTCGGTGATCAGGATGATATCTGCGGATACACGCGCAAATGGATTGTCGGCAAAGTCGTAGTGGTCGGGCAATGGCAGTTCCTCTATCGTCAAACCGGCACTGCGCAGCATGGCGAAAAACCGGGAAGGATTGCCGATGCCGGCCGCAGCGACGATGCGCTGTGAGCGTATTGCGTTCAGCGCGATCGACTGCGAGCGGTTCGAGAGACGTTCGGCAGTATCGCCGGCAATCTGCATGGGGAACCAGCCAGCACCGTGCGCCGGCTGGCGCACCGTATTGACGATGGTAAAGTCCCGCGGGCGCGAGGCCGGCTCGCGCAAGGGGCCGGCTGGCAGCATCCAGCCGTTGCCATGGCCGCGATCGTCGCTGATGATGATCTCGACGTCGCGCTCTAGGGCGTAATGCTGCAAGCCGTCGTCGGAAATGATCAGGTTCACTTCAGGATGCGCGGCCAGCATGGTCTGCGCCGCCGCGACACGATCACGCCCTACCATCACCGGGCATCCGGCGTGGTGTGCTATCAGCACCGGCTCGTCGCCGACATCGGCTGGTGTCGAGACTGCAGTGACCTCGACCGGCTGGCGGTTACGCGCACCGTAGCCGCGCGACACGACGCCGGGCACATAGCCGGCACGCCGCATCTGGTCGACCAGCCAGATAGTGAACGGCGTCTTGCCTGTGCCGCCGACGAAGATGTTGCCAACGATGATGACGGGAACGGAGAGACGCACGCTTTTCAGTGCGCCAGCCTGATAGAGCGTGCGTCGAATGGCAACCAGAAAGCGGAACAACAGGGAAACGGGGAACAACGCACTGGCCAGCAAGCCGCGCCGCATCCAGGAGCGGGGCAGCGCAGTGGCCATGCGCCGAGTCATTTCTTGCCGCTGGTTTGTGCGGCAAAGGTGACCTTGTCAAGTCCGGCCAGTCGCGCCGCCTCGAGCACATTGATGACTGACTGGTGCGTCGCCATCGCATCCGCATTGATGATGACAACCGGACCATTGCGCGACTGCGCCTTGGCGCCGACGGCGTTCTTCAGCTCTTCGGCGAGGGCTGCGGCGTCATGCGCGGCGACAGGCGAATTGTCAACGGCATAATGGCCCTGCGCATCGACACCCACGTTGATTTCCTGCGGCTGCTCGATGGCCTTCTCGGCATCGGCCGTGGGCAGGGTAATCTGCAAGGCGGTGAATTTGCTGTAGGTGGTGGTGATCATCAGGAAGATCAGGATCACCAGCAGTACGTCGATGAAGGGAATCAGGTTGATTTCCGGATCTTCGCGTCCCTGGCCTTTGCGGAAGTTCATGGTGTCGCCTTACTTGCGGGTGCCATGCACGGTGTCGACAAACTTCACTGCCTGCTGTTCCATGTCGACGATGAAGCTGTCGACCAGCGCGCGGAAATGGCGGTAGAACACAAGCGAAGGCATCGCAATCGCCAGGCCGAATCCGGTGTTGTACAGCGCCGTTGAAATACCGTGCGCCAGTTCGGCTGGATTGGCGCCGACCGCATTTTGCGCACCGAAGATCTCGATCATGCCGACAACGGTGCCAAACAGGCCCATGAGCGGCGCCAGGGTGGCGATCGTGCCGAGGGTGGTCAGGAAACGTTCCAGTTCGTGCGCGGCGCCGCGCCCGGCTTCTTCGATGGATTCCTTCATGACATCGCGCGGCGCGTTCACATTGCGCAGGCCGGCAGCCAGCACGCGGCCGAGCGGCGAATTCTGTTCCAGGTTGGAAATGATTTCCGAACTGATCTTGCCGTTGTGATAAACACGAATGACTTCATCCAGCAGGTTTGACGGAAGGATGCGGCTACGGCGAAGGTACAATATCCTCTCGATGATCAACGCCAGTCCGATGACGGATGCGATCAACAACGGCCAGATCGGCCAGCCGGCAGCTTGGATAATGGCGAGCAAAAGGGGCTCCTCGAGTTGAAATCAGTCGGATGCAGAATGTATCGTGTTGAGCCTTTGCGGGCAAGGCCATCTCGCTACAATACCGGGGAAAAAGTTCTTCACAAGCCCTGTGGATAACTTTGTGAGTAATTACCCTGCGCAACTAAAAGTGTTTGATTCCAAAAGGTTTTTGATTTCCATAAAGAAATCATGGAAATTCAGTTTTTCAAGCAAAATCAAGCACTTACTAGAGTACGATATTGTTTGTAACCAATTATGACAAAACGATGTCCAATTGGCGCGCCTGTGGAAAGGTTTTTCCTTGGAAGACCGCATGAATCTTAGAAGTCCGCTCGAAACTCCAGATTTGACGCCGCCCGTACTGACGGTTTCCTCCCTGAACCACGCCGTGGCGCGGATGCTGGAAAGAAATTTCCCGCTGGCGTGGGTTTCCGGCGAGATTTCCAATTTCACCAAGGCGGCATCAGGGCATTGGTATTTCACCCTCAAGGACGACAGTGCGCAGGTGCGCGCGGTAATGTTTCGTGGCCGTGCCCAATACGCCGGTTTCATTCCGCGCGAGGGTGACAAGGTCGAGGTGCGCGCACTGGTGACGCTGTATGCGCCACGCGGGGACTACCAGCTGAATGTCGAAGCCATCCGGCGCTCGGGAACGGGAAACCTGTTTGAAGCCTTCCTCAGGTTGAAGGAGAAGCTGGAGTCAGAAGGCCTGTTCGACCCGATGCGCAAACGGCCGCTGGCCCTGTTTGCCAGGACGGTCGGCATCGTCACCAGCCCGCAGGCGGCCGCCCTGCGTGACATCCTGAGTACCCTGCAGCGACGCGCCCCCCACGTCCGCGTGATCCTGTATCCGACGCCGGTCCAGGGAGAAGGCGCGGCGCAGAAAATTGCGCATGCCATCAACACGGCATCGGCGCGCGCGGAATGCGATGTGCTGCTGGTGTGCCGGGGCGGCGGCAGCATCGAAGACTTGTGGTCGTTCAACGACGAGGGCGTGGCGCGCGCGATTGCCGCCTGTTCGATGCCGGTCATCTCGGGCGTTGGCCATGAAACCGACTTCACGATTGCCGATTTCGCCGCCGATCTGCGCGCGCCGACGCCAACTGCAGCCGCTGAAATGGCCGCCGCGCCGCGCGCCGATTGGCTTGCCACGCTCGGCGCGCATGCCGACGACATTACCCGCGCATTTCGACGCTGGGTTGCCGAGGCAACCCAGACACTGGACTGGCTGTCGCACCGGCTGGTAAGCCCTGCCGCCTACATCGCCCATGAACGCCTGAAGCTGCACGGCCTGCAGACCCGCCTTGCACATGCCACGCGCATGCCGCTCAGCCAGGCCCGCTACAAACTGATGCACTTGCAGACGCGGCTCGCGACGCAGTTGCCGAAGACGGCGCGGGAGCGGGCATTACTTCATGAAATCATGCGACGCATCGGCACGCGCATGGCAACGCAGGCCGCCCAACGCCGACAGTCGCTTGCGGCGCTTGGCGCGCAGCTGGAGTTGCTGAACCCCGAACGTACACTGGAACGCGGCTACGCGATGATCATTGACAGCAAAGGAAGGATCATCCGCGCGCCCAAAGACCTACATCCGCGACAGACTGTCACCGTCAGGCTGGCGGAAGGCGGAGCCGAGGTCGGGATCGCGAGCGTACAGCCGATGCTGGAATGAATTTTTCCGCTGCCGAAGCAAGTTGTCCGGCGATAGACAAAATTGGCGGCACTTACCGCCATAAAAGCAACAAAGAGGTTTTTGCACTGGTTTGGCAATGCATCAATAACCCGCCGCATGCAGGTAATCCGCATCCGACATACAATTGAGGTCTTTCAAGAACAACATCAACCTTAAAACTAGAAAGGAAGCATCATGGAACATACCCTGCCCCCGCTACCCTACCCGATGGACGCACTTCAGCCGCACATGTCGAAGGAAACCCTGGAATACCATTACGGCAAGCACCATCAGGCATACGTCACAAACCTGAACAACCTGATCAAGGGTACCGAGTTCGAAAACGCCTCGCTCGAAGACATCATCAAGAAGTCGTCCGGTGGCGTGTTCAACAATTCGGCGCAGGTCTGGAACCATACCTTCTTCTGGAACTGCATGAAGCCGAACGGCGGCGGCGCTCCGGCCGGCGCGCTGGGCGATGCCATCAATGCGAAGTGGGGTTCCCTCGACAAGTTCAAGGAAGCATTCAACAAGTCCGCTGTCGGCAACTTCGGTTCCGGCTGGACCTGGCTGGTGAAGAAGGCCGACGGTTCGGTGGACATCGTCAACACCTCGAACGCCGCCACGCCGCTGACGACCGGCGACAAGCCGCTGCTCACCTGCGACGTGTGGGAACACGCTTACTACATCGACTACCGCAACGCACGTCCGAAGTTCGTCGAGGCATTCTGGAACCTGGTGAACTGGGATTTCGTGGCGAAGAACTTTGCCTGATCATTCCGGCACGTCATACGCAAAAAAGTAGCCAAGATGTACGTTAAAGAGCCCGCAAACGCGGGCTCTTTTTCATTTGAACCGCCATCGCCGGCGCGTCAGGCGCGTGCCTTCTCCTTGCCGAGGATGCCGACACGTTGCAGCAGGTCGAACACCAGCCCGATCAGGGTAATGGCCCACATGAACATGGCGATATAAAGAAAGACACGCGGCAGGAACTGGAGGAAGCCGAATTCCATCGCGTCAATCATGCGCCTGGTGGATGCGGCATACATCCCCAGCGGGAAGACGGCGCCCCAGTACAGCGGGTCGTAGGTGAGCGGAAAGCGCCTTGACACATAGCGCCAGAAACCGAGAATGAGCAGCATCGGTATCCACCAGGTGCCCGTCGCCCAGTAGAAGACCGTGAAGCCCTTGATGAAGGGAAGCAGCGAAAGCAGGTACGGTGCATCCGGCGCATTGATGATCAGCAGCGAACCGGCAAGCGTGGAGATCGCCATGGCGCCCATGTTGATCCAGTATGGCGGCGACAGGTCGCCGGGTGAAAACGGAAACAGGGTGTAGCGATAGAAGATGAGCGACATCATCCAGATGTACAGCATGCCGCCCCACAGCCACATCGAGAGCGCAAGGAAGTTGATTTCAAGCCGGTAAGGCTGATCGACATGTGCGGCCAGCAGCGCGCCGAGGACGGCGATGGATTGCGAGGCCACCACTGCCAGCAGCCAGCCGCCGCTAATGCCGCGATCCAGCGTCGGCTTGTGTTCCTTGATGGTGATGCCGGTGAAGATGGTATAGGTCAGCGCGATCCAGAGCAGGATGGCCACGCCCCACAGGATGCTGCCGGTGCGATAGTCGGCAGCAAGCACCACGAACTGGCTGCCGAGGATGTTTGTCGCTGCCACGGTCGTGAAAAAACCGGGACCGCGCAGGTGGTCGACCATGTCGCCGAAGAAGCGCCGGGGGAAGCGCACTGCGCGCAGCACGGTCAATACCCACAGGATGGCATAGGCTGCAATATTGAACCCGAACAGTGCGTGCGCGATGCGCGGATAGTCGAGCAGGTAGGAGGCGAGCGAAACGATGCCAGTTGCCATGACCATGCCGAAATATGCAGGCGACATGTCTGCAAGGTCCGCCATGATTCTTGTCTCCGGTTTGCTGTTGTCGGTCATGTAAATGGTCCTATGCCCCTGTTGAAGAATGACCTGCATGCGATAATTCATATACCGTCTATGCATGATTAGACCATTTGATTCGTCACAAGGCCAGACCTTCGAGACACATGCGCGCACCCGCCGTGGCTTTCGCCGGACGGATAGAAGGCGCTGAAGGGTCAGGATACCCTTCAATCAGCGCTATTTTTCTTGCCTCGTCCCCGCGAAGGCAGCTGGCCGCCCCGCGGGGATGAGGTTCAGGCCCAGCAGGGCCTACGCGGCCATCGGCAGGGCGCGTCTGATGATCGCGCCGCAATCCACCCCGCGCGGCAATCCCCCATAGACAAACCCGGTGCTTCCGCCTGACAGCCGCGAAGCGCAGAAAGCGTCGGCCACCGCCGGGTCGCCGTGCCGCACCAGCAGCGATCCCTGCAGCGCAAGCGCCATCTTCTCCACCACGCGCCGGGCGCGGTACTCGATGTCGGCCAGATCGGCGAACTCAGCCTGCATCTGCGCGATGTACTGATCGAGGCGCTTGTCGGCGCCAGCCGCGCGGCTCACTTCGGCCATGAAGGCATCGACGGATTCAGGGCTCTTGCCCATTGCGCGCAGCATGTCGAGGCATTGCACGTTGCCACTGCCTTCCCAGATCGAATTCACCGGCGATTCGCGGAGCAGGCGCGGCATGATGCTGTCCTCCATCACGCCGCTGCCGCCGATGCATTCCATCGCTTCGTACGCATGGCCGGGTGTGCGCTTGCAGATCCAGTACTTGCCAACGGCGGTGCCGACGCGCACGAGCAGGCGTTCCGATTGGCTGTCCACGCTGCGGTCGAGGGCACCGGCGACGCGCATGGTCATGGCAAGCGCTGCCTCGGTCTCGATGACGAGGTCCGCCAGCACGTTCTGCATCAGCGGTTGCTGCGACAGGAGCTTGCCGAAGGCGGAACGGTGCGCGCAGTGGTGCAAGGCCTGGACAGCCGCCTGACGCATGCCGCCGGAGGAGCCGATCATGCAGTCGAAGCGCGTCATGGACACCATCTTGAGGATGGTGGCGACGCCGCGCCCTTCCTCTCCGACCATCACCGCCCAGGCGCCGCGCAGCTCGGTTTCGCTCGATGCGTTGGCGACGTTGCCCATCTTGTTCTTCAGGCGCTGGATCTGCAGTGCGTTCTTGCTGCCGTCCGGACGCCAGCGCGGCAGCAGGAAGCAGGACAGCCCGCCCGGCGCCTGCGCGAGAACGAGGAAGGCATCGCACATGGGCGCAGACACAAAGTACTTGTGCCCGACCAGTTCATACGCCTGGCCGGGACCTTGCGCGCCGAGCGGATAGGCGCGCGTGGTGTTGGCACGCACGTCGGAACCGCCCTGCTTTTCCGTCATCGCCATGCCGATGGTGACACCCATCTTGTCGTTCGTCGGAACGTTGCGGTGGTCATAGTGACGCGCGAGGATCTTCGGCTCCCATTGGGCGGCAACATCGGGTTGGAGGCGCAAGGCGGGGATCGCGGCGGACGTCATGGTGATCGGGCAGCAATGCGCCGCTTCAACCTGGCTTTGCATGTAGAACTTCGCGGCGCGCGCGACTTGGGCGCCGGGCCGCGGATGGGTCCAGTGCGAGGAATGCAGGCCGTGCTCGATCGAGACTTGCATCAGGCGGTGATACGCAGGGTGGAAGCGTACCTCGTCGACCCGCCGGCCGTAGCGGTCATGCGTGTGGAGCACCGGCTTGTTTTCGTTGGCCTGGAAACCAAGTTCGATCATTTCCTGCGAACCGGCCAGCACACCGAAACCTTGCAGTTCGCCTTCTGCCCATGCGCCGTCTTCACGGGCGACGGCTTCGCGCAGGGCGAGGTCCTGCAGGTAGACGTTGTAGTCCTGCAGCGGTTGCGGCTGGTTTTGGACTTCGTGGGTTTCGGCAAGGTAGGAAGTCTTGAATTGAATGTCGTTCATTGGACCGCTCCACAGAATAGGTGCTGCGACAGGCGCGGCGGCCATGACTTCACTCACCGCGAGCGCCGAAAATATTTCCAAATTGAAAGTATGAATTCAAATTCATACTATTAGCTTCAAGTTAAGCATGCGGAACGCGACATGTCAACCCACTGGCGGACGACGCTTGTCCGTGCAAGATTGCCTCGGTTACACTGGCCGCCAAAAGACGTAAAGGAATCGTTCCATGGCTTACCGGCCGACCGAGAAGACCGAAGCGCGCAAGGCGGCGCAGCGACAACGCATCCTGGATGCGGGCGTACATATCGTGTCGGAAGGCGGATTCGGCGCGGTGACCATCAGCGCCATCGCGCAGCGCGCAGGGGTGGCGACAGGCGCCGTCTACATGCACTTCAGCTCGAAGGCGGAGCTCTGCGCCGAGATCTTCCGCCTCGCGACGCAAAAGGAAGTGGACGTAGTGCGCCAGACAGCCTTGCGCGAAGGGCCGCCTGCGCAGCGGCTGCTCAATACGATCCTTGCCTTCTCCAAGCGCGCGATCCGCGCGCGCCGCCTGGCCTTCGCCTTGATCGCCGAACCGGTCGATGCCTTGGTGGATGCGGAACGCCTGCGTTATCGCCACGCCTATGCGGAGATTTTCCGGCAACTGGTGGAAGACGGCATCCGGTCGGGCGACTTCCCCGCGCAGGACGCGTCCATCAGCGCTGCGGCGCTGGTCGGCGTGATCGCCGAAGCACTGGTCGGGCCGCTGATGTGGCAGGAAGGCCATCAGCCAGTGATCGAGGAAAATGCCTTGGTACACTCGATTCAGGCGTTCTGCCTGCGTGCGGTGGCGATGAAGTCACCGGAATGATCTGTTTATACCGATGAATTTGCTCGGTGGGGCTTGGCGCACAGCCATGCTGCGATGAGCGTTTTTTTGCTGTCCACGGAAAACACGAAAAACACAAAATCTTTTCCGTGTTTTTCGTGTTTTCCGTGGACAAGAACTTCTGTGTCCTGATCGGACAGCCTAGCCCAGCCCGCCCAGGAAGAATTCCACCGCCTGATCGGCCAGCTGGTCGATGCTCAGGCCCTTTCCCGGCTTGTACCACTGGATCGTGAAGTTGACGGCGCCGAGCATCAGCAGGCGCACCACCTTGCTGTCCGACTTGACGAGGCCGGCCTTTTTCAACTCGGCCAGAGCCTGCTGCCAGCGCGCGTCGTAGCGGTCCTTCAGGTCGATGATGCGGGCCTGATGTTCGGGACTGAGTGCGCGCCATTCGTGCAGCAGTACGGGGATGAAGTCGTGCCCCTCGGCGAGCACCGTTTCGAGATGCGAACGCACCAGCGCGCGGAATTTCTCGCGCGGCGGCAGATCGCTGGCGGCGATCCGTTCAGTGTCTTGCAGGCCGGCGACGAGCCCCTCCTCCATCACCGCGGCGAGGATGTCCTGCTTGCTCTTGAAATGATAGAACGGGCTCCCCGAGCGCATGCCGACGGCATCCGCGATATCGCGCACCGTGGTACCGTCGAAACCTTTCTCGCGGAACAGCCGGGCCGACACGCGGATGAGATCGGCGCGGCGATTACCCTCGTCCTCACTGATCGTGACAAGGGGACGTTTGCGGGGCGCGCGCCTCGGGCGCGGCGAAGATGGGGTGTGTTTGGACATGATGATGGCCACAATTATAGCGGCCGTCGCAGCCCATCATGCCGCACGGAATTAGAGGGCATCCACCAACCAAGCAGTTGCTTTGCAAAATACAGCGTCCTATGATGGGCGAATTACCGTCAAGGAGACAACCGTGACTGATGCCTTTATTTACGATGCCATCCGCACGCCGCGCGGAAAAGGGAAGAAAGACGGGAGCCTGCATTCCGTCAAGCCTGTCAGCCTGCTGTCCGGCCTGATGCACGAACTGCAGCGCGCCCATCAACTCGATACCGCCCTTGTTGACGACGTCGTGCTCGGTTGCGTTACGCCGGTCGCCGACCAGGGCGCCTGCATTGCGAAGACCGCTGCACTGGCCGCTGGCTGGGACTGGAAGGCCGCGGGCGTGCAGCTGAACCGTTTCTGCGCATCGGGGCTGGAAGCCGTCAATCTCGCCGCACAAAAGGTGCGTTCCGGCTGGGAAGAACTGGTCGTGGCCGGCGGCTTGGAGTCGATGTCACGCGTGCCGATGGGCTCCGACGGTGGTGCGTGGGCGGCTGATCCGGAAACGAGCTTCGAGACGGATTTCCTGCCGCAAGGCATCGGGGCGGACCTGATCGCCACGCTGGAAGGCTTCTCGCGCGAAGACGTGGATGCCTTCGCCATGCGCTCGCAGCAGAAGGCTGCGGCCGCACGTGCGGCGGGCCGGTTCAGGTCCGTGCATCCCGTGCGCGACCAGAACGGCATTGTGGTGCTGGCCGAGGATGAATTCATCAAGCCGCAGACAACCATGGAGACGCTGGCCGGGCTCAAGCCTTCCTTCGAGTCGCCCGGCAAGATGGGCTTCGACAGCGTCGCCATCCGCAAGTATCCGCAGGTCGAGCGCATCAACCATGTGCATACCGCAGGCAATTCCTCCGGCATCGTCGATGGCGCGGCGCTGGCATTGATCGGCAACGAAGTCATCGGCAAGCGCCTCGGTCTGACGCCACGCGCGCGCATCGTCGCCGCGGCAGTGACCGGCACCGACCCCACCATCATGCTGACCGGCCCCGCCCCCGCCTCCCGCAAGGCGCTGGAGAAGGCCGGGCTGGGCATCAGGGACATCGACCTGTTCGAGGTCAACGAAGCCTTTGCCGCCGTGGTAATGCGCTTCATGAAAGACCTCGATGTGCCTGAAGAGAAAATCAACGTCAATGGCGGCGCGATCGCGCTCGGCCATCCGCTGGGCGCAACCGGATGCATGTTGCTCGGCAACCTGATCGATGAGCTGGAAGCGCGCAATTTGCGGCGCGGGTTGATCACATTGTGCGTGGGCGGCGGCATGGGCATCGCCACCATCGTCGAACGGGTATAAGGAGAATTCGCATGAGCATCCAATGGCAAATGGCCGACGGCATCGTCACCCTCACCATCGACATGCCGGGGCAACCCGTCAACACCATGAACGCCGCCTTCCAGCAGGCGCTCGCCGACACGGTGGCGCGGCTGGAGAAGGAACGCGACGCGATCAAGGGTGTGATCGTCACGTCAGGCAAGGAGACGTTCTTCGCGGGCGGCGATCTGAAGGAGCTGATCGCAATTCCCGCCGACAAGGCGGAGGAATGCTTCCGCATGGTCGAAGGCATCAAGGCCGTCTTGCGCCGCCTTGAAAAGCTCGGACGTCCCGTCGTCGCCGCGCTGAACGGCAGCGCGCTGGGCGGCGGGCTAGAGCTCGCGCTCGCCTGCCATCACCGTATCAGCCTCGACAACGCCCGCATCCAGTTCGGCTTTCCGGAAGTGACGCTCGGTCTGCTGCCCGGCGCGGGCGGCGTGGTGCGCACGGTACGCCTGCTCGGCCTGCAGGAAGCCATGCCCTATCTCGTCGAAGGCAAGCGTATCGCACCGCAGGAAGCGCTGTCGAAAGGCTTCGTGCATGCGCTGGCGAAGGACAAGGATGACTTGATGGCGCAGGCACGCGCCTGGATCCTCGCGCATCCTGATGCGAAGCAGCCGTGGGACGGCGAAGGCTACAAGCTGCCGGGCGGCGCACCCAACACGCCGAAGCTGATGCCGATGCAGATGGTCGCACCGGCCATGCTCCGAGAGAAGACGCGCGGCAATTATCCGGCACCGGAGGCAATCCTGTGCGCGATGGTCGAAGGCGCGCAGGTCGATTTCGACAACGCGCTCGTCATCGAAGGCCGCTATTTCACGAAGCTGGCGACGGGACAGGTGGCCAAGAACATGATCGGCACCTTCTTCTTCCAGATGCAGGAAATCAGCGCAGGCAAGAGCCGCCCGCGCGAGGTGCCGAAATGGAAAGCAAGCAAGGTGGGCATCCTGGGCGCGGGCATGATGGGCGCCGGCATCGCCTGGGCGAATGCCATCAAGGGCGTGCCCTGCGTGCTGAAGGACGTGAGCGTCGAGCAAGCGCAGAAAGGCAAGTCCTACAGCGCGCGCCTGCTGGAAAAGCGCGTGCGCCAGGGCCGCGCGACGGAGGCCAAGGCGGCTGAAACGCTGCAGCTGATCCAGCCGACTGCGAGCGCTGCCGACCTGTCGGGTTGCGATTTGATTATCGAAGCGGTGTTCGAGAAACGCGAGCTGAAGGCCGAGGTGACACGCGAAGCCGCGCAATATCTCGCGCCGGGCGGCATCATGGCATCCAACACCTCGACGCTGCCGATCACCGGACTGGCGCAGGCCTTCCCGGATGCATCGCGCTTCATCGGCCTGCATTTCTTCTCACCGGTCGACAAGATGCAGCTGGTGGAAATCATACGAGGCGCGAAGACCTCGGAAGAAACGCTGGCGCGCGCCTATGACTATGTGCAGCAGATCGGCAAGCTGCCGATCGTGGTGAATGATTCGCGCGGCTTCTTCACCAGCCGCGTGTTTGCGACCTTCGTCAATGAGGGCATCGCGATGCTGGGCGAAGGCCTGCCGCCAGCGCTGATCGAGAATGCGGCGCTGTCGGTGGGCATGCCGGTCGGTCCGCTCGCCGTGCAGGACGAAGTCTTGCTGACGCTGTCACTGCACGTGACGAGCCAGATGCGCGCTGACTACGCGGCGGAAGGCAAGCCCTTCGTCGAGCATCCGGCGACTGCGATCGTGGAGCGCATGGTGAACGAGTTCAAGCGCGGCGGCAAGGCGACGGGCGCGGGTTTCTACGAGTATCCCAAAGATCCGTCGGTGAACGGCGGGAAGAAATTCCTCTGGCCGCAGCTGCACCAGTTGTTCGGCAGCAAGGATGCGTCGATTCCGTACGAGGATGTGCGCGACCGACTGTTGTATATCCAGAGCATCGAGACCATCCGCTGCCTGGAGGAGAAGGTGCTGGAATCGACGCGCGATGCGAATATCGGATCGATCTTCGGCATCGGCTTCCCGGGATGGACCGGCGGCGCGGTCCAGTTCGTGAATCACGTCGGCGTGAAGAAGTTTGTCGAGCGTGCGGAGCAGTTGTGCAGCCGGTATGGCGAACGCTTCGCGCCGCCTGCGTTGCTGCTGTCGCATGCGAAGGACAACGCGCCGTTCTGAACGGTAGCAAGCCGGCCGTTTCAAGTGCCCGCATTCCCCCGCAAATCAGCCGAAGCTTTCACGTTCGCGCAAAGTGCGTGACATGCAGCCTCTTCCCCCTTGCAGGGAGAAGGCTGGGATGGGGGCGCCCGGCGAGGGGTAGACTGGTTAGGCTGGCGCAGTCCAGTGTTCAACCTCACTACCCCCACCCTAGCCCTCCCCCTGCAAGGGGGAGGGAATTTCCAGGCCCTTCCAGCTTGCTTACAAAACGCGATCGAGCGCCTTCGCGATGTGATCAACCGTGCGATCGATGTTGTGCAGCTTGTCCAGCCCGAACAAGCCCATGCGGAACGTCTTGAAGTCGGCTGGCTCGTCGCATTGCAGCGGCACACCTGCAGCGATCTGCAATCCGACATCGGCGAACTTCGAGCCGGTGCGAATTCCATCATCGTCGGTGTAGCTCACCACCACACCCGGGGCTTCGAAACCCTTTGCGGCGACGCTCTTGATTCCCCTGCTCGCGAGCAGCGCGCGTACGCGATTGCCGAGTTCCTGCTGCTCGTCGCGGATCTTGTCGAAGCCGTAGGCCTGCATTTCCTTCATCGTGTCGTGCAGCTTTGCCAGCGCGTCGGTCGGCATGGTCGCATGGTAGGCGAAGCCGCCATTCTCGTAGGCTTCCATCATCTGCAGCCACTTGCGCAGATCGGCAGCGAAGCTGGTGCTGGTGGTCGAATCGATGCGCTCGCGGGCAAGCGGGCTCAGCATCACCAGCGCGCAGCATGGTGACGAGCTCCAGCCTTTTTGCGGTGCGCTGATCAGGATGTCGATACCGTTGGCTTCCATGTCGACCCAGATCGCGCCCGAGGCGATGCAATCGAGCACGAACATGCCACCGACGGAATGCACCGCATCGGCCACGGCGCGCAGGTAACTGTCCGGCAGGATCATGCCGGAAGCGGTCTCCACATGCGGAGCGAAGACGAGGTCCGGTCTGGTTTCCCTGATGGCGGCAACGACTTCCTCGATGGGCGCGGGCGCAAAGGCCGCTTGCCGCCCGGCCTCGACCGGACGCGCCTTGAGTACGGTGGATGATGCGGGGATGCTGCCCATGTCGAAGATCTGTGTCCAGCGATAGCTGAACCAGCCGTTGCGGATCACCATGCATTTCTTGCCGGTCGCGAACTGGCGGGCGACGGCTTCCATGCCAAAGGTACCGCTGCCGGGCACAACGATGGCCGACCTGGCCTTGTAGACTTGTTTCAAGGTCGCGGAAATGTCGCGCATCACGCCTTGAAAGAGTTGAGACATGTGGTTGAGTGCGCGATCGGTGAATACGACCGAAAATTCGAGAAGTCCGTCGCGATCGACGTTGGGGAGTAAACCTGGCACGCTCACCTCCGGAAAAAATAGGAATAAAAACCGGCCGCCTATGCTTGAATGCAAGCTGACCATGAGAGCCTGTTTGATATCTTTTTGGCAGGTGTGCAGCCTCGAGAACCGGCCAGATACTAGGCGCAACGACGCGCGGTGGCGGTTCCACGGCAAGGAGTTGCAACAACGTAGATGGCCGGTTATCGGGGTTGCGCACCTGCCAAAAAGGTGTCGAACAGGCTCTATCGATTCTACCGGAAGCCGCCTGTAACTTGCTGTAGCTTGCACAAAGGGAAATGCAGTGCGTAGGCCCGCATGATCTGCGTCAATTCGAGCAGCAATCCCGCGACGTGCACATGGGTTTTGTCATCGGCGAGAAGAAAAGATAATGCCGCCGACGATCAGCACAAACGCCGCTGCATGGAAAAGATGTGGCGGTTCGCCAAGGAAAGCCGAGGACATGATGGCGGCGAACAGTGGCGTGAGATTGTTGAAGAAGCTCGCAATGCCTGGGCCTGCGCGCTGCACGCCGGTGCCCCAGCAACGGTAGGCGATCACCGCGGGCCCGATGGCGATGAAGAGCAGCGCCGCCACCAGCGCCCAGCTCCAGGCAATGTGCGCATCGCCCACCGACCATTCTCCGGCGACAAACAGGAACGACCAGATCAGCCCGTAGACGATCTGTGCAAGAAGGAATGCCGCCCAGTTGCTGCGAATTTCCTTGGGGTCTTTCGGCTGGATCAACATCCAACTGTAGAAAGACCAGGAAATGGTGGCGAGGATCATGAAGACATCTCCCGGGACCAGCCGCATCGCCATCAGCTGATGCCACTCGCCGCGGCTCAGCACGACCAGCACGCCGGCAATCGAGAGCACTGCGCCGACGATCTGCCTGCCTCTTACCGTGGCGTGGAAGAACAGCGTTCCGATCAGCAGCATCCACACCGGCATGCTCGCGCCAACGAGCGTCACGTTGATCGGCGTCGAACTCTGCAGCGCCAGGTATTGCAGCGAGTTGTAGAGACCAACACCGACCAGCCCGAGCACGGCGAAGCGGCGCCAGGACGTCCACAGGCCACTGCCCTTGCGGAAGATGAAGCCGCCATAAGGCAGCAGGATCACCAGCGCGATAGCCCAGCGCAAGAAATTGAGCGTCATCGGCGGCACCCAGGCGTGCACCATGCGGCCGACAACGGCGTTGCCTGCCCAGAGCAGGGGCGGAATGGTGAGCAGGAGTGCGGTGGATGGCGTCAGTCTTGAATGCATGGCGTGGCGTTGTTGTGATGTCCGGCACCGCAACGAGTGGCGATGCCAAGGGAAGCATAAGGGAAGCATCATAGCGAAAATCCGGAAAACGCGACGACGGTGAGGTTCCCGCAGAGCATTTGCTCTGTCCTGCAGGCAGGGAAAGCCGACCATGGTTTGATCAGGATCAGAACCTGTCAGCGCGCTCTCGCGATCCGATCCGCTGGACATGGTCATACCTTGTCCAGCCGGGATGTGCGACGCATTCCTGCGACCTTTATCCACTTCCGCCTGCACACGGTGCATGGGCAAGCACCGTCGCGGCTATTCATCCGGAGGCCCCACATGGCCGTCACGACCACCGCCGATCATGCGCACGATGGCGCACATGACCACGCAGCACATGACCACCCGCACGGCTGGCAGCGCTGGCTGTTTGCCACCAACCACAAGGATATCGGCACGCTGTACCTGTGGTTCTCGATCGTCATGTTCCTGTTCGGCGGTGTCCTTGCCATGCTGATCCGCGCCGAGCTGTTCCAGCCCGGGCTGCAGATCTTCCGGCCCGAGGTCTATAACCAGCTGGTGACGATGCACGGGCTGATCATGATCTTCGGTGCCATCATGCCCGCCTTCGTCGGCTTCGCGAACTGGATGATCCCGCTGCAGATCGGCGCATCCGACATGGCCTTCGCGCGCATGAACAACTTCTCGTTCTGGCTGCTGCCGCCCGCCGCCATCCTGATGGCATCGTCCTTCTTCGTTGCCGGCGGCGCAGCCGCGGCGGGATGGACCATGTATCCGCCGCTGTCGATCCAGATGGGCATCAGCATGGACATGACCATTTTCGCGGTGCACATCATGGGCGCCTCGTCGATCATGGGTGCGATCAACATCATCACCACTATCCTCAACATGCGCGCCCCCGGCATGACGCTGATGAAGCTGCCGATGTTCTGCTGGTCCTGGCTAATCACCGCCTACCTGCTGATCGGCATCATGCCCGTGCTGGCCGGCGCGGTCACGATGATGCTGACCGACCGCCACTTCGGCACCTCGTTCTTCAACGCGGCAGGCGGCGGCGACCCCGTGATGTACCAGCACGTGTTCTGGTTCTTTGGCCACCCCGAGGTCTACGTCATGATCCTGCCGGCCTTCGGCATCATCTCGCAGATCATTCCCACCTTTGCGCGCAAGCAGCTGTTCGGCTATGCCTCGATGGTCTATGCCATCGCGTCGATCGCGATCCTGTCGTTCATCGTCTGGGCGCACCACATGTTCACCACCGGCATGCCAGTCACCGGCCAGCTGTTTTTCATGTACGCGACCATGCTGATCTCGGTACCGACTGGCGTGAAGGTGTTCAACTGGGTGGCGACGATGTGGAAAGGATCGCTCAGTTTCGAGACGCCCATGCTGTTCGCCGTGGGCTTCATCTTCGTGTTCACCATCGGTGGTTTCTCCGGCTTGATCCTGGCCGTGGCGCCGATCGACATCCAGATGCAGGACACCTATTACGTGGTCGGGCACTTCCACTACGTGCTGGTGGCCGGCTCGCTGTTCGCGCTGTTCGGCGCGTTCTATTACTGGTCACCGAAATGGACCGGCCACATGTACAACGAATGGCGCGGCAAGTTCCATTTCTGGAACTCGCTGATCTGGGTCAACGTGAGCTTCTTCCCGATGCACTTCCTCGGCCTGGCCGGCATGCCGCGTCGCTATGCCGACTACCCGGCGCAATTCACCGACTTCAATATGCTGACATCCATCGGCGCCTTCCTGTTCGGCCTGACGCAGGTGTACTTCGTCTTCTTCGTCGTGATCCCGACCATTCGCGGCGGCAAACCGGCGGAAGCCTCACCCTGGGAAGAAGCGCAAGGTTTGGAATGGACTGTGCCAAGCCCGGCACCGTTCCATACCTTTGAAGTGCCGCCGCTGGTGAAATGACAGGCATGCGCGGAGGGACGACATGCAGGCGCATGAATGGCTGCTGAAGCGCAACTGCTCGCTGTCCCCGTGGCAGCTGGCAGTGGCGTTCGCCGTGCCCTGTGTCGCTTCACTGCTGGTTTCCGCCTGGTTTGTCCTGCACGGCGCATGGTATGTGCTCGCCTTCGCCCTGCTGGAAGCGCTCGCGCTGGTGATGGCGTTCATCCAGTATGCGCGTCACGCCACGGACCATGAACACATAGCGCTGGCCGGTGACTGCCTGCTGGTGGAACAGATCCAGGCCGGGCATATCGTGCAGGTTCGCCTCGATCCGCAGTGGACACGCGTAGCGCCGCCCGATCCCTCACATGACCTGATCGGCCTCGAAGCCAAAGGCGTCCGGGTGGAGGTGGGCCGTTTCGTGACAAAGGAAAAGCGATGGCAGGTTGCGCTGGAGATTCGGCAGGAATTGCAACGTGGCCCAAGCATCCATGCGCACGCATGACCGGACGGAAACGGCATCGCCTCGCATGCAAGCCCTTGAGCAATGAACAAGACCTCGCATCCCGGTGTCCAAGGACAAGTCTTCGCGAATCCTCAGAGTGCGTTGAGCGGAATCTTCAGGTAGCTCACGCCGTTTCCCTCCGGCGGCGGCATGTTGCCTGCGCGGATGTTGACCTGGATCGAAGGCAGGATCAGGTTCGGCATCTCGAGGCCGGCATCGCGTTTCTGCCGCATCGCGACGAACTGCTCTTCGGTAACGCCGTCATGGACATGGATGTTGCGCTCGCGTTCTGCAGCGACGGTGGTTTCCCATTCAGGGCCACGGCCTTCCGGCGGATAGTCGTGGCACATGAAGAGCCGCGTGTCGGCGGGCAGGGAAAGCAGCTCACGGATCGAGCGGTACAGGGTCTGCGCATCGCCGCCGGGGAAATCGCAGCGCGCGGTGCCGACGTCCGGCATGAAAAGCGTGTCGCCGACGAATACCACGCTGCCGAGACGGTAAGCCATGTCGGCCGGCGTGTGGCCGGGCACGAATAGTGCGTGTGCCTCAAGGGCGCCGATCTGGAAGGTTTCGTTTTCGGCGAACAGATGATCGAATTGCGAGCCGTCCTCGCGGAAGTCGTCGCCGAGATTGAACAGGTTCTTGAACACACCTTGCACCTGGCGGATGCGCTCGCCGATGGCGATTTTGCCATCGAGGTGGCGCTTCAGGTATTGCGCAGCGGACAAGTGGTCGGCGTGGGCATGGGTTTCCAGGATCCAGTCGACGTTCAGCGAATGCGCGAACACGAACTGGATCAGCCGGTCGGCGTTCCTTGTCCTGGTGCGCCCTGCCTTGGCGTCGTAGTCAAGGACCGGGTCGATGATGGCTGCGCGACCGCCGGGGCGGTCGTACACGACATAGCTCACTGTCCCGGTGACGGTATCGTAAAAGGCTTCGATGCGCGGTTCCATCTGCAGCTCCCATAACATTATATTGATTAATATATTATCGATCAGTAAAATACGGTCAAGGAGATTCTGGAGAATTCATGGGAAATGCTGCAACCCTGATCGACATTGCAAGCATGCGCGTTGCCGCAGCTGAAGCGACGACTGCACTTCGCGTGCTTGCCAATGAGGATCGCCTGTTATTGCTTTGCCAGTTGAGCCAGGGAGAAAAATCCGTTGGCGAACTGGAGGAAATACTCGATATCCACCAGCCGACGCTGTCGCAACAGCTCGGCGTGTTGCGCTCGGAAAACCTGGTCAACACGCGACGCGACGGCAAGCGCATCTTTTATTCCGTCACCGATCCCAAGGTGTTGGCACTGCTCAGTACACTTTACGATCTGTACTGCCCGCAAGCATAGGAAGTCTTCATGTTCATTGACTGGAATCATTTCACGGCCCTGCCGGCCTTGACCGGCGGCGTGCTGATCGGCCTCGCCGTGGTGTTGTTCGCGCTGTTCAACGGCCAGGTTGCTGGTGTCAGCGGCATCGTTGGCGGCCTGATGCGGCCGCGCGAAGGCGATACGATGTGGCGCCTGGCATTCATCGCCGGCCTGATTGCCGCACCCCTGCTTTACCAGGTATTTGCCGCGCTGCCGGAGATCCGGTTTGAAACCGGGTCGGCTGGGCTGGCGCTGGCCGGCCTGCTGGTGGGGATCGGCACACAGTACGGCTCCGGCTGCACGAGTGGCCATGGCGTATGCGGATTGTCGCGCCTGTCGCCGCGCTCGCTGGTCGCCACACTCTGCTTCATGCTTGCCGGGTTCGCAACGGTATATGTCGTGCGCCACCTGGTGGGAGGATAGTGGCGTGAATATCCTCTTTGCCTTCCTGGCCGGGCTGATATTCGGCCTCGGGCTCATCGTCGCGGGCATGGCAAATCCGGCCAAGGTGCTGGGATTCCTTGATCTCGCCGGCAAATGGGACCCGTCGCTTGCGCTCGTGATGGGCGGCGCTGTCATCGTCGGACTGGCCGGATTCGCCCTTGCCAATCGCCGTTCGCTCTCGCTGCTCAACCTGCCGATGCAACTGCCGAACATCGGCCAGGTCGATCTGCGCCTCGTCGGCGGCAACCTGCTGTTCGGGATCGGCTGGGGATTGTCCGGCATCTGCCCGGGGCCGGCGCTGGTGCTCATCGGCGCGGGCGCACCCAAGGGCATGCTGTTCGTGATCGCAATGCTTGCCGGCATGGCGCTGTTCGAAGTCATCGAACGGTTCAGGCAACGCTCACCGTCGGCACGCGCATCAGCGTGAGCACCTCAGTGTGAGCACGGCAGATGCCGGCGCAGGCCGGTCAGGGCGCCGCAACGATGCCGCGCAGGTGCTGGCGCGCGATCTCGAATTCGCGCTGGAGTGCCGCGAGCAGCCCCGCCGCACCGTCCGGCACGCCGTCCCTGCCGCGCTGCTCGAGTTCCATGCAATGCCTGCGCATGCGCCCCGCGCCGAGGTTTTCGATGCTGGACAGAAAACGATGCGCAGCCGATTCCAGCGCTGCCGGATCACCTGCAGCAATCGCCTCCGCAATGTGCTGCAGGTGTTTCGGCGAATCGGCGATGAAGAGTTCGACGATGTCCGACACCAGTGTCGGATTGTTTTCGTCCTGCAGTTCCATCAGCTGACCGATGCGGCGACGGTCGATCACCTCCGCATCCTCGTGGGTGATTTCCTCTTCAACCGGGGACGACACCGCAATCAGCACCGCGCGCACATCCTCCAGCTCTACCGGCTTGGGCACATACGAGTCCATGCCGGCAGCGAGGCATTTGTCGCGATCGCCGGGCATCGCATTCGCCGTCATGGCAATCACGCGCGGCGGCACGCCCGCGCCGTACCGCGCGCGCAGGCGGCGCGTCGCCTCCAGCCCATCCATTTCCGGCATCTGCACGTCCATCAGCACCACGTCGTAATTCTGCCGCTCCAGCGCATCGAGCACCTCTATGCCATTGGCGACCACATCGGCGCGATAGCCGAGATGCGCCAGCAACTGCTGCACCACTTTCTGGTTGACGGTATTGTCCTCCGCCACCAGGATCTTGACCGGCAGCGTGTCTGCCAGTTTTTCAGAGGGCGCGGCGACACGTCGCATCGGCGCGTTCAAGGGCGCGATCTGCATGGAATGCAGCAGCGCGTCGAACAAGGCAGTCGGCTTGATCGGCTTGTTCAAATAGGCGGAAAATTTCACCTCGCTTGTCATCACGTTGCGCGGCCGGTGCGCGACCGATGTCAGCATGATCAGCGGCAGCGCCTTTTCATCACGGTACTTGCGAATCTCCGTCGCGAGGCTGAGGCCATCCATTTCCGGCATGCTCATGTCGAGGATCGCGACATCGAATGCATGCCCGTGGCGTACCAGGTCGAGCGCCTCGATGGCGGAAGCCGCAGCGGACGGCACCATGCCCCACAGCAGCGCCTGTTTGACCAGGATGCGCCGGTTGGTGCTGTTGTCGTCGACGATCAGCACATGTTTGCCGGCCAGCGCGGAAGACCGCTCCTGCAGGAAGCTCTGCGCGAGTTGCGATCCCGAGGCTTCGGCCACGACGGTGAAGGAAAAGATCGAGCCGGCGCCGACCTCGCTCTCGACCCACATCCTGCCGCCCATGATTTCCGTGAGCCGCTTGCTGATCGCGAGGCCGAGGCCGGTGCCGCCGTACTTGCGCGTGGTCGATGCGTCGACCTGGGTGAACGCCTGGAACAGCTCGCCCTGCCGCTCCTGCGGGATGCCGATGCCGGTGTCCTTCACCGAGAACAGCACTTCATGACTGGCGTCGCCAAAGGGCACGGCGGATACCGACACCACCACCTCGCCGCGATGCGTGAACTTGATCGAGTTCGACAGCAGGTTGACGAGGATCTGGCGCAGGCGCGTGACATCGCTGACCAGCGCGGCCGGTACGCTCTCATCGATGAAATAGGCAAGGTTGATGTTCTTCTCGCTGGCCTCCGGCGAGATCAGGTCGAGCGACTCCTCGATACAGCGCCGCAGGTCGAAGGGCTGGCGTTCGATTTCCAGCCTGCCGATTTCTATCTTCGAGTAATCCAGGATGTCGTTGATGATGGTGAGCAGCACTTCACTGCTGGCGCGTATCGTTTCGGCGTAGTCACGCTGTTCGTCATCGATATGCGTGTTGAGCAAGAGGCTCGTCATGCCGATGACGGCGTTCAGCGGCGTTCGGATTTCGTGGCTCATGTTGGCGAGGAACATGCTCTTGGCCTGCATCGCCGCCTCCGCCCTTTCCTTCGCTGCTTTCAGTTCCCGCTCATAGGCCATGCGTCTGGAGATGTCGCGCAGGATGACCGTGTAGATCATGCCGCTCTCCGCTTCAAGTTTCGAGATCGATGCTTCCGCGGGAAATTCGCTACCGTCCTTTCGTACCGCATAGATGGCTTGCCGCTCAGCCATCTTGCGCGCGCTCTGGCCGGAACGGTCGAAGCGTTCGATATGCCTGCCGTGCTCGCCATGGTAACGCGGAGGCAGCAGCAGGTTGAGTTCCTTGCCGTGCACCTCCGCCGCCTTCCAGCCGAAAGTACGTTCCGCGCCCTGGTTGAACAGGATGATGCGGTGCATGCCGTCGACGCAAATGATCGCATCATCGGCAATGCTCAGAATGCCGTTCAGTTGAGCGGACGTCAGGGTGTTGTTCATGGTCTGACGGCTGGCAACGCCAGTTTCCTTGCAGAAGCATTCTTCCGTGCAACACGGCCCGGACACCGCTGCAACAGCCGGCGAATCAGATTCGTGAAACACCGTCGCGCCATGCGGGCAGCCGGTGCGGCACGGACATCAATGCCCTCATGGTTTATTAAAGGTATTGCATTGGAGGCACAGGAAATGCGAATGGTTCCGCCTCCGCAGCCGCCCTCCATGTGCAGGGAAGACGCTGCCCCACATTGGCGCAACATGCGCACGACCGTTCGCGTACGGTCGTTCCATTTCCGCACAGACCAGGCGGCAGGCAAGCACACAATGAAAAAGTTTCACCTCCCCGCCGGAGATTTATTTTATCCTTGCGCGGTGCACCAGTTTCCCCATCCCTGTAACTTCAAACAATGAAACCTCACGTTCAAACCCAGGCGCAGCGGATCCAAAAGATCCTCGTTGCCAACCGATCCGAAATCGCAATACGCGTCATGCGTGCGGCAGCCGAACTCGGCATCCGCACGGTCGCGATCTATGCCGCCGAAGACCGCTTCGCGCTGCATCGTTTCAAGGCCGATGAAAGCTATCTGGTCGGCGAAGGCAAGAAGCCGATTGCCGCCTATCTCGACATCGACGACATCATCCGCATCGCCAAGGAAGCGGGCGTCGATGCCATCCATCCCGGCTATGGCTTCCTGTCGGAGAATCCCGACTTCGCGGAAGCCTGCGCGAAGAACGGCATCATCTTCATCGGCCCGCAGCCGGAAGTCATGCGCACGCTCGGCAACAAGGTCGCAGCACGCAATGCGGCGATTGCCGCCGGCGTGCCGGTCATGCCCGCCACCTCCGCGCTGCCGCACGATATCGAGAAGGCGAAGAAACTTGCGGCAGAAGTCGGTTATCCCCTGATGCTCAAGGCGAGCTGGGGCGGCGGCGGTCGCGGCATGCGTGTGATCGAATCCGAAGCGGACCTGCCTGGCCAGCTCGAAGTCGCGCGACGCGAAGCCGCAGCGGCCTTCGGCAACGACGAGATGTACCTGGAGAAGCTGGTGCGCCGCGCGCGCCACGTGGAAGTGCAGCTGCTGGGCGACACGCACGGCAACCTGGTGCACCTGTTCGAGCGCGACTGCTCGGTGCAGCGACGCAACCAGAAAGTGGTCGAGCGCGCGCCTGCGCCGTACCTGGATGATGAAACCCGCGCAGCACTGTGCGGCGCCGCATTGCGCCTCGGCCGCACCGTGAATTACACGCATGCCGGCACCGTCGAATTCCTGATGGATGCCGACACCAACAAGTTCTATTTCATCGAAGTCAATCCGCGCATCCAGGTCGAGCACACCGTGACCGAACAGGTGACAGGCATCGACATCGTGAAGGCGCAGATCCGCGTCTCCGAAGGCGCGCGCATCGGCGACAAGGATGAGCAGGACGCGGGCATCCCGCTGCAGGAAGACATCCGCCTGAACGGCCATGCACTGCAATGCCGCGTCACCACCGAAGACCCGGAAAACAATTTCACGCCCGACTATGGCCGCCTGGTCGCCTACCGCAGCGCGGCCGGCTTCGGCGTGCGCCTCGACGGCGGCACTGCCTACTCCGGCGCGGTGATCACGCCCTACTACGATTCGCTGCTGGTGAAGGTCACCGCGTGGGCGCCGACTTCCGACGAAGCGATTTCGCGCATGGACCGTGCATTGCGCGAGTTCCGTGTGCGCGGCGTCTCGACCAACCTGCTCTTTCTCGAGAACGTCATCAACCACCCGATGTTCAAGTCGGGCGAATGCATCACCCGCTTCATCGACACCACACCGGAACTGTTCCAGTTTTCCAAGCGCCGCGACCGCGCCACCCGCCTGCTGCGCTTCATCGGCGATGTGGAAGTCAACGGAAATCCGGAGATGAAGGGTCGCAAGGGTATCGACGGCGAGCTGTCCGCGCCGATACTGCCCTCCATGCATCGTTCCACACCGATCACACCGGGCTCGCGCGACAAGTTCAGGGAGCTGGGCGCCGAGAAGTTCTCGCTGTGGATGAAGGACCAGCCGCAGGTGCTGATCACCGATACCACCATGCGCGACGCGCACCAGTCGCTGTTCGCCACGCGCATGCGCACCGCCGACATGCTCGCGGTCGCGCCCTATTACGCACGCATGCTGCCCAACCTGTTCTCGATGGAATGCTGGGGCGGCGCCACCTTCGACGTTTCGATGCGCTTCCTCAAGGAAGATCCGTGGGAGCGCCTGGCGAAGTTGCGCGAAGCAGTGCCCAACATCCTGTTCCAGATGCTGCTGCGCGCATCCAACGCGGTCGGCTATACCAACTATGCCGACAATGTCGTGAAGCACTTTGTGCAGCAGGCGGCGGCGGGCGGCATCGACCTGTTCCGCGTGTTCGATTCGCTCAACTGGGTGGAGAACATGCGGGTCGCCATCGATGCGGTGCGTGACACGGGCGCACTGTGCGAAGGCGCGATCTGCTACACCGGCGATCCGTTCGACCCGGCACGTCCGAAGTACACGCTGCAGTACTACGTCAAGATGGCGAAGGAACTGGAGAAGGCGGGCGTCAACATCCTCGCGATCAAGGACATGGCCGGCGTATGCAAGCCGCATGCGGCGCGCGCACTGATCAAGGCATTGAAGGAAGAAGTCGGACTGCCGATCCATTTCCATACGCACGATACCAGCGGCATAGCGGCGGCGAGCGTGCTTGCGGCAATTGAAGCCGGCTGCGATGCGGTCGATGGCGCGATGGATGCGATGAGCGGCCTGACCTCGCAACCCAACCTAGGTTCGATCGCAGCCGCGCTGCGCCATACCGAACGCGATCCGGCGCTCGACAAGGAATCCCTGTTCTCCATCTCGCAATACTGGGAAGGCGTGCGTCGCCAGTACGCACCGTTCGAGGCGGACATGCGTTCCGGCACCTCGGACGTGTACCGCCATGAAATGCCTGGCGGACAATACACCAACCTGCGCGAGCAGGCCCGCGCCATGGGCATCGAGCATCGCTGGACCGAAGTGGCGCAAGCCTATGCGGACGTGAACCAGCTGTTCGGCGACATTGTGAAGGTCACGCCGACCTCGAAGGTGGTCGGCGACATGGCACTGTTCATGGTGGCCAACGACCTGACGCCAAACGAGGTGAAACATCCGGACAAGGAAATCGCCTTCCCGGAATCAGTGATCTCGCTGTTCAAGGGCGAGCTGGGTTTCCCGCCGGATGGCTTCCCCAAGGAGCTGGAAAAGAAAGTGCTCAAGGGCGCGAAACCGATGGAAGGCCGCCCCGGCAAGAACCTGCCGGAAGTCGATCTTGCGCAGGCCCGCGCCGATGCCGAGAAAGCCGTCGGCCGCAGCATCAGCGAGCAGGAACTCGCTTCGTACCTGATGTATCCGAAGGTCTTCCGCGACTACGCAGAGCATCGCCGCGATTATGGTGATGTCAGTGTGCTGCCCACGCCGGTATTCTTCTACGGTCTGAAGGAAGGCCAGGAGATTTCCGTCGACATCGACCAGGGCAAGAGGCTGGTGATCCGCCTGCAAGGCCGCACCGAACTGGAGGAAGAAGGACAGAGCAAGCTGTTCTTTGAACTCAACGGCCAGCCGCGCCTGGTGCGGGTGGATCGTGCAGGGGCGTTGAAGCTGGTGACGCATCCGCGTGCCGAGGATGGCAACCCGCACCATGTAGGCGCGCCGATGCCGGGCATGGTGGTGACAGTGGCAGTCAAACCGGGCCAGAAAGTGGCGAAGGGCGATCCGCTGGTGTCCCTCGAAGCGATGAAGATGGAAACCATGATCCGCGCCGAGCGTGATGCGGTGGTGAAGCACCTGCATGTGAAACCGGGCGCTGTGGTCGCCGCCAAGGACCTGCTGGTGGAACTGGGTGACTGATCCGCGTTGCGCCAAGCAAAAAGATCTGCAGCGATGCAGGAATGCGGTTCAGTAAATCCTGCTCGCGCAAGAATGTCATCCCCGCGAAGGTGGGGATCCATAGGGAGTGAGCTTCAGAGACTCAGCTTGGGTCCCCGCCTTCGCGGGGACGACATAAGAAAAAATGAGCCCAACTGTATGGCATTCGCATCGATACGGGCCTTTTTTATTTCTTCGTGATGAAGGTCAGTAGTAGCGAACCACGCGATTGTTCTCCACCCTCACCCGCGTGCCGATCTGCAGGTCGGCGGCGCTGTCCTGGACGATAGTCTGATGCGTGCCATTGTCGAGACGCACACCGACCTGGTAGGCGTCGTGTCCAGGTGAATTGCGCTCGATCTCATTGCCGATCATCGCGCCGCTGACGACACCCGCCACGGTCGCCGCTTTCCGCCCGCGCCCGCCGCCGATTTGGTTGCCGAGCAAGCCGCCAACTACGCCGCCCACAACGGCACCGACGCCGATGTTACCGGTCGTAGCGTTTTGGCCCTGCCCCTGCACCAATTGGATGGAATCCACCGTGCCGTAGGACTGGTAATACGGTTGCGACGACGGATAGGTCTGAGGATAAGTCGATACGGGCGCCGGATAGTTCTGTGATGTCGCCGGCGGGTAGTAACCCGGGCTGGCGCAGCCGGCAATAATCGTGACGCCGATGAGGAGAACGGAAATGCGAGAGGTTTTCATGGCAGTGCTCGTTGATGACGGCTTCATTTAAAGCCAAACGGGAATGCAATGCCAGTATCCATCGGTAAGGGTTGAAACAACTTGTTTCTGTAAAAATCCTTGTCCACGAAAGACACGAAAAACACGAAAAAATACATAAGAAATTTTCCTGTCTTTCGTGTCTTTCGTGGACACCCAACAGAACTCACTTCGTCTCGAACGTCGTCACGCCATCCCAGTCGGCATCCGGCGGATCCTTGCGGTAGTGGTCGATGCGTTCCAGGTAGAGCTTGTACAAGCCGGCCTCGGGATACAGTTCGTGGAGCTCGCGCAAGCGCTGCGCCGCCTGGTCCCATTGCTGCGCGCGCACCAGTTCCAGCGCCTTGTGCCATTTGTCGAGCGCTGTTCGTGTCGATTCGTCGAGTTCCGACGCGAGGCATAGCGGTTCGAAAATCGGCACCGGTTCGTTCTTGCCTTTGACGCGCACCCGGTCGAGTTCGCGGTAGGCGAATTGCGGTGCAGCGAGGCGCGTGGCTTCGCCCACCGTGATGCCTACCCCATACACCTTGGTGATGCCCTCCAGCCGCGAAGACAGGTTCACCGCATCCCCCATCACAGTGTAGGCACGCCGGATCTTCGAACCCATGTCGCCCACGCGCATCTCGCCGGTATTCAGGCCGATGCCGATCTTCAGTTGCGGCCAGCCGCGGGCGATGAAGTCTTCGTTCAGATTCTTCGCGCTGGCCTGCATCTGCAATGCCGTCGAGACGGCGCGGCTGGCATGGTCGGGCAAGGCCACCGGCGCGCCCCAGAATGCCATCACCGCATCACCGATGTACTTGTCCAGCGTACCGCGATTACCGCGGATGTCCTCGGACATCGCGGTCAGATACAGGTTAATGTACTCACGCAGCGCATTCGGCGTGAGACCCTCGGAAATCGTGGTGAAGCCGCGCACGTCGCAGAACAGCACGGTCAGTTCCCGGCTTTCGCCCTCCATGTTGTAGCTCTCGGGGTTCTCTGCCATCTCCGCGACCAGTTCCGGCGCGACGTATTCGCCGAACAGGTTCACCATCGCGCGGCTCTTGCGGAACTCGAACAGGTAGCCCCAGGCGAGGTTGAACACGAACAGACTGCCGATCAGCAGCAGCACCGCCGCGATCGACACCACCCAGTTCAATGACTGGTACATGTAGAGGTTGAGGCCGATGACGCCGGCCATCGCCGCCAGCGAGACGAGGATGGACAGGAGCGGCGACAGCACCGGCAGCAGCACACCGAGCGCGACACCGACCAGTCCGGCCTCCACCAGTTCCAGTCCCACGCTGAAATCGGGTTCCTGCTTGAAGTCGCCGTCGAGGATCGAGGCAATGATGTTGGCATGCATCTCGACGCCGGGATAGTCGATGTTGACAGGCGCAGCGCGCAGGTCCTTCAGGCCGGCCGATGTGGTGCCGACCAGGATGATGCGATCGGCAAGGTCATCCACCGGCAGGCGCTCCTTGAGCACATCGACCGCCGAAACATAGCGATACTGGCCGCCGCGCGGACCGCCCGGTCCGCGGTAATTGATCAGCGCGGTGAGGTTGCGTTCGAGGGGAATGGTCGTCGTATGCGGTTTGGTATTGAGCTTGATCGCCTTCAGCGCGCCATATTCGCGCAGCGTGTCGCCGGTGAGATGGGTTTCTTCCGAGGTGAAGAACACCGGTTTCACCCGGCTTGCGCCGAGGCCGACGCGCGCGGTCGCCAGTGCGAGCGATTCGTAGAAACCGTCATCGACCTGCGCGAGCAGCGGCAGGCGGCGGATTGCGCCGTCCGGGTCGGGTGTCGGGTTCATGAAACCGCCACCCTTGGCCGCCTGCTGCAATTCCTCGAGGTTGCCGGTATAGGACTTGTACACCGAGGCGTCGATCTCGCGCCCGCCGAGCTGATCGACGGTGAACACCGGCGACGGAAGCAGGCCCTTGGTGATCGCGGTCGGTTCATTCGACAGGAAGTAGCCAAGCATGACCGGCCGGCCGTCGAGCGCCGCGGCCATGCGTTTGTCGTAATCGAACTTTGGCTTGAGCGCGCGCACCCGATCGCCGAAGCCGGGCACATCCTTCAGTTCCTTGTTCGCCAGCGCTTCCAGCGTGTTGTAGCCGGAACTGGTATCAGGCTCGGAAAAGATCACGTCGAAGCCCACCGTCCTGACGTGGTATTTCTCGTCGAGCTTGTCGATCAGGTTTGCCACGGTGGCGCGGTTCCATGGCCAGCGGCCGACTTCCGCGATGCTTTTCTCATCGATGTCGACGATCACGATGCGCGGATCGAGTTCACCCTTCTGCACCCGCATGCGCATGTCGTAGATGAACACGTCGATGCGATCAACCAGCGTGGTCGGCAGGAAATGCAGGATCTGCAGTGCAGCGGCCAGCGTGAAGAGCAATGCAAGCACCCAGCGGGTGCCGTATCTGGACAGGTGGCGTCGCAAGTTCACTCCCGTGGATCAGGGTACGTAGCCCGGAATACCGTTTTCATCCACATCGTCGATCTGTGCCGGGTCCATGAACCGTTTCGCATAGTCGAGATAGACCTTCTTGCGGATGAAGATGTCGAACAGGTCGGGGTCGATGTGGTCGCGCAGCTTGAAGCCGCCGAGGATGTGCAGCGATTCGGACAACGTCTTGCCCTTCTTGTAGGGCCGGTCCTTCGCGGTCAGCGCCTCGAAGATATCGGCGATCGCCATCATGCGCGCCTGCCATGACATCTCCTCACGGCGCAGGCCACGCGGATAGCCCTTGCCGTCCATCCGCTCATGATGGCCGCCGGCATATTCCGGTACGTCGCTCAGGTGCTTCGGCCAGGGCAGCGACTCCAGCATGCGGATGGTCACCACAATATGGTTGTTGATGATGTCGCGCTCGTGCTGGTTCAGCGTACCGGCGCGGATCGTGAGGTTGCCGATTTCTTCCTCGCTGAGCAGGTCGCGCGGATAACCGTCCGGCGCCGTCCATCGGTAGCGTGCCGCGATCTGCGCGACGCGCTTCTGGTCGTCTTCCGACATGACCTCGCCGCCGATGTTGGCGCGCCGCAGGAAATCCCTGTCGGCGTCCATGCGGACCAGTTCCTCGGTGAGCGTGCGATCGATCTCCACATGACGTGTCGGATCGTTGCCGCTGGCGAGCTTTTCCTTCAGCGCGCGGATTTCGGCATCACGCTTGACGACCTCGAACCGCGTGTCGACCATGTGGATGCGATCGAAAATGGTTTCCAGCTTGGTGGCCTTCTCGACCACGTGTACCGGCGTCGTGATCTTGCCGCAGTCGTGCAGCAAGCCGGCCAGCCATAGCTGCTTGCGGTCGCTCTTCGTCATCTCGAACCCCGCCAGCGGGCCGCTGTCGATCTCGTGCGCGGCATCGGCCAGCATCATGGTGAGCTGCGGCACATGATGGCAATGCCGCCCGGTGTGCGGCGACTTCTCATCGATGCCGATGTTGATCAGGGTGACGAAGGATTCGAACAGGTCTTCCAGACGGGCGATCAGCTGCTGGTTGGTGAGCGCGATCGCGGCCTGCGATGCAAGCGCTTCGATGAAGCGCTGGTCGGTTTCGGAAAACGGCTGGGTCGTGCCAGTCTGCGGATCCTTCGCATTGATCAATTGCAGCACGCCGATCACTTCGCCCTCGTGGTCCTGCATCGGCACCGTCAGGAAGGACTGCGAGTGGTAATGGTAGGCCTCGTCGAACTTGCGCATGCCCGAGAAATTGAAGATATCGACCCTGTAGACATCCTGGATGTTCACGGACACGCCGGTGTTGGCGGCGTAGGCGGCCACCGCGCCGAGGTTCTTTGCGCCCGTGGCGGAATACAGCGGTATGTCGGGAATCGCAACTTCATTGCCGCTCATGCCGCCCTGGTACATGCCGAGGGTGTCGTTGAGCGAAATCGAGAAGCACAGGCTTTTCTTGTCGGCGCTGACACGGTAGAGGGTGCCGCCATCTGCGTGGGTCATGCCTTTCGCAGTGCGCAGGATCTTCTCCAGCAGCAGCGTGGTGTCACGATTGGCGCTGAGTTCCACGCTGAGCTCGGTCAGCTGTTCCAGTCTCAGCGCGATGTCAGGTGTGTTTGGCTCGGTCATCACTGTTCAGCCGCGTCACGGCGCACCACCCTTCGCTGCGCATGAAGCGCTCGTTCAAAATTCGAATACGTCTCCGCACTTGAGCGCCGTGAAGCCGCGAGCACCCCCTTCCGTGCGCAGCTCCTGCATGATCAGGTCTTCGTGGCCAGGCTTCAAATGGTAGATCAGGAATTCGACGGAAAGCGGCACGGACTTGATGTCGGCCAGCAGCGAGCGCGGGCAGAAATGCAGGGAACGCTGGGCAATCTCCATGTCCGCATTGGCAAAAGAACAATCCACGATCACTTTCGCAAGCCGCTTCTCGTTCGCCAGCATCGTCCACACTTCCGGCGTGGCCGCCATGTCGCCCGTGAACAGGAAACCTGCATGCGTGTTGTGCATCCAGTAGCCCGACGAGCCGGCGGTATGGTTGACCGGGCAGGCGTGGATGATCCGTCCGTTGATTTCCACGCTGCCGTGCGGGTCGATCGGCTCCCAACGCAGCGTCGGATTTTCCGGATTCGGAATGACGGCGAAATCCGGCCACAGGACCCAGTTGAACAGGTGTTTTTTCAGTGAGGCGATGACGCGCTCGGTAGCATGGACTGTAACCGGTCCACCCTTTCTGCCCTGGACTGCATCCAGCAGCAGCGCCAACCCCGCGACGTGATCAAGATGGCAATGCGTGATGAATACATGGTCGATCCTGACCAGCTGTTCGATGTCGAGGCTGGTCAGTCCCGTGCCGGCGTCCAGCAGGACATCGTCATCCACCAGCAGCGTCGTGGTGAGGCGCTCGCGGCCCCCGATCCCGCCTGCGCATCCTAGTACTTGCAACTTCATTGTTCGGCGCCCGTTAGTAGCGGGTCATTCATTGTGTGAAAAGCGACGGCGGACTTCCTTCTGCAATCCGGCCTTGCGCGCGTTGACGACAGTTCTCCCATTGCCCTCCCCCGTTTTCTTTTTTGAATGATTGTAGACTGAATCCAGTCGATTGCGGCTTTTATGTCGCCGCAAAACACCCCTCCAAAATTATGCCGGGAGCCGTGATACATTTTTGCAACGCGATCCATTATCATTGGAGCTTGGTGCCATTTCCTGCGCACGCATGCCCACGCGCTGCAGATTCGTGACGTGACGACCGCGCCGACGATGGCTATTGATGACGAATGGACAAGACGACATGAGTGCTGTTCTCGGTACCCCTAAAAGCAATGGCGGCCAGGACGATGTCAACATCCGCCTGAACTTTTTCAAGAAGCTTCAGGCCGTCACCAACAAGATCCACTCCACGAGCAACGTCGACGAGATCATGCTCGATCTGTCGCAGGATGTCTGCGACCTGTTCAATGCCGACCGTCTCACCATCTATACCGTGGCGGAGGACAAGACCTGCATCGTGTCGAAGGTCAAGACCGGGCTCAATTCAGTCAACCAGCTCAGGCTGCCGATTTCCGACCAGAGCGTGGCCGGTTACGTCGCGCTGACGCGCAAGGTCGTCAACATCCGCGATGTCTACGACGACGACGAACTGAAACTGCATTCGCCGGAGCTGCACTTCCTGCGCGAGGTGGACCGCCGCACCGGCTACCGCACCAAGCAGATGCTGGTGGCACCGGTCATTGATGAACGCAACAACGAATTGCTGGGCGTGGTCCAGCTCATCAACAACCGCGACGGCACGACCTTCTCCGGCATCTCGGAGGAAGGCATTCGGGAACTGGGCAAGACGCTGGCGATCGCCTATACCCAACGCCTGCGTCCGCCGGCGATGATCCGCTCGAAATACGACCAGCTGATCGCCGAAGCCGTGCTGTCGGCGGCCGAACTGGAACTGGCCGCGCGCTCCGCACGGCGCAAGAGCGATGACATCGAAAGCATCCTCGTCAATGAATTCCAGGTCAAATTGCCTGCCATCGGGCAGGCGCTCGGCAAGTTCTTCGGCGTACCGTACGAACCCTTCAAGGCGGACCGCGTCAAGCCGACCGACCTGCTGAAGAACCTCAAGCGCGAATTCATCGAGCAAAGCCAGTGGTTGCCGATCGAAGAAGGTTCCGAAGGCGTGGTCATCCTCGCCATCGATCCGGAGCAGGTACGCAACGCGAAGATCATCAACAGCATCTTCCCCAAGGCAAAGCTGGCGTACCGCGTGACGACCAACGCCGAGTTCAGGCAGACCATCGATCAGTTCTACGGTGCGGAAAGCGAACTGGGATCGGTCGGTGAACTGCTCTCCGGCATGGAAGACGGCGATGAAGAAGGCACCGAGTTCTCCGAAGCCGACTTGTCCGCCGCTGCGGAAAATGAACTGGTCAAGCTGGTCAACAAGATCATCATCGATGCCTACCGGCAGAATGCGTCCGACATCCACATCGAACCGCGCCCCGGCAAGGAAAAGACCATGATCCGCTTCCGCAAGGACGGCTCGCTCGAACCCTACATCGAGATTCCGGCAAGCTATCGCAATGCGCTTGCGGCGCGCATCAAGATCATGTGCGACCTGGATATCTCGGAGCGACGCAAGCCGCAGGACGGCAAGATCAAGTTCAAGAAATTTGCGCCGCTCGATATCGAACTGCGCGTGGCCACCATTCCATCGGCCGGCGGCGTCGAGGACATCGTGATGCGTATCCTTGCCGCGGGCGAACCGATTCCGCTGGACAAGCTCGGCGTGCTGCCGCACAACCTCCAACGCCTCAAGGGCGCCGTGAGCAAACCCTACGGCCTGTTCTTCGTGTGCGGTCCGACCGGCTCGGGGAAGACGACCACGCTGCATTCCGTGCTCAATCACCTGAATACGCCGGAAACCAAGATCTGGACAGCGGAAGACCCGGTGGAAATCACGCAGAAGGGGCTGCGCCAGGTGCAGGTCAACCGCAAGAGCGGCCTCGATTTCGCGACTGCGATGCGCGCCTTCCTGCGCGCCGACCCGGACGTAATCATGGTCGGCGAAATGCGCGACAAGGAAACGGTATCGATGGGCATTGAAGCCTCGCTGACCGGCCACCTCGTGTTCGCCACACTGCATACCAACAGCGCGCCAGAATCGATCGTGCGCCTGCTCGACATGGGCATGGACCCGTTCAACTTCGCCGATGCCCTGCTCGGCGTGCTGGCGCAGCGTCTCGCGAAACGGCTTTGCTCGAACTGCAAGATGGCCTACGAGCCTTCAGCAGAAGAGGTTCAACTCCTGCTCGCCGAATACTGTGAAGAGCTGCGTAACACGGAAGCGTTCGTCAAGGACGAGCAGGCTGCAAAGCAGGCGGTGTTGGGCAACTGGGCAAGGAACTATGGCGACGGCCAGGGCAAGTTCAAGCTGTACAAGGCCGTCGGCTGTGACCAGTGCAGCAACGGCTACAAGGGCCGGGTCGGCCTGCATGAGCTCATGCTCGGCACCGACCGCCTGAAGAAGCTCATTCAGGAACACAGCCGCGTCGCGATGATGCTGGCCACGGCGCTGGAAGACGGCATGCTGACGCTGAAGATGGATGGTATCGAGAAGATTTTGTCGGGAATCACGGATATCAAGCAGGTGCGGGCGGTGTGCATCAAGTGATGCATGAAACCTGCGTCACCGTGCCGACCTTCGTCTCCACCACCTGCAGCCTGACCACGCCCTGGTTCAGTTCCTGCTCGGGCAAGGCGACCTGCACCACGTTGTAGCCGAGGCGATGGTATTCGGCCTCCAGCGCTTCCAGCGCCATCTGCACATGCCCGAAGTTACGGTCCTTGCCGGTGAACGGCGCTACCGCCTGCTCGACGGCCTGTGCGCTGAGCAGCGTGTTGCCGGCGACGTCAAAACGCTTGATCTCGAAACGCGCGATGTCATCAGGAGGATCCGCTGCCAGAACGGGAAACACCGATGCGGCAAGGACCACACCGGCAAGCAGATGCGAGAGGCGATTTCTCATAGGTAGCTGATGAAAGGTGGGTACTGCCTTGTTCGCCGGTTTCTTGTTCTTGTTGCGGCCGTTTTTTCTAGTTGGAAACTATACCGCAAGGTGTTGATAATTCTCAAAATAGTTGCCGTTTTTGCATGAACATTTTGCTGATTTTTTACGCAGTGCGCCTCCTTCCCGCCACTCCACGTTTCAGAGTCGTGGCTTCATCTGTGTGAAGGGGCGCAAAACTGACAGCGCGGTTGAACCGCAACCTGATGTGCCAGTCTTACAGAACACCGGTGGTAAGCCTCGCCGTTCGAGTGTTTCCGGAGCGATGGAAAATGACTTGCGGCAGATTGCATGACCTCGTCGGGCAAGTCATCTCATGTCGTTCCGCGAAAGGCCAGGGGATGAGGTTGATCAGCAATATTCTTGGGCATGCCGGCGATAGGCCAAGGTCCAGTCCGCATGGCATCCGTCAGTACCTCGGACAATTCGCCCTCCTCGCGGGCGTGTATTTCATCGTCGCCCGCTTCTCCACGAATTTCGCGTTCCTGCCAGAATTGAGCAGCCCATTCTGGCCGCCATCCGCGATCGCCGTGTATGCATTGCTTGTCGGCGGCACGCGCCTTGCGCCGGCAGTCCTGGCGGGTTCCTCGCTCAACGCCCTGCTGATCGGCAAGGCGTTGCCTGTCGCCCTTCTCATCGGCACCGGCGCGTTGCTCGAAGCGTGTACCGCCACCTGGCTGATCCAGCACCTCTACCACACTCGTACCGACTTCATCTACCGCAATACCATCTTCCGATTCATCGGCATTGCCCTGATGACGGGAAAAATCGGCGCGACGGTGGGCACCGTCGCGATCTACCTTTCTGACCACCCCAGCCTGGTCGCGCTGGTGCGGGGCTGGCTCACCTGGTGGCTGGGCGACGCCACGGGCATGATCATCGTCCTGCCGCTACTGCTGGCCTGGGACATCCGCAGCGGCGTGCAATGGCGAGCCGCCCGGATCGCGGAGGCCGCCGCATTCCTGATCCTGTTGCTAGCGACGAGCCAGATCGTGTTCAGCGGGGTCTTCGGGCGCTGGCCAACCGCCTATCTGGCCATTCCATTTTTCCTCTGGGCTGCATTCAGGTTCAACCTTGCCGCGGTGACCTGGACCACTGTCGTCGTGTGCGGCGTCGCCGTCTGGAACACGGCGAACGGGCATGGTCCGTTCGCGCGCGAGAACATGAATTCCTCGCTGCTGCTCCTGAGCGTGTATTTCAGCGTGGTCGGCACCATGGGCCTCGCGCTCGCCCGCGAGATCTACCAGCGCAGCCGGGTTGAAACAGCGCTGCGCACGGAACGCGACGGCATGGAACTGCAGGTGCGCCAGCGCACCTCCGATCTGCTGTCCGAGATCGAGGAACGCAAGCGCTTCGAACAGGAGCTGGCGTCGCGCGAGCGGCAACTGGCCGAGGCGCAGCACATGGCGCGGCTCGGCAGCTGGGTCTGGGATATCGAAGCCAACCAGACGACCTGGTCGGACGAACTCTTCCGGATCTTCGGCGTCAGCAAGGAAACATTCACGCTCAGCCGCGAGTCTTTCTTTGCGCGGGTCCATCCGGATGACCGCGCCATGCTCATCGACGTGGTGGACCAAAGCCGCCTTACCGCGCAGCCTTTCCAGGTCGAACATCGCATTGTGTTGCCCGACGGCTCGATCAGGACTGTCCTCGCACGCGGCCAGCCGCGGCGCAATGCGGACGGACGCGTCACCCGGATGCTGGGCACGGCGCAGGACATCACGGAAGAGAAAGCGGCGGAAGCATCCCTGCGCGAAGCGGAAGAGCGTTACCGCAAGGTCGTGGAACTGTCGCCGGACGCGATACTCGTCCATCAGGACGGCGCCTTCGTCTTCGCCAACGAGGCGGCAATCACGCTGTTCGGCGCGCGCGGTAACGGAGAAATCATCGGCCGGCGGCTGGAAGATTTCCTCCATGCCGACTTCCATGCGCTCAAGCAGGAGCGCATCGCACGCATGAAGGAAGGAGAAACGTTTGTCTCCCTCGACGAGAAACTGCTCCGGCTGGACGGCAGCCCGGTCGACGTCGAAGTCAACTCCTCGCCCTTCACCCACAAGGGCCGGCGTGCATCGCTGTTCATCATGCGCGACATTACCGAGCGCAAGAAGACTGCCGAGCAGATGGCCTACCTCGCGCACTTCGACTCGCTCACTGGCTTGCCGAACCGCATGCTGTTCCACCAGCGCCTGGAACACGCGCTCACGATCGCCGAACGTCCCGGCCGTTCGCTCGAAGTCCTGTTCCTCGACCTGGATCGTTTCAAGCATATCAACGACACGCTCGGCCACGCCACCGGCGACCTGGTGTTGCGCGAAGCCGCGTCACGACTGCAGGAGATCCTGCGCGAATCGGATACGGTGGCGCGGCTGGGCGGCGACGAGTTCGTGGTGCTGGTGGAAAACGTTGATGAACCGCATCGCGGCGGGACGATTGCCGAAAAGATCCTCGCCGCCTTCGTGCCGCCCTTCCTGGGCGACGGCGATGAACTCAACATCAGCACCAGCATCGGCATCAGCACCTTCCCCGACGACGGCACCGACGCCGATACGCTGCTGAAGAACGCCGACATCGCCATGTACCGCGCCAAGGAAAATGGCCGCAACAACTTCTGCTACTACTCGCCGGAACTGAATCGGAACACCACCGAGCGCCTCTCGCTCGAATACGCGCTCAGCCACGCGATCGAGCGCGGCCAGATGTCGCTGCACTACCAACCGAAAATCGACATCCGCAACAATCGCATCACCGGCATGGAAGCCCTGCTGCGCTGGAGGCACCCGGGGCTCGGCATGGTGCCCACCAGCCAGTTCATCCCGGTCGCGGAAGACACCGGACTGATCAAGCCGATCGGCTACTGGGCGCTGCGCGCCGCGTGCCGGCAGAACAAGCTGTGGCAGGAAACGAGCGGCGTCAGCCTGAAGGTCGCGGTGAACCTGTCCGCGCGCCAGCTGATGGACGAGAAACTCCTGGAAAACATCCAGTCCATCCTGCACGAGACGGGACTGGAAGCGCAGTACCTGGAGCTGGAAATTTCCGAAAGCGCCGTCATGGCCGACCCGGAGAAGGCAACCGGCGTGCTGCGCGCGCTGCGCGATGCCGGCATCAACGTGGTGATCGACGACTTCGGCGTCGGCTATACCTCGCTCGCCTACCTGAAACAGTTCCCGATCGGCGCGGTAAAAATCGACCGTTCATTCGTGCAAGGCATCCCCGCAAGCCGGGACGACGCGGCAGTGGCCAAGGCCATCATCGGCATTGCGCACAGCCTGGATTGCAGCGTCATCGCGCAGGGGGCGGAGACACAGCAGCAATACGATTTCCTGCGCGAGAACGCCTGCGACAGCGTGCAGGGCTTCTATTTCAGCGAGCCGATGCCCGCGGAGAATTTTGCAGACCTGATCAAGGTGCAATCGAACCTTTACCTGCATTAGGTGCATTAAGTACATTAAGTAGATTAAGCCACGTACTTGCCGGCTCAGCTTTTCTCCCACACGATCAGGCGATTGTGCGCGGGCATCTCGTAATCCTTGCGCAGCCTCATCCCGTTCTCGCCCGCAAGCCGGTCCACCGCTTCAAAATCGCGGAGCCCCATGTGTTCCGCCTGCGCTTTCAGCGAAGCATCGAACACTGCATTGCTCTCGCTGGTGAATTTTCCGCCGTAGTTGAAGGGACCGTAGACGCAGGCCAGGCCGCCTGCGCGCAAGACGCGGGTGATGCCGGAGAACATCGCCCTCACCTCGTCCCAGGACATGATGTGGCAGGTGTTGGCCGTAAACACCGCATCAAACTGCTCCTGCGGCCAATGGTCGGGCGTCGATGTATCGAGCGTCAGCGGCAGCAGCACATTGGGCAGGTTCGCTTCGTTCATCCAGGCGTGGATGCTCGCATGGTTCTGCGGAAGGTCGCTCGTCTGCCAGGTGACATGCGGAAGATGGGCACCGAAATAGACCGCATGCTGGCCGGTGCCGCTCCCGATTTCAAGGACGCGCGCGGGCTGTGGCAGCAGTTCGCGCAGGACGGCAAGGATGGGCTGGCTGTTCCGCTCGGCGGCGGCAGAAAATTGTTTGGTCATGGCTGGTAGGGAATGTTTTTGGACATGTTTGGTGCGGGTGAATTGTTTTCCATTTCGCCTTCCTCATTCTTTTCGGTGCCGAGCATGCGCGCCACGTGCGATCCTTCCCAATACACTTGCGCGCACTCCTGGCATTCGAAGAAGCGGTCGTAGAACTGCCTGCTGTGCGGCGGAACGCGGTGCCCGACTTCCTCCTTGCCGACCATCCTCAGCTCGCCGTTGCAGGTCAGGCAACGGCTGAAAGCGCGCGCGGATTGCGCCAGGTCGAAGCGCGCTATCACTTCCATCACCTGCGCATCGCTCGCTGTCGAATGCAGGTAGCAGCCGCGCACAATCTCCTTCCTGATCAGCAAGTCGCGATCGCGCGTCAGCACGATGCGGTCTTCGCTCGCGGCCAGGCGCGCGAGTTCGGCGTCGCTGTAGTCGTTGCGGTAGAGGACATCAAAGCCGAGCATGCGCAGGTTCTTCGCCAGCTGTCCCATGTGCGCATCGGCGACGAACCTTGCCGGCCCGGCAACGGGCGGGCGCAGGCGCATCAACGGCGTAACGTCGATCGAGGCAAAGCAGGGATACACGCTCACGTGCTCGCCATCCTGGAGACGATGGCTGAAATCGACCGATACGCCGTCGACCAGGATGAGTTCCACTTCGGTATGCGGCACGCCGAGCGCCTCGATCATGTGCTTGACCGAAGCGTCGCGCGAGAGTGGATACGGAAAGTCTGACTGGCGTTGCGATGGGGCCAGGAAGTCGTTCAATTCTGCGTAAAACCGGAAATGCGCGATCGCCACAATGCTCCCTGTCTGTGTCATGGTTCGCTGCGCTAGGTCCGCGCTGCGTACTGCGCGAATTTCATCAGCTCATCGCAGGCGGCACCAACAAGGCTGATCAACTGCCTGATGATGTAATCTGCCGCCTTGCATCCCGACGGCACGGCATGGTCCGCGTCCTCGGCCAGTTCCCGCATCCTGTTGCTGGTGTCGGCGGCGACGCTGCCGGCGATCTTCGTCATATCGACCAGCGTGACGGATGCAATGCCTGTGAGGTAGTACCCGTAATCCAGCAGGCGCTGCACCTCCGATTCGAGCTGCGATGCAGCCAGCGGCACAAAGTGCTGCGGCTGGCCGGCCGCCATCCATTGCCGGGTCGCAAAGTTCGCCTGCTGGACCGTCGCCATTGCAAGGCTGAAGTGCAGTTCGGCCACCTGCTTCAGGCTATCGATCAGCCTGTCCGTCAGCAGGCCCGCCGTCTTCCAGCCGGATTCGATCTGCATTTTTGTCGCTCGTGAAAGATGGTCCTGAAGGAAAACCATGCACTTCTCCCAATTTCGCTCAGCGGCATTTCCATTCTAAGTGAGGCTTGAGTGAAATCAAGGGAGCATCCCTGCCGCGGACACTGTCGTGCGATCGTGCCGGTGAAGCTTTGATGCGCGTCAACCTTCCGCGCTCGCGTGCTTGTTTTTCGCGCCTGGCCCGGTCTAACGGAATGTTGCCAGCGCCGAAGTCGACAAGGAAGCCTGCATGTCCTACAAAACCATCCTGGTGCACGTGGACGAATCCAACCGTGCCAGCGAACGGATCAAGATCGCCGCAGCGATCGCCATGACCCAGAGTGCCCATCTGATCGGCACCGCCATGACCGGCGCTTCCCGCTACCTGGTGCAGACCATGATGCTGGCCGACACCAATCCGAACCTGCGCCCGCATCTCGACTTTCTGCGCAAGCGCGCGGAACGCGGTCTCGATGATTTCGAGAACTGCGTGCGGCGGCTCGGCCTGCCCTCGTTCGAAAAGCGACTGGTGGACGATGAAGCCGGCGCGGGTGTGTGCCTGCAGGCGCGCTATGCCGATCTGGTCGTCATCGGACAGAACGATCCCAATGAACTCTCGCCCGTGGTGATGCCGGATTTCCCGCAATACGTCGTGCTCAATTCGGGCCGCCCGGTGTTGCTGGTGCCTTATGCGGGGCAATTCGACAACATCGGCAACCGCGTGCTTGTTGCATGGGACGCCAGCATGGCCGCAACACGCGCCGTCGCAGGCGCCATTCCCCTGCTCAGGCGCGCGCAAGTGATCAATGTGGCAGTGTTCAATCCGCAATTGCAGCCGCAGGCGCACGGAGCGCACCCCGGCGCCGACCTGGCGGAGTACCTCGCGCGCCATGGCATCAAGATCGACATATCGCAACAACAGACCGACCAGGAAATCGGCGACGCCTTGCTGTCGCTGGCCGCGGACAAGGGCGTCGATCTCATCATCATGGGCGGATACGGCCACGCGAGGTTCCGCGAAATATTGTTGGGCGGCGCGACGCGCACGGTACTGGAAACCATGACAGTGCCCGTGCTGATGTCGCATTGATTCCGAAGCGAATGGCCGGTAGCGCCGGCGGCACGAAAGTTATCGCATTCACTGAAAGGTACGGATAGCCCGATGGACAGCTTCGCTGGTATTGATGGCCTTCTGCTCGCGCGACTCCAGTTCGCATTCACCATCAGCTTCCACATCATCTTTCCAGCGTTCTCGATCGGCCTTTCCGCCTTCATTGCCACGCTCGAGGTGATCTGGCTGCGCAGCGGCGAGGCGCATTTCCACCTGCTGGCCCGCTTCTGGACGAAAATCTTCGCGATATCGTTCGCCATGGGTGTGGTGTCGGGCATCGTGCTGACCTACCAGTTCGGCACCAACTGGAGCCGCTTTTCGGAAGTGGTCGGCAATGTGGTCGGCCCGCTGATCGGCTACGAAGTGCTGACGGCCTTCTTCCTGGAGGCGAGCTTCCTCGGCGTAATGCTGTTCGGCTGGAACCGCGTCCCGCCCTGGCTGCATACGGTGGCGTCGATCATCGTCGCCGTCGGCACTGCGCTGTCCGGCTTCTGGATTCTTTCCGCCAACAGCTGGATGCAGACGCCTGCCGGCTTCGGCATGCGTGACGGGATCGCCTATCCGCTGGCCTGGTCGCAGATCATCTTCAATCCGAGCTTTCCCTATCGCTTCGCCCACATGATGATCGCCACCTACCTCACTACGTCGCTGGTCGTGCTCGCGACCGGCGCGCGGTACATCCTCGCGGGGCGCTTCGAACGCGAAGCAAGGATCATGGTGCGCATGGGATTGGGCATGGTCATCGCGCTGGCGCCGCTGCAGATACTCGTCGGAGACTTCCACGGGCTGAACACCCTGAAGCACCAGCCGGCCAAGATCGCCGCCATCGAGGCGCACTGGGACGGCAGCGAGCCGGGCAGCCTGGTGCTGTTCGCCTGGCCGGATGCGCAGGCCGAACGCAACCGGGCGGAAGTGGCCATCCCGAATGCAGGCAGCCTGGTGCTCACGCATGATCCGCAAGGGCTCTTCCCAGGCCTGCGCGACTTCGCTCGCGACCAGCGCCCGCCGATCATTCCCGTCTTCTTTGCCTTCCGCCTGATGGTCGGGCTCGGTGTGCTGATGCTGGTCATCGGCGTGATCGGCGGAGTGCTGTGGCTGCGCAAGAGCCTGTTCACGACGCCATGGTTCCTCAAGCCGGTGGGACGCAGCTGGCCGCTGGGATTCATCGCCATCATCGCCGGCTGGATCGTGACCGAGGTGGGCCGGCAGCCATGGCTGGCCTATGGCATCCTGCGCACCGCCGACGCCACCTCGCCGGTGGCGGCATCGACGGTGGCGCTGTCGCTGGTCCTGTTCGTGCTCGTCTATACCGTGGTGTTCTCGATCGGCATCGTCTATATCCACCGCATGCTCAGGAAGGGTCCGCAACCCGTATCGCCCGGGCCGGAAGCACTGCCCAACCGTCCGCTGTCCGCTGCACAGCAAGGCGCAGGAGACGCGACATGAGCACACTCGAATATACGTTGCCCGTCATCTGGGCATTGCTCATCGGCGTTGCCGTTGCAATGTATGTCGTGCTCGACGGCTTCGACCTCGGCCTCGGCATCCTGTTTCCGTTCTTTAAGACCGAAGCACAGCGTGACCAGGCGATGAACACCGTCGCGCCCTTCTGGGACGGCAACGAGACCTGGCTGGTGCTGGGCGGAGGCGGACTGTGGGTCGCATTTCCGAAGGCGTACGCGGTGATCATGCCGGCGGTGTACCTGCCGATCATCATCATGCTGCTAGCCCTGATTTTTCGCGGCGTCGCCTTCGAGTTCCGCTGGGTCGCGAAGCCACATCATCACCACTGGGATGTCGCCTTCGCAGCCGGTTCCACGCTGGCGGCTTTTGCGCAAGGCGTGGTGCTGGGTGCATTGCTGCAGGAGATCCGCGTCGAGAACGGCCAGTTCGCGGGCGGTGCTTTCGACTGGCTCACCCCCTTCAGCGTCATGTGCGGCCTTGCTCTGGTGGCCGGCTATGCGCTCCTTGGCGCAACCTGGCTGATGATGAAGGCTGGCGGCGACGTCGAACATCTCGCGCGCCGCATGGGCACGCCGCTGCTGCTCGGCATGCTTGGTTTCATTGCGCTGGTCAGCGTATGGACGCCCCTGCAGATCGGGCGCATCGCCGATCGCTGGTTCAGCCTGCCCAATTTCTACTGGCTGGCACCGCTACCGCTGGCGACGCTGCTCCTGGCGTGGTTCTGCTGGCGCGGCATCCAGAACAATCGCACCCTGGTGCCATTCGCCTCGGCGGCAGGGCTGTTCCTGCTGGCTTACATCGGCCTGCTGATTTCGAATGCGCCCTACCTCGTGCCGCCTACCATCACGCTATGGCAAGCGGCGGCGCATCCCTCCTCGCAGGTATTCCTCCTGATCGGCGCCGTCATCCTGCTGCCGATGATCCTCGGCTACACCGTTTTCGTGTTCTGGGTGTTCCGCGGAAAGGTGCAGCCGGGCGAGGGGTATCACTAGTAGATCATCCAGATAATGATGAGGGATAAAGGATGGTAGGGTGGGTTGAGTGAAGCGAAACCCGCCAATGCCTCGACTGCCGATGATGCAGCACCGGCGTGCCGGCAAACGCTGTCATGGTGCGCGCGGCGCACCCTAGGAATTTATCTGGATGATTTACTAGTGGACCAAAAAAATACGGCTGCAAGGTTTTACCGTTGCAGCCGCAGTCATGCAGTCATATCCGCTTATCGCGCCAAGATCGTTAGAACTCTTCCCAGTCGCTGTCGTTTCCCGGTCGCGCAGTGGTAACGCGGCTTGCAGTGGCAACAGGCTTGCGTGCGATCGGTATCGCGGTGGCGGCCCGCGCCGGAATGCTTTTCGCAGCACTCATGCCGCCGAGCGCGACCTGCTCGCCAGCAAGCTTGAACACGCTCACGACATGGGCCAACCCATCGGCCTGCTCGTGCAGCGATTCCGCGGCAGCCGCCGCTTCTTCGACCAGCGCCGCGTTCTGCTGCGTCACTTCGTCCATCTGCGTGATCGCCTGGTTGACCTGCTGGATGCCATCGGTCTGCTCTTTGCTCGCGATCGAGATTTCGCTGATGATGTCGGTCACGCGCTTGACGCTGTCGACGATCTCCTTCATGGTGGCGCCGGCCTGATCCACCAGTCTCGCGCCGACCCCGACCTTCTCGACCGAGTCGTCGATCAGTGCCTTGATTTCCTTAGCTGCGGCCGCCGAGCGTTGCGCCAGCTGCCGCACTTCGGTTGCGACCACGGCAAAACCCTTGCCCTGCTCGCCCGCGCGCGCCGCCTCCACTGCGGCGTTCAGCGCGAGGATGTTGGTCTGGAAGGCGATGCCATCGATCACGCCGATGATGTCGGCGATCTTCTTCGCCGATTCATTGATCGAGCCCATGGTATCCACCACCTGCGATACGACGGTGCCGCCCTTGACGGCGACTTCCGAAGCGGACATCGCCAGCTGGTTGGCCTGGAACGCGCTGTCGGCGTTCTGCTTCACGGTGCCGGTCAGCTGCTCCATGGAGGACGCGGTTTCTTCCAGCGAACTCGCCTGCGTCTCGGTGCGCGCAGAGAGATCGAGATTGCCGGACGCGATCTGGCTCGATGCCGTGGCGATGGTTTCGGTGCCGCTGCGCACTTCGCTCACGATCTTGACCAGACTCTCGTTCATGTCCTTCAGCGCGTCGAGCAGCTGGCCGGTCTCGTCGGCCCTCGTCGCTTCGATGCGCGTGGTCAGGTCGCCGGCAGCGACGCTGCGCGCCACCTTGACTGCATCGGCCAGCGGCTTGGCGATCGCGCGGATCAGCCAGATGCAGATCGCGGCGCCGAGCAGGATCGCAATTCCCATTCCGCCGATACAGGAGAGGCGAACCCAAAAGTAGATGTTCTGGTTCTTCTCGTATTCCTGTTTCGCGGTGTCTTCCTGGAACTTCATCAGCTGGTTGGCGCCTTCGGACACGGGCACGAACAATTCATTCATCGGCCCCCGCATGAGCTTGCCAGCCTGCGCCACGTCATTGGCGCGCAGCGCCGCGATCGCAGGCTTCAGTCCTTCGTCGAAGAACCTGGCGCGGCTGGCAATGAATTTGTCGGCCAGCGCCTTTTCTTCGCTCGACATTCTGGCCGCATAGGTCGCCATGAAACTGTCCCAGCGCGCATTGATTTCCGCGGCACGCTTGTCGACCGCATCCATCTCGCCGGCGATGGCGGCCGGTTCGGTGGTTAATGCCTGGGCGATCGCGATCTGGTTGCGGTCGATCAGGCGGACGATGCCGTCCAGCTCTTCGGTCGGGCGCAGGCGATACAGGTAGTTGGACTTCATGCCTTCGTTGGCCATATAAAGGCTGCCCAGTCCAAGCACCGCGCCGATGATGCAATTCAGGGACAGAAAGGCGACGACAAAGATCAGGCGTGACTTGATCGTGAGGTTTCTGAGCATGTTGCACCTTTGGACTGGGGAATGCGAAGTTGATGGCGTGCGGGAGGCGCCTCGACGGTACGCCTGCGAAGAGGGGCGATCAGTGTTATCACGCAGGAAAAAGTTGATTGTAGTCAATAGCGAGAATATTAGCATCGAACAACGTACGCATTGACCCGCATCATGAAAAATCGAGCTGAAACGTCAGCAGAAATCAACAATTTCCGGTGCTGCCGACACGATCCGGCGCGCATGGCGGCCCGGCACCTCGGATGTCAGACAAAGGGAGAGGGAGGGGAGGAGAAGAGAACAGGGAACCGACGCCGGCGACAGAATAGTCGCAGCATGTGATTCCTGCCTTGATGATAAGAACGGCGATACGTCGCAATCCCGGATTCACGTCCGAATCTGGAAACCTGCTCCGCGCCTTGCTGGAACTGCGCCCGTGCCGGGCCGGCGCACCTGATCTTGATCAGGGCGCCGGTTACGGCTCGGTGTTGTCATCAGTGAAAGTGTGTAGGCTGCCCTCCCGTGCCGCCGGGCTGCTGGGCCACATCGGTCGGTTTCGGCTTGCCCTGGGCATCGCTCAAGCGGTACTTGGTGCGGCGATCGCCCATCAGGTCGCGCAATTCGCGGATGCTCATTCCAGTCGTTTCGTGCATGCGGATCAGCAGCGACGCGCCGATCGGCAGTCTCCTGTGGCGGATCTTGCTGATGACCGGCGGTGCAACTTCGAGCATGCGCGAGAGGGCTGCATCATTTTTCAGATTCATTTTTTCGAGCAGCGTGTCCAGCAATCGGTTCGGATCATAGGTTTCCTGTCCGGATAGCGCGTGTTCGGTCATGATTGGCTCCTGTTAGATAAAACACATCGTACTTAGGTGTAACAAATGACACCTTGTCCCTCATTAAGTTTCCGGCCACACCAGAAATTGTTCACAATGTGTTACGAAAACGCTAATGAAGCGGTTTTTCCACTCAATTTCTGGCTTTCTTTCCAAAAAGAAATCAAGCTCCGGTGCGACAGCCGGTAGGCCGGCGCGCATTGACTGTGACCGGCAATGCCGCGCGCAGTGCAATCTTTCCGCAAGCCGGTTCGCATCCGGCACCCGCACGGCAACTTTGCATCGTATTGGAAACGTTGTCTTTTAGTCATGCTTCCATCATGCAAAGCAACAGGGCCGCCATGTTTGCGTCGCATCAACGTCTCGGTTCGCCGGTTTTGCGCAACGACGACTCCACGCTTCGCGCTGTATTGTTTTCAAAGCCGCTTGGAACATTTACAAGCAAGCATTGCCAAATCCCACATGACCTCCACTGTGCAGCCCGCCCTGATACAGGCACAGGATTTGCACCGCTCACATGCAGCACCAAGGAAGCATTCTTTTTTGTGAAAAGGAGACTGTCATGAATTGGGATACCGTCGCCGGGAACTGGACGCAGTTCAAAGGCAAACTGAAGGAGCGGTGGGGCAAGCTCACCGACGACGAGCTGGACATGATCAACGGGCAGCGCGACCAGCTGGTCGGCAAGATCCAGGAAGCCTATGGCATCGGCAAGGACGAAGCCGAGCAGCAGATCCAGGGCTTTGAACGCACCCTGCATTGAACATCACGCGCGGCGCGCTTGATGCCCAATCCCCACACCCGACTACCACGCAATGATGCCTGCGCCGCCCCGACGCCCGTCGCCAGGCGCGATGGCGGGGCGAAAGACCCGACCATGGAATCCAACGACAGCAACACAGTGGACCGCACGGTCGTGATTTGCGTTTCGCCCGGCATCAACGGAACGTGGGATGTATCGGAAAAGGGTTTCGAAGAGCCACTCGCATCGTTTGACGAGAAGGAGGATGCCTATGCGTATGCCACGGAATTGATGAGATCCAAGGAACGCGCGACTGTCCTGGTCGAGGACGAGGAAGGCTTCTCGCCGCTCCCCGTCGAGGAAGAATGGAGCGACGCGCGGAATGAAGCAGGCGGATGGCAGGAGGGGTGAGCGTGCAGATCCTCGCATCGTGGCCGCGCGCGCATTCATGCGCACCGGCATGCGAATCCCGGGCCGTTCTCTCCTGCGTCGGAGCCGCGTGCTGCATGCCACAAGACCAGGATCGCAGGCGGGCCATTCGACATGAACCATTCGATATGCGGCCGTGTCTATGAAGTAGCAGTCTATCAACTTGTTTAGGAGGTAAATATGAACTTCATCATCTGGATTGTCGTCGGCGGTATTCTCGGCTGGCTCGCCAGCCTCGTGATGCGTACGGATGCGCAGCAAGGTCTCCTGCTGAACATTGTCGTGGGCATTGTCGGTGCATTGCTGGGCGGATGGCTGCTCGCGCCGCTGTTCGGCACAGGCACTATCAACCAGAGCGACTTCAGCATTTCGTCACTGCTGGTGTCCTTCCTGGGCGCCGTCGTCCTGCTGGCCATCGTCAACCTGCTACGGCGCGGCACACCACGCTGACGCAGGGCGGCATGAACCTGCAGGATAATCCTCATCGCGTGTCGCTTCGATAGTGCAGGGTTTCGTTCTCTCCCGAATGGACCCTGTACTGCGACACCTCCCCGTCTTCCATCATCCCCATCCATCGTCATCATCCGGCCGCAACGCGACCGCGCCGTGCACGCCACAATCTCTTTACAATATCTCTCGCGGCGCGGCCCGGGTCTTTGCCCGCGCCGGCAGAATCGTCTCGCTACTCAGTCCCGTCTCATTCTTTTTTATGGATCAGGCATGCACTACTTATTGTTCTATGAAGTCAGCAATGATTATCTGGCGCGCAGGGGTGAATTTCGGGCGGAACACCTGAAACTGGCATGGCAAGCGCAGGAGCGCGGCGAACTCGTGCTCGCGGGTGCGCTGACAGATCCGGTGGACAGCGCCATGCTGCTCTTTTCGGGCGATTCACCGGAAGTGGCAAAGGGTTTCGCTGCGGCGGATCCTTACGTGCAGCATGGATTGGTGACGCGATGGTGGGTCCGGCCATGGGCCACCGTGGTCGGAACGGATGCGGCGACACCGGTCAGGCCGGATGCCTGATCGATGACCGCGCAAGCAGAATCGCGCCGTTCAGGCGGAGCCGTCTTTTCCTGGTGGGGGATCGACCGTAGCACCGCTTGCCTGATCGGCCGGCGGAGCTGCGCTGCGCTGCATGCGACGATCCGGCGTATTGCGCTGGGTCGCGCGCCGTTCAGCCATGCGGCGCTCCCTGAATTTGTTCAGGTCATAACTCGCCGCTTCGAAAAGTGTCTCCGGTCTTGTCGTCATCTTTTGTCCGAATGTGTCAATCGAGGTGGGGGACTTCGGGCCAGTGTAGGCTGATCGAGCCTCGCAGGTTTGATATGCCGCAAACATCCTTGCCATGCGACAGCACCGGACAAGGTGCCGGGCATCGGCGCTGCGGCACTAATCGCCGCGGCGCCAGTCACAAAGACTGGCGCACGCAGCCGAAGGAGATCGACATGCCACATACACTCATCAGAGTCTTCGACACATTCTCGAACGCCGAAAACGCGCGGCGGCAACTGCTCGACGCGGGATTCGGTGAAGATGAAGTCCACCTCGTTTCACAGAATGACGAAGGGGGCGCGATGCAAGGGAATTTCTCGGTGGGGAATGTCCCCTCGGGGCGCGAAGGCAGCAACGACGCATTTTCCGCCTCGTCCACCTCGCCGAACGATACTTTCGACCAGACCTACTCGCATGACTACGCCAATGCGTCCAAGTACGGCAACATCACGCTGACCGTCGACGCCCGCGACGAGGACAGGCAGGCCCTCGCATCGAACATCATGCAACACTTCGGCGCGGCCGATGTTGACGACCGCGCCGCAAGACATTAGATTAGTGCAACCGGACCGGCGGCGTCACCTTCGCGCGAATCCAGTGCGACAGCGTTTGCGCCGCCATGCGGATGAAGCCGTGCAGCGACATCACATGCCGCTGGTACATCAGGCCGTACAACAGGCGCGCTGTCCAGCCTCCGACGAGCATTTCGCGTCCGGACAGGCCGCCGACCAGAACGCCGACCGCCGCCAGCGGCCCGAGTGAAACGAGCGAGCCGTAGTCGCGATACTGGAACGCCGGCAATGGCCCCTCCTGCCGCTTCGACAGCACTTCAGCAAGGAACACCGCCTGCTGATGCGCGACCTGCGCGCGCGGCGGAAGCGCCGTGCCGTTCACCGGACAGACATAGCTGGAGCAATCGCCGAGCGCGAAGACATCCTGATCGCCCACCGTCTGCAGGCTGGGGCTGACCGCAATCTGCTTCAGCCGGTTCACCGGCAGGCGCAGCGACAGGCACAGCTCCGGCGCTTCCACGCCCGCCGCCCAGACCGTCATGTCCGACGCGTACCGCCTTCCTGTCGCATCATGCACGGCATCGGCATCCACGCGCGCCACCGTCGTGGACGTGCAAACCTCGATGCCAAGCGCGCGCAAGTAACGTGCGGCGCGCCTGGACAGCCGCGGATTCAACTGCGGCAAGAGGCGCTCGCCGCGTTCAATGATGCGGATACGAACATCGCGCGCCGGGTCGAGCGAGTGGATCTTGTACTGCGCCAGCGCCCGCACAGTATGGCAGAGTTCCGCTGCCAGTTCGACACCGGTGGCGCCGCCGCCGACGATCACGATATCTACCGCTGCAGCGTGGTTCTCTGCCCTGCGCAGGCTCGCCTTCATGCAGCTCGCGAGGAAACGCTTGCGGAAGAATTCCGCGTCATGCACGCTGTCGAGCGTCAGCGAATGTTCCGCCGCACCGGGGATGTTGAAGAAGTTGGTGATGGCGCCGCACGCCAGGACGAGCTTGTCGTAACGCACGCTGCGGCGGGGCAGCACTTCCCCGTCATCATCGGTGCCATCGCCGCCATCAATGCGGTAGGGACCAATCTCGACCGTGCGCGTACCGCGGTCAACGCCCTGCACTTCGCCGCAAATGAACTGGAAGTGGTGATTGGCCGCCTGCGCCGAATATTCAAGCTGGTGCACCTGCGGATCGAGCTTGCCGGAAGCGACGGTGTGCAGCAACGGCTTCCAGAAGTGCACCGGCGTGCGGTCCACGAGGACAACGTGCGCACGGCCATTTGCACCAAGGCTGTCGCCCAGGCGAGTCGCGAGTTCAAGCCCGCCGGCTCCTCCTCCCACGATGACGATGGTTTCCATTTCATGCCTCCAGGCTGATTGAAAATTCGAACAGGGTCCGCATGTCGCGCAGGCATGCGAGAAGACCGCGACAAGCGGTTCGGTTGCCAATAACAGGAACTCACCCTCGCGCTGCGGCGAAGGTTGGCAGCGCTGCATCGGACGCCCGCGCCGGGGCCGTGCAGCAAACTGCAAGGACGTTCAGGCGGCCATTCGGGCTGGTGTCGCCTGCCGCAGCAGAGACACCGGGGCACGCGCCCCCGTGCGGAGTGCACGCAAGGCATGCAAGGAATCAAGGGTCACGGAAGGCCGCGCGTTGTCCCGCAGCGCGCTTCTGTGCTCCATCCAGTGCCGCATTTCCTTCCACTGCGGACACCACACATCGGCGCCGGAAATACGCGCGATATCCTTGTCATACGGTCCGACGGCGACAGTGCCGATGCCAGTGCCTTGAGCAGCCCGCAGGCCGGGCGCGCCACTGTCGATCGCCACGCAGGCCCGCGCCTCGACGCCCATGGTGCGCAGCGCGAGATGGTGCGGACCGTTATCCGTCACGGCCGTAAAATCCGCACCGCCCACCACGGCGGCAAACCTGTTGGTCACATCACTGCCGAAGACCTGGTCGAGCAGCGTGGCGGTGGTCCCCGGCGCCATGTCGGTCACCACGGCGAGCTTGCATCCACGCTCGAGCGCATCCTGCATCAGGGACACGCAGGCGGCGTTCAGCTCCGGTCGGCGGGCGAGCACTGCATCGCGGAACAGCCTGTGCTTTTCCTGCATCAATCGCGACGCATCTTTGCCGTTGACAGGCAATGCGAGTTTGTCGATCACGGCGGCCAGCGCATTCGTCGCGCCCCAGATCCGCGTCGCCTGGCGCAATTGCGGCAGCGACCATTGCAAACCGAGACCGCAGCTGGCAAATGCGCCGTTGCTTGCTTCCAGGTGCGCTGCTTCCGTATCGAGGATGACGCCGTCCAGTCCGAGGATGAGTGCTTCGGTTTCCATGTTGATAGCCTGCCAATATACGATGCTGATGGGTTCGCTGTTACTATAAGCGCACGCTATTGAAAAGAAAAATTAATTTTTATATTCATTTAATAAGGTAACGCTTATGCATCTCGCCAGCTTCAAGCAATTGCAGGCCCTGCTCCTGGTAGCGCGCCATGAAAGCGTGTCGCGCGCCGCCGAGGCGCTGCACGTGACGCAGCCCGCGGTGTCGCTGCAATTGCGCATGCTGGAAGAAGCCGCGGGGACACCGCTCACGCGCAAGGTGGGACGCGGCATCCAGCTGACAGCGGCGGGCGAGGTCATGCTCGGCTACGCGGAACGTATCCTGCGGCTGTGGGGCGAAGCGACGGACGAGGTGGCTGCGCTCAAGGGCGTCATCAGCGGCACTTTGCGCATCGGCGCGATCACCACGGCCGAGTACCTCTTGCCGCCGATGCTGGTGCGCTTCACGACAGAACGGCCGGATGTCCGGATCAAGCTGCAGGTGGGAAACCGCAATGAGATCGTGAACATGCTCGGCAAGCATGAAATCGATCTCGCCATCATGGGCACGCCGCCACGCGAGCTGCGCACCAATGCCGCACGTTTCGCGCGCCACCCGATGGCATTCATCGCCAGCCCGACACACCCGCTGATGAAGAAGAAACAGGTCACGCTGGCCGACATCATGGAAGCGAACCTGCTCGTACGCGAACGCGGCTCCGGCACGCGGACCGCCATCGAGCGCCTGTTCAAGGAGTCCGGCTACCCGCTGCGCATCGGCTCCGAACTGTCGAGCAACGAGGCAATCAAGCGCATGGTGGTGGCCGGCCTGGGCATCGCCTTCCTCTCCGTCCATGCCTGCACGCTGGAATTCGAGGCTGGGCTGGTGCAGATGCTGCCCATGGCCGAGAATCCGCTGGAAGCCGACTGGTATGTGATGCATCTGAGCGACCAGCACATTCCCACCGTCGCGGCGGCCTTCCAGGACTTCGTCATCGAACACGGTCAGGAAGCGGTGCGCCGGCAGCTTGCGCCCTTTCTGCGCGATGTCGCGAAACATCGCCCGCAGAAAAAGAGCCGTCGCGAACCAGCGCCGTCGCGCTGATCACACCAGCGCGGCGTCGCGCACTTCTTCCAACGGAAGAGAAACGGTAATACGGGTTCCCTGCAGCACACCTCCGGCGGGGCCGCTTTCCAGGGCAATATCGCCACCGTGCAGCGACACGATGGTCTTGATGATCACCGAACCGAGTCCCAGCGATGCGGACAAGTCGCCTCCCTCGGACAGCACGCGTTGGCGACGCCGCTGTCCGAACGCGGCGATGGCCGCCGCACTCATGCCGGCACCGTCGTCCGCAACCGACACATCGACAAAACCCGGCCGGATGCTCGTCCTGATGCGCACTACGCTGCTGGCGTGCCTGGCTGCGTTGTCGAACAGGTTGCGGAACAGCCTCCCGACCAGATAGGCATCGCCGATCACCGCGCACGTGTCGGGCATTGCTGCGTCGAGCTCTGCCTCGATCCGAATCCCGCCGCCTGCTTCGTGCGCGGCACGCGCGCTCGCCTCCAGTGACTGGATCTCGGTCTTCACGATGGCGACGATGTCGAGACGCTGCGCGGCATTCCGGTAACGCGGCTCGTCGATTTCGGCAATGAAGAACAGGTCATCGACGAGTTTCCTGAAGTAGCCGAATTCGCTGTTCACCACGCCGAAGAATTCCTGCCGCTCCTCGCTCGACATGGCTTCGCCGTGCGCCGCCAGCGCCTCGATCGCGGTGCGCAGGCTGGTCAGCGGCGTGCGCAGATCATGTCCCAGTTCCTGCAGCAGTTCGCGCCGTGCCCGCTCGGTGGCCTGCAAGCGCGCCACGAGGCGCCCGATTTCATCGGCCATGCGATTGAAGTCGTGCATCAGGCGGCCGACTGCGTCCAGCCTGTCCACCTTGAAGCGCGCCGCGAGGTCGCCGGACTCGATACGCGCAATGACTCGCCTCGCCTCATGCGAATGCCCGCGCAGGTACAGCAGGACCATCGACAGGCCGAGGAAGATCGCGCCGAGCACGGTGGCGACGAGGAACGTGCCGAGCGTCAGGACAAGGTGGCGGCCTGCCTGGGCCGCGTTGCGCACAACCAGCCAAGCCGGTTCGGCCGCGTTCAGCCGTATGACGGCCGCCGCCGACGCGCCGGAGAAAAAGTGGCCGCGCATGACAATGTCGTGCACCTGCTGCGGCAGCCCCTCCTGCAGCAAGTCCTGCGGCGGCGGCGCAACGCTGTTGCTGGCCATGACCTGCCCGGCGGCGGAGATCACCCACACTTCCGGCGACATCGACGGCGACTCGGTGCGCAGCCGGTCCAGGTGGCGGATCGCATCCGCATAGGGCGCTTCTTCGACGATGCGGGCGATGAACAGGTACACGCTGCGCTGCACATCCTCGCGCGCATCGCCGGCGACTTCGCGGATCAGCCTTGCGTAGAGCAAGCCGAGCAGCAGGGCGAAGACGACGCTGAGCCCGAGGAATCGCAGCCAGAGCGAGCGGTTCATGTTTGCTCCATCCTGTAGCCGACCCCATAGACAGCGACGATGCGCACCGCCGCTCCTGCATCGCGCAGCTTGCGGCGCAAGTGGCTGAGATGCGAATCGATGGTCCGGTCGTACGTGGCGGCGCCGTCCTCGAACATGTCGAGCATCTGCTCGCGCGTCACGATGTCGCCCTGCGCGCGCACGAGCCGCAAGAGGATCTCGAATTCCTTCTTGCCAAGCTGCAGCGGCACGTCCCCCGCACTGGCCGCACGCTTTTGCAGGTCGATGCCGATCGCTCCGAAAACAATGGGCTCACGCTTCCTGCGTCGTGCGACGAGGCGATTCATCCTGGCCGTGAGTTCCTGCAGCCCGTAAGGCTTGCGAATGTAGTCGTCGGCCCCGCCTTCAATGCCCGCCACTGCCGTGGCCTCGTCGGTGCGCGCCGACAGCATCAGGATCGGTATGCCTTCGTCACGCTTGCGCAGCTCGCGACAGAGCGCGATGCCATTCCCGTCCGGCAAACCGACGTCGAACATCACCATGTCGAATGCGCCATCGGCAAGTGCCTGCCCGGCTTCATGCGCGGTGGCCGCGACCGTCAGATGGAATCCTTCATGCCGCAGGCTCATCGAAAGCGTTCTTGCAATCAACGGATCGTCTTCGACAAGAAGTACCTGGTACGGTCGGTTCATCGTGCAATGAATGGGCAATGAATGTGGCGAGGTGCGAATGCGCCCGAGCGGCCATCCGCATTCCATAAAAATTACAGATTTGGCGCATAGAGTACACCGGAAGACAGGGCGGAACGCCCGGATTGCATGTCAACGATCATTTTTACGGAATACAAGATGCGGAAATTATCATGGCTTGGCTGGTGCACCCTGGTTGCGTCGAGCGCGTTGCTCTGCGCCTGCGGCGGCGGTGGCAGCAGCAGCGGCGGCAGTAGCGGCAGCATGTCGGGCACACCAACATCGCCACCACCCGCGCCTGCTTCAGGTGCGGGTGCAGGCAGCGCCGCTCCGGTAACGGCGAGCAAACTCGATGCCGCGATCACCGCAGCCAAGGCCGCGGCATCCAGCGACCCGCTGTGCGATACCTCGACCCTGGGCGACTTTTACTGGGAAATCGGGGACGCGGCCAGTGATGCGCCCCTGGTGTCGAATACGCAGGGCGGCGGTTCGATCACGGCGACGAGCCGCTTTGATATCGCGTCGGCATCGAAATTCGTCTTCGGCGCTTATGTTCTCGAAAAGAAAGGCATCGACGCAGTGCGCAGCGATCCCTCCCTGCATGACGGCTTGCGATTCCTGTCCGGCTACACTGGGTTCAATGACAACGCCTGCATCGGCAAGCTCACTATCGGCGCGTGTTATGCCGCCGGCAACCAGGCCAACACTACCCTGCCCGACCCGAATACCCAGGGCCGTTTCTACTACGACAGCGGCCACGACCAGAAGCTCGCGGCGGTCGACCTCGGCCTGTCATCCTTTACGTCGAAACAGCTCGACCAGGAATACCAGACGACGCTCGGCCTGAGCAGCGGATTCAGCATGGCGCCGCTCGAGCCGCTGATGGCCGGCGGACTGTTCGCCAGCGCCACCGACTACGCGCAATTCCTGCGCCGCATCATGCGCCAGCAACTGGTGATCGGCGCGCACCTCGGTGAAGACGCAACCTGCGCGCAGCCCGCGACCTGCCCCGACAAGGCCATCTACTCGCCGGTCGTCCTGCTCAACGAGCCGTGGTCGTACTCGTACAACCACTGGGTGGAATCGGAAAACGGCAACGGCACGGTGGATGCCTATTCGAGCCCGGGCAAATTCGGTTTCTATCCGTGGATTTCACCGGACCGGAAATACTACGGCATCCTGTCGCGCCATGACACGCAGCAAGCAGGTGCCGGTTCGATATCCGCGCGATGCGGTCGCCAGATCCGCAAGGCATTCCTTGCCGTGATGCAGCCCTCCACCTGAGCCAAGGAACTATTCCGCGGTCTTTCCAGCCAAATACCAGGGAGCCGGCGCGCCGCCGGTTCCTTTCGGAAGGATCGTTCCATGCAGCAGCTCTCTCACATATCTGCTGCGCTTCACGCATCGGATAATGCCTGTCTCCTGCTGTCCGCAGAATTGCGGATCGTCGACGCCAATAGCGCGTTTCTCCGCGTTTCCTCGCGCCTGCGCAATGAACTCATCGGACAATCCGTCTTTGATGCCTTTCCCGCAGAGACCCGTTCCGCCGCGCAGCACGCCGACCGGCCTCATGCAACGCGGGCAGAGGAACTGATTTCCATCCAGGAGCTGTTCGACCACGCGCCGGGCTTCGTGTGCCTGCTGCGCGGGCCGGACCATGTAATCGAAACGATGAACAGCGCCTGTTACCAGTTGCTGTGCCATCGTTCCGTGATTGGCAAACCGGCGCGTGAAGTCGCCCCGGCTTTTGCCCTGCATGATCTCAGCACCGTACTCGACAAGGTCTACCAGACAGGTGAACCTTTCCTCGGCCACGCGTGCCGGGTGCTCATGCAACGGGCAGCGGACGCGCCAATGGAAGAGGCGTTTGTCGACTTCGTGTACCACCCGGTCTTTGCGCAGGACGGCACGGTCACGGCAATCCTCACATTCGGGTATGAAGTCACGCAACAGGTGCGCGCGCAGCAGGCACTGCGTGCGAGTGAGGAACGGTTCCAGCTGGCGCTCGAAGCCGCCGGCGACGGCGTGTGGGACTGGGATATCGCCACCGACCGCTTCAGCCTCTCCGGCCGGGGCCGCGCCATGCTCGGTTACGCTGAGGAAGACGTCGGCCAGCACTTGCGCGACTGGCTGGCAATCACCCATCCCGACGACCAGAACCGCGTCGTCGCGGAAACCATGTCCTGCGTGCAGGGGCGCGTCCCCTTCCTGGCCTGCGAGTATCGTGTGCGTTGCAAGGACGGCCGCTGGAAATGGATCCTGGCACGGGGCGCAGTCGTCAGCCGCAACGATGAAGGCTGGGCGCTGCGCATGGTCGGCACCACGGTCGATGTCTCCTCCGAGCAGGAGACGCTGCGGCGCGCCAACTTCGATGCCCTCACCGGCCTGCCCAACCGCAGCCTGTTCCGCGACCGCCTCGACTACGAGGTGGTGAATTCGCGCCGCAGCGGAAAACTGCTGGCGCTGATGTTCATCGACCTGGATCGGTTCAAGGAAGTCAACGACCTGCTCGGCCATGATGCCGGCGATGCATTGCTGCGCGAGAGCGCGGCCCGTATCCGCGCCTGCGTGCGCTCGGCGGACACGGTTGCGCGCCTCGGCGGCGACGAGTTCACGGTGATCCTGACCGATCTCGACGACCGCGCGCATGTCGAAAGCATTGCGGAGAAAATCCTCGCGGCGCTCGCCCGGCCCTTCCTGCTGAGTCAGGAGGTCATCCATGTTTCCGGCAGCATCGGCATCACGCTCCATCCCGGCGATGCAACCGAGCCCGCGCGGCTGCTGAGGAACGCGGACCAGGCCATGTACGTCGCCAAGAATGCCGGACGCAACCAGTTCAGCTTCTTCACCCGTTCGATGCAGGAGCGGGCCTGGAAACGGCTGAGGCTGATCGGTGAATTGCGCAATGCGTTGAAGGAGCGGCAACTGGTCTTGTACTTCCAGCCCATCATCGACCTGAAACACGGCCACATCGTCAAAGGCGAAGCGCTGCTGCGCTGGCAGCATCCGAAGCACGGCCTGGTGTGCCCTGGCGAATTCATCGGCGTCGCCGAGGAAACCGGATTGATCAACGACATCGGAAACTGGGTGTTCATGCAGGCCACCGACTGGTGCAAGCGCTGGAGCGAGCTGCGCGGCACGCCATTCCAGGTCAGCGTCAACAAGTCTCCCGTGCAATTCGCGCCGAATGACAAGACGATCGACTGGTGCGAACATGTGCGGCGGATCGGTCTTGCGCGCAACAGCATCGCCGTTGAAATCACCGAGAGTCTCCTGCTCAACGCCTCGTCCAGCACCGCTGACAAGCTGCTCAACCTGCGCGATGCCGGCGTCGAAGTGGCGATCGACGATTTCGGCACTGGCTATTCCTCCATGGCCTATCTGAAGAAATTCGATGTCGACTATCTGAAGGTGGATCAATCATTCGTGCGCGACATGGAGCGCAATGCGACCAGCCGCACGATAGCCGAAACCATCATCGTGATGGCGCACAAACTCGACCTGCAAGTGATTGCGGAAGGCGTGGAAACCCCAGCGCAGCGTGACTGGCTGCGTGATGCCGAATGCGACTATGCGCAAGGTTTCCTGTTTTCCGGTCCGCTGCCGCCGGAGCAGTTCGAGCAGCTGCTGCATGGCCAGGTGGCGATGGCTGGATAGCGCGCTCGAGAAACAATTCTGACCGATGGATGTCCACGGAAAACACGGAAAGCACGGAAAACATCGCAACGAAATTTTCTGTTTTTTCCGTGTTTTCCGTGGACTAAATGATTGCCCGCAGATCAGCCGGCCTTCGATTCCGTCCTGGCGCGCTTGCGCTGTTCTTCCTCGTACAGTTCCTTCTTCGAGAGTTTTCCTACCGGCGTCTTCGGCAATGCCGCGCGGATCTCCATCGCCTGCACCATTTCATGCCTGCCGAGGCGCCGCCGCAGGAAGGACTTCAGTTCGTCCAGCGTAAATGCTTCCGCACTTGGCTTGAGCGTGATGAATGCCTTGGGCGACTGGCCGCGATACGCATCGGGAATGCCGATCACGCTCACCTCCGCGACCGACGGATGCTCGTAGATCGCTTCCTCGATGTTGCGCGGATAAACGTTATAGCCGCCGCACAGGATCATGTCCTTTGTGCGGTCGACGATGTACACGAAGCCGTCCTCGTCCATGTAGCCGACGTCGCCGGTGCGGAAGAAGCCATCCGGTGTCATGGATTCCGCGGTCGCATCCGTGTTCTTCCAGTAGCCCTTCATCACGTTCGCGCCCTTGATGCACATCTCGCCGTGCTCGCCGCGGTTCACCTCGTGCGACGGATCCTCGATACTGACGAATTTGATCGTGACGCCCACAGTGGGCATGCCGCAGGAACCGGTCTTCTGGATGCCATACACCGGCGTGAAGGTGCCGGTCGGCGAGGTTTCCGTCATGCCCCAGCCTTCTACCAGGCAGCATCCGGTCAGGTGCTGGAAGCTCTGGTTGACTTCCATCGGCAGGGGCGCGCCACCCGATCCGCAGAATTTCAGCGAGCTCAATTCGTAGTTGCCGATGTCGGGGTAATGGATGATCGCCGTGTACATGGTAGGCACGCCACAGAATACGGTGATCTTCTTTTCGGCCAGGTCCTTGACCACCGCGCTCAGGTCGAACCGGGGATGCAGGACGATTTCCGCGCCCATGCGAATGCCGAACAGCATGTTGACGGTCAGTGCGTAGATGTGGAAGAGCGGCAGTACTGCGAGCACGCGTTCGCTACCTTCTTCCAGGACTTTCGGCTCGCCGCTCACGACTGCGTGGAGCTGGCTGCACGCAGTCGTCAGGTTTGCATGGGTCAGCATCGCCCCCTTGGGCAATCCGGTAGTGCCGCCGGTGTACTGCAGCACGGCGACGTCCTGTGTCACATCGGAGAGCGGATACGTGCGATAGCGGCCATCATTGTCGAGCAAGGCCGCAAAGCGCGTGATGCGCGCATCTTCGGCTGTTTCTGCCAGTTGTCCGGCCTTCTGCATCTGCGCACGCACCACGTTCGAATGGGCCGCCAACTCGGGAATCGTGCCGACGACGAGCTTTTTGAGGCGCGTGCTGCCCAGCAGCCTTGCCATCTGCGGATAAAGCGCTTCCAGGTCGAGCGTAACGAGGATCTCGGTTTCGCTATCTTCGATCTTGTGCGCCAGCACCTTCTCAGCATCCAGCGGCGAGTAGTTCACCACGATGCCGCCGGCCTTCAGCACCGCGAAAAAACTGATCACATAATGCGGCGTGTTCGGAAGATAGAGGCCGACATGCACGCCCGGCTGCACGCCAAGTTGCTGGAAGCCTTTGGCGGCGCGATCGACCAGCACGGCCAGCTCACGATACGTCGTCTGGCGGCCCATGAAATCGAGGGCAGGATGATGCGGCCACTTCGCGGCGGCATCATCCAGCAACTGCTGGACTGGCATCACCGGCAATTCCGCATCCCAGCGCACGCCGGGCGGATAAGACTTGATCCAGGGGAATCGCTTGATGTCAGGTTCCATGCGTGTACACCCTCGTTGCCGCCCCTTCACGCACCACATCCGGCATCGAGAAGCAGGCCGGTGGTGGCGATTGTTCGTTTCGTGCGGCGGTCATGTGCCGCCGCACGTGCCCGTCACTTGTACTTCCGCAGTTCCATCTTGCCGATCTGGTTGCGATGCACTTCGTCCGGGCCATCGGCAAGGCGCAAGGTGCGCGCCTGCGCATACGAATACGCAAGGTTGAAGTCACCCGAGACACCGGCGCCGCCATGCGCCTGGATCGCCCAGTCGATCACCTGGCAGGCCATGTTCGGCGCCGCCACCTTGATCATGGCGATTTCCTTTGCAGCGACCTTGTTGCCCACGGTGTCCATCATGTAGGCGGCATTGAGCACAAGGAAGCGTGCCTGGTCGATCAGGATGCGCGCGTTGGCGATGCGCTCCAGCGTGACGGTCTGTTCCGCGATCGGCTTGCCGAACGCGACACGCTTCAGGCTGCGGCGACACATGTCTTCCAGCGCGCGCTCGGCCAGGCCGATCAGGCGCATGCAGTGGTGGATGCGGCCCGGTCCGAGACGGCCCTGTGCAATCTCGAAACCGCGGCCCTCGCCCAGCAGGATGTTCGAAACGGGCACGCGCACATTCTCGAAATGCACCTCGCCATGGCCGTGCGGCGCGTCGTCATAGCCGAACACAGGCAGGTTGCGCAGGATCTTCACGCCAGGCGTGTCGCGCGGCACCACGATCATCGACTGCTGCTTGTGCTTCTCGGCGGAGGGATCGGTCTTGCCCATGAAGATGAAGACCTTGCAGCGCGGATCGTTGGCGCCGGACGACCACCATTTGCGGCCGTTGATGACGTACTCATCGCCGTCGCGCACGATCGAACTCTCGATGTTGGTGGCGTCGGAAGACGCAACTGCCGGCTCCGTCATCGCGAAGCAGGAACGGATCTTCCCTTGCAGCAGAGGCTCCAGCCATTGCTCTTTCAGTTCTTCGCTGGCATAGCGTTCCAGCGTTTCCATGTTGCCGGTATCAGGCGCCGAGCAGTTGAACACTTCGGCCGACCACAGCGAGCGGCCCATGATTTCGCACAGGGGCGCGTATTCCAGGTTGGTGAGGCCGGCACCACGATGGGATTCGGGCAGGAACAGGTTCCACAAGCCTTGCGCGCGCGCCTTTTCCTTCAGCTCTTCCACGATCTTCGTCGGCACCCAGGCATTGCCCTTGGCGCGGTTCGCTTCGATTTCCTTGAAGAAGCCGGCTTCGTTCGGATAGATGTACTCATCCATGAATGCCGTCACGCGTTTCTGCAGGTCCTTGACCTTGGGGCTGTATTCGAAGTCCATATGTCACTCCATGAAGTTATGCATGCATTGCTTGTTTCTTGTTGATGGCATGCGTGTGATGAGATCCTGTCCGGCGCCGCTTCGATAGCGGAGCGGCACCGCCTTGCCTTGACTTGCGCCGGCCTACCCGATCAGGTAACCGCCGTCGACATTGATGCAGGTGCCGGTGGTGTAGCTCGCCGCATCGGATGCCAGGTACAGCACCGCGCCGGCCATCTCGTCCGGCTGAGCGACGCGACGCATCGGTACATGCGGCATCAGCCTGTTGAGCACCGCTTCGTTGTGCACCAGCGCGCTCGCAAACTTCGTGTCGGTCGCGCCAGGCAGCAGCGCGTTGACGCGCACCTTCGCTTCCGCGCATTCCTTGGCGAATGCCTGCGTCATCGAAATGACCGCGGCTTTCGTGATCGAATAGATGCCCTGCATGCCGCCCGGGATCACGCCGTTGACCGAGGCAACGTTGATGATGCTGCCGCCGCCACTTTTCGCCATCATCTTCGCGCCCAGCGCGCAGCTGAAGAAATAGCCGCGGATATTCACGTCGACCGTCTTCTGGAACGAGGACAGGTCGGTATCGACGATGGGGCCGAAATACGGATTGGTGGCGGCGTTGTTGACGAGGATGTCAAGGCGGCCGTGCTTGTTCGCAACGGCAGCGAACATGGCCTCGATCTGCGCCATCTCGCCGATATGGCAGGCGATGGCTTCGGCCGATCCGCCTGCTTCACGGATGGCAGCCGCGACGGCTTCGCAAGCCTCCGCCTTGCGGCTGGAGATGATCACATGTGCGCCATACGCGGCGAATGTCCTGGCGATCGATTCGCCGATGCCGCGACTGGCGCCGGTCACGAGCGCGATTTTTCCGGTGAGGTCGAACAGGTTTGCGTTGGTCATGATCAGCGATAAAGAATTCAGGTGTAAGTGCGTCAGCGGTAAGTAATGGTGTGCGGTTCGCCCAGCCATTCGAGATGAGCGTAGTTGTTGAGATAACTAAGGGTGACGCGGCCGGGCCGGTACAGCAGCTTGGTGACGCCGCAGTTGACCAGCGACCAGTTCATTTCCGCCATCTGCCGGTCCTGCAATCCGAGCAGGTGCTGGCAGATCGTCGCGATGGTGCCGCCCGAGGTGAACACGACGATGTTCTGCGACTTGTCGGCGCCGTCGAGCAGGCGCTGCAGCGCGGCCACGCAGCGGCCCTTAAAAACAGGCCACGGCTCGCGGTAATCCGTGTCGTGCGCGCCATCCATCCAGCGCCGCATCCCCGCCTCGAACATTTCCTGGAACACCCGGCGCGCGTTCGGGCTGGAAGCGAGAAAGCGCTTGACCGCCTCCGGATCCTCGAACTCCGGATGATGGCGGACCATCACCTCGTGATGGTTGTACTCGTCAAAGCCGGGATCGGTGTTCCAGTCCGTATCGACGCGCTGCGATTTCGGCAAGCTCCCGATGCACGCGTCAGCCGTCTGCCGGTGGCGGTTCAGGCTGCCCGTGACGACGCGCGTGAACTTCTGGTGCGAATTGGCAAACCATTCGCCCAGCAGGCGCGCCTGCTCAAAACCGAGCTCCGACAACTGGTCGTAGTTCGTGCTGCCGAAGGATGCCTGTCCGTGGCGCACCAGGTAGATTTGTCCCATCCGTCGCTTCCCATGCTTTAGCTGTTGAGGAAGCATATCGCCGGGTATAGAATCGATCAAATGAATAGTTATTATCGAAGTTCATAAGCACGATGCATATTTCCCGGGTCGACCTGAATCTGTTCACCGTCTTCGAAGCCATCTACACGGAGGGCAGCGTTACCCGTGCCAGCCAGAAACTGAACCTCACGCAGCCGGCGATCAGCCACGCGCTGGGCCGCCTGCGCCAGATGTTCGATGACCCGCTGTTCGTGCGGCAAGGCCATAAGATGGTTTCCACCCCACTCGCACGCAACATGATCGAGCCGATCCGTCGCTCGCTACGCGGGCTGGAAGTGACGCTGAACGGCGTGCACGCCTTCGACCCGGAGACAACCGGCAAGCGCTTCAATATTGCGCTGCGCGATGTGCTCGAAGCGACCATCCTGCCACCGCTGATGCGCCGCGTGCGGCAGGCCGCGCCGCTGGTGGACATCGCCGCCAGCCAGGTGGAGCGCAGGGAACTGGAAACGGAACTCGCCACCGGCGCCCTGGACGGCGCCATCGACGTGCTGCTGCCGCTGTCGAGCGACATCATGCATACGCGGATCTACCAGGATTCGACAGTGATCGTGGCGCGCAAGGGCCATCCCGCCATCGACGGCAGCATCAACATCGACACCTACCTGAAGCAAGACCACATTCTCGCGAGTTCACGCCGCCGGGGGCCCGGTATCGAAGATTTCGAACTCAGCCGCTTCGGGCTAGAGCGGCATATCCGCCTGCGCTGCCAGCATTACTATGCCGCCTGCCGCGTGGTCAGCCAGACCGACATGATCCTCACCATGCCCGGCCGCTATGCGCGCATTGCCAACGAACAGTTCGGCAACCAGATCATCCCCTTCCCACTCGAAGTACCAGCTTTCGACGTCTTCCTCTACTGGCATGCAAGCGTCGACAACGATCCGGCCAACCGCTGGTTCCGCGAACAGGTCATGCTGTCGATCAAGGACTGATTTACTTCGCGCCTGCCGTCGGGTGCGTCATCGCTTCCGGCCTGACCCAACGTTCGAAGTCCTCCGCTGTCACATAGCCCAGCGCCAGCGCGGCTTCCTTCAATGTGCTGCCTTCATGATGTGCGCGCTTGGCGATCTGCGCCGCGCGGTCATAGCCGATGTGCGGGGCCAGCGCGGTCACCAGCATCAGCGAACGTTCCATCAGCTCCGCGATGCGCGTGTGGTTCGCTTCGATGCCGCGTACGCAATGACGGTCGAAACTGTCCATGCCATCGGCCAGCAGGCGCACGCTCTGCAGGAAGTTGTGCACGATGAGCGGCTTGAACACATTCAGTTCGAAGTTGCCTGAAGCGCCGCCGAAATTGAGCGCTACGTCGTTGCCGAACACCTGGCAGCACAGCATTGTCAGCGCCTCGCACTGCGTCGGGTTGACCTTTCCTGGCATGATGGAGCTGCCGGGTTCGTTCTCGGGAATCGTGATCTCGCCCAGTCCCGAGCGCGGCCCGGAGGCCAGCCAGCGCACGTCGTTCGCGATCTTCATCAGGGCCGCCGCCAGCGTCTTCAGCGCGCCATGCGCGGCGAGCATCGCTTCCTGCCCGGCCAGCGCGGCAAACTTGTTCGGCGCGCTCGTAAATGCAAGGCCGGTGGCACGTGCGAGTTCCTGCGCGACGCGCTCGCCGAATTGCGGATGGGTGTTCAGGCCGGTGCCGACCGCCGTGCCGCCGATGGCCAGCTCGGATAGCGCCGGCAGCGTGGCGCCGATGGCCACGGCCGCATGATCGAGCTGCGCCACATAGCCGGAAAATTCCTGCCCGAGCGTGAGCGGCGTTGCGTCCTGCAAATGCGTGCGCCCGATCTTGACCACGCCCTCGAACTCGGCGGCCTTTGCGTCGAGCGTATCACGCAGGCCGCGCAGCGCCGGCAGCAGCGCATGCGTGACCGCGTGGACCGCCGCCACGTGCATGGCTGTCGGGAAAACATCATTGGATGACTGGCCAAGGTTCACGTCATCGTTGGGATGCACCAGCCTTCCTTCGCCGCGCGTGCCGCCCAGCAATTCCGACGCGCGATTGGCCAGCACCTCGTTCATGTTCATGTTGGTCTGCGTGCCGGAGCCCGTTTGCCAGACGGAAAGCGGAAATTCATCGGGACATCGCCCCTCGATGACTTCATTGGCTGCCGCAATGATGGCGTTCGCCTTCTTTTCGTCGAGCTTGCCCAGTTCGCGGTTCACCACGGCACAGGCGCGCTTCACCTGTGCCAGGGCAACGATCAAGGATTGCGGCATGCGCTCGGATGAAATGCGGAAATGCTCCAGCGATCGCTGGGTCTGGGCTCCCCATAATCGCCCGGTTGGCACCTCGATGGCGCCAAACGTGTCGTGCTCGGTCCTGGTGTCGGTCATGTCGCGCTCCGTGTTGCGTGCACTGGTTTCAATTCCGGCAAGCCTTGCGGCCTGCCTTCAATTCAAGCTAGTGCATCGACGGCGTGCGATCAAGATAATTGCCGGCGACATGAGGCTTATGCGGAAACATGCGCCGGCCGGGTGTCGGTACCGCTCAGCAGCCAGTAATGATGGAAAGCGTCGCGGATGCTGTCGCGCAACGCCTTTTCGCTCCATGGCCGGGTGAAGAAACGATAAATCTCGCCGCGTTTGACAGCATCGATCACCGTATCGTGCGCGGCCTCATGCGACAGCAGGATGCAGATGGATTGCGGGTAAAGCGACTTGACCTGGCCTAACAAAGCCATGCCGTCGACAGCGGGCATCCCGCGTTCGCACAGGACCACCTGCACTTCATGCCGCGCCATGAGCCCAATCGCTTCTTCGGAAGTAAAGGCATTCAGGATCTGATAGCCATCCTGACGCAACATGCCGTGCAGCGCCCGTGCGCTGTCGGCCTCATGATCGATGATCAACAACGTCTCGCTCGGCCGCTGGCCGCTGATGTTGCCGGCGGGCGGCTGGAGATGCCGGTCGTGGCGCAGCAGCTGCGTGAATTCCTGGGCCGGCAGCGGACGGCTGAAGTAATAGCCCTGCATGCAGTCGCAGCCGTGCCGGCGCAGGTAGGCAAGCTGTGCTTCGGTCTCGACGCCCTCTGCCACTACCTGCAGCCGCAGGCTGTGCGCCAGCGAGATGATGGACAGGACGATCGCCGCATCATCCGGGTCGACGGTGATGTCGCCCACGAATGAGCGGTCGATTTTCAGCACGTCGATCGGGAAGCGCTTCAGGTAGGCGAGCGATGAATAGCCGGTGCCGAAGTCGTCGATCGCCAGATGCACGCCGAGCGCCTTGAGCTTGCGCAGGATGCCAACGGCATGCTCGATGTCGCTCATCATCATGCTCTCGGTCAGTTCCAGCTCCAGCAGTTGCGGCGCGATGCCGGTTTCATCCAGGATCGCTGCGATGGTAGCGACCAGGTCCTGCTGATAGAACTGGCGCGCCGAGAGGTTCACCGCCACTCGCACCTGTCCGAGCCCGGCATGTGCCCATTCCACGCTCTGCCGGCAGGCCGTGCGCATCACCCAGGTCCCGATCGGGAGGATCATTCCCATCTCTTCGGCCAGCTCGATGAAACGCACCGGCGGCACCATGCCCATGACCGGATGCTGCCAGCGGATCAGTGCCTCCACGCCGACAACGCGCCCCGTGGCGAGGTCGACCTGCGGCTGGTAATGCAGCACGAACTCCTCGCGCTCCAGCGCATTGCGCAGATCGCCCTCGATGCGCAGGCGCTCCATCGCCCGCTCGTTCATCGACGCCGTGTAGAACTGGAAGTTGTTGCGCCCGACTTCCTTGGCGCGATACATGGCGATGCCGGCGTGCTTGATCAGCACGTCGGGTTCCGTGCCGTCGGCCGGGCAGTCCGCAATGCCGACGCTGCAACCCATCACGAATTCGTATCCTTCGATCACGATGGGCGGCGTGATCGCATCCATGATGCGCTGGACCACCGCCGGCGACAGGCTTTCGTCGGCCCGCTCCGGCAGCACCAGCACGAACTCGTCGGCCGACAGCCGGGCGATCGTATCAGTGTCTCGCACCGCATCACGCAAGCGCTGTGCCACGCATTTCAGCACGATGTCGCCAGCGTGATGGCCCAGCGTGTCGTTGACGAACTTGAAGCGGTCGAGATTGATGAACAGCACCCAGGCCGGATTGCCGTAACGCTCCGCATAGGCGATCACCTGCCGCAGCCGGTCGTGCAGAAGGCTGCGGTTGGCCAGCCCGGTCAGCGTGTCGCAGTTGGCCTGGAATTCAAGCTCGGCCTGATAGCGCCTGGTGGCAGTGATGTCGTACAAGGCAACGACGTAGTGACTGACCTCCCCGGCCTCGTCACGGACCGGCGCGAGATAGACATCCGCCCAGATCGTGTCGCCGTTCTTGTTGTGGCTCTGCAGGACCGTATGCACTTCACGCTTCTCGCGCGCCGCGGCGCGCAGCTCCTCGACCTCCGGCTGCCCCGGTTCTTGCGCCCACAGCATGCCGGCGCTGCGCCCGACGACGTCGGCCGCGGAATAGCCGGTGATGCGTTCGAATGCCGGATTGACGTATTCGATCGGATAGCCAGGGGGTGTCGCGCTGACGATGATGATCGCGTTGGCGCTGGCATCAATCGCGCGCTGGCGCAGTCGCAATCCCTCCTCGGCACGCAGGCGCGCGGCGATATCGTCCGTTAGTAGCGCATTCGCCAGGCGCAGCTCCGCGGTACGCTGCTCGACCAACCGGTGCACACGGCGCGAACGCAGGGAGAGCGCCTGCACATAGGCCGCGAACAGGATGCTGATCAGTGCGCCGGCGATCAATCCGTACAGCGAGCCGTTGTGTCGATCGGCAAACAGGGTCGGCGCCGCCGACGTGCTGATGAGCCAGGTTTGTCCGGCGACATCAAAGCGGCGCAGAATGCTCTCCGGCCTGTCCCGGACTATCCAGCCCGGGATCCATGATGCTTCGTTTTTTGCGATCGGCGCGGCGCCGCGCCGGTATGCCAGCGAAGCTTCGTCAAGCCTGCTGCCGGCATACACGCTGATGTCGATGTCGGCCGTGTCCATCATGCCATTCGCCGCCAGCAACTTTTCCATCACGCCTCGGGCGTCAAATACGGCGGCAGTATCGCCGATGGCCGCCTTGCGGCGCGCTTCGACGTCATCCAGTGGAATGCCATGACGATACACGGGCATCACGACCACGAATCCCAGCATCGCCCCATCGCCCTGCGCCAGGTGCAGCAGTCCGGTGGATGCGGCCTTGCCGGTGTCGATGGCGTACTGCACCGCTGCCATTTCCTGCGCGTTGGGCGACACGTCCATGCCGAATGCCACTTCGTTGCCGCGAAAGGGCTCGATGTAATCCACGACCAGGTAACGGTCACGCTCCTGTGCGGGCACGAGCTTGCCATCCCTGAGCTGGGTCATGGCGAATCCGGGGAACTGCGCACGCATCGATTCCTCATAGGCCTTGCGCTCGCCGGCCGGAACGAAACGGTGAAAATTGAATGCCTGGATGAAGGGATAGCGGTCGAGGAGCGGCTGGGTATAGGTTCTGAATTGTTCGCGGCTGACTGGATCAAAACTGGCAAACAGCTGGTTGATCACTTTCAGCACCTGGACAGTTTCATCCAGTTGCTGCCGCACCCCGAGGATGCGCGCGTTCGCGTGCTGCCTGAAGTCGAGTTCAACCTTGTCATGCTCGAGGCGGCGCACGCCCAGGAACAGGGCAGCCGTGCAAATCAGTCCAATCGCCAGTGCCAGCACGGTGGCGATCGAGAAATTGAATGGCAGACGACTGCGAAACATCGCGGCTCCAGGCACCCTTGGGAAAGAAAGGATTTCTATTCAGAAACACAGCCTTTGCTAGAGTACAGCATTTCCCATCGGAAATGAAAGCCGGCGATGCCCCGGCCTCACTCTACTGGCATATCCGCATCATCTGCAGACGCCTTTTCGGCCTCACGCCGGGAATAGCTCAAATCCGGTCGTGCGCATCCGCATTAGGATAGAATGATATTGTCAAAGTCGCATCACCCATGGCCGAATATCGACTGCTTGCCACTTGGCGTTTCGCGGTGCCGATGCAACCGGTGTTCGACGCCATCGTGGACTCCCTGCAGTGGCCGGCATGGTGGCCCGGCGCCGATGCGGTCGAACAGCGCGTCGAAGGGCGCCCTGATGGCATTGGCAGCGTGCGCCACTACACGTGGAAAGGAAGGCTGCCGTACAGGCTCCGTTTTGATGCCCTGACTACGCGCATCGTCTCGCCGGAATTCCTCGAGGCCAGCATAAGCGGCGACCTGGAAGGCGTCGGTCGCTGGACATTTTCCCATCAGGCCGGGATCACTACCGTGCATTATGAATGGCATGTCCACACCACCAAGCTGTGGATGAACCTTGCAGCGCCCGCCGCGCGCAGGCTGTTTGCAAGCAACCACCACGCGCTCATGCAGCAGGGCGCGGACGCCTTGGCGCATCGGCTCGGCGCACGTCTGGTCGAGTCCGTTTGTCACGAACTGCCCGCCGCGCGGCATGCAAAAATGCACTGGCCGGCAGTAGCGGTCTCCGGCGCGGCAGCCGGCATCGTCGCCACCATTGCCCAGGTCATTCTGTGGTGGCTTGCAGGCCTGTCGCCGTTCAACATGCTCCTGAGGGACACGCGCCTGGCTGCCGCCATTGTATTGGGCCCCGCAGTGCTACCGCCTCCTGTCGCCCTGGACTGGGGAATCATGTTGGCGGCCACGCTGGTCCACTTCACCCTCTCGCTGGCCTATGCCGCATTGCTCGAAGCATTGACGATGCACCTGAACCAGGCACGCGCCATCGTCGCGGGATGCCTGTTCGGCCTAATGCTTTTCGGGATCAACATGTACGGGTTCACCGCGCTTTTCCCGTGGTTTGAAGCGAGCAAGGACTGGATCACCGCAGCGGCGCACGCGGTCTTCGGCATGACGGCCGCAGCGACATCCAGCCTCTGGAAGGCTTATGCCGCGACACTGCGGCAGCGACAGGTAGTTTGAAGAGACTCCAGCTGGGAAACGTGAGAGAAAGGTCGTCGAAAATCAGGCGAGCTTTTCGTTCTCGTCAGGCAAAAGGCAAGCGTCGACGATCTGGAGATCGTTGTCCTTTGCGAAATTGACAACGAAGTGAAAGGCGAGCGGCTCGATGTCGCGCAAGGCCTCGTTGACGACAACCGATTTCACGCCGCCCAGTACTGTCGGGCGGACATAGGGGGAATAGCGAAGATGGGCACCCGGCCCGCCCGTGCCTTCCGGGCGGAAGCAGGACAACACGCCGCACAAACGCTCGGCCCAGTCGCTGGGTCGAAACTGCCTGCCATCGCTGGTCACCCCTTGGATGAAAAACTCGCGGGCAACAATCTTGTGTTTAGTCGAATTGGCCATGTGCGCGGCTTGCCTTTATAGCGGTTGCTATTATTCCGGAGCCGGTTGCAATTCGGTGAATCAACCGGCTTCTGGCTTGGCGCCATCATGCGGTGCCAAGCTTGCAGAATTCTTACATATTATATCTTATAGAAGACTTGTTGTGCCACAATATTTCACATTGTGAGATATTGCCTGTAGCAGAAACAGTGAGCACCAAGGTTTTGAACCGGCCCGACACGAGGCGGAAGCATCACCGCCGGACGATCCATTAGACCAAGACAAACTGGAATAATGTCCCGTCTGCGGGAGCAAAACATGCCGGGATCGTCAGCCGGCGTCAGCCGAGCCACACGGCAATCGACAGCAGGAGCAGGAGCAGCATCCAGAGCAGCAACGCGCGCCACACGAGCCCGACGGTGCTTTGCAGCGCCCGGGTCGTTGCCTCTTCGCCAGGCAATCCTTCTGTTTCGATGGTGGTCGTGTCGACAGTCGCAGCGTCGACGGTAGGAATATCCGCGGCATTTTCACGCTCGGTCCCAAGGCGGAGGCCCATCGCTCCGCCCCCGGCGGAAAGGATGATGCCCACGCTCTCGTCCTGCCAGCGATACGCAAAATTGCGCCATGCATAAATCGCGTCCTCGAAGTTGCCGACGATGGCAAAGGCGATGGCCGTCAGGCGCGCCGGAATCCAGTCGATCCAGTAAAAGGCCTTCATGGCGAAACGGCCGAAAGGCTCGTTCTTCAGGTGCTCCGGCTCGTTCCAGGCGCGGGCAAGGTATTCCGCCACACGGTACATGATCGCGCCCGCGGGCCCGATCGGCATGACAAACCAGAAAAACACGCCGAACACGTTGCGATGGCTGGCGATCAAGGCCTTTTCCACGGCAACGCGCGAGATGTCACTGACACTCATGCCGACGGTGTTCTGCCTCGTCCATTCAGCAAGCAGTTCGCGCGCAGCGGTTTCATCGCCGCTATTCAGCGCAATCTGGATCGAGGAGAAGTAATGGCTGTAATGGCGGAACCCGAGTGTGAGGTAGGCGATCAGGACATTCCACAGCAAGGCTGCCAGCGGACTGATTTTCAGGCACAGCCAGTACACCAGCAGGGTCGGCACCATCAGCACCAGCATGGTCACGATCCAGGCCATGCGTCCATGCCTTTCTTCGCCAGCGTTGAAGGTCGCCTCGATGCGCGCAGCCAACTGCTTGGCCGCGGCATACATGGGGTTGTCCGCGCGCAGCGGCTTGAGTTGTTCGAGTAACAACGCGAAAAGAATGGAGAAGAAGGTCATCTGCCTGCCTTGATAATCACACAACCGATACGATAACGCAGCGCAACACGGTAATCAAACCAAAGCGCCGGGAGCAGGACAGCTCCGGGGAATCCGGCCCAATGCAGCTATGCACGCAGGAAATGAAACAGATTGCGCAGCATTCCGGCCGTCGCGCCCCAGATGAAAAAACGATCGTACGGCATGGCATAGAAGCTGCGGCGACGGCTGTCGCCCGGCAGGTCAATCGTGCGGCGCTGATGGTTCAGGCCATTCATGAGGAACGCCAGCGGAACCTCAAAAATCTCCGCCACCTCGAACGGATCAGCGCGCAGTTCGAAAGGCGGTCGCACCAGCGACACCACCGGGGTGACGCGAAAACCGGTGCCGGTAAAGTAGTCGGGAAGTGTGCCGAGCACTTCGATGTGACGACGGTGCAGCCCCACTTCCTCTTCCGTTTCGCGCAGTGCGGTTTCAATGCTGGAGGTATCCACTTCATCCATCCGCCCCCCGGGCAGACTGATCTGGCCGGCATGGTCGTTCAGATGGGCGGTACGCTGTGTCAGCAGCAATGTCAGGCCCTGCTCGCGCGCCACGAGCGGCATGAGCACCGACGCCGGGGTCGGCCCGGGAAAAGACTTCCGCATCAACGGTTCTTCAAAATGCTCGGGTTTCCACTGCGGCGGACTGGCAAAACGCTCTCGCAGCCACGCTTCCGTCAGCCGCTCCGGCGCGACAGGAGCCTCTCCCGCGATTGATTCCACGGGCAAGGCTTCTGGGTCGAAAATCAGTTTGGACAAAGTAACTTTCCTGTAATAGTCGGTAAAAAGTCGATTACCGATTCTAACGTGGATACGGGCAGGTCGGCCGGAAATGAAAAAAGGCACCCGCGGGTGCCTTTTTCCTGCAGTACGCGTCGATTACTCCGCTGCCTGCGTTGCTGCACGACGGTTCGGCAGCTTTTCCTTGATACGTGCCGACTTGCCGGAACGCTCACGCAGGTAGTACAGCTTCGCACGGCGGACATCGCCACGGCGCTTGACTTCAATCGAAGCGATCAGCGGCGAATAAAGCTGGAAGGTACGTTCCACGCCTTCACCGGACGAAATCTTGCGAACGATGAAGTTAGAGTTCAGACCGCGATTGCGGCGTGCAATCACGACGCCTTCGTAAGCCTGTGCACGCTTGCGGGTGCCTTCAACCACGTTGACGTTGACGACGACGGTGTCACCCGGTGCGAAGTCAGGGATGTTTTTGCCCAGGCGGGCGATTTCTTCTTGCTCGAGTTTCTGGATCAAGTCCATTTTCAGCTCCTTGAACCATCGTGCCGGCGCAGGCGATGTGCTTCGCTAATTGCCCGGTAGAGGATGGAGTTTTACAAATACGGGAATGACCCCGCGCGATACAACAACTACAAACTGCTTAAAAACTTTTCATCGGCTCGTGTCAGCAATCCTGCTTCACGCGCCTTCAGAATCAGATCCGGCCGCTTTGTCGCGGTCGCCAGCAGCGACTGCTCGCGTCGCCATTTTTCAATTTCCGCATGATGCCCGCCCAGTAGCACAGGCGGCACCGCAACGCCTTCGTACACTTCCGGCCGCGTGTAATGCGGACAGTCCAGCAAGCCGTTGACGAAGCTGTCCTCGACTGCCGATACATCGTCATTCAGGACACCTGGCAATTGCCGTATCACCGCATCCATCAGTGCCATGGCCGGCAACTCACCGCCCGACAGCACGAAGTCACCGAGACTGATTTCCTCATCCACGCAGCGATCCAGCAAACGTTGGTCCACCGCCTCATAACGCCCGCAAAGGAGCACCAACCCAGGCTCGGCTGTCAGCTGCATCACTCGTTCATGCGTAAGCGGCCTACCTTGCGGCGAAAGATACACCACGCGTGGCTGCGGCAACCCCTGCTGCAACTGGCGCGCCCTCGCCGCGTCGATCGCCGCTTCCAGCGGCTTCGCCATCATTACCATACCCGGACCGCCGCCATATGGCCGGTCGTCGATGGTGCGGTAATTGTCGATCGTGAAGTCACGCGGATTCCACAGCGCCAGCGCACACTTCTTCTGCTCGAACGCACGTCGGGTGATGCCCGACTGCGTTATCGCGGCGAACATGTCGGGAAAGAGTGTGACGACATCGAATTGCATCTTCACCAATCCCCAAAATCGGAGCTAATAGTCCAGCTCCCAGTCCACCGTAATCTTCTTCGCTGCCTGGTCGACCGTCTTGACGAACTGATCGACAAACGGGATCAACCGCTCTGTTGGCTTCTCGCCTTCCAGCCCTGCCGGAGCAACCACCCGCAATATCGGATGCGCGCCGTTGTCCATCAGGTCAGCAACCGTTCCCAGGCTTTCGCCTTGCAGGTTCTCGACTGCCAGGCCAATCAGGTCAATCCAGTAAAACTCATTGTCCGATAGCGGTGGAAAATGGCTGCGCCTCACCTGCACGGTTGCACCCTTGAGCGCTTCCGCCGCATCGCGATCGGCCACACCCATCAACTGAGCAACGACGTCCTCGCCGTGCGACTTGGCCTGCATCATGTCGACGTCGCGCAGGACGGGTTTGTCCAGCCACCATGTTCTTGCGTACAGCAGCGCATCCGCGTCGGCTGAATAGGGCTTGATCCTTACCCAGCCCTTGATGCCATAGGCGCCAGTCACATACCCGACCAGCACCAGATCCTCAGGGATATCCATCCCCGATGCGCCTATGCTCGACAAGCTGAATTAAGCAGCGGCTTTCTTGCCGGCTTCTTTCACGAGACGTGCCACGGTCGGCGACAATTGCGCGCCAACACCCTGCCAGTGCGCCAGGCGGTCCTGCGCAATGCGGAAACCTTCATCATTGCCGGCAGCGATCGGGTTGTAGAAACCCAGGCGCTCGATGAAGCGGCCGTCACGACGGTTGCGCGAGTCGGTGGCGACGATATTGTAGAAAGGACGCTTGGTGGCGCCGGAACGGGATAAACGGATAACGACCATAATGTGCTTCCAAAAAGTATTCGAAGACGGAAAAAGCCGGAAATTATAGCCCATTTTTCCCAGCCCCTGCAAGTTTGGTAATGATGGGCAAAGCGTACGCCGCGTGGCCCGGCGTTGCCTTGCGCGCGCAGCTCATGCACACTACGCCTCGCCCGGGAATGACCGCACCGGCGAATAATCGATTATTTTAACAAGAACGCAACAGCCTGCAACGCCTGCCGCCATGACAACACCTCACAAAAACAAGACACTTGCCACTTTTCTTGCATCCATATTTGGTGGACTGGGTGCACACCGGTTTTATCTTTACGGCAAGAAAGATGTCTGGGCGTGGGTACACCTGGCCTTGCTCCCCGTGTCGATATTCGCGGGCTTCATCGAGGCACTGGTAATTGGTCTCACCCCTGACGAAAAATGGGACGCGCAGCACAATCGTGATTCCGGTCGGCAATCTCACTCTGGCTGGCCGCTCGCCCTGGTGCTGGTGCTCACCTTTGGCGGCGGCGCGATTGCCGTAATCTCTGCCATTGCCCGCACGTTCGACCTGTTGTTTACCGGCGGTGCTTACGGTTGATCTGACAGATCGCAAGAAATCAGACTCTCCATCCGGCAAGAAGAAAGCCGCTGTGCGCGCGAGCCACGCGCCATGCGACATGCTTTCTCTGTATTGAACTGTCACTCAATCGGGCGATGTGCGACGACATCGTCGCATGCCGATTAATGGGAAGGTGGAGACACGATGCAAGACGCTTTCGCCCGACTGGAACGCGAACGCCCGACCGCATGGATAAGGATTGGTCTAGATTGAAACGCTCGTCGTTTCAAGCAACTGACAGCCGTCAATTTTCCAGCTGCTGTCTTCTTCCTGCTGCATCGAGAAGATTGCGACCCACACGTGGCTGGTATTGTCCGTGACGCGTACCACCTGAATGGGGTCGCCCTCGATTACTTCCGGGCTGGAGAAAATCGCTCGCTCGTAGTGATAGATGGGGTTGTACTCTTCCTTGATGAGCCGCAGGAACTTGTCGGGACTGCCGATCAGCAACCGTTTTTGCGAACTTGCCAGCTCGAATGCGCTGGCCGCATCGTCGTTGGCCAGCGCGTCCAGTTGTGACTGGACGACTTCCTGGATCGCGATTGCATCTGCAGTTGTGATGTTGCCGATGGGTTCCGCACTCCAGCACGGCAAGCTCAACCCTGCCAGCAGGCTTGCCACTGCCAATAAGCGTTTCATGATCGCCTCCGGACCAGAAACCACACGTTATCGATTTATATACGGCAGATCGAAAAATACGCCGAGAGTTCGCTTCCGGAATAAAAAAAGGCAGCCAACAGGCTGCCTTCATGACTGCGACAAAAACGTTAGAACTGGTCTTCCGCAAGCGCCAGAACACCTGCGCTGCCCTCGATGATCGCGGCGCGATAGCAGGCGGCTTGCGACAGGATGTGGTCCGCAAAAAAGCGCGCGGTCGCAATCTTCGCCTGGTAGAACTTCGCGTCGCCGTCATTTGCCTTGAGCTTGTCTTCGGCAATCAGGGCCGCACGCGCCATCTGCCATCCTCCGAGCACCACGCCAGCGAGCTTGAGGTACGGCACGCTGCCTGCAAACACGCCCTTGATGTCGGACTTCATGTTGCCGACGACATGATTGACGACCTCTTCCAGCGCCTTCGAGCCGGCAGCGAGCTGCTTGCGGATTGCCTGCAGGTCGGCGGAACCGGAAGCCAGTTCCTCTTCCGTCCTGCGCACTTGCGAAATGATGGCTTTCGCAGTGGCGCCGCCATCGCGCACCGTCTTGCGGCCGACGAGATCGTTCGCCTGAATTGCCGTTGTGCCTTCGTAAATGGTCAGGATGCGCGCATCACGATAGTACTGCGCAGCGCCGGTTTCCTCGATGAAGCCCATGCCGCCATGGACTTGCACACCGTTCGATGCCACCTCGATCGACATTTCAGTGGACCAGCCCTTGACGACCGGCACCATGAATTCGTAGAACGCCTGATTGGCCTTGCGTGTCGCCTCATCGGCGTGGTGGTGCGCCACGTCATGCGCAGCGGCCGTCACGTAGGACAGTGCGCGGGCTGCTTCCGTATGGGCGCGCATTGACATGAGCATGCGACGCACGTCCGGATGATGGATGATCGCGACTGGGCCGCTCGATCCGGCGAGATCACGCGACTGGATGCGATCGCGCGCGTACTGCACCGCCTTCTGATAGGCACGCTCGGAGACACCGATACCCTGCATGCCGACGGCGAAGCGCGCGGCATTCATCATGATGAACATGTATTCGAGGCCGCGGTTTTCCTCGCCGACCAAGGTTCCGATCGCGCCGCCATGGTCGCCGAACTGCAGCACTGCAGTCGGGCTGGCCTTGATGCCAAGCTTGTGCTCGATCGAGACGCAGTGCACATCATTGCGCGCGCCGAGCGAGCCGTCGGCATTGACCAGGAATTTCGGCACGATAAACAGCGAAATGCCCTTTACGCCTTCCGGTGCGTCCGGGGTGCGCGCCAGCACGAGGTGGACGATATTCTCCGCCATGTCGTGCTCGCCATAGGTGATGAAAATCTTAGTGCCGGAAATCTTGTAGGTGCCATCGCCTTGCGGCACTGCACGAGTGCGCACCAGCGCCAGATCAGAACCGGCCTGCGGCTCAGTCAGGTTCATGGTGCCGGTCCATTTGCCGGAAATCAAGTTGGCGAGATAAATGTCCTTCTGCTCGTCGCTACCGGCCGTCATCAGTGCTTCGATGGCGCCGTCGGTGAGCAGCGGGCACAGCGCGAAGGACAGGTTCGCAGCATTGAGCATTTCGATGCAGGGAGTCGCCACGAGCTTCGGCAGGCCCTGACCGCCAAATTCGACCGGGTGCTGCACGCCCTGCCAGCCAGCTTCGCCGAAGGACTTGAAGGCTTCCTTGAAACCCTTGGTGGTGGTGACCTTGTCGCCGTCGTGCCAGAAGCTGGGCTCCTTGTCTCCCGTGACATTGAGCGGCGCAATCACTTCGCCACAGAATTTCGCGTTTTCTTCCAGCACCGCTTCGACGGTTTCAGGGCTGGCGTCTTCGCAGCCGGGCAATGCATTCACTTGGGCGAGACCTGCAAGTTCGTTCAACACGAACAGCATGTCTTTCAACGGGGCGACGTAGCTCATGTAAGGCTCCAAAACAAAAAAATAGGCAGGACTGCGGGCATTATTACGAAGTGCCGGAAAAAATCCTGTCAACTCCGCGACAAACCCGGCAGATCCTGCCCGGTAGTTTCAATTATTGTTCTTCGTAGGGGCGTTGAGTCGCCCTTCTTTCCTGCTTCTTTCCTGCTTAACCGAGTTCCGCCACGAGCTGCGGCACGATCTCGAACAGATCGCCCACGATGCCGTAGTCAGCCACCGAGAAGATCGGCGCTTCCGGATCCTTGTTGATCGCCACGATCGTCTTCGAATCCTTCATGCCGGCCAGGTGCTGGATCGCGCCCGAGATACCGACGGCGATGTACAGCTGCGGTGCCACGATCTTGCCGGTCTGGCCCACCTGCCAGTCGTTCGGCACGAAGCCTGCGTCCACGGCAGCGCGCGATGCGCCCATGGCCGCATTCAGCTTGTCGGCCAGCGGCTCGAGGATCTTGAAGTTTTCGCCGGAGCCCATGCCGCGGCCGCCGGACACCACCACCTTGGCAGCGGTCAGTTCAGGACGGTCGGACTTGGCCAGTTCGCGCGAGAGGAACGCCACCTTTCCGGTATCGGCAACGGCAGTGATCTGCTCCACGGCGGCATTGCCGTTGGTGGCAGCGGCGTCAAAGCCGGTGGTGCGCACGGTGATCACTTTCACCGGGTCGGACGATTGCACGGTCGCGATTGCATTGCCGGCGTAGATCGGACGCTCGAAGGTGTCGGGGCTGTCGACCTTGGTGATTTCGGAGATCTGGCCAACATCCAGGCGGGCTGCGACGCGCGGTGCAATGTTCTTGCCGTAGGCGGTGGCGGGAGCGAGGATGTGCGAGTAATTGCCAGCCAATGCAATGACCTGCTCGGCGACGTTTTCGGCCAGGCCGTTGGCGAGGTGCGGCGCATCGGCGACCAGCACCTTGGCGACGCCGGCGATCTTCGATGCGGCTTCGGCCGCTGCGCCGCAGTTGCCGCCGGCAACCAGCACGTGCACGTCGCCGCCGCACTGGACGGCAGCGGTGACGGTATTGAGGGTGCTTCCTTTCAACGAAGCATTGTCGTGTTCAGCAATGACGAGTGCTGTCATGATGGATTCCTGATCTGAAAATGGTTAGATGACTTTGGCTTCGTTCTTGAGCTTGCTGACCAGCGTGGCGACGTCCGGGACGACGATGCCGGCGGAACGCTTGGGCGGCTCGGTCACTTTCAGGGTCTTCACGCGCGGGGTCACGTCCACACCCAGGTCGGCCGGCTTGACGGTTTCGAGCGGCTTCTTCTTGGCCTTCATGATGTTGGGCAGCGTAACGTAGCGCGGCTCGTTCAGGCGCAGGTCGGTGGTGACGATGGCCGGCAGCGTGAGCGACAGGTTTTCGAGGCCACCGTCGACTTCACGTGTGACTTGCGCCTTGTCGCCATCGATCACGATCTTGGAGGCAAAGGTGGCTTGCGGCCAGCCCAGCAGGGCGGCGAGCATCTGGCCGGTCTGGTTGCAGTCGTCGTCAATGGCTTGCTTGCCGAGGATGATCAGCTGGGGTTGTTCCTTGTCGACCACGGCCTTGAGCAGTTTGGCAACGGCCAGCGGCTGCAGTTCGGCATCGGTCTCGACCAGGATGCCGCGGTCGGCGCCAATGGCCATGGCGGTGCGCAGAGTTTCCTGGGACTGGGTCACGCCGCAGGATACGGCGACGACTTCGGTGGCTTTGCCGGCTTCCTTGAGGCGGGTGGCTTCCTCGACGCCGATTTCATCGAACGGGTTCATCGACATCTTGACATTGGCCGTATCGACGCCCGAGCCGTCGGACTTCACGCGGACTTTGACATTGAAGTCCACCACGCGTTTGACTGGAACCAAAACTTTCATAGCTTTGCCTTTGTAGAGAAACAATTGACGTTAACGTAAACCAAACTGTGATTATAGAAGAGATCCAGACAGCATGCGGAAATTTAGCACGACCGTTCTATTAATTGGTAGAGAGTATGCACTAAATCGCATCAAAAATCCAAAAAAGCTGATCCAGGATTGTTTTGCGGAAGGCTTGCAGCGCTGGTGAATCAGGCGCCCGTTCCGCAAGGGAGAGTAAAGAAATTGCCGCACTGCGTCGTGCGGCAAATCAAGTCATCTCAAGCTATCGGTTTAATCTGCGAATTAGGCGCACTACTTGCGCTTCATGAAGAAAGTGAATTCCTTGTTGTTCTCGCTTTGTCCAACGAGCACGTTGCCTGTCTGTCTGGCAAAGGCCTGGAAATCGCGCACCGAGCCGGGATCCGTCGCAGTCACACGCAGTATTTCGCCGCTTGCCATTTCTGCCAGCGCCTTTTTTGCCTTCAGGATCGGCAACGGGCAATTCAGGCCGCGCGCATCGAGGTCTTTATGGAATTCCATGATTGTCGGTCAACAAAATGGCTGAGATGCAGGAATTCTACCGCAAATGCGTCCGATTTTGTGCGACGCAACAAGTAACGTGGGGAAAGCGTTCAAGAAGTCGTGGGGAGGTCGATGAATTCGACATGCAGGCCGCGCGCGCGCATCCAGTCGGCCACCGCATAGCCGGTTCCGGCGCGCCAGGGCCGTAGCTTTTCCGGCGCCACCAGCCTGTACTCAACCAGTTCTTCGGAGAGGCGGATTTCACCGGACGCCTTCACGTGGTAGGCGATGATGAGTTCATTCTTGCGAATGAATTCGTAAATGCCGATCAGCGAGAGTTCGTCGGCGTCGAGATTGGTTTCTTCCTTCAGTTCGCGCATCACTCCCTGCTCCGGCGTCTCGCCGCGCTCCATGAAGCCGGTGACCAGCGCGAACATCTTTTCCGGCCAGGCGGCATTGCGCGCCAGCAGGATACGGCCCTCGACCTCGACCAGCGCGGCGAGGACCGGTAGCGGATTGTCCCAGTGCGTCCAATGCCCGTCGGGGCAGGCGAGGCGAACCTTGCCGCCCTCGCCCGTGTCCGCGCGCTCGATGAGAGGCGCGGCGCACATCGGACAGTACCGGTAAGTCGTCATGCGCGTTGGCGGACCCAGTCGGTGACGCCTTCCAGCGCCTTGGACAGGCCGCTCGGGTCGGTGCCGCCGGCTTGCGCCATGTCGGGACGTCCGCCGCCCTTGCCGCCGACCTGCTGCGCCACGAAATTGACCAGTTCACCGGCCTTCACCTTCGCCGTCGCATCCTTCGTCACGCCGGCGATCAGGCTGACCTTGCCGTCCGCAACGGCCGCCAGCACGATAGCGGCTGTCTGCAGCTTGTCCTTCAGCTTGTCCACCGTTTCGCGCAGGGCCGGCACGTCGGCGCCGTTCAATGTTGCAGCCAGCACCTTGATGCCGTTGACGTCGACCGCCTTGGCGACCAGCTCGTCGCCCTGGCTGGACGCCAGTTTCGACTTCAGCGCGGAGAGTTCCTTCTCCAGCGACTTGACCTGGTCCTGCACCTGCACGATGCGCTGCGTCAGTTCTTCCGGCTGCACCTTGAGCGTGCCCGCGGCTTCGTTGACGCGCGCGGCGAGGTTTTGCACAAATGCGAGCGCCGCTTCGCCGGTCACTGCCTCAATGCGGCGGATGCCTGCAGCGACGCCGCCTTCCGACACGACCTTGAACAGGCCGATATCACCGGTGCGCGTCACGTGCGTGCCGCCGCACAGTTCCTTCGAGGTGCCGATGCCGAGTACCCGCACTTCGTCGCCGTACTTCTCGCCGAACAGGGCCATCGCGCCGTACTTGATGGCGTCGTCGTAGGTCATCACCTGCGCCTGCGTGGCTTCGTTGGCGAGAATTTCACGGTTGACGATTTCCTCGACGCGGCGGATTTCATCGGCGCTCAGCGGTGCGTTGTGGCTGAAGTCGAAACGGGTTTTCTCCGGATCGACCAGCGAGCCCTTCTGCGCCACATGGCCGCCGAGCACTTCGCGCAAGGCCTTGTGCATCAGGTGGGTGGCCGAGTGGTTGCGCATGGTCTGCGCGCGCTGGCGGGTGTTGACCTTGGCGTTGAGCGTGTCGCCGACCAACAGGCGGCCCTGCACCAGCACGCCGTGGTGGCCGAACACGTCGGCCTGGATCTTTTGCGTGTCTTTCACTTCAAAGGTGACGACCTGGTCGCCGTACACCGATTCGAGCACGCCGGAGTCGCCCACCTGGCCACCGGATTCCGCATAGAACGGCGTGGTATCGAGCACCACGATCGCATGCTGGCCGGCATTGACTTCATGCACTGCGGTGCCGTCGACGTAGAGTGCGACCACCTTGCTTTCATGTGACAGCGCTTCATAGCCGACGAACCTGGTCTTCTCGCCGCTGTATTCGACGCCAGCCGCCATCTTGAACTTGCCCGCGGCGCGCGCCTGCTGCTTCTGGCGCTCCATCGCGGCTTCGAAGCCGGCCTGGTCGAGTTCGACGTTGCGTTCGCGGCAGATGTCGGCGGTCAGGTCGAGCGGGAAGCCGTAGGTGTCGTACAGCGTGAAGGCGGTTTCGCCGTCGAGGCGCTTCGAATCCTTCGCCAGCGCGGCTTCGAGGATCTTCATGCCGTGCTCCAGCGTTTCGCCGAAGCGCTCTTCTTCCTGCTTGAGCACCTGCTCGACACGCGACTGCACCGCGGGCAGTTCCGGATAGGCAGCGCCCATTTCCTTCACGAGGTCCTTGACCAGCTTGTAGAAGAAGGGCTTGGTCTGGCCCAGCTTGTAGCCGTGGCGCAAGGCGCGACGGATAATACGGCGCAGCACGTAGCCGCGGCCTTCATTGCCGGGGATGACGCCGTCGACGATCAGGAAGGAGCAGGCGCGGATGTGGTCGGCGATCACCTTCAGAGAATTGTTGGTGAGGTCGCTGGTGTTGGTTTCGCGTGCGGCGGCCGTGATCAGGTTCTGGAACAGGTCGATCTCGTAGTTGGAGTGGACATGCTGCAGCACGGCCGCAATGCGCTCCAGTCCCATGCCGGTGTCGACGCAGGGCCGCGGCAGCGGATGCATGACGCCGGCCTCGTCGCGGTTGAACTGCATGAACACCAGGTTCCAGATTTCGATGTAGCGGTCGCCGTCCTCTTCCGCCGATCCCGGGGGGCCGCCCCAGATTTCCGGGCCGTGGTCGTAGAAGATTTCCGAGCACGGACCGCAAGGGCCGGTGTCGGCCATCTGCCAGAAGTTGTCGGACGCATAACGCGCGCCCTTGTTGTCGCCGATGCGCACGATACGATCGGCCGGCACGCCGACTTCCTTGGCCCAGATGTCATACGCCTCGTCGTCTTCCTGGTAGACCGTGACCCACAGCTTTTCCGCCGGCAGGCTGTAGACACTGGTCAGCAATTCCCATGCGTAGTGGATCGCATCGCGCTTGAAGTAATCGCCGAACGAGAAATTGCCCAGCATTTCGAAGAAGGTGTGGTGGCGCGCGGTGTAGCCGACGTTTTCCAGGTCGTTGTGCTTGCCGCCGGCGCGCACGCTGCGCTGTGCCGTGGTGGCGCGGGTGTAGGCGCGCTTGTCCTGGCCGAGGAACACGTCCTTGAACTGCACCATGCCGGAGTTGGTGAACAACAGCGTCGGGTCGTTGCCCGGCACGAGGCTGGACGAGCGGACGATGGTGTGGCCCTTGGATTCGAAATACTTCAGGAATTTGTCGCGGATTTCAGACGAGTTCATGTTTGGCGAAAAAGAAGGGAATGCGTTGCAAACCGTTGATTATACGTGATATCCCCTCTTCGATGAGCGCCCTTCGCAGAATGAAAACAGGCCCGCCGGGGCAATCCGGCGGGCCTGCAAAGACATCAGGATCTCATTGACAACCGGTCACCCGCGCCTCTGGCCATCATGCCGCTGGCGGAAAATGCGGCGTGACTGATGGTTTTCGCTGCGTTGCACCTTCGCCTGCTCGAAAGCGCCGACATGGCCGTCGCGTCCGCTACGGAATTCCTTGCGGTTCACCTTTGACTGGCCGCGTTCCATCCTGGCTACTTCGTGGTTGGTCAGGGAACCGTCCTTGATGCCGTTTTCGACGCGCTGTTGCTGGTTGACATTGCGCTGCACGTCAGCCTGCATGCGCTTGCTCGAGGCGGCATCCGGGTTGCCTGTCTGCGCGTCATGACGTTCTGCGGCGATGTCGCGGCTTGCCTGGTTCTGCAGGCGGGTGATGTTGCGCTTTTCCGCGGCGCTCATGCTGCCGTCGCGCAAGGCCTTGGCTTCGGCGCGGTCGACCTGCGATTCTTCCCGCTCCAGACGCGCCGCTTCGCGCGTGTTCAGCTGGCCGGATTGCAAGCCCTTTTCGATTCGCTGCTGCTGGTTGACGTCGCGCTGCACCGTGGTGGCGGCATTCTGTGCAAATACCGGTGCGGCGAGCAGCGTAGCCAGAAGAGCTGTGATGATTGATGTTTTTGTCATGTTGCCTTCCTTTCGTTGAAGAGGTCATGGGCGACATTCCCATGAGGCCTTCAACGAAAGGAAAGCGGGCGACGACGACAAGCGAACTGTAAGCTTTGTAACCGGGCGTAAGCGAGTCAGTTGCCTGCGAAGCCGGGACCGATCAGATCGACGCGATCAGTGCAGAAGGCGTCCACGCCCCACGCCAGGATTTCGCGCGCCCGCTCCGGTGTGTTGACGGTGTAGCAAAACAGCCCGAAGCCCTCCTGCCTGATCGTGCTGGCAAGGCCGGGCGTCAGGTTCTTGTGGTTGGTATGCAGCGCGACGGCATCCAGCGCGCGCAGTTTCTCGCGCCAATCGGGCGGCACGACATCGACCAGGTAACCGCGTGGAATCTCCGGCGCCGCCGTCTTTGCTGCCATAAGCGCGTCGAACGAGAAGGAGGAAAACAGCGGCACGGTCGCGTCGTTGACGCCTGGTATGCAGGCCGCGATCTCGCCGGCGAACAGGCGTCGGGTCCACTCGGCAACGACGCGTCCGGTCTCCACCTCGAAGCCGGGCGCGGGCTTAATCTCGACATTCATCCAGATGCCGTTTGACTTGCAGAAATCCGCCACTTCTTCATACGTGGGCACCGGCTCGCCGGCAAACCTCGCATCCCGCCATGAACCCGCATCCATCGCTGCCAGCTGCCGTGCGGTGGTCTCGCTGACCTTGCCATTGCCGCGCACGGTGCGGCCGAACTCCGGGTCGTGCATCAGAACTGGAATGCCGTCGGACGACAACATGACATCGAACTCGACGGCGTGAAATCCATGGGCGAGCCCGCAGCGCATGCCTGCCAGCGTGTTCTCGGGAGCGAGCGTGCCGCCGCCGCGATGGGCAATGATTTTCGGATAAAACCACATGGTTTGATCTTTCTCTTGGAATGATCCTGAACGACACGTAGTCTAATGCCAATCGTTAATCAAAGGCGAAACGGTTTGGCCTGTGCCGTGCCGGCTGGGGCTGGATCCACCGCCATGCGCGCCCATGCCCACAGACAGCCCGCGACCTGCGCCCCCTCAATCCGCGCCCTATTCGCCTTCTTCGCCCTCTTATCCTGCACCGTTCGACTCGGCGACCTTCATTTTCCCCGAGGAATGGCATGCGCTTTCGGACCTGTTTGGCGGAGCCGACACGGGGCTGCTGTTCGTGCGAGAAGGCATCATCATCCATCTGAACGCACAACTTGCGCAGCAGCTCGGATTCGATGAAAGCGAGCTCGCAGGGAGGCCGGTCGAATCGCTATTCCCGACTGGCAATGATGCTTCACATCCCGGCGAGCAGCGCATCCCTGACGCCGGCGCGCACATCACGCTGATCGGGAAGAACGGCTCGCCACTGGAGTTCCAGTTGATCGAGAACCGCATCGATACCCTGACCGATGCGCGCTGCACGATCTGGGTGCTGAAGCCGCTGAAGAAAGCCGAGGCGTTTGCCGGGATCGAAGAGACCGGATACCTGCGTTCCATCATCGAGCAGATGCCTGACCTGGTCTGTGTCTGCGACAGCGAGACGAAGCTTGTGTTCGCCAATCCTGCATTCAGCAACGTCGCCGGCCAGCTTGATGAGCCACTGCGCGACCTGGTGCATCCCGATGACAGGCAGCGGCTGGACGCGACCATGGAAAAGGCTTCCTCCAGCGAAACGGCCGCGCAGTTTCCGTTCATGTTCCGCATCAGGCAGCCGGATGGCGCATGGCGGCACATTGCCGGCCACGCGCGCAAGTTGCAGGGAAACGAGGACGTCGAAGGTATCCTTCTCACTGCACGCGACGCCACCGAGCAGGTCCGGCAGCAGCAGCGCAGCGCTGCGGATAAAAAGCGCATGCTGCACTATCTCAATCGCCTGTTCCGCATGGCGCAGCGGCCGCATGCCAACCTGTCCTCTGCACTGACCGTTATCCTGAAGGCATCGGCCAAGGCTCTCGGCGCACATCGCTGCGCCTACTGGGAACTGGATGGCGGTGCCGCGACGCCGCAATGCATGATGGCCTACGACGATATCCGCCAGAACTACGTCGACGAATCACCCGATCCAAGTCTCGCGGAAAGTTTCAATGCGATGCTGCAGCGGGTTATGCGCAACGAGCGGCAGCTAGTGATTGCCGATGTAGACCAGGATCCTCGCGCGGCGATTTATTGCGAATACTTCCATTCAGCGGCGATCAAGGCGACCATGATGGTGCCGGTCCGGCGCGGCGACACGGTCAGCGGCGTGCTGATCCTGGACCATTTCCAGCAGCCGCGCCAATGGCGCAAGGATGAAGCCGAATTCGCCAACAACGTCGCCGGCCTGATCACGCTGGTCTTCAATGAAGTGGCGCGCGGCAAGACGGAGGCGCAGCTGCGCCACCTCGCCCATCACGACAGCCTGACGGGCCTGCCCAATCGGCATTACCTGTTCGATCAGGCAGCGGAATTTTTCCCGGACGTAGCGGGCAAGGCGAATTCGCTGGCGGCATTTTTCATTGACATCGACGGCTTCAAGAACGTCAATGATTCGCTCGGCCATGCCCTGGGCGACGAACTGCTCAAGGCAGCGGCGATGCGCCTGAAGAACGTGGTGCGCAAGAACGACATACTGGTGCGACTGGGCGGCGACGAATTCATGCTGCTCGCTCGCAACCTGAGCGACATGCGCATCGCCGACGACATCGCCATGCAGATTGTCGAGACCATGCGCGGGCCTTTCTCGCTGCAGGGGCACGAGCTGCGGATATCCGCGAGTGTCGGCATCGCGCTCTATCCTGCCGACGGCACCGACATTGACACCCTCATGAAAAAAGCGGACATCGCGATGTACCACGCAAAGTCGGCGGGCCGCGACCAATACCAGATGTTCGCGCCACGGCTGAATGAGGTCGCTGCCAACCGCACCGCACTGGAACATGAACTGCGGCGCGCCATCGACCAAGGTGAACTGCAGCATTTCTATCATCCGCAGGTCGACCTGCGCACCGGCAAGGTGCGCTGCGTGGAAGCCCTGCTGCGCTGGCGCCATCCGCAGCACGGGATTCTGCTGCCCGCCCATTTCCTGCCTCTCGCGGAACAGGCCGGCCTGATCCACGACATCAGTACATGGGTGATGAACGACGCCTGCGAGCAGCTGAATGCCTGGCTCGCGCGTGGGCTGGACAGCTTCACGCTCGCCATCAACCTCTCGGCAAGCCAGCTGATGGACCGCGCGCTGCTGCCGGTGCTGGAAGATGCGCTTGACAGGACGGGTGTGAGCGGCGAGCGGCTGGAATGGGAGATCAAGGAAAGCACGGTCATGCAGCACAATACGATGGCATCGTCGATGTTGAGCAGCGTGGGCGACATGCAGATCAGGTTGAGCATCGATGATTTCGGCACGGGCTACTCGAACATGACCTACCTCCGGCGCTATCCGGTGCATAAGGTTAAAATCGACAGCAGTCTCGTCCGCGGCCTGCCGGCCGAGGGAAACGATCGGGCCGTCACCGAAGCCATCATTTCGATGGCGCAGCCGCTCGGGCTGGATGTGGTGGCCGAAGGCGTCGAGACGCCGCAGCAGATCGCCTACCTGCGCGAGCATGGCTGTCATATCGCGCAGGGGTTTTTCTATACTCAACCCTTGACTGCAGAACAATTCGAAACATGGCTGGTTCGTCACTGAAGAAAGCACTTGGACATATCCGCGTACTCGACCTTACCCGCGTGCTGGCGGGACCATGGTGCGCGCAAAACCTGGCCGACATGGGCGCCGATGTCATCAAGGTCGAGCGCCCCGGCGCCGGCGACGACACCCGCCACTGGGGGCCGCCCTACCTGAAGGATGCAGAAGGCCGCGACACCAGCGAGGCCGCCTACTACCTCGCCGCCAACCGCGGCAAGCGCTCCATCACCATCGACATCGCCAGTCCCGAAGGACAAGACCTCGTGCGCAAGCTGGCGCAACAGGCCGACGTGGTGCTGGAGAACTACAAGGTCGGACAATTGAAGAAGTATGGCCTTGACTACGAATCGCTCAGGCGCGAGAAACCCGACATCATCTACTGCTCCATCACCGGCTTCGGCCAGGATGGCCCGTATGCGCAGCGCCCCGGCTACGACTTCATCATCCAGGGCATGGGCGGTTTCATGTCGATCACCGGCGAGCGTGACGACCTGCCCGGCGGCGGCCCGCAGAAGGCCGGCGTCGCGATCGCCGACCTGATGACCGGCATGTATGCCACCATCGCAGTGCTGAGCGCGCTGGCGCATCGCGACCGAACCGGCGAAGGCCAGTACATCGACATGGCCCTGCTCGACGTGCAGGTTGCCATGCTGGCCAACATGAACACCAATTACCTTGCCAGCGGTAATCCACCCAAGCGCTGGGGAAATGCGCATCCGAACATCGTTCCCTACCAGACCTTCGCCACGTCTGACGGGCACATCATCGTCGCGGTCGGCAATGACGGGCAATACCGCCGCTTCGTGGAAGCCGGCGGGCGTCCGGAACTGGCAGTCGATGAACGCTTCGCCACGAATCCGATGCGGGTGCAACATCGCGACACGCTGGTGCCCATTCTTGCGGAGATGGTGAAGACGAAGACCAAGCAGCAATGGATCGATGCGCTGGAAGCCGCCGGCGTGCCCTGTGGGCCGATCAACAAGCTGGACGAAGTGTTCGAGAATCCGCAGGTGCAGGCGCGCGGTATGCGCATTGACCTGCCGCATCCGACGGGCGCTGGTGTAAAGCTGGTCGGCAGTCCGGTCAAGATGTCGCAGACACCGCCGCGCTATGACATGCCGCCGCCGATGCTGGGGCAGCATACGCAGGAGATCCTGCGCGATGTGCTTGGGCAGAGCGAGGAGCAGATCGCGGCACTCAGGACAAAGGGTGTTGTCTAGCAAAACCGGACGTCATCCGGGACGCAGGTGGAGTGCCGCGAAAATGCTCTGCCGTTCTTAGGCACAGGCCGCGTCGCCGTATCCTAGGTCCAGTTTCTCGACCACGAAGTACGGTACGATCAAGCCGGAAATTTCCACTGCCTCTTCCCGCAGTCCAAGCGCTTCCCGCGTCAGCGAGCAGCGCGCGGCTGCAGTGAGCAGGACCTCGTTCCGCTTGCCGATGTCTTCGCCCAGCTTGCTCGCGAGGTTGACCTCATGGCCGAACAGGTCCTCGTTGGCGATATTGAGAATACGCCCGAAACCGATGCCGATCGAGACATAGAGCCGCCGATCCTCGGGGATGGTCGCATTGGCGACGCCGAGCCTGCGAATCACTTCATCGGCCGCGCCCAGCGCCAGCGCCGGCGTATCGAACAGACAGAACAGGTTATCCGCCTCCGCCTTCACCAGCACTCCGCCACTGCCCTCGATACACGGTCGTGCAATCGATCTGACCTGATGAATCATCGCCAGCGACGCGACGATGCCGTGATGCACGGTCGTGCGTGAAAAGCCGCTCATATCCATCACCAGCACTGCACGGTCTTCCGCAAAGATCTGCTCGATTTCGTGCGTCGCTTCGGCGAGGCTTTCCGGCGAGAGTCGACACCCATCGAGGATACGTTCCAGGGTCGAGCGCGAGTTATCGGGGTGGGTGGGCTTTATGGTCATCGAATTCCCTGAGTTCATCCTCATGCATTCACGGTCATGACAGACGGCATCCCATGAATGTGGGATTGCTCGGCTTTGCATTGATGCCTAGTCTAGAACATTTCCGTACATCAACAAAATTTCATCCACCATGAAATCGCTTGTCGCTCTAGTTGCACTGGTCATTTGCTGCCTTCCCTCCGTTTTCGCTCAGTCCGGCCCCAAAGAATTAGCAGGTCCTGCGGGAAAACAGAGTGCTGTCACTACCTACGTCGATTCCGACGGCCGCCAAAAAGGGAAAAAACTGCCGGTTGCCGAACTCGCCTTCCCGCTGAAGGTATGGGAAGAGACACCGACAGGCATGGTGCGCATCAAGCACGGCGGCGAGGATTATTGGGTGGCGATCGAGGATTTCAATTACAAGCAGGCGATCCAGGCCAATTGCAATGTCGTTTCCGCCAATATCAGCGTTGGCGCTGGACGCGGCGCCAACGAGCACTGCGTGGGGATGAAGAATAAATGAAACGAGTCAACTGGATGCGGTCTACCGCCCTCGCCACGGCGCTCGCCGCAGCACTGATCGGGCTCCACGGCAACGCGCTGGCACAAGCCGAAGAGCAAAAGGACGCCAACCAGAGTGGCGGAATCTCGTCCCTGTTTTCGGGAATCGGCCAGAGCGTTGGTGGTCTGTTCGACGGCTCGTCCGACAAGCCCTTGCTGGAGACCCTCAAGCAAGGACCTTACACGCCCTCAAACCAAGCCATCGGCGTGGAACGCGATATCGAATCGTATCGTCTGGAAAACTTCGGACTGGTGCCCATCAAGACCTTCCAGGACTATGCGAACGGCATCTACGCGCGCCTGAAGGACGTTTCCGGCGTCTCCGGTCTGCCGGGTAACGTATACCTGCTTGCGACCAGCGAACTGGCATCGACTTCCACACCGGACGGCAACCTGTTCGTGTCGGTCGCCTGGATCAAGACCATCGAAAGCGAGGATGAACTGGCTGCCTTGATCGCGCATGAGCTAAGCCATGTGCTGATGCATCATCACGACAGCACCTTGTTCAGCAGCGTGCAAAAGCAGCTGCAATTCGCATTCGGCGTCGGCGCGGATCTGAAGAACAAACTCGACGATTTGCAGGGTGCCAGCGCCGCCCTCACCCCGGGTCAGCGGAAGTCGCTCGCGCGCATGCAGTTGCTTATCGATCTGACCGACAAGGTGATGCTGCCGGCGTGGACACGCAGCCAGGAGATGGATGCCGATCGGCTCGGTACCGACTTGCTGCGCAAGGCAGGTTATTCGGCCACGGGCATGTGGAACTTCCTCGGCCATGTCGAAGCCTGGGACAAACAACAGGAAGAACGTCGCAAAGAGAAGGAAGCGCAGGTCCAGGCGGAGATGCAGACCCTGGTCAACAGCGGCAGCATCGATGGCGCGCTGAAACTCGGGCTCAAAAACAGCGGCGAGGCGCTGAAGGAGTCGCTCGCGAGCCAGCACGAGAACGGCGAAAAACGCAAGGAAGAGTTCACGGCCTACCGCGACAAACACCATGCGGACTGGCCGCGTGTAGTCATCGGCAAGGAAGCCTATGGCAAGGTGATCACGGACAAGGCAGTCAAGTCGGTGCTGGATGCGTACGCCGCTACATTCGCCGCAATAACCGACCTGGAGCAAGGCCGTTATGAGGATGCGTACAAGCTCCTGCTTCCGGTCACCAAGGCAAACGCGGCGGGCGCCACGCAGGCGATGCCCAACTTCGAGCTCTATCGGGCCATGGAATTCCTGGGGCGCAAGGAATCAAACGCCCAGCTGGTCAAGAGTTACCACGCGGCCGAGCCCTCATGGAAGCCCTACGCCGCGGCGATCCGTTCCGAAGCAAAGCAAGGCCATCGCCCTCAGGCGCTGCAGATCGTCAAGGAAGCACGCGAGCGCTTCAAGGATGCGCCGGCACTGACGCCGTTGCTGGTCGAGATCTACGCGGAGCTCGGTTTCAAGGAGGAATTGCAGCAGGAGTTGGTGACCTGTAACGCTATCCACGTGACTTATCGCGAACGCTGCCAGCAGGTCGCCAAACGTTAATGATGGCTGCACAACAGGAACGACGCCATCCTTATGAGCGTTACTCGGTATTTCGGCGCGCCCTGTTGACCGTGGCAATGTCGATCCTGGTCGGCCTTGCGCTGGCGGTGGCCACCAACGGCCTGCCGGCCGCCGAGGCGGCCAAGCGCATGGCGGCGAGCGCGTACCTGCCATTGTTGACCAGCGCCTATCCGACAACCGGTCGCGACAAGGTCACGGTGCTGGCCATCGACGATCTGGACCTCGAGTACCTCGGACTGAACTGGCCAGTACCGATGGATTACTACCAGCGGCTGATCGACAAGCTCGTCAGGTTCAAGCCGAAAGCGGTGTTCATCGACATCCTGTTCCTCGACGACCGCCCCGCGCATCTGGTCGAACGATTCCGGAGCGCCGCCTGCGCCGCGCGCGATGCCGGAGTTCCGGTGTATATCGCCTCGCTCGGCGAACAGCAACCCGCGTCGCGCACGCTGCGACAACTGGCCGAGCCGGATGCAGGCGGTCGACCCTGCTTCGAGTTCGTTGCTCCCAACCTGCTCGATGACCACTTCGATCATTCAGTCTGGGAATATCCGCTCAAGCCAGGCCTGCGTTCGGCCGCCTACGCGCTCGCTTGCGATATCGAGAAGTCCTGCCCGAAAGTCGGGAAAGAGGCCATGGCTCTCCTGTGGCCGGTCAACGGCCATCCGCTCAATCCGGTGCTGCATCTGCGCGAGAACAAGGAAGGCGTGCTGGAAAGGGCGTGCGTCAACCACATCGGACTGTTCGATACCGTACCGCTGCTGCCCCTCTTTGTCCGTAACTGGCTGCGCGGCGGGCCACCGCTGCCGATCTGCCCCTACAATCGCCAGCTGTCGATCCGCGCACTTTCCGGCGTGGGGATGAGCGAAGCGGAACGCAAAGACGCGATCGAGGGGAAAATCGTGCTATTCGGCACCGGCTTTCAGAGTAATGGCGATCGCCTGGTTTCACCGCTCGGACAGGATCTGCTCGGTGTACATGCCCACGCGATTGCCTTGGACAACCTGATCTCACTGAATGGCAAATACCGGCGCAGCGGCGATTTCGATCTTCAGAACCTCAGGTCCCCGGTCAGCCTTTTTACTTTGAGCGTGCTGACGCTGATCGCAGCCGGCAGCGTGTTCTGGCATTGCTTTACCTGGGGGACAAAGCGGCCTGGAGTCCCGGGGCAAGTGCCCGCTCGGACAAAACCGAGCCTGACACGCTCGATCGATGTTGGTCTTGCCCGCTTCCTGCATCGGCCCCGGTTGAACACCATGCCGTGGCTGGTCCGTGTTGTCGTTGTCGGGCTGCGCGCACTCGTGATCTTGCCGCTGCTCGCCCTCGGCCTCGGCCGATGGCCGTTCCGCGAGGATCCGAACGCACCGCCGGTGAAGCAGCGTGCGCTGCGGGCACTGCTCGCGCTCACGCTGTTCGCTGTCGGCATGCTGCTGGTGTTCTTGCTCGGCGACCGGTATTTCCAGGTCGGCCCGCTAGCGGTGATCGAATATTTCCTGTTCCCGCTTGGGGTCGATTTCCTGGATCGCGGCAATTTTCTTGCACGGCACGCTGCCGTATTCATCGACGCCTGCCTGCGCCCGGATCCTGTGCGCGAATTGCGGTTCTGGTTGAATGGTGAAAGCAAGGATGACTAAGTTTCTGCACTAACGAACGAACTCCATGTCTCCGACCAGTGCACCGGGCAGCAAGACGCTTGCCGTACTGCGCGCGCCGTAGGTATCAGTATCAATCAGCATTTCGCGCTCACGAGTCAAGCCAAGCAGTCTTTCGCCAAGCAACTGGAACAGGGAGTCGTCAAAGCGCATTACATTCAGCGGCGCCTTGATCCGGCCGCCTTCCACCCAGAAGGTGGCAAAGCGGGTCATGCCAGTCAGCCGGCCATTCGCGCGATCGGAGAAATTCAGGTACCACAGGTTGCTGACAAAAATGCCGGTATCGAGTTCGGCGAGCACGTCCGACATCGGTAATGTACCGCCAGCAAGCGTCGTGGAAGACATTCCCTCGCCCGCACCAGCGCCGTTCGTGGCAATGCCATACTCCTTCGCAGTGCGCGGCGACACAAGGCTGCCGACCAGGCGCCCCTGCTCGATCAATGGCACACTCGGCGGCTTGATGAACCCATCTTCCTGGAATGCCGGCGCCAGCCCTCCTGCCGTATCTTCCGCCAGGCTCACCGCATCGCTCAGCCGCACGCCTTCATCACGCATACGCCGCAAGGGGCTCTGACGCGTGCGCAGTGCCTTCTCTGACACGCCGTCCCAGTTCAGCATGCCAACGATCTCGCCCAGCGCCGTGGGCGTGAGGTAGGCCCGGTATTCCCCGGGATGGATGCTGACCGGTTCGCGCTGCAGGATCTTGAGCTGTTCGACGGCATTGGCGAACCTGGCCGCGAAGGCGGCGCTGTCCCAGTCGAATCCCGCATAGGTCGTTTTCACGGCCTTGTCGCGCGCATGGTAAAGGCTCCAGTCGAGATTGAAGCTCGCCGTCTCGTGCCAGTTGCGCTGACCGAAGGAATTGGCGAAGCCGCGAAAGACCGGGCCCGCGGCGAGGATGCCGACGAGGTCGTGGCCCTGCGCCGCGGCAAGCACTTCGTCGACGATGGCACTGCTCTTCGGCAGGCGCGAAGCGATGATGTGCTGCGTCGAATGCACGTCGGTGGCGTACAGCAGGTGCGGATCTTCCGGCAGGTCGCGCAATTGTTCGCGCAAACGGCTCACGGCGTCGGCAAGTTGCGTGCGATCGGCATACATGTCGCCGGCCAGCGTGATGGTCGCTTTCGCGTGCCGCAAGCCATCGATCAGGCTGAGCGACAGGTGGATCTGCCGCACATGGCCTGGCTGACGGATCGCGCTGCGGTTGAAACGCACGAAATCCGATTCCTCTGCCGCGAGCCAGCACTTGTACTGCTCCGTGCCGCGCAGGCAGGTGCCGAGGAAGGCAGCGAGTTCATCAAAATACGCTTGCATCATTCGCCTCCGAACACATCGACATCGCCGAACAGGCAGGCGGGCGAAGCATGGCCGACGCGGATCACCTGCGAGGGCTCGCCCTTGCCGCAGAAGGGTGTGCCCATCACGCTGAAGGTGCTGTGGTCGCCGACGGCTTTCAGTGAGCGCCAGAAGGTGGCCGAGACGCCGCGGTAATTCGGATTCTTGACGACGCCCTTGAGCTCGCCGTCTTCGATCAGGCGGCCAAGCTCGCAGCCGAACTGGAACTTGTTGCGCGAATCGTCGATGGACCATGACACATTGGTGTCCATCAGTACGCCACGTTCGACGGAACGGATCATGTCGTCGAGGCTGGTCTCGCCCGGTTCGATGTTCAGGTTGGCCATGCGGTCAATCGGCGGACGGTTCCAGCTGCAGGCGCGCGCATTGGCAACGCCTTGCATGCCGGCACGCGCCTGCGAGATCGCGCCGCCGAGCGGACGTTCGAGGATGCCGTTGCGGATCAGACAAGCGCGTTCGGCGGAACTACCCTCGTCGTCCCAGCGGTAGCTCGCGTACTGCTCCGGTCGCTCGGGGTCGTAGGTAACGTTCAGCAGTTCCGAGCCATAGCGATAGTGGCCGAACATGTCGGGCGTAACGAAGCTGGTGCCGGCGAAGTTGCGCTCGTCGCCGAGAATGCGATCGAGTTCGAGCGGATGGCCGATCGATTCGTGAATCTGCAGCATCATCTGTTCCGGCATCAGCAACAGATCCATGGTGTCGCTCGGGCAGTTCGGCGCGGTGAGCAATTCCAGCGCCTCTTGCGCCACTCGCCTGCCGGCGCCATCGAAGCGTGCATGTTCGAGGATCTCCAGCCCGCCCTGCCGGCAGTAGCCGTTGTACTGGCCGCCGAGGCTGCGTGTCTGTGTGTCGGCGCCGTCATGCGCGGTGACCTGCAGGTTGGGCACGACGTAACGGAATTCCTGGGATGCCTGCGCGCCATCGGCCGTCAGGTAAAGCTGCGAAGTCGCCACGCGCCACAACGACGCATGCCAATCGACGATGCGCTCGTCGATGCGGCAGTTCTGCGATTCGCGCATCAGCAGGTCGATCAGGTCCTTGCGCGAAAGCGGCGTTTCGCCGCCCGTTCCAGGGCCGGCATAATGCCCCTGCGGTGTCGGCATGACAATGCGCGAATAGTCGATGACCGAACGCCCGGCGCTCGCCTCGGCCCAGTGGCGCGCACGGTCGAGTGCGGCCTTCACGCCGGCCGCGCTCAGGTCGCTGGTGGCCGCATAGCCATATCCGCCGCGATGCACGACGGTCACCATCGCGCCCCGATCAATGCGCGTGGCCAGCGGTTGCAGCACATCCTGCCGCACCATCAGGTGCTCGCTGCTTTCCTCCACCATGCGCAGCGAGCAGAAATCGACGGCGGGCGCGAGCTGCTGGAACAAGTTGCGGATCGTATCCGGCAAGGGTCACCTCATTAGGCAAGAACAGATCAGACAAAGACTGCATGGTGCACAGATCGTTCGCCCATGCACTTTACGCACGGCATTTTTCCATGATTTCCTGCAAGCACGGCAATTAGCAGCGCCTTGTTCTTGCGTCATTTTCATTAAAGAAATCAATGCCACATGCAAGATTGACACGTAAAATGCCTTTCACCTTCCATTGAAAGCCAGCCGCCATGACGACATTCAAATGGGCCAATCCCTACCCGAGCGTACGCGTTCCCCTGTTTGCTCGTAATGTCGTGGCGACTTCCCATCCGCTTGCCGCCCAGGCCGGATTGCGCATGATGCTGCAGGGCGGCAATGCCGTCGATGCGGCGATTGCAGCAGCGGCGGCGCTCGTCGTGGTTGAGCCAACCGGATGCGGGCTGGGCGGCGATGCCTTCGCGCAGCTGTGGAACGGGCGCGAACTGCACGGACTGAACGGCTCCGGTCCCGCCCCGGCGGCATGGACACCTTCCTATTTTGCGCGCAAACACGGGGGCAAGATTCCGCAGCGCGGCTGGGACTCGGTCACGGTGCCGGGCATGGTGGGCGCGTGGGTTGAGCTGTCGGAGCGTTTCGGCAAGCTGCCCTTTTCCGACCTTTTCGAACCTGCGATCGATCTTGCCGAACGCGGCTACATGGTGTCGCCCATCGTGCAGCACAAATGGGCGGCCGCGGTGCCCCTGCTGAAGGACCAGCCCGGCTTCGCGCGCGCCTTCATGCCGCGCCGGCGCGCACCGAAAGTCGGTGAGCAATTCCTTTTCCCGGATGCGGCACACACGCTGACGCGCATCGCGGAAACACATGGTGAAGCCTTTTATCGCGGCGAGCTTGCGGAAGCCATGGTGCAGCATGCGCATGCGAACGGCGGCGCGATGACCCTCGACGACCTCGACGGCTACCGGCCTGAGTGGGTCACGCCGATCCAGAAGGATTACGCCGGCCATACGCTGCACGAGATGCCGCCCAACGGGCAAGGCATTGCAGCGCTGATCGCGCTCGGCATCGTCGACAAGCTCGACATCACTCGCTACCCGGTCGATTCCGCCGACAGCCATCATTTGCTGATCGAGGCGATGAAGCTGGCCTTTGCCGATACCTACCGCTGGGTGGCCGATACCCACGCGATGACGAAAGTGGGCGTCGAGGAACTGCTGAATGACGCCTATCTCGCGGAGCGCGCGAAGATGATCGACATGCGCCATGCCACGGATTTCAAGCACGGAACACCGCCCAAGGGTGGCACCGTCTACCTCACCACCGCCGACGAGGAAGGCATGATGGTGAGCTTCATCCAGTCCAACTACATGGGCTTCGGCTCGGGCGTGGTGGTGCCGGAAACCGGGATCAGCCTGCAGAACCGCGGCTTCGGTTTCAGCCTTGATCCTAAGCACCCGAACTGCGTCGCGCCCGGCAAGCGGCCCTTCCACACCATCATCCCCGGCTTCCTGACCAGGGAAGGCGAACCGCTGATGAGCTTCGGCGTCATGGGCGGCAACATGCAGCCGCAAGGGCATCTGCAGACGCTGGTGCGCATGCTGGCGTACGGGCAGCAGCCGCAGGCCGCCTGCGATGCGCCGCGCTGGAAGGTGAAGAGCGGCCTGTCGGTCGATGTCGAACACACGATGCCGCAGGACGTGTGCGACGAACTCGCCGCGCGCGGACATCGCGTGGAAATCATTACCGACAGTTACATGGATTTCGGTGCCGGCCAGTTCATCTGGAAGGCGGCCGATGGCTACATCGCCGCCAGCGACCCGCGGCGCGACGGGCAGGCAGTCGGTTTCTGACGCCGCTCGCGCTGCCAGACACTCCTCTCGCTCCACCAAAACCGGCCTTCGTCGCACCGTGCTTCCGATCGGCGCGCGGCTTTTCCATAATGCCTGCAACGAACCAGCTTTCGGGAGTGCATCATGGAATTCACGCCTGTCATCCTCGTCCACATGCTGAGCGCCATGGGCGCCATCGTGATCGGCGGCATCACGCTCGGCCTGAAAAAGGGCACGCCACTGCACCGTGCATTCGGCCGCGCATGGGTCGTGCTGATGGTCACGGCCGCGCTGGTGTCTTTCGGCATCAGGACCAGCGGGCATTTCTCCTGGATACACTCGCTGTCCGTCTTCACACTGCTGGCGGTAGCTGCTTCGGTGTTCGCGGCCGTCAAGGGCCGCATCCGGGCGCACCGACGCGGCATGATCAATGCGTATGCAGGACTGGTCATTGCCGGCGCGCTCACCTTCCTGCCGCAGCGCCTGCTCGGGCACCTGGTATGGCAGGCGATCGGGCTGGCATGAGGCCGGCTGGATTGCGCAGGATCCGGGTTACCATTCCGTACATGAAAACGACGAACAACAGCATGCATGCCGCGCCGCCCGCCATTCCCGACGAATGCCCGCTGCCGCTTGTCCTGCTGAAGCACCTGGGCATCGTGACCATCTTCAATGTCGCGGGCGCGTTGATCAGCACTTACGTCCTTCGCGCGAGCGACAGTTTCCTGGAGAACCTGGTGTTCTCGCTATGCATCGGAACGCTCGCGCTGCTGTTCATCGACGGCGGCCGCATGCTGCTCTGGGGACACGGCATGCCGCCGCAATGGCCGTTCATCGCCCTACTGGTTCCCGCCATACCCGCTGCCAAGCTGCTCGGCGACGCGCTCGCCATCCAGCTGCTCGGGCTCGATGCCGCGAATGTCGCCGCCTATCAGTCGAAGCATGCCGGCGCCACCATCTGGTTCACCGCGCTCGCCTGCGTGGTGATCACCTGGTTCTTCTGGCGGCGCGGGCAGTTCGCGCAATTGCAGGCCACTGTCGCAGCGGAGAAGGCGCGCGCTGCCGCCATCGAGAAGCAGGCGATGCAGGCACAGTTGCAGATGCTGCAGGCGCAGATCGAGCCGCACATGCTGTTCAACACGCTCGCCAACCTCCAGGGCCTGATCGCCGTCGATCCGCCACGCGCGCAGCACATGCTCGACCAGCTGATCCAGTATCTGCGCGCCACCTTGTCCGCGTCGCGTTCCGACAAGACATCACTCGCACAGGAATTCGCCCTGCTCGACGCCTACCTCGGCCTGATGAAGGTGCGCATGGGTGCGCGCCTGTCGTATGCCTTCCACCTGCCGGAGGACCTGTGCGAGGCAACGGTTCCGCCGATGCTGCTGCAGCCGCTGGTGGAAAATGCCATCAAGCACGGCATCGAGCCGAAGGTCGAAGGCGGGCATATCGATGTCAAGGCCGAACGCGACGGCGATCTGCTTTCGCTGACGGTTGCCGATACCGGACTGGGCATGGATGCCGATGCGGCAACGTCCGGCACCTGCGTCGGCGTCACCAACGTGCGCGACCGGTTGCAGATGCTGTACGGCGATCGCGCCGCTTTTTCCCTTACACCCAATGCGCCCTCCGGCGTGATTGCACTCCTCACCCTGCCGCTATGACAACCGTTCGCGCCCTCATCGCCGAAGACGAACCCATCCTTGCCCTGACGCTGGCGCAGACCCTGCAACGCCTGTGGCCGGAATTGCAGATCGGCGCCGTCGTGGAAAACGGCATCGCCGCCGTGCAGGAAGCATTGGCGCAGCGGCCCGACATCCTGTTCCTCGACATCAAGATGCCCGGCAAGACTGGAATGGATGCGGCGCAGGAACTGGCGGAGGAATGGCCGGATGACCGGCCCTTTCCGCTGGTGGTGTTCGTCACTGCCTATGATGAATACGCGCTGCAGGCATTCGAGCAGGCGGCGGCCGACTATGTGCTCAAGCCCGTCAGCGACGCGCGCCTCGCCAGGACCATCGAGCGCCTCAAGGCGCGGCTCGCGCGCGACGAGGAGCGCGGCCATGAACTCGAACGCGTGGTCGCGCAATTGCGCGCGCTGGTGCCAGCCATGCCCGCCGCAGCCGAACGCCTGGCCGTCATCCGCGCGGCAGTCGGCAACCAGATCCGCATGATTCCCGTCGAGGACGTGGTGTACTTCGAAGCGGCGGACAAATATGTCAACGTGGTAACGACTGACAACGAATCGCTGATCCGCACCAGCCTGAAAGAATTGCTGCCGCAGCTCGACCGCAACCAGTTCTGGCAGATCCACCGCGGCACGATCGTCAATGCCGGCCGCATCGATGTGGCGATCCGTGATGAAAGCGGCAAGCTGTCCGTCAGGTTGCGCGGGCGCGCGGAAAGCCTTGCCGTGAGCAGGGTTTTTGCTCACCTGTTCAAACAGATGTAATTGCTCCACGTCAAGGAAATTGCATTTCTTTATCGTTAGTATTGCTATGAGGCAATTCTCTTCTAATCGCGATTGCCCCAGGTCCTGAAGAGCCGTCCATTCCCGCCTTGCTGCTCGCGGAGCCTGATTGATCCCTTTATTGGCAGGTAACACGGCGCGGCTTGTCCGCGCCGCGCTCGACTCATCCTGAAAGATGTACCCATGAATGCGCTCCTGAACCGGCTTTTCCTGTGGCAGAAATTCGCCCTGCTATCCCTCTTCGGCGTGATCCTCGTCGCCGCCCCGCTCGCGCTCTACATCAATGAATCCAACAAGTCCGTCACGACGGCGACGACGGAAGCGCGCGGCATCGAACCGGTACGCGCGATTCTTGCCGTCGTGCGGCTCGTGCAGCAGCATCGCGGCCTGTCCGCCATCGTCTTGAGCGGTAATGGGAACGCCCAGGCGCAACGCAGCGCCAAGCAGGATGAGGCCGACAAGGCCTTCGCGAACATGGATGCTGTCGCGGCTGGCATCAATAGTCCAGGCATCCGCTCCTTGTGGCAGGAATCGGAAGCGCGATGGAAGACGCTGGCGGGAAGCGTTTCGAAGCAAAGCCTGTCGGCCAGCAACAGCTTTGCAGAGCACACCGCCTTGATCGGCCAGCTGCTCAAGGCTAGCGAACTGATCGTCGATTACTACGGGCTCAGCCTCGATCCGGAGGCCGATACGCGCTACCTGATCGACGCCGCGCTGGTCCAGTCCCCGGCCGTGATGGAATCCCTCGGCCGCATGCGTGCGCGCGGCTCCGCGATCCTCACGGCAAAGACGATGTCCCAGGACGAGCGCGCCGCGCTGGTCGCGTTGATCGACCAGGCGAACGAGCGTTATGCCAGCATCAGGAATGCGCTGGGCAAATCTGCAGCGTTTAACACGGCCATCCAGGACAGGCTCGACGCGCCGCTGCAGGCCACGCTGAAGAAAGGCGGCGACGTGCTGCAGCTCACCACTGATCAGATCCTGAAGCCGGAGCAGTTCAGCTACGTCGCATCCGACTATTTTGCCGCGATGACGTCTGCCATCGACGAACAGGTGCATTTCTACGAAGCGGCGATGGCCGCGCTGGACGATGTGTTGCATCCGCGCGCATCGAAGCTCACGCACACCACTTACGCATTGATCGGCGCAGTCATCGCCATCGTTCTGCTCGGCGCGCTGGTCGGCTACCTGATCGTGCGCTCGATCAGCAGGCCGCTGCACGAAGCGGTCGCCATCGCCAGGCAAGTCGCCTCCGGCGATCTCAGCGCGCGCATCGAGGTGCACTCGCGCAATGAGACCGGGCAATTGCTGCAGGCGCTGCAAGAGATGAATGCCGGGCTGATGAACATCGTCACTCAGGTGCGCGGCGGCACTGAATCGATCGCCACCGCCTCGAACGAAATCGCCGCCGGCAACATGGACCTTTCCTCGCGCACCGAAAAGCAGGCGATCTCGCTGGAGAAAACCACGGTCGCCATGGAAGAGCTCACCGGCACCGTCAGGCAGAACGCGGAGAATGCGCAGCAGGCCAACCAGCTCGCGCAGAGCGCATCGGAGATCGCCGGCAAGGGCGGCGCGATGGTGTTCGAAGTGGTCGAGACGATGGGCTCCATCAATGAATCCTCGAAGAAGATTGTGGACATCATCGGCGTGATCGACAGCATCGCTTTCCAGACCAACATCCTCGCGTTGAATGCAGCAGTGGAGGCAGCGCGCGCCGGCGAAGCAGGCCGTGGCTTCGCCGTCGTCGCCACGGAAGTGCGCAACCTGGCGCAACGCTCGGCCAGCGCGGCAAAGGAGATCAAGGCCTTGATCAACGACTCGGTCGACAAGGTCGGCGTCGGCACGCAACTGGTCAACCAGACCGGCACCACCATGAATGACATCGTGGCCAGCATTGGCCGGGTGTCAGGCATCATCGCGGAAATCAGTGCCGCCAGCATGGAGCAGAGCGCCGGCATCGAACAGGTGAACGAGGCCATCGCCCACATGGATCAGGTGACGCAACAGAACGCGGCACTGGTGGAGGAAGCGGCCGCAGCAGCCGATGCGCTGCGAGACCAGGCACACGGCCTGGCGCACGTGGTCAGCATGTTCAGGCTGGGCGCCGCGCAGGTTGCCTTTGCCGCGGACATGATCATGGAGGAAGCAGTGCCCGTCGCGCCGCGCCTCCCAGAAGCACCGCGCCATCCGCGCCTTGGACGCGCGGAGTCGGTTAAACGCCTGGTGGCCTGAGAATCAGTTTGCGACCTGTTGTAGCGCAAACACCGCCAGCGGCACGGACGTCATAATCAGGGCCGACAGCACGCGGACGCGCGCGCAGTAGCCGCGCTGCTTGAACCAGAACGCCAGCGCCAGCGTGCTGAAGCCATACAGCAGCGTGAACAGCACGACCGCGCTGAAGCCCATCGTGTGCACGGAGCGCGTGGTGAACAGCACGCCGAACAGCGAGGCAGTGATCACCGCCAGCAGCGCGGCCACATGCGACAGGAAGGCGTGGAATCCGCTGCGCTGCCGCGCCTGCGCCTGCTCGATCAGCGCCATGCGCTTGAGGCGCACATCGCGCTGTAAAAGGAATACCAACAGCGGATCGATCTGCCGGTATTGCAAGAGCCCCACTGCCGCCGCGGCCACCAAATCATCGCGTCTAATCGTCATTCATCGCTCCTCGTTTATTGTTCTTGCTGACAGGCTCATATGCGGCGGTCGTTCACGCTGCGTGCAGCGGCAAAGGGATCCGATGCACCTGTCTTTCTTTGCGATGAACCGCCTGGACTATTCAAAGACGCAGGACTGCCGTTCCGTGGCATGTCGTGATGCGAGCGCTTGCATCGATGGATTGGATCGCCCGCCCGTACGCCCCGGTGTGACGGGCGCGCTGACGAGATTGGGATTAACGCTGTTTTCGGAACGCCCGTGCAGGTATTGCAACATCGTCTTCGCTGCCTATTAAATAGGCTTTCGCGGCGCGCCACGTAGATATACATCAAGCGCGTTCTACCGAAATTCACAGGTTTTATGCAATGTCAAATCGACGCTTTCGATGCATTGAAACCAGGAAAGGTATTCCTCGCATCACGATGCGGCAGGCTATGAACGCGCTGCAAGAAGCTCGCGCACACTCGCGGGAAGCGTCGCGCGCAACCGTGCTGTGATCTTCGCTTCGTGCCTGCTCCACCACAGGCCGACGATGATCAATCCGAAGCCGAGCAGCGTCAGCACGAGCACGAAAACGAAGCTGTCCCGGAACAGGTTCCATGACAGGTCGCCCAGCACGATGGCGATGCCAATGCCGCCGAATACGGCGAACACGCGGCGGCCGAGAACCGCGCCAATGAACACCAGGCCGACATTCAGCGCGAGGTAAACCAGCTTGCCCGCGAGCTTGCCGGAGCCGAGCATCGACAGCGCGCCCCAAAAGGTCAGCAGGCCGAACAGGTACAGCCAGAACGCATAATCCTTGCCGCGGCGCGTGCGCAAGTCGACGGCAAAGGCAAGCGCCAGCATCACGAGACCGAACACGAGCGAAATCAGCTTGCGCAACTGCGATGCCTCGCCGACATACCATTCCTCACTGCCGATGCCGGCCTGCATCATCAGCGCAGGCACGATATCCATGCCCATGTACCACAGCGTTACCGCAATCGGCATGGTCAGGAAGGGATAACGGAAGCGACACAGCAGCAGCGAACCTGCGACCAGCGTCGCCAGCTCCATCATCAGCCAGCGCCCGTCGATGTAGGCGTGATAGTTGCGGTAGTGCTCGGTGTTCGGCCCCTCGGCCCAGAAGCCGAGCACATGCTGCAAGGCAAACACCGCGAGCGGCACCAGCGCGATGGCCAGCGTGGCGAAGATGCCGGCTGGAATGCCGAAGCCGCGCTTTTCCAGCATTGCCGCAATGCCGATGGCAGCAATGGCGTACAGCACCGACAGCACCAGCAAGGCGGTCATGCCGAGTGCTTCCACGGCCAGCGTGGTGAACAACGACGCCGCGCTGATCGCCAGCATGCCGCCGAGGTTGTACAGGATATGCGTTGCGGAAAAACGCGCGCTGCCGTGCTGCGCCTGCAGTTCGCGCCGGGTAAGGAAGGAAAGCAGGCCGTCGATTTCCCTCGGGTCGAGCACGCCGGCATCCGCGGCGGCTTGCAGGTCTTCACGTTTGAGCAACATGGCTTGTGCCCCGTGGCTGGAGAGGTCAACTCACTTCACTGTAGCGCCATTCCATTCAAGCCATAGTGACCGGGTGCAAGACCTCTCCCTGCCGAACCTAATCTCGCGCCATGCCATGCCTTATTCCCGTTTCAGGCTCTCCACCTTGCTGATCGTTCCCTGCGCGGTCGCCACCAATTTCTCCGATCCGGCGTCACGCGCAAAGACATCGCAGCGGCACACCGCCTGGCTGCGGCCCGCATGGATCACGGCTGCGCGCGCCACCAGTGCAGTACCGACCGCCGGGCGCACATAGTTGATCTTGAATTCCGCCGTCAGTACCGCCGGCCCGAGCGCCATGCCGCCGGCGAAGGTCAGCGCATTGTCCGCCAGATAGCTGAGCACGCCGCCATGCGCGAAGCCGTGCTGCTGCTTCAACTCATCACGCAGCGGCAGACGGATCGCCACGTCGGTGCCGTCGATATGCTCGATCTCCGCGCCAAGCAAACGGCTGAACGGCTGGGATTCCAGGGAATGCTTCGCAAACTGCAAGAGTTGATCCACAAGTGCCTCCAGGAGTGTATGCTATCAAAAAGATAGCGAACAAACCTGAAGAGGTCAAGCAGATCATGGCAACCAGAAAAATCATCGAGCCGGGCAAGTCGGTACGCAACTCCCGCTCGGGCCAGGCCATCATGGCCTTGCTCGACCTGCTCGGGCGGCGCTGGGCGCTGCGTATCCTGTGGGAACTGCGCACCGGCGAGCGTCTTTCATTTCGTGCCCTGCAGGAAACCTGCCAGATCTCCTCGCCCAATGCGCTGAACACGCGGCTGAAGGAATTGCGCCATGCCGGCATCGTCGACCTGCAGAATGGCGGCGGCTATGGCTTGACGCTCACGGGCCATGCGCTGCTCAAGGCGCTCGGCCCGCTGGCGTCCTGGGCGGACGACTGGGCGCGCAGTGTCGGTCGGGAAGACCTGGCCTGCTACAGCCGCTCACGGGAAACGGCAGAGTAGGCTGGATCGCGCGCCTGCGGTGCCGTTTCCAGGCTTGCGCCGGCCGCCCTTCCGTTTCCTCCGCCCTCCCCCTGTACGGTAAAATGCCCTGTTAAGTCACTTACAACGCTATCCCAGAATTTTCCATGAGCACCAATTCCAAGAACACCGCCGCCAGCGACAACAACGCGCCCGCCTCCAACTTCCTGCGCGCCCTGATCGAGTCCGACCTCGCTTCCGGCAAGTACGCCAGCCGCACCGATCCCAACGGCCATCCGCTGCCCGCCATCGTCACGCGCTTCCCGCCCGAGCCCAACGGCTACCTGCACATCGGCCACGCCAAGTCGATCTGCCTGAACTTCGGTCTCGCGCGCGACTACGGCGGCCGCTGCACCATGCGCTTCGACGACACCAACCCAACCAAGGAAGAACAGGAATACGTCGACAGCATCATCGACGCAGTGCAATGGCTCGGCTTCAACTGGAAGGACGAAGGCGCGAATGGTGAACAATCTCATCTCTACTTCGCCAGCGACTACTTCGACCAGATGTACATGATGGCCGAATACCTGATCAGCGCCGGCCACGCCTATGTCGACAGCCAGAGCGCCGAAGACATGGCGAAGAACCGCGGCAACTTCAGCGAACCCGGCAAGAACTCGCCCTTCCGCGACCGCGCGCCGGAAGAATCGCTCGCCCTGTTCCGTCGCATGCGCGCCGGCGACTTCAAGGACGGCGAACACATCCTGCGCGCCAAGATCGACATGGCCTCGCCCAACATGAACATGCGCGACCCCGCGATCTACCGCATCCGCCACGCGCATCATCACCGCACCGGCGACAAGTGGTGCATCTACCCGATGTACGACTTCGCGCATCCGATCGAAGACGCCATCGAATACGTCACGCACTCCTTCTGCACGCTCGAATTCCAGGACCACCGCCCGTTCTACGACTGGCTGCTGGAACGCCTTGCCGAAGGCGGCTTCTTCAAGAGGCCCCTGCCGCAACAAACCGAATTCGCGCGGCTGAACCTGACCTACGCCATCACCAGCAAGCGCAAGCTGCTGCAACTGGTAGAAGAGAAGATCGTCGACGGCTGGGACGACCCGCGCATGCCCACCATCGCCGGCATCCGCCGCCGCGGCTTCACGCCCGAATCCATCCAGCTCTTCTGCGAACGCGCCGGCGTCGCCAAGGCCGACAGCTGGATCGACATGAGCACCCTCGAAGGCGCCCTGCGCGACGACCTCGACCCCAAGGCACCGCGCGCCATCGCCGTGCTCAAGCCCCTGAAGCTCATCATCGACAACTTCCCCGACAACCTCGCCGACGACTGCACCGCCCCGGTCCACCCGCACCACCCGGAACGCGGCCACCGCACGTTCCCGATCACCAAGGAAGTGTGGATCGAAGCCGACGACTTCATGGAAACCCCGACCAAGGGCTACTTCCGCCTCTTCCCCGGCAACAAGGTGCGCCTGCGCTACGGCTACGTGGTCGAATGCACGCACTGCGACAAGGATGCGGACGGCAACGTGACGGCCGTGCACTGCACCTACTTCCCGGATTCCAAGAGCGGCACCGAAGGCAGCGCGAACTACAAGGTCAAGGGCACCATCCACTGGGTCAGCGTGCCGCATGCGCTGGAAGCGGAAGTGCGTTTGTACGATCGCCTGTTCACCGACCCAAACCCCGATGCGGGCGGGAAGGATTTCAAGTCAGCGCTGAACCCGAATGCGAAGGAAGTGATTACCGCCTATCTGGAACCGGGCATGCGGCATGCGCTCGCGGATGAGAAGTTCCAGTTTGAGCGGCATGGGTATTTTGTGGCGGATCGGGTGGATCACTCGGCGACGAGGCCGGTGTTTAATCGGGTGGTTACGTTGAAGGATAGTTGGGGGAAGTAGAATAATAAATTTACCGCAAGCGACAATTACCACAGACCAAGAAAAAGCCATCCTCCCAATGAGGTTGGCTTTCTCGTAGCAACATTCGTAAAACAATCGCGATCGAAGCTATTATTGACACAAAAGCGTCTTGAATTCTCTATATCTACGAAGGCACTCGCTAATCTGCTTTCTAGCTGCCATTGTAAATCAGTGATGATTTTCGGATTGCCTCGTCCTTATCACTTGCACTCAGATCGACAATTTGAAATTCGTGGACTTTCCGGGCTGCAGTGTACTGGCTAAGATCTAGCATATATGCTTCAAAAAGCTCTCCGGGAGCTCCTCTCTTGAGAGTGACCCTGGACTTAACTGGATGAATTAGCCTGAGGTCAATAAGTTGATCTATTGCTTCACGGACTGGGCCAACCAACTTTTGGGAAACGAGAAAGACATTGCATTTAGATTTCTCTGTGCAAAATGTAACGAGGTTTTGGAATGCAGTCTCTAACTGTTCTCGGTCCTCATCCGAGTCGACCTTAAATTCCTCTCGTTTGATTGGATCATAATCGCCAGTTGCTAGATTTACGTCCTCAGCTCCAATTTTTGGTCCTCGATGGTTATTTGGCCCTCGATTTCTTGCTTGAGCAATTGCATTTGAAAAAATACCGATAAAATCTCGGGTAACGCCTCCGGACGCAATCGTTAAGCGATCGATTGCGGTCGGGTTGACCAATTCCTTTATCGAAACCGGCGGCACCTCCACCATCAAATTGCTCAAGATTTTTTTTAGAAATTCTCGAAGGGTTTCAAATTTCTCAAGGGAGATATCTAAGTTAATCTCTTTCGCATCATCCCCTAGCTTCATTCCAATTGGTGGATCAGAGTGTTGATACCACTGGCTTCTGTGCTTAATTGTGCCAACTTTCAGCCACATGCCATTACCTTTGGCAACGCGATGAAAATAATCAATTACTTTTGCCTGGTCTGCTTTACGGATATGGTATAGATCGTCCAATATTAAGAATGACGGGCCATTCGAGAGACCTGACAGATCTTGGAAAAAATTTTGGAATTGAAGAATATTTTGATGTAAGTATTCGACTTTATGCGAAACATATGTCGATTGCACTTCCGTTGAATCGACTGACTTAGCGCCAAGTGTTGCCTTACTTTTTATTCCAACTCCTAGTACCTTCCCATCAACCGCCATTTCCCCAGCACCGCTGTTTTCATCCGATTTTGTATGTTTAACCTGTTTCGATGCTGTTTCTGGAGTGCGGAGCTGATTTTCCAGATCACGAATAAGCGAATCTAGGCCACTGGCCAATCGTGCGGTGTTGGATTTGTTGAACGGAGGTCGGTTTGGTGATGTACCAAATAATCGGTTCCAAAACGACTTTTTCGTTGCAGGGGTCACTGCAGCGCCGTCAAGCCATTTTCGAAACTCCTGTAGGCTCTTAATGAGAACACTGATTAGAACGTCAGGATAAGAATGGCCTTTGAACGTCTCCATATCAACAAACGCTATAGGGCGTCGATCTACGGTTAAATCAGCCGCAGTCTTCCGCAATAAACTAGACTTTCCAGAACCACGTCTCCCAAAAATAATATTATGCTGCTGCGATTTAGCTCGGGATAGCACTCCAGGAGCGGGCTCAATAAAGCGATGCGCGCCTTCCGGAGTGGCGCGCGTTACTTCTTCACATAAAACCAATAGCTTGTCGACCTCCGTCGAGTGGAGTTGCGACACGTAAGCGAGACTTGCTACCATCGTTCGCACATCCCTTTCCAAGAATCTTTTAGAGTGATTGTTTGCAATTTGAATTGAATACGACGAGCCATGTAATTCAACACGTGGGATTGCATGGCCGCCCCGGTTTTCTCTGTTACAGAGATTCGGTGCAGTCACAACTTCGACTTTTGAATTCGCGAAGCCCGATCGTATTGATAAGGACTAACAATCCGATTTACGCCAGTGAGCAGGATTGGGTCGTTCCTGCCGATGCCGTTCCCGAGCAACATGAACTGTATAACCTTGGCTGCGGGCCCATTTTTCTGCTGCCAATTGGGTGTTGAATTGCTGCACTTCGACTTCGTTCACAATGACCACATGATGTGTCACGCCATGTGTTTGATCATTTGATTTTGGCCTGTATTCGACATAAGCATTCGTCATATCCCCTCCTGTTGACGTTCTTCAGTAATTGAATTTTGCGTCGACAATTTTTACCTACACATGATGCAAAATGTCATCCCATGTTTATGGCAAAGCAGAAAAACTTGATTTGAACTAATTTTTTACTTGCGAACCCTTCATATCACCGATACTGCTCCTCAAATTTCGCAGCTAGCGCAGGTTGGGCTGAGAAGCCCAACTTCCTGCTATAGGGCGATGAGAAGTCGAACTTCCTTCATCTGCTCCTACGACTTCAGCCCGACCGCAAGAAGAGACGCGAGGAGTCTGCCGACAAGCAAGCGCAATCACTCAATGCTGAAATAGTGACAAGGCTTGAGAAAAGCTTCGAGCAGTTCGGGGGAACTGAAAGCATTTTCTGACGGCGAGCTAATCGACGGACTAATCTAGCGATGGGGCCGGGATCGGTTCTATATCAAGCTCGGGGACGAAAAGTCATGAATATGGGATGCGAATTTTTCCCTGCCGCGGTTTAATTGCAAATCAACAATAACTAAAAGGGGCAAGAAAATGAAAAAAACCACTGCAGTAGCTGTAGCCATCGCGCTCGCGGGTTGTGCAACGTCCAGCAAGGACATTGCCGGGACTTACGTATCGCCCGTCACCTATCAAACTTTCGATTGCAATCAAATTGCTGCAGAGACGGCTCGAATCCAGGGAAAGGTAAGCCAGATTGGCGGTCGATTAGATGAGGCGGCATCAAACGATAAGGCTATCGCGGGTGTCGGCATAGTGTTGTTTTGGCCGGCGCTCTTTGCTCTCGGCGGGACTAAGGCACAAGAAGCTGAATATGCAACTTTAAAGGGGCAGGCCGACGCCGTACAGCAGGCGGCAATCGAGAAAAAATGCGCGAGCCAACCACCACAGCAAACAGTTTCAGCACCGGCAGAGCCAATCGCCAAAAAATGATTCAGCACGCGTAGTAGGTTGGGCTGAGAAGCCCAACCTACGTACTGACACAGAGCTATTGCCTGATATCGCCAACGATGTAAAAAATCCTCGACCTGGCATTATTCATTTCCAGCAAATACAAGCCACGAACATTTTGAAAGCTTCCGCTCTCCCCTAGCCCTTCAAAATTGAAGGTTACGCACACATAGACACTTTTTGTGTCACGTGCCTTCCCCCACTGGGCCGTGTACGGATCGAATGGGCTGGGCGCATGACTGCTGAGCCGGATCACGCGCTTAATTGGAATTTCTTTTCCCGCATGTACCATGCCGAATCTGTTCGATCCGGTCTCTTTCCAAATACCGAACTCCTTCCCCTGCACGGTGATTGTCGTGAAAGTCTTCTTGCCAGCTTCGTCGTCTTCCTGGTTAAAGCTGCCCGGATTGATCTCAATGTAGTCTGCGCCGGCAACAGATTCCGTTCGCAGGCAGCTTTGAATAATCTGTGGTGTCGGCTTGGCCCCCGAAGCGACAGACCATGTCAACAAGAGCACGCCCATGCAAAGATTTTTCACTTGTATTCCTTCGCGTGCGTAACTTTCATGTAGTCGGGATTATGCTTCCAGAAAATCGTCCCGCCATATGCTGCAGTTGATTCGTAAACGTGGTCGTAACGTCCGAGTTCTATCTCCTTCTTGCTCACGACTTTTCCCTTCACCCTCTTGACCACGACCTTCTTCAGAATCACGAGCTTTGTCGATTCGTCGATCCCGTAGATATTGTGCGCCGGACCAGAAAACCGGATTCCGTTTCGCACCTTGAAGTGCTTCGCATAATTCGTCTTGATATCCGCGCCATCCCAGAAGTAAGCGCCATTTGACAAGTCCGGCCCGTCAGACAATGCGTTCTGCGCTGCGACCACTGCAGCGGTCATTCCGGGATCTTTCGCAATGTCGTTTTCACTGGCATTCATGAGCTTGGCATAGCGAGCATTGCCGTCGTTGACGACAAAGGAAAATGTTGGATCGGAAGCAGTGAACGCAGCCATATCCTTGTATCCGCGCGCATTCCTCTGGCGTACCAATACGTTGGCGATCGCTTTCATTTCATCCGCCACGTTCTGCGATGAGGACTCTCCGTACGCCATTGCGGCAAGAAGACGTGTTTCATTGTCCAGCGTGGTGGTGCCGCTCATGAGCGCAGGCCTCCATCCTTTGCCAGCCACGCGATCAGGCCGGTCTCCTTGTTCCCGACGATCCGTGCCGTAATACCGCTCGCAAAGCTCCCTGCTCGTGTATGAATTTCTCCATCACAGTGGAGATCGTAGCAATAGCCGTCCACAGGATTGTCGGCCTCGTCAACGAGCGAATAGTAGTGCTCGTACTCTGGCGCAGCGTCATCTTCAAACATACGCGAAGAGCCGTTCGTGCGTATTGCAGTTACCGAGCCGACTTCGGATGACCACCTGCTCGCTGCCTGACCGCTGATTAACGTAGCGCCGCAGGCGGTCTTGTCGCCGTGCCGAGCTACCAGCCGGCCGTTGCATACGAAATCCGGAGCGCCGGTGACGATCGGAAAAGGGCCACCTTTGCATTTGGGGCAGGTCACCATGTGTCCAACGAGGGCAACCGGTTTGCCATGCGTATCAAAGGTCGGGTCGCCTTCAATGACGGTGCCTCCATGTGACGTTTTGTCGCCCTTTACGATCCAGGGTAAAGACATGCCAATCTCCTTTCGTGAGGAGCAAGGCTAACCAATCATTGACTTTTTTGCAATTAATTTGCGCTCAGTATTTCCTCGTTTGATGGTGCACATGAACGGAGTGAGGTCTTTCCATCACCCACGTTGGATCGCAAGACCGGTCGTGCCTGCTGCTGCGATCCGTTCACTTCTTTTTGTTCTTAACGCGCGCAAACACCGGGCCCCATAGCGGATGCCCCTTCTCCCCCGGCTCAAGGTCGAAGTTCGGGTCGAGTTTCAATGCTTTTTCAAACTGATGCCTGCATGCGACCTTTCGTCCGCTCACGCAGTAACTGAAGGCGCTGTACTTGTATGCTGATAACTGGACTGGCTTTTCTGCACCCTTGACGGTATTCAGCTTCCTGATCGCGCCGTTGAAATCGCCGTCGTTGTACAGGGCGATGCCCTCGTTTAATGCAATCTCTGGCGCGGACGATGTTCTTTCAGGGGTGTGCGTCTTCTTTTCCGCTGCGGCCGACTTTTCACCACTTGCCTTGGATGATGGTGACGCCTTTTCCGCGACAGGCTTGGGTGCTGGCTCGTCGTGCTTCGCAGTCTGGAACGTGCTACATCCCGCCATCAGCAGAGAGCCGGCAGACAACGCAAGGAGTAAAAAACGGGGAAGTCGATTCATGAATTAGCCGAAAAATGATGCTCGATGGTCAGTCGTTTTTTTGGATGAATCTCGACATCGATGACATGCGCCTTAAATGCCGGATTCTCGATCTTGATGCGATGTTTACCTTCAGGCAGCGAGAAGTGCTTCAATGGGGGACTGACGCCCTTCTCCACGCCGTCGACCGATACCGTTCCCCATGGCGCAATATTCAGCTTCACATCGCCAGGCGCGCCTTCCGGTTGCTTATCCTTCGCTTGCGCTGATGTCGTCTCGCCGGTGTTTTCTATCCGCTTGATGAGTTCCTGCTCCTGCACCATCGCCAATCTGGTTTCAGCCACTTGCGCGAATGTTCCATTGGGGTAGCGCTTGAGATAGGCCCTTATTGCAGCGGGCGTGGCGTCCTTGTTGTCCTTGAGCTTGTCCCATTCGCTGGTCTCAGTGTCTGCAGATGCGCCGGCGCCGGCAGAGGCAATGGTCTCCCCCGCCTTCGGCTTGCCACGAACAAGCAGGCCGCCCGTTACGGCGAGGGCAAGGACAAGCGCTGCTGCGATCCACGGCCATTTTGCTTTTGGCGCCGGCGTCGCTGGGACGCTTTTGCCTGAACTCGTTATCGGGCCTGCGCTGTTCGTGGCTTCTGCCCTTGCGAGAATCGTTGCACTGTGTGGTGGCAATTTTTCCGGCAATGCCTGACTTGATGGCTGGCTCTGACTCCGCGCACCAGTCGCCAGACCCAGCAAGCGACGAAACTCGTCGATTGACTGTGGGCGCTCCTGCGGCTGTACATGCAGCCCCTTGTCGATCGCTGCAAGGAATGGCTTGCTGAATCCCGGGTAATCCCCGGTCTCCAGCGTCGCTATCGGGTCCTTGATCATGCGGCCGACAGATACCGGCGGGGGTGATTTTGTGATCAGCAAATAGATCACGGCCGAGAGCGAATAAATGTCGGTCCACGGACCTTGCATCATGGCGGCATCGTCGCTGAACCGCTCGTCGGCGTACTGTTCAACCGGCGCATAGCCGGGCTTGAGAATCACCGTCAGGGATTGCGTGATATCGCTGATGATCTGCCGCGCAGAGCCGAAATCGAGCAGCACCGCCTGCCCATTGTTCTGCACCATGATGTTGTCGGGCGAGATGTCGCGATGCAGGATGTTGACCTTGTAGAGTGCCTCGAGCGCTTCAAGCACGGGAGCGAGGATCGATTTCAGCCAGGCTTCGGTGATGACGGCGGGGTTTTCACTCAGGATCGTTTTCAGTGTCCGGCCTTCGTAATACCGCATCGCCATGTAGCCAGTGTTGTTCTGCTCCCAGAAGCGATAGACCTTGATCAGCGCAGGATGGTCGAACTGGGCCAGCAGCCGTGCTTCGTTGATAAAGCTTTTCAAGCCTTTTTCAAAGGTGTGCTGGTTTTGCTTGGCGCGAATGGTGACGCTATCGTCCTTGCCGCGGCCAGCCAGCAAGGCAGGCATGTATTCCTTGATGGCGACGGTGCGCTGCAGCGAGTGATCGAAGGCGAGATAGACAATGCCGAAGCCGCCCTCGCCAATGACGCTGCGGATCTCGAATTCTGCAAGGCGTGTGCCGACGGCGAGGCAATTTTCTGATAACTGCGACGTGTTTTGCGTGTTCGATTGGATGACGTTCTGATTCACACTATGCCTGGTCGGAGGGTGATTCCGGATCTGCTATCCAGATGGCGATTGCCGTGTAATTATCGCGCGGGGCGTGCGAAGACAGCGCGCTTTCGCCGGCCATCTTTTCCAGTGCATCGAGCCAGCGCTCTACTGAACTTGCGCCTTGCAAGGCTGCCTCCATCTGATTCTCTGCAATCCATTCCCAGAAACCGTCGGTGCACAGGAGGAAGGCATCACCGCTTGCAAACTCGCTCGACTCCTGGACAGGGTCTGCCGCCTCGGCATCGGACACGCCGATCGCACCGAGCAGGCTGCTGCGCAGCGGGTGAGCGCGCAACTCGTCCGCTGTGCAATAACCTGCTTCGACGAGCTGCTGCACGGCGCTGTGGTCTTTGGTCACCCGGCAGACTTTTTGATCGCGAAACTGATAGATCCTGCTGTCGCCAAGATGGCCCCATTGTGCCTCTCCCCGCTCGCAGTCGAGCAGCAGCACGGCGACCGTGGCGCTCATTTTTTTCAACGCCGCATCCGTGGCCTGCAAGCGCGCGACTTCCGCTTTGGCTGCATTAAGGCAGGCAAGCAATGCCGCATCGGTGACGGCGTCCTGCTGTTCGAAATGCGTGACGACTGTATTCACGATGGCATGCGAGGCAATCTCGCCGCCATTTTCACCGCCCACTCCATCTGACACGGCGAAGCAAGCCCGCGCATCACGCATGGAAATTCGATAGGCGTCTTCGTTTTTGGCGCGGCCACCCGTATTCGTGACTGCTGCGAAACGCAAGGTCAGGCGTGGCTTGAGGATGGCGACGGATTTACTCAATTGATTCACTATTTTTCGCTGCACTCGTCGCCGCATTCTTGATGCGTTCCGTCTCTTTCTCGTACGCGTCCAGAAACGCCTGGCCAAAGACCGTCTGCAGATCGCCGTCGTGCTTGCGCTTGATGTGGTCATGGACTTCGTGGAACTTGTCCCACGCGCGTGCCTTGCGGGCGGAGGGCTGCAAGGCATCAATCAGCGGCCTGACTGGCACGTCTTTTTCAAGAACCGCCGGGTTAAGCGATCCGACCAAGGCACGCATCTCTTCGCGCATGCCTGCCAGGAGAGCCAGTTGATGTGCCTTGATGTCTTCGTGTGCGTCGTCCATCGCCTCTATCGGGCTCATGAAGCCGGGCATCTTCTTGCGCAGCATTTGCGTGAGCACGGTCTCGCTGTCTGAGAAAAACTTCAGCGGGTTGTTATTGCGCACGACGACCATCGTGACTTCTGCGTGCGCCTCCCTTTTTACTGTTGCGCGCAGCTTGCTCAGCTCAAGAGTGCTGTTGATGGAGGTTTTCAGTAGCTGACCAACAAGTTCCATCAGCTCCGGCGTCAGCCCGGAAGGCAGTGCCCCTGCCGGCAAGCCCGCACCTTTAAGAAAGGCTTCTGTTAATAGGCTGGCATCGTCCATATTGCTTTTATCCTGCAGACTCGCGTCACTCCGGGGTGATGACACGCCGTCCGATTCTGTCGCCATACGCGATGTATTCATTCGCCCAGCCCCTTCCATGCAAAGACCCGTGTTGCGACTGCACTTATTTACAGCTTGTTCAAGTTGCAACAATGAATGATTGACATCTCAGGTCTGGTCTTCCATTGCGTTGCCCTAGGGCCGATCCTACCAAAGCCTTGCCGTATAGCAAATAGAGAAAGGAACAATACAACTCTTTCCTATGAGCGAAAAGTTGTTTTTTCTCTCGGCTCACGTGTAATGGCCCACTGAATATCTGCTCAGGCCATCACCTTGAAAGGGAAATGACATGAGCATGATGATAGAAGAAGAATTCAAGCGCTGGGCGGCGAAGCGCAAGGCGGCTCTTGCGATCGAGATCATCCGGCAAACGTAGGGTGCGCTCGGCGCACCAATCCCCTCTTCATCGCCGTTATACTTTGCACACCTGATTTTTCTCCGCACCGGTGCGAGCGGCGCACCCTACCATTCTGCCAATGCCGAATTATCGAAGAGCAATCGTCGCCGGCGGCACTTTCTTTTTTACCGTGAACACGTTTCGTCGACTTGGTGTGTTGACCGAAGCGCCGGTGCGAACTGCACTGCGTGAAGCTGTTCGCCACACGCGGGAGCAGCATCCATTTGATATCAATGCCTGGGTGCTCTTGCCGAATCATCTGCATTGCATCTTAACGTTGCCCGCAGGTGACTCGGACTTTTCGATCCGCTGGTCAAAGATTAAACGGTATGTATCAAGAGAGTGCGGCGCATCGCTGGGTGTGAAAGAGTTGTCCGATTCTCGGAATAATCGGCACGAACCCGGCTTGTGGCAGAGGAGATTCTGGGAACATCAGATTCGCGACGATGCCGATTTCGCCCGACATGCAGATTACATTCATTGAAACCCCGTGAAGCATGGGTAATCCCCCCATTTTTTAAGCCGACTGAGCAGAGTCAACGGGCAAAAGGGGGCAGGCCTTGCAAGCACACACGCGTGATTGCATGACCTGCCCCATCCTCTACTGCTCCAATTTGGAACACCTGCACGCGCAAGCGGTAAACGCCATGCGCAAGCGCTGCAACAAGTGATCGACCAGAGTTTCTCGTAGCTTGACTCACGTCATTGATGCGGCGCGATATCACTCGCTAGACTGGTTCCATTCTTCACTGCAACGGAGTAACCGATGAAAACAATGCCTGCGGGTTTACTAGTCCTGGCCCTCGCGGCCGCCTTGAATGCTGCTCCAGCGCTCGCATCCGCGCCGGCCGATAACGCATCGCGCGTGCCCGGCGCAATCGAACGTGCGGAAGCGAAAGATTCAGCGGGCTTGCTCGCCGATGCAGTCGCCTATCTGCAAAAGCATGGCCCCGACAAATCGTTCAACGCGTTTAACAACCGCAAGGGAGCGTTTGTGCATGGTTCGCGTTACGTCTATGTCGTCGGCACGGACGGCATCATGTATGCGAATGGCGGAGTGCCGGATGCACTGGTCGGCGTCAATGTCAGCGATTTGCGCGACGAGGCCGGCAAGCCGTTCATGCACGAACTGCTGGATACCGCCCGTAGCAGCGACACCGGCATCGTGCAATACCGCTGGCTGAACCAGGCCGACAATCGCATCGAAGACAAGACAGTATCCTTCCACAAGGTAGGCAAGTACATCGTCTGCGTTGGTTACTACATTCCGCACTCGGCCCCGGAAGAGGCGCAGGCACTGCTTGAAAGGGCCGTCGCGCAGATTCAGAAGGCCGGCGCCGGCCCCGCCTACCAAAGCTTCAACGATCCGAAAGGCGGTTTCATCCGTGGCGACCTGTATGTCTTCGCGATCGGCATCGACGACGGCAAATATCGCGCCTCCGGCGCCGTACCTCAGCTCAGCGGCACCGATGCACGCGAACTGCATGACGCCGCAGGCAAGCCGCTGGTGCAGGAAATGATTACGCTGGCAAAAGAGAAAGGCAATGGAACGGTCGATTATGCGTGGCGCAATCCGGCCACTAACGCGGTCGAGGCCAAGCACTCGCTGATTCAGCGCGTGGGCGATGTGCTGGTCGGAGTCGGGTACTACTCGAAATAATCAGGCCATCCTCGCTGCGGCGCGAACGGGGGCAGGTCTTGCAATCCAACCTGTATGATTGCAAGACCTGCCCCCGTTTTTGCATTCGCCAAACAGATAACGAACATTTAAGGCAAACACCATGGAAGACAAGTTGACGAAGGATGAACTCGAGGCACTCGCCCAGATTCGTCGATTGAGAAAGGGGGAGCGCGAGAGCGCGTGCGTGTCCCGGAACGCCAAGCGGCTCGCCGGCCTGAAATACATTACGTGCAAGGGCGGCGTGTTTGCGCTCACGGAAAAAGGGCTGCAGACATTGTTTTTGAAACGCTGCATCGACGGACTGCGCGCAGTGGCGTACTCCGTACCCGGCGCCATCGACCCGGACGTCGCAACGTTCCTGAGCAGGAAAGGGTTGATCGCGCCGCGGACAGTCGGGGAAGGATTCGACGTGACCGAACGTGGACGCGAGTCGCTGGCGGATATTGATTCGAGGGAAAATAAGCCGACATAAGTCGGCCGTTACTTTACGCCCAATTTTTTCATCAGTGCACCGAATGCGGCCTGTGCACAAGGATTCATCGTTGCATCGCCGGATGCAGCAGCATTGGCGTCATCCTCTTCATACGCTTCCGCAAGATTTTTCCACCCCCTGCTCGCCGCGAAATGACCGAACTCTTCCGGTGCTTCGAGGACGATCAGCTTGTCGTCCTGCAGGCCGGAATCGCCAGCACCGAAATCCGGGCCGTCGTAGCCGAGCATGCGCAGCCTTGCCAGGATCTGTCGGATGACGAGGGGATCTTCGTAGAGCGGGTCGTCTTCCATGGCCGCGTCCAGGTCGACATAAACGTCGATGATGCCGTAGCCCTCATCATAGATGCGGATCGCGCGGATTGCCCATGTCCGTCCCAGGGAGTCATTGATGCGGAACGGGCCGCTCAGCCGGATGACGTTGTCGTTGTCCATACTCAATGGTGCACCATCAAATGGATATAGGGGGCAGGCTTATATGGGGGCAAGCACGATTAAATCTTATGTCATCTCCCTAAATTTTTTTGACAAAAAACTACCTATATCGGTCGAGTCTGCCTCCACATTGCCGCGCTTACTCCGGAAACGCACCCGGCGTACCGAAAAAAAACCATTCATCCCCCGTCGCAGCGCTCGCCTTCGGCAAGATGATGTGCCCATCCTCCGGGGCGACGAGGTCGCCTTTGGCTCCGCTTGCAATGACCTCACCGGATGCAATGCGGTCGAAGTGCTGCCATGGCTTGACGAAGGTGGCCTCCGCCTCCTTGTAGAAGACGCTTTTCATCCAGACGCAACGTTGTGATTCAGGCGCAACGCCCGCATCCAGCGAACGCGCCGCTTCGCAATCGGGCGCGAGCATGTCAAGATGCGCCAGCGCCCGAAGAATGGCGCGATAGCCGACGTCGGCCGCATCGGCGTTGTGGTGGTGCCCGCACTCCAGTGTCACCGCCAGCGCACCGTTGGCGCGCGCATACTCGGTCGTGCCCTGCGACTCCTTGTCGCCACCCTTTCCGCCACTGCCGAATGCATCGGCCCACCCGCAGACGAAATCGCGCACACCGAGTGCGCGGGCAAACCCGACTTCCTCCGGCCGTGACTGCGAGCCGCCGAGGAAAACGAACGGGCCGCCTTGCGAGGCATAGGAATGCAGGTCCAGCAGAACGTCTGCGCGATCGAGAAAGCCGCAGACGACGGGGTCGAGATGATCTTCGTAGTGCCGTTTCTCTTCCTTCGGGAAAAGATAGCGGTTCAGGTTGCGCTCGACGAAGCGCGTTTTTTGCGCGTAGGCACGCGGATTGGCAATCGGCATCACTTGCAGGGTGCCGCGCTGCAGGGCAACGACGCCGCTGTCGAGATCGGACAGCAGCCTTGTGATGGCGGCAGGCCCGCAGTATTCATTGCCGTGCACGCCGCCCATGACGGCGAGTGTCTTGCCGGGTGCCAGGGCATGGTGAAAGACGGTTTTTACAGTCATGACATTTCCGAAATCAGGAAGAAGCGAAAAGGAAGTCTCTCATGCCGTGTCGCAAATCTCAATCAACTGGAAGTGATGTGAACTGGCTAGGTCTTGCGATCATGCGCCGGCTGAATCGCAAAAACTGCCCCCCCCGAACTCACGTGCCCGCTCCACCGCGGTGCGCGAGACGCACCCTGAACTCATCCCAGGTTCAGCGATACAAGCAAAATTTTTTCAGCGGCGATGTCACATTGCGCACGATAGAATCGTCTTGATGATGTGAGCGCAATCACTGCATCACCTCAACCTCTCCATCATTCACAGGAAAGAGAACAATCATGAGCCATACCAATGCCAAACCCCGCCTAAACTTTGCCGAGCAGACGCCTGAACTGGTCAGGAAGCTCCAGGAATTCAGCATGGCCATCACCAACAGCGGACACATCGAGCAGGGGCTGTCCCATCTGGTGGATATCCGCGCCTCGCAGATGAACGGCTGCGCCTTCTGCCTTGACATGCATGTCAAGGAGGCGAAGCTGCACGGCGAACGCGAGCTGCGCCTGTATCACGTGGCAGCGTGGCGCGAGTCGCCGCTGTTCACTCCCAAGGAACGCGCCGCGCTGGCCTATACCGAGGCGCTGACCCAGCTCGCGCCCGCCGGCATCTCTGACGAGCTCTACGCCGAGCTGCGTGAGCAGTTCAGCGAGAAGGAGCTCTCGACGCTGACCTTCCGCGTGATGGGCATCAACGCCTGGAATCGCCTCAACGTGGCCTTCCGCACCACGCCGGGCGTGCTCGACAAGGCCCTTGGTCTGGACAAGGCCGGGCTTGTTTGAGCGGGCGAGTAGCCGGCTAGTAAATCATCCAGATAAAAACGCAGGGTGGGCTGAGCGCACCGTGACAGCGTTGGCAAGTGCGTTAATGCTGCATTATCGGCAGGCGAGGCATTGGCGGGTTTCGCTTTGCTCAACCCACCCTACTATCCTTTATCCATCATCATTATCTGGATGATCTGCCAGGGAGTGATGCAACGGAGATGGTGCATGCGCATCGATGCAGGATGCGCATGCATGTCTTCTATTCCGCAGAAAATTCCGCCGCCGCCTTCGCCGCCCACAGCGCCTTGTTGTAACTGTCGAACGGCGCGTCGTAGCTTTCGTAGGTACCATTTTCACCAACGAAGTGAGTCCACCAGCCGGCCTCACCCCGGACGATCGCTATGTCGCCGTCGCGACAGTGCTCCGCGATGGATTCGCCGTGTTCGAGCGTAACGATGTTGATGCGCCGGTGACTGATGACGGTAGGCATGACAATTCCGAAACAGGAAGTGTTGAGATTGCTGGTTCGACCAGCAATGACTGGGAATATCGCGGCTCGACGCTATTTATTTTAATTGCTGCGATGCGCTCCGGGGTCGCGTGAAGCGCGCCACGTTGCCTACCCGACAACCAGCGCAAATGCCGGCAAGCCGGTTCGCGCCGATCCCCACTCAGCAGAACTTCCTGGCCGCATCCAGTGCCAGCCCGGCACCGATGCTGCCGAAGCGGTCCCCTTCGACTTTGCGCGCATGCGGCACCGCTGCTGCGATCCGTTCACGCAGCAGCGGCACACCGCTCGACCCGCCGGTGAAAAACACCGTATCGACCGATCCCGGGGCGACGCCGGCGTCCCGCATCAAGTCGCGCACGGTCTTTTCCACCGCGATGGTGAGATGATCGACGGCGGCGTCGAAGCGTTTGCGGTCGAGCGATAGCGTCTTCGGCGGCGACAGCCGGTCGAGCACGAGTTCTGCGGCACCGGTATCCGACAACGCGATCTTTCCTTCTTCCGCCCGCAGCGCCAGCCAGTGCCCTGCCCTCTCTTTAATCAGGTGCAGCAGGCGGCCGAGCTTGTCGCGCTCGATCGCGTCCCGATGGATCTCCTGCAATTCACGTTCCGCCCGCTGCGTATAGGCGAGATTGATGGTGTGCCAGGTCGCGAGATTGAAGTAATAGCTGGACGGCACTTCGTTATTGCTCTTGAGCCTGCTGCCCAATCCCAGCAAGGGCATCACGCAGGAGAGGCTGAGATACTTGTCGAAATCGGTGCCGCCGATATGAACGCCGCCGTTGGCGAGGATATCGTCGCGGCGCTCCGGCCTGCCGGCGCGTTTTGGGCCCAAGCGTATCAAGGAGAAATCCGAGGTGCCGCCGCCGATGTCGGCGATCAGCACCAGTTCTTCGCGGTCGATCTGCGATTCGTAATCGAAGGCGGCAGCGATCGGTTCGTACTGGAAGGCCACTTCGTTATAGCCGGCCGCGAGTGCGATTTCCCTGAGCGTGTTTTCCGCGAGCTGATCGGCATTGGCATCGTCATCGATGAAATGGACCGGGCGCCCGAACACCGCGCGGTCGAACGTGCTTTGAGCGGCCGCTTCGGCGCGGCGCTTGAGCTCGGCAATGAATTGCGACAACAGCATGCGAAACGGCAACGCGCGCCCCAGCACTTCGGTCTGTCCCTCGATGAGGCTTGTGCCCAGCAGGCTTTTCAGGGAGCGCATCAGGCGCCCCTCGTAGCCGGCCAGATAATCCACCAGAGCGGCACGGCCGAAGCTGGTCTCATCCTCTTCCGCATTGAAAAACACTGCCGACGGCAAGGTCGCCTTCCCGTCTTCCAGCGCCAGCAGCGCCGGCCGGCCGGGACGGCTCCAACCTATGGTGGAGTTGGAGGTGCCGAAATCGACGCCGCATGCGTTTGTCATTTTGGAAATCTACGGGATTCAGGAGGGGCGCTAATGATACGTGAATTGGACCGATGGGATCAGCCAGCATGTGCCGGCATGGAGTTATCATCAAGTCTCCCTCGGCTGCGCCATCAACGGCCGGGGGCCGCGCCTCGATGGCGCATCAACACTTGCCCGACGCCCTCATTCAAAGGTTCTCATGCCCCAGAACACCTCGTCCGTCTCCAGCGCGGCTTCGATCCTTGCGGCGCGCCGCAGGAATGCCGAACAAGGCCCTCGCCTGCCCGAATGGTGCCGGCCACTGGATGTCGATACTGCGCTCGCAATCCAGTCAGGCGTCACAGGGCAACTCGGCGTGCCGGTGCGCGCATGGAAATGCGGCACGCCGTCCGAGGGCCGCGTTGTCATGGCGCCGATTTGCGCCGTGACCATGCAGGATGGCGGGGATTGTCCCGCCATCGTTCGCGCTGGGCATGTTCGTGTCGAACCGGAACTGGCGTTCATTCTTGGCAAGGACTTGCCGGCGCGCGATGCTGCCTATACACAGGCTGACGTCGATGCCGCGATCGCGGAGACGCGTCTTGCGCTGGAACTGATTGACAGCCGCTACAGCGATCCTGCCGGCGCGTCTTTCGCCGAAAATCTTGCGGATGGCTTGCTCAATCAGGGAGTGTTCATCGGCAAGGTGGTCGAGACGCAAAAGGCACACGCGGCTGCGGCGATGCCGATTCGCGTGACACTTGAATCAGGGCATGAAACATTGCTCGACGGTCGTCATCCGGATGGAGATCCACGCGCTCCGCTGTACTGGCTGGCGGAATTCCTGCGCAGCAGGGGATCTGGCTTGCAAGCGGGACAAGCGGTGATTACCGGCTCGTACGCTGGCAGTTTCGACCTGCCTGTCGGAGAAGAAGTAACTCTCCGTTATGGCGATCTCGGCGATTTGGCGGTGCGTTTTTTGAAACGATGACCGTCGCATCGTGAAGGGCGAGGCCAAGCCTTCGGCAAACACCATTGCATGCGAAAGTCGCAAGAGCTGAACCGGTTTTGCATTGTGCATCATGCGACGACAGTGGGAACCGCCTACCTCGAATATGGGATGTCGAAGATTTCGCCGGATGATAAGTTCCAATGCGAACTGGCACCACGAATTTGCCGCCGCCGCGTTGTGCCAATACAATCAGCGCTGGCCTCGCGCAGCATCTATCCAGGTATCATCAAAACAAGAAAACAGCGATGGAGGCATGGCACCACTGCACATAACGCTCATCACAAAGGGAGGAAAATGAGCGATCAGACAAAACGCGTCCGCTTCCTGGTCAGGCTCGTGCCTGCACTCATCCTGATCAGTCTCGTCGCCTGGTGCACGACCAACAACCGTGCGCGCCAGAGCGCCACGCCGACGCTGGTCGAGATCAGGGAGCTGTTCCTTTCGACCGGGCAGATCGACAATTCGTCCAATTCGGTCGACCTTGCCGCCGTCGCGAAACGCATCGGCGAGCCGGGCATGAACGATGTGCTGTATGAAGCGGCGTCGAGCGCGTCGCTGGACACGCTCAAGTGGCTGGTTGCGCATGGGGCCGACCCGAAGAACATCGGCGCGCTGCATGAGCTCACATTGCTGCAGAAAGCGGCGAAGGTGCCGCGCGTCGAACGGCTCGAATACTTCCTCAGCTTCGGGCTGGATCCGCAGCAGCGCACCGGCGAGGGCATGACCTTGCTGCACATCGCGGCGCAGGCCGGCATGGACCAGCGTTGCCTGCAGCTTCTCACGTCCAAAGGGCTGAACCTCTCGGACGTCGATTCCTTCGGCCGGCAGCCGATCCATGTCGCGTCCGTGAAATCGATTCCCGTATTGGTTGCCGCGGGCGCAGACATCAATGCGAAGGACAGCAAGGGTCGTACTGCCCTGCACCATGCGGCAAAAGATGGCAAGAACGATATCGTCACCGAACTGCTGCATTATTCCGCGTCTGTCTACGCGCAAGACGATCACGGGCGGACGCCGCTGCATCTGGCCGCCATGAAGCTCAATTACGATTCGGAGAAGGTCGTTGACACGCTGCTCGCCGCTGGCGCCCCGACCACGGCGCGCGACCAGGATGGCATGATGCCAAGGGACCTGGCCATCGAAGCCCGCGAAAACAGCCGCTACGGATCGCGCGGCTCGATCATCGACAAGCTGTAGCGCGCAGGTGCCGGGCGCTACGCGGGAACTCAGTAACGGTTATACCTTCTTCGCGGAACGCTGACATCCGGCCTGCCATCGGAAGGCACTGCATTGAAGTGGTATTCCAGCGCCTTGATATCGTCGGCGGAGAGCGCATCGCGGAAACTCTCGCGCAGGAACTTGTACACGGTCTTTTCAAAGGCGCTGCAGTCGGCGGCCTGTTGCGACTGCTCTTGATAGAGCGCGTCCGACTGGTCGCGCTGATTCGCATAGCGGCTGTAGCGCTGTTCCGCTTGCCGCACGCGCTCGCGCTTCATCGGCCCTTCACAGCTGACGCGAAGCGCAGTGGCGAGGCGGTTATCGATCCGGTAGCACTGATTGCGCCGCATCGTGAGCCGGATGCACGTCTCCCCCAACTTCTTGTCGTTCTCGCGGGCCTCCAGCAAGGAGAAGGCCGTGCTGTCCCGCGCCTCGGCCGCCTGCTGCCCTTGCGTCGCGCAGGGCTGATCGGAATAGGTCACGACGCCAGCAGCGTCGGTACATTTGTTGATGCCAGCGGAGGCAACGGACGGATTCAGAATGAGGACGGAAACAGCAAGGCTGCCACATGCGATTAAGCGCATTTGCTCTCCAAGGGAATTATTGTTTTGTTTTTTTATGGTGCCGGCCGGGTTGCGGCATTGCGTGCATTGTAAGCAATCCGAGGCTGCACGGGCTAGGTGTGGGGCACTAAATGTCCTGATCCCATCGGCAAAGCGGTAGATGATCTCCGTATGCGCTGAAGATAAAACAGGAGATCAGAATCAGATCAGAATCAGGTATCGGCAGCGCCGGACCCGATGGTATCTGCCGCAGGCAATTACCGCATTCAAGGGGAACGCCTGCCCCGCCAATTCCGCTAAGATGGCGCTTTTTGCCAATTTCATCGTCATGAAACGAGATCAAATGCTCATGGAAGCGATCCTGGGAAAGCTTCTGGAAGCGCCGGAACCTCAGCTCAGTGCCGTCGCAATCGCCCAGCGCCTGAACACGGAACAGGCAGTCGTTCACCACCACCTGCACCTTCTTGCAGACAAGGGATGGACGGCGGAATCGGACGGCGGTTTCTGGCGGCTGACCAATACCGGGCATGATTACCTGGACGGCTCGCCTGAACAGGGCATTTCGCTGAGATCCCTTGCGTAGAGTCCGTCTTGAACCGGTCGAGCGGCCGGCGAATGCGGCACGCTGAACGATTGGCGCGGCTCGCTCTGTGAACGCCGAAAGCGAGCCGGATCTCCACCCGCATTCACTTGCGCTCGATCACGACTTCGAGATACTCGCCGGGCAACACCAGCGTGCCATCGCCCGAACGGTTCCCTCTGTCCATGAGAGCAAGCAGATCCTGCGTGAAGGCGGCCTGCTTCGCGCCATCGAGCGCAGCGTAAGTCTTGTTCATCGGTCCGTAATAGGTGCGAAACACTTCGATCCAGTGCGCGGGCGAGCGATAGCGAAAAACGAAGTCGCGGCTGGTGGTGCGGATTTCGTTTGCAGCATCGCCGAAGAGTTCCTGCAACCTCGCTTTGGTGCCCCACAGTGCAGCCGATTTCACACCGGCCGGAGGCGGAACGTACTTGCCGATGGTCTTGAACAGCTGCCCGATGAAACCGTCGGGCGTCCAGTTGGCCATGCCTATTTTTCCGCCCGGCATGCAGACGCGGGCCAGCTCGGCCGCAGCCTTTTCCTGGTCCGGGGTGAACATCACGCCAAAGGTGGACATCACCGCGTCAAATGATGCATCGGGGAACGGCAGGTTCTCGGCGTCAGCCTCCTCGAATCGGATCGTGTGGCCTTCCGCCTGTGCGCGAACCTTGGCGGATTCCAGCAGCGCGGGAACGTAATCGGCGGCAGTGACGTCACACCAGCGGCGCGCTGCTGCCAGGGACGCATTGCCATTGCCGGCTGCGACATCAAGCACGGACATGCCTGAGCGGAGGTCGAGCGCCTCGCACAAATTCTCACCCACGATCTGCAATGTGGTGCCGACGACAGCGTAGTTGCCGGTGGACCAGGCGGCTTGCTGGCGGTGTTTCACCGCGGCGAGATCCGTGGTGGGCGGCGAAGTGGAAATGACTGCGGACATGGCGATTCTCCTCGAATATTCCGCATCAGGGTGCGGAGGACGATAATGAAATGGACGCGTCGCCTCCGGCCAGCCTGTGGCCATTGACGGACCGGCGATTGGAGTGCGACGGAATGCAGTATCGGCCTGCGCTCTTCTTTGTTGAATGCTCCGGCCTCCGGCTTTCTTGCCCGGGACGCCGGATTTGCGGGGAAGACTGAAATGGATGCCCTCTCTGAGGTGTTGCGCGTGGTGCAGCTCAACGGCGCGGTCTTTCTCAACGCCGAATTCACTGCACCCTGGTGCGTGACCAGCAAGGCGGAAAACGAGCTCTGTGCAATGTATCTCCCGGAGCCAGGCCGGGTATTGTCGTATCACCTCATCACAGGCGGGTCCTGCTGGGTGAGTCTCGCTGGCAATGAAAATTCCGCAATCCGTGTCGAGGCCGGCGAGCTGCTGGTGGTGCCGCAGGGGGAACTGCATGTATTGGGGAGCGAACTGACGACGAATCCGGTGCCGTCCGGGCCGCTCCTGAGCAATTACCTGCAGGCGCATCCGGGAGAGGTGATGGCTGTCAACTATGGCGGCGGTGGCTTGCCTACCCGCATGGTGTGCGGCTTCATTGCATGCGATGCCGGGTTGAGCAATCCCCTGCTCGCGTCACTTCCGCGCCTGTTCAAGGTCGACGTGGGGCAAGGCATCGAGTCGGCGTGGCTCGCTTCCGCCCTCAGCTTTGCTGCGGCCGAAGCCGCTGACCCGCGAACGGGCACGACCAGCGTGCTCGCCAAGCTGTCCGAACTCCTGTTCGTGCATGCCATACGGCGCTACATCGATACCCTGCCGGAAAGCGAAAAAGGATGGCTTGCCGCAGTACGCGACCGTTACGTCGGACGCGCGCTGTCGCACCTGCATGCGCGCCCCGCGCATCCCTGGACGGTCGAGGAGCTCGCGGGCCATATCGGGCTGTCGCGCTCGGCCTTCGCGCAGCGATTCACCGATCTGCTCGGGCAACCACCCATGCAGTACCTGGCACATTGGCGCTTGTGCCTGGCTGCTCGCCTGCTCAGTGGTGGCAGACCGTTGGCGGAAGTGGCCGGCACGGTCGGCTATGATTCCGAGGCTGCATTCAGCCGTGCATTCAAGCGCGAGTTCGGGCATCCGCCAGGGAGCTGGCGCACGATCCAGGCATCCTCGCGCATGCCGCGCAGCACAGCATCCTGAGGATTGCCACGACGTTCGACAAGCGCAGGGCACGCATTCGGCATCCGCTCCACCCTGCCCTTGTGTCGAATGGCTTGCCTGTCCTAACGTATGAAAAGCAGAGTGGCAACTACTGCAACGCCGACGCCAAGCGCCGCGACTGCGACCAACAGCAGACGCGCACGCTTCTGCAACGCGCTGACCGCCTGGACGAGCTGTGAATTCTGTTCCGCCAGCGCCTTGATCAGGTCGGCCGATGAAATCAATTCCTGCTTGAGTTCGGCAATCTCGGATTCGAGCGCCGATACGCGCGATTCCATGCTTGTCGCGGTCGGTTGTGAACTCTTGGTTACCGCATTCCACAGCTTCCTGGAACCATCAATGATCGAAGGCGCATTGCGAACGACGTCATCCCATGGGATCAGTTTCAACGCTGTCAAATAGCTAATGGCCACTTTTGCCTCTCTGATAAATCGTTGTCGCACAACGTTACCATAACCGGCTCTGCATCAAAGGCGCTACGTACGTGATGCCACGTACTCCGCTTTACGTAGTTGCACGCTTGCCGGCAAGGGCGACGCATCGAATACTTCCAGCCAGCGCAGCGCTCGTGCTGTGCCTATCAATCAATACAACAATCAGGGAGGGATGACATGAGACTATTCAAGGCATTGGGATTTGCTCTGCTGATGCTTGCCGCCAGCATCGCTGCAGCAGCAGAACGCGGGTCCGCCGACGAGGCAATGGCCATGGTGAAAAAGGCCGTCGCTTACATGAAAGATGTCGGCAAGGATAAGGCATTCGCCGAATTCGGCAACACGGCCAATACGCAGTTCCATGACCGCGATCTTTATATTTTTGTCTACGACATGCACGGCAACAATGTCGCGCATGGCAACAATCCGAAGATGGTCGGCAAGAATCTGCTCGAGATGAAGGACAACGATGGGAAGTACATCATCAAGGGCTTCATCGATGTGACGAAGGCCAAGGGCAAGGGCTGGGTCGACTACAAATGGCCGAATCCCGTCACCAAGGCAGTCGAATCGAAATCGAGCTATGTCGAGAAGGTGGATGACCTGATCGTTGGAGCGGGCATCTACAAATAAACGATCGGTGGGTTTGCTGGCCCTACGACATGAATGAGGCCGGATGCGATGACGTTTCACATCGCATCCGGCCTCATTGCATCACGGGCAATTCAGCCCAGCGTCTTGAGATCGGAATCGACCTTTTCAAGCGCTTCATCGGTGATCAGGCCACCGGAGAAACCGGCCACCACCTTCAGCGGGAAGCCGCGGCCCATCGCAATTTGAGGGTGGGTCGAAATGCCGGGCAGATGCTTTTCGAGAACGGACTTGCTCGCATCGTTGTCGAGCAGGTCGCCGAGCGTGGAGTTGATGGAAAGCGACGACATGGATGGTTTCTCCTGAAAGTTTGGGCAGCGCCGGGGCGCGCTCGGTTAACGAACCGCAAGTAGATCATATTGGAGTTGGACTTGGCTTGAAACCTGGTCGAGGCTTTCCTCTAATTGACCACGTGGCCGTTCCGACAATCAAAACGACATGGACCACCAGGCTCGCCGGTTCATGATGTCTGGCAAGCGCGCAACGTTCCGCATGCCAACATGCATCACTGCCCCAACCCGTACGTGTTGCGCGATCTTGCGTGATCAGCAACCCGGTCGTTGAAAACTTCTTCGTGCGCGCTCGACCTTGGCGCGGATCACGCAGTCCTCGGCATGATCGTTGATCAGGCCCATCGCCTGCATGAAGGCATACATGGTGGTGGGCCCGACAAACTTCCAGCCCAGCTTTTTCAGGTCTTTCGAGAGTGCCACCGATTCCGCCGACGTGGAAGCCGTCTGCGGTTCCGCTCGATGTTCTTCGTGCGGTTCGTAGCGCCAGACGAAGGCAGCCAGCGAGCCCTCCCGTTTGACCAGTTCCTGCGCCCGCGCAGCATTGTTGATCACGGCTTCGATCTTGCCGCGATGGCGGATGATTCCCTGGTCCTGGAGCAGGCGCTCGACGTCGCGCTGCGTGAAGCGGGCGATCCTGTCGAAATCGAAATCGTGGAACGCCGCGCGGAAGTTGTCGCGCTTGACGAGAATCGTGCGCCAGCTCAGGCCAGACTGAAAACCTTCCAGGCTCAGCTTCTCGAACAGGCGACGATCATCGCTGACGGGGTAGCCCCATTCCGTATCATGGTAGGGAAGGAACTCGGGCACGCTGGCGCACCAGCTGCAGCGCGATTTGCCGTCAGGGCCGGCGATTGTCATGCTCATGCGTACTCCTTCTTTTGAAACGGAGGCTACCGCGGGCGGCGTCTAGCCCGCGAATGGTGTCCGGAGATGATAGCCGCTCTTCTCGCGCCGCCGGGCGAGCAGGTGCACCATGGCCAGGCCGGCCTCGAACGAATCGACATGCGTGATCCGGCTCCCTCGCAGGTTGTTGTGCTTGCCTGCCCAGGAGCGCGTCACGCTCCACTGGTCGAACAGGTCACGGTCGAGGGCGATGCTGTAGGTGCGGCTTTCCGAGGCGAAATCGAGGCGGACAGGCTGGGGAATGGAGCGGGTGACGGCGTCCGTCGGGTCAATCATTTCTTCGGCTCTTCGGCGGGTGGTTCGATGGAATGCTGTGCAGGTGTTTATTGTACGCAAGCATGCGTACTTGTGGGACGGAGAAGCTAGACGCGCATCAATCCGTTTTGCGGCCGGCGTCGCACAATGGTCGGTGCACATGCTGCGCGTTGAAATTCAACTTCCGGATGGGGGTTCACCATGGACAAGGCAAACAGGGAGTTTATCCAGGACATCATCGACAACGGGAAGGACCTGACGCTGGCCACGATCCGGCCGGACGGCTATCCGCAGGCGACCACGGTCAGCTACGCGAACGACGGGCTGACGATTTACGTCGGGATCGGCAAGGACAGCCAGAAGGCGAACAACATCCGGCATTGCGAAAAGGTGTCGCTGACCATCAACGCGGAATACAAGGACTGGAATCACATCAAGGGCTTGTCGATGGGCGCGACGGCGCAGCTCCTGGAGGACCAGAACGAAATACGGCGCGCCACGGAGTGCATGGTCAAGCGCTATCCGCAGGTGACGGAATGGGCGCAGCCCGGCGAGAACATGGATATCGTGATGCTGAAGATTACGCCGAAGGTGATTTCAGTGCTCGACTACGAAAAGGGCTTCGGGCATACCGAGCTGGTGTCGATGTGAAGTGAGCGCAGGCGAAAGGCAAAGAAAAAGGGGTCACGCTGCATGAACGTGACCCCTTTTTGCATCTGGTGCGGCTGGCAGGAATCGAACCCACGACCCCTTGGTTCGTAGCCAAGTACTCTATCCAGCTGAGCTACAGCCGCAAGGGGCGCAAGTTTAACACGGTATCCGGTTTTGTGGAATCTTTTGCGGCGAAACGGATTCCACCCCTACTGTTCACTTCCCGCTTTCACTCATAAGGCCAATGGTGGTGATGCTGCGCCCACTGCTTGGCCTTCACAATCGCGATCCGGATTGCCATCCCCTCTTCCATGCCCTCCGCGAGCAAGGCGTTGGCGATCTCGATCGCCTTGCGCCGCGCATGTTCCGGCAGATGGTTCATCGATTTCGGGTAATAGTCTTCCGACCAGGGCATGTCATCCTCCCGCTGTGGCATCGCCAGCGTAGCCTTGCTGAGGAAAAACCGGAATGATCCAGGACAAGCAGCCGGCCGAACGTGGCTGCAGCCCGATTTGCCATGGCTTTGAGGCCTCTCAATCGCACCTTCAAACGGTGACCTAGTGTGTATCGAACGCAGATTAAGGGAGCAGAAGAACGAGCAGTTTGAAGGAGATGATGATGGACATCGAGCAAAACAAGGCCTTGGTCTCGCGCGGCTACCAGTTGTTCCAGAGCGGGAATATCGATGACCTGCTTCAGTTGTTTGCGGACGATATCGAATGGACCGGCATGGAGGTCGAGAACGTGCCGTTCTCGCGCGACTACCATGGCAGGCAGGACGTGGGGCAATTCTTCGCCGAGCTGAACCAGGCGCAGGAAGCGCAGCGTTTCGAGCCGCAGGACATGATCGCGGAAGGCGACAAGGTCGTGGTCCGCGGATACGCCCAATGGAATGTGCGCTCGACCGGCAAGACGTACTCGTATCCGTGGGTACATTGCTTCACCCTGCGCGACGGCAAGGTGGCACGCTTCGAACAGTACTTCGATACCGCGGCCACACGCGACGCCTTCATGCCGGCCGGCATGGGCGCGATGGCTGGCGCCGCTGCGACCACCGGAGCGGGAACGGTGCCGATTCAATGATCCGGCGCGTGCAGGGCAGGGCAGCCTCGCCTGCCCTGCCCTGCACGCATACTGCCGAGGCATAGTCGTTTCGATAACACTCGATAAATACCGACAAGGCGCCGCCTCCCCCCAATCTTGCCCGCCTGTTTCATTCCTTGCCGCCCTGCCCTTTGTTTGCGCTAGTTGCTGGTTTAGTGCCGTTTTCCATGATTTCATTCATGCAGGCAACACCAGAAAAGGCACACCATGGCAAGCATCCTGATCGTCTATTCAACCGTCGATGGCCAGACGCTGAAGATCTGCGGACGGCTGCAGCAGGTGATCGCGCAGCAGGGCCACCAAGCGGCACTCGTTGCGGTGGACGGCCAGCCGGACGAGGTCCTGGCAAAGTTCGACAAGGTCGTTATCGGAGCGAGCATCCGTTACGGGAAGCATCGCCCGCAAGTCTATGACTTCATCGAGCGCAACCGGCAGGCGCTGGAGAGCAGGCCGAGCGCTTTTTTCTCCGTCAATGTGGTGGCGCGCAAGCCGGAGAAGAACCGGCCGGAGACCAATCCCTACATCCGGCAATTCAGGAAAATCACTTCCTGGCGCCCCCGCGAAGTCGGCGTTTTTGCCGGCAAGATCAATTACCCGATCTACGGTTTCCGCGACCGGCAGATCATCCGGCTGATCATGTGGCTGACCAAAGGCCCGACCGATCCGCATGCCGTGGTCGAATTCACGGACTGGGACGAGGTGGAGGTATTCGGGCGACGCATCTGCGCCATGTGAGCCGTCCACACTCCATCAATTGCCATAACGGCAAGCAAATACCATACATGCCCCATGGCTATTTGACTTATGTCAAGGAAATGCCGCCGGGCAATTCCTATGCTTGGGCCTTGCAGTGCCCGTCCCGACCGCCTTTGCCATAGTGGGACCGGGATGGTTCAGAAAGACAATCAACAAAGTTACGCGCTACGCAATCGTCAGCGAACGCTGCCCGGTGCCCGGGCAGCATCCGTGAGTTGGGGAAGCAGGAAGTCGCGTGCAGTATCCAGCGGCGAAGGAACGTCCGCATCACACGGGGGAAGTATGGGTTCGCGTATTGCCAACATGAAAATCTGGGTGCAGTTGCTGCTGACGATCGGCGTCGCGCTGCTCGTTGTCTGGTCCGGCGTGATCGTCTGGCAGGACCATGTGTATCGCGAGGCGGCGGTCGAGCAGGCCGGCGATTTCTCGCGCAGCATGTACGACATGACCATGGCCGGACTGACCGGCATGATGGTCACCGGCACCGTCAACCAGCGCGAAGTGTTCCTCGACCAGATCAGCCAGCTCGGCACGCTGCGCGACGTGCGCGTGATTCGCGGCGAGGCGGTCAACAAGCTGTTTCCGCCCAGCGGCAAGGATCTCGCCGATCCCGATGAACTCGAACGCCAGGTCCTGCAGAGCGGGAAGGAAATCGTTCGCGTCGAATCCGACGGCAAGGGGGAATACCTGCGTGCGGTGCGCCCTGCCCTCGCCAAAAAGAATTCACTCGGCAAGGATTGCACCCTGTGCCACCAGGTACAGGAAAACACAGTGCTGGGCGTAGTCAGCATGAAGGTTTCGCTCGACCAGGCCAACGCGGGCATTGCGCGCCAGCGCATGAAGTCGATCCTCGCGGCCCTGTTCACCTGCATTCCGGTGCTGCTCCTGATCTACCCGTTCATCCGCAAGGTCGTGACGCTGCCGCTGGAAAAGGGCGTGAAGGCGGCACGCGCCATTGCCACCGGCGACCTGACGCAACGCATCGACGTCTGTTCCACCAACGAGATCGGCACGCTGCTGCAGGCGCTGAAGGACATGAACGAGAGCCTGGTGCGCATGGTGCGCGAAGTGCGCCAGGGCAGCGATGCGATCTACAGCGCATCGAGCGATATTGCCAGCGGCAACGCAGACCTCTCCCAGCGCACCGAAGCGCAGGCCGGTTCGCTGGAAACGACCGCCTCCTCGATGGAAGAACTCACCGGCACGGTCAAGCAGAATTCCGACAATGCCCGTGAAGCGAGCACGCTTGCGGCCAGCGCATCCGAGGTCGCGGCAAAGGGCGGCACAGCAGTGGCGCGCGTGATCGACACCATGGAATCGATCAACGATTCCTCCAGGAAGATCTTCGACATCATCAGCGTGATTGACGGCATCGCCTTCCAGACCAATATCCTCGCGCTGAATGCGGCCGTGGAAGCGGCGCGCGCCGGCGAACAGGGCAAGGGCTTTGCGGTGGTGGCGACGGAAGTGCGCAACCTGGCGCAGCGCTCCGCAGCCGCGGCCAAGGAGATCAAGACGCTGATCGGCGCCTCGGTCGACCAGGTACGCTCCGGCACGACGCTGGTGCATGAAGCCGGTGCGACGATGCGCGAGGTGGTGGACAGCATCAAGCATGTCACCACCATCATGAGCGATATCGCCGCGGCCAGCGCAGAGCAGACTGCCGGCATCGAGCAGGTCAACCTGGCGATCATCCAGATGGACAATGCCACGCAGCAGAACGCGGCGCTGGTGGAAGAAGCAGCCGCCGCATCGCAGTCGCTGCAGGACCAGGCGGGCCACCTGGAAGAGATCGTTGGTGTGTTCAAGCTGGAGACCATGCCGACTACGCCGGCAATCGCGCAGGCGCCATCTGCTGCCGTCCGGCAGGCACTGCCCACAGGGGCAACAGAGAGGCCGATGCTGACTGTCATTCCCGGCAAGCGCGCCTGAGCGCCGTGCCTCTCATTTGCCCAGCGGGGGCACGCATCGAACCCGGCAAACGCGGCTGCTGACAAGGCCGCGGAGAAACTTCTGCTGTCCTCGCTGGCGCTCCGCCGATACCTCCCGGTGACATCGTGAAGCTATAATCAGGCCAACTCTTTTCCACGAGGTTAGCCGTGCCCAAGCGTTTGTCCGTGTTACATCAATACCTCCTGCCCAAGCAGGCGCTGACCACTCTTGCCGGCCGCGTTGCGCGGTCGCAAGACGAGCGCTTCACGCCGCAGCTGATCCGCTGGTTCGCCAAGCGCTACGGCGTGAACATGGCGGAAGCGCTCAATCCGGACCTGGCGAGCTACACGAGCTTCAACGATTTCTTCACGCGCGCCTTGTGCGAGGGAGCGCGTCCGCTGGCCGGGTCGGATTTTGTCTGTCCTGTTGATGGCGCGATCAGCCAGTGCGGCGCGATCGAGCATGACAAGATCATCCAGGCCAAGGGCCATCGCTATTCCACCACCGCGCTGGTCGGCGGCGACAGCAGCCTCGCGGCACAGTTCGACCACGGCAGCTTCGCCACGCTCTACCTCAGCCCGCGCGATTACCATCGCATCCACATGCCCTGCGACGGCAGGCTGACGCGCATGATCTACGTGCCGGGGTCGCTCTTCTCCGTCAATCCGGCGACCGCACGCGGCGTGCCGGGCCTGTTCGCACGCAATGAGCGCGTGGTGTGCGTGTTCGATTCATCGTTCGGGCCCTTCGTGCTGGTGCTGGTCGGCGCGACCATCGTCGGCAGCATGGCGACCGTGTGGTACGGCGTGGTGAATCCACCGCGCTCGCGCACCGTGCGCGAGTGGCATTATGACGATCAAAACATCGTGCTGAAGAAAGGCGAGGAGATGGGCCGCTTCCTGCTCGGCTCGACCGTGGTCCTGCTGTTTCCGCGCGGCGTGATGGAGTTCAATCCCGACTGGTCGCCGGGACGGGCGATCCGCATGGGCGAAGCGATGGGACGCAAGCAGGACGTGGCGGCCACGCGGTAAATTTGCTTGATGCCGCGACATGGCCGCTCCGATCTTCCAGGAATGCCGATGACGCACCAATCCATCCTCGAGTTTTCTCTTTCCGGGCGCGGCACCCGCAACATCACCCAGGCCGTCGCGCAAGTCGTCGCTGCCTCCGGCATGCAGACCGGCATTGCGCACATCTTCGTGCAGCACACGAGCTGCTCGCTGACCATCACCGAGAACGCCGATCCCGACGTGAGGCGCGATCTCGACACCATTCTCTCCCGCATCGCACCTGATGGCGATCCGGCATATCGCCATGACCTCGAGGGCGCGGACGACATGGCGGCACATGCGCGCAGCGTGCTGACCGGCACCAGCATCAACGTGCCGTTCGGCGCCGGGCGGCTTCTGCTTGGCACCTGGCAGGGTCTCTATCTCTGGGAGCATCGCACCGGCGCGCAGGTGCGCCGCGTGGTGGTCACGCTGATCGGGGAATGAGCGCATCGCAACGCTTCGTGCGGCGCGCCTTCATCTGCTTAGGGCCTGTCCAGGAATAAATTGCACATTTTTCTCGGCCATGACGGGCGCACCGCGGCGTTGTTCGCTGCTTGCAGTGCCCGCACTGCGGCGCAACGAACGCCTTGCATTGCATCCCGTCACGCTCGGCAAAATGCACAATTTATTCCTGGACAGGCCCTTAGACATGACCAATCCGGCCTGTTATGATTAATTGCACTGCGGAAATAAAACCGCGCGTCATTTCATTATCAGGACAAGAGGAACGCCATGAACATCGAGGAAGCAGTGGTCAAGGATGGAGAACTGCGGGCGAAGCTGCTGGCGGCGATCGCCGGCAAGTATCAACTCGACGCCAAGGCCATGGCAAAAGTCGATGCGTGCATGCTCGGCAACTGGCTGCACGGCGAAGCCGAGCGCAAGTTCCCGTTCGTGAAAAGCTACCGTCCCTGCGTCGATGCGCATACCGCTTTCCATGCCGAAGTAGAGAAGGTGGTGCGCCAGATCAATCTCGGCGAATACGAACAGGCAGAAGCGATGCTGGCCAGCGGCACGCCCTGCGCCAAGGCCTTCGTCACGCTGGTGACCGCGCTGAAGCAGTTGAAGAAGGACGCGCGTCTGTAGGACTGCGCAGCAGCCACCCGGCTGCAAGCAGTGCTCCAGCACGCCCCGATGTGCGGTTTCGGCCGGACGCTGGACGGCGATGACTTCGGCAAAAACCACACATCGAGATGAGACAAACCACTACTTCGCCGTGATCGTGTACAGCTTCTTCACGTCCCGCACATAGCGCCTGGTTTCCCTGAACGGCGGCACCCCCTTGTACTTGCGCACATTGCCCGGCCCGGCGTTGTAGGCCGCGAGCACTTCATCCACCGTCGTGTGATTGGCGATCAGGTACTTCAGGTACGCAGTGCCCACATCGATATTGGTGCGGGGGTCATACAGGTATTTCGTGTTGCGCACGCCGACGAAGCGCGCCGTTTCCGGCGTGACCTGCATCAGCCCGCGTGCGTGCCGCCTTGAGGTGGCGGCGGGATTGTATCCGGACTCCTTCTGGATCACGGCATGGATCAGGCTGCTCGGCACACCATGGCGGGCGGAGGCGTCCAGCACCATCTGGTGGTAAGGCTTCTCATCGCACGCATGGCATCCGGCATTGGTCATGATCTGATCGATGGTGAGGATGTAATCCGGTTCTTCGATCACGTCGTGCAAAGATAAGGCGGTCCTGCCCCGCTTATGCTTCAGGGGCAGCGGATCGATGCCGAATGTGGACCACTCGCGCAGTATGTCGCGGCTCGTGGTCCGGACATGTCTCGGCCGAGCGTTGGCACTGCTTGCGGCGTAGGTTGCCGCCACGGCTTGCCGCTCTGCCTCCGCCGGCGAAAGGTCGGGCGTGCTGCTGCATGCGCACAGCAGCAGCGCAACGCCTGCGGCGGCAATGGTTGTTCCGGTTGTTGCCGCAGTCCCGCGCCTGCTGCCGGCGCGGTCACGTTCTCGATCAAGATGGCTGAACCTCATGTTTCCCTCACGCTGCAGTGCCGCTGTAAAACGCGGCGCGTCGTCCCGATGACGGGCGTGAGAGAAGCGGTGTTGAAGACGAAGCCTTGTGATCCGGCAGAAGAAGGCTGCGTCAGGCGATGACAGGCATGAAGATCGGTTCTTCCCTGCTCATGTACTCCGGCAGCCCTGCTGTCTTAGGTAATTCACACCCGTAGACCAGAAGCTTTGCGTCTCCGCCTTTCAACGGATTTGCCCATATCGGTTTGATTGATGGTGCAGGCTTGCAGGTGCGCGCGGCGAATGCCATACAACCCTGCAAGCGATGCCTCCGACCCGAGCATAGCGGCTTTGCATGCAAACGGGAAATCAATCGCACCGATACGATATGAAAGTTTTAATTCCGGCGGTGCTTCCGTTGTGCCGATGCTACCGATGTTAACTGGCTGGCATATCAAAGAAGCATGACTGAATGTGCGCGACGAGGCGTAGGCGCTTTTTAAATCGCATGGTTTATCATTGCCCACTACCCTGCGAAGAAACCGACGGAAGAACTGCGGGTGCAGTTGATGCAGGATGACGAACAGGAGAAGGTGCAGCAGATGGGCAACCTGAACGAACTCGGCGCGCTCGGCCTGGCGCTCCCTACCCCGGCCTACCTGTTCGGCGCCATTCTTTTCGGCATCATCGGCCTGGCCGCCTACCGCTACGGAAAAAAAACGTCGCGTCCCACTTCCAAATGGCTGGGCGTCGGCCTGATGGTGTATCCCTATGCGGTAACGCAGACCTGGGTCCTCTACCTCGTCGGCATCGGCCTGTGCATTGGCCTGTACGCTTTCCGCGAGTAAAGACGCGCTGCTTCCCCGCCTCTGTTCCGCCCATTTGACGCACTTCAAGCAAACCGCGCGGAAAGATACTAACGTGGAGATACAAGAACAGCTTCAGGTACCTGTGTGGCCATGAAGTCAAGGGAGAATGCGTTCGAAGCAAGGAGCAAGAACATGAACGAACTCATCCAGCTTCTGATGGACAAGACCGGACTGCCGGAAGACAAGGCGAAGCTGGCCGTCGATACGGTCGTCGGATTCCTCAAAGAAAGAATGCCGGAACAGATGGCATCGCAACTCGACAGCTTCGCCAGCGGCGATATGGCCGTGCCGCCCGGCATGCTGAGCAAACTGGGCTCGAGCATTGGCCATATGTTCGGCGGCAAGACGTAACAGACCCGCAGCGGACCCGATGCAGGTTCACTTCACCTCGGGTCCGAGGTTCACCAGCTCCTTGCGGATCTCCCGCAGCTTCTTTTTCACGATCGCCGCATTGTCGTTCCCGATGCGCAGCATCAGCTTGTGTCCGGCCGACAGCGACTCCAGCTCCGGGTCGACGAAGCGGTAATAGACGTGCGGCTGGACCAGCGCGATTTTGCCCTCGCTTTGCGGCGCATCCAGCATGTGGTCGATGACCGCGACGAGGCGATCATTGAAATAGCCCTTCGGATACCCGAGGTCGCGATAGGCCTGCTGGAACAGCGGATAGAGCCTGACGTAGGCCGCGGCAAACACCTTCGCATCCACCATGTTGGCAAGGCGAATGAAAGGCGCATAGCGCTCGTAGTTGGCCGTCGACAGCGTGAGCGTCGCACCTTCGTCGGAGGTACGCAGCTTGCCCTCGACCGTCCGGGTCGGCATCAACTGCGCAGACACGACCTTGCGCGGGAGACTGTCGATGGTGACGACGATGCGGCGAACGACTTCCTGCGGCACGAAGAACTGCTTCACTGCCTTCTTGCCGAACAGGTCGGCAAGCGCGTCGCGCGCGACCGCATCGCTCTCCGCCAGCGGCGGCAACGGCTTCTGCGCCTGTTCGGGCACGGGGTACTGGATCGCTGGTTCCGCAGCGGCGGCTGGTGGTGGCGGAGGCGGTACGGTTGCCGCGTCCGGAAGCGGTGGCGCGGGTTGATAGGTCGGCCCCTGTTTCCAAAGGTAAAAGGCAAAGCCCGCCAGTCCCAGCAGGATAACGGCCAGCAATGGGCGCAGCATCTTTTTCATCAATCGTCTCCTCGCTTCTGCAGCGACGCCGGCGCACGCATGGCGCGTGTCCGTGCCGCTGCATTAAAATGCGGCACTGCATCCTTGCTTGATGGGTGCCTTCCATTAGCCTACACCACGCCAGCTTTTCGTACACGACGAGAGACAACCATGCAAAAGAACAAACGCCCCATATCCACCGTCTCCACCGCCCGGTCCGAGTCCTCGTCCGAGCATGAAGATGGCCTGGCACACCGGCTGGCGATGCTTGCCGCAGACCTTGCAGCGCGCGAGGACCGTGTGGCGAACAGGGAGGAGCTCGATACCGCGGAAGCCGAGTGTGTCCGCGTCATTCGCAAGTGCCTGCACCAGAAGAAGGACGATGTGCTGCATGAAGCGCTCGACTATGCGCTGGACGAAGACGTCGATGCATATCGCCTCCTGAAGGAGCGCATCGAAGACGCCGCCGAGAATGTGGTGTTCCGCCGCGAGGACGGGCCGGAACTCGAAGTGAATGCCTTTGTCGTGCCACTGTTCGCCCGCACCCTCGGCGGCCTGCGCGCGGACCAGTGCTTCCAGGATGAAGAAGCCTTCGACCTGCTGCGCGAGAGCTTCCTGCAGGCGCAACTGGAAAGCCCCGATGCGAAGCTGGTCCTCGTCAGCCATGCCTACCATCCGGATGAACTGGGACGAATCGGCTACAGCCAGGTGCAGGCCATGGTGCGCGAAGCCTATGAGGCCATGACGCGCAAGAAGGCGCCCGCCGCTCCGGCGATCGGACAAAGCATGAGCGGCTGGCCGGAGAGCCATTTCGGGCCGGAGGACGTGGCGGTGGAATTGCGTTACCTGCTGGGCTTCACGCTGAAGCGGATGGATGACCGCTTCTATCAGGTGCCAAAAAACGAGGCAGCGGCCGATGCCTATTTCGAGAAGCGCGCCGCGCGCTTCCGGCAATGGGCCACGGACATCGTGCCGGTGGTGAAGCGTTGCCTGGTCACCGATGGCCGTGAGATCGATCTCGATTTCCTCTATCAGGACCTGTTCCACGGCGGCAAGGAGCGCGGCATCGCCGAATACGAGACATTGCAGTGGATGGCGGACCTGCACCACGAACTGGAAGCGCATGGCACGGATCCGGAAAGCGTGTGCGCGGTGGTGGGGCCGGCCGATGTCGAGGGAGAGACTGTGCTGCGGGTCAATCTGCATGCCGCTACGGGCGGCGCATTGATTTCCTCGTCGGACAGGCCGCTCGCGCTTGCCGGCGACCTGGCGAGCGAGATGGACGATGCCTGTGACGCGCTGATGTCGATGGGCCTGAAGTCACTCGACGTCGCAAAGCGCTTCGATGCTGAGGGCAATCCAGTCGATGTCCGCGCAAGGCACGGACAGCAAGGAAACCGGTGAAATTTTCCCGGTTTTCTGCGGAGGCGTGCCGCTATCGTGCCTCGCGTTGAAATCGGAAAACAATTTGATTTTTCTCACGCGCACCCATGGCAGGAAAGGTAATCTGAAAGCAACCTTCTTTTGTTGTACCGCAATGACCCGGCCTGCTTGAGCCGGATTCATACCAGGATTAACACAAGGAGAAGCAAGCATGAAAAAAGCAAGCCCTATCATCGCCCTCGCGATCAGTGCGCTGATTTCCTATCCGGTTTTCGCGCAAAGCAGTGCTCAGGGAACCACCTCCGGCAAGACCCGCGCCGAAGTCAAGGCCGAAACGGCGAAAGCCGGCAAGGCCGGTGAACTCAACAAGAACACCGAGTGCACCGACTCGCCGAATTGCGCCGCCGGCAAGACCCGCGCCCAAGTGAAGGCTGAAACGGCGAAAGCCGCCAAGGCCGGCGAACTCAACAAGAACATCGAGTGCGCCGACACTTCCTCCGGCGGATCGGGTACCCGAAGCCGTGCAGAAGTCCGCGCCGAAGCCAAGGAAGCCGTGAAATCCGGCGAGATGAACCGCAACATCGAATGCGGCCAGTATCCCGCGCAGCCCAAGAGCAAGAAATAAGGGGTTGCCGGCAGGCTGATCCACCTTGCGGACAACGGCGAGGCTGAACCGCGAAGCAGCGTTCGCGGCGTCCCGTCCTTGTTCCCTGCCGGCCGCGCAACAAGCTCGTCCCGGCATGACTTGTGCCGGCGAGAGCTTCGTTTCCCCGCATGATCTCCATGCGAGACTGACGAAGCTTGCCCTCTCCTTGCCACGCGCCGCCGCCCGGCGGCGCGCGTTCTGGCTGCATCATCCTTCCTGTCGCTTCCCGCCCCTCCCTGCCGCGCTGGCAGTACAATGACCGTTCCCAACGGCATTTCCATTCGCTGCGACCATGACGACAACGCTCACCGGCATCGCATCCTGGACGGAGTTCCTGACCGCCCGCGAGGTTCCTGTGCTGCGCCAGACCGCCCATGCCATCACGCAGGCGCGCGCACGGGCGGAACGCATCAACATCCGTGAAGTCGCCGACATCGTCCTGCACGATCCGCTGATGACCGCGCGCGTGCTGCGCTTCAGCGTGCGCCAGCGCGGCCGGCGCCAGCTGCAGGATATCTCGACAGTGGAACACGCGGTGATGATGCTGGGCGTCGAACCCTTCTTCCATCATTTCGTGCAATTCGAGGTGGTCGAAGAACAGCTTGCCGCGCATCCGCAGGCCCTGCTCGGCCTGCTGCATGTCATCCGGCGGGCGCAGCGCGCGGCACGCTACGCGCTGGACTGGGCTACCTGGCGCTGTGACCTGAACAGTGAAGAAGTGGCGGTGGCCGCCCTGCTGCACGACCTGGCGGAAATGCTGATCTGGTGCGTCGCGCCGCGCCAGGCACTGGAGGTGGCCGCGCTGCGCAAATCGCATCCGGCGATGCGGACCGCCGACGCCTACGAAGCGGTGCTGCATTTCCCGCTCGAGGGCCTGCAGGCGGCGTTGTGCCGGACGTGGGAGCTGCCCGAACTGCTGCTGAACCTGATGGACGACTCGCACAGCGAGCGGCCGCGCGTCAAGAACGTGAAGCTGGCCGTGGACCTCGCGCGCCACTCTGCCAAGGGCTGGGACGACCCGGCGCTGCCGGATGACTTTCGCGCGATTGCCAGACTGATGAATATCGACGAGGAAACCCTGATGCTCAGGCTCGGGCTGAAGCACCCCGGCACAGGCCCCTCATCGGAGGGCGCGCCCGTGCCGCGCGGCTGATCCTCGTCTCCGGTTCAGAAGTACTTCTTCACCACTTCGCCGAACGCGTCCTCGACGGACTTGCCCTGTTTCATCAACTGGGTGATTTCCTCGGTGTATTCGGAAATCCTCGGCGGCAGCGACGCGCGGTTGTTCCTGAAATACTCATAGCGTTGCGCGGCGAACTGCTCCTCGAGCTTCGCCGCGCTGACGCGCGTGCCTCCGCTGCCGGCTCGCACCACGCGCGGCCCGCGCGCAGTCGCAGGGCGCGATGCGGCGCCGATGCCGGAAATCGCCGCTTTCACCTGATCCATCGTGAAGGGCTGGGTGACGTTGACGCCTTCAAATTCATCGCCTTCCGGCCTGAACAGATGATGGTTGCGGTCGAAGGCCATCGCCTTACCGAAACTGTTCACCACCTGGTAATTCGGTTCGGCTCCGACGCTGACGAGGGAAAACTGCACACGGTCCCCGTACTCGCCCATTTTTTCCATGACGCCTTTGAGATAGTCGACTGGAAGGGTGTCAAAACTGCCGTTCCAGCGCTTGCTTCGTGATGTGACCAATGTATATGCCTTCAAAAAAAGTTGCTGATGACCATGCGCTGCATCCCCCCGGATGCCGCCACAAAAAGAGGTCGAGGGCGAATTATCGCCCAACCTGGACAAAATGGCTTTGATCCTGTCGTGCCGGGCTTGTTCTTGTGCAGGAAAATCCGTGGTCGCCGTCGCCGTACTAGGCGTTTCCATTCCGGTCGGAAAAACGTTCCGCGAAAGGAGCGGCAAGCTTCAGGTCCTGCACGAAGCGGGCATAGGCGCTGGCGCGTGCGTCGTCCGGCACACGCAACAGGTAGGAAGGGTGCACGGTGACCAGGATCTGCATTTCGCCGGCAAAGGCACTCAGGTGGCCGCGATTGGCTTCGATCGGCGTGGCGCGGCCGAGCAGCGCGCGGGCGGCCGTCGCTCCCATGGCGACGACCAGCGCCGGCGCGACCAGTTGCAGTTCACGCTCCAGCCATTGATGGCAGGCGGCGATCTCGCCCTCGCCGGGTTTCTTGTGCATGCGGCGCTTGCCGCGCGGCTCCCACTTGAAATGCTTGACCGCATTGGTGACGTACACCATGTCACGCTCGATCCCGGCCTCTTGCAGCGCACGATCGAGCAATCGCCCCGCCGGTCCGACAAAGGGATGGCCGCTACGATCCTCTTGATCGCCAGGCTGTTCGCCGACGAGCATGATGCGCGCATGCTCCGGTCCTTCGCCAAACACGGTCTGTGTCGCGTTGGCCCACAAGGGACAGGCCTGGCAATCCTGGGCCTCCTCACGGACTTCTTCCAGGCTGACGGGGCCCGGAGCCACATGCGGTGCTCGCGTGCGGGGCGCGCGCTTCGGCGGGGCGCGGTGCGCGATGGGTTGACGGGGAATGGTCATTGTTGTCGCAATCGGGATCACTCCATGTCAATGTGATGCCGTTGCGGAAAAATCGTTCAGGGCAAGTTCAAAGCGTGTTCATGGATTCGGCAATGAATCAATAAAAAGCGGCCATGCCTGACCGGGAGAAATCTCTCGGCCGCCGCTTTGAACCTGGGGGAAATACTGATGCTGATTAATGTGAGGCTGATCAACGCGAGGTCGGTGCTGCTCCCGCGCTTGGTGCCGGGGCGGGCGTTGCGCCGCCGGTCGGGCCGGTCGGCACAGGCTGTGCCGTGCAGGTGAACGCGCCGGCTCCGGCCGTTGTTCCTGTGCCGCCTGCCGTTGTGGTCTCTGAACAGAACACTACCAGCCTGGCCGCCGTATCGATGAACCAGGCCGATGCTCCCGTCGCTGTGCCGGTCGTCCCGCCCGTGGTGGAGCTTCCGGCATTGCCGGATGAGCCGACCAGCGGAATGAACGGTATCGAGCTTCCCGTTGTGGTCGGTGTAGGTGTCTGCGCGAAGGCAATCGATGCCGGAAGCGCGAGTGCAGCAATGAGGATAGATGCGTGTTTCATTTCATACTCCAGTTCGAGAATAGTGTGAGCCGGTCAGGCATTCACCTTAGTATGGATGGCACGCCGCCAAGCGCAATGCGCCGCACCCACAATTCAAACCGGATGGATACGTCTTTGGCGCGTCTCAATGAGCGCGCCGATGGACTGAACGGATCGCACCGCACGCAATCACTCTCCACGAATGTGTCTTCCTTCCCAGGAGAGGGAGGAGCAAGTTTGCTGCGCGTTCAGATCGATGTCGTGACGGGTTCCAACAATCATCAATACCGTCATGGCAAACCGGGAGGAGAATGGGATGATCGTCGTTCAGATTCACAGCGGCCTGGGCAACCAGCTCTTCATGTACGCGGCAGCGCGCGCCCTCGCCCGCAGGCACAACACGGCGCTCTATCTCGATGTCGATACGGATTGCAGGGAAGGACGCAACTTCGGTGAATATGTCGGGCATTCATTCCAGCTCGACAGATTCAATATCAAGGCCGACGTGCTCGGCATGTCTGCCATCAAGGAAGACGGGCCGGGCTCAGGCGTGGGCATCTACAGCACCCTCAAGGCACGCTTGCGCCAGATCACCATCCTGCGCAGCGCGGTACGGCTGCTGCGGTACCGTGGCGTCGACCTGTCGAAGGTCGCGCTCAGGCTCTCGGGCACCGACAAGCGCATGTTCACCGAAGAGCGCGGCGACTGGAAGTACAAGCCGAATTTTTTCGAACTGCCGGACGAAACCATCCTGCGCGGCTGCTTCCTCTCCTACCGCTATTTCGATTCCATGCGCGACGTCATTCTCGACGAACTGAAACTCAAGGTGCCGCTGTCTGCGCAAAGCAAGGCGATGGAACACAAGATACTCGCCACCGAGTCAGTCAGCCTGCACGTACGGCGCGGGGACGTCGTCTCCGTACCGGAGTACCGCAGCTGGTATGACGGCGTGCTGACCGAGCGCTACTACCGCAACGCCATCTCCTTCTTCGAACAAAAGCTGTCGCAGCCACACTTCTTCGTGTTCTCCGACGACATCGACTGGGTCAAGCACAACCTGCCGGTGCACGGCAAGGTCACCTACGTCGACCACAACGGCCCCGAGCGCGGCTATGAAGACCTGCACCTGATGAGCCGCTGCAAGTACAACGTGACGGCCGGCTTCAGCTCATTCAGCTGGTGGGCGGCGTATCTCAACACGCACCTCGAAAAAATCGTGGTCAGGACACGCCGCATGAACGCACTCGACCACCTGAACCATCCTGAGGATTTCTTTCCGGAGGGGTGGGTTATCGTGGAGTCCTAGGTCAACCGCAAAAATATTCTTGTCCACGAAAAACACGAAAGACACGAAAAATTCTTTTGCCTATTTCGTGTTTTTCGTGTCTTTCGTGGACAAAAAAGCTCTTCAGCTGCGCTCACCCGGCAGAACTGCCGGACGCCGCGCGTTTGCGCTGCCTCAGTTTGTTGACGATGCCTCCGAGATAGCGCGCTGTGCGGGATTCGGAGCGCTCGGCGTCATGCAATAGCCACTGCTTCATGGCGAGGATTTGGCCGTCGAGCGCTTTCCTGAGGATGCGGCGGCTGTGCATGACCGCATGCAGCGGGCTGCGGTAGATGTCGATGTGCCGGATATCATGTCGCTCCGCCTGCAGCCGGTACTTGTAGCCGTAGCGCCCCTGCAGCAGGTGGAAGCGTTTGCCGCCGCGGGCGATGCCCTCGCAGATGGTGTGGTAGTAGCACAGGATGCCGAGGCTGTAATCATTGAAGCGCGGGTCGTGCGCGATGATGTGCATGAAGTAGTTCTCGCCGATGCGAAAGCCGATCGCACCCGCGCAGACCTTTCCCTCCACCGTGGCGATGCCGACCAGGCCGCATTGTTTCGCCAGCTGCACAATCCATTGCGTCTCTGCCTCGGTATAGCGTGGCGCGATGTTCTTGCTTTCCATGCGGATGCAGCCGAGACGGATGATGTCGCGAATTTCCTGTTCGCTGATCTCGTCTGCGTCCTTGATGTGATAGGTATAGCTTGGAAAATCACGTTGCAAAGCACTGGTATAGCGCTTGATGTTGCGGCGCATGTTCTTGCCGACACGGGCATCATATTCCTGCACGGTGGCCGGCAATTCGATGATCATGTCCTCGGTGTGGTCCACTGCATGCCATGGATAAGGCAGGTTGCGGATGTCCGCCCTGGCGCGGTTGAAGGTGACACGCTTGAGTGAAGGGTTCAAATCGAACATGTGGCCGACGAAGCGGCGGATGTCATCTTCGTCGAGATGCACGAATTCGCTGACGACCGTGACGGCATTCTTCTCCCGCTGGTAGAGCAGGACGGTGGTGGGCGTTCCGCCCTTGCTGGCGATGTAAGTGCCCGCGCCGTAGAGCTGTCCCGTCAAGGCAAGCCAGGATGGCAGGCAATAAAGGTGGCCGTGCAGGCGCTCGATCTCCGCAGCGGCGAATACGGGCACTTCGCTTTCATGACAGGTAAAACTGTATTCGCCGGGTCGCGCGTGCCCGCTCGCGGCACGGCCGTCGATGTCCTTGGCGATGGATGACGCACCGCTGATGGTATTCATGAATGTCGACCTCCCTGTATCGAATGAAACACGAAAAACGCCACGATCACTTGTCGCTGCCCTGCGCAGGCGGCAGGCCGGCAACGACGGCATGCTCGCGCCGCAGCATGCGCGAGGCGACATTCTTGAGGTCGCGCAAACCATTCACGAGATGGAAGACCAGCGTGGAGGTGAAGCTGGAGTCGTCCTTGCGGCGCGCCTTGTTCAGTACCCAGCTGCGGAAGGAGTAGGTGTAGCCCTCGCGCGCGATGCGCAGTGCCATCGGCAGCAGGAGCAGCATGTGCAGGCGCGAACGGTACACCGCGAGATGGTCGAGGTCACGTTGCACGCCAAGCAGGCGGTACTTGTATTCGTACTGCCCCCACAGGAAGTGGTATTCATTGCCGTGCTGCGCGATGCATTCGCAGATCGTGAGATAACAGCACAGGGTGCCAAGCCCGTGATCGTCATACGCGGGGTTGTGCGCAACCACCTGCAGGAAGTAGTTGTCGCCGAATCGGTAATTGATCGTGCCGGCACAAACCCGTCCATCGATGGTGAGCACGCCGACGAAGCCGCGCAGCTTCAGGAGCGCGAGCATGCGACGCTCTTCTTCTTCGTCGATATAGGAAGTCTTGTTCCTGCCGGACATGCGCGCGCGGTTCAGGGCGATGATGTCGCGCACGTCCGCGTCGCGGATCTCGCTGTTGGCATAGGCGCGAAACTCGAACGACGGACAATCGCGCCGCAGCTTGTTGAGATAGCGCTTGACGTAGCTGCGCGTCGATTTCCCGAGGCGCGCCATGTACTCTTCCACCGAATGCGGCAGGGTGAGCACGATATCCGTGGTGGAATGGAACTGCTGATGCGGAAACGGAAAGCGCTGTATCTCGGTACGGACGACCGGAAAGGAAATGGCCTTCACCTCCCTGAACGTGGCGAAGATGTACCGCGCAAAACGCGCGATTTCACCTTCATCGAGCCACATCTGCTCGTTGAGCACGCAAGCCTTGCCATGCTCCAGCCGGAACAGCAGCGCGGTGGATGTCTTCCCGTCCCTGGCAGCAACATAGGCCATCGTATCGGCGGTCATTTGGCCGTAGACCTTCATTTGCAGGCTGGACGCATACCTGTGCTGATACAAGGCTTCCATGTCGGCCTCGACCGACGGCGGGATGGGGTCCCTGTAGATAGTGACGCTGGCGTTTTCCGCTTGCATGTCTCCTCCTCGGCTTATGGGTCGTTGTCGGTATCCTCGATGGCGCCGCTCCCCGTGACATGCCGGAATCTGCCCGGCCCGAAGCGCACAGGAAACACCTTGCCGCCCGCTTGCGCAGGGCGACAGCAATTTTGGTTCGCGCGGCGCCGCCAAATTCAACCGAGTGCAGCACTCGTTGAGTGCGCTCAAACGCGCCCGGTCATCCCGCGGCGCTCAGGGACAGGGTTTGCCCGGTCGATGGATGGACTTCAGCTCGGAAGTCAATGCGGACAAGTCCGGAAACAAGGTGAATTTCCTGATTCCAAGCGTGGTCAGTTCCTCGAAGAAGGCAGGAATGTCAGCGTTCCGGACGATCCAGCGGCGCAGCCATTCGTCGGCACCCTCGATACGGTTGATCGGTGTGCGGGAGGAATGGATCGTGAATGCGCCCTGCTGCAGCTGGATGCGCGGATCATGCTCGATCGCCATGGCAACGCCGACACTGTTGAGCTCGTCACGGTTCTTGAACGCAGGAACGATGAGCGGTTCGTAGGAAGAGGCGTCGAGCGGAAAGATCAGCGGCTCGAAACCTTGCGATTCATTCAGTTTCCTTCCATCCAGCGCCCAGATGCAGGCGTCGCGTCCCGGGCCTTGCAGGCGCGGGACGTAGTCGGGGTGGACGGAGAAGAAGGCTGCGGTCAACGGCGAATACGTCCAGTCGAGGAGTCGCGTGGGCAGGCCGTAATGCTGCATCAGCGCAAGCCAGCCGGGGTAATCGTCGCTGGAGGGGCAGGAATAGTGCCGGCTGCGGGCGCGCACGCGGAACTCATTGGTCAGGTAGCGCTCCTGTTGTGCCGTATAGCCGCGATGCACGCTCGGCGCAAGGTTCCAGCAGGCATCGGTCTGCCCGCGGAACAACCATTTCTGCTCGATGGGTGCGAGCGCCCGTACTTCGCGTGAAAGGTCTCCAACCGTCCTGATGGCAACTTCTCTGATCGGCATGATCGTGCGGCGTGCGTAACGTCAAGTGTTGACAGCAATGAGCGTGCAAGGGTTCAGCGGGGTGGCGGTAAAGAGCATGGCCGCGTGCAATCGCTTAGAATGCGGCCTTTTCTCACTACATCGCAGGTATGGCCATGACGCTCGACACCTTTCTCAAGCAGCTCCGGGAGAATCCGGATTCCATCAGTTTCGACGACACGATGACGGTGATCAACGCGAATTACGACTTCACGCCGGCGGCGTTCACCAATGGCAGCTTGCGCAACGAGGCCGGGCAGAATTCAGGTTCGTGCCGGCTGTTCGCCTTAGCGCAGCTCAACGGACTGTCGCAAGCGGAAACGCTCGCATGCTTCGGCGCCTATTATCGTGACGACGTGCTGAAGAACCCGGCAGGTACGGACCACCAGAACATCCGCAATTTCATGAAAACCGGCTGGGCTGGCGTGAAGTTTGAGAGCATGCCGCTGAAGGCGAAGTGAGGCGGGAGCTGCACCAAGCAGCAAGACAGATGTCCACGGAAAACACGGAAAGCACGGAAAACAACAACATGTAGAGGCTTTTGCGAACACGTCAAACGCCGTATGCAGAGCTATTTCCCCCCTTGCCAGGGCACCGGAGTTTTTCCACAAAACAGCCCGCGTAGCTCAAACAGAAACGGAAATTCGAGAAAACTTTTCCGTGTTTTCGTGTTTTCCGTGGACAAAAATAACCCTCTTCCATGCGCAACCTGAATTCATCCGGACGCTCTACCGGTTGAGCGCCTCAACAAAAAAATCAATGAACGCGCGCACCCTTGCCGGCAGGTTGCGCTGCGTCGGGTAGAACACGAACAGGTCGGCCGGCGCAGGCTTGTATTCTTCGAGCACCATCTGTAGCCGGCCGCTCTGCAGGTATTTCGCGGCATCCCATTCCGAGCGCAGCAGTATGCCGTGGCCATCCAGCGCCCAGTTCAGCACCACGTCGCCGTCATTGCTCGACAGGCCGCCACTGACCTTCACCGTTTCAGTCTTGCGTCCCCGCGTCAGGCGCCAGATGCCGTGCGGGTCGTCGTTCTGACGATGAATGATGCAGCGATGCTGTGCCAGCTCCTCCGGCGTGCGCGGCGTGCCGAACTGCTTCAGATACGCCGGCGAGGCGCACAGGAATCTGCGGTTCGACATGAGCTTGCGCGCAGCGAGGCGCGCGTCCGGCAGCTCTCCGAAACGGATACCGAGGTCGAAGGCTTCTTCCACCAGGTTGATCGGGCGATCGGTCAGTTGCAGCTGCACCTCGACGTCGGCGTAACGCTGCGCGAACGCAGAGATGATGGGCGCCACGGTAGTGCGGCCGAAACCCAATGTCGCGTTCACCCGCAGCAGGCCTTTCGGCGCGGCCCGGCCGCCGGCCACCTGCTCTTCCATCTCCCGGATGTGGGCGAGGATTTTCGTCGCATGCGCAAGATACAGCTCACCTTCGCTGGTCAGGCTCAGCGTGCGGGTGGTGCGGTTCACCAGGCGCACGCCCAGTCGCTGCTCCAGTTGTGCCAGCCGCTTGGTCGCGGCGGGCGGCGTGATGTCAAGCTCACGCGCCGTGGCGGACAGGCTGGCTTTTTTGGCAAGCAGCACGAAGAAGGCGAGTTCGGAGGAGGAATCGATTTTCACTTTGGGTGAATAATGGTGTGAATCCAGGTGAATTATATGTTCTTCGGCGAGGCGTATTGTATCGACATCGCACGGCGCACAGGAAGCCGCGCCCTGTTCCAGGACACCTCTTCAGACCAAGGAGCCCGCCATGAAAATCGTGGAAATCCGCGAAAAGACTATCCCTATCAGTTCTCCCATCCGCAATGCCTACATTGACTTCAGCAAAATGACGCTGAGCCTCGTCGCCGTCATCACGGATGTGATCTGCGACGGCAAGCCGGTGGTGGGCTACGGTTTCAATTCCAACGGCCGCTACGGCCAGGGCAGCCTGATGCGTGAGCGTTTCATCCCGCGCATCCTTGCGGCGAACCCGGAGTCGCTGGTCAATGACGAGGGGACCAACCTCGATCCGCACAAGATCTGGAATTGCATGTTCACCAACGAAAAGCCGGGCGGCCACGGCGAGCGCTCGGTAGCGATCGGCACCATCGACATGGCGGTGTGGGATGCGGTGGCGAAGATCGAGAACAAGCCGCTGTTCCGCCTGCTGGCAGAACGCTACGGCGACGGCACGGTGAACAAGGAGATCTTCGTCTATGCGGCCGGCGGCTACTACTATCCGGGCAAGAACGACGACGCGCTCAAGGACGAGATGCGCAGCTATCTTGACCGCGGCTATAACGTGGTCAAGATGAAGATCGGCGGTGCGTCGCTGGCGGAGGACCTGCGCCGCATCGAGGCGGCACTCTCGGTGCTCGGCCCCGGTCAGCAGTTGTGCGTCGACGCAAATGGTCGCTTCGACATGGATACCGCGATCGCCTACGCGAAGGCGATGTCGCAATACGATTTGTTCTGGTACGAGGAGGCGGGCGATCCGCTCGACTTCGAACTGCAGGCGGTGCTGCGCAGCTATTACGACAAGCCGATGGCCACCGGCGAAGACCTGTTCTCCATGCAGGACGCGCGCAACCTGATCCGCTACGGCGGCATGCGTCCCGACCGCGACTGGCTGCAGTTCGACTGCGCGCTCTCCTACGGCCTGGTCGAGTACCTGCGCACGCTCGACATGCTGCGCCAGCACGGCTGGTCGCCAAGCCGCTGCATTCCGCACGGCGGGCACCAGATGTCGCTCAACATCGCCGCCGGCCTCGGCCTCGGCGGCAACGAATCCTATCCCGATCTGTTCCAGCCCTTCGGCGGCTTCCCTGACGGCGTCGAGGTGGTGAACGGGCACGTCACGATGCCGGAACTGGTCGGCATCGGCTTCGAAGGCAAGGCCAACCTGTACAGCGAGATGCGCGCACTGAGCAGCTGATCTCCGTTCTTGACATGCAGGCACCGGGCTTGACCCACCGCCGTTTGTTCAATGTCCACGGAAAACACGGAAAGCACGGAAAGCACGGAAAATCTTGAATTTCGTGTTTTTCGTGTTTTCCGTGGACAAAGGTTTTTGCGCAGTAGACAGGCCCCACCTGCGCCCCGCCCATCCGCCTTCCGCATACACTCCGCCACCCGCAATAAGGTTTTGACAAGCTTTGACTTGCATCAACGAAACGAAGCGGATCGAATGTCTACACTCGCTGCATGTGGGCTCGCAAGCGAACCATTATCATTGTTCTGTCGGTTGTCGCACTCGCCGGCATGGGCTGGCTTTTCTATCGACATGCCAATGACCGCTCACTTCCCGAAGGCTTGATCCAGGCCAATGGACGCATCGAGGGCGACCATGTCGTCGTCTCTCCCAAGATTGCCAACCGCATTGCCGAACTGCGCGTACGCGAAGGCGATACCGTGGTTGCCGGGCAGGTGCTGGCGATGATGGACGATTCGCAGGCCGGCGCGCGGGTGAAGCAACTGGAATCAGCTGTCGGCGCGGCACAGGCGCAGCTCGATGCGGCAAAGAGCGCCTACAGCGTGCTGAAAAAGGAGGTGCCGAACGGCATCGCCGTGGCCGAAGCCGGGCTTTCCCATGCGCGCAACAACGGCGCCAAGGCGCAGGCCTCGACGCAGCAGGCGGCGCGCGAGGCGGAGCGCGCGCACATGCTGGTGGAACGCCATTTCGTGGATGCGCAACGCGCCGAACAGGCTGAGCTCGCGCTGACTGCGGCAAAGGCGGATGAACGTTCGACACAGGATGCCATTCGGCAGGCGGAGAAGCAGCTTGCAGATGCCCGGTTGGGCTGGGACAGGCTGAAAGCGAAAGAGGCCGAGATCGCCGCGCTGCAAGCCCAGCTTGCGCAGGCCAGGGCAGCGCTGGAAGAAGCGCGCAGCGTGCTCGACGACCTGGCGATCAGGGCGCCCTCCGCCGGCGTGGTGCTCACGCGCTTTCGTGACAAGGGTGAAGTGCTCGGCGCGGGCAGCCCGATCTTCGACATCGTGGACCTCGACAAGCTTTACCTCAACGTCTACGTGCCGGAAACGCTGATTGGTAAAGTGCGCCTCAACCTGCCGGCGCGCATCTATACCGACACCTTTCCCGACACGCCCTTCCCCGCGACGGTGAAGATGATTTCCTCGCGCGCCGAATTCACGCCCAAGGAAGTGCAAACCCAGGACGAACGCACCAAGCTCACCTACGGGGTCAAACTCTACCTCGACAAGAACCCCGATCATCGCCTCACGCCGGGACTGCCCGCCGATGCGGTCATACGATGGAAAGAAGGTGTCGCGTGGGCCCCTCCCCGCTGGTAGCGTCCGACGTCATCCGCGTCGAAGGCTTCACGAAGAAGTATGGCACGACCCATGCCGCCGGCGACGTGAATCTGCACGTGCGTCGCGGCGAGCTGTTCGGTCTGATCGGTTCGGACGGCGCGGGCAAGTCCAGCCTTCTCAAATCGATTGCCGGCGTGCAGACCTTCGACGCCGGCACCGTCAACGTGCTCGGTGTGAGCCTCGATTCGGACGCCGCCTGCGAACGGATCAAGGACCGCATCGGCCTGATGCCGCAAGGCCTCGGACAGAACCTGTACGGCGAACTGAGCGTGGAGGAAAACGTCGATTTCTTCGCGCGCCTGCGGCTGGTCGATGAACGCACGCTGGCCGAGCGCAAGGAAAAGCTGCTGGCGATGACGCGCCTGACGCGCTTCAAGGACCGGCCGATGAAAAATCTTTCGGGCGGCATGAAGCAGAAGCTCGGCCTGGTCTGCACCCTGATGCATGAGCCGGAACTGATCATCCTCGATGAGCCGACCACCGGCGTCGATCCGGTCTCGCGCCGCGATTTCTGGACCATCCTCGCGCATCTCGTGCAGGAGCGCGGCATCACGGCGCTGATCTCGACGGCCTACATGGACGAGGCCAGCCGCTTCCATCGCGTCGCGCTGATGCATGAAGGCAGGATCCTCGCCACGGGCGAACCTGACGCGCTGCATGTGCAGTTGCCGCACGGCGCAGTCGAACCGGGCGCGCAACTGGAAGATATTTTCGTGGCGCTCATCGGAGACGGCGGGCATGGTGCGGAGCCGGTCCGGAAACCGGCGGAAACTACGACACCGGCAAAGCAGGTCAAGGCCATCGAAGCGCTCGACCTCACCTGCGACTTCGGCAGCTTCCGCGCGGTCGACCATGCCACATTCTCGGTTGCCTCCGGCGAAATCTTCGGCCTGCTGGGCGCGAATGGCGCCGGCAAGACCACCGCCATCAAGATGCTCACCGGCATTCTCCGCCCGACCAGCGGCACCGGCTATGTCGCCGGCGTCGACATGCGTTCCGCATCGCAAGGCATCAAGGAGCGCATCGGCTACATGTCGCAGGCGTTCTCCCTGTACACCGACCTGAGCGTGATCGAAAACATTCGCCTGTACGCCGGCATCTACGGCCTGGACAGAAAGCAGGCGGCGTCGCGCACCGAATGGGTGATGGAAATGGCGGGGCTGGCGGACAACCGCAACACGCCTGCTGCGAGCCTGCCGATGGGACTGCGGCAACGGCTGGCACTCGGTTGCGCCTTGCTGCACCGGCCCCAGGTGCTGTTTCTTGACGAACCGACATCCGGCGTCGACCCGATCGGGCGCCGCCGCTTCTGGCGCATCCTGTTCGACCTGGCGCGGCAGGACGGCGTCGCGATCCTCGTCACAACGCACCACATGTCGGAAGCCGAATACTGCGACCGACTGGCGCTGATGCATGGCGGGCGCATCATCGCCGATGCCTCGCCCGAACAACTGAAGCGCGAAACGGAGGCTGACGCCGGCGTGCTGCTGGAGATCGCAGCCAGCCCCCTGCAGCGTGCGCTGCTGTTGCTGACCGAGGCGGGGTTCACGGGCGCGTCGCTGCACGGCAAGTACATCCACGTGCTGTCCCGCGACCCGGAGCAAGACAGCGGGCACATCATGGAATTGCTCGGTGCGCTCGGCAGAGCGCCTTCCGTGACGCCGCAACCGCTCTCCATCGAAGACGTGTTCGTCCACCGCATTACCCGCCTTGAGCAAGGCAACAGCGCGGGAGCACAACCATGAACCTGCAACGCGTCACCACCCTGTTCCTGAAGGAATGGCGCGAGATCGTGCGCGACCGTGTGTTCTTCCTGCTGGCCTTCATCATGCCCGTCGCATGGATGGTGGTGTTCGGCTACGGCATGAACATGGACACGGTGAACATCCCCTTTGCCGTGCTCGACCAGGACCACTCCGCCATGAGCCGCGAGTATGCCAATCACTACATCGATTCGCGCTACTTTTCCTTCAAGGGCTACCTGCCGGACACGCATGAAGGCGACCGGCTGCTGCGCGCCGGCAAGCTGCGCCTGGTGCTCGTCATACCGCCGCGCTTCGAGCAGGACCTGAAGTCACGCAAGACGGTGGCGATCCAGTCGCTGCTCGACGGCACCTTCGCCTATCGTGTGCGCGGCATCGCCGGCTATGTCGATGCCATCAACCGCGATGCGAACAGCGCGTTGCAGGTACAGCAGTTGACCGAGCACTTCGGCATGCCGCCGTCGCGCGCGCAGGTGATGGTGCAGCCGATCCATCTTGAAGTGCGCTATCTGTTCAATCAGGCACTGCGCAGCATCTGGTCGGTGGCGCCTTCGCTCATCATGTTCACCATGATGGTCGCGCCCGCCGTGCTGACTTCACTGTCCGTGGTGCGGGAGAAGGAAACCGGGTCGATCTACAACATCTACGCATCCACCGTCACGCGCGCGGAATACCTGCTCGGCAAGCTCCTGCCCAATATCATGATCTCGACCGTGAACACGGTGGTGCTCTGGCTGATCGCGACGCTGCATTTCGGCGCACCCTTCAAGGGCAGCCTGCTGTTCTTCTTCGTTGCATCCGTGGTGTATGTCTCCTGCACCTGCAGCATCGGCTTCCTTGTCTCGACGCTGGTGCGCACGCAAGGCTCGGCGCTGCTGATCACGGTGATCCTCGCGATCGTGCCGGCGGTGCAGTTCTCCGGCATGTTCACGCCGGTGGCATTCCTACCCGACAGCTCGCGCCTGCTCGCGCATCTCTTCCCGCCGATGTACTACAACAACATCGTGCAAGGCACCTTCCTGAAGGGAACCGGCTGGGCACTCCTGTGGAGCGATGTGCTGTTCCTCGCCGTCTACGCCGCCGGCCTGCTGCTCGCCTCTTATGTTGTGTTTCGCAAGAGGACGCGGTCATGATCACGTCTACCGCTGCCGGCCGGGCGCTCACGCTGTGGGTGCGGCGTGTGGCCGTTCTCACGCAGAAGGACCTGAAGCAGCTCCTGCGTGACATCCCCTTGCTGGTCTTCGTCGTTTATGTGTTTACTCTCGATATCTACGTCGCGGGCGTGGGCATGACCGGCGAACTGCTGAATGCGCGGCTGACGGTGCACGACGATGACCGCAGCAAGGCGTCGCGCGAGCTGGTCTCTCATTTCATGCCGCCCTATTTCCTTTATGAAGGGCATGTCGCGCGCCCGGCACAGGGGCTGGAATTGCTGGACAAGGGCAAGACGATGATGACGCTCGACATCCCGAAGCGCTTCGATGAGACGCTGCGCAGCGGGAACGAGACGGCGCGGCTGCAACTGCAGGTCGATGCCAGCAATGTCGCGCTCGGCTATCTCGCACCCTCCTATGTCGAACGCATTCTCGGCAATTTCTCGCAGGACTATGTGCAGCAAACCAGGATGTCTCCGATCTCGTCGAGCGATCCGCCGCCGGCCATCGCATCCATCGACAATCGCATGCGCGTCGCCTTCAATCCCACGCTCAACGGCCACTGGTTCAATGCGGTCGGTCAATGGCTCACGATGATGACGGTGGTGGCCGTCCTGATCCCTGCCGCGGCGTTCGTGCGCGAGAAGGAACGCGGCACCATCGAGCAGTTGCTGGTTTCTCCGGTGTCGCCGTTTCAGGTCATGCTTTCGAAGGTGATCGCGACCACCATCCTCGTGGTGATCGGCTCGGCTGCCAGCCTGTATGCCATCATGCAACCACTGATCCACGTGCCATTTCGCGGAAGCGCGTTGCTGTTCTTTGCGCTGAATGCGCTGTATGTGTTCAACATTTCGGGGCTCGGCTTGCTGATGGCGACCTTCGTGCGCAACCAGGCGCAGGTCGGCATGCTCACCATCCTGATTTCCGCGCCGATGACCATGCTGTCGGGCACATGGACTGCGCCGGAATCGATGCCGCCGTGGCTGGCGGAACTGGTGAACTGGTCGCCCCTGCATCACTTCATCGAATGCTCGTACGGCATCATCTTCCGCGGCGCCGGGCTCGATGTATTGTGGCCGTCGGTGCTGGCCCTGATCGGGCTGGGCGGCGCCATGTTTGCGTTGTGCGTGTGGCGCTTCCGGCGGCAGTTCGGCTGATCATAGTCATAAAAAAAGACCCGCTGGCGCGGGTCTTCATGTAATGACTGCAGTTTATCAATGCCCGGATTTCGGATCCGGACCTGCTGCCGAGTAGAACACGTCATGGTTCTCCGGACCGGTGACATACAGGAAGCCAGCCAGTCCCTTTTCCAGGCGGGAGAGCGCATGGTCCACGAGGATGTACCTGCCGGGGTACTCAACCTTGAATTCCACCATGGTCGCACCGCCTGGCGCCACGGTCGTCGTCTGCACGTTCGTCAGCGGCGCCGAGGTCAGGTCGCCCATGCTGTAGACGCGGTCGAACACTTCACCGATCACATGGAAGCTCGATGTCTTGTTCGGGCCGCCCACGCCAAAGAAGATGCGCACGGTTTCACCGACCTTCGCTTCCATCTTGTAGGTCTTCGTCAGCGCATCGTGCGTGCCATTGAAGGTCATGTGCTCGGGGCGCTCGTCGAGCAGGTTCTGCAGCGAGAATTCGTTTTCGCCGTGCGTGCCGTGCTTCTGCGTCGTGTACAGCTCACCCTGCATCACGTAGAACTCGCGATCCACCTTGGGCAGGCCACCTTCCGGCTCGACGAGGATCATGCCGTACATGCCGTTCGAGATGTGCTGCGCCACCATCGGTGTCGCGCAGTGGTACACATAAAGACCGGGGTTCATGGCCTTGAAGCGGAAGCTCTTGCCGGTTCCCGGCGCAGCCTGCGTGACCGCTGCGCCACCGCCAGGACCAGTCACCGCATGGAAGTCCACCGAGTGGATCATATGGCTGTCCTTGGCATTGGCCAGGTTCACATTCACCGTGTCGCCGACGCGTACGCGGATGAACGGGCCGGGCACCTTGCTGTTGAAGGTCCAGTAGCGATAGGTGGAACCGTCCATCAGCTGGCCGAGCACTTCGGTGGTTTCGAGGTTGACGTTGACGACCTCCGGTCCGCGCTTGCCGACTGGCTGGCCGACTTCGAGCGGGCTGCGCGCAACCTCTGCCGCTTTCGGCGCTGCCGGCGCTACCGTATCCCCGACGATAATCTTGCCGATCATGCCTGCCTGCATGTGGCCGGGCAGCGAGCAGATGTACTGGAACTCGCCCTTCTTGTCGGCGCGGAACACGACGGAAGTGCTGGCGCCCTTTTCGTTCAGCTTGTTCGACTGGGTGGAGAAATCAGGCACGGTGAGATCATGCTGCGCGCCGTCGCCATTCACGAGGTTGATCTGCACGACGGCGCCTTCGGCCACCTTCAGCTGCGGATTCACCTTGCCCTTGATGTCGCCGCTCTCGCCGATGAACACCAGTTTTCCATCGGCGATATCGGTACGCAGCGTGAACGTGACATCAGGCCGGTATTTGACGGCTGCGCTGCTTTGCGCGTGGTCCGACGCTGCATGGACGGTGCCGATGGAAGCCATGCCGAGCACGACGCCGGCAATCGCGAGGGAGATCAGTTTTTGTTTCATTTGTTTTGCCATTTCTTTTGCCTTTTGCTTTGCCTTAAGTCGCTGCCAGAGATGAAGAAGTCTCCGGATCAGTTCGGCGAAATGATGCATTGAAAATGGATCTTTACGGCATGATCCAGGTCAAAATTTTCTGAGAAGCAAGCAAGTTGCAACACAAGGCGATAATGAAATCATTCGGACGCAATCACATTGGATCGGGTCGATACGACAAGGGCATGCAGGCCGGCCAATGACTGCAACGTGATGTAAGAAGCGCGGCGAGGGAAGAGATTGGTACAGGGAATGTCTGTCATTCATGCGGCGAATCGCTCGCACGACATGTGCTGCGGCGGTACGACCAAGAGTGCAGTCTGCAGAGTCATGGCTGCAAACATGACAGGGATCGGAGCGGGATCAGGATCAGAGGTGCACTGCGGAGACCTATCGCGAGCGCTGTGCCGCAGATGCCGAAAGCCAGTCCTTTTCATCGACGGCCGCCAGCTTCTCAAGGCAATCGATCTCGTTGTCGGACAAGCCTTCCACCACCGTAGGATCGTCCTGCTTGAGCCGGCCGCGACGCACGAGGATGTCGATCTTGCTGAGGTAATCGCCCATCCAGAGTATCTTGCCGATGGCCGAGAGGCGGGCCAGCTTTTCATCGGATTCCTGCTCGCGGATCGCGGTCGTGACGGCCTCCGGAAAGCGCCATTCGCGCCCGATATTGCCGGTCAGGATACGCGCCTTCGCCGCCAGCTCATTGCAGAAGGTCGGTGATCCGATTGGTTGCCTGCCGTCCGAAATCCTGTCGATGATGCGCAAGGACACCGTGAGCCCGACGTTCTGCACCAGCCCTGCAAGGAAGGCATCGAGCGGGTCAGCCGGACTGTTCTGCGCCAGCAGGTTGCAGGCGAATGCGCATTGCTCCGATTGCGCCCAGAGGCGTGGCGCGAGGTTGTACGTAAACGCGCCCGAATGGAGGTTGATGATGGGCCGGAACGCGACACCGGAGATGAGCTGCCGCAGGCCGTTCTGCCCGAGCACCAGGATCGCATGGTCGATGCCCTCGATAGGCTTGCCGGGGCGGAAGGCGACGCTGTTGGCCAGGCGCAGTACTTCGGCGACGAGGACGACATCGTGCGAGATCCTGCGCGCCAGTTCGACGCCATCGAACTCCGGGTTGCGCAGGCTTTGCAGCAGATGTGGAATCACACCTGGCATGCGGTGCACCATGTGCGCGCCGGAGTCCTTCGAATTCACCACCTCGTCGAGCGCGGCGAGGACCGCGTCCTCGTTCCGGTTGGTGAAGATTTCCGTCTGCTGTTCGGTTTCGAACAGCCAGCTGGAAAACATGAAATCGATCTGATAGCGCTGCAGCGCCGATACATCATCGGCGGCGAAACGAGGCGGCCGCATGGCCCGTGCAGCAGATGCAGCAGGTGCATGGACGGCCTCCTGCGTAGCAGGCGCGACGGCAGCCTTGCCGGAGCCGAAGAAGAGACTTCGTAACCAGTCGATCATGGGGAGTCGTTTCAATGCGCGTTGTCGGGCCGCCGGCGTGCAGCGGTGAAGTTGCCTTTCGGCATTATTCAAACACGCATTGAAGGGCTTGCCAAGGAATAAATCGTGCACTCCGGCCAGCCGGAACGGGCGACGTATTCCTGGGCACGAACGGAAGCACGGCAGCCATCGCCGGAAGCGGGATGGCTGCCGGAACCGGGCAGCGTACCTGGCGCGCCTGTCAGGAGACCCAGGTGGTGCGCAGGCAGATATGGTCCTCCGGGAGCGCCGAGAGGACATTGCCGCGCTGCAGGAAACGTTGTTCAGTGTCCGGATCCTGCAGGTGCAGCAGTTGTCCCGCCATCACATCGTAGACCGGGATCTCGCCCGCCGGGCGCACGCACAGCCGGTACTTCACCCTGCCGTCCGGGCGCAGGACGTCGATGTTCCCGATCAGGTCCACACGGATGCGATAGCGCTCGCCAGTGCTGCCGCCAACCACGTGGAAATGCTTGCAGCGGCGGAATTCCTGGCGTTGCTCCGGACTCAACTGCTTCAGCAGCAGGGTGAGCGATTTACGGTTCGCCCGCCGCTCGCAGCGGATCACCTCGCGTCGTGTCCGGTCGCTGTCGCGCTGCGTCTGCTGCATCCAGGACATGGCCCGGTCGAACACCCTGAACACGCGACGAGTATTGGCGCACACGCTTGATACCAGGCGATTGCGCCGATGCGTGGCAGTTGCCCGTGCAGCCTCCACGGAAGCGTCTGTCGTATCGGTGCGGGCAAGGCAGCGGCGGAAGACCTGCCATGCCCGGTTCAAGGCGGGCACGTCAGCCCCCTACCGTCCTCGGAACCATCACCACTTCTTCGAGCGTCGGATCGAACGCCTTCAGCACATGCTTCGTCTCCGCCTTCTCCTTTGACCCGAAAGCCGAATAACCCTTTTCGATCAGCCGGTCAAAGGTCTCCTGCGCTGCCGCGATCTCCTTCGGGTCGCCCATGTTCCATTTCAACTCTTTGTGGCCAGACGAATCCATGATGCTCATCTCGCCGATCCATGCTTGGGGTGCTTTGCCCATCATTTGCTCCTTGCCATCCGGGTTTCAAAAACTCCCTTCTTGATTGGGCTGCTGTTTTTTTCCGCTGCTCTTTGCGGCAACGTCGAACACGATTGCAGCCATCTCCTCAAAGGACATCAACGACGCAAACAAGATCGCGCCGCCGCCCGAAGAAACTGTGATCTACATCAAGCAACGATGCCGCGCATCGCTCCCCTGTTACACGTCTTCAGGTTTCCCTCGCCATTCTTCGACCATCTTTGTTTGCGCGCAGTTCGATGTTCAGGTAGATCAATCCTGCCAAAGTCAGCGGCAGCAGGTAGTAAATGACGCGGTAGGTCAGCAGTGCGGCCAGCAGTTCGCTCCTCGGATACCATCCGGGCAGCAGGGCCACGAATACCGCTTCCAGGACCCCCAGGCCGGCGGGAATGTGGGTGATCACACCCGCAATGGCAGCCACCAGCAGGCTGCCGAGCACCATCGCATAGGCGATCTTCTGTTCGAGCAAGACAAACAGCGTTGCCGCCATCAGCATCCAGTTGAGCGAAGACATGCCGAACTGCAAGAGCGCCATCCGACCGGAAGGCAGCCACAGCTCGCGTCCCCTGAAAGACCAGCGCCGCCTGCTGAACGCGCACAGCAGCAGGTAGGCGAGCGCGGCGGCCAGCAGCACGCCGGCCAGTGCCTGCAAGCCGATAGTGCCGATCCGCCACCCATCAGGCAGCGCGACCGGCGGGCGCAGGAAGACCAGGCCGGTGAGCAGCACGTAGCCGATCCAGTTGGTCAGCATGCTCATCGCCACCACCTGCGTGATCGCATCGGCGCCGAGGCCGAACCGCGAATACAGGCGGTAGCGGAAGGCAACGCCGCCCACCATGGCGCCGATGTTGAGATTGAAGACGTAGCTGATGAAGTTGATCGTCATCACGCGGCGCACGGGCAAAGCATGCCCGGTCAGCCGGCGGCCGAGCAGGTCGAAGCAGCTATAGAGCGCAAAACTCGCCGCCGCCAGCAGCGCGGCTGCCAGCAGATCCGTGACGGGTCGCTGACGCATCGTGTCCAGCACCTGGCCCCATTCGACCGAACGCACCTGCTTCGCCAGCAGGAGCACGACCACGACAAAGAACGCCAGCGTCAGCAGCCGGCCCAGCCCGCGCCACACTGCCTTTTTCTGTCCGCTCATGGCGGCGCCGTCTCTTGCAGGCGGTCCGTTGCGGCAGGACGATCAGTCTCGGGCAAGGAGGCGAGCGTCGGCGCGTGTGCAGGCAAGTGCCCGGCCCAAGCCGGATAGCGGCGCAGCAGATGGAACAGGACGAAGCTGCGCAGCTTGCGCCATGCGCTCGATTCATGCAGGTCTTCGGCCCGGACCAGGCGACAGCTGGTTGCGATCAGTCCCTCCAGGTTTTGCGCAAGCTGCGCATTGAAGTCGCGGTCGTAGACCATGATGTTCGCCTCCAGGTTGAGCGCCAGGCTGAACGGATCGAGATTGCTCGATCCTACCGTCGTCCATGTGTCGTCCACGAGCGCAACCTTGGCATGCAGCGGCCGCTCGCAATACTCGTAGATGCGCACGCCGCCATCAAGCAGATGGTGGTACAGCATGGCGGCGGCGGTCTGCACCACCGGCATGTCCGGCCTGCCCTGCAGGATCAGCGACACTTCCACGCCACGGCGCGCGGCCTTGCGCAGCTCGCGCAGGAAGGCATAGCCGGGGAAGAAGTAGGCGTTCGCGATCACCACGCGCCGGCGCGCGAGCCTGATCGCAAGCCGGTACTGGCGCTCGATGTCGTTGCGGTGCTCGCCGTTGTCGCGCCACACGAAAACGGTATCGGCCGTGCCCGCTTCCGGCAGCACGGGAACGGCCGGCGGCGCGCGCCTTCGGCGGAACCAGCGCCGCTCTGCCCTGCCTTGCGCAAGCGCTGCCAACATGAAGCCGTGGATGTGCGCCACCACCGGCCCTTCGATCTCGACGGCATAATCCTGCTTCGCCGCGGGCCCGAAATCGGCGAGGTGGTCGGCGGCAAAGTTGATGCCTCCGACGAACGCGTGCACGCCGTCGATCACTACCAGCTTGCGGTGCAGCCGGCGAAAATAATTGACCCGCCCGAACAGCTTCGGGGCCGGATCGAACACATGCAGGCGCACGCCGGCGGCAACCAGCGAGGACGTGAACTCTTCCGGGAAGGGCAACGAACCGAAGCCGTCGATCGTGATGTCCACCTGCGCACCGGCGCGCGCCGCCGCCAGCAAGGCCGCATGCAATTGCTTGCCTACCTTGTCGTCGTACCAGATGAAGGTCTCGATGAGCACCTCGCGCCGCGCGGCGGCAATCATTTCAAACACGCGCGGAAAAAACTGCTCGCCATTCTCCAGCAGCGACACCTTGTTGCCCGGAATCCATCTCAAGCTCACCTGCCACCCTCCCCGGCCCGATGCGCGTTTACCGGCCAAGGCCGTTGGTGGGACCGCGTTCCGTGCCGGGCGTTTTGTCGCCGGATCCGCCGCCCTGCGAGCCGACGCCGGGCGCGATCGGGTTCGAGCCACCGCCCGACGCCGTGCTGCCCGATCCTGTACTGGAAGCACCCGATCCGACCGACGCGCAGTCACTGGCGTTCGACGAATTCGGCTTGGTCAACGCATAGCCGCTGCCGGTGCCGCCGCTACCGTGATTCCGGTCTTCGCTGCGCGCGATCGCAGCGGGACAATCCGCAGCAGCGCCCGAGGCGGAGGTACCCGGTGTGTGCGACCCGCCGGTGGAACCCGGCACTGCCGATGAAGAGCTGTCCTGCTGGACCGGCGCGACGGGACTCCCGGTGCCGAGCGTAGCGGCGCTGGAGCTGGGGGTGCTGGTCGATGCCGAGCGCGATGTCGATTGTGCTGATGTGATGCCTGAAACGGCCAGCATCGCGACGAACAGCGTTGCCGGGACAAAAGCTTTCATGTTTCCTCCGCGAAGAAGCGAATGGCAAAGAAGGATGGCGTGCAAGGAGCATGCCATTCGCGGAAGAAGCAGATGCAGCAGGGAAGGATCAGACGTGACGATGCCGCATGGCATCGTCCACTGGCATCATTCGATGTGGGCAGCGTGGAGCAAGCGGTGGTACAGGCGTTCGCATGTTGGCAGGCCGTGTCGTTCCGCCGCACGACTTGTGGAAGAACGCGATGTCCTTTCGGCAATCGCCAGCCAGCACGCTGCGCTGGCGAGCAGATGCAGCAAGGCGCACGCGGCAATCACCGCGCATGCCAGGGCCTCGACCTGCACCAACTGCCGGCGCAGCCCTTCCAGCAGGTATTGCTGTTCGCTCTGGAGGGTCCACTGCAAAAGGCACCAGGCGCCGAGGAAAAACACCACGACCACGGTGGCAATGCGCATGGACAAGGCGTACCGGATTTGCCTTTCTTGCGGGGAAAGCTGTTGTTGTTGCTCATTGAACATGACGGATCTTTCCTTGCGCCAGCGCGTGTCAAGCGGAACAATGATCGGATGGAACGATATTGCCGCAGCGCGACATGCAGATCCAATTCTGTTTGCTCATATCGGCTATCCGCGGCATGAATATCACCGCGTGGTTGCCAATATGCCATGCGCCGTGGCGCTTGACCCTCACGCCACGTCAGGCTTTATCGTGACGACTTGGAAGCCAAAGGAGAATCCGATTGCACCCGACCCAGGACAACATGATCCACGCCGGCGAACCAAGCAGGTCTGCTCTGCGGGTCGCCGCCCTGCGCGCGGCGCACCAGTTGCTCGATGAACCTGTCGTGTTCGAAGACCCGCTGGCGCTGGCCATTCTCGGCGCGGAAAAAGAGGCGAAGATCCGCACCGACCCGGAGCGGTTCAACAATCCGTTTTTACGCGGCCTGCGCGCGGCGCTGGTGGTGCGCAGCAAGGTGGCGGAAGATGAACTCGCCAAAGCGGTGCACGATGGCGTACGGCAGTATGTGGTGCTGGGCGCGGGCCTGGACACCTTCGGTTGCCGCAACCCCTGGTCCGGTGATGGTCTGCGCGTCTTCGAAGTCGACCATCCGTCCACGCAGCGCTGGAAGTGCGAGATGCTGGAAAGTGCCGCCATCGCGCAGCCGGATTCGCTGACATTCGTCGGCGTCGACTTCGAGCGCGATGTGCTCGCGCAGCGCCTGAAGGAAGCCGGCTTCCGCCCGGATCAGCCAGCCTTCTTTTCATGGCTGGGCGTGGTCTTCTATCTCACGCCGGACGCCGTGTTCGAGACCTTGAAGTTCGTCGCCTCCCTGCCTTCGGGAAGCGCGATCGTGTTTGATTACAGGGTGGAGCCGTCGCTGCTCGACGAGCGCGCACGCGCCGTCAACGAATACCTGGCCTTGCATGTCGCTGGGCAGGGGGAACCGTGGAAGTCCGCCTTCGATCCGGTGGCGCTGTGCGACACGCTGCGTGGCATGGGATTCACGGAGGCGCGAGACCTCACGCCGGATGCATTGAATGCGCGTTATCTCGCGCAGCGCGAGGACAAGCTGGCGGTGGGCGGCGCATTCCGCCTGATGTGCGCGAAGGTCTGAAGAAGCTGTTTCAGGGTGCGGTCACGGCCGCCTGCGCAGCCTGCCGCAGTGCTTGCTCGAACACCTCGACCGGCTGTCCGCCGCTGACGAGGTAGCGGTCATTGATGATCACCGCCGGTACGGAATGGATGCCCAGGTCGAGATAGAAGCGCTCCTGGCGGCGTGTCTCTTCAGCATATTCGTCGCTCGCGAGGATATCCGCGGCGCGCCGCGCGTCCAGTCCGGATTCCTGCGCCAGCCGCGCCAGCACGGCGTGGTCGCCCGGGTTTTCGCCGTCAGTGAAATAGGACTTGAACAAGGCATGCTGCAACGCCCTCTGCCTGCCCTCCAGCTGAGCCCAGTGCAGCAACCGGTGCGCATCGAACGTGTTGTAGATCCGGCTGCGCCGCTCCATGCGGAAGGTGAAGCCGACCGCTTCGCCGCGCGCGCGTATCATCTCCTGGTTGCGCTCCATCTGTTCGCGCGTGCTGCCGTACTTCTCGGCCAGGTGTTCCAGCACATCCTGGCCTTCGGCCGGCATGTGCGGGTTGAGTTCGAAAGGCTGGAAAGCCAGCTCGACGTTCAGTCCATCGCCGATGCGCTGCATCGCCAGTTCGAGCGCATTGAGGCCGATGGCGCACCAGGGACAGGAAATGTCGGAAACAAAATCGATTTTCAAGCGCGGTCTCACTTCAGTTCATCACGTGGCGGCGGGGCCTTTTTCTTGTGCTTCGACTTGTCGGCAGTGATCACGGCCTTCAGGCGCTGCAGCCTTGCATATTCTTCAGGATCGTTCTTGGCCAGCTGATGCTCGCGCCATTTGTAGAAAATCGCCAGTCCCAGCATGGCAGCCGCACCCGCCGCGAGCTTGCCGCCATGCGCGCCGAGCAGGGTTGTCGGTTTTTCACTATCGCTACCCGTCTGGCCGTCTGGTGATGCCTGCGTCGCCTGTAGTGGCTGCGGCGGCTGTGGTGCCTGCGGCGCGGCAGCAATCTGGCGCGGCATACTCTCCGGGCGCCCTCGGAAAATGCCGGATTTCGGCGACAGGGAATTCAATGCAGAAGCTTGTTCCGGGGACATGGGAGACCTGCCTTTCCTGTTCGTCACGCGGTCGCGGGACACTTCATCCGATTAGTCCTGAAACCGCCCAACTGGTTCATCGGAATGCGGGATCGTTTGATGTCTTCACGGCACCAGCGCCGAGATGTTGACGCATCACAACTGTCACAACATACGCGATCGGCGCGGCAGGCTCCATGATCTCGCGCAACTCTGCCGCGAACGGGTCAGATCAGTACATCCTGCAGCAGCGTGCGCGCCTTTGCATCGTTGTCGGTGCTCAGCGCCACGAAGGCGAACCCGTCCTGCCGCTGCAGCGTGCTGATGCCGCGCAGCGACAGGTTGGCGTCGTTCAGCTCGCGCGTCACGCGCGCCAGCGCACCGGGCTGGTCCGCAATGCGAATCGTGATCAGGTCGTCCGAGACGACCTGCAGCCCGAGCTGGTGCAGCAGGCGCATCGCGTCGCCAGGGCGGTCCACCACCAGTTCCAGCACGGCATTGCGTCCCACCGTCTCGCCTTCGATCTTCTGGATGTTGATCTGCTTTTCCGCCAGCCGGTCGGCAATGTCGGCCATCACGCCCGGGCGGTCTTCGACAATCAGTTTGATCGATTTCATGCCTGCTCCTTCACGATGTCGGCGATCAGCGCATCAATCAGCTCCGGCTCGGTGCCGGGAGCAACGATCAGGTGACTGATGGCATCCTGGGTCGCCAGTTGCCATTTGCTCTTGAGGGCATCACTGACGCGCGGGAAAACCACCGTCAGCGCATTGTCATTGCGCCATGCCGCGATGCCGTTTTCGTTCATGCGCTCCACCGCATGCTGCGCGACTTCCTGGCAGCGCGCCAGGCGTTTCCTCAAACCCTCTTCGCCCATCATCCTGATCGCATACCACAGCAGCAGCGGCGTGAACGCATTGCGCGAGCCGGTGATGGTCGTGTCCATGCTGCCGATATAACCGATGCTGCGGCCGATGCGGTCGACATTGCGCTTCCTGGCGATCACCACGCCGCAAGGCATTGGTGCGCCGATGAACTTGTGGCCGCTCATCGCGATCGAGTCCGCGCCCTCCGCGAAGTCGAAGGCCGGCTTCGGGTCGAGGAACTGCGCGAACGGTCCGCAGAAGGCCGCGTCGCTGTGGATGTAATGCTCACGCACCACGAGCTTCTTCAGGATCTCCTGGATGCGGCGGATGTCATCCCTGCCCTCCTTCATCGTGGTTCCGATGTTGGCAAAAATGATGGACGGAACATCGCGATGCAGGCGGACGCTTTCCTCCAGGTCTTCGTAGTCGATCTCGCCGTTCGGCTGCGAGCGGATCATGATGTGCCGCAGGCCGAGGAAATGCACATTCTTGGCGACGCTGTAATGCGTGTCTTCCGAAAAATACACGATGCCGTTCGGATACAGCTCGCGCGCCAGGTACAGACCGTAGAGATTGCCTTCCGTGCCGCCGTTGGTGACATAGCCCCAGTAGTCGTCCTGCGGCGCCCGGAACAGTGCGGCGAAGAATTCGATGACCTCGCGTTCCATCTCGCGCGTGCCAACGCGGTAGGTGCTGGCCTGGAAAGGGTCGCCGATATTATTGGAGGGGAACTGCAGGAACCTGTACAGCGGTGCGTAATCGAAATCCCGCGCCACCGGGTAGCCAAGGGCATCTTGCGAAGCGCGGCTCATTGACTCGTAGAGCGCGTCGAGGCGTGCCTGATCGTGTGCTGCAAGCATGAATGACCTCATGTCTTCTGGTGTGGAATGAGAGGAAATGCGAGGCGAGGCCGATTGGGCCGGGCCTTCTTTTCCCGCCCGGGTGAGGCGGGAAATCTGCGAAGCCCGTATGATAATTGCTTCTCGTCAGCTTTTGCGATGCGTTGTCAATTATTTCGGCAACATCCTGCCTCGCAAGCCGTTCGCCTGTATCTGCCGGCCCACATCGCGCACCCTTGTTGCTCTACCCGCATGATATTTTTTCCAAACGCCCCTATAATACGGCGCCCTGCTCCATTCGCTGCCCTGAAAATTTCGAAGCAAAGACTTCATTTTCACGCGGCGGCAACTGACAGTAGTCTGAATTGACCAAGATTGACATTCCGAAGAATTTACTTTTGCGCGCGCGAGACTTCGCGGCGGGGAGCGTTGCGCCCGTAACGGGCCTGCCTTCCGCAAAAATGATGCAACCTCACGACCTTCGCCACGTCTAAACGCGCCAAGTCTTGTAATCGATATTTACGCAATGACAAAACCGACCAAAACTCTGACATTAACCAGCAAGGCGCCTCGCCCCTCCACGACCGTACCGACTGTCCGCACCCTGAGCCCGTCCCTCGACCCGCTGCAGGAAGCGACCAAGGTCGTCGTGGTGACGAAGCCGCGCCGGCTGGCGCCGGGCACCATCGGCAATGCGGAGCACAATGCCGACATGACGGAGTCGGCGCCGGCCGCGCCGGAACTTGCCGCGCAACGAGAACCTGTCGTGGTGCGCAGGAGCGCGACCAAGGTCGTGATCAAACCCCCAGTCACCGCGCCTTCGCAACCTGTCGTCACGAGCACGGCACAACCAGCCAGTGTTCCCGCCGCTCCGACCGTCGCCGTCACGACGCAGCCCAAGGATGAGATCAAGCCCGCTCCCAAGGCGCGCGTAGTACGCGCCGCGCCCGCAGTCAAGGCAGCCGAGCCGGCGCCGGCTGCACGGCCAGAACCATCCCCCGCGCCCGACACGAGCAGCTACGTCCTGCCGGAACAGAAGGCTCCCGGCCGCCGCGGACGCCGCCCGGCCGATTTCGGCGCAGAAAACGATGAAATCGCGGCGCTGAACGCCGTTGAGCGCGCAGAACTGAACGCGGCACGCTCGCTCAAGCAGGGCCGCGCGACCGAGGCCGAACTCAGTCCGGAAGACATGGAACAGCGCCGCAAGCTGATGGCCTCGCTGATCCGCATCGGCAAGGAACGCGGCTTCCTCACGCACGCGGAGATCCACGACCACCTGCCGGACGACTCCGTCGCGCAGGACTCGATCGACACCCTGATCCTCACCCTGACCGACATGGGCATCGCCGTGTACGAGCAGGCGCCCGACGAGGAAACGCTCCTGCTGTCCGAGAACGTGCCGACCGCTGCCAGCGACGACGATGCCGAAACGGCAGTCGTGACCGCGCTGTCGAGCATGGACGGCGACTACGGCCGCTCCACCGACCCGGTGCGCATGTACATGCGTGAAATGGCGACCGTGCCGCTGCTGACGCGCCAGGGCGAGATCGACATCGCACGGCGCATCGAAGCCGGCTTCAAGGACATGATGCAGGCGATCTCCGCCTGCCCCGCCGCGATCGCCGAACTGCTCGCACAGATCGAGCGCGTGCGGAAGGAAGAAATCAAGGTCGACGAAGTCATCGATGGCCTGGTCGATGCCGAAGCGGATGACCCGGTGATTATCACCGCCGAGGAAGCCGAAGAGGAAGACCTCGACGAAGAACTCGAAGAGGAAGACGACGACGCCGGGGAAGGCGCCGCAGTGCGCCTCGGCGATGAACAACTCGACCAGTTGCAGAAGAAAGTGCTGGAGAAGTTCGCCGTCATCTCGGCGCAATTCGATCTCATGCGCGCCGCGGCGGAACAGGAAGGCCGCGATTCGCAGGCATGCGCACAGGCACAGCGGGCGATCTCGGCGGAACTGCTCGGCGTGCGCGTCGCCGCCAAGCTGGTGGAAAAACTGTGCGACACCGTGCGCGCGCAAGTCGACGAGGTGCGCAGGGCCGAGCGTCAGATCCTGGACATCGCCGTCAACAAGTGCGGCATGCCGCGCGAGCGTTTCATCCGCGTGTTCCCCGGCAACGAGACCAATCTCGGCTGGGCCGATGCGGAAGCAGATGGCGGAAATGCGTACGGCCCGGCGATGCGCCGCTACATTCCCGCGATCCATGAACTGCAGCAGAAACTGCTCGACCTGCAGGTACGCGTCGGCCTGCCGCTGGACGAGCTGCGCAAGATCAACAAGCAGATGATCACCGGCGAATCGCGCACACAGAAGGCCAAGCGTGAAATGACCGAGGCCAACCTGCGCCTCGTGATTTCCATCGCGAAGAAATACGTCAACCGCGGCCTGCAGTTCCTCGACCTGATCCAGGAAGGCAACATCGGCCTGCTGAAGGCGGTGGACAAGTTCGAATACCGTCGCGGCTACAAATTCTCCACCTACGCGACCTGGTGGATCCGCCAGGCCATCACGCGTGCGATCGCCGACCAGGCGCGCACCATCCGCGTGCCGGTGCACATGATCGAGTCGATCAACAAGATCAACCGCATCAGCCGCCAGATCCTGATGGAGACGGGTTCGGAACCCGATCCGGCGACGCTCGCGATGAAGATGGACATGCCGGAAAAGAAGATTCGCGAGATCCTCAAGATCGCCAAGGAACCGGTCTCGATGGACACGCCGATGGGCGACGACGGCGATTCGCACCTCGGCGATTTCATCGAGGACAGCATGACCATGGCGCCGGCCGATGCAGCCGCACTCGCATCGATGCGCAACGTGATCAAGGACGTGCTCGATTCGCTGCCGCCGCGCGAAGCCAAGGTGCTGCGCATGCGTTACGGCATCGACACCGGCAACGACCTGACGCTGGAAGAAGTCGGCAAGCAGTTCGACGTGACGCGTGAACGCATCCGTCAGATCGAGTCGAAGGCCATGAACAAGCTGCGCCATCCGTCACGCGCGGATCGCCTGAAGACCTTCCTCGAAAACGAGTGATGAAGACATGCTCTCCCGCGCGGGGGAGCATGTTGTCATGCATGCCGTGCCTGTCCTGTAGCAGAAGCAATCGACAGGTACTCGGCAAATCCTTCTTGCAGTCACTTCATCTCAACCAGTACCACTGCATGTACCTGTCGTAAAAGAGGCCCTGCCGCGCCAGGTCGTCCCTCGTGCTTGCCTGCACGATGCAGCTGCGCCACTGTTCGCTTCCCTGCGACAAACCCTGCCTCGCGCAAGCCGGCCCATACTCCGCAGACATCGCCTTCACCGGGTCTTCACGATAGGCCGCCCGCTCTTCGGGCGTGCCGCAAGCGACGAGCAGAACCGTCACGGCGCAAAGCATCATTGAGGTACGCATCGCGATCTCCTTGTTTTTGAGCAGGATGCTTGCCGTCAGCGCGGGTGCATGGCTGCATCCTGCTTTCAGCATAGGTGAGGCGCGATGAAATGCGAGGTCGATCGAGGCATTCGATTGATCTGGCACCGGAGGCAGCGGCAGGGTCCGCGACGGCCAGGCGCCCGGAGACCGGATGCGGCGTGTTTGTTATTTCCGGTAGCACAATCTGGCAACCAAATGTTGTCCCGCATCTACGCCTGGCTTCGAAGGTCAATGGCTTGGCTTCCCGGGTCAACCGGAAAGCCGAAGCGCCCGCGCCAGCTATGGTGAAATCAATCCCGGCTCGTTTGCGCCGCATTCGATACCACAATGCAAGCAGACAGGCATCACAAAAACAAGAATTCAAATTCAATCAGTTGGAGACAAACCATGTTGCCCGATCGCTTTCATTTCCCGCCGCCCCTGCCCTTATTCCAGGTGGGTGCTTGCGTGCATCACGGGCATTAGTCCTTCGCAAGGACCTATCCCAGTCGGGAACGCTCGCCTTGCGCGTCGCAAGCACCTGATGCCGCATCGCTCCGGCTGACGGATTTATCAATCGCATTGGTACCTGCCGTGGTTTCCCGCATGGTCGGGAGGCGCGCTTACGCTCGCGATGCGCAGCGTCCAGGGCACACGCGGCGGTTGTCGACCGGGATAGGGCTTTCGAGTCGTATCAGGCAGTCACGCACATCCATACAAACCAAGGAGACCACAATGACGTTTGCACTCAAGGCATGGAAGCGCACCTCGCGCTTCCTGGCTACGGCAACCGTCGCGCTGTCTGCGTTGTTTGCAGGCGGAACGGCAGTTGCGGCCAACAATGATCCGATCGTACTGGTTCACGGGTTCCTGGGATTCGGTCCCAACGAACTGCAGGGAACCAATTTCAAGTACTGGGGCGGCTTCAACGACATCGAATCGCACATGAGGACTTACAACGGCACGCACCAGGTGTACACCGCCTCGGTCGGGCCGGTGAGTTCGAACTGGGATCGCGCGGTCGAACTGTATTACCAGATCAAGGGCGGGTGCGCCGACTACGGCGCCAGGCGCACTGCGCAATACGCCGCGTACGGCAAGATCCAGAAGCCGGCGGGAAAATGCTGGGCGGCGGATCCGAACAATAACCCGAACCACTACCCTGTCGCGCTATATCCGCAGTGGGACGCATCTCATCCGATTCATTTCGTTGCCCACAGCCAGGGCGGCCAGACAGTACGTACCTTGATCCAGCTGATGGAGAACGGTTCGCCGAACGGCGATGAAGGCGGCGGCGATCTCTACACCGGCGGCAAGGTCGGCTGGGTCAAGAGCGCGACGACGATTGCCAGCCCGCACGACGGCACCACGCTGCGCGATATCATCATCGACTATGTGCCAACAGTTTCCGATTTGCTCGGCAAGATCGTGCAAGTGGCCGGCCTGGGCGGCTCCAGCGCGCTGTACGGTTTCGACCTGGAACAGTACGGGATGGCGCAGGGTCCGTCGGAGAGCCTGGGCGACTTCCTCAACCGCACCGGCGGCGCGCCCTTCTGGTCGCTGAGCAACCACGACTCCGCGCAATGGGACCTCGGCCCGGACGGCGCAAGGGAACTCAATGCCTGGGTGAAGACCTCGCCGAACGTCTACTATTTTTCGGTGGGCAGCAAGGCGACGGAACAGGGCAGCTTCTGCTGCAACGGCACCGACCGCCTCATCGCGCCGTTCCAGAGCAGCAGCTACCAGTATGCGCGCGACGACATGATCTTCTTCACGAAGAATACGGCAGGTGAATGGGTGGTGCCTTCCATCTTCACGCGCGGCATGGGTTCCTACACGCAGACCGATCCGAGCCGCGTGATCATCGACAGCAACTGGTTCCCGAATGATGGCGTGGTCAACACGATCAGCATGCATGGCCCGAAGGGACAATACCAGCGCAACTACGACGGCACTGCCGTGCGCGGAGCGTGGAATTACCTCGGCTACTACAACCAGTATGATCATTTCGATGTGATCGGCTGGGAGCGCGCGACGTGGGAGGTCTATCCGATCTACCACTACCTCACGAACATCATCTACGGCCTGTAATTCAGCACCGGGGAGCGGGGCCGCGACGACGGCCTCGCCGTCACTCCACGCGACATGCAACAAGAGGAAAACGATGGGAAACAGGAAATCCGTCATGTGGGCAGGAGCGGCGATGCTCGTCACGGTAGCGCTGCTTGCCTCGCAGTGGTCGAGGCATGAAGAGGCAGCACCGAAAGCAGTCGCCGAGCCCGATCTCTTTCCCTTCCTGAAGCCGGCGAGCGGCGTGGCTCAGCCGGACCAAGGCTCGGTCAGCCTCCCGCAACAGTCCTCTCTGACGCCTGTAGCCGCGGCAGCCGAAGGAAAACGATCAGCGCTGGCTCAGCTCGTCATCGCGCAGAAGACGGCGCAAAGCCTGCGCACGCAAGGCGCGACGGAAGACGAGGTGTACCGCATGCGGGCCACTACACTGACGGCGGGGGATGCCGACCGCCTGGCCGCGCTCGATCGCGCTGAAGCAGAATGGCAGGCACGCGTCAGCGCCTATCTTGCCGAGATCGGAAAACTCTCTGCAGATCCCTCCTCGAACCGGCAGCAAGCCCTCCAGCAATTGCGCAACGCGCGATTCAGCCCGGAAGAACAGGCGCGCCTCGCGGCGTATGAATCGCAAGGGCTGCCACATCTGAGCATGGATCGGTAGCGGATGCGGATCAGGCTGGTGGACGACGAACCGGTGGGTTCAGCTGCGGCACAAAAAACATTTGTCCACGGAAAACACGGAAAACACGGAAAACACGGAAAACACGGAAAATATTGTTGAGTCCTGTGTTTTCATGGTGGCACACCGGGTTCTTCCGAAGGCAGCGATAAGGCGATGGTGGTGGCGGTGCGCCGGCGTGTGCGTCGCAGGCCGTCAGTAATCGTAGCCTAGCGACAAGCCGCCGCCCCAGCTCACATTGCCATCGGAGCGCGTCCCGGAGACGTAGGTCTGCGTCTTCCATGAATTGTCCAGCCTTTGCTTGAAGCAGGCGGTGAGACCGCGCCGCGCAGGAACGGCGGCGGATGGCTTCTCCTTACAGTCGAATGCAAACCCCTCCTCTTCCATGGGAGCGAGCTTGAGTGGTGCCGCTGCCGAGGAGGGAATGCGCGACGGCAGGCCAGGCGAATTTGCGGCGATGGCGGGAAAAGCGGTGGCCGTCAGGCCGCGCAGGTCGCCTGCGCCGGGATGACGTTTGTCGGAGACGGCGCCACTTGTCTTGAGGAAGGGATCATGAAACAGGTTGTAGGTGATGATCCTGTGCTGCCTGTCCTTTTCGGCACGCCTTGCCTTCGCGGTCTTGGCGTGCATAACTTTCCTGGCTGTGGCCACCGTCCTTGCACTGTGCTGCTCGTTCCGCTGATGCAGTTCGCGCGTCGTGGGAGCGATCGTCAGGTCAGAGGCAAGAGCCGCGGCGCCCGGCAGTCCGCCGATGACGAACAACACAATGAAAGAGGGATTCGATCTGGATCGTCTACAGGTCATGGTCAGCCGCCGCGGAACAGTCGCGATCTGCAATATGCATTAAAAGTTGCATTTCGTCACCAAGTTAGCGCACTTCCGCAAACGTTTCTGTAAAGAAAGGTAACGATTTGCCTTTAGCCTGCCAGCCAGCGAAAACCCGCTTGCCGGCGACTCCTCTTCGGCGTACAGTCCGGCAGTCACTTTCTTTATGTAACCAAGAGTACATGCGCGCAGGCTAATCACTACCCTGCCCCTCGCCAGCCGGCCAACACACGTTGCATGAATGCAACGACCGCCCGGGCATGAAAAATAACCATATTGTCAGCAAGGTAAATTGCTGATAATGGGATGTCCGTGCGGACTGCACTACCACTGAGCTTTCATGGGATATTCTTTCAGGTCCACGCTTTACCGGTCGCGCCTCTGCGTGGCGATCGTCCTGCTGGTGTATGCGCTGACCGCGGCCGGGATTATCTGGTATTCGGAAAAGGCGCGCGTCCGGCATGAACGGGCACGGGTGTCTTATCTGGCCGGCGAACGCGCGTTCGCCATCCAGTCCAACATCGAACAAGCCATGTCGTCAGCCTTTGCCCTGGGAAGCATGGTGCAGCTGACCAAGGGCGACCTGAAGGAATTCGAACGTCTCGCCAATACGCTGCGCGCCTTCTATCCCGGCATATCCGCGCTCGAACTTGCGCCCGGCGGCGTGATCCGGCACATCATTCCGCTTGCCGGCAATGAACGGGCCATCGGGTACGACGTGCTTTCCGAACCGGTAAGCGAAAAGGAAGCCATGCTGGCGCGCGACAGCCGCAAGCTCACCCTCGCCGGCCCATTCCCGCTGGTCCAGGGCGGCCTGGGAGCGGCCGGGCGGCTGCCCGTCTTCGTCAGCGACGAAAAAGGCGCCGCGCAGTTCTGGGGATTCGTGATCGTGCTGATCCGCTTTCCGGAGACGTTGGCACCGGCCCGGCTGACGGAGCTGACGGAGAGCGGCTACGACTACGAGATCTGGCGCACCCACCCGGACACCGGCAAGAAACACATCATCGATGCCTCCTCCGGCCGGCAGCTGATCGATCCGGTCGAGCGGACTGTGCAGGTGCCGAACGCTACCTGGACCCTCGCCGTCGCGCCGGTCAATGGCTGGCTCGACGCCAAGGCGCTCTCGATCAAGGTTGCGCTTGCGCTGTTCATTGCCATCATTGTCACTGTCATGACGGTCACATGGCGGCAATCGCATCCCTAGCAAGCCTCACTTTTTTTGTTGCATCCGAGAACTAAGCTTGAAAACAGGAAACTAAGCTATCTTTGGAGGCAACATGCAAGATCGCGAGACACAAACCGCCGAGGGTACGAACCTGTTCGTGCGCCTCATGAAAAAATTGTCCGGCCAGAAGACCGTCGTGCCGGCGAGCGAACACCGCGTCGTGCGACGTGAACCGCGCTCGCTATCGATCGTCGAGGTAACCGAAGAACTGCTGCGCCAGACGGGCAAGTGAAAAATCGGCGCTGGCGCGTGATCCGGCCAGTACCGGCGCTTGAGGAAAGACGAACGCCGCGCACCTCGCCGTCCTCTGCGTGCAGGGCATCAAAAACGCTCTTCTGAAAATGGATATACTTGCACGATATTCAACGGAGGAAGCCATGCCCATCACCCTGTACGCCGCGTCGATTCCTGTCTTCACGCAGATGCTGCACAGTCTCGACGACGTCCTCTCCAAGGCTGAAGCCCATGCCAGCGCGAAAAGGATAGATCCGCATGCATTGCTGCAAGCACGCCTTTTTCCCGACATGTTTCCGCTGATTCGTCAGGTGCAGCTGGCGAGTGATTTTGCCAAGGGCACTTCGGCACGCCTGGCGGGCGTCGCCGTTCCCGCGTATGAGGACAATGAACAAAGCTTTGCCGACCTGCATGCGCGCATCACAACGACACTCGCCTTCATCGAAAGCCTGTCGCCGGAGCAGATCAATGGACGCCCCGATCAGGAAATCGTGATCCAGCCCGACACGCCGCGCGAGCGCCGCTTCTCCAGCCAGTCGGTGTATCTGATGCACTACGGTCTGCCGCAATTCTTTTTTCATGTCACGACCGCGTATGCGCTGCTACGGCACAACGGTATCGAGATCGGCAAGCGCGATTTCGTCGGCACGTACTGAAGCGGAAATCGTTCAGCCAATAAAAAAACCTGCGAGCAACCGCAGGTTTTTTTCGGGATCGACGATTGCGTCAGAGACGTTCGATCACTGCAGCAATGCCCTGACCGCCGCCGATGCACATGGTGATCAGGCCATAGCGCTTGCCGGTGCGGATCAGTTCATACAGGCACTTGATGGTAATGATCGCGCCGCTGGCGCCAAGCGGGTGGCCGAGCGCGATCGCGCCGCCGTTCGGGTTGGTGCGTGCCGGATCCAGGTCGAGGCCACGGCAGACGCCCAGCGATTGCGCGGCGAAGGCTTCATTCGATTCGATCACATCCATCGCGTCCAGGCTCAGGCCAGCGCGCTTCAGTGCAAGCTGCACGGCAGGAATCGGGCCGGTACCCATGATGGACGGATCGACGCCAGCCACGCCGTAGGACACGAGACGTGCCAGCGGCTTCAGGCCGGCGCGCGCCGCGGCGCCCGCTTCCATCAGCACGCAGGCTGCCGCGCCATCGTTCAGGCCGGACGCATTGCCGGCTGTGACAGTGCCACCTTCCTTCTTGAACGCAGGCTTGAGCTTGGCCAGCGACTCCATGGTGGTGTCAGCCTTCGGATGCTCGTCGGTGTCGAACAAAACCGTTCCCTTGCGGCCCTTCAGTTCCACCGGCACGATCTGCGACTTGAAATAGCCGGCAGCAATCGCGGCCAGTGCCTTCTTCTGGCTCTCCAGCGAGAAGGCGTCCTGCTCTTCGCGCGTGATGCCGTATTTCTCCGCGACGTTCTCGGCGGTGATGCCCATGTGACCCGCACCGAACGGATCGGACAGCGCGCCCACCATCATGTCGATCATCTTGAAGTCGCCCATGCGCTGGCCCCAGCGTGCGGCCTGCGCCGAATAGGGCGCACGGCTCATCGTTTCCACGCCGCCGCCGACTGCAACTTCGGTATCGCCGAGCTGGATCGCATTGGCTGCCGTCACGATGGCCTGCAAACCCGAGCCGCACAGCCGGTTCAAGGTCAGCGCCGCCGATTCCTTGACCATGCCGGCATTGACGCCGACCACGCGCGAAACGTACATGTCACGCGGCTCGGTATGGATCACGTTGCCGAACACGATCTGACCGGCTTGCGCGGCCTCGATGCCGGCGCGTACAAACGCTTCCTTGACTACCAGAGCGCCCAGGTCGCACGCGGAAATATCCTTCAGCGAACCACCAAAGCTGCCGATCGCGGTACGCGCTGCGCCGACGATCACCACATCCTTCGTATTTGCCATCTTCTCTCCTAGTTCAAATTGTTGGCGAAAATTCCTTTGTGCGCCGGCGCCGGGAGCCATCGACCCTTCTGCGGCAGTGCAGCATACGGATGATACGCCATTTGGCGAATCGGGTTCTGTCGCACCCGGGACATTCCCGGATTCCCTTGGGAGGAGGTGGGGAAACTGCAGCGGAAAGGCTGGACAAGGCGTAACTTTTCAGCCTCCCGCGCCGCAACAATTATTGATGACGCTTCTGCTTCTTCCCGCCGCCGGCGCCCTGGCTGGAGCCGGCCTTGGTGTGGCTCTTTGCGTCGTGGCTGCTCTTGTCGCTCCTGCCGGAACGACCGTCCACGGACCTGCATCGGCCTCGGTGGCCGAGCTCATCTGCTTTGCAGGGGGGGGTTCATGCTGTCCATGTGTCACATCTATTATTGCCACAAGGTCAGACAAGGGAGACAGTAGACAGCACGGCGCCACGACAAATCCCGCGCGCGAAGCAATACGTCCTATCCGCCGTGCGCGCGGAACAGCGCGAGCGTGCACTGGCGCGCGAGCCTTGCACTCTCTTCGTGGTAATCGCTGCGCCGGTCCGAATTGAAACCATGGCCGGCGTCGTACACATGGACCTCCACTTCGGGATGCAGGGCTTTCACCTGGTCGATGCCTTCGAGGGGAATGCTTTGATCGTGGCGGCCGAAATGCAGGATGACCGGGCAACGCGGTGTTTCGCTGGACAGTCGCGGAATCATGCTGCCGTAGTAGGCGGATGCGGCGGACAAACCGTTGCAGCGGCAGGCGGCCGCCCACGTTACCGAGCCGCCATAGCAGTAGCCGATAATGAAGATCGGCCCCTTGCCTTTCAACTGGTCGATGCAAGTTTGCGTATCAGCGACGGACAGGTCGAAAGGATGCAGTTCGCGCATGATCCTGATTGCCATTTGCCGGTCTTCCGGGCTGTAGCTTGCCTGCAATCCCGGCGCCTCACGGTCGAAGAGCGCGGGCGCCAGCACTTCATAGCCCTCGGCGGCGTAGGCATCGCACTGCTCCCGGATATGTTCAGTGACGCCGAATATCTCCTGGATCAGTACCAGCCCACCGCGCCGCGGCCCTCGCGCTTCGACGTGATACACGCCGACGGCAGCACCATCGCTCATGGTCATGGAAATCATTTTTCCTGCGTCAGGCATGGCAACTCCGCCTTTCTGGCGCGCTCGGTCTGTCAAGACGCGCAGTATATCTTCCAGTAAAAAATTGCATGCAGTGCTACGCCCGCCGCACCAGGCGCAGCACCAGCAGGAGCACGATCGCGCCGACGGTTGCGACAATGATGCTCCCGAGCGTTCCCCCGCCTGCGGAGAAGCCGAAGGTGCGGAACAGATAACCGCCGATGAATGAGCCGACGATGCCGACTACGATATCACCCAGCACGCCGAAGCCGCCGCCCACGATCGCGCTGGCAAGCCATCCGGCGATCAGGCCAATCAGGATGAACCAAAGGAATTCCATGTTTGTCTCCTCAAGGAAAGTTGCAGGCGGCACAGGGAAACGGTGCCCCTCATAACATAGAAAACCAACCCGGGAAACAGTTCACGGCAGCGCAATGCAGTCTTGCCGCAATGCTGCGGCAAGACAAATGTGTCAGGCACGGCGATCGATGTGCGCCACATCTTTCGCAAAGGCATTCGGCGTATCCGTACGCCGCATCCCTGCGAAAAGCCCGGAGGCATGCCCGGCAATGAAGTTCCGGCCGGTGGCCGGCAGATCCTTGAGGAACCAGCTCAGCATCACCGGATCGAGCGACATCGCGCGCAGCAGCCGTCCACGTTCGCCTGTGTCGGATATCAGCTGCTGCCAGCAGCCGGGGCGGATCAGCGGGAACCTTGTGTAAGCGGTGCCCGACGTCAGGCGGCGAACGCCAATGGCGCCCGGCGCGGGAATGATGGCCTGCGCAACGAAGTTCAGGCCGCACCACACGGAAGCCGTCAGCGATGCCCAGAACCGCGGGTTCGATTCGATCAGGTAGAGTTTTCCGGTCTTCGCATCGATGCGGGCATCCACATGCATCACACCATGGTATTCGCTGGCGCGGCACATCCGTTCCGCCATCGCTTCCAGTTCAGGATTGCTGCAGAACACGATGCTCGCACCATGCACCTGCTGGATCGCGAGCGCTGCAAGCCGCCCGCCCAGTGCGAGGAAACTCACGTCGATATCCTCGCCGTCGATATACTGCTGCGCAATCAGCGCGCCATAGTCGTAGGCATCATTGTTCAGGATTACCTCTTCGAATTCCGCCTTGCTGTGCACGATTTGCACGCCGGTCGAACCTGCCAGGCCGATCGGCTTGACGACGAAGGGGCTGCCGAGTTCGGCGGCGATGGCATCATGGTCCAGTTCGTTCTTCGCAGGAATGAAGCGCGTCTCCGGAACGGCCAGCTCATTGCGCGTGCAGAACTGGTGGAAGGTCCACTTGTTGTCGAACATGTCGAGCACGTCCATCTCGGGAATGGGCGTGACAGGCAGCATCAAGCGGTCGCGCACGCGATTGACAAGGCGGGTGCCGTCGCAATCAACCGGAATCAGGATGACATGCGGACACGTCTTCACAATGTCATTGACCAGGTCGACGAAGCGCTCGTCATCCGTTCCGCTCAGGTCGATGGTGACCTGCCGCTTGCAGAGCGCGGACCATCGCAGCACGGTCGTCTCCGGACCACCAATCACGATGCACTTGGCGTCGGTGAAACTGCGGATCGCTTGCAGCACCGCCGATGTCACACGCCTGCACTTTCCCAAAACGATGAAGTTGATCATGTTCTTTTCGCAGCCGGCTCTGTTGAAGAAGAAATGTCGCTTGGAAGTTAATGTACGCGGGAATGCATCTTGCTGATTGATGATCCGCAAGCTTGTTACCACGCGTCTTCTGCAGATAAGCGAACGCATTTCACGTCGGCATTAAGGCCGAAAGCAATGAGGAAAAGCAATGACGCGTAGCAAGCGCATGACCGTCGGGAACATTTCTTTCTGCATTGATACAATGCCGAAATCGGGGAAGGTACAGGATGAATGCAGACATGCGCTTTCATCCTCTCTCCCTCCCCCGCAACTTCCAGGGAGGCAGCGTTGAATTCCACCGGACAAGGCAAGCTCATCGTTGACGGTCTCGCATTTGCGGAAGCACCGCGCTGGCATGACGGCGCGCTGTGGTTCTCCGACTTCTACACGCACAAGGTAAACCGCATCGATGCCAGCGGCAGGATGGAAACCATCGCCGAGGTGCCGGGCCAACCCTCCGGGCTGGGATGGACGCCAGACGGACGGCTGCTCGTGGTATCGATGAACGACCGGCTCCTGCTGCGGCAGGAGCCGCATGGCATGACTGTGGTTGCCAATCTCGAAGCACTGGCGCCTTCGCACTGCAATGACATGGTCGTCGACAGCCGCGGCCGCGCCTACATCGGCAACTTCGGCTTCGACATGATGATCAAGGAGCCGGTGCGGCCGACCGTATTGATCCTCGTCACGCCTGATGGCGCGGCGCGCGTCGTGGCCGATGACCTGCTCTTTCCCAACGGCTGCGTGATCACGCCGGACGGAAAGACGCTGATCGTCGCCGAAACCTTCGGTAATCGCCTGACCGCTTTCGACATCAGCGAGGATGGCTCTCTTTCAGGGCGGCGCGTATGGGCAGAGCTTGGCAAGGCATCGCCGGACGGGATCTGCCTCGATGCGGAGGGAGCGGTGTGGGTGGCTTCGCCGCCGACCGCGGAATTCCTGCGCGTACAGGAAGGCGGCACGATCAGCGAGCGGATCGGCGTGAGCAGCCAGGCGATTGCCTGCGCGCTGGGCGGCGAAGACCGCCGCAGCTTGTACATGGTGATCGGACGTGTGTCACGCGCGCCGCGCGCGCTGGCGGAGCGCAGCGGGCGCATTGAGGCGGTGCGGGTACGCGTGCCGGGTGCCGGCCTGCCCTAGGGCCGGATCACCCCGGCTTGAAGGAATAATAGCTAGCCGCATTGCCGGGCTGTTCCAGCGACATGGCGTGCATGGTGGCGTGCGTCGTGGCCTGTGACGCGGCCTGACCCATGATCGACTGGAAGGAGACGCGGCCGCCCTGCAGCTGTTTGGGTGAACGCCCGAACCAGCGCTTGCAGGCACGGCAGAACGCGCTCGGATCGGAGAAACCGAGCTGGAAGCTGAGCTTCTTGAGCGACAGCTCGCCCTTGCTGAGATACTGCTGCGCGATCTCGCGTCGCGTGTCGTCGACCAGCCGCGTAAAGTTGGTGCCCTCTTCCGCCAGGCGGCGCTGCAGGGTGCGCTCGCTCATCATGAGCTGCCTCGCCACCTGTTCGCGCTGCGGCTCGCCGTCGGGCAGCATGTCGGCCAGCAGTGCCTGCACTTTAGTGCTGAAGCTGTTGGAGGGCTGCGGTGCCTGCTCCAGCCGGGCGAGCATGCGCAGCGTCCAGTTGCGTTGCGACTGCGCCAGTTCGGCCAGCATGCGCAACGCCCAGTCAGCCGCCATCGGATGCGCCGTCGGAATGGTCGCGGTAAGGCCGGCCTCCTCGAATTCCATGCTGTTGGTCGGCGCGTCGAAGCGCACCTCGCAACCGTAGGCTTCGCGGTAAGCCTGCTCGTTCTCCGGCCTCGGGAAGACATAGTTGACCAGCACGGGCCGCACATCGTCGCGTCCCGCCGCCGTCTGCAAAGTGCGTAGCACCAGGCACCACACGAAGTCGTAGTGCTGCTGCGGCACCTTGCGCTGCCCTCCGGGCAACTGGAGGCTCACCCTGATCCGTCCGTCGAGGTACTCGATGGTACTGTTGACGGCCGGCGACACCAGCGGCGTGTAGCGGACCATGTTCTCGATCGCAGTCCTCACGTCCGGCGATGCGCGCATGATGTGTCCCATCAGCCCCGAACGGTCGAGCGACTGCGGCAGCGCCACCTTCAGGCCCAGCAAGGGATCACCCGACACCTGCACCACAAGGCCCCACAGGTGGCTGAGCTTGTCCGATAGCGTCAACGCGTCATCCGTCATGCATTCGCCATCATCAAGCCCCACCTGGCGGCACAGCGCGTCGATGTCGAATCCGCGCGTTGCGAGACGGGACTTGATACCACGTACCAAATCAATCGCCGACGAGTATGTCATGCTGCTTCCCTCACTGAAGATGCAATCCTCATGCTGCCGGGTTCTTGTGCCCGGTCATCCATGTCCTGACCAGAGATCCGCTGGAGACGGCGCTGAAGACCGTTCAAGGCATCGCCGCCGCGCGCAGGCGCGAGGCAATGCGCTGACGCAGGTCTTCCAGCTTCGGATCGATCTGCGAACGCGTTTCGGCGGCGAGCTTTTCGCCCAGCGCCTTCTGCATGTCGGGCACCATCGCCTCGAACTTGCGCTTCACCGGCGATTCGAAGATGCTGATGATCTGGCGCAGCTCGTCCTCGCTGAATTTTTCCGCCAGCATCGGCTCGATGGTGGATGGCACGATCTTGTTCGTGTTGTCGCGCACCAGGGGTCCATTGGCTTCGAGGAATTTCCTTGCTTCCGCCGTGATGTCCTTCATCGCGGCATCCTGCTTGTCCTGCGGCACGCGCCCCTGCAGCACGGCGCGTGCCTGCGCCACGGCTTCCGCGACCGGGCGCTCCAGCATGGATTCGCCGAGCGCGTCGACCTGCCATAGCTGCAGTACTTTGTGCACGAGTTCCTTTTTTGCCGGCGCAATGGCGGCGTCGGCGTTACCGGCGGTGGCTGCACTGGCCGCGCTCGCGGCGATCATGACGGTGATGGCGATGATGGATTTGAACATGTAAACACTCCTTTAAAGATCGGTCGCGTTCATGATGAATACGACACTAGAAACGCTTGGTGAAGCTGAAGCCCAGGTACCGGACGCGAATGCCGCCGGCCACATCCAATCCCGCGTAGGGGTTGTAGACAATGTTGAAAAAATTCGTGCAGTTCAGGTTGCAGCTGGTGCCGGCCGGCGCGTTGAAATCGCCCTTCATGTAACTGGCCGTCAGGTTGATGTCGGTATCCTTGTTGATCTTGTAGTTCATGCCCACGCTGTAGAGCTTGGTGTCGGGCAGCGGCGCGACGAGGTCGATCTTGTCGGCCGGGATCGAGCTCTTGCGCGGCTCGTAGCCAAAGCGCAGCAGCAGCTTGTCGCTGACCTTGGTCTGCATGCCGAAGCCCCAGTGGATCACGCTCTTGTAGCCGCGCGGCATGCGCAGCTGGGTGGAATCGGTGATGCCGAACATGCGCGCCACTTCGAGCAGCTTGATGCTCTGGTCAAACTTGAGCGTGATCGCATCCCAGCTGCCCCAGTCGGTGTAGTTCGCATCGACGTTGAACTGCAGCCGTTCGGTCGGCTTGAGCTTGAAGCCGACCTGCAGGTGCGACGGAAAAGGAATGGTGGCCGTCACGTTGCCGTTCTGGATCGCGGGAATCGACTGCGGCATGCCGAGCGTCGCCGCGATGATCGGCCCCATCAGGCTGGCGTACAGGCCCTCGACGAAGCGGCGGATCATCGGATCGGTCTTGAATTCATAACGGCCGCTGTAGCGCGTCTTCGAACCGCCCTGGTAAGCCACGCCGAGCGCGAACCAGTCCTTCGGCTCCCACAGCACGCCGAGGTTGATGGTCGGATCGAGCGGCGCGGTCATGTCGAACTGGAAGTTGGCCGCGCGCTTGAACGGGCTGAGGCGTCCTTCATTGCCGCCACTGCACAGGCCAGGGCCGAGCGTGTCGAGCAGGTTTCCCCCGTCCTTCGGGCACCAGCCGTTCTGCACCTGGCCGGTGATGCCGATCAGCGTGTTCGGCATGCGCATGTCGGTGTTCAGCACGAAGGCGGCATGCGCGATCGGTACCGCAACACCGACACTCAAGGTATCCGACACTTTCCAGCCGACCGCCGGCGATGCGAGCACGAAACGCTGGATGTGGGTGACCTTGCCGTCGAAGTTGCCTGGGTCGTTCGGATCGGTGCGGGTGATGCTCATCGCCTGCGACACGTAAGTGTTCGTGCCGAACGTGAAGGGCGAACCCTCCTTGTTGTAGGAAATGCCTGGCCCGCCGGCCACCGCCGCCGGCAGGCGCGCGCCGAGCAGGCCGATGCCGGGAACGTACAGCCGCTGCTTTTCCTCGCCGGTGTGCGTGCCGTTCACCGGGTCCTGCTTCCAGCCGCCGATGTCGAAATCATCGGGCTGATGGAACGATGCGTGCGTGCGGATCGATGCCACGAACAGGCTCTGCGTATGCTGCTCGCCCTTGAGCCGTGCCAGGCCGGCGGGATTGAAATGGATCGACTCAATGCCCGGCGGATCGGCGACCACGGCATTGCCGAGCGACATGGCGACGACACCTGTCGCGAGGTTGTCCGTGAGCGCCGCATGGGCTGGGGGCAATCCGCCCAGCAGGCAGGCGGCAGTCAGAAGCCCGGCGCGCGTGCGGCGCCTTGTCACCCTTGTCACCCTTATCAGGCGAGTCTTCATCGCTGCGTCACCCCGCTCAGAAGGACAACGGCATGCTCATGCCGAGGCTGAAGTTGGGGGAGTCCGCCGTCAGGCCGATGCCCGCCGTGAAGTTGAGCGTGGTCTTCGGCGATATGCGGTAACCGAGCCCGAGGCTCAGCACACCGGCCGTCTGCGTCTTGGTGCGGAACTCGCTGCCGTTGTCGAAGTGCAGCTTGGTGCCGCGCGAAATCGTTTCCTGCACCGATACCGAGGTTGAAATGCCGTAGGACAGCGCATAGGCGAAGCCGAGGCCGAAGCTGATGCTCGCGCCCGGATCGACGCGATTGAGCACGAGGTTGCCGTCGCGGCGCTGCGACAGATGCTTGGCCGCCGTGCTGTAGGACGCGTTCAGCGAGCCGAACAGTGCGACGGGATCGACGATGTGGTTGACGTTCACGCCGGCGGTCAGCGTGGTCACGCCGGAGCCGGTGGCCAGCCCCTGGTTCGGATCGACCTTGAACGGGCTGCGCCCGGTCGGCAGGCGCACGTTGCCGGTGAATGTCATCGACGGCCGTCCGCGATGCGCTTCCCATGGCTGGAAGCGCGCGCCGATGCCCATGTCGCCCAGTGAATGCGACAGGCCGGAGCTCGCCGGCGTCTCGGAATACTTGCTGACCAGCGGCAGGCTGAGGCTGGCGGTAAGGTTGTCGCGCACGCCGTAGTCGACCGACAGCGTATTGGTGATGATGTGCGAACTGTCGTTCTCGATGTTGAAGAGGGTGAGCGAGCCGTCGGCGAAATTGGCGTTGATCTTTTCCTGGCCGATGTAGGTGTAGTTGAAGTCATACGTCGTCTGCACCTGTCCGCGCCGGATCAGCGAGTACTGCTTGTCCACCGCGGTGAGCGTCTGCTTGAGCAGCGTGGTCTGGTCCGCGTCCCCCTCCTTCTGCTTGAGCGCTTCGCGGGCCGCCGCCGTGCCCGGTGCATCGCTGGCCGGCGAAGAAGAGCTTTGCTGCGCTTGTGCGGGCAATACCAGAGCGGCGGCAATCAAGCCCAATAGCGAATGAATCTTCATGACAACTCCCTTAGAGATGGATGTAATGGCAGGGCGCGGGTCCTGGCTGTTACTGTCTGCGCAGGTAGGTACCGCCCATGCCGGAATTGAGAGCACGTTCGAGCATATGGGTAGGGCCGAACGGCTGGAGGCTGGCGACATCCCGTACGCGGTCCGTGTCGATCACGCCCAGTTCCTGATCGGTCAGGGCGAGTTGAGCGACCGGCGGCCGGTCCTTGGGGGGATACAGGATAAAGAGTGTGTTGCGGTCCCACAGCGACGCGAATTCGTCCACGTTGAACACGATGTTCCCGGCCGACGGATCGGCGATGTAGACGAGCTCGCCGCGAATGCCGCGCAAGACGACAAAGTGCTTGGAACCGGCGTAATCGATCGGCACGATGGCCGGATGGTCGAGCTCGCGCAGGTCCTTGATTTCGGCGCGAAAGCCGGCACTGTTGACGCCCAGCGAAGCGACATAGCGTTTCATGTCGAGCAGCGAGAAGCCGCGGCGCTCGATGATCTTCTCCTTTTCGCCGCGTTCGAGCATGCCTTCCATCGCCTGCTGCTCGTTCACCTTCAGGCCGAGGTGATAGTTGAGGATGGTGACCAGCGCCGCCGAGCCGCAGCTGTAGTCGAACGCCTGGCGCACGATGTGGCGGTACTTCAATTCGGAGAAGGGTTCGAGCCTGACAGACTCGGTAAGCGGGCCGGCACCAACGGCAGAGAGCGGCAGCTCGAACTGCTCCTTCGGACGGTCCGCGGGTTCGAAGCGCGACGTCGCGCCGGCACCTGCGATCAGATAGGCGATGGCGCCAAGCACGATCATGAACATGTAGCTGTCCCCTTCATGTCTACTCCTTGAGTGTGGAAAGCGTGGCGTCGCGATGTCCCTCGCGTTCGCCGCAACTGCTGCTGCACGGCTTGAAAATTTTTTGATTCCCGGCAGGCTTGCGAAGTGGGATTAATGTACGAGGGACTTGCTGTCGCGAACTCATCCGATCGGACGAGACGTTCTTGCGCGGCATCAAGCGGTACTCATTTGATTGCCGTGTGGACCTTGATTAATTCTGGCGAGAAATGATTTTGCATGCCCAAAAGCATGACTTCGCGGCCATTTGCATGGCAATCGCTTGCCTTTGCGACGCCAGGAAAATGACCGCAGGAAATGTCAGCGAAGAGGATCAGCGACTGCCGAGGAACTGCGCGGTTACGAAATGATGCAAAGCTTGCGTGCGAGAGAGATAGCTTCGGTACGGTTATGCGCGCCGAGCTTGAGGTTGATGTTGCGCAAATGTGTTTTCACGGTCGTGACCGAAACGAAAAGTTTTTCCGCGATCATCTGGTTGCCATTGCCTTGCGCCAGCAGCATCAGCACATCCAGTTCGCGACTGGTCAGTTCGGTTTCCGCGGCAAGATGCGCCTTGGCCGGGGCGCCGGCCGCAACAGGCTGGGGAACGAGCGGCGAGCGCATGCCTTGCTGCGGAGTGCGCAGGATCCTCTCGGCGAAGGCGAGCAAGGCCAGGTTCTCTGCATTGGCCACATCCTTCGTGCCTTCCAGCATGTCGCGCACCAGCGCCAGCAGCGTCGGCCCCTCGTCCTTGAAGACGCGCACGAAACCTTCCGCCATCGCGTCCTGCAGGGTTTCGCGGATGGCGCGCAAGGCCGGGTTGCGTTGTCCCGAAAGAGACAGGGCGAGCGCATACAGGACCTTGACGCGCAAGGCATAGCGCAGCCGTCCGCGGCCGTAGGCATCCTGCAGATGTTCCTTAAGCAACGGCAACACGCTGGTCGCCTGCCCGGAATGGATCTGCAGGCGCGCGCCGCCAAGGAACGGCGTTTCGATATCGTCCGCGATCATCTGCAAGCTGCGCCGCTGCCATGCCGGCGCGTTGCCAACCAGCGCAAGCAGCGCCCGCGCGGATTCCATGTTGTCGTCGAGGATGGCCAGGCGTGCTTGTTCCAGGCGCGCCATGTCAACGATGCGCGGCAGCATGCGCGCCATGCCAAGATGCTCCAGTTCAAGCAGCGTCTGCAACGCGTCGGTTGCGTTACCTTCGGCGCGCAATATGCGTGCGTGAATGAGGTGACTTGCGATGAGCTGGTCCGGAATGCCGGCGTCCTTGACCAGCGGCAGGTATTGCTTGAGCAGGCGCCGCGCTTCGCCCAGCGAATCCATTTCATACAGCACTTCAGCGAGGTACAGGCTGGCGAAGCCGCTGTCGGCACCATGCCGCGGCTCGGGCAGGTCGCCGCCGAAACCAACCAGGGCGCTGTAGCGCGCGCTGGCGGCGCGCATGCGCAATTGCGATTCGTCACCGATCAGCGCCAGCAGGCGCGCAATCGCGGCGCGCAGTTTGCCTTGCGCCAGGTCCAGCATGCTGCGCACGTAGCCTGCCACCGCGATGCCGAACAGCGGGCCGACCGCCGGCTGCTCCTGTGTCGCCTGATCAAGCAGCAGGCGCGCATCCTGGAAGCGGCCGATGGTGGCGTAGTAATACGCGCAGCCGATCATCAGCATGCTGCGCAGCAAGGGTTCCTGCGCGGCGCTGCCAAGAATGTGCGGATCGTCCCACATCGGCGCGGTTTCCTGGATGCGGTCCATCATGACGAGACTGAAGGTGCGCAGCACATGATAGGTGGGATGCGGCAAGGGTGAAGCGCCGTCCGGATTGGTCACGGTTTCCAGCAACGTCAATGCCTCGGCGCTGCGATTGATGTGGATCAGCGCCCATGCATAGACCGACATCAGTTTCGGATGCCTTGCCATGCTGGAGCGGTCGAGCGCATCGCACCAGCGCACCAGCAGGCGCACCCGCCCCTGGAGGAACAGGGATTCGGCATGCTGTTCGAGCAGCTGCAGCACGAGTTCCTTGTCGCCGGACGCCATGGCGTGGTCGATCGCATGCGTCGCCCTGCCCTGTTCCATGTACCAGCTTGCCGCACGGCGATGCAGCACGGGCGCGAGGCCCGGACACTGCCGCTCCAGCTGGGCATGCAGAAATCCCGCGAACAGCGGATGGTAGCTGTACCAGTTGCACTGTTCGTCCAGCGCGGTAATGAACATGTTGGAGCGCTCGATTTCCTGGAGCATCTCCCTGCTGTCGCTGCGGCCCGTCACAGCATTGCAGCTCTCCGCATTGAATTTTTGCAGGATGCTGGTCTGCAGGATGAAGTCCTGGAGATGTCTGGGCTTCTGCGCCAGCACATCCTCCGCGAGATAAGAAGCGACGACCGTATTGGAGCCGGAAAAGGTCCGGATGAAACGCTTCGGATCGTCGCTGCTTTCCAGCGCGAGGGAGGCCAGCCACAGCGCGGCCGCCCAGCCGCCGGTGACCTGGTGCAAGCGTTCGACATCCTGGCTGTCGAGCCGCAGGCCGCGCTTGTCGCACAGGAACTGGCGCGTTTCTTCCTGCGTGAACCGCAATTGTGACGCGTCGATTTCGAGGAGCTGCTGGCGGGCCCGCAGGCGTCCGACGCTGAGCATCGTCTGTTCGCGCGAACCGATGACGAGCTTCTGCTGCGGACCGAGCAGTTCAGTCAGTTGTTGCACGACCGAGACCGCGGCGGGATTCTGCAGATGCTCGAAGCCGTCGAGGATCAGCATGAATGGCAAGGGCGTCGAGACGATGGCATCCATCAGGTCGAAGCCATCGCCCTCGCGCCTGGCCAACCCGCCCGCCAGCGCAGACTGCGCGTGACCGAGCTGTGCGAAGGCTTGGCTCAGGCAGCTCATGAAGCGGTCGAGGTCATTGTCCCCGGTGTCGAGCGTCAGCCAGACGATCGCATAACCGACGGCGGTGAACAGGTCGTAAATGTCGCGCAGCAAGGTAGTCGTGCCGAAGCCGGCCGGCGCCTGCACCAGGACCAGTTTTGCGCCGGTGGCCTGGCGGATGCGCTCGGTCAGGCGATCGCGTGCGACGAACGGCGCGCCCACCGTCGGCGGACGGAACTTGGATGGCGGCGAGCGCGGAACCGGCGGTTTTTCCCAAGGCGTATCAGGACTTGCTGCCATTCAGGTCACCCGAACATGTGGACGCTAAGACATCGGCAGTGCTGCCCTCGCGGCAGGACGCGCGAACGCAGATTGATGATGTAAAGAAAACGTGAGATTACCGAAGATTGTCCTTCAGGCCATAGAGTCTTTCCTCTAATCCTCGATCGGTCGTGCTTTTTCTTGCGTTGCAGCATACGCATTTAGACAGGAATAGGGATCACACCATGCGCGGCTGTGTGAAAAATCGGCTTGCCACGCCCTGCCGCTTGCGTTTTCTGTCGAAGGGGAAAAATTTTTTCCGCGTGGCTCTCGCGGCCAATGTTTTGGCTTCGACGGTAAGGGTGCCGTCCGCCGTTTTGGTATCGGCTTGCCCTACTATGAAGGCTCTTAGTATTGTTGAAATATTAAGAGCTGTGTACGGCGCTGGATTTCAAAGTTCGGCCGGCGGCGCAATCCGTCGACCTGGCAGCGCAAGAATGTTTCCACAAGAAACAGGGAGCCAGCGTTCGCGGCATATGAAGAAAAAAACCTTGTGAATAAATTTTTTTATCGAATTGGAGACTATATATGAAACTGGAACTCATCAAGAAGACTGCCATTGCCGCCGCTCTGTCTGTTGTTGCCGTCGCCGCTTCGGCAATGACCCCGATGCAGGATGAAAGCCTGAGCCAGGTTTCCGGCCAGGACGGTGTGTCCATCGCTGCAGACCTGAACCTGAAGATCGGTTCCTTCGTCTATACCAACACGACTGAAAACGCGTCCGTCAGCTTCAACAACATCCAGGCCAAGGGCGTGATCGCTGCAGCGATCGACGTGATCAACCAGACCACGTTCGCGACCGAATTCGTTGTCCCGAACGGCATCACCGCTCCGACCAGCTTCTACGGCGGTGGCGACGTGGTTCGCATCTCCCTGCCGGCTTCGATCGGCATCGATGCAACCAAGCTGCTGAGCGTGTCGGTTGATTCCGTCACCATGGGCGGCAGCCTGGCCGGCACGTCGTTCGGCAAGTTCGCCATGAACGGCATCGACATCCGCGGCACCAACGTGTACATGTGGGCACACTAATCAGCCGCCGCTGGCAACAGCGACCGGCCTGATTCAGCGCCCTCCCCCGGCCTCGCGCCGGGGGCATTCCAGGCAGTGCTTTCCGTCGGCCCCGAAGGTTGGCTAAAGGGTCGGCGGAAAGCACTCATCCGGCAAACCGCCCGGCGTGACTGACCCGTCCGCCACCTGCCCACCGTCGCCTTCGAAACCATGAGCGTGAATCGTTTTCGTCCTGTTTTGTTGAGCGCAGCCGTCAGCACGCTGCTCTGCGCCGGGTCCGCATCGGCGCAAATGCATGCCATGTCGGATCAGGAAATGTCCTCGACGCACGCACAGGGGCTTCTGCTGCTCGACAACAGCAGTTTCGGCGGCTTCGATTTCACCCGCATCACGCTGGGTGCGGACGTCACGCTGAACGCCAACTTCCGCAACATTCGCCTGGGCGAATACAACTACGCCGCGCGCAACGGCACTGGCGCCGACATCGACATGCCGCTGCTGCAATTCGGCCGCAGCGATGGCACCTATGACCAGCGCCTGGTGCAGATCACCAATCCGTATCTCGAATTCATCTATCGCAACGCGGCCAATGTCGCCCAGCGCGAAGTCGTCGGCATCCGCTTCGGCTTCGACGGCATCAAGGGCGATCTCGGGCTCACGCTGAACACGCTGAGCGGCTCGATGCTGGTCGACGGCGGCACAGCCGGCATGCTCGACTCGAATACCGATCCGGGCGGCGGCAAGCGCTGGGACGGCAGCTGCGCCGCGCCCTGTCTCACGCTGGCACAACTCGGTGGCGTACGCGCCGGCGACGTCAACGGCGCAAGCCGCGATTTCTGGATGTCAGTGCTCAAGACCGCCGTGCAATTCCAGCCGCCCGCCGGCCTTGCAGCGCCGCAACAGGCGCAGGCCGGGTTCTGGATGAACTGGCGCGACCGCCTCGCCGCCATCAACACCACCGGCACGCCACCTCCCAACCTGCCGTATCCGCACTGAGGTGCATCCGATATGGCAGCCAAACCCTTTTCCGCTCGAACGATCACTCGTGGAGTGCTCGCGCTGTGCTGCGCGACCGCGGGCGCAGGCGCATATGCGCTGCAGCCGCTCAACGACGCGACGCTGTCGTCCGTCACCGGCCGCGACGGGCTGAATTTCGACCTGTCCAACTTCGCGCTCTCGGGCGATGCGCGCTATACCTACTTCGCACCGGCGCCCTCGACGGCCAGCGCCTATATCGCCAATCCTTACCTGTTGCGCTCCGACGATACGGCCAGCCCGTTCGGCGATCCGTATCACGTGGAAGTGGTGAAAGGGGCTTCCGGCCTCGCCGACGTCATCAACTTCATGAATCCGCTCAATGCCAATGGCGCGAAGGTCTGGCAGGCCGCATTCGACTGGGGCGTGAATGCCGGCGGCATCGCCTTCGACGGCGGCGCCATGGTATTCAAGGATGCGGTGTTCTACGGCGGCGGCATGCAATGGACCACGCCGCGCAGCAGCGACGGCATCGCCTTCGGCATGTCGCTGCGCACCGACATTGGCAACGTCCTGCTGCGCCCGCGCGGACGCGGCGACATCACCCAGGCCGAGCCATCCACCGTTGCGGAGCAGATGAATATCCGTGGCGTGCATATCGGCGCGGTGGACAGCAACGGCAACTTCCTGAACACGCCGTGGCGCATCGCCGATGCCGCGACACAGCCCGGCGTCTTCAACGCGGTCACCGATACCGACGGCAATCCGCGACTGCATATCGGCATCGACTGGCCTGATGCGAGCGGCGCTGCGCTGGGCGGGCTGAAGGTTGACAACGTCTCCTTCCGCAGCGACGTCACCGGGAACTTGGATCTCGGCTCCAGCCGCATCGGTTCGATGCAGATCCAGTACCTTGATATCAAGATGAGGCCCTGAGATGAGAAAGACGTTGCTCGCCGCATTGGCCGTCCTCGGCTGCGCAGGCATGGCTTTCGCCCAGGCGCCGGTGCCGCTCGACGATGCCGCGCTGTCGCAAGTCAGCGGCGCCGACGGCGTCGGCTTTGCGATCCATCTCTCGCTCAACGATCCGACCCTGCCCAACCCGTCCACCGACAGCCGCATTTCCATGGGCTTCACGGTCGACGGCCAGACCAACTACGTCGTCGTCAAGAACCTGCACGGCGTGGTCGACATGGGAATGGTCAACGTCAGCGCCCATCCGCGGCCTGACGGCGGCGGGGATTACCTGGCGATCGGTTTGCCCGGCACCGTGAAATACACGAACTTCGGCTATGACTCACTCAGCGTGCAGACCAATCCGCTGGCGCCGGTCAGCGGCAATCTCGGCAGCGCCAGTATCAACGGCACGCTGTCCATGCAGGGGGAATTGCGGATGTGGGCGAAGTGAACGCGCGGATGAATGCGTGAATGAGAAAGGGCGCGCCGTGGCGCGCCCTGCATGATCGCGGAGAGGAATACCTCCGCCGCCGCTCAGTCCCTCAGTCCTTTTCCCTCGCCAGAGAAAGGAATTCGGTCCGCAGGCCAAGGTTGGTGCGCATCTCGCCCAGCAGCGCCGACGTCACCGTTTCCTCGCCCGGCGTCTGGATGCCGCGGCTCTCCATACACATGTGGCGGCAGCGGATCACCACGCCCACCGACAGCGGCTGCACATGCGTCATCAGCGCTTCCGCGATCTGTATCGTCAGCCGCTCCTGCACCTGCAGGCGCTTGGAGAAGCATTCCACCAGGCGCGTCAGTTTGGAGAGCCCGACGATCCTCCCGTTCGGCGTGTATCCGACCGTCGCCGTGCCGAAGAACGGCGCGAGATGATGCTCGCAGTGGCTGTAGACGGGAATGCCGCGCACGACGATGAGTTCGTTGTACTGTTCGGCGCCGTCTTCAAACACCTTCAGGATCTCGGCCGGGTCCTTGTCGTAGCCGGAAGTCCAGTCCCGCCATGCCTTGTCGACGCGCTTGGGCGTGTCGCGCAGTCCCTGGCGGCTCGGGTCTTCGCCGAGGTGACGCAACAGGCGGCGCCAGTCGCTTTCGGAAAAATTGTCTTCATCCATGTCGGGTTCCCTTTGTGTCTGTTGTGTATTGCAGGCGGCGGGCGCAGTACTTTGGCTCACCTTGACCCAAGTGGAGCGCTGCCGCTGCGGCAGTGGCTGGAACAGCTCGCATTGCCACTGCTGATGCGCAGATGATAGCACTCGCCGCGTCACTCCCCAGCGCAGCGTCATGGCGTGTCACGCGTCGTCGCGCGGCGCATCCCCGAGCCGCGCCAGCACACCGTTGACGATGCGGTCGCAGCGCGCGCCGTCGAAGGAGAACGCCTCTTCGAAAGCGAAATCGATTTCGCGTGAAAGCGATTCGCGCAGCAGGCCTCTCGCGCGGAAAAAGCGCGTGCGCACGGTGGCTTCGGGGATGCCGAGGCAGGAAGCGGTTTCCTCCACGCTCAATTCTTCCAGCGCGCGCAGCATGAAGACGGTACGGAATGCATCCGGCAACTCGTCGATCTTCTTTTCCAGCAGGCGGCGCGCTTCGCCGCGCAACGCCGCGCGTTCAGGTTGTTCCGGTGTCGATTCGCTCATGCTCGCCTCTGCCGCCTCGCTATCCCATTCGATGTCGCCATCCAGGCTGATGATCTGGGCCCGGCGGCTGCGTTTGCGGGAACGAGCAATCGCTTCGTTTACCACAATGCGCGTCAGCCAGGTGGAAAGCCGGGCGTCGCCGCGAAACTGCTCGATGCGCCGATAGGCAAGCAGATAGGCATCCTGCAGCACGTCTTCCGCTTCGGCATCATCCTTCAGCACGCTGCGCGCGGTGCGGTACAAGACGCGGTTGTAGCGCCGCATGAGGATCTCGAATGCCTGCTGGTCTCCGCCCGCAATACGGCGCGCGAGCTCTGCATCCGGCATGTCCTTGTCCATTGTCGTCCTGGCTGGCTGTTGCATGGCCTTCCTCCCGTTTTCCAGTGAATTCAGGACATTAGATGACGGCAATCTTTGCCGCGTTCCCGCTCAGGACCTCAATACTTCCTGAGCCTGAAATCATGCTGCAGCACGATCGCGGTCGATCCGATCAGGCTGCTCAGGCCAAGCACGAACTGCGTCAGCGTCGTACCGGGCAAGGCCCAGAACTGGCCCTGCGGGGCCGGCACGTTGGTCGCCGCGGTGATAACGGGTGCGACCCACTCCGCTTCCGGCGTCACATCGAGCAGGATGTCGCCGTCGGCGGTGGTGTGCATGAAAATCTCGCCGCCGTGTTCGAGACGGAAGCAGATGCCCTGGCCGGCCGGGTTCGCCTTTTCAATCGTGCGCTGCAGCTCCCGGTTGTAGTTGTCGATCCAGGCTTCCACATCATAGGTCGTTTTCAAATCGATCCATGGCCGCTCCGCGCCCTGGTTATCATTCTGGACACTTTCCTTGTCGTGCATCTTCCACCTCGGTAATGTGCCGGCGGGAAACGGCGTTCCGCGTCCCGGCGGCGATTTCCGCGTAGTTTCCCATAACAAACCGGGTTCTGCTGAGCGCAGCGAACCGCGCGCCCGGCCACACGTGTTGCCGTTTGACATCGATTTGTGTACTGGCATTGGCCGCAAGCAAACCACGTGCAACTATCGTGAACTTTCTGCTATCCAATGGTCTTACATTCCAATTCGACAATCACAACCAACCGGATGCAGCGGCCCATGAACCCGATCTCCGTCGACAACGTCGTCAACGCATACCGTTTCTACGCCCCTCACTATGACCGCCTGTTCGGCGCGGTCCTCGAACCCGGAAGGCGCGCCCTCACCCAGGCCGTGTCCGCCATGCGGCCGTCGTCGATACTCGAGGTCGGCGTCGGCACCGGCCTCACCCTCTCGCGTTACCCGGCCAGCTCGACCGTGGTCGGCATCGACATCTCTGACGACATGCTCGATATTGCGCGCGAACGCGCAGCGGCACTGAAGGGACGAAGTATCCACCTGGCCGCGATGAATGCCGAGGCGATGGATTTTCCGGACGGCTGTTTCGACTGCGTGGCGATTCCCTACGTGCTGTCGGTGACGCCGCATCCCGAGCGCATGGTCGCGGAGATCCGCCGGGTCTGCCGCAAGAACGGCACGATCCTGATCCTGAACCACTTCAGCGGCAGCCGCTTCTGGTGGTTCCTCGAACGCATGGTGCGCCCTCTCTCCAACAAGATCGGCTTTCGCTCCGACTTCTGCTATGACGAGCAGATCATGAAATACAACTGGGAAATCATGTCAGTGAAGAAAGTCAATTTCCTCGGCTTGTCCAGATTGGTGGTGATACGCAATACCTGACCCACCAAGGCTGCTTCATCGCGGACGCCCTTCCCCGCACATGCCCGGAGTCCCCGAGACAGGAGGATAGCTTTCCCGTTTCCGCGCGCCACCCCTGACAAGAATGAAGCAGATCATCGATCTCCTGTGGCATCGCCTTACCGGCATCATGCCGGGGGAACTGAATCAACCCGAACTGGCGTGGCTGGCATTGTCGCGCGCACATACGCCTCTGCTCACGCGCAGACGCGCCCTGCTGATCATCAATCGTGTGCGCCTCTTTGCATTCCTGTTCGCGGTGCTGACCCCGTTATGGAGCGCCGTCGATTTCCTCGTTTTCCCGTTTCCGCTGTGGCTCAGGCTGGCGGTCATGCGCTTTGTCGTGTCAAGCGGACTGCTTGCCCTGCTGGCCCGTTATCCGCCGAGCGGCAGGCTGCCGAACGCCTACCGGGCGCTCGCGCTGCTGTTCTTCATTCCGGCGATGTTCTACCTCAGCTCGGACACCTTGCTGACGACCTACCGTCTGGCCGGCTTTCCCGCCGCCATCGGGGCAGGTTATGCCTTCCTTCCCTTCGTGCTGCTGGCCGGCCTGTCGATCTTTCCTCTCACGATCGCGGAGAACCTGACGATCGCGATCCCCATCCTTCTGGCGCACAGCATTACCGGTTACCTGCACTGGTCGGCATCCGACTGGTCGTTCGCCGCCACCTTGTGGCTGCTGATCCTGATCACGGGCGTGTCGCTGCTGGCCGGCATCAGCCAGCTCGCGTTCATGATCGCGCTGGTGCGGCAGGCAAACCGCGATCCGCTGACCGGCGTCATCGCGCGCAAGACCGGCGAGGAGATGCTGGAGCTGCAGTTCAATATCGCCAGCCGGGGCAATGCGCCATTGGCTGTCGCGTTCATCGACCTCGACCACTTCAAGAGCATCAACGACACGTTCGGCCATGATGCCGGCGACCAGGTCCTGATGACGATGACGGACATCGTGGGTGCCAACTTGCGCGCCGGCGACACGCTGGCCCGTTGGGGCGGTGAAGAGTTCCTGGTGATCATGCCGAATACCGACCTGCCGCAGGCCGAAGCGGCGCTGGCCCGCCTGCGTGGAATCGGCTTCGGCATGCGCCCGGACCACACACCCATCACGGCCAGCATCGGCGTTGCCGAACGCATGGCCGACGGGAGTGCCGAATGGAAAGCGCTGGTCGAGCTCGCCGACCAGCGCATGTACCGCGCCAAGCAGGGTGGGCGCGACCGGGTCGTTTCCGCCTAGATCAGCGTCTGCGCCAGTGCTTCCAGCTGTACGCGGTACGCCTGTGCGTCGAGCTGCCTGCGGGCCACGCCGCTCTCGAAGGCGGCTGCCGCAATCAGCGGCGTGACGCCCGTCAGCAGGCGCTTGTCGAGCAGGGTCGGGACGATGTATTCCTTGCCGAACTGTTCGTCGCTGCGCGCCATGGCCGCCAGTGCCAGCACGCAGGCGCGCTTCATTTCCTGGTTGATCGTCGTCGCGGCCGAGTCGAGCGCGGCGCGGAACAGATAAGGGAAGCAGAGCGCGTTGTTGATCTGGTTCGGAAAGTCGGAACGGCCGGTGGCAATGATCGCGTCGGGCGCTGCTTCGCGCACCAGTTCCGGCCGCAGCTCCGGCTCGGGATTGGCGAGCGTGAAGACGATCGGCTGCGCGGCCATCTTCCGCACATCATCCGGACTGAGCAGGCCAGAACCGGACAGGCCGAGGAAGACATCGGCCATGCCGATCACGTCAGAAAGCGTTTTCGCCGTCGTGTCCTGTGCCCAGGCACGCTTTTCCACCGTCAGCTCACGAGCAGTCGTGATCACGCCACGGCTGTCGCAGACATAGACGTTTTCGCGTTGCACGCCAAGATCAAGCAGCATGTCGAGGCAGGCCATCGCCGCCGCACCCGCACCGGAACACACCACCTTCACTTTCGAGATCTCGCGTCCGGTCAGTTGCACCGCATTCAGGAAGCCGGCGCCGACCACAATCGCCGTACCGTGCTGGTCATCATGAAAAACCGGGATCGAGAGGCGTTCGCGCAGCCGGCGCTCGATGTAAAAGCACTCCGGTGCCTTGATGTCTTCGAGGTTGATGCCGCCGAAGGTCGGATGCAGGGCTGCGACGATGTCGACCAGCTTGTCCGGGTCGGTCTCATCGACCTCGATGTCGAAGGAATCGATGCCTGCAAACTTCTTGAACAGCACCGCCTTGCCTTCCATGACGGGCTTGCCGGCCAGGGGGCCGATGTCGCCCAGGCCGAGCACCGCAGTGCCGTTGCTGATGACACCCACCAGGTTGCCCTTGGCGGTGTATTCATAGGCCTTGGCCGGATCCTTGTTGATTTCGATGCAGGGCGCAGCGACGCCTGGTGAATAGGCCAGCGCCAGGTCAGCCTGGGTGCCGACCGGTTTGGTGACCTGGATCGCGAGCTTGCCGTGCCGGCCCGCGGAATGATATTCAAGAGCTTGTTTGTCCAGCGTGTTCATATTGTCGTTATAGGTAGATGTTGATCGTCGGTTTTCTGCTGGCCGGGTCGGCGCACGTCCGGCCGCGCGCTGCGTGGCGGCATTCGAACAGCTTCCGTGAATGCGAATGCATCACCATCCGCGTCGCGCGGACCGGGTTTCATGATGATGCGGGCACATTCCTGGCCGGTACTCTGGATGGCAAAGAACATCCGCTCGCGCAGCGGCGAAGCGGTGACACAACACAGGGGATCTCTCGTGCAAACGTTCTTGCCATCGTTTGCGGTGTGCACAAAGGCGGGTAGTCTTTGGCGTTCCGTGGACAGGCGTCATGCCGCAATGTACGTTGCGGCACTGCCTGGTCTCTCCCGTTGATAAGGGAGGAGAGGCAAACAGCATTTCCTGCGGCACCGCCCGTCATGGACAAGGGCGCTGCCGCGAGGACGTATAGCCTAGCACATTACAGTCCGCATGGCATTTTTTATGTGATAGCCATGCAACAGCATCGTCAGTGGAAAGCTTCGGCGAGGGACATCACGCGTGGCTGGACGGTGATACCGAAACCGGCGAGCACTTCCTCCATCCTTTTCAGGTTGGCCTCGCGCTCGTCATTGGTCCATCCTTCAAAGATGTCCGTACCGGGTTTCTGGAAATGCAGGTCGATGATCTTCTTTCCGTCGTGGTGCGTGTAAGGCTTGGAGAACACCTGCCTGAATCCCATCCCCTCCATGGCCTTGATGAATTCGGCGGGCGGGTCGCCGGCATCCAGCGCGGCATAGATCATGTAGGTTTTTCCTGGCGGCTTGGCAGCCACGTCCACCACATACACACCGGGTGCAACCGGCAACGACGTACTCTTGAGAAATAGCATCTGCTCCCCTTTTCCCTTGTCTCCTGCAACTTTCGCAAGCAATAAGCTGCTCTAGAGCAATATGCCACTAAACGGCTGCTCCATCAATTGCCTGGCATCCCGGTCGCTCGCTCACGCCGGCTTTATCGTGACCATTCGACAACAATTCGTATTCTGATGAGCGTTAACCGGGTGACGAGATCGATCACGCTGTGCCGTCGCCTTTCTTCGCGAGAAGCAGCGTGCCGGCCGCGAGCAGGATGGCTGCGAACAACAGCGCCGGCGCGAAATCGCTGCTGCCGCCGGAGCCGGCTGAAACCGTCAATGGACCGATGATCTGCCCTGCGGCGAATGCCGATGTCATGGCAGCCAGCAGGACGGTGGCATCCCGTCCCGCGATGCGCTTGGCCTCCTGCAGCGCCACCAGCGTGATGATCATGAACGTGCCGCCCACGCACAGGGCCGCGGCAAGGATCGTCGCAAGGCCCGGCCACAACGCGGGCAGCACAATACCTGCCGCCATCACGACATGGCTCGCCATCCACACGCGCCGATTGCCGGAGCGTCGCGCCAGTCGCGACACCGCGAGAGTCGACAACGCCGCCGCCAGCCCGAACACCGGCCAGGACCATGCGAACAGCGGGGATCCGTGCAAGGCGCTCTTCGCCATCACCGGCAGGAAGGTCGCCGGGATGATGTAGCCGAATCCGAAAATGCCGTAGCAGCACACCAGGCGGATTGCATCGGCGTTCCAGCGATAGCGTGAATGCGTAGGCCTGGCACTTGCGGCATGCCCATCATGCGGCCGGAAGAAGCGCCAGGTTGCTGCCGAGACGAGCAGGGAAAGCAGGCCGAGCAAGACCCAGGCACGGCCGGAATGGGCTGCGGCATGGATCAGCGCGATGCACAGCAAGCCGGCGCTGGCGATGCCGGTGCCAACGCCTGCGAACACGAGGCTGTTCAGAAAGGGGCGTTGATAGACGGCCAGCGTTTCCATGCACCATGCCGACACCGAAATCAGCACCCATGCGCTTGCCATGCCCGCCAGCAGCCGCAGCAGCATCCATGCGGCAAGTGGAAGCCGCCAGCCCATCGCGAGGGTCAGCAGGCCGATGGACAGCAAGCCTGCGCGGATCGCATGTTCCGGGCGGATGCGAACGGCCATGGCGCTCAGCGCACCGAGCAGGTATCCGACGTAATTCGCCGAAGCCAGCCATCCGCCTTCGGTAATCGAGAGGCCGGCGTCCTGCAGCATCATCGGCAGAATCGGAGTGAATGCGAACCGCCCGATACCCATGGCCACCGCGAGGGCGGCAAGCCCTGCGAATGCCTTTGCAAACGGCGGAGAAATCAGGCCGGCAACGGGCCTGTCGAGCAGCGTATCTTTTTCATTCGGCATCGCGACAGTCTACCTTGGATGCCCGATGCGTGCGGAGAAGCAGTGAATGCCCGCTTGTTGCGCACCCGCAGTTACCTGCATCTCCTCCTGAACTCCGGGTGCACGAACAACTCTCAGACATATCTGGTCCCTGTCCACGCACGGACATGCTGCATGGCATGCACAGGGCGTGCTTCGGCGCACTTGCAGGAGGCAATGTGATGGAATCTCCCGGCACAAGAAGCCCCGTTCCTGCCTGGCCCGCTGCCCTGACAGGGCTCATCGCGGCGCTCATCCTGGCTTCCTGTGGCGGCGGTGGCGGCAGCGCCGGTGTCACCACGAATACCACGACAAGTTCCACCTCGCTGCAAGCCGCCGAACGCGAACTGGTCAACGCCTTTGCCGCGACGCTGAGCGGACCGCAGGAGGCGCCGCCGACTGGCAGCGCGGCACAGGGCGCCGGCACCATCGTGCTGAACGCGACCACGCGCGAGATGTCAGCCATCGTGACCACGACCGGCATGACCGGCACTTCAGCGGAAATCAGCCAGGGATCGCCCGGGACCGCCGGGCCGCTCGTGTTTCCACTCGCCGAAAGCATTGCCGGCAGCGGCATCTGGGCCACCCGTGCGACGCTGACGAAAGATCAGGCCAACGTCCTGCGGTCGGGCAACTATTACTTCAACGTGCGCAGCGCGGCATTTCTGAACGGCGAAATCCGTGGCCAGATCCTGACGGAAGATCCCAACGCGAACAGGTCGGCCAGCGTCAATACAGGCAGCACATCAGGCAGCACTTCGACCGGCACCGCCAGTGTTCCGGGAGCGATTCCGTCGATCACCAGTTTCCTCGCCGCGCTGCGTGGCTCACAGGAAGTGCCGGCGAATCCAAGCACCGCGCAAGGCTCGGGAAGCATCGTGATCGATCCAAACACCCGGCAGATGGTTGCCGCGGTGAGCACAACCGGCATCGCCGGCACCTCGGCCAATCTCCTGCAGGAAGCGCCCGGTGTCGCCGGGCCGGTCATTGTGCCGCTGGTGTCATCCGGGCCCGGCAGCAACGTGTGGCTGGCACGCACCACGCTTACCGCGGCACAATACGATGCGCTACGTGCAGGCAACCTCTACTTCGATGTGCGCAGCGTTGCTTTCCCGAACGGTGAAATTCGCGGCCAGATCCTGCCGCAGCAGCAGTCCCTCGCGGCGCTGAATCAGGCGGCCAACAGTGATTTCAGCAAGCTCTCCAACCCGCTCAATATCGGAACGAACAACGCATCCGGCAGCACATCCACGACGCCTTCGGACTTCGGCCCGACCGGCAGCACCACCGGCACCATCAGCATTCCGGGAGCGATGACCGGGACAAGTGGGACAGGAACAGGAACAGGAACAAGCGCCGGCGGCAGTGCGGGCATTATGGGCTTCTGACTACGCCTGCCACACGCCATAACCGGCTTCACGCAGGCCGATCGCAAGCTCGACTTCCATCTCGCGCGCGCCCTGGTAGGGCATCGGGTTGTACATCTCATAGAGTTCGGGCAGCAGGCGCAGTCCGAACTCCTGCACGAAACGGTTGGCTTGGATGCCGGCCTTGTGTTTGTCGAAACGGATATCGGGGTCAAGGCCTGTCATGCCCACGTACACGCAGGGCTTGCCCTCGACATAATCGGGATTGGATTTCCTGAAGCGCGCCTCGTACAGCACGTCGCGTGAAAGCTCGACCACGTACACGTGGTAGTGGTAGCGGCGTGCCATGTTCTTCGGCTGCTAAGGCGTCAGCTCACTTCTTCGGCATCATGCCGGTCACCGGCTTCACCGCGCCGCAGTCGGCGGCCAGCCATTTGCCGCTGGTCTCCTGGTGCTGGTTCACCGGCTGGCCATGCATCGTGCCCTTGAAATCGTAGGTGGACGTAAAGCTTTCACTGCCCGCGAAGCTGCCCTTCGCCTTGCCCTCGCCTTTCATCTGGTCACCGTTGCAGACGATGTCGACACTGTAGGTGTTGCCGCTGCGCTGGTAGTTCTTCGTCTGGCAGCCGGTTTCCTTTTCATCGATGCCGGGCGGCTGGTCGGCCTCGGCCATCTGTTTGGTGATGCACACTTTGGTCACCATCGCGCCGTCCTGAAACTGCGGCACATTCACGCCCATCTTGCGCATCTGCTCCATCTGCTCCGGTGGAATCTTCGGCATGTTCTTCATGGCATCCGACTTCATCGTCATTTCCCAGAGGCCGGGTTTCATCTGACCAGCGGCCAATGCGTGCGCGGAAACAGACAGCATGGAACAGAGCAGCAGCGAGGTAGTGAGTGTACGCATGAAGTCTCCTGGAGCGATAAGGTGGACGGATGGCACGAGGGCCGGGCAAGCACCCTGGACATGGTTTGCATTCTATCAAAACCATTCCACGCGAACGGGAATTTGCCCGGGCGCAGTTTCCCTTTTGCTCACTTGTGGTAGCCTTCACGGAACGCGCTGCAATGAAGCATTTTTCAGGCGCTCTCACTCGACTCCTTTCGAGACGTCATGTATACCCAGTTCTTCAGGCTGAAACAGACTCCGTTCTCGATTTCGCCGGATCCGCGTTACCTGTTCATGAGCGAGCGTCATCGTGAGGCGCTGGCGCATCTCCTGTACGGCGTCGACGCGGGCGGCGGCGTCGTGCTGCTCACCGGAGACATCGGAACCGGGAAGACCACCATCTGTCGCTGCTTTCTCGAGCAGGCGCCCGCAAGCTGCAACCTGGCGTACATCTTCAATCCCAAGCTGAATGTCATCGAGCTGCTGCAGGCCGTCTGCGAGGAATTCCACATCGACGCAAAGCCCGGCATGGGCGTCAAGGATTACGTCGATGCGCTCAACCGCTTCCTGCTGGCCGCGCACGCCGAGCGGCGCAACAATGTGCTGATCATCGACGAGGCGCAGAACCTGTCGGCCGACGTGCTTGAGCAATTGCGCCTGTTGACCAACCTGGAAACCAACGAACGCAAGCTGTTGCAGATCATCCTGATCGGTCAGCCAGAACTGCGCGCGATGCTGCACAAGCCCGAGCTGGAGCAACTGGCCCAGCGCGTCATTGCGCACTATCACCTGAGCGCGCTGTCCGAAGAGGAAACCGCCAGCTACATCCAGCACCGGCTCGCGACCGCCGGGCTGACCGGCGCATCGCCCTTCCAGCAGCCGCAGATGAAGCTGATCCACCGGCTGACCGGCGGCGTCCCGCGCCGCATCAACCTGCTGTGCGACCGCGCCATGCTCGGCGCCTTCGCCAACGGCGCACATGAAGTGGACCACGCCACGATCGAGTGCGCGGCGAGCGAGCTGTTCATCAACCAGCACAACCGAATGCACGGTCGGCGCAGCCAATGGAAGATCGCGGCGCTTGGCATGCTGGCCGCGGCGCTGGCCGGCGCTGCCGTGTGGAGCCTCGGCGATCTTTCCCGACTGCCTGCGATCTATGCGGCGTGGAGTTCGCCTTCCAGCGTCGAGCGCGTCAAGCTCGTCGCGCATGATGGACATAATGTGCATGAAGTACCAGCCTCCGCCCCTGCGAGCGCAGCAGAGGAAAAACCGCGGGAAGCGCCAGCTGCGCAGGCGTCTGCTCCCGTGACGGAAGCGGTGAAAGACAAGGAAGTGGAAGCCATCATCTCGGCGCAGGATGGAAACATGGCGGGCGCCTTTGCCGGCGAGGCGGAAGCGGTGCGCGAACTCGCGTCGCTGTGGAACGTGGCGCTGGCAGGCAACGATCCCTGCGACAGCAGCGCGAACCCGCTGGTCCGCTGTCATCGCAGCAGTGGCGGATTTGCCGAGCTGCGCAAGCTGGACCGCCCTGCCGTCCTCAAGTTGTATGACGCCGGCAACAAGCCGCGTTACGCCGTGCTGACCGCGCTTGGCGACACTGCGGCGAGCCTGCGTGCAGAGGGAACGATGCAGAGTGTGCGGCTGGTCGACCTGACCCGTTTCTTCCGCGGCGAGTTTGTGACCCTCTGGCGCGTACCCGACGGTCCGGCCGGCGCTGCAGTGTCCGGCGGCTGGATTGCGGCACAGCTTGCGAAGATCAACGGCCTGGATGCGGCCGCTGATCCACTATCCGGCCAGGAACTGCAGAAACAGGTGCGCCTGTTCCAGCGCGCCCACGGCCTGTTCGTCGACGGCGTCGCAGGCCCGGTGACGGTCATGTTCATCAATCGCCTCGTGGGCGTGGCCGAACCGCGCCTGCACGAGGTTCATGCATCAGGAGAGTAAGCCATGTCGTATATCCTCGATGCACTGAGAAAGGCCGAGGCGGAGCGTCGCATCGGTGCGTCGGCCACATCACAGGCATCAACTGTGCTCGGTGCGCAGTTTGATCGCGCGCCGCAGCGGCCGGCCCGGATCTGGTGGCTGTTATTGCCGGCGGTCGCCGCGGCCGCCGCAGGCGGCGTATGGTTCGGCGCCTCCCAGACGAAAACACCGGCCGTGACCGCAACCGCGCCGGCGACGACACCCAGCGCGCCGCCGCAACCGCAGCCGGTTGCTCCTGTCGCGGAAAAGGTGGCGCCAGCTCCGGAAAACACGGCGCCTCCTGCAATCGCTGCAACGCCATCCGTGCAGAAAGCGGAACCGGAACAAGCACAGCCGCCGAAGGAAAGTGTCAGGCACAAGGCACCCGACAAGAAGCCACGCGTGACGGCAGCCGAGCGAAAGCCGGCGCCGCGTCCGGTCGCGGCCGAGGAGCCGCGCGTGCCGGGACTGCGCGAACTGCCGGAGGCTATCCAGCGGGAGATCCCGCCGCTTGCCATTGGGGGTTACCTCTACTCCGGCAACAAGGCGGACCGCACCGTGCTCATCAATACGAAACTGCTTCGCGAAGGTGATGAAGTGGCGCCCGGCCTACGGCTCGAAACGCTGATGTCAAACGGGATGGTGCTGAACTTCAAGGGGCACCGTTACCGGATGCCCTACTGATCGCCCATATCGTTTCAGCCAAGCTGGACCGCCGCCGGGAACGCGGCGCGTCCCGTCACACGGCGTTCAACGCTTGCCGCCTGCGCCGCTTCGTCGATGGCATTCATCACTTCCTCCGGTGCGAAATGATGGACCATATGGCCGGCGCCACCAACAATGTGCAACGTGCTGTGCCGGATATCCTGGTGCAGCGCCTCGGAATGCACATGCATGTCGGCGTACCTGTCGCTGTCACCCGCCATGATCACGACCGGCATCGCGAGTTCGCGGTAACGATCGTGCAGCGCATAAGCCGCAGGGATCATCATTGCCGCATCCCCCGCCGACGCGCGCAACTGCTTGGGACGCAAGGTCATCCACACCGGGAATTCATCCATGAACTTCTCAGGTACAGGAGCCGGGCCGAAGAGGCGGCGACGCATGGCGGGCCAGATCATGCGCCCGAGCAGCGGCGAGATGGTATAACGCAGCAGATCACCGATGACCGGTATCGCCGGCGGTGACAGCAATGGGACGTCGAGCCGCGCGGTGGGATAGTAATAACCCGACAGCAGCACAAGGCTCTTCACGTAATCTGGCGCCTGCAGCGCAAGTGAAATCGCGACCAGCGTGCCCAGGGAATGCCCGAGCACGATGGGTCGCTCGATGCCGAGGCGGTGCAAGGCGAGATGGAGCAATTCCGCCTGCGCCTGGGGCGTCCAGACGGTAGTGCGCGGCCGATCGCTGTAGCCGTATCCCGGGCGGTCGAATGCGATCACGCGATACTTCTTCGCCGCGAGATCGATCAATCCGCTCAGTGCAAAATCCTGGATCATGCTGCCGTCGCCGTGCAGAAGCACGAGCGGCTGCCCCTCGCCGCGCTCGACGTAATGCAGCCGGACTCCCTCGACTTCGATGAAGCTGCCCAGCGGCGGATTGTCGCGCTCGGCTTCCTGTGTACGGCTGCGCACCACCACGGCCGATGCGACCAGTGCCGCGGCGGCCGCGATCAGCAGCGCATTGCGCGTACCCGATGAGCTTGCTGCAGATTCTCCGATGACGCCTTCGTTGTTCGACAGCTGAACCATTCTTTGCACTCCTGACAAGTTGGATGTCCCTGTTGGAAGGCGTATTGCTGCCTGAAGTTCAACCATGTTGTTTTGCCTGCGTCAAACTGCTGTCGCGCCGGCAACGTCCAGGGCGGGTTGACATTGGATGTATATGCATATATCGTCACTCCATCCTCATTCCTGTCTGCGGAAGACCGTGAAACCGTTCAGAATGCCCTGCTATGCCGGCTCGATCCGCCAGGCCTCACGCATCGTGACGCAGATGTACGACCAGGCACTCAAGCCGTCCGGTGTGAAGATCACGCAGTTCGGCATCCTGCGCCTGCTAAGCGTCCAACCGGGGCTGACGACCGGGGCGATGGCAAGCGCGCTTGTGATGGACAGCACCACACTGACGCGCACCCTGAAGATCATTGAAGAAAACGGCTGGATCGCGGCAACAGCCGGCGAGGACAGGCGTGAGCGCCACTGGACCCTCACGCGTGCTGGAGAGGAACGTGTGCAGCAGGCGCTGCCCTTGTGGAAACAGGCGCAAAAGGAATTCGCGCAACTTGCCTCCGACGTCGATCTCGATGGCCTGACACGGGCCGTGTTTCATCTGGTGCAGAAAACGGCGGCCTGAAATTTTTTTAGCCGTTTATGTGTATATACATCTACCTCAAAAGGAGAAAGCGATGGACAACGCAAACCTGGACGTGGTGCAAGGCAGGAATTTTTCGGGAGCGCAGGTCGGCGAACTGACGGATCTGCACAACTACCAGTTCTATCATCCGCTCGGCAAGGGACGCGGCTTCCCCGGCAAGCTGTTCCTGCAGGAGCCGCTGCAGATGACGGGCATGGAAGTGTCGCTGAACAAGCTGCCAGCAGGGCAAGGCGTTCCGTTTTATCATCAGCATCGCGAACATGAGGAGCTGTACATTTTCCTCAAAGGCAGCGGACAGTTCCTGATCGACGGCAAGGTGATCGAGGTGCGTGAAGGCACCGTGATCCGCGTCGCGCCGGAAGGCGTGCGAACCTGGCGCAATCATTCGCAGGAAGACCTCTACTACATCGTCGTGCAGGCAAAGGCCGGCAGCATGCAGGCCAAGGGCATCGAGGACGGCATGGTACTGCCGGAGAAGGTCGACTGGCCGGCATGAAGCAGGATCACGCTGTCCGCACCTCCATTCACTGATGCAAAGGCAAGCAATGCAAAACCTCAACACTCTCGAATCCTTCAACCAGCGCGGCAAACCCTTCCTTCCGGGCCTGCTCGGCATCGTCGTCACCGGCGTCGGAAAAGAAACCCTGAACGCGGAACTGACCGTACAGCAATCGCACCTGGCGCCGAACGGCTATCTGCATGCAGGCAGTGTCGTCACGCTGGCGGATACCGCGTGCGGCTATGCCTGCATCGTCAACCTGCCGGAAGGTGCGAGCAGCTTCACCACGATCGAACTCAAGAGCAATTTCATCGGCACGGCGCGCGAAGGCGTGATTGAGTGCGAGGCGAAAGCGGTCCACACCGGCCGCAACACCCAAGTGTGGGACGCACAGGTGCGCCACCGCGATACCGGCAAGCTGATCGCAACCTTCCGCTGCACGCAGATGATTCTCTGGCCAAAATAAGAGTTTGTTCACCGCAACTGGCACGATGGTGCGCGGGTCGGTACCATGATTGTTCCGACCCGGTGAACCATCCATGAACGACAGCCTTTCCCTGTTCAGCGGCAGCAGCACGCCTGAAACGATCCCGATGCAGGATGCGCAAGTACGCTTCATGCAGGCGTTCTACCGTCAGCCACTTTCCGGCGAACTGATGGAACGCCTGCTGAGCGAGATATGCTGGCGCCAGGAAACCATCATCCTGTGGGGCAAGGAGCATCTGCAGCCTCGCCTCTCGGCCTGGTATGGCGACGCAGGCAGCCGCTACACGTACTCCGGCGTGATGCTTGATCCGCATCCCTGGAGCGACACGCTGCTCCGCATCCGGCGCGACATCGAAAACGCGACGGGGCATCACTTCAACAGCGTCTTGCTGAATCTCTATCGTAACGAGCATGACAGCGTTGGCTGGCACAGCGACGCCGAACCCGAACTCAGCAATGCGCCCGCGATCGCCTCGCTCAGCCTCGGCGACACGCGCATGTTCCGCCTGCGGCACAGGAAAAGGAAAGAGGTGCAACAAGTCTCGATCGCACTGACCGACGGCAGCCTGCTGCTGATGGAAGGGACGACGCAACGGTTCTGGCAACACGCCGTCATGAAGGAAAAGGATGCGCGCCTGCCGAGGATCAACCTGACCTTCCGCACCATCCAGCACCAGAAATAAAAAAACGGCACCGCATTGCATGCGATGCCGTTCAAGGTGACGTGCAAACGGCTGGCAGCAACCGCCGCTTGCCGCCAGGAGCCAATATCGATCAGTCGCGGCGCGCGGCCATCACCCGCAGTTCCTGCGCCAGATTGGGCATGACGGACTCGTAACGCGCGGCAATCAGCTCGGCGTCGGCGAATTCATACTCGTGGCGGCGTACCGTTACGGATGCGCCATCCTTGCGGACGGGGACGGCGAGCAACGCGGCGAGCAGCGCGCGGGCGGCACGACCAACGTTCTGTGTATAGGAGAGACCGGCGTTCGCCGGGGCATGTGAACCGTATGTCAGCGTGGACATGATGCTTACCTCTTCAGAAAAGTCTATTGCTTGATTGCAGTGTATGGGTGCAACAGAGATAAATCCAATTGCGATTACCCATATCAGATATCCATTTCGTGAATACGGAAATTGACAAGACCAAAGGACGGATGCCGCTTGCACAATGATTTGCTCGCGCCGCACTCCTCGCCGGAAATTTGCAACCTCTTGTAACGGGCACAACGATAACCGCCTGAATTCATGGGGAATCGCGAGAGCCCGTTACATTCCTCTACAACAATATTCCCCGGCACACGCGGTTTGCTGCGAACATGAAGCATGACGATTCACGGCAGGAAAACACGGCACCTGGTTGCCACCCTGCCATCACCCTGGAGAACCATCATGAAAAATACCGGCGAAGCAATCCTTGCCTCCGCCGCGCTCGCCCTGATTGCAGCAACGCCCGCCCATGCCGGCCCGCCGCCCTGGGCGCCGGCGCACGGCCACCGTGCACATCAGGAAGAAGCGCAAGTCGTGCGCGAATACCGCTATGTCTACTATCCGGCACAGCAGGTGTACTACGCGCCCGAGCAGAACATGTGGTTCTGGATGAATGGCAGGAACTGGCAGTTCGGTGTCAACCTGCCCATGCAGTACCGCGTCTCGACAGGCTCCGGCGTGCAAGTCATGCTTGCCTCGAACCGTCCCTATGTCCAGCACGCCTATGTGGAGGAAACCTACGGACGTCCGTGGCGCGAGCGGCACGGCCATGGCGAACGCGGGCATCACCACCACCGGGACTGAATCTGCAGTGATGCGCCAGCAAGAATGCAAACAAGAATGTGAACGGGCGGGTGCGAAAGCATCCGCCCGTTTTGCATGGGTCGAATTCGTCCGCCGCGCCGGACATTGATAGAATGGTGCCCGTCTTGCATATGCGACACAACGGACGCGACGATGACCTACCTGGCGATCAAATACCTGCACATGACCTGCGCCGCGCTGAGCGGCAGCCTCTTTTTCTTCCGCGGCATGCTGATGCTGGCCGACTCACCGCTGCTGCAGCGCCGCCCCATGAAGATCCTTCCGCACCTGATCGACACGGTGCTGTTGACCAGCGCGCTGATCATGGTCTTCTGGAGCCACCAGTATCCCTTCGTGCAACCCTGGCTGACTGCCAAGGTGCTCGCCCTGATCGCCTATATCGTGGTCGGCAGCGTCGCCATCAAGCGTGGCAAGACCAAGGGCATCCGCACGGCTGCATTCGTCATCGCTCTGCTGCTGTTCGGCTATATCGTGAAGGTGGCGCTGACGCGGCAGGTATGGTGGTGGTAAAGCGCCACGAAAGCGCCACGGTTTTCGATACGGATAACGGAACAAGCTTGGAACCATTCACAACTTTCGGCGCTTCGGCATATCCGGTCGACGACATCCAACTGTTCCAGGGCACAGCCCTGGCGCAGGTCGCCGCACTGCTCGCACCCTGCGAGGTCATGTGCGTGACTGCCGGCCAGCCAGTGCTCGGCCAGCGCGAGAACGGTGCATGCCTGTACATCGTGCTGCGCGGAGCGCTCAACGTCACGCATGCCGATCTGCACGCGGGGCAGACGGATGCCGCCACCAGTATCCTGCCCGGTGAATGCGCGGGCGAACTGTCCGTTCTCGACGGCGAGGCCAGTTCCGACCACATCCATGCGCTGCAAGATTCGGATGTGCTGGTGATCCCCGCCGACACGCTGTGGAAGCTGGTCGACGAGTCGAACGGCGTGGCGCGCAATCTGCTGCGACTGCTATCCTTCCGTATCCGCGCCGCGAACGCCCAGCTCCGTCGGCGCCAGAAGGTCGGCGAGTTTTACCGCCAGCTGTCGATGGTCGACGGCCTGACCGGCCTGCACAATCGTGCCTGGCTGAACGACAATCTGCCCAGCATCGTCGAGAACGCGCATGCGGCCAGCAGCCCGATGTCGCTCATCATGATCGACATCGACCACTTCAAGCGATTCAACGACGAGCACGGCCATGTCACGGGCGACCATGCGCTGCAGATCGCGGCGAAGGCCATTCGGTCCTGCCTGCGCCCGACCGATTTCGCCGCACGTTTCGGTGGCGAGGAACTACTCGTCATCCTGCCCTCCTCCAGCCAGAAGACCGCCCTGCTCGTGGCGCAGCGGCTGCGCGACAGCGTCCGCCAGTCGGTCGTCTTCAGCGAAATGCGCCGCCCACTGCCGCACATCACCGCCTCCTTCGGCGTTGCGACGCTCGAGCCCGGGCAGCATGCCGAAGAACTGGTTTCCGCGGCCGATGCAGCACTGTATCGCGCCAAGGAAGACGGCCGGGACCGCGTGGCGCTCTGAAACAGCGTGGCAGCGGCGCATTTCCGATAGCAGTTCGACATCGTTTGCAGCGTTCCCAGTCATGCATTGCCATGCTGACGGCGGCAGTAAGCCGTTCCTCCCGCCCGGTATAATGTCGGGTTCCGCATCCGCGCAACACAACACCATCATGCTCCGCTCCCCCGAACTGCTCCTGCCCGCCGGCTCGCTCGCCAAGATGCACGCCGCCTTCGACTTCGGTGCCGACGCCGTCTATGCCGGCCAGCCGCGCTACAGCCTGCGCGCCCGCAACAATGAATTCTCGACGCTCGACACGCTCGCCGCCGGCATCAACGAAGCGCACGCACGCGGCAAGCTGTTCTTCGTCGCCAGCAACATCTTTGCGCACAACGCCAAGCTGAAAACCTACCTGCGCGACATGGAACCGGTGATCGCCATGAAGCCGGACGCGCTGATCATGGCCGATCCCGGCCTGATCATGATGGTGCGCGACAAGTGGCCGGAGCTGCCGATCCACCTGTCGGTGCAGGCCAATGCGGTGAACTGGGCCGACGTGAAATTCTGGCAGCGCATGGGCCTCACGCGCGTGATCCTGTCGCGCGAACTGTCGCTCGACGAGGTCGAGGAGATCCGCCAGCAATGTCCTGACATGGAGCTCGAAGTCTTCGTGCATGGCGCCTTGTGCATCGCCTACTCCGGCCGCTGCCTGCTGTCCGGCTACTTCAACCATCGCGACCCCAACCAGGGCACCTGCACCAACTCCTGCCGCTGGGATTACAAGGTGATGAACGCCTCCGAGGATGCCACTGGCGACATCGCGCGCGTGCCCGTGGAAAAAATCCAGTTCAACTACCAGCAGGCGCTGGAGGACGCGAACCAGTCCTTCGCCGCGCTGGGCGATACGCCGCGCCATCCGCTCGCGGATCGCCCCTACCTGATCGAGGAAGCGGGCCGCCCCGGCCAGCACATGCCGATCCTGGAAGACGAACACGGCACCTACATCATGAATTCGAAGGACCTGCGCGCGGTCGAGCACGTCGAGCGCCTGGTGAAGATCGGCGTCGACTCACTGAAGATCGAGGGCCGCACCAAGTCGCTGTACTACGTTGCGCGCACGGCGCAGGTCTACCGCCGCGCCATCGACGACGCGGCGGCAGGACGCCCCTTCAACGAGAACCTGCTCGGCGAACTGCAGGGGCTCGCCAACCGCGGCTACACCGACGGCTTCTACCAGCGCCACCACACCGAGGAATACCAGAACTACATGAGCGGCGTGTCGGAAGTCCACCGCAGCCATTATGTTGGCGATGTGCAATCGGTGGCGGACGGCTGGGCGGATGTTGAAGTGAAGAACCGCTTCTCCGTCGGAGATCGACTGGAAGTCATACACCCGAGCGGCAACCAGGTCGTGACGCTCGAGACCATGCTGACCCAGGAAGGTGAGCCCATCAAGGTCGCCGCCGGCAGCGGGCATCGCGTGCGCATCCCGCTGGATGCGCGTTACGACAAGGCACTGCTGGCGCGCCTGCTGTGACGGGCATGACGGCACTTGTGCCTGTATTTGTTGTCAATCCATTTCCGGTGCGCACAACCGCAGGAGACATGTCATGAAATGGGAAGGCAATCGCGAAAGCGAAAACGTGGAAGACCGTCGCGGTGAAGGCGGTGGCGGATTCGGCATCGGCCTGGGCGGCGGCTCGCTCGGCATCGGCACCGTGGTCATCGCGGTGGTCGCAGGCCTGCTGTTCGGCGTCAACCCGCTGTCCATCCTCAGCATGCTCAGCGGCGGCTCGGGACAGGTGGCGCAAGTCCAGCCTGCGCATCAACCGCCCGCCAATGACCGAAGCACGCACTTCGTGAAAACCGTGCTGGCCGATACCGAAGACACCTGGACCGCGCTGTTCCGTGAGCGCGGCGCGACCTACGTCGATCCGCACCTGGTCCTGTTTTCCGGCCGCACGCCGACCGCCTGCGGCATGGGCGTGACGGCCACCGGCCCCTTCTACTGCCCCGGTGACCAGAAGATCTATATCGATCTCAGCTTCTACCGCCTGATGCGCGAGCGCTTCGGTGTATCGGGCGAATTCGCGCAGGCCTATGTGATCGCGCACGAGGTCGGCCACCATGTGCAGAACCTGATGGGCATCACCGAGAAGTTCGACAATGCGCGCCGCGGCATGTCGGAGCGACAGGCCAATGCGCTGTCGGTGCGGCTCGAACTGCAGGCCGACTGTTTTGCCGGCGTCTGGGCCAACCATGCGAACCAGGCGCGGAACATCCTCGAGAACGGCGACGTCGAGACTGCGCTCAATGCAGCCAGCGCGATCGGCGACGACGCTCTGCAGCGCCAGGCGCGCGGCGAAGTGGTGCCGGACTCGTTTACGCACGGTACCTCTGCGCAGCGCGTGCGCTGGTTCAAGCGCGGCATCGAAACCGGCAAGATCAGCGCGTGCAACACCTTCCAGGCACGACAACTGTGAAGCCATAAGGCCCTTCACCCAGTAGCGCAATAACAAGGACAACCATGCAATCCCTCGAATTCCGCCTGCACGGCGACCACGTCGAACTCAACCAGTTGCTGAAGCTGACTGGCCTCTGCGATAGCGGCGGCGCCGGCAAGGCGATCGTCGCAGGCGGCGATGTCTCCGTGGACGGCAAGGTGGAACTGCGCAAGACCGCAAAGATCCGTGCAGGACAGGTCGTTACACTGGGCGATGTGCGCATCCGGGTTCTTGCCGGCTGAACTTTCCCCGTACGGCACAGTCAATGCAAGGTTATGCTTCCTGCGGCAAGCGCGGGAAGTCCCTTCACCCCTTGCTGTGTCCGCCGCTGCGCGTCGCCAGCATCACTGCAGAATGGCGATGCCATGCTGAACCGCTACGGCAAACTGATTTTCATCGACCTGGAAACCACCGGGCCGAATCCCCTGTGCGACCACATCACCGAAATCGGGCTCGTTGAAGTCTCGGCTGCGGGCGTGCAGCGCTGGTCCACGCTGGTCAATCCGGAGATGCCGATCCCGCCCTTCATCCAGCAGCTCACCGGCATCAGCGATGACATGGTGCGCGACGCGCCCACCTTCGATACGGTGCAGGAGGAATTGCTGGAACGCCTCCGCGGTAGCCTGTTCATCGCGCACAATGCGCGCTTCGACTACGGCTTCCTGCGCCACGCATTCAGACGCTTCGGCGCGAACCTGCGATGCGAAGTGCTCTGCACGGTGAAGCTGTCGCGCAAGCTGTTTCCGGAAGAGGCCAGGCACAGCCTCGATGCATTGGTCGAGCGCCACAAGCTGTCCGCGCATACGCGCCATCGTGCGTTGGCCGACGCCGACCTGCTGTGGCAGTTCTGGCGCAAGCTGGAAGCGACGCTGCCGGCCGACACCATGCTCGAGGCGATCCGGCAACTGCTGCATCGTCCCAATCTGCCGACGCACCTGGACCCGGATCTGCTCGACGACCTGCCCGATGGCCCGGGCGTCTATGTGTTTTACGGCGAACATGATATGCCGCTGCATGTCGGCAAGGCGGCGCACCTGCGCCAGCGCATCCTCACGCATTTTCATGCCGAACACCCCTCGTACAGGGACATGCGCCTTGCGCGCCAGATGCGCCGGCTGGAATGGCACGAAACCGCAGGTGAGGTTGGCGCGCAACTGTTGCAGGCGCAGTTGATGAAGCGACAGAAGCCGACACTTCCGGGTGCGCACGAGTCCACGTTGTGCTCATGGCAGCTGCGTCCCGATGCGTCCGGTGTGCTGCGCCCGGCGCTGGTGTTTGCGAGCGAGATCGACTTCGGCAGGGCGACGGGTTTGCATGGCCTGTTCACGTCACGCGAAAAAGCGCAGGCGGCCCTGCACGCGCTGATGGAAAAGCACCCCAACAACAGCGCCGAGAATCAGCAAGAGTTCCTGCTCGCGGCGCTGTCATCGATCAGCATCCAGGCATGGCCCTACGACGGTCCGGTCGCGATTGTCGAAACCGGCGTGGATGGGCGGTCCGATGTGCACGTGGTCGATAACTGGGTCAGCCTTGGCATCGCGCATGACGCATGGGAAATCCGGCAACTGCTGGATCGCGCTCCGGCCCGCTCTTCCTTCGACGTCGATAGCTACAGGATCCTGTCGCGCGCGCTGAAGCTCGGCAAGGTGCAGGCGCGGCCGCTGCACGCCGCACACTCTGTACCATCGGTGCGATAGTCCTTCATCCGGCGCGCAGCTTCGCGGCCCTGGCCGTTTGCCTTTTCTGCCATTGCTCCGCCCAGTGATGCAAGGGCGTGAGCGATTTCAGCAATTGCCGGCCCGGCCCGGTGAGGCCATAACCGCTCGGCTCTTCCAGCAGCACAATGTCCGCTTCGCGCAAGTCGCGCAAGCGCTGGTTGAGCACCGTGGGCGACATGTCGTCGCAATGCTCGCGCAATTCGCGAAAGGTCAGCGGTCCGTCGCGCAGCTCCCACAGAATGCGCAACACCCATCGCCGCCCAAGCAAATCGAGCAGCATCATGATCGGACGTCCGCTGCGCGATCCACGCACGCTTGTCCCTGGGCTTGGCAAAGACATTCATCCTCCGCTACGAAAAATGTAGTAATTTTACTGCATGACATCTGTCTGTCCGTGCAGAGGCGATGCGCACCAGCGTCCCAGCGATTCCTCACTGCTCAACAACCTGGAGTGAAAAAGAAAACGGGCCGCAAATGCGGCCCGCTCGTCGATCAAATCATTTCAGCGCATCAGCTCTTGGCAACTGCAGTCGCTTGCGACAGGCTGTTCACCGCCGTCGTCAGATTGGATTCCATCACTTCGACGGCCTGCCTGGCCGTCTTCGTCAATTGCTCGTAGCCGTTGTTGGCACTGCCGATCGCCGTCTTGACGATGGTGACCATGTTGTCGGAGCCGACCGGCGCCTTGCGTGCCGCGTCTTCGATGAAGCCAGTGACCGTAGTGCTGAACTGCGCGATCTGCGCTTCAGCGACCTTGGTGAATTCAGCCTGCGTCGCACCTGCAATGCTGATGAGGTGGTTGCCGTAGGCGATGGCCTTTTCGACGTTCGGCGTGGAATGCGCGCTGATGATCGACATGAATTCCTGCGGATCCCTTGCGGTCAGCATCTGGCGGGTTGCCGCTGTCGCGTCTTCCATCGATGCACGGATCGCAGCGATGTTCAGGTTGAGCAGCTTCTCGATGCTCTCCAGCGTCTTATTCGTCAGTGAAGTGCAGAGCGCGAGATTGGCTTCGAGGTTGGCCTTGGTGGCAACGGAAATTTGGTCTTGAATCGGGAACATGAAAACTCCAGTAACAGGTGCGGAACGCGAGCCAGGCACGGCGAAAACGTTGTCAAAATATGTTGCGCAGCAACATGGAATATTCTAGAGACGAAACTCACGCAGAACAAGCTTCTTTTTGTGCGATGCACGATTACTCATTTCCTTTCTGGCCTCACTGACAATCTTCAATGCGTGAAGCACAACACCGACCCGTTTTCCTGATCAAACATGCACTGGTCTTGTTCGCCATGCGCCTCCTCGCCGCATTTCACCACACACCGCCCAAAATAAGACTAATATAAAGTCGAACGCAGTTTGATTCGCCGAGCAGCATCCCGAAATCGGAATACAAGGGATAGGCAACGATGAATAACGAAAATCACCGCGCCCGCCTCTATTATCTTTTTGGCGCGAGCAGCCCCCAAAGGTCTTCTTGGCTGGAACGTTTGCCAGCCGGCTTGTTTGGCATATCGGTCGGATTGTTCGGACTGAATGGCGCATGGCGACGCGCAGGCGTCTACGGTTGGGCGTTCGCTGCGCAAGTCAGCGAACTGATGGCCTGGCCGGTGACAGTGATCTGGATCGCATCACTGGTGTTGTATGGCCTCAAGTGCAGGTTTTATCCGCAAGCCGTGATGGTCGAATACCGGCACCCCGTACAGGGATCGCTGCTTGCCCTGATTCCCTTGTCGTTGCTCCTGGCTGTCATCCAGTTCGGTCACCCCGATCAGGACATCTGGCTGGTGCTCGCCATGATGGCGCTCGGTTTGATCCTGGTCATTTCTGCGCGCGTGGTGTCCATGCTCGCCACCGCGCAAATGCCTTTGAATGCGGTCTCTCCTGCGCTCTATCTGCCGATTGTCGGCGGCGCGCTGATCGGCGCGATGACGCTTGCCACGCTCGGGTATCCCGGATGGGGTGCGATGCTGTTCGGTACCGGCATTTCCGGCTGGGCGCTGCTGGAAGCACGCGTGCTCAGCAGCCTGTTCCAGGGTCCGATGCCGGATCCCCTGCGCCCGACCATTGGGGTGGAGTTGGCGCCACCGGCCATTGCCACCCTGGCTGCGGCAAGCCTCTGGCCCGCGCTACCGGGTGATGTGCTGGTGATTGGCCTCGGCATGGCCGTCGCACCATTCGTCGGCGTCGCGGCGCGCTATCCATGGTGGAGCAGTGTTCCCTTCTCGATCGGCTTCTGGTCCTTCTCCTTTCCGCTCGCCGTTTTCGCGAGCGTGACGATCGAAGTGATACACCGCGGGAGATGGCCGCTGTGGATCGGCATCATCGCGCTGCTGCTTGCATCGGCCGCCATCGCATTCCTTGCCGTGCGCACCATCGCGCTGCTGGCGCAGGGCAAGCTGCTGCCACAATAAAAATTCTGGCGGAGACGGTTTTCGCTCGCCCACTGGCTGGCGAGGAAATTGATGGTCGCCGGACCGGGCCGCTGCGGGCCCGGCGAGCGCTTCGTTACAGGGTTTCGGACCGCCGGTTCGTCCTGCGATCGGCAGAATGCGACGAGATGCGGAATTCGAGATTGGTGATACCGACCGCACCGGGCGGACCGGCGACAAAACCAAAGCCCTGCTTCACCGGGAACAAGCAGTTGTCGCGCAACATCAGGTCGGCTTGGCAATTAGGCGTCGGGCTGTAGAGGTGCTGCTTGATTTCATTCCAGACCGGTTCGGTCACCCAGCCATAGAGGTAAAGCTGGTGCGGATACAGTGAGCTGTCCGACTCGAGATAGCCTTTCTGGTTCTTCTGCAGAGGTGGCTGCTCCGGCAGGGTATTCGACACTGACAGTTCCACCGATCCCTCGCCGATCGGGAATGCTTCTTCATTCTGGAAGGTGGCATAAGCCACGCGCAGGTGCCAGCGGCAGGTCAGGGTAATGTTCTTTTCCATGCCCACTTTTTCGGTCGCCATCGAGAGGCCGTCGGCGATCGTCAGCTGGGTGCAGGTGATCTGCCCGATCAGCGTGGGTTCCAGTTTGCGGAATTCATCGAGGTTTTCGTGCAGGTTCCAGAAAAACCACTTCACCCGCTCCCCGTCCGTCATCTCGGCCAGTTCCGAAATCGGCCGGTTGCCGTGGGATTCGATCGTCTTCATGACCTCCCTGCGCGCCTTTTCATGCGCATCATCAATTTCGGTGCCAAATCGCTGGATGTAATCGCTCCGCATATACCTCTCCAAGAGTCGCGTCCAAATAATTCAGTGTAGAACCCATTTCCCAAAAAAACAGGGGGAGGCCGGCAGGCAGGGCTTGAGTGCGCGCAATCCTGCACCTCTTGCGGGTAGATCATCGGTCCGATGCGTTAGTTCATGCTTCTGCGGCCTTTGGCGTCATTTCGCGGAAAAGGCCGGGATTTCGGGCGATGCTCGACCCAAGGAAGTGCTACCTGCCGAGGTAGGATAGACATAGAATCCCCCAACCATCGACGAAAGAGCCCTATGCCGAGCCTCATTTACATTGCCGATCCGATGTGTTCCTGGTGCTATGGCTTCGGGCCGGAACTGGCTGCCCTGCTGGAGGGCCTCCCCGGCGGCATGCCGCTCGAGATCATGGTCGGCGGATTGCGCCCCTATACGACGAAGCCGATGGACGCGGCGCTGAAGGCATCGCTGCTGGAGCACTGGCGCAAGGTCTCCGGCCAGACCGGCCTGCCGTTCGACTACGACGCACTGTCGCGTGACGGCTTCGTGTACAACACCGAACCGGCATGCCGCGCCGTTGTCGCAGCGCGCATGCTGGCACCGCAGCTCTCGCTGTTCGTGTTCCATGCGCTGCAGCGGGCGTTCTACGCGGAAGGCCAGGATGTGACCCAAGGCAATGTGCTGGCCGAGATCGTTTCCGCCGCGCTGACCGAAGCCGGCCATCCGACCGATGCCGCGACCTTCCTCACGGTGTGGAATTCCGACGCCGCCATCACGGCCACGCGGGATGACTTCCTGCAGGCGGAACGCTGGGGAATCACGGGCTTCCCGACCCTGGTTCTCGAACACAACGGAAAGCTGGACCTGGTCACCTCGGGCTTTGTGCAGATGCCGAAGCTGATCGGCCTGCTGCAGGAGATCGTGGACCGCGAGCAGGCCACGTCGCCGAGCTGAATTTCCGCTGGCGCAACCGAGGCGGCAAACAGGAAGCTCCATGCAAAAAACCCGGCGTCGAAACTACGACGTCGGGTTTTTTGTTGGGTACTGCACAGCGACCTTCAAAGGCCGCTGCTGACGTAGTGGCTGCTTACTTTGCAGCGGCCTTCTTCGCCTTGTGGTGACGTGCCTTCTTGGCTTTCTTAGCCTTCTTGGCCTTCTTGGCCGGCTTGGCAGCCGGGGCAGCAGCGTCGGCCGAAGCGGCAGCCGGGGCAGCCGGAGCGGCCGGTGCTGCGGGGGCTTGTGCGAAAGCGGTGCCGGCGGCGAACGCAGCAGCGATCAGGGCAGCGATCAGTTTTTTCATGTTCGGAATCCTTTTTCGGTTGAGTGTAGACAAGCTCTACCCTTCCAATAACGCAACCGCGCAAATTTTGTTGACGGGAAATTCGAACTTTTTTTTGCGCCCGAAAGTTGACTGAATCACAGCAAGAAAAACGGCGCGACCCAGACCGTCGGGTCCGGAGCCACGCCGATGGCGACCTGGAATGCGCGCAGCCAGGATCAATACATGTGCTGCCCGCCGTTGATGGCGATGTTGGCGCCGGTCAGGAAGGCGGCTTCGTCGGAAGCCAGATAAGCAACCAGGCCGGCCACTTCTTCCGGCTTGCCCAGGCGTCCCATCGGAATTTGCGGAATGATCTTGCTTTCCAGGACTTCGGTGGGGATGGCCATCACCATTTTGGTGCCGATATAGCCGGGCGAAATCGTGTTGACGGTCACGCCCTTGCGCGCGACTTCCAGCGCCAGCGCCTTGGTGAAGCCGTGCATGCCAGCCTTCGCAGCCGAGTAGTTGGTCTGGCCAAAGGCGCCCTTCTGTCCGTTGACCGACGAGATGTTGATGATGCGTCCCCAGCCGCGATCAGTCATGCCATCGCAAACCGGTTTGGTCATGTTGAAGACGGAATCGAGATTGGTGCGGATCACTGCATCCCAGTTGGTCTTGTCCATCTTCTTGAAGGTCATGTCGCGCGTGATGCCGGCATTGTTGACCAGCACGTCGACCGGACCGATTTCCCCGGTGATGGTGTCGATGCACTCCTGCGCGGAGGCGTAGTCCGCGACGTCACACGGAAAGGCGCGGAACTTGAAGCCTTGCTGCTCCATGGAGTTCAGCCACTCTGCGGCCCGGGTGTTACCGGGAGAATAAGTCGTGACCACCTGGTAGCCAAGCGCAGCCATCTTGATGCAGATTGCTTCGCCGAGACCACCCATACCACCTGTGACTAATGCGACTCTTGCCATGTTCGTTTCTCTCTATAACGATTGCGATGAAATAAAACAGCCAGCAACCGAGGAAACGGCTATGCACATGCACCATCCGGCAGCGGCGCCGGAAGCGACGCACCAGATCCGTGCCAATTTCCCCTTGTTGCCCAGCCCTGCTTAATCTGCCTACATGCGCTGCCTACGTGCGCTGATTACCGCTCGACAGCCAATGCAACCCCCATGCCACCGCCGATGCACAGGCTGGCCAGCCCGCGCTTGGCGTCGCGGCGGATCATTTCATGCAGCAGGGTGACCAGGATGCGGCAGCCCGATGCACCGATCGGATGGCCGATCGCGATGGCACCACCGTTCACGTTGATCTTGCTGGTATCCCAGCCCATCTCCCTGTTGACGCCGATCGCCTGCGCGGCGAAGGCTTCGTTGATTTCCATGAGGTCCAGGTCATTGTGCGTCCAGCCGGCCTTCTTCAGGCAAAGCTGGCTTGCGGGAACCGGCCCCATGCCCATGATGCTCGGATCGACGCCTGCCGAGGAATAAGCCTTGATGCGCGCCAGCGGTTTAAGACCGAGCTGGTCGGCCTTCTTCGCCGACATCATGATCACTGCAGCGGCGCCGTCGTTGATGCCGGAGGCATTGCCGGCGGTGACGGTGCCGTCCTTGGCAAACGCGGGACGCAGGCTGGCCAGCGATTCGAGCGTGACGCCCGGCTTGATGAACTCGTCAGTGTCGAAGATGACCGTGCCCTTCTTCGAAGGAATCTCCAGCGGGATGATCTCATCCTTGAACTTGCCCGCCTTCTGCCCAGCTTCCGCCTTGTTCTGTGAAGCGGTGGCGAACTCGTCCTGTTCCTGGCGCGAGATGCCGAACTTCTTCGCGACGTTCTCGGCGGTCACGCCCATGTGGTACTGGTTGTAAACGTCCCACAGGCCATCAACGATCATCGTATCGACCAGCTTGGCGTCGCCCATACGGAAGCCATCGCGCGAACCGTTCAGCACATGCGGCGATGCGCTCATGTTTTCCTGGCCGCCCGCGATCACGATCTCTGCATCGCCGGCCTTGATCGCCTGGGCGGCGAGATGGGTCGCGCGCAGCCCGCTGCCGCACACCATGTTGATCGTCATTCCGGGGACCATGTCCGGCAGGCCGGCACGGATCACCGCCTGTCGTGCAGGATTCTGTCCGACACCGGCGGTCAGGACCTGGCCCATGATCACCTCGCTCACCTGGTCAGGCGCAATGCCGGTTTTGGCGAGCAGGTTCTTGATCACATGCGCGCCGAGATCGGCAGCGGCAATCTTGCCCAAGGTCCCGCCGAATTTTCCGACGGCGGTACGGCCTGCAGCGACGATGACTACATCATTCATTTCAAACTCCCTAGAAGGCAACGAAGAAGGTGAAGACAAGCATTGCGTGGTGTGTTGACCGGGTGTCACCCGCGGGTAACCAGGACTCTAACTGAAAAAAATTAGCTTTCTATCATAACGTTCGATCCTGCGATGCCATTTGATCTGACTCAAGAGCGAAGATGCCGTAAAAAGTACGAACGGTCGTACGAGCACACGAAAATGGCGCACGAAAACGGCACCTGCAAGAGCGCACTATAACAAGATTCAAACCGGCATCAGGAAATCGCGAGTGCTGGAATTCAGCGTGAGCATGCCTGCGAAAAATGACAGGAATGTGAAGGGGGCGATGCGGAACATGGAGGCCCGCTGCAGCAGAGGGAGGCACGAGGTGCAGGAGCGGCCTCATGGCGCGCGTCATGAAGGCGCTGTGCTGCCCCGGCTATCGTTGCGCGATCTGCTGCCGTAGCGCGTTGATATCCCGGCGAATAACGGACGGTACCTGGCCCGCGAGCCGCGTGAAGGAGGACGTCGCGACTGTGCAGTTTGTCTGCACGCCGTCCATCTTGAATGCCGCCACGGCCGTGCCGAGCGTGCCGGCCTGGTCTTGCATGCTCTGCGCAGCGGCGGCGGCCTGCTCGACCAGCGCGGCGTTCTGCTGCGTCATTTCATCCATGTGCGCGATCGAGCGATTCACTTCCTCGATGTCGGCGCTCTGCTCCTCACTGGCCGCCGCGATCTCGCGCATGATGCTCGCGACATGCATCACGGACTGGACGATGTCATCCATGGTCCTGCCAGCCTGGTCGACCAGGTTGCCACCGGCTTCGACTTTCTCGACCGAATCGTTGATCAGTTCCTTGATTTCCCTTGCGGCCGCAGCCGAGCGCTGCGCCAGGCCGCGCACTTCCGATGCCACCACCGCGAAGCCGCGCCCCTGTTCACCGGCACGCGCGGCTTCGACGGCCGCATTGAGCGCAAGGATGTTGGTCTGGAAAGCAATGCTGTCGATCACGCTGATGATGTCGACGATCTTGCGCGAGCTGTTCTTGATCGAACCCATCGTGCCGACCACTTCACCGACGACCTGCCCGCCCTTGACGGCCACATCGGAAGCCGACACCACGAGGCGGTTCGCTTCCTTTGCATTCGACGCATTCTGGCGCACGATCGCAGTTAGCTGCGTCATCGATCCGGCTGTCTCCTGCAAGGCGCTCGCCTGCATTTCGGTGCGCGAGGAAAGATCGGCATTGCCGGTGGCGATTTCGCGCGACGCGACGGCAATCGAATCGGTACTAAGACGCACATCGCGCACGATCCTGTGCAGGCTACCGTTCATCTCGCGCAGCGCTTGCAGCAGTTCGCCGACCTCATCCTTGCCGGACACCGCGACCTGCGACGCCAGTTCTCCAGCCGCGACGCGACGCGCCACCTGCACGGCATCGCGCAACGGCGAAATGATGCTGCGTGTCGTTGCCCAGGCAAGAAGGCCGCCGGCGACCAGCGCGACGGCACCCATGGCAAACAGCACATTCATCAACTGCCTGCCTGATGCCACGGTCGCATCCAGCACCTGGTGCGCGGCCGCCTGCTGGATATCGACCAGGCGGTTGATGTCTGCCAGCGCCTGCTGGTTGAGCGGATCGATCTTGCTGGAGATCAGCTTGATCGCCTCTTCGCTGTTGAAGGCGCCGATCAGGCGGATTGATTCCGTGAACGGCGCTTCGGTTTGCTGCTCGAGATGGGTGACGTCGGCGAGCAGTTTCTTTTCCGTCTCCGTCAGGCCGAGCGCGGCCAGCTTGTCGCGCGCTTCCGCGAATCGCTGGCGCAGGGCCTTGACCTTTTGCTCTTCGCGCTTCATCGCGTCGATGTCGGTCTGCAGGCCGATGTTGCGCATGGCAATGCCGCCTTCCAGCAAGGCACTCTTGATGGCGCCCGCCAGGCTGCTCTTGGCATTGCTGACTTCAAGGCCGGCGATCATCGCCTCGCGGTTGCGGGTACTGACCATGTTGTCGGCAGCGAGCACCATGATCAGCATCGCGAGGATGATGCCAAAGCCAATGGCAAGCCGTGTGCCGATACGCAAGCTGCGAAAATCCATGATCTCCCTCCCGCGGTCCCGATGCCGTCGTAGTCCAGCATCGGAAAAAATTCGTACGTGTGCGCAATGTACCAGCGGTAAGGCAAGACAAAAAACCGAATATTGGCCGGAGTTCCGACAAATATTCGGCGATGGTGATCGACAGGATTCGCCCCGCTTCAGGGCGCTTCAGAGTGATTGAGGATGTTTAGGCGCGCTTGAGGCGATCGACGAGTTCCAGCAGGCGCGGCTTGACTTCGTCGAGCAGGAATTCGCGGGAGATCGTGTAGACAGGGCCGCCGCAGTTGATGCTGAGGATGGATGATCCGTTGGCGGGGCGGAAGGCGACCGCGATGGCGTTCACGTCCGGCTGCCAGTCGCCGAACGAGGTGCAGCAGCCGATGGTCTTGTACTCTTCCAGTGACCGCATCACGCCGTCGCGGATGGCCGGCCATTTGGTTTCGTCATATTCGCGCACCCGCTCCAGGATCTCGTTGCGCTCGGCGCTGGTTGTTTCGGCGAGGTAAGCGCGGCCCATTGCGGTGAGCGCGATCGGAATGCGCGCGCCGACATCAAGGCGCAGCGTCAGCGCCGCCTGGCTGCGGCAGTTTTCCACGTAGATCATGCTGAGCCGGTCGCGCATGCCCATCGACACGGTGGAATGCGAGAAATCGGCCAGCTCCTGCATGTAGGGACGCGCGAACTGGCGGATGTCGAGCTTGGACAGCATCGCGCTGCCGAGCGCGAGGCTGGCCGTGCCTAGGCGGTACTTTCCGACTTCGTCGACATACTGCAGGTAGCCGAGCTTGGTGAGTGTATAGGTCAGGCGCGACACGGTGGATTTCGGCAGCTTCGTGCGCTCCGCCAGTTCCTGGTTACCCAGCAGCTTCTCGCCGGAACGGAACGACGACAGCACATCCAGCCCGCGTGCGAGTGCCGTGACGAAGTGACGATCCTCCTTCACGTTGGATTTCTTCGCTTCGGGCGCGCGGTTTTCGCTTGCGTGGTCCATCATGGCGTTCAGGCTTTCCAGGGCGGCTTCGTCCCATTCCGGGGCGAACGGCTCGTTGTGGGGGTGCAGCGGCATTATCCTAGCCTTCGAGCGCAAAGTACAGGTCATGCAACTTTGTCACGTCCACCTCGGCCGCCGGCTTGTCCATCACGACCCTGCCGCTGCGCATCATGTAGACACGCTCGGCCACCGACAGCGCCATGTGCGTATTCTGCTCGACCAGCACGATGGTCACGCCCTCGTTCTTGAGCTTGCGCAGGATGTTGAAAATTTCCTGCACGATCACCGGCGCCAGCCCGAGCGAGGGTTCGTCGATCAGGAGCACACGCGGCTCGGCCATCATGCCGCGCGCCATCGCCACCATCTGCGCTTCGCCGCCGGAAAGCGAGCCGGCGAGCTGTTTGCGGCGCTCCTTCAGGCGCGGAAAGAGTTCGTAAGCGCGCTCGATGTTGCGTGTCATCGCACCGCGTTTCTGTTTTGGAAACGCACCCATGATCAGGTTTTCCTCGACACTCATGTCGCGGAAAACGAGACGGCCTTCCGGCACCAGCACGACGCCCTGCTCCGCCATGTCCCAGGTGCGGTATTGCGCCAGCGACTGGCCGCGCAGCGTGATCTCGCCCTGGCTCGGCGGCACCAGGCCCATGATGGTCTTCAGCAAGGTCGACTTGCCGGCGCCGTTGGGGCCGACGATGGTCGTCAGTTGCTTCTCGGCGAAGGACAGATCCACGTCCCACAGCACATTGATGGCGCCATAGCCGGCGCGCAGCTTGCGGATCTCAAGCATGGGCCTCTCCTGTGTAACTCTTGATGACTTCGGGGTCGCGGAACACGGCGTCCGGCACGCCGTCGGCGATCACCTTGCCGAAATTCAGCACCACCACGCGGTCGCATAATGTGGAGACGGTTTCAATATCGTGCTCGATGATCAGGATGCCAATCCCAAACTTCTTGTGCATGTCTTCCAGCTTGGCGGTGAAATAGCGCTTGCCGTTGGTCTCCAGGCCGGCCAGCACTTCGTCGAGCAGCAGCAGCTTCGGCTCGGTCGCAAGTGCCTTCGCAACTTCGAGGCGCTTGAGTTCCTGCAGCGCGAGGCTAGTGGCGGCGTCGCTTTCCGCCTTCGCCGTCAGGTCCATGAATGCGAGGATCTCTTCAATGCGCTTGTGATCGACCTTGCCATTGCCAAAGCGCTGCGCAACGATCAGGTTTTCGCGCACGGTCAGCTCGTGCATGGGCTGCGGAATCTGGAAGGTGCGGCCAATACCGACGCGCGCACGCATGTGCAGCGGCTGGCGAGTGATGTCGATGCCGTCGAAGGACACGCTGCCCGCAGTCGGCCTGACCAGGCCGGAAATCGCGTTGAACAAGGTGGTCTTGCCGGCGCCGTTCGGGCCGACGAGGCCGACCACCTGGTCCGCACCCATGGAGAAACTCACGTCCTTCAGCGCGGTGAGGCCGCCGAACTGGATCGTGATGCGGTCAAGCTTAAGCATGCTGGCCTCCTGCGTTGCGTTTCCTGAAGAGCGAGAGCAAGCCGTCCGGCGCAAAGAGGATCATGGCGGCAAGCACGACGCCGAGCACGATCTGGTGGCCGGAGGACAGCACTTCCTTGAAGATCAGCTGGTCGACCAGGTAGATCACGATCGCGCCGACCATCGGGCCGGTGATGGTACGGTAGCCGCCGAAGATCGCGGCGACGATGGGCAGCACGCTCCAGGAACTGTTGAACGCGTAATCGGGTTCGAGGAAGTTGATGACGTGCGCGTTGAAGGCACCGATGGTGCCGGTCATGAAGGCCGACAGCAGCAGCATCCAGGACTTCAGCAGCACGCTGTTGACGCCTACCACGCGGGTGGCGTCCTCGCTTTCATGCATGGCACGCAAGGCGATGCCGTAATGGCTGCGCCGCACCCACGCATAGATCACGCAGAACAGCAGCACGATGGAGAGGCCAAGAAAGTATGGCCCGAGTCCGGAGACGAAATCTGCCTTCACCAGGTCCGGCAGGCCGGGGATCGACGAGATGCCCGCGGAGCCGCCGGTGACCGAACTCATTTCGGTGGCGAGGATCTTGAAGATGTGGGCATAGGCCAGGATGGCCAGCGCAAAGTACGGGCCGGACAGGCGCAGCGCCGGCAGCATCGCCAGCGAGGCGATGCAGGCGAACAGGCCGCCCGCCGGGATTGCCAGCAGTACTGGCAGGCCGACCTTCATGCTCAGCAATGCCGATGCATAGGCGCCGAGGCCGAAGAAGGCCGCGTGGCCGAAACTGACCATGCCGCCGAGGTTGCCGAGCAGCGCCCAGGGCACGGCGATGCCGGCCACGATCAGCGAGGACACCGTCAGGCTGAGGATGTAACTGTTGTCCTTCAGGAAGAAGGGCACGACGAGATAGAGAAGAGCGATGGCCGCCCAGGAGTATTTTTTCATGGTCTTATCCCCGGCGCTTCCTGGCGCCGAACAGGCCGTTGGGCAGGATGAACAGCACAATCAGGAACAGCAGCATGCCTGCCATTTCCTGCAAGGCGGAGCTGAGCAGCGTGACCGTCATCGCTTCGGTAATGCCGAGCAGGAAGGCCGCCAGCACCACGCCCGGCACCGAGCCGACGCCGGCCAGCACCGTGATGATGAAGGCTTTGACCGTCAGCGAATGTCCGAGCGGCGGCGAGATCACGCTGCTGGAAAAGATGGCGATGCCGGCAATCGTGGCCAGCACGCCGGCCACGAGGAAGGACGCCAATTCGACCTTGGCCGGATTGATGCCCATCAGCTTGGCTGCATCACGGTTCGACGATACCGCACGCACCGCACGGCCGTACCAGCTGCGCGACAGCCACCAGCCGAGCACGACGGCCACGCCGATGCTCACGGCGAAGAACAGCAGTTCGCTCAACATGCTGTAGACGCTGCCGATCTGCACCGCGTCCTGCAGCGTTGCGTTCGCGGTGGAGCGGATGTCGCTCTTCCAGAACAGCAGCACTGCGTTGGTGAGGATCATGCCGAGCGCAAAGGTCAGCATCAGCGAATTGAGTTCCCGGTTGCGCTTGATGCGCGAGACGAGGAAGTAAACGATGGCGGAGCAGGCGCAGACGACGACCAGCGCTATCGGCAACGACAGCATCGGATTGACGCCGAAGCGGCTCTCCACCGTATAGGCGATATAGGCGGCCAGCAGGACCAGCTCGCCATGCGCGAGGTTGATGATGCGCATGGTGCCGAAGGCGAGCGTCAGTCCCAGCGCAATGAGCGCGTAGACGCCGCCGACCAGCATGCCGGAGTAAAGGGATTGCAGGATGAGTTCGGACATGGCTTGTTCGGGAAACGGATGGGGTCCGGAGTGGGAGCGGCAGGCGAACGGATCAGGATCTCATTTGCTTGCATTTCCGCAGGTGCATCCCCTCCCGCTTGCAGGGGGAGGGTTAGGGGCGCCCGGCGTAGGGGGGAGGTAGAGTGGTTGAACCGTCGACATACGAAGTACTACCACCCTACCCCCATCCCAACCTTCCCCCTCAAAGGGGGAAGGAGCTGTACTGTGGGGGTCGGACGTCGTCAGACGTCCAATCCACGCATTACCACGGTACTGCCGGATACTTCAGCGGACCGGTCGCCTGGTAGGACGGCGAGACGATCACGATCTTGCCGTTCTGGTGCTGGCCCATGCGATGCTGGAAGTTGGGATTGTCGCCAGCGGCATTGAAGGTCACCTTGCCGATCAGCGTCTCGCGATTGGTCTTGCGCAGTTCATCGGACAGGCCGCCCTTCTTCAGCGTGCCGTTGTCCGCTGCGCGGGCGATGGCTTCAAACAGCAGGGAGGCCTTCACGTAGCCAAACTGCGCGAGGTAATCGACGTCCTTGTTGAACATCTTCTTGTAGGTATCGGCAAACTGCTTGCCTTCCGGCGTCTTGTACTCCACCGGGTACGGCAGCAGTGCGGTACCGATCACGTTGGGCATCAGGTCCGGGAAGTCGGAGGCCATCTTCGAGGTGGCGAGCGACCACACGCCGACCACCGACTTGACCGGCGGTTTCAGGACCTTGGCGGCGCGGATGATGCCGACGTAGTCGTTCTCGTAGCCGCTCATCAGCAGCACGTCCGACTTGTCCTGCAGCTTGATCTTGTTGATGATCGGCTTGAAGTCGGTGATGGCCGGATCGAAGGCATGCGTGGTGACCTTGAAGCCCTTGCCGCCGAGATCCTTCTCGATGCTCTTGGCGAGGTCGGTCGTCGCTTCCTTCGTGGAGTACACGATGGAAATCGATTTCGCCTTCATTTCCTGCAGAAGGTTCTCGATCGCGATCTCGTAGCCGCGCGTATTGTTGATGCGGAAGAAGGTCTTGTAGCCGCGCTTGGTCAGGTCGTCGCTCACGCCGCCGGCCGTGATGTAGGTCAGGTTGTGACGATTGGTCGCATCGGAGGCCGGGCCGATGATGTTGGAACCATAGCCGCCGATCACCGCGACCACACCTTCGGAAGCCAGCTTCTCGACGGCAGCCACCGCCTTCGCCGGCGCCGATTCATCGTCGATGGTGACCATCTTGATGGTGTGCTTGCCGTTGGATTTGTTGAACATCTCGACCGCGGCCTGGATGCCTTCATTGAAGCCGGCACCCGAGCGCGCCAGCGTGCCGGTCAGCGGCATGTGCGCGCCGACCTTGATTTCGTCAGCGCTGGCGGCGACGGTCAAGGCGACGCTCAGGGCAACACCCAGCTTCGCGACACTGCTTAGTTGAAATTTCATGTCTCTTCCTCTCGTATGAAAAACGCTTGGTTCAGGTTTGCTGCTGCCCGGCCAGCGGGCGCTGCGCAGCGAGTCGCTGCAGTTCTTTCTTCAGAATCTTGCCGGTCGCAGCAGCCGGCAAGTGGTCGAGAACGACGATTTCTGAAGGAATCTTGTAAGGGGACAAATTGGCTTTCAGGTGCGCGCGCAAGACATCGAGCGCGAATGACGCCGCTTGCGACACTTCGACGAAGGCGACTACCTCTTCATTGCCTTCGACCTCGCGTCCGACCACGGCGGACTGCACGACGTCGGGATACGCATTGAGAACCTGCTCGACTTCGACCGGATAGACGTTGAAGCCGGAGCGGATGATCAATTCCTTGCTGCGACCGGCGATGGTGATCGCGCCGTCGGCGTCGCGCCGCGCGAGGTCGCCGGTGCGTAGCCAGCCATCTTCGCTGACGGCCTGTGCGGTCAGTTCCGGCGCGCGGTAGTAACCCTTCATCACGTTCGGCCCGCGCACCCACAATTCGCCGACGCCTTCCTCGCTTTGTTCGGCGCCATGCAATTGAATTTCGATGCCGGGAATCGGCTGCCCGACCGAGCAGTCGGTGCGCGGCGCGTCCATGCGCGTCTGGCAGATCGAGGGCGATGCCTCAGTCATGCCGTAACCGTTATGCAGGGTAATGCCGAATGTCTTTTCGAAGCCTTGCTTGAGCGGCATGGTGAGCGGCGCGCCACCGGACTGCGCCACGCGCAATTGCGGCGCGCGCAAGGGCGTGCCGCTCTTTTCGCTCCATTCCAGCAGCTTGGCGTACATCGCGGGCGCGCCGTGCATCACTGTAATGCCCTGCTCCGCCAGCGCATGCGCCAGCGCTTCGGGCTGGTAGCGCGCGACCAGTCGCAATGTGGCGCCACCCAGCAAGGCGGCGACCAGCAGCGAAGACAGTCCATACACGTGCGACAAGGGCAATACGCCATAGACCACGTCGCTTGGCGTGATGCGGCGCATCCGGCAGCTGTTGGCGCCGACGAACAGCAGGTTCGCGTGCGTCAGCATCACGGCTTTCGGCGCGCCGGTCGTCCCGGAGGTGTAGACCATGGCCGCGACCTGCTGCGCCGCATCCTGTTCGACCGGCTCGGGGACCGTGTCTTCATTCAGCGTGCCGAGCAGCAACTCGCCGATCACCGGCCAATCAACAGCCTGCGCGCCGCGCTGCTCGCCGTGCGCCTTCGCCTGCGGCGAGATCTCGCTGAAATACAGGGTGCGGCGTGCGCCGGAATGGGACAGGAAATTGTCAATCTCGCGCGCGGAAAGGCGCGCATTGACCGAGGCCGACCAGGCGTCGAGGCGACTGACGGCAAGGATGCAGATGGAGAGCGCGACGCAGTTTTCACCGACCAGCAGGACGCGGTCGCCGGCACGGATGCCGGCATCCCGCATGGATTGCGCGACCGCCTCGACCACACCGCCGAGGGCGTCGTAGGTCACGGAGCACATGTCATCGACCAGCGCGGCCTTGTCGGCGCAGGTTTCCGTCCAGGACGCAAATGCTTCATGAATGCGGCGCGGCGCGGCAGCCGATGGCACTGCTTGGGTCATCCCGTCTCCTTTGTTGCAAAAGGTCAGAGCCGAAAGCAGGCAAAGCGTGGCTTCGCAGGATCCGGACCCGCCAGAAATGTTTCCAAATTCAGGGTGCAGATACTGGCATATTCAAAACGGAATTGCAACGGTTTTTGCAGAATTGAGTTCTGCATAGCAGTACTGTTATCAAACAGGCAAACGACAGGATAGCGCTAGCTTGCAGCTATCTTTCCATCATCTTCCGGCATTTGCCCTCAATAACAAATGAATTCTTGACAGCGCCGCCGAAAAAGCAATAGAGTTCCGTTTTAATGCCTTCTCTTCTGCATTGCAGAACTGTAGAAATTTCAGAAATTTTCCAACCCGTCAGGAGCCGCGCATGCAGAACAGCTTTCTTCCACCGCCAAATTCCCGGGACGTGGTGGTCGGCCTGGTCGGATGCGGCGTCATGGGGCGAGGCATTGCACAGATTGCTGCGCTGGCCGGCGCGCAGGTGCACCTGAACGACAGCCGGGAAGGCGCGGCGGCTGCAGCGCGCCAGGAATTGCTCGCGACCTTCGGCAAGCTGGTGGAAAAAGGCAAGCTGGACAAGGCCGCCGCCGATGCAGCCGCCGACCGCCTTCAGGTCGGCGCGCAATTGCAGGATTTGGCCGGCTGCCATGTGATCGTCGAGGCGATCGTCGAAGACCTCGCCGTCAAGAAAGCCCTGTTCACTTCGCTGGAAGACATTGCCGGCCCGGATACGATCCTGGCGACCAATACCTCTTCGCTTCCGGTCACCGCCATCGCCGCGGGGCTCCGGCATCCGGAACGTGTGGTCGGCTTCCATTTCTTCAATCCGGTGCCGCTGATGAAGATCGTCGAAGTCATCGGCGGTTTCCTGACGACGCCGGAAGTCGCCGATTACCTGCTGGCGCTCGGCCGCCATTGGGGCCACAACGCCGTGCGCGCCAAGGACACGCCGGGCTTCATCGTCAACCACGCGGGGCGCGGCTACGGCACGGAAGGCCTGCGCGTGCTGGCCGAAGGCATCGCCTCGGTACCGGTGCTGGACAACATCTTGCGCGACACCGCCGGTTTCCGCCTCGGTCCGTGCGAGTTACTGGACCTGACCGGGCTGGACGTGTCGCACCCGGTGATGGAATCGATCTACCACCAGTATTACGAAGAGCCGCGTTTCCGCCCGCAGGTGAATACTCGGCAGATGCTCACCGCCGGTGCACTCGGCCGCAAGACCGGTCACGGCTTCTACCGTTATGGCGCCGACGGCAAGAAAGAAGCGATTCCCGAACCAGTGCATGCGACGCAACTGCCCTCCACGGTCTGGCTCAGCCGCGAGCGCCCAGAGCTGGCCGAGCGGATTGCATCGCTCATCGTCGCTGCCGGCATCCCGATTGAAACCTCGGCGCGCCCGAGTGATAGCGCGCTGTGCATCGTCACGCCGTTGGGCGAGGATGCGACCACCTGCTGCGTGCGCGAAAACCTCGACGGGCGTCGCACCGTGGCGATCGAAAGCCTGTTCGACGCAAGCCGTCGCCGCGTAGTGATGACCACGCCGGCCACGACGGCCGACTATCTCGCGATGGCCTGCGGCGTGTTCGGCGCCACCGGCATTCCGGTCAGTGTCATCCGCGACAGCGCGGGGCTGGTCACACAGCGCGTGGTCACGCACATCATCAACATCGCCTGCGAAATCGCGCAGCAGGAGATCGCCGAGCCGGCCGACATCGACCGCGCCGTCACGCTGGGGCTGGGCTACCCACTCGGTCCGCTTGCCTGGGGCGATGCGCTCGGCCCGAACATCGTTCTCGCCATTCTCAACAACCTCGCACAACAAACCGGCGATCCGCGCTACCGCCCCAGCCCCTGGCTGCAGCGCCGCGCATTGCTCGGCCTGTCCCTACTTCACAAGGAGATCTGATTCATGCTCGACGCCTATATTTACGACGGCTTGCGTTCCCCCTTCGGGCGCCATGCCGGTGCGCTGGCCCCGGTGCGCCCCGATGACCTCGTCGCGGAAGTCATGCGCGCCCTCGTCGCGCGCAATCCGTGGAAGGCGGAAGAGATCGAGGATGTGATTCTCGGCGATACCAACCAGGCGGGCGAGGATGCACGCAACGTCGCACGCAACGCGCTGCTTGCCGCCGGATTGCCGTACACGGTGCCGGGCCAGACGGTCAACCGCCTGTGCGCGAGCGGCCTCGCAGCCATCGCGGATGCGGCGCGTGCGATCACCTGCGGCGAAGGCGATCTTTATCTCGCAGGCGGCGTCGAAAGCATGAGCCGCGCACCCTTCGTGGTGGCCAAGTCGGAAGCCGCGTTCGGCCGCGACTTCAAGGTATTCGATTCCACCATCGGCGCGCGCTTTCCCAATCCGAAAGTGACGAAGGAGTATGGCGCCGACACCATGCCCCAGACCGGCGACAACGTCGCAAAGCAGTTCGGCATCAGCCGCGAAGAAGCAGACACATTCGCGCTCGCATCGCAGATGAAATATTACGCAGCGTTGCAGGACGGCTTCTTCGCCGGCGAGATCCATGCGATCAGCGTGCCGACCGGGCGCAAGACGCCGCCGGTGCTGGTCGACAAGGACGAGCATCCGCGTCCCGAAACCACCATGGCAACGCTCGAAAAGCTCAAGCCCTTGTTCGAAGGCGGCGTGGTCACCGCGGGAAATGCTTCCGGCATCAACGACGGCGCCGCCGCGCTGCTTATCGGCAGCCGCGCTGCCGGCGAGAAGGCTGGCAAGGCACCGATCGTGCGCATCCTGTCGGCAGCCGCTGCCGGTGTCGAGCCGCGCATCATGGGCATCGGCCCGGTCGATGCGATCCGCAAGGCACTCGCACGCGCCAACCTGTCGCTGACCGACATGGACATCATCGAAATCAACGAAGCCTTCGCCAGCCAGGTGCTGAGCTGCCTCAAGCTGCTTGGCGTCTCGGGCACCGACTCGCGCGTGAATCCGAATGGCGGCGCGATCGCCCTCGGCCACCCGCTCGGCGCATCCGGCGCGCGCCTCGCGCTGACTGCAAGCCGCGAACTTGCGCGCCGCAACGGCCGCTATGCCGTCGTCAGCCTGTGCATCGGCGTTGGCCAGGGACTGGCCGTCGTCCTCGAACGAATCTGAAACCGGAGACACATCCATGAAGCACAAAGCGCAATTCCAATGGGACGATCCCTTGCTGCTGGACCAGCAACTCACCGACGACGAGCGCATGGTGCGCGATGCCGCCAACGCCTACTGCCAGGAAAGATTGCAGCCGCGCGTGCTCGAAGCATTCCGCCATGAAAAGACCGACCCTGCCATCTTCCGTGAAATGGGCGCGCTCGGCCTGCTCGGCCCCACCATTCCCGAACAGTACGGCGGCCCCGGCCTGAACTATGTCAGCTACGGCCTGATCGCGCGCGAAGTCGAGCGCGTCGATTCCGGCTACCGCTCGATGATGAGCGTGCAGTCCTCGCTGGTCATGGTGCCGATCTTTGAATTCGGCAATGAACAGACGAAGCAGAAGTATCTTCCGAAGCTCGCCACCGGCGAATGGATCGGCTGCTTCGGCCTGACCGAGCCCAACCACGGCTCCGACCCCGGCTCGATGGTCACCCGCGCGAAGAAAGTGGCGGGCGGCTACAGCCTGAGCGGCAGCAAGATGTGGATTTCCAATTCCCCGATCGCCGACGTGTTCGTGGTGTGGGCCAAGGATGACGAAGGAGCGATCCGCGGCTTCGTGCTGGAAAAAGGCTGGAAGGGATTATCCGCACCGGCGATCCACGGCAAGGTGGGCCTGCGCGCATCGATCACAGGCGAGATCGTGATGGATGAAGTGTTCTGCCCCGAAGAAAATGCCTTCCCGGAGGTG